>CAWAOV010000006.1:0-482475 GCA_963783765.1 uncultured Chloroflexia bacterium | reverse complement strand
AACCCCCGCTCCACCCGACCCGGCGCCTTCGGCGCAGTAAGTAGTAGTTTAGTAAGCAGTAAGCCGACCATGTTCTAGAAGAAATGCGAGGATTGTGCTATGCTCAAATCTACTTACTATTTACAACTTACTACAAGCCGAACCGGCTGCGGGTGCCCTTCACAGGGTGCTTCGCGAAGCTCATCCGTTAGGTTTGATGAACACACTTAATTAACTATGAAAAGTAAAAGGATAATTGTCTCTTATGCATTCGTGCTTTGGTTCTCATTGCTATCTTTATCCTGTACCGAAAATGAGACTTATCCTTCAGCAACATCAACTATTTCAAACATAACAGCAGAATTACAAATCACCGAAACAGTCCGAGAAAATATACCGTCATCAACGCCAGAAAAGGTCCCTCCAACACAAACTCCTCCATCATTGAGTAATCAAATTGTTCAAGATACATACATGCTTATAAGCATGGATCGTGGAATCCATTTGGTTAATCCCCAAAAAACAGATACGTCTATATATCTTTCAGAGTGGCTTGATGAAGAATTCAAGAATGCAGATTTGCATAAATTCTCTCCGGATGGAAATAAACTAATCATCTCGCGAATGCAGGGGTGGAACCCGTCCAAACGGAGAATTTATATCCTTGATTTACGAAACTTTGATATATATCCATTACTTCAGGAGAGTGCTGCCCAAACTTATGCCGAATGGGATCCAAATGGAGAGAGAATTGCTTTTACTCTTTTTTATGAGAACGAGAGCAAGAATTATGTAGTTAATGTTGATGGGAGTGATCTCCAAGAATTACCAAGTGTTAAAAAGTGGAATATGTGGCCAAAATGGTCACCCGATGGGAAGAAAATCTACTTTTTAACACAAGAAGAATATGATCTCTTTACATTCTCTCCTACAGATATTTATGAAATGGATGCCAATGGAGAAAACCTACGAAAACTTACAAATAGGGAATATGGTTTACGATCCTTCAGTTTATCTCCTGATGGGTCAAAAATCGCATTTTCGGCACCAACAATGGGCGAGGACATCTACGTTATAAACTTAGTCGGAGGTGGAGTAGCTAATATTACAAATAGCTCTTCAAGGGAACCATCATTTGTTTGGGCTCCAGATAGCTCTAGAATAGCATTTCAAACTGATCGTGATGGAAATTGGGAGATGTATATCATCAATATTGATGGCTCTAATCCAATCCGGTTAACTAATCACGATGATCTTGATGCACCAAATCTTTGGTCACCGAGCGGAGACTATATCGCGTTTATATCAAAACGCAGTGGTGAACCTCAAATTTATACTTATATGTTGGATGATCACTCAATACAGCAAATTACATATTCAAATGGTTATCCATACCTGGCAGATTTTTGGACAAATAATGGCAACTTGGATTATTCATTACTAGACATGATTAATCGATTTCAAATTGGGGCATCTTTGAAAATTACAAACGAAGGGGATAATCTTAGCGTAAGGACTTTGCCCAGAACAGAATCGGAAATTTTGGTTTACTTGAAATCAGGTGATGTAGTTAATATCCTTGATGGGCCTATTTATGAAGACGGATATTCGTGGTGGAAAATCAGCATAATTGGACAAAACGATATTGGCTGGGTGGCAGAAAATGTTGATTGGTTTGAGCCCTTTGGTCAATAATTCTTCTGAAAATGGAAGAATACATCAAACCTAACCCCCGCTCCATCCGGCGCCTTCGGCGCAGTTAGGAGTAGTTTAGTAAGTAGTAAGGCGACTGGATTCCAGAAGAAATGCAAGTATTGTGTTATGTTCAAATCTACTTACTTATTAAAACTTACTCCTTACTAAACCGGACAAGTGCCCTTTACCCGCAGGGTAGATGCTTCGCGAAGCTCATCCGTTAGCTGGAGACTCAGATGATACGATCAGAAACCATTCTACAAAAACTCGATCAGATTGAAAAGGAAATGCACAACGCTGGCGTCTGGGACAACTCCCTTAGCGTGGCCGAACTGCGCGATAGTGCTGTCAAAATCGTAACAGAGAAAGGCATATCTCCAGTCGGCTCTATGCCTTTCGAACATTGGCTTCAGGCAATCTTCCTCCCAAATGCTCGCAGTGCAGCTCAGACGGGCAATCTGCCGTCCTCAAGCCAAGTGTCCCTGATGGCCATGCGCGAGTACGATTATCACTCCCACGTTCCGGAAGCCCAAGAGCTTCTGAGATTATTGAGAGAGTTTGACGCGTTGTTCACTAAATAATTGGCATTTCAGCAATGGTTGCGAGTGAAACCTGATGCATATAGAAGATCTAACAGAATTTCCGACAGGCCATCCACCGTCTCCATACAACTTCCCAATCCAAATCCAAAAAGGGCACAAATGGGGACAAGGGATCCTAAAAGACGGGTTGACCCTAATTGCGGTCGGCTGGTTAGGAGATTCCGTCCCTCAAAAAGGGGAAACATCTTCCAATTGTATCTCTCGGCTTTGGAAAGCCTATGAAACAAATCATGGTATTTCTGATGGCTCACATGGGTGGCACGATTGCGAGCTGTGTCATGGAAAAGATGAATGGTATCCAGGTGGTGAAGTAGGTCCGATCACTGAGTGGCAAGGTCGGCAGCAAAGGGTATATGGACATGGTCATTTTCTAATCTACTATAATAAGAATGTGTATCTATCTCCAGTCTTGATCCTGCACTACATACTAGATCATGAGTATAAACCGCCTGATGCGTTTATTGACGCAGTAGACCAAGGCAAATTTCTGACCCTAGAGGATCTTCTCTGGATAGAATCCGACAGCTAACCCCCGCTCCATCCGGCGCCTTGTATATCGGGCATTTGATCTCTCCTCCCCCTTATGAGTATCTTAATCTATAATCATTATTAGCTAACCCGGTCCCAGGTGAGCTTATCCGATGGGCGTCAAAAAAGGAGAACCGATGAAGAACCCATTCAATCCAGGCTATTATAACGAACACGACCTTAAGGAAGCAGGATTCAAAGCACTTGGACACAACGTCCAAATCGCCAAGAACTGCACAATCATTGGTCTTGAGAACATCGAAATCGGCAACAATGTCCGTATTGACGGCTATTGCTCCATTATTGCAGCAGGGAGTGGCTGGATAAAACTCGGTTCATATATCCATCTCGGAGGATATAGTCTTTTGTCCGCTGGTGATGGAATCCATATGGACGACTTCAGTGGTCTCTCGCAAGGAGTTCGGATTTACAGCAGAACAGATGATTACAGTGGCAAATATTTAACCAATCCTACAGTTCCAGAAAAATATAAAGGTACTATTGGGGGAACGGTAACACTCGGACGCCATGTCATAATTGGATCTGGATGTGTGATTTTGCCAAAAGTATCAATAGGAGAAGGATCATCTGTTGGAGCATTATCGCTCGTAACCAAAAGCCTTGACCCATGGGGTGTATATATCGGTTGCCCGGCAAAACGACTGAAAGACAGATCAAAACGCCTACTGGAACTGGAAGTGGAATTGACGCAAAAAAACGCTTAACAAGGCGCTCCAGTGGACGGGCTCTCGTCCGCCACTGAGCTTTAAGGTTAGGTGTATTTGAGACCATGACTAACAAAAACGAACACTATTGAAATGAATATAAGGAGAAAATCCTATAACATTTCGGCTTCTTGATCAGCGAGCATGGTTATTCAATTACCTTTTACCATCCGTATCTAAAATATGTATTACTGAGAAATCAGTTAATACATGGCGATAAGGATATGATGAGTAGACTGATAGGGGTTTTGAAGAATATCTTTGATATTTTAGAAGTAAATGAATACCTAACCCACGCTCCCCTTCGACTTAGCTCAAGGGGGGGCACCCGACCGCCGGTAAGATTCGCGGAGCCTGTTCAGAACCCTTCATGCCATTCAGGGCAAGCTTTGTGAAGGGTGAACGACCCTGACAAGGAGACCGAGGCCCGGGATGAAAAGACCAGGAAAAGCCAGCTACGGAGGGACTCTCCCATGATGAAATCCAAATCTATCTTCCTCGCAGTATCACTTCTCCTCTTACTTTCTGCTTGCACTCTACCTGAGGGACAAGAATCCCAATCACAGACACTGCCTACAACCTCCCCGGACACTCCCAGTCCAACACTGGACACCATCAACCAGGACGCTGAGCCGGATTCAACTCCAACCGACCAGGCAGCAACCGGTGATCAAGGCTGCCAACCCGGATCAGTTGCATTAGCTTTGATCATTGATCCTGAGATCCTTGATGGAATCCGTCCGGGACTTACCCAATTCGAAGAAGACCTTCAACAGCAAGGCTTTATTGTGATTGAGGAAAGCAATGAATTTACCAAACCGGTTGATCTCCGGTTATATCTAGCTGACCTCTATACCTCAACAGATAAATGCCTGACCGGCGTCTATTTGATCGGAGATGTGCCATACGCCTATCAATGGTTCAGAGTAGAATACGCCAATCCAGATATCCCGCCTAGCGAGCAGGAAGTGATCTCCTTATCAGTATTATGCCGATCTGGATGGCACTTTCGGGACCTCAGAAGAGTTCACCTCGCCTGGCAATCACGAATTTTCCTTCGATATACACGAGGGTGAAATGGATTGGGAAATCTGGGTTGGTCTGCTGCCGTTCTACAGGGGCGATCGATCACAAACCATCTCGGCGATCAATCGCTATTTTGAAAAAAATCACGCCTATCGCCAGGGTGAATACACCATACCGCGCGCTTACCTCGAAATTAATGAGTTTATGAAGGCCACCACCGAGGAAGAACATACCAAATATATCAAGCTGCTCCAATCTGGACCCTATGCCTGGACTCCACTCAGCGAAGAACCCGATGCCCATATCTTCTTTGACAGCACCTCCGCCGATATGAGCGTTGAACAAGGCTACCAGGCCTTATCTGAAGGAGTTGCGGACTTCACCTTTGTCGGCGCCCATGGATCCTGGCAATCCAGCGGCCGCACCAATATTAACTGGGTCGAGAGCAACCCGGTGCAAACTGTATTTTTCTACACGGGCGGCTGTTCAACCGGGAATCTGGATCACCCAACAAATTATCTCACTTCAATTCTATACAGCCCTACCAGTCAGGTTCTGCTGGCCTGGGGAACAACCAGCGAGTCCGGGGGAATGGGCAGCAATCAAGATGGATCTTACGGCCATAATGTGGCTCTTGATTTATCTGAGGGGAAAAGTTTTGGAGAAGCCATACTGGAACATGTCAATACCCCTTTAATACATCCTTGGTCAGAAGACCGGGAATTACATTTCTCGGTGCAAATCTTCCTTGGCGATCCATCCTTGACATTATTCCCCCAAAAACCATAGGATGAGGTTGTGGATGGGATCTGAGACAACTGATTATTTGCGACGAAGGAGCAGATTATTTTATACTTCACCCCCGGTCCACCCCACAGCCGGGGCAGACCGAGGACCGAGGACGGAAGAATGGGAAAAACATCTGACTGCAGGGGTCTTTTTACCCACAGGGCAGGTGCTTCACAACCTTTAGTTATCACTCAGTATGCTACGCGAAGCCTATCCGATAGGCACCTTTTTCTATCTTTTTATGGATATGGATCACTATGAAAATCATTTCCCAACGTCGTCATGATATTGATTGGTTGCGTGTACTGGGTGTACTCTTGTTAATTCCCTTCCACGCGGCACAGATCTTTATTCTAGATCCAAATTCCATCATGTATGTCAAGGATACAATCAACAGCCCCGCCCTAACCAGAATGGCGGGGTTCATTCATATGTGGCATATGCCTTTGTTGTTTATCATTTCGGGAAGCGCCACCTATTTCGCTCTCGGCGTCCGCTCGACAGGGCAGTATATTCGCGAACGTTTCCTGCGCTTGTTCGTTCCGTTCATATTTGGCATTCTGACCTATATTCCGCTGACAACCTACATCCAGCGCAGCAAGACCATTTCACTTGCAGAAGCATATCTGGGTTTCTTTCAAATGGACTTTGCACACTTAGACGGATCGAATGGGACATTTACTCCAGCTCATCTGTGGTTCATCCTCTATCTATTTGCCTTTTCTTTGATCGGTTTACCCATCTTTCAGGCAACGCGTTCCAAGAGAGGTAAACATATGATTGAAAATTTAGGAAAAGTGATACCTTTTCCTTTAACCCTGCTTCTGCTGGGTATTCTGCTGACACTTGCCGCGGCGATGAATATTCTCGGAGACAAGAATCCGATCTATTATTTTCTTATTTTCTTCTATGGATTTCTCATTGCCAGCGATACGCGGTTTCAGCAAGGTTTAGACAAATTGACCTGGGGTGCCTTGGTATTCGGTATTTTCGCTGCAGTGGTCCAGATGATAACTTTCCACAATTACACGGAATGGACACCCGCATGGATTGCGCGTGGTTTGCTCTATGAAATGGCACGCTGGACCTTAACGTTGGCTGTGCTTGGGCTTGGGCATCGGTATCTAAACCACGTCAACAGCTTCTTGCGCTATGCCAACGAAGCGGCAATGCCATTTTATTTACTGCATATGACCTTCACAGTATTGACAGGATTCTTTGTGATCCGGATCAATGTGCCAGTGGTGGTTAAATATCCCTTGATCGTTTTAATCGCAACGGGCTCGACGTTAGTGGCATACGAGCTGGTGCGACATTGGAAGGTAACGCGTTGGTTGTTTGGAATGAGGATTACTTGAAAAGGCAGCGCGAATATTGATTTCGTATTGAGGCACTTAACCCCCGCTCCACCCGGCGCCTTCGGTACAGTAAATAGTAGTTCAGTAAATAGTAAGCAGACTAACTTCCGACGAATAACAGCAGCAGGCTATAATCAAATCTACTTACTTTTTACAACTTTCTCTTTACTAAACCGTGCGGGTGCCCTTTATCCGCAGGGTAGATGCTTCCCAAAGCTCATCCGTTGCTTGCCCTAAGGAAGTAAGGAGTTATCCATGTATAAAGAATTAGAAGAAATAAACTCACGTCCCAAGCCTTTTCAATTTTATACAGCAGATGAGCTGTGGACTGATGAATATACATCTAAGAAAATGCTTGCGTATCACTTGAATGAATTTGTTGACCTTGCATCCCGAAACAAAGATTTCATTAATCGGTCTGCAAACTGGATAATTTCCCATTTCGGAGTGGATGCAAACACGAAGATTGCTGATTTTGGCTGTGGGCCGGGTCTATATACAACTTTGTTTTCAGAAACAAATGCTGCTGTTACCGGGATAGATTTTTCTGAAAGGTCTATTCAGTACGCAAAAGAAGTTGCTGATCAAAAAGGATTGGACATTAACTATTACCAGCAAAACTATCTTGAGTTTGAGACTGAAGATAGATTTGATCTGATTACAATGATATATTGTGATTTTTGCGCATTGAGCCCATCGCAAAGAAAAAAAATGCTTGGCAAGTTTCGTAAATTTCTGAAGTCCGGCGGCTCCGTTTTACTTGATGTACATTCGTTGCATACATTCAATAACAGAGAGGCAGCAGCAACATACGAACACAACCAGCTCAGCAAGTTTTGGGCTCCCGGTGATTACTATGGATTTCTGAACATATTTAAATATGACAAAGAAAAAGTAACACTCGACAAATACACGATAATCGAAGAATCGCGAACTCGGGTTGTGTATAACTGGCTGCAGTATTTCAGCCAGGAATCACTCAGGGAAGAGTTCGAGCAGAATGGTTTTAAGGCTGAAGAGTTCTACTCTGATATTGCAGGCACAGCCATTTCGTCGGACTCTCCTGACATTGCCATTGTTGCAAAGATATCTAATGACACATAACAATCAGTTCAACTTGACCATCGCCATTGCGCCGGCAAGTTATCCGCATCGTAAGCTGGCAATATGAACAAAAATAATGTGATGCGGTATATTCTTTCATTCATAACAAGCGCAAGTTGGGGATTTTTATTAGCATGGATATTAACATTTGAACAAGGTAGCTCAGAACAATTACTAGCTTCGTTGTCAATCATAGTCCTATTATTAGCGTCCCATTTAATTTCATCCAAATTATTAAGGAGTAGTATTCTTATTATTCACTCATATATTGAAGGCATATTGTTTTTTGTTATAACAATGATAGCATTTCGAATCGGGGATTATCACATTGGAATCACTAATTTGTCTCCAATGTCTGAAGTGTTTTTGATTTTTTTGAGTGCTTTATCGGGTTCTGCATACGTATGGTCCATGAAAAGGGCGAACAATAAAATCAACTAAATAGGAAATGGCATGAGTACATTATGTTATGTTAATGGAGAGATCCTAGCAACGAGCAAAGGGGTAATTGGTGTCTCAGATCTTGCTTTGCAGCGAGGATACGGTGTTTTTGATTTTGCGCGAACGTACAATCGAAAGCTCTTTCACTTTGATGACCACATCCAACGCCTTCGGCTTTCAGCATCAGAGTTGCATCTGAAGTTGCCTATACCTGATGGGGAAATTACTTCAATAGCAGAGTTTCTGATACAGGAAAGTGATCTGAACAATCCAGCGATACGTCTCATACTGACTGGAGGCTATTCAGACGCTCCTTTTCTCCAACATCCGAATTTTGTAATCATTGCCGAAGAGCTCCCAACCTATCCGGCGTCGATTTACTCAAGGGGTGCAAAATTGGTCATGGTGGAATATCAGCGGGAGTTACCTCATGTTAAATCGATTAATTACATGAACGCTATTCGCCTTGAACCTTTAAGGCGCGAGAAGGATGCATTCGATATACTTTATCATTCTGAACATGGTGTCAGCGAGTGTCCGAGATCGAACTTTTTTGTTTTTCAGGGCGACACTTTGGTGACACCTTCTTCCCATATTCTCTATGGAATCACGCGAGAGATTATCTTAAAAATTGCTTCAGATCATTTCCCAATTGAAGTCAGAAAGATTGACCCAGAAGAGCTCTCTTCAATCGATGAAGCTTTCGTAACAGCAACCAGTAAATGTGTGATTCCGGTAACAACAATTGATGCTCATCAAGTGGGTACCGGTTTAGTGGGGGATCGCACAAATAAAATTATGCGGCTTTTTGATGAATATTCTGCCAACTATTGAAATAAACAGAACAATCATCTCCAGATTCGGCGAAATTTGTGTCATTAAATTTGGCATCTTAGCTTATGATTCGAAAATCGAAAGGTAAATGCAGTGAAAATAAAATACATCTGAGATGTGTTAACAAACCCCCGCTCTACCCGACAGTCAGAGGCGAACCGGGGACTGAGGACGGAAGACCGGGAAGACCCGCCTGCCGTTGAACTCATCCATTTGGTGCTTCTTATTATAAAGCCATGGTTATTTCTTTATCGGAGGTGAAAAATTAAAAAGACCGATCTGCTTTGGATCCTTGCCTATCCGGTATACCAACTGATAGGTACACTTCGTCATGAAGCGAGTCATGCGCTGGCGGCAGTGCTGGAGGGAGCAAGGATAACCGAATTCGTATTCTGGCCAACTCGGGGCTACTGGGGCTACGTGGTTTGGGATGGTCATGTATCGGCACCAACCTTAGGAGCACCGTATTTATGCGACTTTCTGACTTTTGTGGTGTTCTTTTCGATATGTATGCTAGTACGGTTTAACAGGCGTTGGATCTGGCTTAACGGTGTTGTACTTGGAATTCTTTCCCCCCTGGTGAACTCGTTATATAACTACCGGGGCAGGTTACAAAGCTCAAATGATGTGGGGAGGCTTCTGGCGTTGCTGCCGGAGAATATAGTGCACGGCTACTTCTGGGTGACAATAAGTGTGTACCTGGTCGGACTGGTGATTGTATTCAGCTTGTCCAGGACGGTAAGGTCTCAGATAGAACTGGAGCGGAACACGAATAAAGGCACCTAACCCCGATCCACCTGTACCAGCGCCTTCGGCGCAGTACGCAGCAGTTTAGTAAGTAGTAAGGCGACCAGATTCTAGAAGAAATGTTAGTATTATGCTATGCTCAAATCTATTTGCTGAACCGTGCAGGTGCCCTTCACGGTGTTCAGGATGCTTCGCGAAGCTCATCTGTTAGATAGCTCTTTTGATTCTTTATGATATTTATAACGATTGCCTTTGTTGTTTTCCTCATCCTCATTGTGATTATTGCCAATCTAGGTCTTGGCACTACCTACTTTCCTTTCATTTACGGCGTGCCAGGAGGTGATAAACTTGGTCATTTCCTCCTAATTGGCATCCTCTCATTTCTAGTAAATTTTGTCCTTAAAACGAAAAGAATAAAAATCTTTTCAAGATATGTTCTCCTGGGAAATATCATCGTCTTTGTAATCGTTACAATCGAAGAGGCTACGCAAATCTTCCTGACCTATCGAGCGTTCTCAATTATGGACCTGGTTTTTGATTATCTTGGCATTTTTGTTTTTGGGTATTTGGCTGACAAAATCATTAAACCTCACCACAGACAAAAAGGAACTGGATCTGTCGACTTGCCTGCGAACGATGAGTCTGGATAACTATTTTCAGCAACCAAACCCCGCTCCACCTGTACCGGCGCCTTCGGCGCAGTAAGCAGTAGTTTTGTAAGTAGTAAGGCGACCAGATTCTAGAAGGAATGCGGGGATTGTGCTATGCTCAAATCTACTTACTATTTACTGAACTGGACGGGCGCCCTGCGTATTTGGATTGACAGGTAACGATATCGTGAATATCCGCGGAATAAGGAGTGATCACCATGGTAATTGAAAAACCAATTTTCATAGTCGGCTCGGGTCGTTCAGGAACTACCGTGTTTTATAATCTTCTCTCGACACACCCTGAGGTCTGCTGGTTTTCGAACTATAGTTCCAAATTCGCGACTATTAAACCCATACCCTTTTTACACAGAATATTTGATTTGCCATTTTTGGGTACCTTGGCCAAACAAGGCATTATTTCAAACAGAAAGTTATATATCAAACCTTCTGAGGCAAGTCAAACTTACCATGACTACTGTGGATTTATCCATTCAACTAAAACCACAGAGAGTGATCTCAATTTAAAGACAGAAAAAAAGCTTAAGGACTTAATAAAGAGACACTTATATCTGACCGGTAAAAAGCGATTTCTCAATAAACAGACTGCAAACAATCAAAGGATTCGATTAATTGAAAAAATGTTCGGTGATGCTTACTATATTCATATCATCAGAGATGGCCGCGCAGTCGCCAATTCCTTATTAAACGTCAGCTGGTGGAACGACACTGAAATATGGTGGCTAGGGGGGGAAAAAGCCTCTGAGTGGGAGAAGAAAGGAAAACCAGCCATTGAATTATGTGGGTTGCAGTGGAAGCGGGATGTGGGTGAAATACTCGAAAATAAAAGTCTGTTTGAAGATAGATATGTGGAAATCAGATACGAGGATTTTATAACTGACGTTCGGGGAACAATGAAAAAAATAACTGCCTTTTGTGAGTTAAGTGATCCAGATCAATTTTATGATTTGCTGCCTAAAACCTTACCAAATATGAATGATAAATGGAAAGATAATCTTTCAGTTGAGCAAAAGGAAACCCTTGATAGATCAATAGGGCCGTTTTTAGACCAACTGGGATATAAGTGAATCATAATAATACTATTTGCACTCAATCCACTGCACCTGACAGCCAGGTGGCGGCACGGGAAAAAAAGATAATGACCGAGAGAACCATCCTGCACCGGCGTTGGACCGGTTGTTGGGGATTAGGATGAAATGACTGATCTGCTCACCTACCAAATGCCTTTCGGTTCCCAGGGTGATCTGCTTCACATTTTCTGTGATTGTTCACTTGAAAACCCTTGAGGTCGTCGCAGCATTTGGTATGACCACGAGGCTCCCGATTCTAGCAAAAAACCCGGGCGGAAATAGGATCAAAATGGCGTCCGCTCTAGATATTGAGATAATCCCGGAAGATAAATATCAAGAATTTCATCAATCAGGAAAATTAGATAAAAGACTTCGAGCTGGGTGAAAACGCCAGCCAGGATCAGGTTTCTTGGTGGTGCGCTCTTCAAGTTTGAACTCAATAAGTTCTGGACCAATGTTTTAGTGCTGATTTTTTTTACCAGTGTCCCACTTTTTTACAACTTATTGGTTTTTAGTTCTATAATCAACAATGGAATTCAATTGACTTCAGATGCCTTATCCCGAATGGCAGGTTTTTTGTGACTCTCATCTATTAACTTACATCAACTATTTGACGAAGGAAAATTATGACATCCAATCACAAATCGAACAGGAATCCATGGATATTCTTCTTACTGACTTTTGCCTATTCATGGACTTTATGGATTCCTTCTGTATTAGATGGAATAGGAATTGAATTACCAATTGACATAACCGGGTATTCACTCGTGGTTGTTATCATTGGTGCCTTTGCCCCTTTACTGGCAGCAATTACGCTCATAGGACGGGAGGCAGGCTGGAAAGGTATCAAAGCATTTTTCGGACAGGCCATTGATTTTCACTTCAAGCCAATTTATCTCCTGATAGCGCTGGCGCTGCCGCTGGCCATTCATGCCATCGTTCATTATCTGGCGCCCGCTGTTGGCCTGGATGTAGCCAAAACTTTATTTCCGGCCGAAAGTCCTGTGTCGCCGATAATTCTGGCTATACCTTACCTCTTTCTGATGCTGATCATTGGCGGTGGACAAGAGGAATTTGGCTGGCGTGGTTATGCCCAGGAACCTCTCCAGGATAAGATCGGGGTCTTGCCGGCCAGTCTAGTTATCGGCCTGATCTGGGGTATTTGGCATTTACCCTTGTGGTTTATGGCGGGTGATTTACACAGCGCTTACTCGTTTTTGGCTTTTGTGTTGATGACCACGAGCATATCGATCATCTATGCCTGGTTATATAACTCAAGCGGCAACAAACTGATCATTGTGATGATCTTTCACGCCATGAATAATACAGCTGCACCACTGCTTCCTTTTTTACATGGCATAGAAGGAAAACCAGAGAGCGCCTACTGGGTCTACGCTGCAGTAAATGTGCTTTTTGGGATCTTCTTTGCTTTTGTTCTTATCAAGGATAAAAACAGCCTTAAAGATGAACCAAGGGCAATCCAGGATATCTAAACCAACTACCAGCAATCAGCCCTGTCCTGAGCTCATCCATGGATTCCAGGGTTATTGAGAGTCAAAAAGAGGAATCCTATTGACCTGGATAACCTTATAAAACGGGAATATATCGACTTTATGGGCTAAGAAAAAACCCTGGGCTTCCTTCTTGTCTTAACAAAGCAAATGGAGGAAAGTGGAAGGCAAAGACGAATCTCTACGATCCATCCTAACGCCAACATTGCGTTTATTCCTGGCGGGTGAGTTTTTTATCACTCTCTCAGACATGTATGGTCTGTTCTTACCTCTATTTATGAGTGATCTGGGGGCCAGTGTGATCGATATCGGTCTGGTTTATAGCCTTTCAGAAATTGTTCCTCTCCTCATAAACATCATTGGCGGCTGGCTCTCAGACAGATTCGGCAGATTGAGAACCATCAACTGGGGCAATATCCTCAAGCTGCTGTCATTTGCCGTGATGTTATTCGCGGATCAATGGCAATGGATGATACTGGCATTTACAATTATGGGGATTGGGTGGGCCCTGGGAGGTCCCAGTTTCGCGGCATTTATCGCAGACAACACCGCTGAAAAAAACCGGGCAAAAGTATATGCAATTCAGCTCAATGTAAAAAACGTGATCAATTTGATCAAATACCCTTTGGCCGGTTTGATCGTCTCCCAATTTGGTTTTAAGGCCATGCTCCTGGCAGCCGCTTCATTCTTCGGGATAGGATCAGTCATTCTCGCAATTTTGTCCCGGAGAACCCCATTAAAGTCACTCCCGAGTCAACCTCGTCCTTCCGGGACCCCATTTGGGAAAAGTTTTAGGGCAGTGACAGGTTTAGTATTGGCCGGAGGTCTGTTCACCTGGTTGTTCATCATTGATCATACCAATGATATCTTCGTCGGTTTGTCCAGTTCATTACAATACTTATTTGCTGAACAAATTGTTGGCGTTAGTGTGGCCCAGCTTGCCTATCTACCCACCATCGGTGCGGCTATCGCACTGTTTGTCACAATACCCCTGGGGTACTGGGTAGATAAAAAAGGCGAGAATATCGGGATGGGAATAGCCTATTTGTTACTAGCTATCCACTTTGGGACTCCCCTCATTGCCCGGAATTTCTTGGGGCTGGTCCCGTCGGCCCTGGTTCATCCATTTATGATTGGACTGGCTGGCCCAGCATCACAATCCCTGCTATCCAAGGCTGTTCCAGAAGAACAGCGCGGCATCGCCTTTGGTTTAACCTTAACAAGCCGGGGGCTTGTCTCTTTACCAGCCCCTTATCTGGGCGGATTGCTCTGGGATCGTTTCAATCCCAGAACTCCCTTTCTGGTGACTGTGATTGGTTGTATTGGACTGAGTTTATTGGCATTTCTGAAGCTTAAAACACCTAATAAAAAAATCATCAATACAAACCTATAAAAAAAATTACCCTTTTCTCCTGGATAATTTCCATTCTGATATATATTTCTCAGTTTTTTGTATATATATGATAATATTAGCAGTTATCACCCCAAGAATGGCGATGAAAATCTATTTTGGTGGTACCACATAAAGAGATTGAAATACTTTATTTGTTGGGTTGAAAAACCCGGATGATAGTCTATGGCAACAAAAAAAACCTCCCCCACTCCATATACAAAACACCACAAAGATGGCACCATTTGGGCGGTTGGTCAGATGCTGGATGACATCCCAACCGGATACTGGGAATGGTTCCGGAAAGATGGTACAAGGATGCGGGCCGGCACTTTTGACCAGGGTCAACAGGTCGGCGAATGGACAACCTATACGCGGGATGGCAATGTTGTTAAAGTAACCGTAATGAATGCCCAGAAATAATCCAGGAGTAAGTGAAGATAGTGGCAGAATTTAGGACAATCGATGAATATATTGAGGCCTTTCCTGTTGATGTCCAGAAGAAATTAACTGAACTCAGGACCCTGATCAGGGATTTGGCGCCGGATGCAGCGGAGAAAATCAGCTACCAGATGCCCACTTTTTACCTTAACGGCAACCTGGTTCACTTCGCCGCCTATTCAAAACACATAGGGTTTTATCCAACTCCCAGCGGAATCACAAAGTTCAAGAATGATTTATCAAACTTCAAACATGCCAAGGGGTCAATCCAGTTTCCGATTGAAGATCCATTACCCTTGGATCTGATTACAGAAATCGTTAACTTCCGGGTCAAAGAAAATCTATCAAAAGATAAGAAGTAAAGCCCCTTCGCAACTGGCTCTCTTCCAGCGATCCTATCCGCGTCAATCAATCTCTTACCCCAATATCCTATTTAATGTCCTGCAACCATCCTTGTTTACATTCTTCCTGTTTTTCTTTATCCGGGCTTCTCAACACTGAGCTGATGCTATAATAAAAAATGCACTATTCGCTTATCTAAAACCTGTTTAAGGAGGTTCTTCAATGTCTTCCATGGACCAGGGTTTCACCCTCAGCGACGAACATAAAATGATTCAGAAAGCCGCCCGCGATTTTGCCGAGAAGGAGATCAAACCTATAGCTGCTGAGTTTGATGAAAGCGGGGAATTTCCTTCCGAAACCATTAAAAAGATGGGCGAAATGGGCTTTATGGGCATTGAAGTGCCAGAAGAGTACGGCGGCGCGGGTATGGACACTTTGGCCTACGTCCTGGCCCTGGAAGAGATCTGCAAGGCAGATGCCTCCCATGGGACGATCATGTCTGTTAACAATTCCCTCTTTAATTACGGCATTATGTTATTCGGTACAGATCATCACAAAGAGTCTTTCCTGACCCCGGTTGCATCAGGTGAAAAGATCGGGGCTTATTCCTTAACAGAACCTATGTCAGGCTCAGACGCCAGCACCATGCGCAGCCGGGCTGTTCTGGATGGTGACGCCTATATCCTAAACGGCCGTAAATCTTGGGTCTCCGGCGGACCTGTGGCAGATTTCATTGTGGTGTTCATGATGACAAATCCTGAAGCCGGGCACCGCGGTGTTACTGCCTTTCTGGTCGATACAACCATCCCCGGTTTTAAGAGTGATAAAAAAGAGCCTAAGATGGGCATCCGGGCCTCAGCAACCAGCGAGCTGGTTTTTGAAGATTATCGCTGCCCGGTGGAAAACCGCCTGGGCGAGGAAGGGGAAGGATTTAAGATCAGCATGTCAGTATTGGATGCCGGCCGGATCGGGATCGCCTCCCAGGCCCTGGGTATTGCCGAAGCGGCCTATGAAGCCAGCGTGGAATATGCCAAGGAGCGGGAATCGATGGGTAAAAAGATCGGTCAGTTCCAGGGCATCAGCTTTAAACTGGCGGATATGAAAACCCGCATTGAAGCCTCCCGCCTGTTGATCTACCAGGCTGCCTTTGCCAAGGAACGCTATAAATCAACCGGTACCCGCTATACACTGGAAGCATCCATGGCCAAACTCTTTGCATCAGAGACAGCAACCTTCTGCGCAGACGCTGCAGTCCAGATCCACGGCGGCATGGGATATTCCAAGGAACTGCCCATTGAAAGATATTACCGGGACGCAAAGATCACTGAGATCTATGAAGGAACCAGTGAGATCCAGCGTTTGGTTATTGCCCGCCTTGAAACGGGTCTCAGATAATACCGGCTGAATTGGATTAAATAACCCTGAGAAAGCACTCAATGTCAGTTACTGAGAACACAACCAGCCAGGAGCAAAAACGCCCGACTGGAATAACGGTTTTAAGTATTCTATATATTCTGATCAGTCTATTTCATCTCCTGAAGTTCAGTCAGGTGATCATGCAGTGGAACATCCTGCAAAAACTGCGCCTGGCAGTATCTCCTCTATATCTGGCAGGGGATGGTCTAATTTGGTTTGTATCGGGAATGGTCATGGCAGCGGGTTTATGGCGTGGAAAAAACTGGTCCAGTCCAGCGGCCATGATCATAAGTGTTTTTTATAGTATCGTCTTTTGGATCGACAGGATCTGGATCGCCCAGCCGGAAGGTTTGGCGCAGCGCTGGCCCGTTAACCTCTTTTTGACCATCATCGGACTGGGATCGATCTACCTGATTTTAAAGCAAAAATCGAGCCAGTCTTTTTTCAGGGAAAATCCTGCTAAAATACCTTAATGGAGCTCAGCTATGGTTGAACACTCAAAAAATCCCAAAATTCAAGAACTGCGTGACAAAAAAGCCCAGAGCAGGGAGGGCGGTGGTCGTGAAAGGATCAAAAAACAGCACGAAAAGGGTCGTCTGACAGCCCGCGAAAGGCTGGATTTACTGCTCGACAAGGGCTCATTCCGGGAAGTGGACGCCTTTGTTGAACACCGCTCTACTGATTTCGGCACAGACCAGAACAAGTTCCTGGGAGATTCCGTTACCACTGGTTGGGGTACGATTGAAAACCGGTTGGTATATGTCTTTTCGCAGGATTTTACAGTATTTGGCGGCAGCCTGGGAGAAGTCCACGCTGAAAAAGTTGTTAAGATCATGGATATGGCACTCCGCAACGGGGCACCGATCATCGGCATCAACGATTCAGGTGGAGCCCGGATCCAGGAAGGCGTGGTCTCTCTGGGGGGTTATGCTGATATTTTCCTGCGCAATACACTTTCCTCCGGGGTCATCCCCCAGATCAGCGTTATCATGGGTCCCTGCGCCGGCGGCGCGGTCTATTCACCAGCCATGACCGATTTTATCTTCATGGTCCGGGGTTCATCCTTTATGTTCATCACCGGTCCGGAAGTAGTCAAAACCGTCACCCATGAAGAAGTGACCTTTGAGGAACTGGGTGGGGCAGATGTACATGCCGAAAGATCCGGGGTCTGCCACGTTGTTGCTGACACTGAAGCCAATACCCTCTTCCTGGTGCGGAAGCTGTTCTCCTACTTACCCCAGAATAACATGGAAGATCCCCCTTTCCTCCCCACTGATGACAGTCCCCTGCGGCGGGAACCGGCCCTGGACAGCATTATTCCTGATGATCCCTCAAAACCCTATAACATCAAAGATGTCATCTGCCTCCTGGTAGATGATGGCGAATTTTACGAGATCCAGGAAGCCTATGCCCAGAATATCGTGGTTGGTTTTGCCCATCTGGGCGGACACACCGTCGGCATTGTGGCCAATCAGCCTGCCTACCTGGCAGGTGTATTGGATATAGATTGTTCCGAGAAAGCCGGCCGGTTTGTGCGTTTCTGCGATTCATTTAATATCCCGATCCTGACCTTCGTGGATGTACCGGGCTTTCTGCCCGGTCTTGAACAGGAACACGGCGGTATTATCCGTTCCGGCGCCAAACTCCTGTATGCTTACTGCGAAGCAACCGTCCCGAAGATCACGCTGATCACTCGCAAAGCCTACGGCGGCGCTTATGACGTGATGAGCAGCAAACATATCCGGGGAGATATCAACCTGGCCTGGCCCAGCTCAGAGATCGCGGTGATGGGGCCGGAAGGCGCAGTAAATATCATCTTCCGTAAGGAACTTGCTAAAGCCAAGGACCCTGAGAAGAAAAGGGCGGAGCTGGTTGAAGAATACCGTACCAAATTCGCCAATCCTTATATTGCGGCTTCACGGGGTTATCTCGATGATGTCATCGAACCCAGCACAACCCGGGCCCGCCTGATCAACGCCCTTGAAATGTTAAGCAATAAACGGGATTCAAACCCCGGCAAAAAACATGGAAATATTCCCTTATAAAGTCGGGAGTAACTAATAACTGATGTTTAAAAAAATTCTCAATCGCCAACAGGGGAGAAATCGCAGTCCGGATCATCCGATCTGCCGGGAAATGAATATCCTGACAGTGGCCGTATATTCCGATGCCGATCGGCACAGCCTGCATGTCCGCTATGCGGACGAAGCCTATCATCTTGGTCCATCAAAAGCCAGTGATTCCTATTTAAGAGCTGACAAGATCCTGGAAATCGCAAAACAATGCGGAGCAGATGCCATCCATCCCGGCTATGGTTTCCTGGCTGAAAGGGCTGATTTTTCCCAGGCCTGCGCGGACCAGGGCATCAGTTTTATTGGTCCCAAACCTTCCTCGATCGCCGCTATGGGGGATAAACAGGTTGCCCGCGATACCGTTGCCAAGGCAGGTGTACCGGTAGTTCCTGGCACAGAAGGACAGGGAGATCTATCAGACGAAGCCCTACTCAAGGTCGCACCTGAAATTGGCTTCCCCTTATTAATCAAACCCAGCGCGGGGGGCGGCGGAAAGGGCATGCGCGAAGTTACAAATCTAAAAGAAATGCCAGGGTTGTTAACGGCTGCGCGCCGCGAGGCGGAATCCTCCTTTGGCGATGGGAATATCTACCTGGAAAAATTGATCCAGGGTGCTCGCCATATTGAAATCCAGATCCTGGCGGACCATCATGACAACGTGATCCATCTGGGAGAAAGGGAGTGTTCCATCCAGCGCCGCCACCAAAAATTACTTGAAGAAGCTCCTTCACCCATCATCGGTGACAATCAAGCCTTTCGTGACAAAATGGGAGCAGTGGCAGTCCAGGCAGCCCGGGCAGTGGATTACACTAATGCCGGGACAATCGAATTCCTGATGGATAAGGACAAAAACTACTATTTCCTGGAGATGAATACTCGCCTGCAGGTGGAGCACCCTGTCACAGAAGCGGTAACGGGCATTGATATCGTTAAAGAACAGATCCGTGTTGCAGCCGGATTGCCTCTGCAGCATCAGCAATATGAGATTAGATGCACGGCTGGGCCATGGAATGCCGCATCAACGCAGAAGATCCCTTCAGAGGATTTTTACCCTCCACGGGAGTGATCACCCAGTCACTGCTTCCCGCCGGCCCGGGCATTCGGGTTGATTCTGGTGTCTACTCCGGATATGAGATCTCACCTTATTATGATGCCTTGATCGCCAAACTCATCGTCTACGGAGAAACCCGCGAGGAAACTATCGACCGAATGAAACGGGCCCTGGAAGAATTCCGGGTGATCGGTGTCCGCACTAACATCCCCTTCCACCAGGCATTGATGGAAAATCCGGATTTTCTGGCTGGTAATTTTGACACCCAGTTTGTCAACGATGAACGTACCTCCCTTTAGTGGAATCCAGAAAGATAAGGATCTTCCAGTCGTCGCCGCTCTGGCCGCAACCCTGGCCACCCACGACCGCACTCACAGATCAGCCAATGTCATCCGGCGCGGAAAACGGGATACCAGTAACTGGAAATGGGTCGCGCGCTGGGAGAGGACAAAAAATAATATATGAGTATCAAATATATTAGCAGAAATTGATGGCACTGAGATATATCGAATCGAGATCATCTCGGAATTCCGAGTGGTGATCAATGGCACATCCGCATGAAATTGATTTCCAGGCGCTGCGAAAACACACCTCCTATTCCCTGCTGGTTGATGGGAAATCCTTCGAAACCAATATTTACAATGATAACGGGGACTGGGAAATTTGTTTAAGGGGGAGACGTTTCCATATCCGGGTTGAGGATGAGCGGGAAAGGCGGCTGCGGATGGCTGCTGGTCAGACCTCCCAGACTGGAAGGAAAATTCACGCTCTGGTCTCCCATGCCGGGTTTAGTCATTGATATCCCAGTTAGCGTGGGGGATGAAGTTAAAGAAGGGCAATGTTTTACTGATCCTGGAATCAATGAAAATGCAAAATGAGCTGAGCGCGCCCAGGGCATGGGAAGATCACCCGCATACCGGTCATGTCAACGATAATGTTGAACGCAAACAAACACTGCTCATCCTGGAATAATCTGGAGTTTATTTCTCAGAACTGTTTTCATTTTCCCGGTTCGATTTTCGATTCCTGAAAAACCTGACAAACATGGGCCCTAGCACTAAAAAGATAACCAGCAACAGGATCAGGATTTCCCCCCACCCTACAGTAATCACAGGCCTGCAAGCCAACGAACACAGGATCATTGTGCCAAGCACCCATCCAAGTTGATTAAGTTGATTTCTTTTCACATGATCCTCGCCCAAGATTATCCAAGAACTAATCATACCATCACAAAAAGAAGGGGATGGATTTCTCCATCCTCTTTTTAGATTTTGTCAGGTAAAACAGAAAGGACCAGAATTACCTAATTAACCACTATCGGAAGGTAGAATCACAGTACATATCCTTTCAAGGATACACCTGAACTCTTTAATGGCATATCCTCCAATAACAAAAAAGGGGGAATCACTCCTTGATCTATTTCACCAATATTTTCCTGTTTGGTTTGGTGGAATGTAATACCAGCCAGTTTACATAAACGCCAGACCTTCCAGGACCCGGGCTGGCTCTTGTTTATTTTCATCCGGGACGAAGATTTTTTGGTATTGCCGCAGTCCCATAGCTTCTCGCACCAATGCCAGCGTCTCTTGCGACTCCAACCGCATTCGGCGGGATCCCTCATTTAAGATATCGAGGACAAAATCCGGCTGACGGGCATATTCCTCACGGCTGGCCCTCAGGGGATCAAGAAACTGGTTGATAACCAGCGCCAGCTTCTTTTTCACTTCAACGTCACCCACTGTGCCCTGCCTGTATCTATCTTTTAGCTCCAGGACCTGCTCCCGATCAGGATTAAAATGATCATGATAGATAAATACAGGATTTCCTTCTACCTTTCCAGGTACATCAGCGCTGGTGCGGTTGGGATCGGTATACATACCCATAACTTTCTTTTCGACCAAAGCCGGGTCATCTGACAGGAAGATGGCATTTTCCAGGCTTTTACTCATCTTTGCCTGCCCATCCGTGCCAATCAAAGTACCCTCCAGTTCCATCTCCGGGATCGGAAAAACCTCACCATAATATGTATTAAAGCGACGGGCGATCTCCCTTGCCAGCTCTACATTGCCCCGGTTGTCCGCTCCCACCGGTACCAGATTCGCTCGTGGGATCAGAATATCGGCCGACATCAGGACCGGATAACCTAATAAACCAAAAGGCATGGCTGATAGACCTTCTGATCGAGCCATCTCCTTCAGGGAGGGAATCCTTTCCAATCTGGGAGCTGTAACCAGCATACCTAAAATAGCACTTAACTCTGTGATCCCGGGCACGCTGCTTTGGACGAAGATCGTTGCCCGATCCGGATCGATCCCAACCGCCAGGTAATCCAGCACGATTTGATAAATATACTCATTCATGCTGGCGATCTGATCTTTCCCGGGTCGGGTTGTTAAAGTATGCAGGTCTGCGATCACAAAAAAACACTCATGGGATTCCTGATATTTCACGCGGTTGCGAAGACTGCCCAAATAATGACCCAGATGCAAAGGGCCAGTAGGTCGATCACCGGTTAATAATCTTTCTTTCATCGTTCCTCCTCAGCCATTAGGCTTAAACAAAAATACCCTCATCCACTAAGGGACGAGGGTAAATAATCTCGCGGTGCCACCCAAATTAGCCTGGCTTCAGGTTAAAACAAAAACCCGTCAGTGAAATAACGGGAACCCATTTCTGGCAGCCCTGAAGGCCAACCTCACTTTGTCAGATACGGCCCGGAAGATCCGGGGTTATATCTTTTACCTTGATAACGGTGGCAGTTCCGGCACAGGCTAGTTGGAATTTCCCGTTCGCCCTGCGACTCCAAGGCCCATTCGACATCTTTGGACGGGTGAGATTTTCAGCAACCCTCACTCTCTGGGCCGTCACAAGCGATGTGTACTATTCCTCTTCACAGTCTTGTTTTATTCAATTGAATGTTAGTTTTATACAACACTGGGTGGGCTTTGTCAAGTTTTTCTAAAGGTGATCAATAACAAATTATTGGATATTGATTTAAATACCCATGTTAACGAGCAACTTGGATACAATATATGTATCCCAACACAATAGAAGGAGAGTTAATGAATATTGTTCGGTGGGGATTATTGTCTACAGCAAATATCAATCGGTCATTAATACCCGCAATTCGGGAATCCAAGAGGGGTAGGCTGGTTGCTGTTGCCAGCCGCTCTCTCGAAAGCGCTCAATCTTATGCCCGGGAGTGGGAAATTCCCCGGGCTTATGGCAGTTATAGCGAAATGCTGGAAAGTGGGGAAGTTGATGCGGTCTATATCAGTCTGCCCAATCACCTGCATGGGGAGTGGACTATCAAAGCCCTGGAGGCCGGGGTTCACGTGTTGTGTGAAAAACCTTTTGCCACATCAGTTGAAGAGGTTGATAAGGTGATTGCTGCCAGGGATAAAAATGATAAGGTGGTAACCGAGGCTTTTATGTACCGCCATCACCCCCAGACCAGGATCGTCGAAGAATGGATGAGGGAGGGGAAACTGGGGCAGATCACCATCATCCGGGGCGCATTCGATTTCCTGATGGGAGAAAAAGGACGGAATCCCGGCAGCCTCAATGTACGGATGGTTCCGGATTATGGCGGAGGCTGCCTGTGGGATGTGGGCATCTATCCCCTCAGCTATACTCAGCTCCTGATGGGCCGGGCGCCAGATTGGGTCTACGGCAGCCAGGTTCCCGGTCCTACGGGGATCGACGAAGTGTTTGCCGGACAGATGGGATTTCCAACCGAAGAAGGTGAGGTCCTGGCTCAGATCTCCAGTTCCTTTAATACACCTTTCCATACCTTTATGGAAATCATAGGCACAGCAGGCAGTCTTACCATTTCTCACCCCTTTACAAAAATGGACAAAAATTCCAGAGTGATATACTCTGACCGCAGAGGAAAATCCCGCAATATCCGGATACCCAAAAAATCTCTCTATCTTGGAGAAGTGGAAGATCTGCAAACCGCCATTCTGGACGGAAACGAGCCTTTAATCAGCCTGGAAGAGACCAGGGATCATGTCCGTACCGCTCTGGCATTATACGAATCAGCCAGAACCGGCCATTCAGTCCGGCTATCTGATACGGGTTAAGGGTTGTAACACAAGATCCCCTCACCGGAAGCAAACCAGACCGCTCCCCAAGGATCAACCTCAACCAGGAATAGCTTCTTTTCTGGTGAACCTGCTCCGGGGACGATCTTTTTCCAACTGCCATCCTGGAGAACATAAGACCCGGGGGGACCAGCTACCCAGACCTTTCCATCTGGCCCAATGCTAACGCTATTCATAGTTTTGATTTCAACGGTATCTGGTTCTTCCACTTCAACCAGGAATGTCCGATCCCAGCGCTCTCCATCAAAAGAGTACACCCCTCCCCTGCCAGCAAACCAGATCCTGCCAGATGGTTCTTCTTCGATTTCCTGTACATCCTGGATTTTCATTGTATCTGATCCAACCATTCCCCAGGCGCCGTTGCGATAGTAGTAAAGATCATATTTCGCCCCAATCCACAATCCACCTCTTTGATCCAGGTGAACAGTTTTTACCGTCATCTGGATGTCATCCGCAACTGGTTTGGGAGCCTCGACCCAGTGATCTATCTGCAGCTGAAAAAGCCCATCCCAGGCGCCTGCCCATACTCGGCCATCCGGGGCAACTTCAATATCATAGATAGCTGTACCTCCGTTTTCCATCAGGTCATAATAGGAATGCCAAATACCATCCCTATAGTAGGTTAATTGTCCACTTTGCGTGCCAACCCATACGACCCCATTGTTAAGGGGAACGATATCGTTAACTGTAAACGTGGGGTAACCAATGGAGTTTATCGGTCTCATCCAGATCCCATCCTGGAGCATATTGATCTCCCCTGTCAGGTAGCCAACCCAGATCGTTCCTGCCGAATCAACCTCCAATACCCTGATCCGGGTATCTGCCAGACCATTTTCCTCAGTATATAAGGTCCAGCCTCCTGATGGGCAGCTGGATTCCATTGGTGGAATCAGGGTTGGATAGGGCGTCTGGGTTGGCTGATGTGTGGGGCTGGGTAGCGGAGTGGCTGTGGAGCTGGGCGGCAGTTCTGTTGCCGTCGGCTCCGGGTCTGGACTGGCCTGGCAAGCGCTACATATCAATGAGATGCTCAATACTCCTGCAAAGATCTTCTTTCGGGAAAAAGACAGCCATGGGACCCTCCCGTCTACTGGTCGAGGAATAGATTAAAGCACAACCAATAAGGATCTCTCAACGTTGGGTGCAAAAAGTTTAATATAACCTTCCAGAATCTCCAATTGATCCTGGATCTGTTGTTTGTGGATGCCGGGTGGGCCGTAGGTTGTATACACAGCCTGATCGGTGTCCAGGGTGACCTGGGTGCGCTGGTCCGGGCCGTAAATAACCGAAGAGAGAATCCCTTTTTGGTCGTGGATATACAGATCGCTCGCTTTCAATTCTTGTTCAGATCCATCCAGGCGCAAATAGGATTCATGGCCTTCTGCAACATCCGCCATCAGCGGCAGGGCCAGGGTTTTTAGATCGTGGGCAGCTGTTAACAGGCCGGTCTCAAGTTCGGCCATGAACATGCAGGCCACCAGGGCAGAGGGAGAAAAGATCGATTTATCCTTAAAGATTACTGATTCCAGCTGGAGCTGGACATGATATGTTTTTTTGAAGGTCCGGTAAAAGGCATCATAGGCGGCAAAGACAGGCAGTTCACGAAGTGATTTACGGTCCAAGCCCTCATATTTTGCCCTTAATTCACTTTCCAGTTCGATCCTGGCGGATTTAAGATCAGGGTGGTCTTTTAGATTGGGGGCATTTTTAACTGCCAGCAAGCCAACACAAGCCTGAGGGAGGTTATTAATCCAGGAATTGGATAATTCGATCACTGTTCCTCCTGCTTGTTTTGATCAACTATTTCCCCAATCGAACCTGCAACCTCTAACCCAGCACAACTGCCAGCTCCCTGGTATATGACCTCCTGCTCCAGCTCATCCTCATTCAGGCTGGATAGCGTTACCTCGATCACTCCCGTTAAACTTTCCAGGATGCGGGGAGTCATTCCATCCAGTTCAGGAGACGATAATAACCCTCCTTGTCCCCTTTTAGCGGATATATCCAGGCGATAACCCGGAGATCCGGCTTCCGGACCAGATTTTGAGTTTCCCTTCAGGCGCCAGGTCACTACCTGATCAGTAACCGATAACAGATCGATCTGTGACCCCAGGTAGGTTGTAAAACGGTACAGGATTCCACCTGTTTTTATCCCGACCAGGAATCCCCGGAACCAGCCAGATAACCAGGGAATCGTTGCTACGGAGGCAGTTAGAGATACGCCGTTTTCGGGAAAATGATTGCTTTGCATCCAGATATACGCCCGGGGAAATGTTTTCCCCCAATCCTTTTCCATATAACCATGGCCACCTGAGAAGTCCACTTTTTGATTGTTAATCTGGAGATTGCCCCTGATATCATGGTCCAGGCTGAGAATCCCATGATACGTTTGCAAGAAAGGCGCAAATCGGTAGGGGCCCATCACGCCAGGAGAGAACAGACTGATCGGCCAGGGCTGGAGATCCCCAAACGACAAATCGCCCCGGATTTCTTGTCCCTCATCAGAGAGGTCCAATGAAAATCCCTGAGAGTGAAAGTAGTTCTCCCCGATCTGGATCATAAAAGATGAATGGGACGCCTTAAAATCCTCAATTGGAAAACGGTGATAAACGACCTTTCTGTTCATCCCATCCAGAACCTGAACAAAAGCATGGGCGCGTTCCGGATCAGGGTGTTTGAAAATACCAGGAATCACCGCCCAGCGCTGCTTCTGGTCTGCTGAGATTAATTTGTAATACCAGCCTTCGAAAAATACCCCTTTTTTTCGATGGCCGTGATATATACTTGGCACCCAAATATTTTTGAACATAAAATTGAACCTTTATTATCTAAGATACCCTGAGATTGGATGGTTTTGTTTTCAGATCCAGGCAGTTTCATCGATTGTCATCTCACCGCCGGCGTCACCGGTATTCACGGTACCGGCTGGTTCTACCATCAGGATCTGACATTCCTGATCCGCAGCTGGTTTGTGCTCAACCCCTTTGGGAATGACACATAATTCTCCTGGTTTGAGGATCAATTTTCCATCCCGTAAATAAATGGTAAGGTCGCCATCCACCACCAGGAAGACTTCATCGGTTTCCGGGTGGCTGTGCCAGACAAATTCGCCCTGGATCTTGGCAATTTTCAGGTGGTAATCATTCAATTGAGCAATGATCCTGGGATCCCATTGGTCAGCGATAAGGGAAAATTTTTCAGTAAGATTTACCACATCTATCATCGTCTATAAATCCTCTCTGATTTATTTTTATTGTAACCTGTACTAGGGTAGACTACTAATTAATTTGCATGATCTAAAAGGGCTTGTATGAAAAAACTCCTGATTTTGATCGGGGCGGTACTAATTTTGACCAGCTGCAATGTCCAGGCTGAAAAAGGAAATCTGAAACTCCAAAATCTGGGTCCTGCCCCGGAACTGGAAAACGAAATTTGGATCAACACCGATGGTCCATTACGCCTGGCAGATTTACGAGGCCAGGTAGTATTAGTGGATATGTGGACCTATGGTTGAATTAACTGCAAAAACGTGATTCCCTCGTTGAGGGAATGGCATCAGAATTATAAAGACCAGGGTCTGGTCGTGATCGGCAATCATTATCCAGAGTTCTCCCACGAAAAAGAGCTTGAAAACCTGAAACGGGCAGTGACCGAATTGAATATTGAGTACCCTGTTGCCCAGGATAATGATGGACGGACCTGGCGAGCCTATAACAACCGCTATTGGCCTACCCTGTACTTAATCGATAAAAAAGGAAATCTCCGCTATGTTCATATCGGGGAAGGCGCTTATGCTGAAACCGAGGCTGCCATCCAGATATTATTAGCGGAGACTTATCCTTAGGATCTTTTTGTACCCTTCCTACGGTTTTATATCAAAGACCTTATTGAAACATTCACCACTTTGACTTTCTTCTGTGCAGACCTTGATGTCAATAGTGAGGTTATGCCCGGTGGAATCATTGTTGAAGATGACGTTCAAATAGGATCCTTCACCGGGGGTCAGGTCATTCTGGGATGATAGTACAGTGCAGTGATTGAAGTGATAGAATTTATCCTGCTTATTGACTGTGTTTACTAACCCTCCTGAATTATCGGTACCTTTTGACCTCCAGGATTCAAATGTTTTTGAACCGATATTATCGATTTGGAATTGTACCAACCAATTCGACGTGCACTGCGTAATCCCTACATAAGTAAGTTTAAAATCAGCACCCGGGGTAGGCGTTGGAATTGGTGTATAGACCGGAAGGGATTGCCACGGACCGGAAGGTGTGGCGTATTTCCCCCACAGCCAGCAGAATTGTGATGGATTATCAGGTCGGCGGATGTACCAATAATCCCCTGAAGTATCTATTCCTACAGCTTCAGATTCCTCCCCTTCCTGCAGCGTGACCAGCCATTGAAAAAAAGTACCCTGACCAGTGCGGCAGTTGGTATTGGCCGAGGCATAGATCATGGCTACTTCCGGGGTGGGTGTATTAGTAACGGTTGGTGTCAGGGTTGGTGTATCTGTAATTCCAGGGTCGGGTGTTTCTGAAGGAGGAAGGGCATCCCCATCCTGGCCCGATTGGTCTTCCCCATCCGTGGATTGCCCCCCTTCCCTTGCTTCCATAGTTTCCCTGACTCTCAATTCTATCAAGGCAGTCTCATCTGCTCCCTGGGCTTGATCCAGCATGGGTTTATTACAAGCCAGGCTGAGTAAGATCAACAAAACGACAACGAAAAATAACTTTGTGGATCGAGAAGGTTTAATTTGTCGCATGATGACTCCTTATGGTTGAGTCATTATCAATGTATTTTACAGGTCTTTCAGCGCTTTTTCCAGAGAGGAGAATACTTGCTCTGGTAGAATAGCGTACGCTAAACCCAACCCATAAATAAAAGATTGTATTGCGTCTTTATGTTCTGCTCTTAGTATCGGTTCATCCCCGCTCGACACCACAAACCCGTCGCCCGCTATCTGAACGGAAATTCCCCAATCCAGCCGGTTTGCTAACTCAATGCCTCCTTCAAGATTCCCTGCGGGAAAATACTTTTCCAGCATACACAAGTCATTCATGGCATACCTCCTGACCTAGCTGTGCCGGGTAGTAGCATTTGATCTGTGAAGAGACGTCTATATCTTATTGTACATTAAAGACAAAAAAGCCGGCGGGAAATCTCTCCCGCCGGCTTATTTGATCACATATTATATCGAATTATTGGTTTTGCTGGAATTGCTTGAGGGCTTCCAGGGCAGCTGAACCGTATACCACTGCAGGTCCTCCACCCATCATAATGGCAACACCAATTGTATCGACGATCTCGTCCTCTGAAGCCCCAGCATTCAAGGCATCATGAACATGAAAAGCGATACATCCATCACAGCGGACTACAATTCCGATAGCCAGAGCCATCAGTTCTTTGGTTTTTGCATCCAGGGCCCCATCTGTACCAGCAGCTTTATGAAGGGTGCTAAACCCAGCCATAATATCAGGATTGGCTTTTCCATAGGCACTCATCTCTTCCTGAACTTTTTTATAGAATTTGGGATAACTTTCAACTGACATGATCTACCTCCGCTAAGTTTGTGAAATTTTTAACAACTATAGTATACACCTCCTATATGAGGTCCAAGTCCGTAATTGCGGGTTTTTATACAACGTTAACAATGTGAATTAATTCACAGCTACTTCAATCGAGAATGTTTGAGTACTTATCGGGGAAAACCAACTATCGCGCTCGGCTTAATGTCCAGAGATCACATATTGATAAAACCGGATATCCTGACGCACAATCTCTTTTTCCATTGTCATGCCCAGGCGTTCAGCCAGTCGGATAGAGGTTTGATTCTCACAGTGGATCACAGCGGCAATGCGGGGCAGCTTAAGGATCTCAAATCCAAAATTGATGGCAGCCCTGGCCCCTTCAGAAGCGTACCCCTTCCCCCAGGCAGGTTTGGCCAGCATCCAGACCAATTCAACATCTTCAAACCAATCCAGGAACTGGAGGCCGATCCTGCCGATCAATTCACCTGAGGATCTCTCTTCAACACCCCAAATACCATAACCCCTCATATGCCAATGCCCTAACATCAAACAAAGCCAATTCCAGGCCTGGGCCCTGCGTCATGGGTGTTCCATCATAGGTTGCTTTTTGCATTACATCCGGGTCCGCACACCATATCAGCAAAAGGATCCAGATCATGCTTCGTAAATGCCCGCAAAAAAAGTCTCTCCGTTTCCAGGCTGGGAATAATAAACGGTTCTGCCATGACTTTCTCCTAGCCTTTTTTAATGGGTTGGCGGAGGATCGTCTTCAGTTTTGACGGTTCTACCCGCCGGGGATCGCTGAGGTAAATCTCATGGTGCAAACCATTGAACAGGTACCCATTCTCCGGCATCCACTGATCATGCAACCTGGCCAATACCGGACCCTCATCGTCATAGGATCCCAGATGCAGGATCTGGACGGCAAGCCCTTCCTGGTACACATCCCAGCGCAGTTTTTCCAGGGCCGGCAGTTCTTTCTTTTTGATTACCTCTGCCCGGGCCTCAGTGACCATTTCGGCAGTGATCCATTCGGGGGTCATGATCATCATGGTCCAATCCCAAAGGCTTTTATCCCTGGCAGATGAAAAGGAATCCATATCTTCCGCCCACCATAAACCTTCCAGAGGCGGGACCACGTAATCTTTTTCCTCTTTTTTGCTATAAAATTTGACCTTGTAGGACATGGCATACAAGGCCTCAATCGCTGCAGTATATTCCGGAGCCACATTCGGATCACCGTGGCCATCGACCTTAAAGAATTGCATATCAGGCACTTCTACAATCTGGAAATCCTTTTTATGAGGTTGGTAGAGGTGTTTCAGTTCATTTTTAAAATCCATTTTTTTCATTTAGAACTCCTACCACTCCCAAACTAATGATTGTATTATATACGAGGTGATGATGTTCACCCGAATATACAGTGCTAATACTCGTCACGCTTCCCCCTTGCCAAGAATTCTAATATCCCATCAAATTGAATTTTGCATTTTCAGTTTTTATTATCTACAATTGTCAAGTGATAATTCACTATTGACAAACTATAAAAACTGTATGTATTATATCGTTATACGTTATATCGTCTGCCGCTATAGCGCCTTACGGTACATCTACCTTACAAAAGGATCAGATATGGAGGATAAATCAATCTCAAAACACCTTACCCCTGACAGAATCGACCTATTACATCCTGCTGGCCCTGGTCACACCCAAACATGGCTACGCTGTGATGCAGGAAGCCGAGCAGATCAGCCAGGGCACGCTCCGGTTAGCCCCGGGCACACTTTATGGCGCATTTAGCTCCCTCGAGAAAAGCCAATTAATTAACTTTGGTTGGCAATGAGGGACGTCGGAAAATTTACCAGATCACAGAAATCGGAATTCAGGTTTTACTGGGTCAGATCCAGCGGATGGAAATCATGCTGCAAAGTGCATCAACGAATTTTGATAGTTGGCAGGCAAAGAATGCCGAGGAGGAATCAGATGACTAAGGAACTCGTAACTAAACTAAAAATGGTTTTGGGCCTGGCAGGATGAAAAAGAAGAAGCCTGGCTTTCAGAAATGGCTCAGCGAGGATTATCACCTAGAAGGCATTCCTTTTCCCGGGAGCTACCAATTCCAGAAGGGAGAACCTGCTGATTATGTTTACAGGTTGGATTATCAATCCCTCAGGACTAAAGACAAAGACTCCTATCTGCAGCTTTTTGCCGATGCAGGATGGGAAAAGGTTGGAGAAATGGGTGGCTGGGTTTATTTCCGGTATAAGGTCACTAATGGTGACGCCCCAGAGATCTTCAGCGACCTGGAATCCAAGATCGGAAAATACCAGCGCGTCCTGGCCTATCTGGCAATTCTTTTGCCTTTGATATAGTTATGATGCCCAATATTCCCTTATCTGAGAGGTATGGACCATTTTTCTCCATCCTGGAAGGGCTCTATTTCCTGATAATGATCTTTTTAGCATTCGGGGTCATTCAGCTCTTTCGCAGAATCAACGAGTTAAAAAGGAAAAACTGAGGAAAAAACAGCCCAGCCCTAAGAAACATAAGGGCTGGGCTCAAGTCAGCAACTCGTTAGATCTCCCTGGCACTCTATCCAATATCACCATCCTCTGGTAAACTTTAGGTCCCATTTCAATGAACTCCGGCCAAGATCGGTCGGTTTTTTTATGCGTTATAAGAGAATATTATGCAAACAACAAGAACAGACATACGGAATATCGCCATCATCGCCCATGTCGATCACGGGAAAACCACCCTGGTTGATGGCCTTCTGCGCCAGGCAAGCGTATTCCATGAAAAGAAGAAACTCCAGGACCGGGTGATGGATTCCAACGAATTAGAGATAGAAAGGGGCATCACTATCCTTTCAAAAAACACAGCTATCACAATCAAGGATCCAGAAAACGGCCATCTGACGAAGATCAACATTGTTGATACACCAGGGCATGCGGATTTTGGCGGCGAAGTGGAGCGAGTTTTAAATATGGTCGACGGGGTTTTATTATTAGTTGATGCCGCTGAAGGCCCCCGCCCTCAAACCCGTTTTGTGCTTCAGAAAGCCCTTGAACTTAACCATCAAGTGATTGTGGTCATCAATAAGGTCGATCGTAAACTGGCAGATACGGAACAGGTTCTAAATGACACTTTTGACTTATTTATCGAGCTTGGGGCAAGTGAAGAACAAGCCAGTTTCCCGGTGGTCTATGCTATTGCAACTGAGCACAGGGCCGGCCTCACGCCGGATGTTGGTCCAGATCTGCAGCCTCTTTTTGAAACCATTCTGAGGTCAATTCCAGCCCCGGTTGTGGACATTGAACAACCACTGCAAATGCTTGTCACTTCTCTGGAACATGATAACTTCCGGGGATCCACAGCCATAGGAAGGATCTTAGCCGGGAAAGTTACAGCTGGTGAACCGGTTGTTTATATAACAGCAGCTGGAAAAACTGTTCCGGGTGAAGTTACTTATTTATATGATTACCAGGGGTTGGAACGCCAGGAGATCGATCTGGCTCAGGCTGGTGAGATCGTCGCCATCGCCGGACTGGAAGGCATCACTATCGGTGATACTATCTGCGATAGTGAAAACCCGATTCCCCTCCCCAGAATCAAAGTTGAAGCACCTACAGTGAGGATGTCTTTTGGTGTAAACACTTCTCCATTCTTTGGCAGGGAAGGAACCTGGAAAACCTCTCGTAAACTCCGGGAGCGTTTGTTTCGCGAAACCCGCAGCAACCTGGCTTTGAGGGTTGAAGATACTGGCTCTGCGGACACATTGCTGGTATCCGGTAGAGGAGAGCTTCACCTGGCCATCCTGATAGAAACCATGCGCCGGGAAGGATATGAATTCCACGTCTCACGGCCAGAAGTGATCCTTAAAACATCACCCTCCGGCCAGATTCTCGAGCCTTTTGAGGAAGTCAGGATCGAGATCCAGGAAGATGATATAGGTGTGGTAATGGAATCTCTTAATCACCGCCAGGGTGTCATGCAGGATATGCAGGAATCAAGCACAGGAACGGTTCTGCTCACTTTTTTAACTCCCACGCGGGGCATCCTTGGTTTTCGCCATCAGTTTCTGACCATGACCAAGGGGACCGGTGTGCTGAACACAAGCTTTAACAGTTATGCTCCCCAGGTCGGCTCAGTGGATGTGCGATCTCATGGCTCCCTGGTAGCCTACGAAACCGGGACGGCAACAACATTTGGATTAAAAAACGCCGAGGAACGCGGGGTGCTCTTCATAGAGCCCGGTGCGGAAGTCTATCATGGAATGGTAGTGGGAGAAAATAAACGTCCGGACGATATTGAGGTCAATGTCTGCAAAACCAAACACCTCACCAACATGCGGAATAACATCCGGGAAATCAATCAGCGCCTGGTCACGCCCAGAGAAATGAGCCTTGACCAATATATCGAGTACCTGGCGGATGACGAGCTCCTTGAAGTGACTCCCAAAAATCTCCGGATTCGGAAAAGGATCCTTGATCACAATATTCGAAATCGGGAAGCGAAGCGGGAATCGAAGCAAGAAGCTGAAAAGATCGGCGGCTGAATGTAAATTCATCTCGCACTTAGAAAAACCGCACCCAGGAGCGGAGCGACTGGCCAGATTTATATTTCCCGTACCACAAGGCAGGGAAGTACAGGATAACCAGCCCTGCAAACCAGAGAGCATACATCATGCCTAAACTGGAACCCTGCGGGGCCAGCAGCCTGCCCATCAAGGCATAAATTCCGATATGAGCCAGATAAGAAAACAGAGCTGCTCGCCCAAAAACCAGCACTGGATTCCAGTCCCTGGACCCGGGCAGCTTAATCAGCGAAAACACCCCTAACAAGATCAGGTTAACCCCCATGGTAAGCATCACAAAGACCATGCTGGGGGGATACTTCACCAGGTTAAAGAATTCCATCCCGCTGTCAAATTCTAGAGGGCGGATATTTCCAAAACCATTAAAACTCCTCAGGACCACAAAAGCACCCAGGAATGCCGTGCCCAGCCAGGCTCCTTTCTGATATGCTTTTTTAGAATCAACCTGAATCCACTTGCCAAAAATTAACCCCAAAACTATCAATTCAACCCAGGCCAGGAGCGGATAATTTGTCCAGAATTCTCCTCTTCCTCCACTGTAAACCAGCAAGGTCCCGGCCAGGTTATCAAAATTTCTACCCCACAATTCAGGAGCGGGGGTCAATATTTCCATAATTACAAAGAGTCCCAGGCCGATCCCTGCCAGCCAAACCGGTTTTAAACCCAGTAATGGGACACATAAGATCATGCCAAAACCCAGAGCCGCCAGCACACCCACATACAATATCGGTGCCGAAGAACCCCCTACTGACCAGGCCTGGATGTAATTCAGAAATCCCTGCAGAGCAATCAATACCAACCCCCTTAATAGAAAATGCCCCTTAATCTCTATTGCTCTCCAACCTTTCTTTTTGCGGGAAGAAGAAAATAAAACCATGCCCACTCCCAGCAGGAAAAAGAACCCCGGGGCGCTGAAGTGGGTCACAAATCGGGTCAGGAAGTGCAGGGGGCTGGGATAGAGCGGATAATATCCACCCCAATATTCACCCGGGGAGTGCTGCTGGGCAATATGGAAATTGGCATGATCTAATGCCATCAGAATGATCAATAATCCTCGAAGCAGATCAAAGGGAATAATTCGATTCCGCTCCTGAACAATATCCTCCGCAACCATGAACCTCCAGTAATCCCCATCTGCAAGATAAGAACTGGTTTGATTATAAACATAAGCCCTGTTTTGGATCACACCCTGGAGAATTATTTCCTTACCTGCTCGAGGAGGATGTGATTTTTTAAACATCTTAAGCCTTCAGGGTTCCTTCATTGCTGTTATTTCTGATCCTCGATCTTGTGAGCAGTGTTCTCGTTGACAGAACGAATTAATAGGATAGAATACAAATACCCAACTCACATGAAAGAAAAAGATGCGCCTTCATGATAAACAACAGATCTAGATTTACTCTTTTCTGGACAGCATACATAATCTCGATTGCTTATATTGGCATAATATTATTGCTGCCAGTGATCCATGAATACCGGGGATTAACAAAAGTTCCTTCCACTAAGGATCTGTTAATTCTTTATCTGGTTTGTTTAAGTACCACACTCATCATCGGATTAATCTCAAATAAAGCCGCCAGGTATCTCGGTGGAATCACCATCTCAATCATCTTGTTATCAACTATCTTCCTCAATCAGTTCAATTTATTAACAATTGGAAACCTTCGGGCTCAGGTGATCTATCAAGTTGAAGCCGGAAATATCCTTCAGTTGGGCGAACTTAGATGGCTCCGCGAGATTCCGTTCAAGGTTTATTACACCACCTTTCAGAAATACCCCCTACACCAGGTCAACATCCATCCCGATACTCCTGGCAATAGCGAACTCTCAAGGCTAGATCGATTTGGATTATATGTTTACCAAGATAATTCTGTCCCTCCCTTCCTGTCCAAGAGTGAGTATAGATCTCTGAGATCCAGGGAAGGGCTGACATTCACATCCATATGGGACAATGATATTGAATATCTGATATATGACCCAATTGAAGAAAACTCAGAACTAATGATCACAAGCTACGATACAAAAATTCTTATCTTACCAATGGAATTAATCAATGAGTAACTCCATGCTTCCGTGGTTTTATTTACTGCTTTACTTGATTGGGCTGCTAAGCGTTCTGCCATTGGTGAAAAAGATCCCTATCTGGGTATTGGCGTTCAGTGGTTTTTTATGGGGCAAGCTTGTCCTGGTATTTTGTTCCATGATCATACTGATTTTCGGAATACCTTATGATTTTTTCTCAATCTCGTCATTATTAGCGGCCATGGTTGTTCTCTTTGTCATATTGAATATCCGCAGAAATACATTCAAGTTATTGCCAAATCAATACTTCATACTGGCAATCTGCGCAATCTCAATCTTTCTGGCGGGGTACTTTCTAACTGAATCTTATTATATATTTGCAACAACGGACAGTTTCTCCATCATTATTCATAGTAAGGTCTTGGCCCAATACGGGCTGCAGCCCTATACGATTGATCAATTTACAAAATGGGGGATAATCACCTCGGTATTCCAGATGGCCAGTACACTGGTGGACCTGGATTTCTTGTCCGGTTACCAAACAATACTCGCAGGATCACTGCTCTTATTATTAACAACAGGCATATATATTGAACTGCGGAAGGCTTTCGATTCAACGATCGGATCTATTCTTACCGGTGTAACGATCTTGGGTTTCCTATCGCTCTTATTCATCGAACATTCAGTTTACATACAAACTAATCTAACCGCTGCAACATATATTTTTTTTAGCCTATTTGCAATTTGGAAATACCTCAAGGAATCCAATCAAGCATGGTTAATCCTGGGATCAATTGCTTTGATCGGTGTTGGTTTTTCCCGCATCGAAGGGCCTATGTATCTGGTCCTTTTTGGAGCACTTGCTGTGAGCATGAAAGAACTCCCCACATCCCATTCACTGGGATTGATCCTTCCATCCGCTACACTGTCGCTCGCTTGGAACACATATCTATATTTCAAGATTGAAGGCAGTGGTGTTCTAGATCAAACTAACCTTATGATCACCATAGTTGCTCTGATCGGATTGATAGGTTATGCATTGATCAGCGCTAGAATTAAAAAGAAGACATTTCTCCAATATCTAGTCCTGGGGACTCTCTCAGCGGGCCTGGTTGTGACGTTTATCATCAAACCTGCCCATATAGCCAAATCAATTTATCATATGCTCTATAATCTCTCCAATCTAAATTCTTGGGGACTGACCTGGATCATAATACTGTTATTATTTCCATTGGTAATTGACCTTGATTCCTCAGCAACAGAGAGTCGATTTTTATTGTTCAACATCATTGGTTTTATACTGCTTGTGGTCATGTTCTCTTTTACAAGGGATCCGTACAGATTGGGGACTACAGATTCTGCGAACCGCCTGCTTCTCACAATACAACCAGTAATCTATTTTTATATTGCGTCAAATATAAATGGTCTCAGACAATATCTACATATTGAGTAAATATCAGGTCAGATACTACGAGAATCATCCCCTTTTCCAACATAACTCACAGAATTACTCTCTGAGTCCACCAATATTTTATATTTCTTACTCTATCCCAACTACCACTGTAGATTATTCAAGTTAATGCCTGTTGGGTTTGAATTTGAAAATTTACATAACTCGCCACCGAAAGCTTTTACCCAAGAACAGATAACATCCATCTCAAGGAGATTTTTCCTTAACAAATTTAAGCCTTTAAGGTTCCTTCGTTGCAGTCGTTATTCCCCCGTGATAGAATAACAAGACATCAGGATTTATTCTGAAGGAAGCTCCTGTTATGGCCAACATGATCGAAGTAGTCATTGATAGCATCCGGGTCAGTTTAATGTCGCAGCAGCGGGTGGTGATTCTGCGGGAGATAGACACAGATCGTTATCTGCCCATTATGGTTGGGATTTACGAAGCCGAACACCTCACCCTGGCTCTGCAAGGAGTGGAAGTGTCTCGCCCCCTGACCTATGATCTATTTGTGAACATTTTAGATTCCCTGGATGCCGACGTGATCCACGTTGAAGTTGTATCTTTAAAAGATGAGACCTACTTCGGCAATATTGCCATCAACATTGATGGCACCCTGCATAATATTGATTCCCGCCCCTCCGATGCTATGAATCTTGCCATTCGCTTGAATGTGCCGATTTTTGTCGCTGAAGATGTGATGGATGAGGCAGGAATGATCCCGGAAGATGACCTGTCAGAGGCCATTCCGGACGAAGAGTTGGATAGTGAGCGTTTATCTATCTTTGAAAATTATCTGGATCAAATCAACCCCGAAGAATCCGACGACAACCCTGACGAAGAAAACCCCGAGGAATTATAGTCCCGCTTCCCATTCTTCAACTGACCGAATATATTTCGGTGGTCAGGTGACCAACACCACTACAAAACCAACTATGACTGAATCCCTAGAATTCGAATCCTCTCCCGAAACATCCGGACCGCAGATGGTTCCCCACAGTCGGGAAGCAGAAGAAGCTGTCATTGGGGCAGTGTTGATCAATCCCGAAGCTTATTATGATGTAGCTCAATTCCTGGCGGCGGATGATTTTTATATCCACCGCAACAAATGGGTCTGGGAAACTTTTGTATCCCTGCATGACCGCAACGAAGCTATCGACCTCGTGACAGTAACAGAGGATCTCGATCAGCAGGGGCATCTGGCGGATATTGGCGGAGCGGCCTATATCACCAAGCTGATCAATAATGTTCCCTCTTCTCTCCATGCTGAGGCATACGGACACCGGGTGGAAGAAACCGCTATCAGGCGCCGGATGTTAAACGCAGCCAACAAGATCGCAAAACTTGCTTATGAGGAAAATCTATCTCTTGATACAGTGATGGATGACTCTGAAAAAGCCGTTTTTAACGTCAGCCAGCGCCGAACGACCCAGGACCTGCAGCCCATTCGCTCCGTACTTAGTGATTACTTTGACCGCATGGAAGAGCTTTCCCAGCGGGATGAAGCCCTGGTGGGGGTTCCCACAGGTTTTATTGACATCGACAGAATGTTGGGAGGTTTACAACCCTCAGATTTATTAATCATCGCCGGGCGACCTGGAATGGGAAAAACCGGCTTTATATTATCCGCTTTAAAAAACGCTGCCCTGACCCATAAAAAACATGTGGCCATCTTCTCTCTGGAAATGTCCAACGAACAGCTTGTGCAGCGCCTTATCGCCCAGGAAACCGGTATCGATTCCACCAGGCTTCGGTCTGGTAAACTCAGTCCTGACGAATGGCTGCTCTTCACTCAAGCCATTGAGGTGCTGACCGATACCCATATTTTCCTGGATGATACACCCGCCCTTACACCCCTTCAGCTGCGCACAAAATGCCGCCGTCTGCACCTGGAATATAAATTGGACCTGGTTGTAGTGGATTATCTTCAGCTGATGGCCGGGGATATCCGCAATAACAACCGCGTCCAGGAAGTATCTGATATATCCCGCAACATGAAGATCCTGGCCAGAGAGTTGAACGTGCCTGTACTGGCTGCCGCCCAGCTTTCTCGAGCAGTGGAGCAGCGCTCCGACAAGCGGCCTGTATTATCAGACCTCAGAGAATCCGGGAGCCTGGAGCAGGACGCTGACATCGTGATGTTCATTTACCGGCCAGAAGTATATGATGAAGATTCCCAATATAAGAACCTGGCAGAAATTATCATTGCCAAACACCGCAACGGCCCCACCGGGGATGTTCAGTTGGTCTTCCGGAAGAACCTGGCCAAATTTGAGAATGCTGCCACCCGAGACATTGATCTCTCCCAGGTAACCTGATGACTTTTAACGGTCTTCCACCCGGAAAAATAAGTACCACCCGGATTCCAAGCCTGTTCTTTACGGATCTGCTTCCGCAAATAGACGACCTGGATGAAATGAAGGTCACATTATACGCCCTGTGGCTCTTCACCCGGCTGGAAGGCGAAGTCCGCTACCTGAAGGAAGAGAACTTCACCGGGGACCCGGATTTCATGACTGGCCTGGGCGCCACGGCCGCCGTCCAGCAAGCTGCTGTCCAAAACGGGCTGGAGCGGGCGGTGAACCGCGGCACCTTTTTAAAGACAGCTGTCCCTGAAGGGGAAGATGAGCTGGTGATTTATTTTTTCAACTCTCCGCGCGGGCAGGCCGCGGTTCAATCCGTCGCAGACGGATCGTGGCGCCCCTCAGACGGGGACAGTCCGATCCCGACATTGAGTTTGGAGCAGCCCAATATCTTCCGGCTTTATGAAGAGAATATCGGTCCGCTGACTCCCCTGATCGCGGATACATTAAGAGAAGCAGAAAAAGAATTTCCCGAGGATTGGATCAGGCATGCAGTAGGGATCGCAGTCCAGAATAATGTCAGAAAATGGAATTACATAGAGGCAATCTTACGTAGTTGGCAGGACGGTGGAAGAGATGAGCGACCGGATAGAGGACATACTAAAAAAGACCGCCGGGGATATCTCGAAGATGAATTCGCCGAGTTCATCGAAGATTGATCCAGGCGCCGGGTCTTACCCGGGTAATCCTGATTGTGAGATCTGCGGCGGGGTTGGCTACCTTCGCCATGATCTCCCCGTTGGACATCCCGATTTTGGCAAACTCCAGATTTGCTCCTGTCGTGCCGGACAGCTGAAGAAACAAGCCCGGGATGGCCTGTACAAAATGAGCAACCTGGATGAGCTGTCTCATTTAACTTTCGAGAACTTTGAAATTCGGGGACAGATCGGCTTGGGCCCAGCCCAGGCGGATTCATTGGAACAGGCTTTTAATCACTCCCAGCAGTATGCCGGCAAACTGAAAGGGTGGCTGGTGCTGCAAGGTCCTTACGGCTGCGGTAAAACTCACCTGGCAGCAGCCGTGGCTAATTTTGTGGTCGATCTTGGCATTCCGACCCTCTTCCTGACTGTCCCGGATCTGCTGGACAGCCTGAGATTCTCCTACAACAATCCGGAGTCCAGTTTTGAACAGCGTTTTGAGGAAATCCGCCGCTCTCCACTATTGATCATGGATGATTTTGGAACCGAAAATGCCACTCCCTGGGCCCAGGAAAAGCTGTTCCAGATCCTCAATTACCGCTATATTAATAACCTTCCACTTTTAATCACCACCAACCTTTCCCTTAATCAATTGGAAGGCCGCATCCGCTCCCGCCTGCAAGATCCCGAACTGGTAAATCGGGTCAAGATCCTGGCCCCGGATTACCGCCGGCCGATGGACGATACCGGTCACTCTGAACTCTCCTCGCTTTCATTATTAGGAAACAATACCTTCGGTAATTTTTCACTTCGAAATGATGAAAACCTGGAAAAGGACGAAAAGAAAAAGCTGGAAAGCGCTTTTCAAGCAGCTCAGAAATATGCAGAGAAACCCAAGGGCTGGATGATACTTCAAGGAGGTTATGCCAGTGGAAAGACCCACCTGGCAGCCGCCATCGCCAATTACCGCTCTGGAGAAGGTATCCCGCCGCTTTTCATCATGGTACCTGACCTAATGGATCATTTGAGGGCAACTTTCAGCCCTGACAGCACTGTCAGTTACGACCGCCGATTTGATGAGATCAAAAAATCACCCCTGCTTGTCCTTGACGATCTGGGCACAGAATCCATGACCCCCTGGGTTAAAGAGAAACTCTACCAGCTCTTTAATTATCGCTATAATGCCGGACTTCCAACCGTGATCACCACCACCGACAAACTCAGCGAAATGGACCCCCGCATCCGAAGCCGCATTCTGGACCGGCGCCTGTGCAGAATTTATGCAATCACCGTTCCACCCTACCGAGGTGAATAGTATCAGGTGATTGAACTTCAAATCATCTCTGCATGAATCTTTGATTGCGAGCAAGGCGTTAAACTCCCAACGAAGTTATCTTCATGATCTTCCAGGGATTCTCTGCTTTAAAAAGAATCCGAATTATTTGATTTAATAAATTACTAATATACAAGTTAAAGATATTTGCTAGAATGGAATAAGCTTGATAGCAATTATTTATCATACAGGAGATAAAATGGCTAAGAAAAATGTATTGGTTAAAAGCAAATCGAGAAAAAAACTGCCTGATGTGGCCGCTTTCCTAAGGGAATTGGCGGACAAGGTTGAATCCGGCCAAGTTTCATTGGTGCAGGGGGAGGAGGATGTTTCCGTGGTCCTTCCTGAAACAGTTAGTTTCGAGCTGGAATATTATGAACAGCCCAAAAAACACGGGATCAAAAAACAGCTGGAGATCGAACTGGACTGGACAGAAGGTGGTAAAAAACGCCCGAAAGTCACCCTGGGATAAACCAGTGCTTGACACCAATAAACGCTGCCAATCCTGGCAGCGTTTTTGTTTTTAACCTTACCTGTAAATAATCGCCGGGGATGAGATATACTGAAATCAAAAGGCCAAGGACCGCCATATGAATACCATCCCTGAATTTTCACGTGTAAACCGTCCAGTCCAGGCAGCGGAGGATTATTACTCCCGCCTGAGCAGATTTTATGATGGGTTGGCTTCCAGTGAAAAAAAGTTCATCCGGGATGGCCTTGAATTACTGGATCCCCAGCCCGGAGAACAAATCCTGGAAGTCGGTTTTGGCACCGGGTATGCCCAGCAGCACATCGCCCGGGCAGTCCAGGGTGGATCGAGCATCGGGTTGGATCTGTCTGTCGGCATGGGTAAAATCGCCCAAAACCGATTATCATCGGTCGGTCTTCTGCATCAAGTGAGCCTGGTGCGGAGCGATACTCTGCCAATCCCATTCCAGAGCCAAATTTTTGATGGGGTTTTTACTAGTTTTACACTGGAGCTTTTTGATTCCCCCCTGATCCCGGAAGTGCTGGCTGAATGCCATCGGATTTTAAAACCAGGCGGCAGACTGGTGGTCGTTTCCCTTTCCAAGGATCGTCCCCTGGGCCTTATGGGCAGGATCTATGAAGGTTTTCATAACCGGTACCCCAAACTGGCTGACTGCCGGCCTATCCCGGCGAAAAGGCTGGTCGAGGAAGCAGGATTTAGGATCGCCGAGTCTCAAGAAAAGAGTATGTGGGGGTTGCCAGTAATTGAAATCTTGGCAGATTTGTACTGACCCCGTACCAAAATCAGCGCTGGATGTTACTTGCTTTTGTTATCCAGCCTAATCAATGATAATCAGTTGGTCCCGGAGTTCTTGGGCTGCCTGGTCCGGTTCCATCTGGCAAATAGACAAACCAAGTTGTTCCAGTCCCCCTTGTTCCTGTGTATATGGTAAAAACTCAAAATATAATCCCGCACCCGGTCCGTTGTGGGTGATGACATTAAAGGCGATTTCTTTATTCATTGCTGGCATCAGATTCCGGATGGCACAGATTGCATCCTTCCATCCCTTTGCAATAGCTTTCATCTCATCTCGATCCAGCTCGTGGATATACTTTTTGGATGTATCTATTGGGAACAAGATCATTCCATAGGGCCGGCGCATAAATTCCGGAACCAGTAATTTTGCCGTCCCATAATCACGAATTTGAAGCTCCATTGGCGTTGTAGTTTGTAAGTATGCTGAGAAAACTTGTCCGTGTTGATCGAGGAATTCCTGATTATCTAACATCCTGCGCGGCGCTATATTACTAAGAACAATTTGTTGATGGCCATGCTCTAAAGACCCACCTACAGCCGATCCCACATTTTTGATAATCGATATGTACCACTGGGGTGGCTGGGCAGTTTTATTTTGGAGGCTGAATTCAGCCAGGTCCTTTCCCGCAGAAAGCAAAATCTTTTCAAGTATTGATAACCGGGTTAAAACCGTCAGACAATCTTCATCTGGCAAATTATGCCAGTCCCGGTCATGAAATGATGAGGTCCATTGAACAAAATGCAGTCCTTGGGGGGAGTTGTTGCCTGGGCTTGCGGTATCTATAGTATTATTCGGAGGGTTAATAACCGGAAAAAGATTTTTATTGATAAAAGTACATCCTTCTTTCAACGCTGCCATATCTAGAATCCCTGTCGAGATCCCAGCGCAGATGGGACATTCAACCTTGTTGCCATCCCCTGAAGGGTAATCGTGAGGCCTTACAGCTCTCGATGGGTTGAAAATAATCGGTTCTCCCGAGCGGGGGTCGATAGATAATTTAACTTCCGGGGTACGATCACTGAGCAATGGGTCATTCCTGAAAGATGCCAATAATTGCTCGGTTGATAATTCATCCAGTGAGTAAACTTCCACTAATTTTTGAAGTGCATCCGGAGTAATTTGTTTTGGATCAGACATTTTCAATTCTTTAACTGATTATTAAAATCCTGGACAATATGATTCCAGGTAAAGTAAGGAATTGCAGCCTGGTAAGCAAGCTCACCCATCTTCCGCCGTAATTCTTCATCTGTTAATAATAAATCCATTGCGTAAGCAAACCCTTCAATATCACCAGGGGAGACAATAATTGCCCCGTCTCCAATGATCACTTCTGATCCGGAGTCCAGTTTCTTTTTTTGTTGTTGTTTATGGGCCAGATACTCTGTCACAAAGGGTACCAAATCGCTGGATATGATTGGAACTTTTGTCGCAGCTGCTTCCTGGACAGCCATTCCAAAACCCTCCATGATTGATGTAGTGCAGTAAATATCCGTGATCGCATATAAAGCTGGCAGAATATCCCAGATCGAACCAACTGCGGCAGTAGCATGGGAAATTCCACAATCTTGAATGAGCCTCTTTAATTTTGCAGCCAATTCTTGATTCGTCTCATCTATGGCCACAACGAGCAAACTATCCGGATGTTGCTTCAAAATATGTGAAAAAGACTTGATCAGAACATCTTTTTGTTTGGTCTCATCGGTACGGCTGATCTCTGTAATGATCTTTTTATTTTGGATATCTTGAATTGGCAGACCTGTCAGTTCGCTAAGATAAGACCAAACGGGATCAGTTTTTTCAATTTTCCGAGGATAATATCTCTCTTGATCCACACAGGGTGGCAGCCAGAGGAACTTCCCTTGGAAATTATAGTCAGTTTCAGCAGATGATTCAATAATGCTGGAAGTGGCTGCGACAAAGTCCAGCTTAGAGAGTATTTTTTCCTCGAACTCAATCCGAGCGTTAATGCGTAAGTCTTTCCACGCTTCTGAAGGAGTGTTACGTTTTTTTACCATACCCAATGAATGTGGAACCCAGATATGCTTGATATCTAATTCCATCTTCTGTTTCAATATACAGCCTATAGTACCCGCGTCCCAGTAATGGGAAATAATCAAATCCAGCGGCAAACCATCCTCATTGAGGAAAGTTGTCAGGGACTCAACCAATTCCGGAAAGCGGTCACTCATATCCTCTTTGCGAACAAATTGGTCCAATCCATCATCTAAATAAAGGATCCGCTGATAGCTGTCTTTGTATTGAAGCCCCTTTTGGAAATCTCCAGTTCTGGGATGGAGATATCCCCCTCGATTGACAATAGTTATCTTATAACCAAATTTGCTTAATGCTGCGGAGAATTGATTTACAAAGACGTTTTGCCCTCCGGTATCTTGAAGTCCCGGCACGACTTTCCACTCATGAACACCGTGGAGAGTAAGCATCAGAATATGTTTCCGGCTTAACTCATGAAATTTTTCGTGTAAAGGGCTGTTTATCATAATGCCAGTTTAATTGACAAGCCTATCTTGAATAGATTTAAATAATAAGTGGAGCTGTTGTCTCTCTGACAACAAGGTCTACAGGTAGAATAATTTCATCCGGATCGGTCTGGGGCTGATTGATCAATTGCAGCAATCTTTCTCCCCCAACTAACCCGGCCTGATAGAGCGGTTGCTGAATTGTAGTGAGGTTTAAATATTCTGCATCACGGATATTGTCATAACCAATCACTGATAGTTGTTCAGGTACATTAATGTTCAGTTTTTTAGCGGCATCCAGCACACCAACTGCTTTTGTATCGCTCGATGCAAAGATGGCTGTGGGAGGATCTGGCTGCTGAAGAAGGGACAGGGTCATTTCTTCAGCTTCTTTTCGGCCGTGTTCACCTTCTACTTGATATCTGGGGTCTGGCGAGATTCCAGCGGATTTTAAAGCTTTGTTATAACCCCGATACCGGTTATAAGTTGATGAGAACTGAAGTGGGTTTTCAAGGTGAGAGCTGATAAATGCGATCTTTTTATGCCCAAGACTAATCAGATATTCTGTTGCCAACCGCCCACCCTCAACGTCGTCAACATTCACTCTACTGAAATTCGGATTATCCGCATCAATCAAAACTACTGGCATTTCGTTACTAATTAACCTGGCGGCCTGTTGATCATTGATAGGCATAGATATAATCATCAATCCATCAGTATGCGAGCGGTTGGCCAAATCATAAATTCGCGAATCCCTCATCTCCGGGGATCCAACGCTGTAGGGAATCAAATCATATTCACTTCCAACCAGCGCTTCCTGAACTCCTCGAAGACGCTCAACAATCGAGGGAAGTGTCAGGAATGGCAAAACTACACAGATCGTATTGGTTTTCCCTAACCGCAATCTTTGAGCAGCCAGGTGTAGTGAATAATCAAGCTCTTCACAGGCTTTTAAGACCCGATCTCGCGTTTCATCAATGACTTTATCTGACCCATTGAGAACCCGGGAGACAGTAGCTACACTAACTCCGGCTTTTTGAGCTACATCCTGCATGGTTGCATTTGACATCATTGGACAACTTCCTGCAATAAATGATTAACTGATTTCCTTCCTGCGTTATTTGGAAGTCCAACCAATTAAACCTTTTACATAATATTTTTGCAACACCACAAAGACTAACAGGGGAATTGCCGTTACCAAAAGCGAGGCCGCTGACAATACTCCCCAATCAACACTAAACTGGCCTTTTAACAAAGGAATTCTTTGCGTAGCGACTAACTTTGCAGGATCATACAGCGTGATCAAGGCCATAAAAAAGTCATTCCAGACCCAGGTGAATTGCAGGGCAGCCACGGATGCCAAACCCGGCAACGATAGGGGTAGAATGATCCTGGTAAATATTTGAAATCGATTTGCTCCATCAAGGCTGGCAGCTTCTTCTACTTCCGGCGGTAGTGTGGTCAGGTAATTCCTCATGAAAATTGTGATCCAAATTATCCCCCAGGCAGTGTGGGTGATGATCAGACCCCGGTATGTATTCAGGATACCGAAATCCAACAATGTCTGGAACAGAGGGACTGCAACCATTTGCTGCGGGATAGATAGCAGCAAGACAATCCCGACCAGCAACACCCTTCTACCCGGAAATCTCAGCCGCATTAACCCATAGGCTGCCAGTGTGGCAATGATAATCGGTAATATAGTAGCTGGTGCTGTAACGATCAGAGAGTTTTTGATACCCTCTCCGATTGGGGCCGTTGGATGAAACCAGGCTTCTGAGAAATTATCGAAAGAAATTGTCACTTCCTCTAATTTCCACCAGCCGTGGATCAATTCTCGTTGAGGCCGAATTGATGCCATTAATATTCCCATAAATGGGATGATCCAGATCAGGCCAGCTGTCCAGGCGATTATGTTAATGATCACCTTTTTCCAGGAAAATTTCTTTTTTTTCATTACCAGGTTCACTCCTGAATCTTATTTGTGGATCGCGCCAATAGAAGGCCAATCGCTAGCGTTAACACAGTCAGTAAAGTGGCGATCACAGCAGATCTATTCGGATCTAAAGCTCTGAATGCCAGAGAATACATTCTTAAGGCCAGAACAGTTGATGAGCCACCTGGCCCTCCTCCTGTAGCGGTATACACCATGTCAAATACTTTTAGTTCCCATAATAATGACATGGCCACAACTGTTATGGTGACTGGCTTCAAGGATGGGACAGTGATATGGAAAAATTTCTGGATTGAGTTTGCTCCGTCTACTTCAGCTGCTTCATACCATTCCTGGGGAATTGTTGCTATACCCGATGAATAAAGGATGACACTGAACCCGGTCCAAAGCAGGATAGAACCCAAAATAAGAGCAATTAATGCTGTATCCGGATACACCATCCAGGATCTGACCCATTGATCCTGACCCAGGAAACGCAGAATTCCGTTGACCACCCCTGAACGTTCATCAAAAATAAAAGTGACGATCCCCCCTCCAACTACCATCGGCGTGATCATTCCCAGGAAAATTATGGATTTGATGACCTTTCCACCCCAGGCATCCCGCAGTATCACTGCCAGGATCATGCCCAGCGAAACCACTGCAGGCAAGTGGATGGCTATCCAAAGTCCATTATGAATTAGTGCGCCCCAGGGGGGAGATTTTGTAGGAAATCTGTCAAAATTTATTATGTCATTCGAAAGCAACACTTCACTAAAATTCTGCAGACCAACAAATTGGCCTTCGGCGTTAAGAAATGCCAGAGAGAGGGTTTTTATTGCCGGAATAACCACAAAGATCAACAGCAGGATCAATGCCGGGAATATAAAAATAACCACTTCCAGAAATGTACTGAGTCTTTTTTTCATGATCATCCATTGCCCTTTAGTTCAAAGGATATCCACGTTTGCATGTATTTGAAACTGCTCTGATAATTATTTAGATTATAAGTTCCAAAATTTTGGAAATAATTACGGTTCTTCTACCAATCTAAACAAACATTGGTATATCAGCTTAATTATTAAAAATTATTTTACCGAATCTGACAGAAATGTTCCTCGCAGCTCGAATTTTCGAGCTGCGAGGAACATTATCAAAGACTAACTACTCAGGCATCTTTTCCTGGAGGGTTGTCAGAACTTCATCAAGGGCAGAAGTGTCTACCCATAACAACGCGATCTGATCCCAGAAAGTGCTCTGCCATTCACCACCAATGGTGTCATCCAGGTCAGGCAGCACAGTGAATGTATTCACTGTTTCTGCCAGCGCTTTTTCATTGGGGGGATAGACATCAAGAGAAATATCTGCTCGGCTGGATAATAAACCACCCTGTTCAAGTCGGAGCTTCATACCAGCTTCGCTGATCACAAACTCGATGAAAGTTTTGGCATCATCTATCCGGTTAGTGTATTTCGGAATGAACATCCAGTCGGTACCACTGACTATGGCTGTAGATCCCGGAACAGGCAGGATCCGTAAATCAGCAGGATCCTCAACTTTATCCTGAATCCAGTTCCCATAATAGTGTAAGGCATAATCTCCTTCAATCCAGAGTTCTCCTGCTGTGCCTCTGTTTACAGGATCATCGAAGTAGCCTTCATCCAACAGGGGGATCAGGTAATCGGTGAATACTGCCTTTACCTCAGGATCTGTCCATTTGACGGATCCATCGATAATGCCCTGGATCATTTCTGGACCACCCACTGCTTGCATAAAGTGTTCTACGATATCTGCCAATGGATAATCAAAGGGGGAGGAAAGTGGAGTAACAATACCTTCGACTTCAGTCAGATCAACCAAAAGGGCATTAAATTCATCCCATGTTTCAGGTTTTTCTAGACCATTGGCATCGAAAACTGATTGAAAATACCAGAATCCGCCTTTTACCCACAGATAGGTAGGAATACCGTAGGTTTTTCCTTCAACAACAACCGGGTTGCCAAGCCAATCTACATCGGCCGCTATATCAGTTAGATCTAAAAGGTGTTCGGTGTTCTGTTCAATCCACCAGGGCCAGGACATGATGAATACATCGGCCATGGGTTCCTCAGCCATAAACTGGGCTGGCAGGAGCGGGCCAAGATCAGCAGTCTTATAAGGGAGAACTGTGACTTCAATACCAGTTTCGGCTTCAAAGGCTTCTACGACAGGCAGGAAGAGCTCCATCGCGTCTCCCGTCCAGGGGATGGTCACGGAAATGGGCGATTTGTCCACTTCGACAATGACTTCCTTTTCAACTTCCACTTCTACTGGCACTTCTACCTCTTTGATCACTTCAACGGTTTTTGGAGCGCAGGCCGTGAGAAGCATAACAACGAGGATTAAAATAAATACTTTTTTTGCCATCTTCATTACTCCTTATACTAATCATGGGTACAGTTGAGAATACGATTTTTTGGCAGCAATACCTCCTTTAATTGATTTGATTTCCTGATTTATGAGATAAAAAAAGAGCGCTCATATAAAATATGAACACTCAATGACCACACCACTCCTGACCCAGTCTAAGCCATTTTAGAAAATATGCAGATGGAGGAATAATCATTATTCGGTTACACCTTCAGGCAATCATAGGGACCAGTGAATTACCACATTATATGTAATCGATTACATCGTAACATATTTTTAATCCGTTTGTCAAGTTTTTTCAGTATTTTTCACTATGATCTCCTCTCTTTTGGGATAAAAGTCATAGTCCGGTCATTATTTATATTCTTCATTTTTAGATAATCAGGGACTGTCCAGATAGTCTTCCCTGTCTGGGAAAATGTTTTGTGGACGATCGTGCTTCCAGTACTATATACCTGGCTCTATCTCGGTACTGGTAGGGGCATCCTGACACAGTGAGATTCCACACTAAGGGCAGGCTCACGGGGGCGGTCTTCCCCTACTGGAACACAGAAGCCAGTAAATTGATCAGTTTTGGGATGTTACTGATCCCCTCAATCATGTTAAGACCTCCGCGGTCGTATACACAAAAAACCAGGGACTGACCTAGAGGGAGACCGCGGAGGTACCTCAATTTCCCTTAAACCAAAAATCCTCTTTTCAGAGGATTTTTTTCTGTGCCCCCACGGAGATTCGAACTCCGGTCTTAACCTTGAAAGGGTTATGTCCTGGTCCCCTAGACGATGGGGGCAAAAAACGATTTATTAAGACAACGGCAAAAATTTTACCATCAGCGTTAAATCAGGTCAAGCCTAGCGGAATTCCCGGCAGTGAAGAGTCTTCATCCGCTTTCTTCAAGGCATGAGTAAAAGTAGCGATGTGTTTACGGTTGATTAACATGGCTTCGCTTTTAATCTCCATCTCGGGATAGATAATGGAACGTACAGTTCCGTCAAAAACAGGCAGGTATTCCCAGGTCCCACCAGACATCAGGGCTTTAAAATCAAATCGCCCTGGCCATTCCAGGCAGCCTTCATATTCAAAAGTGGAATCGGTAATGGCGATATGGAACACATTAACATGTTCATAACCCGCGCGCATGATCCCTCTCGGTCCGATATCCTGGCGCCGTTTTACGCTGGCGCTGTGGATCTGGTCTTTTACCAGGCGGATGTCAGGCAGTCGTTGAACCAGGAAATCCGGGTCATGGATACGACCAAGACTGGCATCCATAATGGTCATAAACTGACTGGTTTGGTCTGTCATCAGACCGCTTAATCCGCTGTTACTGACCTTCACCGTACCCGCAATCCGGTAACTGGCAGTCAACACATGGATTGGGATAATGCGCTTAGTAAGTGCCCCATTAGCCATACAAAACTCCCAAAAAAAGACCTTATCACAATAAATACTGAGATAACACCAACCCCTCTGGGCTTGGTGTTTTAACTGTCCGGTTTCTTCTTCCTAATGATAACAGATACTGCTCGCCGGCTGAGCTATTTTATTTTATCTACCAGTAAAGGGTTTTCCCTTAAATCAGCCCCAGAAATATACGGGCTGGCATTTGATCATTCTGAAGCCAAAACCGGGTTTGCCCCGTTAACTAATCCCCAGGAATCCGGCGGCCAATATATCAACAGCGCTTCCCCGACGATATTTTCCATGGGAACCATACCCCAATTATGGGAGTCAGAGGAGTTGTTCCGGTTATCACCCAATACAAACAGGGTGTTTTTGTCAACCACCCAATCTCCTTCGTACTGCGGATCCACCATCAAATAAGGTTCAGAAAGTAATTGACCATTAATATACACCTGGCCATCTTTTACCTGGACCTGCTCTCCTGGTAAACCAATCACGCGCTTGATATACTCCTCGGTGATGTTGCGGGGAAAGTCAAATACCACCACATCGCCTCTTTCTGGCTCTCCAATTTTGTAGTTGATCTTGCTGACGATCACAAATTGACCATGATGGAGATTGGGTTCCATGCTGGATCCATCGATCCGGATCCTGGCAGAAACAGCATTAATCAGGAAAAAAAGAACTACTGAAAGCAATAAGGTTTCAAGAATATCAACCAGCACACCCAATAGATTAGGTTTTTCCGGGCGGTTTTCTTCATTTTCGAGTTGGAGTGAATCAAATTCTTCTGTCATTTACTAACCTTCACCTTTGAACGTATTCCCGATTATATAATCCAAACTCAGTCAAGGCAAGGGGAAGGTTGACTCTCACCTCAACTCAACAATCATATATTTCTGTCGGGTTTTCTGGAATTTGTGGTTCGATCCTAACTCGCGCGGAGCAGGATCTTGATTGGGGTACCTACAAATGGCGCTTGTTCCCGGATCTGGTTTTCTATATAACGCAGGTATGTGAAATGGGTCAATTTGGGATCATTGACATGAAGCAAAAATGTCGGGGGATCATTTCGGACCTGGGTTCCATAATAGATCTTAAAATGCCTGCCGGCTTTAGAAGGTGCCGGGTGTTTATCCTGGGCGTTTTGAACGATCCTGTTCACCTGTGAGGTTGGCAGTCTGACCATTCTCTCTTTTTGGACTTCAAGTGCCAGATCCAGGATCTGATCAACTCGCTTGCCAGTCAGGGCAGAGGTAAACAGAATGGGCACATAATCCATGAAGTTTAATTCATACCGGACGTAATTAGTGAATTCAGCCATCGTGTGGGAATCTTTTTCGATAAGGTCCCATTTATTGATCACTACAACAGCGCTTTTCCATTCATCTAGAATATACCCGGCAACATGTGTATCCTGGGATTTTACTCCCTCATACGCATCTACAACCAGCAGGGCAACATCTGACCGCTCAATGGCCTTCATTGCCCTTAAAACACTGAATTTCTCCACACCAGTATCAATGCTGCCGCGTTTCCGGATCCCGGCTGTGTCAATGATGGTAATCGGGACATCCTTATAGACCAACCGGGTATCAATCGAATCCCGCGTTGTTCCCGGGATGTTGCTGACAATCACTCGTTCTTCCCCGGTGATTTTATTCAGTATGCTGGATTTGCCAACATTGGGTTTGCCCACAATGGCGATCTTTACTGAAGTATCCTCTTCTTCCTCTCCACCCTCTGGAAGCACAGCCACCAACGCATCCAGCATATCGCCAGTAGCTGAGCCGTGAATCGCAGATACGATATGGAGCTCTTTATAGCCAAGCTCATAAAACTGGACGGCGTTCAGGCGCGTCTTCTGGTTATCACATTTATTTACAACCAGCAGGATAGGAGGATAGTCCTTTCCATCCTTGATCTCCTGAACTTTCCTGAGGGAATCATTGATCTCGCGATCTGCAGGCGTGATACCGGATTGTCCGTCGACAACAAAAAGGATCGCATCGGATTCCTGAATGGCGATTTCAGCTTGTTTGCGGATTTCATCGATGAACTGGTGAGATCCAACAGAAAGCGGATCCTGTCCTTTTCCGGGACCAACCTGGGTGGGATCCAAACCTCCCGTATCAACGATATCAAAAACCACGCCGGTCCATTCAACTTCTGTGGCAAGGCGGTCTCTTGTCGTTCCCGGAATATCATCCACAATCGCCATCCGGCGTTCGGCAAGGCGATTAAAAAGGGTACTCTTACCCACATTGGGTCGGCCAACAATGGCCACGACAGGTTTTGACATAGTTATTTGTAGGAAATATTATAGAGGGGCGAAATCGCTTTACTGCCCCTCCCCGATGACTATTTCAACAGTTGCTGGAGAGATATCTTCCCATATTATATCCGCTGGCAGGATTTCCACCGTGGGTTCCAACGTATAGGTCCCTATTTCCAGGTTGGTGAGATCAACCACCACCCTGATATCTCTTAAGGTGAGGTTTTCAAGGACTGGCACTGGCCCAGATATCCGGACACTTACTTGTTCAGGTGATACTTGTGCATCTAAGCCCGGCAATAGTCCAACTACCTCAATATTCCGGGTGATCAGCATACTGGTTTCTAAGGCGGTAACATTCACCTGGACCAAAACCGTCGGATCACCTACTACAGTGATCCCTTCTGGCAAATCCAGCTCCAAAATGGTCTCCAGGTAACCATCCACTCCATTCAAATTCAGAGGTTTTGTATTCACGTATCCTGGTAGCCCTTCCACAAGTTGGGGGTCTGCGGAAAAGACCATCACGGTTGGTGGTGCCGGAGTGATGCTTGTAAAGCGATAGCCCGGTTCCACAGCACCCTGAGTGGTAACATTCACAGCCAGGTTTCTATAACCCCCCTGCAGGCTGATTGACTGAGTCACCTGAACGGTCTCAGGTGAGATCTCCAATCCTTCAACCACCTCCCCAGTGCTGTTCCTGGCTTCCAAATTGATACTTCTAACGATCGATCCGGTTGCATCTGATATATCCAGGACGCCAACTACTATAGACGCTTCCTGAACAGCTATGTCTTGGCCAGTAATAGTGACGGAGCTCCCTTCCCAGGATAACCCGCTGGTCTGATAGCCAACAGCCGGTTCTCCTTCCACCTGGATAGATATCGGCAACAACTTCGAAATCAGGTTGCTAACTTTCAATTCCAGCTTTTCAGGATTTTGTTCCAGGACACGGATCGGCTTCAACTGGTCTGGTATATAGACCTGAACAGTGAATCGATAGGTTCCAGCAGAGATATCCGCAAGGTTGATATAGGCAACCAGCGGATTTTCTTCTTCCAGGCTCTGAATGATGCTTTCCGGGGCCAGGACTTTTAAAGTTACTGTCTGCGGTATTGGATCAACGATCGCAATATCGGACGCCTGCTGGCGCACTTCAAACGGTACCATCAGCTCTGCCTCAACATTGGGATTGGCAGAAGTAACAGCTGAGATCCAGATGACCACTGCCAATAATAAGGAGAGGATCAAGGAAGTTAGATTACCGCCCAACCAGCGCATCAGTCTCATTCTATCGTTCCTTGGAAGAGTGTAATCAGCCGGGAGAGGAGCGATCTTTGAACTGGCTCGTGCTGGAAAAAGCTGTTCAACTTGCCCTGCAGTTCATCCAGAGGGACATATTTATCAAGTTTTCCATCATAAGCCAGGGAAACAATGCCGGTTTCTTCAGAGATCACAACTGCAATTGCATCACTTTCCTCTGCTATACCTAATGCAGCCCTGTGTCTTAATCCCATCGATCTTTCCGGTGAGGATTCCAATACACCACTGGCCGAAAGGGGCAGCACACAACCTGCAGCAGAAATGACATTATCAGAGATGATCACTGCGCCATCATGCAGGGGCGTTTTGGGGTAAAAGATCTGGATCAAAGTTTCCGGGCTGACAGCTGCTTTAAGATGCACCCCGGTTTCAATATAAGCCTGAAGAGAATCCAGGCGGGACAACACGATCAATCCCCCATATTTACGCTCAGCGATTCTCCGGGATGCTCTTACTACCCGCTGGATAATCTGCTCCATTGCAGGTGTGAGCTGATCCTGGGCGAATATTGAACCTGTTCTACCAATACGTTCCAGAACACGTCTGATTTCTGGCGCAAAAATAACCGGAATTGCCAGCAGCAAAGTCGGCAACGTACTTGTTACTAACCAGGAGAATGCAGGTAGGACTCTCAGGCTGGAGAGCAAGCTGATCACAACGATCAGAAAAAGAACGCCCCTCAAGAGGACCAGCGCTTTGGTATCCCTGAGCAGGTAAAGGACAAAAAACACAACTACAGCAACCAGGAAAATATCAACAACGCTGAGCCAATTTGCTCGCTGAAATATAAAAAGCAAATAATTCCAAAGATTATTAATCACTTCGATCTACCTGATGAAGAAATAATTACTGCATCGGACGTAAAATCCGATCCTTTCTAAGCTGTTTGAAGAGCAGGACTGTGCCTGGAGGCATGGATTCCATAACTGCATTCTGCCAGGCCTTCACCTGGAGATCTTTTACTGTTCTGGCCTGATATCCAAGACCGCTCCACAGATTCTCATGTTGAGCCAGAGACGGCGGCAGGAACAGAAGGGCAGCCTCGCTCTGGAGCTCCTTGGAGGAGTCCTCCACAAAGCTCATCAGGGCTTCCAAACCATTCTGGAACGCCAATCCTTCATTCAACATGACATCATCAACCCTTGTGATCAGGTTTTCAACCTGCCAGCCTAACAATCCGATAATCTCTTCATCCGACATCAGCAGCATATAAGCCTTCTCGCCAAAAGCAGCCATAATATCGTCTTTTGTCATCTTCCGCTTTGCGCGACTGTGAGCACTCATATAAACAGCGATTTGTTCAGCGGATTCCGGTGTTGCCCTGCGCACATCCAGTTTGCCATATGACTTGCTTGGCACCGGCGTAAACCCGGGCTTTTCCTGGGTGATGACCTGCCAGGCGTCATATACTTGTTTCCAGGTCTTTTCAAATGATCCATCATTCTCAATGACCACATCCGCTTTGGTCAGTTTTGCTGTTGCCGGCAGTTGGGCATTGATACGGTCCTCTGCCTCACGCCGGGTCATGCTCCGCTTATCGATCAACCTTTCCAACTGAAGATCTGTTGAGGACATGGTCACCCAAACTTGATCACACAAGTTGTGCATGTCGGATTCCAGCAATTTGATGGCCTCAACAACAACAATCGGATGGGAAGTTTTATTGACCAGCACATCCAGTGCCTGTCTAACGAGAGGATGGATGATTGTCTCCAACCGCATCATCGCGTCTGGATTCTTAAACACCAATTCACCTAATTTGTTCCGGTCAATTTCTCCATTTGCCCCCAAAACCCACTGCCCAAAGGTATCGATCACGGGCTGATATCCCGGTGAAGACTTCATTATGGCACGGTGAGAGAGCACATCCGCGTCAATACCGTATGCGCCCAGATGCTCAAGCATCTTCCGGACCACACTCTTTCCGGTTGCTATATTTCCGGTTAACCCAATGGCATATTTTCCGCGCCAGGCACTCATGACTCCTCCTAACCGATTTGGGCCATAACCTCAGTCAATCTACATTGTAGTCTGCGGTTGATATAATGTCAATTAATTCTTGTTAAACGAACCAATTTACTATCTGAAAAGGGTATTTTTAGGGTGTTTCGCTGCCGTCTGGCTGAAGATCAACTTGGATTGACCCTCCTTATAATACCAATTCCCGGCCGATCCGGCAAAGATACACGCACCTGGTCATACTGAACACCCTCAAAGGGATCATTTTTGATCAGCAAAGGCGCATCCAGGTCATGCCACTCTGCAAAGGCAGCCAAGTGAGACATAGCTGTCACTCCAAGGGAAGTTTCCGTCATGCACCCCAGCATGATCCTGAAACCCAGTTCACGGCCCCGGTGGAGAAGTTTAAGAGTTGGTCCCAATCCTCCGAGCTTCATAAGTTTCAGGTTGATACCCTGCACTCCGTTTTTAGCCAATTCCTCAAGTGATGACAATGAAGTCAAGGATTCATCTGCAACGATCGGGATTGTAGTATGGCTTTGCACATGTCCCAGCCCATCAATATCATCTCCGCCGACAGGCTGTTCGACCATTTCGATCCCAAACGGAGTTATCTCCTTGATCATGCGGACAGCCTCATCTGGTTCCCAGGCAGCGTTTGCATCAACGAACAATCTCACATCAGGCCTGGCTTTTCGAACTGCGGCCACTCGGCTGATATCGTCCTCACTGCCAAGTTTTAGCTTAATCAGCGGGAACTCCGGATGGTCCAGCGCCATTTGTGCCATTTCTTCGGGTTCTGATATCGCAATTGTGAAAGCTGTTGAAAAAGGAATTGGAGCCGGTAGATTTAAAAGTTGATAAAGAGGAAGCGAGCGGTTTTTACCAATCCTGTCATGCAGGGCCAAATCCAATGCCGCCCTTGCTGGCGCAGGACCATCCTCCCCAACCCAGCTAGATATCTCACCGGGATCATCCGGAAAGGGTTCCTTACTGTGAGATTTTCCCTCCCACAACGCCTGCATATCATGATCACTGATATTGTAGTAAGGAGGTATTGTGCCCTCCCCCCAGCCCTGATCGTCCTCAAGCCGGATCCAATGAGCTGTCCGTGTTGTACTTACTCCTGTTGAGAGTCGAAAAGGGTGATGCAATTTCAGGGTGAAAACCTCGCAGGAAAGCCTAGGGCCAAAGTCCATAATATCTAGCTCCACATTAACTTCTTCTCTAACGTGATCAAATCAAAACCCTCCCAGTAAATACACCAGGAGGGTCTAAATCCTTTAGAAATAAGTCCTACTGGACATGTTTATTTCACCAAGTGGCATGCTACCCAGTGTTTATCTTTTACTTCCAGATATTCTGGCTCTTCTTTAAAACAAATATCGGTGGCTACTGGACAACGAGTATTAAAATTACAGCCCACTGGCGGATTGGCAGGATTGGGAATATCTCCATCCAAGATGATCCGCTCTTTTTCCTCGGCTAAATCTGGATCAGGAATTGGCACAGCAGACATCAAGGCCTGAGTATAGGGATGAAGAGAATTCAAAAAGATCTCATCCCGATCTGCTAATTCCATAATTTTTCCCAGGTACATGACAGCCATACGGTCACTAATATGGCGGACCATACTCAAATCGTGCGCGATAAACAGGTAGGTCAGACCTAATTTTTTTTGCAGATCTTCCAGTAAATTTACGACCTGGGCCTGGATAGATACATCCAATGAGGAGATAGGTTCATCACATACCACAAATTCGGGATTCAGTGCCAGGGCCCGGGCTATGCCGATTCTTTGCCGCTGGCCTCCAGAGAATTCATGGGGATAGCGGTTGACAAAATCCGGATTTAATCCAACAATATCCAATAAATCCTGCACACGATCCTGTTTATCTTTTCTGCTCTGTTTTGTGTGCACATCCAGGGGAGATCCTACAATAGACCCAACCGTCATGCGCGGGTTTAGGGACGCATAGGGATCCTGGAAGATCATCTGCATTTTACTGCGCTGACGGCGTAGATCCCTTTCTCCAAGGGAGTTTAAATCAACTCCGTCAAACAGGATTTTTCCCCCGGTCGGTTTATATAAATGCAGCATAGTTCGACCTACTGTTGTTTTACCGCAGCCGGTTTCACCCACCAATCCCAGCGTTTCCTTCTGATAAATATCAAAACTGACATCATCAACCGCTTTCACATCATTGCTGGATTTAAATAACTGCCCTTCTGAACCCGAGAAGTATTTCTTTAAATTTTTAATTTCGAGTAGTTTTTTATTCTCAGCTTTCATTTTGACTCTATCCCTGCTATCTCTTCCCATCGCCAACAAGCGGCAGAATGATCTGGTCCATCAATTTCTACCAGCGGTGGATTCTCTACCACGCACTGCTCAACCCGATATTCACAGCGGGCCGCAAAAGGACAGCCTCCCGGAAGGGCAAGCAAATCTGGCGGCAGCCCTGGAATCGACATCAACTCGGTCCCCGGGGCATCATTGAGCCTCGGCAGTGATCCCAGCAAACCTATTGTATAAGGATGCCTTGTATTTTTATATATATTACGGATTTTTCCGGTTTCGATGATAGAACCAGCATACATCACATTGATGTTATGGGCAAGTTCTGCCACCACCCCCAGGTCATGGGTGATCCACATGATTGCCATACCCAATTCAACCTGAAGTTTATTAACCAGGTCAATGATCTGGGCCTGGATGGTGACATCCAGCGCTGTGGTAGGTTCGTCTGCTATCAAAAGTTTTGGCTCACAGGACAATCCCATTGCTATCATTGCTCGCTGTCGCATGCCGCCAGAGAATTGATGTGGATAATCATCAAGGCGGTCTTTTGAACCTGGAATACCCACCAATTCCAGCAGCTCTCCTGCCCGGTGTTTCGCTTCATCGTGAGTCATATCAGTGTGAAGCTGGATTGCCTCGATGATCTGAAACCCAACCGTAAAAACTGGGTTCAATGAGGTCATCGGGTCCTGGAAGATCATGGCAATATCTCGGCCGCGGACTTCTTGCATCTCCTCTTCTGATAGTGTAAGCAGATCCTGCCCGTCCAGCCAGACTTCTCCCTGGGTGATCTTTCCAGGAGGATCCGGGATCAGCTGCATCATGGAAAGGGCATGAACGCTTTTGCCACAACCACTTTCTCCAACCACGCCAAGGATCTCACCACTATTCATGGAATAGGATACATCGTTTACCGCTTTAACAACGCCGTCCTGGGTATAGAATCGGGTTTTTAAGCTTTTAATCTCTAATAATGGTTTCATATCATTTTTCCTACGTCCGCAGTTTAGGATCTAGCGCATCGCGGAGGCCATCTCCCAGTAAATTAAAGCCCAGCACACTCAGCATAATTGCCAGGCCGGGGAATAAAACCGCCCACCAGGCACCGCTGGTTAAATATCGGTAGCTATCACCCAACATAGCTCCCCATTCTGGTTCCGGTGGAATGGCGCCCAATCCCAGGAAACCAAGAGCTGCCGCGGACAGGATCGCATTTGCCAATCCCATGGTCGTTTGTACAATAATCGGGGAAAGAATATTGGGGGTGATATGCCTGAAGATGATCCGGCCATGGGATTCTCCCACGGAATGGGCTGCCAGGATGTACTCCTTATTCACCACAGATAAGACCGCTGATCGGGTTAGTCGGGCATAAACCGGTATTCCAACAACACCGATGGCAATCATACCCTTACTAAGGCCAGGTCCTAAAAAGGCAACAATGGCGATTGCCAATAAATAACCAGGGAAGGATAAAATCATATCCATCACTCGCATCATTACATTCGAGAAAAACCTTCCATCCAAAGTCACGGATAACAGCAATCCTGCTAACAAACCCAGTGAACCGCAAATTAGCGCGACAGACAGTCCAACAAACAGAGCAAGTCCAAAACTGAGCAGGGCTCCCAGGACTCCAAAAAATAACACCCGGTAATATTTTCCTGCCCACAATCCTTCGAAATAACCAGCCAATAAACCTAAGACAGTAAAAATAACCAGTTGGAGAAACTGGTTCGCAATCCAGGCAGCCAACATACCCAGCAAGAAACCCGTTATGCCGTATAACACAATCCGCTCCACTGTTGTCATGGTAGTGGATTCATAAAAACCGGTCAGCAAACCAATTACCCCTCCAAATAATAACGAGATCCCGACAGCCACAATACCAACCCGTAAGGAATTCCAGCCGCCATGAATAACTCTTCGAAAGATATCCCGTCCCAATTTATCAGTTCCAAAGGGATGGATAGAGGGGATTTCTTCTGTCACCACCAGGTTGGGCGCTTTGAGTTTTAAGGAATAGTCCAGGTCTTTTTTGGGTTCATACTTCCAAAAATAATGCGAAAAAGTTGCCGAGAATACAAAAAGGACCACAATAAACATCCCCAATCGGGCTGTATTGCTGGATATCAACCGCCGCCAGGCATCACCCCATAAGGAGCGATGTTCCCGAACCGCAAAATCAGTTACTATAAACTCTTCCGGATTGATCTGTGCCATAAAGCTTCCTTATTTATACCGGATCCTTGGATCCAGCAGTGCATATAAAATATCTACAATCAAATTTACACCAACAAATATCAGCGCAATTAACAAGGTGCCACCCTGCACGATGGGGTAATCCCGGCCAAGAATGGCATCATAAACCCAACGGCCAATCCCAGGCCAGGAAAATATTGTTTCGGTTAAGACAGCTCCTGCCAATAATGTGCCTGCCTGGAGACCAACGATTGTGACTACCGGTAAGGCGGCATTCTTAAGGGCATGCCTAAACAGCACCTTTCTTCCTCCCAATCCTTTTGCCCTGGCAGTTCGGATGTAATCCTCCTGGAGCACATCTAACATGCTGGAGCGCGTCATTCTAGCAATAATCCCCATTGGAATGGTTGCCAGGGCCACTGCGGGCATAATAATATGAGACAGAGCATCTTTAAATCCTGCCCAATTGCCAGTTATTAGACTATCAACCAAGTATAAATTAGTGATTCCCTGTATTTCAAACCCGGTACTTAATCGAGCACCAGCAGGAAGCCATTTTAAGAACACAGCAAAGAGCATGATTTCCATTAATCCCAGCCAAAATATGGGCATTGAAACTCCCACAAGAGAACTCACCATGGCGACGCTGTCAATCAGGGAGTTCCTGCGGGAAGCGGAAATTATTCCTACCGGTATACCTACCATTACGGCGATGATCATGGAAAGTAACGATAGCTCAACCGTTGCCGGGAATCTCAATTTTAGTGTTTCCAGCACAGGGATCCGCCGGTGAATTGAATCTCCCAGATCTAACCGGCTGAGACGAGCCATGTAATTAATGTATTGACTGTCAAAAAAACCAGCCAGGTCTCCTTCCGCCAGTGCTTCCCGATCCAGGAACGGAGGGCGATTGAGACCCAATTGCTCTTGGATCCGTTCGATGCTCTCATCGGTCGCATGCTCCCCCAGCATAGCAATTGCCGGATCTCCAGGGATCAAGCGCTGGAACATGAAGATTACAAAGGTGACCCCAATTAAAGTGGGGATCACAGAGATTATTCGTCGAATAATATAGCGAGTCAAAGAAGACCTCCAATAATTCCTTACAGAAAGGAGGGGCGGGTTAACGCCCCTCCTTTTTTTACAACAGATTGACCTAACCTTTTACTTTCAGGAATTTCTATTTCCTAAGATGGTTACTCGGTCACAAAGGCGGGGTCAATGGTAACTTCGCTGAGTCCATCAGGGAATCCAGCTTCTGCCAGCAACGAGCGTGACAGTTCAGGATCATATTCCCAATCCACGATAGTATTATCATGGCCCCAGATCAACGGGGGCAGGAAGTTGGTTGCAGCTTCACCATAGGCACCGTAGAAGTTTTCGATTAATCCTTCACGGTTGATGGCGTGGGCAAGTGCCTCACGAACTCGGACATCCTGGAATTCAACAATCTTGTAGCTGAAGGCCAGATAGCCGGTATTGAGGGCTGGTCTGGTCATAACATAAAGGTCATCAGCGGCTTCAGCAGTGACCAGATCTTCTACCACGGCCTGTTCAAAACCCTGGATATCGCCAGCCTGCAAAGCCAGGAAGCGAGCGGAGTCATCAGCAATGACTCTGAACACAATCTGCTCTACACCAGGCGCGCCACCCCAGTAGTCGGCATTTGCTTCAACTGTGATGTGATCGCCTTCTACCCATTCCACAAACTTGAAGGGGCCTGTTCCCACTGCGCCATTGGAGGGAAGACCATAGTCTTCACCAGCGGCTTCCATTGCTGTTGGGCTGGAAATCGCAAAGATATCCATAGCCAAGTTAGCCAAGAACGGAGCCAGGGGTTCTGCAAGCACGAATTTCACTGTGTAGTCATCAATAGCTTCAACTGAGGTGATTATGCTCGCATCATCAAGGCCGCCCCACATGTATTCGTAATACTCATACACCTGGCTTTCATAGTGTTGGGGATGAGACGTAAAGCGCTGGCGTTCAAAGTTAAAGACCACTGCGGCAGCATTGAAGTCTGTTCCGTCGTGGAATTTCACACCTTGGCGAAGAGCACATACCCATTCAGTGCTTTCTGCATTCGGGGTGCAAGATTCAGCCAGTGCGGGGATTGGTTTGGTGGAACCCGGTTCATACTGATAGAGTGGTTCCAGAACCTGTCCGGTAACACGGAAGCTCTCACCATCAGTTACAACTGCGGGATCCAACTGAACGGAGTCACCGCCGCGACCAAATACAAAGGTGTCAGAACCTTCAACGGTCACACCTTCAAAGTAGTCGGCTCCAACAGGCTGCGGCACATAACCGCTGACCAAACTGGAGAAAACCAGGGGAGTATTGTTGTGAGCTACCCAGAGGCGGGCAACATCATCGTGAAGTAGATTCTCGACCTGCTTGTACATAGCCTCTCTTGCAGCCTGATCCGGTGTGATGGACGCCTGATAGAGCAAGTAGGCGACATCAGTATTGGCATACCAACCTTCCCGGGCTTCTGGGCTCTTTACCCATGCTGAAGGATCGTCTCCAACCTTGTCAGCACCGGCAAATCCAAAGAAGTAGTTCAAGAAGTTGTCGGGGTCACCATTGTCACCACCCCAACCAAGTTGGTAGAGACCATCGAGGTTACCCTCACGGCGCAAACCAAGGTAGGTGGGCCAGTCGCCAGCCAGTTCAAGCTGAACGTCAAATCCGGCATTCGCCAGATCGGCAGCCATAGCTTCGCCGATTTCTTTCGGACTGGGATAATAGAAGCGGGTTACTGGCATGTAGTAAAGGGTCAGGGGAATCTTTTCACCCATAACTTCTTCTGCCATTTCCTCTTCTTCTGCCATTTCCTACTTCTTCTACTTCCTCCATTTCTTCGACTTCCTCAACCTCTTCGACAGGGGCTGGAGTCTGGGCGCAGGCGCCCAAAACGAAGGAACTGATCATGAGCAGAGAGATTAAAATAAAAAATAGTTTCTTTGACACTGTTTCTCCTCCTATTGAGAATTAGATATAGGGCATTGCGTACTGAGTTATGCTAGGTGTATTGTCTCCGGGCATCACCTCCTTAATAGCATTTATATGCAAATAGGTTCCCTGTTAATGGTGGGAACAAATATAAGGAATATAAAAAATTAATTAATGGTGCGGTCCGAGTTAGTCAATTCTCTCTGATCACCTGTGCCTAATTCCTTTCCCCGCTTGGCACCGCCTAAAGGTTAATACACAATTAGATTTGCCTTTAGGAATTTCCCCCTGAGAATCTATACTCAAAAAACGTGCTTGGGATTTGATTATAAACAACTTTCAAATCCTGTCAACTTCGTATTATGTTTCTCCCCAGAATATATTAACACAAGATATCATTAGCTGGCATGTAATTGGCCAAGATAAACTAAGGTACAATTCAGTATACTGCAACTGGCTAAAAATCAAGTCCCAATTCTGGCCCAAACCCCTAAAATCATCCTGAAGTAGGGAAATATTATCTCCTTAAACCATACCAGCGAGGGTTTCTGTTTTCACAGGGACTGCTCGCTGGTCTTTTTTAGTTATTATTTAAGGTTGAAGGAACTATTTAATCTTCCGGTGGGGCTGGAATGAAGCCTTTTTTCTCCATCAGGGATGTCAGGTCCCGGGATCGTTTTATAACTTCAGTAGCGCTTTTCAGAAGCTCATCATAGGTGCGCTCTAATTTGGCAACACCCTGTTCCTGGGCTTTCATGCCTACCGCCGCTGCTTCTTTAGCAAACACTTCCCAATCATCCATCGTGGGCAGAAGATGTTCTTCATCAAGTTGATCGCCTATCTGGTCAGCCAGGGCTTCAGCCGCTGCAAAACACATCTCATCTGTGATCGTTGATGCTCTCACATCCAGTACTCCCCTGAAAATTCCCGGGAAACCCAGTGAGTTGTTTACCTGATTGGGGAAATCAGACCGTCCAGTAGCAACAACCCTGGCACCTGCTTCCTTTGCAACCCAGGGCCAGATCTCGGGAATGGGATTGGCGCAGCTGAAAATGATCGCGTCGGGATTCATGGACTTAACCCATTCTGGTTTGATCACATCAGGACCGGGTTTGGAGAGAGCTATCACTACATCCGCGCCTTTCATAGCTTCTGGAATTCCACCCTGGCGGCCTTCTTTATTTGTGATCTGGCACAAATGCCACTTTTCCTTAAATTGATCCTTTTTTGATTTAATATCATCTCTATGGGTGCCAAGGATACCTTTGCTATCCACCATGAAGCACTTACCCGGATCCACACCCCAGCTGTAGATCAAGCGAGAAATCGCCACATTGGAAGCGCCAGAACCAATAAAGGTGATCTGGATCTCCTCCTTCTTTTTTCCCACAACTTTCAAGGCGTTCATCAATCCCGCCAGGGTTACAGTTGCTGTTCCCTGCTGATCATCGTGCCAGACGGGGATCTCACACTTCTCCCGCAGCTCATCCAGGATTCGGAAACATTTGGGTTGGGCAATATCCTCTAAATTTATTCCTCCAAAAGAGGACTGCAGCAGCAGAACCGTCTCAATAAAAACATCAGGATCTTTAGTATCAAGCATGATCGGAACTGCGTCTACACCGCCCAGATATTTGAACAGGAGGGCCTTGCCTTCCATCACGGGAAGGCCAGCTTTGGGACCGATGTCGCCAAGACCAAGCACCCGTGTTCCATCACTGATCACGGCAATGGTATTTCCCTTGCTGGTATGCTGATAAACCATCTCGGGGTCCTGATAAATATCCCGACAGGGTGCAGCAACGCCCGGGGTATACCAGATTGCAAAATCATCGATACTTCGCACAGTGCATTTCAACGTTGTTTCCATCTTTCCCTTATAAAAGGGATGTAGTTTTAACGCATCTGCTGCTGGTTTTTTTGCTTTTTCCAGCAATTCTTCAATATTGATGTTTTCCTCAGACATACATCCTCCAATTCCTTTTCTGTGGTGCCTGGAATACTTTCATTAATAAGACCGTTTTCATTATAGATGATTCAATTTTTGAATTACCCTAGCATTTATCCTTTCATCAGGTGTCGTTTAGCATGTCATTTAACATAAAAGGGACGAAGTCCTTTCAGAAGGCTTCGGGCCTTATCGTATAGTCCGGGAGAATCTCTTTTTTATTGTTCCAGGAAAGAATCGGCGTAAATCACTTTATTCAGAAGCACCTGAACGGACTTCCAGACAGCGACCTGTTCGGGATCACTTTCATCAATATCCGCCTTGGTGATCTCGCCCATCGCCTCGGTGGCATCATGTAATTTCAAATAAAGTTTGCCCAGGGATGTTCCTTCATCCCGCTCTTCGATGATGCGGATGACTTCGTTCTGTTTTTCATCAAATGGGTCAGCAATCATCATTTCCAACCCGGCGCCCATTAACATGGCCAGATAAACCCGGTTGAGGATCGGGCGGGTTTCTTCCGGCACAGCATTGGACACATTGGATAAACCAACCGAAATCGAGGGGGGAGGATCACCGGCATACTTAATTGTCCGAACGGCTTCGATCAATTCCGGACAGTATTCCTGGCATCCAGAGACAGTCAGAACCAAGGGGTCAATGATCAAATCTGGCATCTCCATGCCTACTTCCATAGCTCTGGGGATCAAGTATTCCAGGGCGATATTTACCCTTTCATCAGCTTCCACAGGAATACCTTCTTTCTTAAGGGTCAGGGCGATCAGCTGGGCGTCATATTTCTTTGCCAGCAGAGGAACCTGCTCCAACCGCTCGGCTTCCGCTGATGTGGAGTTGATAATAGGCCTGGCTTTGGTGATCACTTTCAGGGCAGCTTCAATGCCAGCCAAATTGGTGCTGTCAATGCAAAGCGGGACGTCAACAACATCCTGAACGATTTTGGTTACCCAGGGAAAGATCTCTTCCCATTCGTGTTTCTGTCTTCCCAGATTCAGGTCAACCGCGCTGGCACCCATCTCAACCTGTTGAATCGCCGATTTTTTGAAGAATTCGGCATCACGATCAGCCAGCGCCTTCTTGACACTCGGGGATATGATATGAATATTCTCTCCAATGATGTACATACAAATGCCTCCTCAATCTTCTTTTGGTTTTACTAGGGTTATTATAATTCACTCCTGTGCTGCTTTATTTATCCCCACCGATCTTCACAGATGGAAAGAGAGTCATATCAGTGTGGGGTAAAAACATTGCTGAAGTAAATGCGTCAAAAAAGCGGTTATCTGCAGAAAGTTCAATATAGGTCATCCGGTTAGCGATCTCCGATATCTCCTGCCGGTTTTTTATGGAAAGCAAAGCTAGATAAGCTCCCTTGAGGGAAGTATTTCCCAGGAACTTAAAACGTTCCCAGGGCATATCTGGCAGCAAGCCTATTTGAACTGCCTTTTCGACGTTGATATATTGGCCAAAACCACCGCCAATCAAGACTTGTTCAACAGATTCCAGGGGAATTCCTACGCTATCGCCCAAAACTGAAAACCCCGCGAAAATTGCTGCTTTTGCTCGCATCAAATTATCAATATCCACTTCGGTCAGGATGATATCTTCATTAATTTCATTTTCATCCGCCCAGCAGACCACATATTCACCGCCGTGGGAGCCTTTTCGAACCCGTTTCGAATCCAAAGAGAAGTCAAATCGACCGCTTTTGTTGATCACTCCGGTCATTAATAACTCAGCCAGCAGGGAGATCAAAGCACTGCCGCACAATCCTTTTGGTTTCCCCTCCCCGATCACCCGCCAGGATGCTTCTTTGGTTTCTTCATTGATCCAGATCTCATCGATTGCACCGGTTGTAGCCCGCATACCATGCAGCACTCCTGCACCTTCAAAGGCCGGGCCCGCCGAACAGGCGCAGGTAACCAGCCATTCTTTTGATCCCAGGACCATTTCTCCATTGGTGCCCACATCGAGGAAGAGGGTGACTTTTTCTGTTTCTGACATACCAGAAGACAACACGCCCGCTGATATATCCGACCCTACATAACTGGCAACCCCGGGCAGACAGATCGCTTTACCTTCCGGATGGGTTCTTAAACCCAATTCCAGGGCTGTCATCACTGGTAGGTGATTGGCTACCGTGATAAATGGCGCCAGCCGAATACTTGAGGGAGGTATCTGCAGTAAAAGGTGGGTCATGGTGCTGTTTCCGGCGATGGTGGTTTTGTAGATCCTGTCCGGGCATGATTTTCCTCTCTGGCAGGCCCTTTCAAGCAGCTCATTTATTGTCTCCAACACCAGAGACCGGAGGGTTTTATCACCCTCCCCTTTTCCAGCGAATATGATCCGGGAGATCACATCCTCTCCCCGGGCGATCTGGGCATTATATTCAGTTGCCTGGCCTTGTGGCTCGCCACTGATCAGATCCACCAGCATCACTTTGACTGTGGTGGTGCCAATATCCACTGCTGCTCCCCAGAGGGGTGTATCGGGGGAAACCAACCCCGGCAGCAGATCTATCACTTCACCAAAACCTCCTGCTTCCATTCCATCTTCCACATACAAAACCGGGGATACTTTCCAGTCCCCATCCCGCAGCACACCCGGTAGTTTCTGTAAATTAGGCAGGGAGATCGATATATTCGTCAACCCAGTCTCTAGAAGTAAGGCAGTCTTTAATCGAGCCCAGTCACTGGTTTGATCTTCCATCGAGGGCTGTTTTAATGTGACATGAATTCGGTGGACAGATTGGTCCTTACGATGGTCATAACCTTCCGGGACTGTGACATCAGCCGCGGACTGGCCCGTGGTCAACCGCTGCTGGATCTTCTCTTGCGGTGGGACGACAACGGTCAAATCCCCTTCTATAATTGTCTGGCAGGCGATAGCGTAGCCATCTTCAACATCCTCTGCCGACAAACGCATCGTAGACCGGCGCCGCACATTTCCAGATGTCACCTGAACAGCACACTGCCCACAACGCCCCTGACCTCCACACGGTTGGTTGATCTCTATGCCTGCTTTTTCGGCAGCATCCGATAACAGGGTTCCTGCCGGAACTTCAACCGGTTCCTGGGCAATATCAAATTTTACTGAATAATTGGTTGCCATCTTTCCCTATCCAACAATTAAAGATAATAAAAGGTAGGGACCATTCAATAATTGAACGGCGACCCTACCTGTTATTATAGAACACAACCTGCTTTCACCTGCAATCCTATAGTGCTTCTTTCATGAATGCGGGCAGGTCAACAGCCTCTTTGGGGCCGACTTTTACTTCCCAATCTGGAAGTTCTTCCTCAAGTTCACCGGACAATACCGCCGTATGACCTGGCAGCACAATGCGTTTCTTGGTCACCTTTTCAGCCGCATTGAATCGCTTGGCGTCCTTGGCGATGATTTCGGCATCAAATTTGCCAGCCGCCCAGGCTGTGAGCACGCTCATACCTTCCGAGTCTGTTACCAGAAGCCAGGCAGGTATGCCCATGCTTTCCACTTCATTGGCAACACTGAAGTAAGTGATGCTGAAGTTCGTAGTGACCAGGAAAGGATCCTCGGGGCCAGGGTTATTGATCTCGTAAATTCCCGGAGTGACCTGAATGGGTTCCTGGGGATCAGTGTAGATATTTGCTCGCAGCACCAATAGTGAATAAGCGGTGGCGGGATCAAAGGTATCCATGACAATAAAACTGCTGTATTTGCCAATGGCTTGCATTGCCAGAGTCAGCTCGCGGGCAGGGTCACCCACATCGCCCGGGAAGTTGATGATCGGGAAACCTAGCTGGTGGTAATTTTCCTTCAGAGCCATTCGCCGTATGGTGGTATTGGCGGTTAAAGTGCCAATCAGGGTTCTTTGTGTAGGTGACAGCACAAAATCCTTTAGGTCTTTGCTTTCCAGCTTCTCCACCAGATCGACCATGGTGTCGATATTGCCTGCTTCAACTGCCAGGGGAGCATTATATTCCTTTGCCAGGGCGGCCATTTTTTCCCAATTCTCCGCAGTCGCGCTGCATAAAAGCGGGATATCATCAGCGCCCAGGCTTTCCAAACCGGTCTTTAATACCTCCGGAGGAGCAATCAGGATCAGGGGAATTGTACTGACCTCTCGGACAGCTTTCACTGCGGCACCAAAATCTCCTCCGCGTGCCTGGATGGCGATCCCGCCCATTGTCAGATCCATGCCAACATAATCCACTACATAATCAGAGACTGGTTTAACCTTGGCCTTGATATCATCGGCCGATTGATCGTCATAAACCCGGACAAAAATCCCGGGGGGACTGAAGAATCTTTTATTATGGCGGAACATAACAATTTCATTTCCGCCTTTCACTTCATGCCCATTTGATTTGATCGTTATGGGACGGACTGGCGGTGCAGCAGCCTCAGCCAGTTGTGCTGCTGATTCCTCACTTACATAAGGACATTTAGCTAGTTCAACCTGTTTGGCAGCCAATTTCATGGCAAAGGCCAGGCAGGTAGGGAAATCACATTCCTTACAGTTTGTCTGAGGGAGCAGCTTGTAAATTTGAATTCCGGTTAGAGCCATGCGTTTTCTCCGTTGTTCTTATTTGTTTTTCGTTTAAGCTTGCTGAGTTGAGCCTTAAAAAAGGCTCAACTCGGGTATATCAGACAACTGTTTATCCAGTCATCAAATCATCAATGGCTTCTTTGGTCCGTCTGACACTTTCTGGGTGCCGCAAGACAATCAGATCGGCACAGGATTCAACCAACATGATGGCCGTGGTAGTTTCCCAGGCGAGAGCCCGGGCTTCCCAATCACCCCAGGACTCCGGCACATCATGGCCAACTTTGGATTCTTTGGCCTTCCAGCATTCCTCGCCAGGAGTTACCAGCATCGGGAACTGGGTCATTGAGTCACCTTGTAAAGCTGCGATCCTGAGGCGTTCCATTACGGAATAACCATATTCAAATCCGTAACCCAGGGCTCCCGTTGTGGGATCCATAACGATATTCTGAGCCGACAAACCCATATCCGTGATTAGAATATTGAGCTGCTTGGCCAGGTTCACATCCATCGCGGTGCGAGCCACAACCAACTGTCCATCTGCCATGGCCGAGGCCACTATAGTGCGGTAATTCTTGTCTTCACATACACCCAGGAGCAATTTTTCGCCCTTAAATTTGGTGGATATCTCTACCAGAAGGTCATTATCCGGTTCCGGTTGGCCGGGTCCAAAGACTACCAGGGGTAATCCGCTGGCCTTGAGAACTTTATCAACTGCTTCAACAGCCTGTTCTTTGGTTGTCGGATTACCATCAGCGTCTGTGAGGTTCAGTTTCAGATAAAGAACTTCTGCGCCTGCCTGTTCGGCTGCCTTGGCCCAATCACCAGGATCATTCATTGCATCGCCCCAGGCTTTCATCAGCAGATCAGACCAATCATCTGGTTTGCGGCTCTGAATTTCGATCGCGATCACCGGTTTATTGGGCGTTTGTCCTTCAAAGTGCATATAGGGCATGGCGGTGGAGCCACCAATTGTGACGGTATGGGATCGAGTGCCACCCTCGGCCGCTGTTGCGCCCAGGGTAATCTCTCTGACAACACCATCCCATTTCTCCTTGGAGAGTTTTGTTTTTGTACCAGCCGGCAGCCAGGGTTCATCAGAAACGACGGGCGCTGGTGCCGCAGGGGCCGAAGCGGGGGCTGCCGCAGGGGCCGAAGGCATTGCCGGCAGCTGGAAATCTTCCATTCCTTCAATGCCGCCCAATTCAGCCAAAGCTGCCATCAGAGCCCGGCGCAGCATGTTGACGGCCTTTTCTGGACCATCTCCTGTTACACCTGCTGGTATTGATGGAACTGGAGCAGCCGGGGTTGGTGCTGGTGGTGGTGCGGCTGCTGCAGGTTCTGGGGTCTCGGGGGTCTTTTTGGCAATCACTGCCTCTGCCTGGGCGATAACCTCACTGCTCTCCTGCACTGCTTCGGGAATATCCAATTCTTTCTCTTCCCTCTGCATAGTGGGCATTTCCAGGACTGGGTGATTCTTATCCTTAACCCATTGCTGAAGTTCTTCAACGGTTGTCACGGACTCGCTGTCGGCAATTCTATCGATCAAATCAGGAATACCTTCACGTTCGGCGACTGCAGCGAATTCTCCCTGCATGCTGTCTTTAATATTCTTGCTCATCCAGACAACTCGCTTAAATCCGCCGTCTGCAGAGATGAATTTAGGACTGAGCATATAATACTTGCCCACACCCATCACACCGGGTGTTTGCACACCACCGCCGGCAATGCCGGCCAAGGTGCTGAATTTCATGCCCATGGGTGTCATTCCAGTGTCTTCACGGCTGACTACAATCACACCCTCAACTTCGGGGATGTACATTAATATGGCCTCAAAACAGCCGCAGGCTGTCATGGGATTTTCCATGATCGAGTACATGGATACTTTTTCGATTACGCCGTGAGAAGCAGACTTGGTATAGTCAATAGTACCTTCCCAGTATCCCACTTCCTCGTCATAAACCTCTCCCAGCTGGATGGGCTGGTTAGGTCCAGTAGGATCGATACTGAAGGATGCTTTGCAGTCCAGCCAGTTGTAGGCACCGCACAATCCAAGACGTTCTGGGCTGACCACACAAACGTGGTCCGGAGCGAAACTCTGGCACAGGGTGCAGGAGTAAAACACATCCACTGAAGTATCAGTCATATCCGCCAGACGTTTGTTGCGGAAGTCATAAGCCTCGCGGGCTTTTGCCAGCCATTTATCAATATCGTCTTTTTCAGTGTAGATGGTCACTTCAACTTTATCCAACACCGCGCCAAAATCGGAATGGAGGCGGGCATGGATGATCTTTCCAAAATGTTCCAGACTGAATCCTTTTTCAGAAGCGGATTTTGCGATCCGGCACCAGACAATGTCGCGCTGGCCGATATGTTGAATACCGGAAGCGCCATTGACAAAGTCATGGATCTGACGTTCCAGCACCGGTTCAAAGTCCATTTCCATTTCGCGGCCGGCCACCTGGACTACAACACCCATATCCATCGAGGCGCCATCTTCAAGATCCTCAAAGGAAGGTCCAACTACCGTTACCTTGCCATCGGTAATTTCTTCCATATCAGACATAAAAAGGTATTCAAAGGAGCGGGAGTTTTTCCCACCAAACTCAACCCGCATATCCGCCCGGCGAACAACTTCGCCCTCAAAGGCTGAACCGTAAGGAACAGGAACGGGCACATCTGTGATTTTGATCTTTACACCGCGGATCTGGATGCATTTCTGCACCAGAGCAGTTGCGCGTTCCATGTCATCTTTGCCTTCGATTTGATCGAATGGCATGCTGACCACATGTTCATAGGTGGTCACACCAGTGGGTAGGATCTCCGGGATTACCGTATCCGCAATGACCGGGAAGCCAAAGTTGATGGCACCGGCCGCTGCGGCATATTTTAGATCATCGACTTCACCCAGCGCCAGCACAAAGGCAAAAACGCGGGCACGGTTGTAATTAAGGATATTCCTGGCCTCGCCGGCATCAATGCCGCCGAAAGTCAGAGCGGACCGCGAGGCGAATCCAAGGGCGTAGATCGCGCTCAGGGTATCTGTTCCGAACGGCACTGTGTAGGTGTCATATCCCAGTTCCACACCTTCTTCAACAAGCTGGTCAATGATGCTCCTGCCGTTGACGTTGCCGCACAGGAATGTCAGGATATTCCGCTGCTGCAGTTCACGGACGATCTTCACGGCCACTTCATTTGACTTGGCCGCGCCAACAATCGCCGCAAATCCAGGCATCCTGCCGTCAACCAGCTGAATACCCCAGGAGCGAAGCTGAATATCATCGATCGGTCCGTTTAAGCGGCCGGTCAACCCAAAATCGCGGTCTCCATACTCAGTTCCGCCTGCCAGTTCGATATTCGGATACATCTCAGGTTGGAGGCCGTAGACAGTCCGGATAGCTTCGATGATTTCAGCAGCAATTAACGTCGCCATGCCGCTGTCCAGGGTTTCTCCAAGATACGGGGTCCATTTATCATCGGACGGAATGGGATGAAGCAGACTGCGAGCCTTCTCAAGGAGAGGGGGAATATCACCCAATGTAGCAATCTTTTCACCAGTCATGGCGTAGATCAAGGGCAGGTAATAAGCTGTATTGGGAAATTCTACGACTGTTTCCGGCCCCTTTTCAGCCAGGGCTTTAAAAAGCATTGCCTCGGCTTCGTAGACAAGGGCATTTGCGCCGCGGACGGCTCGGGTAGCAATGTATTTCGACATTTATCTTATCTCCTTCATTTCACAGCGGATCCATATATAGCTTGCCGGCGTTCCTTGAGAGGAAGTTTCTCCAGCGCAATCATGTCCCTATCTCCGCTCTTGCCAAACAGGCTGGGGTCATATTCAATCAAACCCAACTCTGCCCGTTTTTTATCAATATGAGCCAGAGTCGCTTTGACCATGTCTGCAGGATCAGGAATGAATTCCAGTTTTCCACCAAAATCCTCTTCCCATCCAGAGCTAATTAGATTGGTGACGATATCACTGTCAGAAACTTTGTCAGGCATACCCCCCACCGGGGAGGTGCCTCCAAAGATCACGTATGCTCCGGAAGCCACACAGTAAGTTCCAATCGAGATTGCTTTTTCGCTCATCCACTCCGGTGCCAGACCAACAGCAGGCACCTGGTCGATATCATCGCCCAGACCGCCTTCTTCAACCATCTGGGATAAAACCGTCAGGATGCGGCTGTTATCCACGCAGCTTCCCATATGCAAAACCGGGGGCATACCGGTGGCTTCACAGATTTCGCGCAGCCCGGGACCAACCTGATCCAGACCGGCCTGGCCCATCAACAAACCTTCTTTGGCATTGGCGATAGCGGAACATCCTGTTTCCACTACCAGAACGTCCTGTTTCAGAAGTTCTTTGGTTACCACCGTATGAAGGTAGTCGTGCTGGCTGCGGGGATTATTGCAGCCTACAACTGCTGCCACGCCGCGGATCCGGCCTGAGATGATAGCATCATTCAGGGGTCGGAATGAAGCCCGGTAGGATCCACCCAGAGCGTAATTGATGTACTCATGTGAAAAACCAGGGATAAGCTCGGATTTATAATCCGGGATCTGGATATCACCGCGGTTCTTGTAGTTATCAATTGCTTTTTTAAGTATGTCTTTAGCTATCGTCAGGGCTTTATGCTCATCAAACTCGATATGAGTAGCGCCTGTGATTTTCACCTTGGGGGAAGTGGTGATGATCTTGGTATGGAAATTTTCTGCCAGGCCTACCAGGGCCTGCATAATACACTGCACGTCCACTACCATGGCTTCCACGGCGCCAGTTAGGATGGCCATTTCCTGCTGCAGGAAGTTACCAGCTGCAGGGATGCCCTGACGCATCAGGGTCTCATTGGCAGTACAGCAAATACCAGAAAGGCTGACACCTTTTGCTCCAGCTGCTTTAGCGTACTCGATAATTTCCGGTGTTTGGGATGCAGCCACAATCATTTCGCTCAAAGTTGGTTCATGGCCGTGAATGACCACGTTTACCCAATCTTCCTTTAAAACACCCAGGTTGGCTTCACCAAGCAGAGGGGCAGGTGTGCCAAACAGGATGTCAGAGATATCAGTTGCCATCAGGCTTCCGCCCCATCCATCAGACAAAGCTGTACGAATACCTTGTTTGAGGATATTTTTTGGATCCTGATCATCACCGATATGGGTGCGGTGCAGGGCCTCAACAACCTCCCGGTCCACACCACGGGGTATAACGCCCTTTTCTTTCCAGCGTTCCTGGCGTTTTTTCGGTGCCCTGACTACAGGGGCCACCTGTCCAGTTTGCTGTCCAAACTGGGAGATATACAAATCAGCCAGGTCATTGGCGACATCATTCGGCGAGCGGTCATCAACCGGTATATTATAGTAACGCGCCACGGTCCGAAGTTTGGCCACATCGCGAATGACATAACCCTCAGCTTCCCCATTGGCGGTTGCTTTGAGGGTAAAGGCCATATCGCGGCCGTGATCAGAGTGTGCTGATGCGCCAGCAGCAATTGCCCGAAGGAAATTGCGAGCCTGGATTGTATCTATAGTTGCTCCGCAGATGCCCACCTGGCCGTCTTTGGTCAACCGGCAGGGACCCATGCTGCAGTTTTTGCAGCACATGCCTGCGCCGCCGATGTTGCAGGGAGCCATATCATCTGCCCGGGTAAAGGCAGTTTTGATCCCCATATCCTCAGCGCGTTGCAGCATTTCCTGGGTCGCGGGATCGATACTCAGTTCCTCGATAGTTCTTTTTTGTTTAGCCATCTTCAGTCTCCTCGTCCACTTCTAAAATTTGCGTTTTTACGGGCCCCATACCAGGGCAGGGCCACAGGGGAGAGCGTTGAACTCTTACTGTCTGCTCAAAATTTACTATATTCCCAGTCTGTTCGCTGGCCTCGGTATGGCGGAAATATGCACCTTTTACGTCTTCATTGGCCGGTGTAGATGGTTCCAAGGCCATTTTGAAATCCCCCATATATCCTGCTTGTTCAAGTGCAGCTTCCAGGTCTTTTTTGGGAGTCTTTTTGCTGTTGTATTCCACTTCAACAACATGAAACCCTGAGCTGGCGTACACTTCTGTTACACCCTCAAATTCAAGCAATATGCGCCTGACTTCGAGTACATGATGGTCTCCGTACATCGTAGGAAGTTCTAGAGACAAGCTTGCCATATTTTTCTCCTTTCGCAAATACCACAATTAAATCAAAAAGAGGAACAATCCAAGTCGCCTTCAGACACCCTGGGAGCTGCTCCTCCGCTAAATCCAGCGTTAATATAACCCCTGATACCCGGTTTCTTTTTCTTGAATACCTGATACCAATAAAAGTGGGTGCAGTTTAATACAGCCTGGGCGCTGCTCAAGCAACACTTGTTATAATTTCTCATGTGTAATGGATAACGTCAACGGAGCCAAAGTTAGTAAAACTTTCACGATTTAGTATACCAGTATTCAATTTATATTTCACAGCTTAACACTGTGATTCGATTGACAAAACTCACCCTTTTTAGGTGACATTTATTTATTATCTGGCAAATTTCCGGATCTCAGGCCACCTAGAGGCCAAAATGAGACAAATCAGGGCTTTCGGAGCTGACCAATCAGGGGAAATATAATCAGGTATTGAGGTCTCTCAATTCTTAAATTTTGGTCAGTAATGTCATCTTTTTACCGGGATCAGTCTGAATTCAAGGTTGTAAATCTTATGTAAGAAGGAGCCTGAAGATCGACTCTAAATAGTACAATAGAAAACCATAGCCCCTTATTTTCACCAGAATCATCAAGGAACAGGATAATGACCAAAACCAACACTAATAAAACCAATTTCCTCCCGTTCATATTTGTCGGCGTGGGATTGTTGGTCTTAATTGGGATAGCTCTCTATGTGCAGGGTGATATATCTGAAAACCAATCAGTTCAAGATCCATTTGTACTCCCTCCCATTGAAGTTGATCAGCCAGCTCCTGAGCTGACTTTATTTGATCTGGATGGCAATCAGGTATCTTTGTCCGATTTTGTTGGCCAGGTCGTGCTGGTAAATAACTGGGCCACCTGGTGTCCACCTTGCCGGGAGGAGATGCCTGAGTTCAAAGCCTATTATGAGAAATACAATGAAGATGGTTTTCAGATCGTCGCAATTGAAGCGGGCCAACCTGAAAGAGAGGTTCGTGCATTTGTGGAAGAGCAAGGGTTGAATTTTATCATCCTGCTGGATCCAGGCAACGAATCTTTGATCACCTTTCAGAACAGCACGCTGCCAAATTCTTGGGTCATAGACAGAAGGGGTCACCTACGTATGGCCTGGTTGGGCTCAATCAATCTGCCAACTTTGGAAAAATATGTCACCCCCCTTCTAAAGGAGTAACTCATGAACGCAAAAGTTGAATGGAAAGGCAAATTATCTTTTACAGGATCAGCCGATTCGGGTTTTAAAGTTCCCTTGGGATCATACCCTGAAGTAGGAGGGGATGATGACGGTTTTCGTCCCATGGAGCTGATGGCTGTCAGCCTGGCCGGCTGCACAGCAATGGATGTGATTTCTATCTTGACAAAAAAACGCCAGGCTGTAACAGACTTTCAAGTAAAGGTCGATACAGAAAGGGCTGATCAACATCCAAAAGTTTTTACCAAAGCAATCATCGAATACCATGTGGCAGGAAAGGATATTTCCGAGAGTGCCGTTACCCGGGCAATGGAATTATCCGCGGATACATATTGCCCTGCCCAGGCAATGATAGGTAAAATTATCCCCCTTACTTTAAAATATTTTATTTATGAGGGAGATAAAATTGGCGATGCAAAACCGAGCATTGAAGGCCAGTTGAGATAACAATCCATCCAAAATCCAAATCTTAAAATAAAAGGAAGCTTATTTTCTTGAGAGTAAGCTTCCTTTTTTTCGCTAAGAGAATATTTCAGTATTCTATTCTTCAGGCACCAGGGGAACTAGGTCCAAATCCATCTGCAGGGTCCAGGAATGGTACCCTTCACCACCCAAAAATTCCCGCATCACTGTGTGGCCATTGGAATCATCTGTGATTAAGAATTCCTCTCCCATACCAGAAGCGCCTGTTTGTGTATGGGAAAAACCAGGGGCGTTAAATGGGACCGCCTGGTCATCACAGGTCATGGTGCCTGTTGTCGGACCCCAATTTTCCGTTATGTTGAGATAAACAACACCTGATTCACAAAACCCTTCTGCTGAGACTGTAACCATTCCCCCTGCTTCCACCGAACAGGGGCCCAGTACACCCATGTACTCAAAATTCAAATCCTGGGGGTTTGCAGTTTTGAGCAGAGTGTCATGTTCTCCTGAATCGTCTTCGCTAATCAGGGCAATGCCTCCCTGTTTAAGAATATGTGTCAGGCTGGTTCCTTCTTCATTCACCGTTAGGGTATGGTCAAATGAGAGAATAAAGTTATTAGCATGATAACAAGTCAGCACTTCCCCTGTTTCACCTGTTTCGCCGCTTTTTTCATCATCTGAATTATCAAGAGGAGGCGGGGCAAGGTTTTGGGAGGAACAAGCACTGCCAAGAGTCAATACCACCACCAATATAAGAGGAAACAACTTTTTTTTGTTCATAATCCCTCCTCAGATATATGCTATTTACTTCCCAATTTTACCCCTTAACCACAACAGGTACAGGCGATCTTATTACTCGCCTGTATGTTTACTAATTTGGTCTTCCTTCATTCGATTTATAAATTCCGGGCTGTTTAAGTGCTTTTCCAGGGTATGAGTCAAATAGTAGTAAATAACCTCTTCAAGTCCATTCGTAATTTCAGGTGGAATGTTAAGTGCAAGTAGTTCTTTCAAACTTGAGCGTTGAAAATGCCGCATATATTTCAGGATCCTGGCTGTTACCGGGCGGATATCAGCGCCAGATACCTTTGATACACAACCCGGACAAACCACTCCTCCCAACTCACCAGATATAAATTGGTCTTGTTCTGTGATCTTCTTTCCACACTCCACACATATAAAAAACTCCGGTTGAAACCCAACTAAACTGAGGAGATGAAGTTCAAAATAGTGGGTTATGATCGTCTGATCTTCCCCCGAATCCAGGGCTTTTAAGGTCGTGACCAGCAAATCATACAAGTTTAGATTGCTGCCTTCTTCATAGGTCACAGCATCAACCAATTCAACTATATAAGATCCTTGCCCAATGCCTGGGAGGTCCGCCCTTAACGAATTGAATGAGTCTATCACCTCAGCCTGGGTGATCAGGTGCAAATTCCTGCCCCGGGAGATCAGGAAAGATGATCGCATGAACAACTCAAGGTGTCCTGCAATCTTTGAACTTGGTTTCCTTGATCCTTTGGCGATTCCAGATATTCGGCCAAGTTTGCGAGTGAACAGGACCAGAATTCGGTCTGATTCTCCGAAATCCCTTCGACGCAGGATTATTCCTTCGGTTCGAACGGAACGTTCACGACTAGACATGGACAGGCAGTATTAACAAAGTCTGCAGCCAATTAATAACGGCTTTAATATCAGGAATAAACTTCTTTTTTCAATTCTGCGATATAGGGTAAGGTCCGATGCGTATCTGCATAATCCAGGCCGTAACCGACGACCCAAACATCAGGCAGATCAAACCCAACATAATCTAGGGGAACCTCAAGGCTATCGTGATTTTTTTTAAACAGGGAACAGGTTTTTAGCGATGCAGGGTTCCTGCCGATCAGAGTCTGGTAGAGATAATTCATGGTATGTCCGCTGTCTACGATATCTTCCACCACGATGACATGCCGATCAACGATTGGTTTCCTTAAGTCCAGGATCAACCTTACAGCACCTGAGATCGCCTGATCCCCATAACTGGAAATGGCCATGAAGTCCACACTATGAGGCACTTTTATTTTCCTGGACAAATCCGCCGTAAAGATAAAAGCTCCCTTTAAAATCCCGATCAATACAACCTGGCCCGCATCCTTATAATCACGGTCGATCTCAGCTGCGATTTCGGCCACACGCAGCTGGATCTCTTCTTCGGAGATCAAGATTCTTTCAATTTCCGGGTGGAGATCAATCATATGGAACTCCTTCTTTTAATCAGTGAATTGAGAGATTCAGCTCCTGCGATATTTATTATACCTGAGCGGGAAATACTATTTATGAGTGAATTTTTTCCGCCAGAAACCCGACCCATTCTCCCTGCTGCAATCTGGTCTTAACCGTAAACCCACCTCTGTCCAGGCAGTTTAATATCGCTGGCTGCTGCTCTTCCAGGATACCTGACAAGACAAGGTAACCATTGGTAGTGACTAGATCCCCCAATCCAACTTCAAATAATTCCTGAAGGATGGGAGCGATGATATTCGCAACCACCAGGGATGCACTGGATAAAGATAACTGCCCGGTCAGAACCTCGGCCACAGAACCCGGGGCGAAGTTAACAGCGTTTTTCACACCATTCTTAATGGCATTCTCTTCTGATACACGAATGGCTTCGGAGTCCGAATCCACGCCCAATATTTTGTTCGCGCCTAATTTTACAGCTGCAATGGACAGGATTCCTGATCCGCAGCCGACATCTATCACCTCGCTGCTGATGCTGATCAATTAAACAAGATTCCAGCAGGACCATGGATAACTGCGTTGTCTCATGGACACCTGATCCAAATGCCATACCTGGATCGATATAGATAGGGATTCGTTCTGGGTCTGGATTTTCCAACCATGAGGGAACCACGATCAATTTCTTCCCCAGGGGAATAGGCTGATACCTTTCCTGCCAGGCAGCAGCCCAATTTTTATTCACCAGGGATGAGAAAACGGGGTCGGGCAAATCTACTTTAGCACTCAGGCCTTTTAATGATCGCTCGATCATGCTCCTGAATTCCAGGTCCTGCTCTTCTGGATAAAATCCGAAGATACGAACTGGTCCGGTGACTTGATCAAGCTCATGGGGAAATACCCCATCAAAAACCCTTTCTGAAGCCAATCCTGCCGGCAGTATTCCCAGCAAGGCGTTTCCAACCATCTCTGCCAGGTCCTGGTCAACTAAAATGCTAAACTCTATCCATTGTTTTTCAGGTTTGGTTTTATTCATAGATATTAAAAAGGTGCAAATCACTGCCACTTAGCATCGATTTGCACCTGTAAGTCTCAATAAAACAGGTCAGGTTATCCTCCCAAGACATTCTTCAACCGATCCAAAAATCCGCGTTCCTGGGGAAGGACCTTGCTGTCCATCTTAGCAGCCAGCTGTTCAAAGAGTTCCCGTTCTTCTGTATCAAGTTTTTTAGGAATTGTGATATTGATAATTACCAGCTGATCTCCCCTGGAACTGCTGCGTAAGTGGGGAACACCTTTTCCTCTCATCCTGATGATCTTTCCTGGCTGCGTTCCAGGCGGAATCTTCAATTTTACATCTCCATCAACTGTAGGTACTTTCACTTCTGCGCCAAGTGTGGCCTGGGCCACATTCACATTAAGATCCAATAAAATATCATTATCCCGTCTGCGGAAGTATTTATGGGGATGTACCCTGACGAGCAGATATAAATCGCCTGAAGGGCCATTATTCTCACCTGGCTGTCCCTCTCCCGCCAAACGGATGCGAGTGCCATCATCTACGCCAGCTGGAATACTGACTTTCTTGCGGCGGGATTGTCTCACCTTTCCGTTACCAGAGCAAGTGGGACAATGAGATTCAATGATTTTTCCCCTGCCTTGACAAACTGGACAGGTTGTTACCTGAACCATGGCTCCTAGTAATGTTTGCCGTGTTTGGCGGACTTCACCGCGACCCTGACATTCGGGGCAGGTTTTAGGTGAAGAACCAGGTTTTGCGCCATCACCGCCGCAAGTTTCACATCTTTCGTCTTTGGTGATTTCGATTTCCTTATCAGCTCCAAAAACAGCTTCCTTAAACGAAATCGCAACCTGGTACTGTAGATCCGCTCCGCGGCGAGGTGCTGTTCTGCTGGCAGTCCTGGAACGTCCTCCAAAACCTCCAAAGCCGAACATATCCCCGAAAATATCCGCGAAATCAGAGAAATCTACGGTTTCAAATCCGGCGCCTCCATTCGGTCCTCTTACACCCTGATGACCAAAACGGTCATAGGCTGCGCGCTTATCAGTATCGGACAGCACACCATAGGCTTCATTAATTTCTTTGAATTTCTCTTCTGCGTCCGGTGCATCACTTACATCCGGGTGGTACTTGCGAGCCAAATTGCGGAAAGCGCTCTTTAGATCACTTTCCGAAGCATCCCGGGGCACTCCCAACACTTCATAATAATCTCGTTTGTCCATATCACTTACCGTTTACTATCCCGCTGAAAATGGTACCTCACCAGATAATCAAAGACCGGGGAAAAAATTTTCCCCGGTTTTGATTCTGAATCTCTTAAAGATTAGACGTCTTCGAATTCGCCTTCAACAACATCGCCTTCTTCGTCGCTTTCTCCAGTGTTATCATCTGGTCCCGCGCCGGGCATACTTTGGTCGGCTTCTGTAGCTGCTTTGTATGCTGCTTCTCCAACTTTCTGCAGGGATAAACCCAGAGCTTCTGTCAGTTCTTTCAGCCGGGGAACATCAATTGTTTCTTTCTCCAACTCTGACTTCACCTCAGCAACTTTCCCTTCTACTTCAGCTTTGATATCAGCCGGGACCTTATCGCCCATATCTTGCAGAGTTTTTTCTGCGTTATAGGCCAGCGTGTCGGCATTATTGCGGGTTTCGATCTGTTCCTTGTTAATCCGATCTTCTTCTGCAAAACGCTCAGCATCCTGGCGCATATTTTCAACTTCTTTGTCACTCAGACCAGAACTGGCTGTGATGGTGATGTTCTGGGTCTTGCCCGTAGCTTTGTCCTTGGCGGTCACTTCCATGATGCCATTGGCATTTATATCAAAGGTAACCTCAATTTGTGGAACACCGCGAGGCGCAGGGGGAATGCCATCCAGAATGAACCGTCCCAGGGATTTATTATCCGCTGCCATGGCGCGTTCACCTTGAAGGACATGGATCTCCACCTGGTTCTGGTTAGCGCTTGCCGTTGAGAAAGTCTGACTTTCGCGGGCCGGGATGGTGGTATTGCGCTCGATCAAAGGGGTAGCCACGCCACCCAGGGTCTCTACTGACAAAGTCAGCGGGGTGACATCAAGCAGCAACAAGTCATCAACTTCTCCACCAAGAACACCAGCCTGGATAGCGGCACCGATCGCCACTACTTCATCGGGGTTCACGCCACGGTGGGGTGCTTTACCAAAGAATTTACCGACTGCTTCCTGTACTGCAGGCATACGTGTCATGCCGCCTACCAGAACGACTTCATTGATGTCACCAGGTTTCAGGCCAGCATCATCAAGCGCCTGCTGAACAGGCTTCATGGATTTTTCGATCAGGTCCATGGTAAGTTGTTCCAGTTTGGAGCGTGTGAATTTCACGACCAGGTGTTTCGGGCCAGAGGCATCTGCTGTGACATACGGCAGGTTGATCTCTGTCTGCTGCATAGTTGAAAGTTCGATCTTGGCTTTTTCGGCAGCTTCCCTCAAGCGCTGGAGGGCCTGGCGCTGATCGCGGAGCTCAATGCCTTCATTTTTCTTGAATTCATCCGCCAGGAAATCTATAATACGCTGATCAAAATCATCGCCGCCCAGGAAGGTATCACCACTGGTGGACCGAACCTGAAAAACACCTTCACCCACATCAAGGATGGAGATATCAAATGTGCCGCCGCCGAGGTCATAAACCGCGATTACTTCATTTTGTTTTTTGTCCAGGCCGTAGGCCAAGGATGAAGCTGTGGGCTCATTGATGATCCGCAGCACTTCCAGGCCGGCGATCTTGCCAGCATCTTTTGTGGCATTACGCTGGCTGTCATTGAAATACGCCGGGACAGTGATCACGGCTTGTGTTACCGGTTCTCCCAGATAGTCCTCTGCGTCAGCCTTGATCTTTGCCAGGATCATGGCGGAGATCTCGGGCGGGGAATATTCCTTCCCGTCCATAATCACCCGCAAGTCGCCGTTGGGGGCTTCCTTGGTTTCGTATGAAACCATTTTCCGGGCACGTTCGACTGCGGGAGAATTAAACTTACCACCCATAAATCGTTTAATCGATGAAATGGTGTTCTCCGGGTTAACAACCGCCTGGTTCCTGGCGGGTCGGCCTACCAGTCGTTCGTGATTTTTATTCATAGCCACAACAGATGGTATTAAGCGATCCCCTTCCGCAGACGGGATAATCGTTGGCTCTCCGCCTTCCATTACTGCCACACCTGAATTTGTTGTTCCTAAGTCAATCCCAATTATTTTTGCCATTCTAGCCTCCATTATTTACAGTTTCAACGTTTTCTGATAATTTCTTTTTAAGCAGCTACTCTGACCAGCGCAGGACGTAGTACTTTGTCGCCAATCCAATAGCCTTCCTGCATTACTTCTATAATTTGACCGCTGTCATATAATTCGCTCTCTTCCTTCATAAGCGCTTCATGAATATTTGGGTCAAATTCCTCTCCCAAGGGATTCATCGCTTTGATTCCTTCGGCTTCAAGCCGGGAACGTAATTTCTGAAAGATGATCTCAATCCCTTCAGCCCAGGTTTCTCCCTCTCCGGACTCAGGTTTATCCAGCAGTGCTCTTCCCAGGTCATCTGCGATGTCAAGATATAGTTTGATCACTTCGCCCCTCGCAACTTGACGGATATCTGCGTTTTCCCTTAATACCCGCTTTTTATAATTTGCGAATTCAGCCCGGGCCCGCTGCCAACCATCCAGGTACTCTTCAGCCTTTGTGGTCATTTCGCCCAGGTCTGCCTGCAAAGCTTCAATTTGTTCCTCAACTGTCAACTCCTCTTTTGGTTCAAGATCTTCCAGTTCAACATCGTCTATAGAACCCTCAATTTCCGAATCAAGATCGTGATTGTTGTCTTCCGACGAGATGGTTTCATTGTCTTCTAATTCCGGATTTATTTGATCCTCTTTCTTCTTCATTCCGCAAAATCTCCTTCGATAAAAATCAACTGCCCATTGACTCAGATATCAATTCACTAATCAATTCCGACACAAAGCGGACAGTGGATACTCCCCGGCTGTATGACATGCGCAGGGGTCCTAAAATCCCAACCGCTCCCATAGCATGGTCTTTCTCTCCATAACTGGCCAGGATCAACGATGTATCTGCCAATTGATCCCAGGTATCTTCGCCACCAATGATCACATGCACCCCGGGAGTGTCACTGTCAAAAACCGTTCTGGAAAGCAGATCGTCCAACATCACCCGGTCTTCAAATATAGCCAGTGTTTGTTTAGCCTTTTCCGGCTCAGAGAATTCCGGCTCGGATAACATGTTAGCCAAACCATCTCTATAAACTTCACCCGAAGAGATTATTTCTGATCCTTTGATCGTTTGTAAAACGATGTTAAAGATCTCAGTTTGAGGGGATTGAATACTTCCCGGTTCAATTTCCTCCAACTCTTTAGCGTCTAAACCCGCTGCCAATTGATTAATACTGGCGGCGATTCCGTTTAACCAGTCTTGCGAAAATGTCTCATCAAGCACCAGCGTTTGCTGGCTGACCTCGCCACTGCTCAAAACTATCACAACCAGAACCTGCCTGCCCCTGGTTGATAACAAAGCCAGATGTTTAAATCTTGCCTCTTCGGTGTGCAGAGGGGTCACGATAGCTGCACCCATGCTGTGCTGGGCTAAGACTGAGGCTGATAATGACAGCCAATCATCCACATCCCGGCGAGCCTGGTAAAACTGATGCCGGATCATCTCCTGAATATGAGTAGGAAGCCTATCCTCACCCATCAGGCGCTGGACATAATATCGATATCCAGCTTTAGTAGGCACCCGGCCAGCTGAAGTATATGGCTGGGATAAAAAACCTTTTTCCTCCAGGACAGCCATCTCATTACGAATGGTTGCCGAGCTGAAATCGAGTTGGTAGTTTTTCACCAATCGACCAGAGCTGATCGGTTCAGCTGTTTCCACATAATCCCGAACCAGCAAGGCTAAAACCAGTTTTTGTCTTTCCGATAAAACAGACATTATTTTTACCATTTAGCAGTCTCTCGTTGAGAGTGCTAATAACGGTATAAAGTCTATCATGGTGGTTCTTAGCAGTCAAGAAAAGCGGGTGCTAAATCAGGGGTTTCTTACAGGATGTTAAATATTAATTCAATTCACGAAGCAGACCCCCTGCGGAATCGAGAGGGGAGTAAAGAGGCTCTTCAAATCTGACCTTTCGGCCCTGCTCAGGGCCTCTCTCGGAGATTCGGGTTATTTATCTGTTAGCTGAATATCTTTTAATAATTCCCCCGTAGTTGTTATTTACTCTTGATTATTTCCCTTATCCTTCAATCCCTCTAAAAATTCCAGGTCCTCTTCTGTTAATACAAAATCTTCCAGCATATCAGGCCTTCTTTCAAGGGTTCTCTTTAAGGCCTGGTTCCTCCGCCAGCGATCGATCTTTGCATGATGCCCTGATCTTAATATCTCGGGGACAATCCACTCGCGGTATTCTTCTGGTCGTGTGTAATGGGGGTATTCCAGTAATCCGCTTGCATGGGAATCGTTCACAGCTGCCATGGGGTCTCCCAGGACTCCGGGGATCAATCGTATCAAAACATCAATTAATACCAGGGCTGGCAGCTCCCCTCCGGTCAGGACATAGTCTCCAATTGAAATTTCATCGGTCACCAAGTGTTCCCTTACCCGCTCATCAATACCTTCATAATGACCGGCAATAATACCTATCCTGTCATACTCTGTTAACAACTGGGCTTTTTTCTGATTAAGCAATTCTCCCTGGGGAGTCATTAATATTACAGGGCAGGAGGGTGGTTGTCCCAATATACCTTCAACGGAGGCAAAGATAGGTTCAGGTTTCATTACCATACCACCTCCCCCGCCGTAAGGTGGTTCATCTGTAACCTGATGTTTATCTGTCGCCCAATCGCGAATATTATGAATATCCACCGTGAGGTGCCCCATTTCTCTGGCCCGAAACAGGATACTGGCGTCCAGATAAGACGGGAATACTTCGGGGAAAAGTGTAAAAATATCAAATTTCATAAACCCATTCTAGCTGAGAGAGGATAGATGTGCAAGTGAGGGCCCAAGGATCATCAATAAATCCTTCTCAGGAACTACCAGGGATTCCTTGACGCATTTTTAACGACAGTGGTAAGATGTGCGCATGTACCTTAACGGCAGCAATTGGAAAATGTCCAAAAAACCCCGCAGGAGAGCCAATCCCTGGCGTATTATCCTCTTGCTGGTGTTAATTGGAGTAATAGTCTACTTAAATCAAACGGTCATTCCTGAGATTGAACCGCCTTTCATTCCCACAGTAACGCCTACCGAGAACCCGGAGGTATTCGTCAATCGGGCTCAAGCCTTGTTTGATGAAGGCAAATTAAGCCAATCCATCGAAGCATACCGGGAAGCCATTTTAGCCAACCCGGAAGATTCATCTCTCTATGTATCCCTGGCGCGAGTTCAGATCCTGTCTGGTGATCCGGAAGCTGCTCACGAAAACGCAGAACTCGCCCTGCTCCGCAGTCCTGATAATCCCCTTGCACATGTCATGAAAGCCTGGGCTCTTGATTTCATGGGGGATTTGATCGCAGCTGAAGTCTCAATAGAGCGTGCTTTGAACCTGGCCGAAAGGAACCCGCTGGCTCACGCTGTCTACGCAGAAATCCTGATCGACAGTCAAGATTTTGAGAAAGCCAGCATTGAATCACTGAGGGCTCTGGAATTGGGGCCTAACCTGCTCGAGACCCATCGCGCCCGAGGTTATGTGCTGTATTGGACCGGCAATTACACTGAAGCCATCCGGGAATATCAAAGTGCCTTGAATATAAATAATGCCATTCCCAATTTGCATCTCATGCTGGGATATTGTTATTACGCAAACCAGGAAAACGATAAGGCTGTCACTTCGTTCAGCCAGGCAAATGCCCTTAATCCAACCGACCCAACACCCGATTATGAAATTTCCCGCATCTATCTCCTGGATGGAGTTTACAACAAAGCCATCCAATATGGAGAACTGGCCGCGAAGGATGCGCCTGAGGATCCACTTATGCAGGGAAATCTGGGCGTATTGCATTTCAGAAACAGGGATTATGATCTGGCATTAAAATATCTCGGACTGGCAGTAAGAGGCGGCACCACGGATGATGGTGTGATCGTAGAAGGAGTACCGCTATCCTATAAACCAAAGGTGATCGAGATATTTTCTGCCTACGGTTTGACCCTGGCCAGGATGAATATGTGCGAAGAAGCCGTCCCGGTTTTTCAGACCATGCTCAGTCAAGTTGCAGAAAATGATATCGCTGTCATTAATGCCAATGAGGGGTTGTCGATCTGCACTGCCAATCTGGTGGAACCCAGCCCAACACCCTGATCAGCGATCTTCTGACTTTACTAGACTATATCATCCCCGGGATCGTCTCTCTGGAAAAACATGGACCGTAAACTTACTGGCAAAAGACCAACTTTCAGTTCTAACAAGACAACCATTAACTATGTCTTTGTCTTGATCGTGATCGCCTTGATCGTGATCGGGTTATGGTTTGCATTCCAGGTGAATGATCCAGCAGGACGGTTTGAACCTTTATTCCTGCCCACTCCGACTGCGACCCGGACAGTAGATTCCCTGGTCCTGGAAGGAGAAGCTTATTTCGAGGCCGGCAAGATCTATGATCCAGAAGGTAAAGACGCCATAGATGCATATTACGATGTACTGGAACGCTACCCGGAAAACGCTCAGGTTCGGGCAGAGCTGGCCAGATTACTGACTTACTCATCCGCTCTGTTATCTACTACAGAAGAACGCACTGAACGTTTGGCTCTGGCAAGAGAGGAAATACAGCGGGCTTCAGACCTTGCTCCAGGTGACAGCACTGTACAAGCAATCCGGGCCTTGGTGCTGGACTGGAGTTCAACTTCCGCGGCTGCCAGCCAGGAAGAAAAACTAGCCTGGATAAATGAAGCAGAACAGGCTGCCAACCTGGCAATTACACTGGATCCCAATAACAGTCTGGCAATGGCATTTTATGCGGAAGTATTATTAGATCAAAACCAGAAGGCGCAGGCAGAAGAAGCTGCCCGCCTTGCCGTCCAGCAGGGACCAGAGCTGATGGACACACACAGAGTTTACGGAACCGTACTGGAATCCCTGGGTGAATACAATTTTGCCATCAAGGAATTTGAACGAGCGGCTGAGATCAACCCTAACCTGACCTTCTTATATATCCGGATTGGTGTGATCTACCGGGCACTTAAAGTCTATGATGTAGCCCTGGAATATTTCGCTAAGGCTATCTCAATCAACCAATCGAATGGCGTTCAAGACCCACTACCATATATTGCCATCGCTAAAACCTATTCACGCGATGGTGAGTTTTTCATCGCCGCTGTAAACGGTGAAAAGGCCATCGCTATCAATCCCACCAATGCAGACACCTACGGCCAGCTGGGAGATATTTATGTTCGAGCTCGAAATTACGAGGGTGCTTTACCAGTCCTGAAATGTGCTGTTGTGGGCTGCACCGCGGAAGAAAATGAGGTCGGCGGGGTGGCAGTGCAAGCCCTGGATCTGACCACTTTTGATGTGGCTTATTATTACGCCCGCTACGGTTCTGTATTAGCTGCGCTCAGCCGTCCGGAAGAGAATTACTGCCAGGAAGCTTTGGAAGTGATGGCTGAATTAAAAAGCGTTTATGGAGATGATCTCACCCTGATGAATATCGTGGCCGATAACGAAGCCATCTGTTACTTGCTCGAAGCTACACCCTCTCCCTGATTTTTTCCCCGGATTCTAACCTAAACGTTATATAAGAATCATGTTAAAGTCTATGACGAAACTTGACTTTCAAATCGAAGAAAGTTATCATAATCTCCGCTAATTAGCAGTCATTTCTATGGACTGCTAATACACCGTTTCAAAGATAACCTGAGTCGGCGTTAAAGCATTTATCATAATACTGTGAATTCTTTGTAACTAAGTAAGGAGTAGAAATCTATGGCAGGAAAGCAAATTGTTTTTTCAGAAGAAGCCCGGCGTAAATTGCAGGCAGGTATGGATAAATTGGCAAAAGCCGTTATCACCACCCTCGGTCCCAAAGGCCGCAATGTCGCCCTCGATCGAAGTTTTGGCAGCCCCACCATCACCCACGACGGTGTGACTGTTGCCAAGGAAGTTGAGCTTTCAGACAAGTTAGAGAACATGGGGGCCCAGCTTCTTAAAGAGGCAGCCACCAAGACCAACGACATCGCCGGTGACGGCACCACGACTTCAACCTTATTAGCTCACTCAATTGTGACCGAAGGTATGAAAAACCTGGCAGCCGGATTTAATCCTATGCTGCTCAAACAGGGAATTGAAGCTGCCGCAAAAGCAGTTTCTGAAGAAATCGGTAAAAACGCAATCAATGTCACCACCAGGGAAGAGATCGGCAATGTAGCCAGCATTTCTGCCCAGGACCGCTCCATTGGTGAACTGATCGCAGATGTGATGGACAAAGTTGGTAAAGACGGTGTCATCACCGTTGAAGAATCAAAAACCCTGGCTTTTGAAACTGAATACGTTGAAGGTATGCAATTCGATCGTGGTTACCTATCCCCCTACTTCGTCACCAACGCCGAAGATATGGAAGCAGTTATTGAAGAACCCCACTTGCTGATCCATGACGCCAAGATCTCTGCTGCTCAGGACCTGGTTCCTCTTCTGGAACGATTGGTCCAGATCGGAAAACGTGACCTGGTGATCGTTGCTGAAGATGTGGATGGCGAAGCCCTGGCTACCCTGGTGCTCAACAAACTCCGCGGTATGATCAATGTCCTGGCTATCAAAGCCCCCGGATTTGGCGACCGCCGCAAAGCCATGCTGCAGGATATTGCTATCCTGACCGGCGCCACAGTAATCTCTGAAGACCTGGGACGCAAACTGGACAGCGCCACTGTGGAAGATCTAGGCAAAGCCGAAAAGATCATTTCCACCAAAGACGACACCACCATCGTTGGCGGCGCAGGCGATGCCGCCCAGATCAAGGGCCGCATTCAGCAGATCCGCAACGAAATCGACTCCAGTTCCAGCGACTACGATCGCGAAAAACTTCAGGAGCGTTTAGCTAAACTCTCCGGAGGCGTTGCCATCATCCGTGTTGGCGCCGCAACCGAGACAGAATTGAAAGAAAAGAAACACCGTGTTGAAGATGCCCTGTCAGCCACCCGCGCTGCTGTTGAAGCAGGCATCGTACCCGGCGGCGGTGTTGCCCTGATCAATGCCACCAAGGCTATTGATAAACTCAAAATGGACTATCCTGACGCCCAGGTTGGTGTTCAGATTGTCCGCAAAGCTTTGGAAGTTCCCCTCAAGAAAATCGCTGAGAACGCTGGTAAAGACGGCGCAGTGATCCTTGAGAACGTTCGCCGCTACCAGGCTGAGAAAAAAGACATCAACATCGGTTATGATGTCCTCAGCGAGGAATACGTCGATATGGTTGAAGCTGGTGTGATCGACCCCGCCAAAGTTACCCGCGGTGCACTTGAGAATGCTGCCTCTATTGCAGCCATGATCCTCACCACAGAAGCCCTGATTGCTGACGAGCCGAAAGATGACGTCGATATGCCCCCTGGAGGCATGGGCGGCATGGGCGGCGGAATGCCCGGCATGATGTAATCCTCTTGAAATTTAGACCTTTATGTAGTGTGGATAGGGGTGTGATCCACACTACATTTATTTAACAACTACTTTATCCCATTTCCTTCACCCACACGCTGCGAGTATAATTTATCCTGAAAACAATTTCTATTAAGGAAACCCTATGAAAAAATATTGGATAGTCTTCCTGTTTGTCATTCTTGCGCTGTTGACCGGATGTAACCAGGAATCCGAATATCCGCTTGGGCCCACCTCTGTTCCACTGGATATATCCCAGTCAAATGAAGTAAATACAGCTGACGGATTAAAACCCCCAGCTCATCCTATTTACCTCCCAGAAGGTTTCCAAATCAATATTTATTCCGAAAATTTATTGGAACCCAAGATGATGGCATTTGGGCCAGACCAAGATCTCTATGTCACTGAATTCAGCAGTGGACGGATCTTGAGACTCTCAGATAGAGACAGTGACGGGGCAGCCGACGAAATCAAAGTAGTGGCGGAAGGTTTTATTGAACCATCAGGACTAGCCTTTTACGAAGATGGTTCCTTATATGTTGCTGAAACTACGAGGGTTTTTCGACTAAGCAACCCTGATGAAAATGGTAAATATCAAGACCGGGAAATAATATTCGCCGGAATCCCTGCTGGAGGGAATACAAACAGGACCATTATCTTCAGCCCGGATTGGAGGAGATTGTTTTTATCGGTTGGTTCCTCATGTAATGCCTGTGTTGAGCGAGATTCTCGTCGGGCTACGATTATGCTCATGAAACCAGATGGTAGTGACTCCGAGGTTTATGCGAAAGGATTAAGATATATCATTGGGCTTGCCTTCCATCCTGAAGATGAGACTCTTTGGGGAGCTGTAGTAGGACGAGATGATTTAGCAGATGAAACTTATCCCGAGGTTCTTTATACAATTTATTTAGATACTAACGGCGGCTGGCCCTTCTGCCATGCAGGAATAATCATCGATCCGGATTTCGGCGACAAGGAATCCTGCTCTGGCCGTTTATTGAAGCCAAGAACATTACTTGAAGCGCATACTGCCCCTTATGGATTGGAATTCTATCTTGGTTCACAGTACCCTGATAAATATACCAATAATATATTTGTCGCCCTTCATGGAACCGGGGAAGGAGATACTGCTGCCGGATACAAAATCATCCAAAAACCATTAGGCGCTGATGGAGTTTTCCAGGATTTCGCAGTGGGGTGGTTGCTTGACGATGGTTCACATTGGGGCACTCCCATGGACCTGATCGAAGGTCCGGATGGCAGCCTTTTCCTTTCTGATGATTTAGCGGGGATAATATATCGAATTTCCTATGAGGGAGAATAACCACTTGGCCGATCTTACAAAACAGGAATTCCTTTTGACAAATCCCAGCTATCATGCTAAAATGACTCCGGTTTCAAGAAAAGAAACCCCCGGCTGGAGAAAAAATCCAGCAGCAAATTTGCTCGACGAAGATTATTTAGGTTCTATCGTAAGATATAATATTGAATAGATTTCCAAAAGCACTGCCCGGCCGGTTTGTACCGTCCGGGTATTTTTTTTATTAGACAAATAACTCTTATCTGAATAAATATATTCAGATAGAGAGAAAATTGAAGGAAGTAAATATGAGTAAAAGTAAATTAAGAATTATTCCCCTGGGAGGACTGGGGGAAGTCGGGAAAAACATGATGGTTTACGAATATGGGAAAAACATTCTCATCGTCGATGCCGGACTGATGTTTCCTGATAACGATATGCTGGGAATTGATTACATCATCCCGGATTTTGAATATATCAAAGAGAATAAGGATTTGGTCAGGGGCATGGTACTCACCCACGGCCACATGGACCATGTAGGAGCAATCGCACATGTTTTGGAAGAAATCAACGTGCCCCTCTATGCTACACCGCTGACCAGGGGTTTGATCGAGAACAGCCTGTCAGAAAAAGGCATGTTGGATAAAACCACGATCAATACTGTTCATGCCGGTGAGAGCGCAACCATTGGTCCCTTTGAAGTGGAGTTTTTCCATGTCTGCCACTCCATCCCTGACAGCGTAGGTTTGGGTATCACTTGCCCGGATGGATTAATTGTCCATACCGGAGACTATAAATTTGACCCCACTCCAGTGGATGGCTGGCCAACAGATTTCTCCAAACTGGCAGAATTCTCTGGTCGGGGAGTTTTAGCCCTGCTGGCCGATTCCACTAATGCAGATAAACCGGGTTGGACACCGTCGGAAATGGTGATCAACGATTCCCTGGACAAGGTGTTTCGCAATGCACCTGGCCGGATCATTGTGGCTTCATTTGCCTCACTGGTATCCCGCATGCAGCAGGTAATAGACGCCACAGAACATCATGGGCGAAAGATATCCTTTGTTGGCCGAAGTATGAAACAAAACTCCAAGATGGCCAAAAAATTGGGCTACCTGAAAATTCCCTCTGACCTTGAAGTAGGTATTGAAGAAGCCCTTAATATGAAACCTCAAGATGTTGTTTTAATGGCGACTGGATCTCAGGGAGAACCTTACTCCATAATGGGCAGATTGGCCCGGGGTACGAATAAACAATTCGAACTTATCAAGGATGACACCATTGTGCTTTCCTCCCATACCATTCCAGGTAATGAGGAAACTGTGTTCAAAACCATCAACTGGTTATTCCGCAAGGGAGCCAATGTGATTTATGAGCCTATCGCTGGCGGTGTGCACGTCTCGGGACATGCCAACCAGGATGAGATGAAATTGATGCTTAATATGGTCAATCCCAAATATCTTATCCCAGTCCACGGTGAATTAAGGCATCTCAAGCAGCATGCCTTTTTAGCTGAAGAATCCGGATTCCCAATGGACAACGTGCTGGTCATTGAGAACGGACAGGTCATTGAATTTGATGATGGTAAGCTGCAGATCAAGGACCGCATCCCTGGAAATTATGTCTTTGTGGATGGATCCCGTGTGGGAGAGATCGGCCCCTCTGTCGTCAGGGAAAGAGAACAGCTCTCCCAGGATGGCGTTGTGCTAATCAGTCTGGTGCTTGACGATAAAGGTAATTTGCATGAAGATCCGGAGATCATCTCTCGGGGATTTGTGTATAAACATGATGAACACAACCTGATTGACCAAATCAGCCAGAAGACTTTGGAGATTGTTAATAAAACCCAGGGGAATCTGCACAATGATCTGGTGCAATCGATTCGATCATTCCTGTACAGTAAAACGAAGAAACGGCCTGTTGTTTTAGCGACGATTAACTACCTCTAAAAATACGATTTAATAGACATAAAAAAGGGCGACTCTGGTTGAGTCGCCTTTTTGTTTAAATCTCTGTTCAGGGATAACAGTTAGCCGCAGGTCACCCTGGGTGAGTTTTCTCTGATATCACTCTCCTGCCCAACCATGTTCACCTATTAAAGGGACAAAAGCGACCGGAGCCAGATCTTGTCTGTGAAAATCATTCCCCTCTCTCGTATAAAGCAATAAGACCTGTCCTCCTCGGTTGCCCACAGGCATCACCAACTTACCTCCGTCCTCCAGCTGATTCAACAAGGGAATTGGAACTTCTGGTGCAGCTGCAGTTACCATGATGGCCTGATAGGGAGCATACTGCTCCAGTCCCATTGTGCCATCTCCCTTGTGAACCTTAACGTTCGTATATCCCAGCTCATTCAACAGGCTGGCGGCGTTTTCTGCCAGGGAAGGATGTCTTTCAATTGTATGTACTTCCGCCGCCAGACGTTCCCAGGATAGCGGCCTGATATCCAGATCCGGACCCAATTTCCAATACCCGCTCTGCTCCTGTTAGCTGGAGCAGATCTGTCATATAAGCAACAATATAAGGTTGGGAGATAGTTTGTCCTAAACCTATCGGCAAAGGTCCATCCTGGTATGCAAACGCTTGCTGGCCTTCCGGAACAAAGCGATGGCGGGGGACTTCCAGGAAAGCGCCCAGAATCCTTGGAGACGTAATTCCTCGGACGGCTATTTGTCCGTCCACCATACGTTTTCGGGCTGCTTGATAGTCAATTAAAGCCACTTTCTATCCTGGAAATGCAAATTTAGTTCAAAAGATACGCCATAATCCACTTTGCAGTCGCAATCAAGGCGTCTATATGGGTACGTTCATAGTTATGGGAAGCATCCACTCCCGGACCAATTAACGCAACAGCAACATCACCTCCAGCCCGCCAAAATGCTTCCCCGTCTGAACCGTAATAAGGATAGATATCCACTTTGTAGGGAATCTCATATTCATTGGCCAGGGATCGCAGATGCTGGCTGAGTCCGTGATGATATGGCCCTCCGGAATCTTTTACACACAGGGTGGCATGGAACTCGTCCGAGGTTTGACCTGTGCCGACTGCCGCCATATCCACAGCAATCAATTCTTTCAATCCTTCTGGGAAACCACTGGCAGCGCCGTGACCCACTTCCTCATAATTACTGAAGTGCAGTACTGTATCTTGAGCAGGCTGTAGATCCGCTTTGGTCATAGCCTGCACAGCGGCTAACACACAGGCGACACAGGCTTTATCATCAAGATGTCTGGAACGGATAAAGCCCTGGTTAGATTCTGTTCGAGTATCAAAGGCTACAAAATCCCCCACTTCAATCCCCACCTCGCGAGTCTCATCTGCCGAGCTGGTGACGATATCCAACCGCACTTCCATGCTATCGGCGGAACGTTCGGTGGTACTGACTTCCTTGGCATGGACATGGCCAGATGCTTTATTAAGGAGGATCGAACCCCGCACAGGATCACCGCTGCTGGCAAAGACCGTGCATCCTTCTCCCTCGATCGTATTCCAGGCGTAACCACCCAGTTGGGATAATTTCAGGCGGCCGTTGCTCTTGATCTCTTTTACCATTGCGCCCAGCGTATCCACATGTGCAGTCAAACCCCGGAGGGAGGTTCTTAGATCCCCGGTCCAATTGGCCACCAATGCGCCTTTTGTTGTTCTGTGAAAACTAAGGGATGGGTATTCAGCCAATTTTTTCTCTAGATAAGAGATTGCTTCTTCAGTATAGCCAGTTGGGCTGGGTATGGCCAATAAGTCTGTGAGAAGGGAAGTTAATAGTTCGTGATCGATTTCAGGCAGTTTAATCATAGCAACCTTTGATGATAGATTAGGCTAATCCTTCATATTCCTGGAGTGTTTTCCGCCAGCTGTCTCTAATGGGAATGGTCTTCCCTTTTTTGTAATCGTAAGCTACCTGGACAGTTTTTGCCTCCGCAAATAGCTGGCCTGTGTTAAATTCTCTGACCACGTATTCCATATCAAGGCTTTTAGTGCCCAGCCGGGAAGTGCGCAGCCCTATTTCAACCGCGTCGGTCATCAAGATTGGGGATTTATAATCCATTTCAATCCGGGCCAGGATAATTCCTATCTCAAGGAAGGAATTTCCATCCCATAAACCCAGATGCCGCACATATGCAACGCGGGAATGTTCCAGGTAGGTGAGATAAGCCGCGTTATTGACATGGCCTTGAGGGTCAAGATCCCCGTAGCGGACCACAATTGGGTGGAAGAATCGAAAATTTGACATAAAATCATTATACTTGAATTGAGAACAGGAATTATCGGCCAATTATCTATCTAAGAAAAGCATTAGAGTTGTCTAGACAACCAAAGGGGTTGTAATCGGGCAGGTATAATGTCATCCTGAGAAAAATTAGCTTGTCATTTGAGTTTTTATGGAAGTCCTAACCAGTTTATTCACCATCTCGATCATTGTTCTCCTGGGAATCCTGAGCCGAACAGCCGGGATCTTCAAAGCTGAACATGCCAAAACACTGTCTTCATTTGTGTATTATTTTGGATTGCCAGCCTTATTCTTTGTAAAGATCGCTAACCTGGACCTGCCCAGCCTCGATCCTCAACTCTTGTTGGGATCCCTGCTGCCCACTGTGATCGTTCTGGTGATACTTTTGATTCTTAAGTTGGTCGGGGTTCTGAAAAAGGATGCTTTTATTCTTCTCGGCCTGTCAATCAGCTTTGGCAGTTATGCCTTTTTTGGAATTGCATTTTTTGAAACCTTCCAGAATGGGATCTGGTTGGAAAATGCCATTATCGCGGCTTCCCCATTAGGTATTCTGGGTATCATCTCCACCCTTTTGTTATTGGAATACGCCAACCAGCAGAAAAAAAGCGGCAGCCTTCTGCGCAAGGTCTTCACCAATCCCTTGATCCTGTCAATTTTACTGGGTTCTGCTTTCTCACTGCTTGGTATTAAATTATCCTTTTTAAAGAATGCCTTATTTTTGGTGGGGCAGACATCCAGCGCGCTTGCTATCTTTGTGCTCGGCATGTTCATCCATGATCGATTTTCCTTGAAGATCATTAAAGCCGCCCTGCCCTACTCACTGTTCCGAATGATCGTCCTGCCAGCAGTCGCCTGGTTGACAATTCGGTATATCCTGCCCAGCGGAGGAGCGATCGATCAATTCATTCTGCTTGAAAACGGCATGCCAGCAGCTATCGCCCTGGTGGTGTTTGCGGAAAGATACGACTATAAAGTCACTGAAACAGCGGGGATAGTCAGTCTGACTTCAATCCTCAGTTTTCTTGGGTTGACCGGGATCTACTACCTGACCAAAATGTTTCTATAGATAAAAGACTAGATTAAACCTCATCCCAGGAAGCAGTTTCCCAGGGATAGGCTGCTACTTCTTTGGCCCGTTCTTGCACAATTGGATCACTGGAAAATTTTCCCCGGAGATGATCCGGAAGAAGCTCGGCGATCTCTTTCATGATCCGATCTCCCAGTTCATCCAGCTGCTCGCGGCGTTCTTGCCCCCTTCCTGTTACCGTTATCGGACCATAGGGTTTTCCAACCCGGATCGTCACCTTGCTCTGATTCTTAAATCGAAGCGGCAGCACTTCATTAAAACCTGTAAATCCAACTGGCAGGATCCTGGCCCCGGTTCTGGCCGCCAGGTATGCAGCTCCAGGACGGGCAGGGCGGATCATTTCAGCCCATGCGCCTCCTTCTGGAAAGATGCCGAAAAAACCATTCTGGTTGAGCACATATTCCGCATCCCTGATGGCTTGCCGGGATCCGGTTCCCCTGTAAACATATAAAACGCCCCATAAGCGTGGTAAAAGTTTCCCCCACCATGGTGTAAAAGCCGGGTTAGCCCCAGAGAACATCTCGATTGATGGCGGACAGATATGCAGCATAGCAATAGAATCGGAAAAACTAAAATGATTACCAGTGATGATCAAGGGTCCTTTATCAGGAATATTTTCAGCCCCGATGACCTCAAAATCTGAAAATGTGTGCAGTGCAAGGCTGATTAACCCTTTTAGGATGGATCTCTGGAATATATTTCGGGGGTATTTAAAATCCGCCATATAGTGCTCCTTCAATATTCAAAGGTGTAGATACTTGATCTAGTTTTGTCCAACTTAAGCGGCCACTGCCTTGAGCGCTTCCAATGCTTTATCATGCAAGATGCCATTGGAGGCGCAGATGCCCCGATTTTTTTTCAGGGTTCTGCCCTGGGAGAAATCCAGTATTTTGCCATCCAAATCAGTAACCCTGCCTCCTGCCTCTTCAACTATAATCGAACCGGCCGCCTGGTCCCAGATCTTTTCCCGGTAATCCATCCGGTCCGGGGATAATAGCCGCAAATAGATCTCGCCATCTCCAGACGCCAGCAGGGCATACTTAACCTGACTATCAATCCGAACTGGATTTGCATCTCCTCCTAATTCTCTCTGGAAGGCGTCGATCTGAGTCGTATTAGTATGTCCGGATTCAAAGGATCGCATCAGGCGAGCCTGAACTGGATCAGACTGAGCAGATACAGTTAATCGGGAGAAATTATCTTCTTTGACAGGTTCCCTCAATGAGCCTATCCAGCTGCCCTTGCCCCGCTGGGCGATGCAAAGGGAGCCTTCCCCTCCGATATCTTCCCGCAAGTCGGGAGTGATATTCGGACAACCGAGGGCCCCTAGCTGCACAACACCAAACTCGACATACGCCAGGGCAGTAGCATATTGGGCTCCTCGTAAAAATCCCTTGGTGCCATCAATGGGATCAAGAGTCCAATAATGTTCACCTGGTTCATCCACTCCCCTGTCGATCAGCGCACATACACTTTCAGGGCTGACACCCGGAACTATTCGGCCTAGAAATGCAGTGATCTTTTCCAGGGTCCCCCGCTCTTGTGGCGAACGCAGGACTGCGGATGCTTCTTCACCGACCAGGAGAGCTCCCGGAAAGGTAGCCTCCAACAAATATCCAACTACCGCCTGAGCAGCGAAGTCCGCCACGGTCACCGGTGAGCGGTCATCTTTTGTGAGAGCCTCAGAGACCATCTCTCCCTGGATATACGCTGCCAGGGAGGCTGCCTCCCGGACTGCCCGCAGAGCGAATTCCACTTTTTTATCACTCAAATTAATCATATTTCTTAGCCATCCTGTAGATCCACTTTATTTTCTTTTATGAGCGGGACAGCGGTCAGATCATACACCATTGCACCAGTAATCTGGACCGGGACAATCTCTCCTTCTGGCAGACTGCCCTCCACTATAACCATGCCGTCGATCTCGGGCGCATCCCGGTAGCTGCGGCCAAGGGAAATTACTTCTCCAGAACCTTCCACTTCTCCTTGTCCCTCAATTAATACATCCAGGGATTTTCCTATAAACCCCTGGTTGATCTGCAGGGAAATTTCCTGCTGTTTAAGCATCAAGATCTTCTGTCGTTCCTCTTTAATTTCCCGGGGAATTGGATCACCATAAATTTCAGATGCCGTTCCTGGTTCAAACGAAAACGTGAAAGTACCAACCCTGTCAAAACGCATCTCCTCTACAAAGTCAACCAACTTTTGAAATGCCTGATCAGTCTCACCGGGATAACCAACGATAAAGGTTGTGCGTAGAGCCAGACCAGGTAAATTGGTTCGGAGTTTTTCGACTGTCTGGTAAACCCAGTCCATGTTGGCTGGCCGACGCATCCCTTTTAAGACCTCAGGGTCTGCGTGCTGCAGAGGGATATCGATATAGGGCAGGATTTGATTAGAATTAACCATCACTTCAATTAATCTATCCGTGATATATCCCGGGAAGGCGTACAAAATACGGATCCAGTTAATATCCGGAACCTCTTTTGTCAAAGCTTCCAGAAGATATGCTAACCCGTCTTTTAAACCAAGATCGTGACCGTAATCAGTTGTATCCTGGGCGATCAAATTGATTTCCCTTACTCCCCGCGATTGCAGGACACGGGCATCTTCCAGGATCTCGTTCAATGGACGGCTGACAGCAGTACCTTTGATCGAGGGAATCGCGCAAAATGCGCAGGGCCGCCGGCAGCCATCTGCCACCTTCAGATATGCACTGCCTCCCTGATAAAAGGCTCCAAGAACACCTCCGGGGGTTTGGCCAACTATCGCCGCTTCAGGCAGGTGATAATAAGGCTGAGGGAATCCTCCTGAACGCAGATTTTGAACAACCTGGAGGATATCCATCCAGCGGCGTGTCCCTAACAGACCATCAATCCCGGCAACCTTTTCCAGGACTTCTTTGCCATATCGCTGGGTCAGGCATCCTGCAGCTATCAGGAGCTGATCCTCCTTTTTCTCTTCTGCCAGGTCTCTCAGGATCGCATAAGATTCCTCCCGGGCAGGTTCGATAAACCCACATGTATTCACCAGGATGATATCTGCGTCTGATGGATCATTAACTGCCAAATAACCATCACCCTGAAGAAGCTGTGCCATAGAATTTGAATCAACTGTATTCTTGGCGCAACCGAGGGAAACCAGATGAAAAGTATTCTTATTCATAAATAAAATCTTAAGGGAGAATTTACTCCGCTTCCTGAGTGATGGTGGGCGTTGTTGTTGGCTCCGGTGTATCAGAGGGCGTAGGAGTTGCTGTGATGGTAGGCGTAGGTGTAGCAATACCTTCAGCTGTGAATACTCGATCAATCACCTCGCCAAAGAGCCCCATGGCGCCCAAATCTCGCTGATTATAAATCACTTCAACGCCAGCTGCATTTCCTGTCAGAACTTCAATGCTCAGTTCGCCCCCAAATAACTTGACACTTCCCGGCAGCAACCTGCCTTCAAATGCCAGGATATTATCTACAATAACTCTCACCCAGGTTCGCTGTATGATAACCAGCTGAACCTGAACTTTCTCATTTCCAGTGATTCCAGGAGTAGATGTAAGGGCCCCATCGTCAACCGTAACATCAATTTCAGGAGTGATATCCACTTCGATTTCACTTTGGGTAGCTTCTGCCGGCTCAGGAGTAGCCGATGCAGTTGAAGTTGGCAGCAAAATATCCGCCACGCCCGGGATAGTCGAAGTTACTTCCGCTGGGGAACCTCCGGTACCAAATAATAATGACCCAGCCCAAAGAGAAATGCTGCCGATCAGAACTACGACTCCTACCCATAAAATGGTTGGGCTGGCCAGAAATCTTTTAATATTGACCTGGAGAGATGAAGGATGTTTTGTATCTGGTATCCCTTCCCTTGTTTTTTCCAGGCGTGTTTGCAGCACATCAGCATAACTTAACAACAACGGGTCAGGATCCAATCCCAAGAATTGGGCATAATTCTTTACCATACCCTTGCCCTGAACCGTAGAGGGTAATTCTTCCAGGCTTCCTTTTTCAATGGCAAGCAAGTATCTTTCTGGTATAAAAATCTGATCTCCAACATTAGGAATAGTGAATCCCAGTTTTTCCCGCTGAGCTTTCAGTATCGATCCGATTTCTTCCAGAAGCTGCGTTTCAGGCGGCGGTTCTTGGTCCGGAATTTCCGGGGGAGGCTCAGCATTAAGATCATCCTCCTGGATGACCGATCTGAGCAAGGTCAGCAGTGGTCCGGGGTCTATCTCGAGAACCCGAGCATAAGTGCGAACAAACCCTTTCTGCTGGACAGAGGATGGAAGTACATCCCAGTTATCTACTTCGATAGCCGAGAGGTATTTTTCACGCACTTTGGTTAACAGGGACACTTCTTCCAGGGACAATCCTTGTTCCTCCCTGGCAGCTCGTAAAATCTCTCCAATAGTGCGGTTTTGATCGATCATAGGTCAATACAAAGACCGGCCTGGCCAGCTGCTTTGCTGATTCCAGACCGGTTTTGATCTTAAGGCACGACAATCGGGTTAAGCAGTCTCTTCCGCTTCTTCCTCATCCTGCTCTGGAAGAACTTCTTCAACAGCGCTGTCTTCTTGCCCTTCCGGTGCTAATTCCTCATCACTTTCGGCGCTCTCTTCTTCCAGGAAATCCACCAGAGCTTCTTCTGCCCTGAGGGCTTCTTTCTCTTCTTCCTCAAGTGCGGATTCCACCGATTCACCTTCACGATGAACGATGATCTCAATCTCGGGGATAAGGTCAACGGTTAATCGGACAGCCACTTTATGACTTCCGATCATGCGCAACGGCTGGGATTCAATCTGCTTCGCCAATACGGTCACTCCGATATCCTCGCTAACAACTTCTGCGATCATCTGAGTGTTGATGGAGCCATACAATCGGCGGGTTTCACTGGCTTTAGCAGCAAAGGTAAAACGTTTGCCGGCCAGCTGCTCTGCAACTCCACCAAGTTCCTGATTGACTTTGGCTCTTTTGATTTCACCTTGTTTTCTGATGCGTCCAGACTGTTTTACGGCTCCCGGAGTAGCCAGAACGACTAATCCCTGGGGCATCAAATAATTGCGGGCATATCCGGGTGCCACTCTTTTGACATCTCCAGCACGGCCCAATTTATATACATCTTCGAGTAATAAGACTTTCATGGTATCTAGCCCTTTCTCCTTACTAATGAATAGGATTCGTCCAGTGCGAAGGGTACAACGCAAAAGACGCCGAAAGATTTTACCAGAAGCCCCATACTCAGTCAATGAGCCTGTCAATGGCACCTGGTTGTTCAGTTCAAGATATTATGAGTAATAATAAGGTTATTGATCAGGACCGGGAAAGGATTATCCAGACAACCAGGCTGATTATCACAATCATTAAAGCCAGGAACACATACAAGGCACTCTTTTCAGAACGCTGATCTTCAAGACGTAAATCAGGCGGAGATGGCACAATTTGAAAGGAAGGACCACCAAACCAGGTGTAAACTGCGCCGCCAATCAAACCACCTATATGTCCCCAGTTATCAATCCCTGGGACCAAGAACCCGATCACCAGGTTGCCCACAGCAACCTGGATTATCTGGCGCAAGGCAGTCTTGAATTGCTGCCCGAATAATTTTTGGTGTTGATAAATGAAAATACCTTCCGCTCCCAGCAAACCAAAGATCGCCGTGGAAGATCCCAGGGAAGGGGCCTGTGTAAAGACAAAAGAAAATAGATTGCCCGTGATACCTGCGATCATAAAAAGGCCCAGGAATCGGATATGCCCGAAATAACGCTCCACCCGCCGGCCCAGGATATTCAAGGCATAGAGGTTAAATCCCAGGTGGAGGATCGATCCATGAAGGAAGATCGGGGTCACCAGCCTCCAGTATTCCCCGGTAATGATCAGTTCATTTGATTTCATTCCGTAAACTGCCAGCAGATCGATCCCGAAAACAAGGTCTGTTAACTGCTGCAGGCCATAAAGAACCGCCATGAGGACCAGCAAAACAATCGTGAGATATGGTTTTTTATCGGGGAGCTGAATATTCACCCGCTGAGGTGACGTTTCTTGTTCCCCATCATTTCTTTCTCCACCCGGGTCCAATTTCCCGGGGGAATTAAGTAGGTCGGTTCGTTTGACAATCCTGCGGATATGGATGGGACCTGCCGAATTGGCGCTGATATACGGCAGATCGATCTCGGCGGTGGAGCTGGTTTCCAGATGCTGAAAAGCCTGGTCTACCGCCTCTGAAATTCGCTCCAAGGCGACAGGATCCTGTGAAAGATCCAACCGGTATTTATGCTTAAAATCCGAGAGGATCTTTAAGATAAGCTGCTTTTTATCAGATTGGATGTCATTTGAAACGAATAAGGGGTCCTGGTTCATAGTTTTACGACGCGCTGATGGACGCGCTGCTGTTCCGCTTTGATAATGGCTTCAATCATATCCACTGTTACCGAGAGCTGCTCGTCTTTATTTACCACAATATAGTCAAACAGATCGATCTTCTTATATTCCTGGCGCGTAGTGGCAATTCTCAGTTTTAGACTTTCATTATCCTCTGTATTTCTTTTCTGCAGGCGTTTGACGAGCTCGTCTTCATTTTGAGGTGTCAGGAAGATCAAAAGGGCATCCTTGGCCAAGTTCCTAACTGTTTCCGCTCCTTGAACATCAATCCGCATGATCACGTTCTTATCGCTCGCCAGCGCTTTCCTCACCTGGGATTTTGGGATGCCTTTGTAATCCTGATAAACAACTGCATATTCCAATAATTCCCCCTCATCGATCATCCTGGCAAATTCATCCTGGCTCAGGAAAAAATAATCCACACCATCCTCTTCTTCTGGCCGGGGGGGGCGCGTGGTGGCCGTAATCACAAAGTGAAAAGGCAGACCTCTTGATTTCATCTCCTCGAGGACAGAATCCTTTCCTACGCCTGAAGGTCCGGAAATCACGATCAACAGCGGGTTGGGTGGATCCAAAACAAAAGGTGAACTGGTTGATTCGGTGGTCATATTCAAAATTCCTTATCCATTATAATGGGGATGGGATTTTAGCTCTCCATTCCCCGGAATATATTATGCCTACTTACGAATACCGTTGTATAGATTGTAACCATAAATTCGAAATATACCTTTCCTATCAGGAATATGAGTCCGCTGCAGTCACGTGTCCGAAGTGCGGCCACCTCCATCCAGAACGGATTATCAGGCCAGTTCGAGTAACAAGAACGGAAAGTGACCGTCTGGAAACTCTGGCGGATCCTGCTCAATTAGCCGGCCTGGATGATGACCCTCAGACACTGGGACGAATGATGCGCCAAATGAGCCGGGAGCTGGGAGAAGATATGGGCTCGGAGTTTGATGAGGTTGTGGATCGCCTTGAAAAAGGTCAATCACCAGAACAGATCGAACAAGACCTTCCGGATCTGGGAGCAGAGGGGGGCGGAATTGGTACAGATCCCGACCTCTAATCTTAAGCTGCCCCCGGTTAATTCATCTTGATCAAAATCCCCACACCTTTAAATAGCTTTGCAGCGTGTCTCTGAGTTCGGCCTGTACCTCATCAAATGGCCTGTCAGCATCAATGACCACCCATCGGGAAGGATCAGCTTTCACCAATTCCAGGTATCCCTCTCTTACCCGATGATGAAAATCTATATCATATGAATCCAGGCGGTTAAATCCGCCTGCGTCCATCCGGCGCTGTAATCCAACTTCGGGTGCAAGATCCAACAGGAGTGTCAGATCAGGGATCAACCCGCCCGTAGCATAGTTGATTATGCCTTCCAGTGATGCCACTGTATTTTTATGCCCGTATCCCTGGTAAGCCAATGTCGAATCCGCGTATCGATCACTGATCACAACTCCGCCTTGAGTCAGGTGTGGTTTGATGATCTCATCGACCAACTGAGCCCGGGCTGCCTGGTATAAGAGGGCCTCGGCCCTGTCTATCATTGCGGTGTTTTTAAGGTCAAGCAGTGTGGCCCGGATTTGATCACCAATTGGCGTGCCGCCAGGTTCTCTTGTCCGAAGGATCGGATATCCTGCCTGGATGAGTTCCTCTGCCAGGATGTCAAGCTGAGCGGTCTTTCCGCTGCCATCAGGTCCTTCAAAAGTAATGAACTTGCCTGTCTTATTTTCCATATCAACTCATGGTCTGCTGCGAAAAGCCAGCAGCTAAAAACTTAATCTTTTGTTTCCCTGGAGATCCGCACCCGCCGATTCGGGTCCTTGCCGTAGGAATGGGAAACAAGATTCGCCTGGGTAACCATTTGATGCTGCAGACGGCGAATGCTGGATGTTGCTGCTGGTAATTCCACCCATCGTTCCCCATTTAATACTGCCTGAATGGCACCCTGCGTCTGTTGAAGAGCTTTTTCATCCGATTTTGACAGCGCCCCATTCTTCAGGTTAAATATATCCTTCAACAAATGTTCCATGCGGCTAATGGTATTTGAGCGCAGCACATAGATCGGCAATCCTAATTCTTCTGCTTCGGCGATGGATTTTGGGTTATCCCGGTAGTGATGTTTTAGCGTAACTGCAATCCGGGCATCGCGAATTTGTTTTTCTATTGTTACAGGCACATTCAAATTGCGAGCAGCCTTTAACATCCGGTCCCGGGCTACACCATAGGTATAGATAGACAAAGATTCCAGCTCTTCCTGGTCGGGTTTCCACAATTGATCACTGAAGGCAAAACCTTCCTCGGGAACTGGATCAGAACCGATGCTTTGCATAACAGGTTTACTGGGTGTTTTTTTGATGGTGATCTCTCCATCGGAAGACCGGGATCTAACTTCAGGAATCAGTAACTCACCCCGCAACAGCGAATCCACTGCGGTCGCCACATCCTGGTGAATAGCCACGCTGTCCCGGGTTTGAATTTCCACCAGCACATGGAATGTGGGGTTCGAACGCCGTTCCAAAACTGTCTTTTGCGTACCACGTCGTTTGGCTTCCTCGTCAGACAAAGTTACTGATTCGATGCCTCCCACCAGGTCTGCCAGCGTGGGATTTATCAGCAAATTTTCCAGGGTGTTTCCATGGGCAGTTCCGATCAATTGCACACCACGTTCCGCAATCGTGCGGGCAGCCAGGGCTTCAAGTTCACGTCCGATCTCATCAATGACAATCACTTCAGGATTGTGATTCTCTACCGCCTCAATCATCACCTCATGCTGCTGGGAAGGTTGGGCAACCTGCATTCTACGAGCTTTACCAATTGCCGGATGGGGAACATCCCCATCCCCGGCAATTTCATTGGATGTGTCCACGATAACAACCCGTTTGTTTTCAGCCAGGATCCTGGCTGCTTCCCGCAGCATGGTGGTTTTGCCAACGCCAGGGCGTCCCAGAATCAGCAAGCTTTTACCACTTTCAATCAAATCCTTGACAATATCTGTCGTGCCGTATACTGCTCGACCAACCCTGCAGGTCAATCCGACAATTTTTCCAATCCTGTTGCGAATGGCGGCAATCCTGTGTAAAGTGCGCGGCAGGCCTGCCCTGTTATCGGCGTCAAAGTTCCCGATCCGATTCACCACGTATTTAATATCACTCTTGGTCACTTCGTCCTTGGAGAGTTCCAATTCCATATCGATATATCTCGCAGTTGGAACTCTACCCAGATCCAGAATGATTTCGATCAGATCGGCATTTTTATTATGATCAGATATTGCCTGGCTTATTTCCGGCGGAAGGACATCAAAGAAGGAATCCAGGTTATCAGTAATTCGATGATTTGACATATTATTAGTTCTTGAACTTGGTATTAGATATCGGGGTGGTGATATCCGGCTGATTTTCAAATCCCTGCACGCGAAAGGTCTGTTTGGCATTATAGTGGACTGCAAGCCTTTTCACCATAACTTTTTGGTTTAGACCAGCTTCTGCATCTACCCGTTCCAGGGCTGACGCGATCTGCTGCTGATAGGAACGAACCCGAAAATAAACTTGCCGGGTATCCCTGTATGGCAGGTGAAAAAGCAGAGCGCTTAGATACTCATCTATCTGATCCAGATCCAAAGGCAGAATGAGATCCACCAGGATACCCAGCGGGCCAAATTGTGTTACAGCAAAACCAACGATTTTGCCTTCTTTCCAGCTGACCAATCCCTGGATATCGGAGGCTTCCGGGAGAGGTTCTACCCGTTGGATCTGTCCGGGAAGATTTTTCTGATAAAAAGCTGTCGCCAGGTCAATCGTGTCTTTTGTGATCGGTACCCAGGCTTTTTTACCAGTTCCAAATACAATCCTCCTGGGAAGTTTCCAGATCTGCTGGTCCGCAAAGGAACGAAATCCTGCCTGAATAAGGATCTCTTCACCAAGTGAGTCTTCGTTTACCTCAGCCTTGATCTGCAATGCGCCCCTTTCCCCGGCTCCGATTGCCAGCTGTGAAAGAACTCTTCCAAAAGCTGGATCGAGGTTGGAATGAGCGGGAGCGAGGAATACAACCCTGGCAGTAAAATCGCCCGGCGGATGGAACATTTGTCCCAGCAGGAATGGGTAATTTCCTGAATTCAGCAGCTCAACTGCTGTATAGAACCCACTGGGTGGTGAGACTATTGACAGAAGGGAACTGGAAAACAGACTCGGGTTATAAACATATTGGAAAGAGTTATCCAGAACCAGCTTCTGATTCTTGAAGCGGGTTAGGGCAGCTAAATCTTTCCAGGCTATCTTACGTGCCATAATCCTCAATAATTATTTCTTGGTTTTCTCGCTTGCGAGATGGACAAAATAGCGGTGCACCCGATCGTCATCAGTTAATTCAGGATGAAACGCTGTCGCCAATAAACGACCTTGCTGGGCAGCAACAATGCTGCCGTCTGGCAGGGAAGCTAAGATCTTTCCATTCCCTTCAACAGAATTGATAAGTGGAGCCCGGATGAAAACCCCAGGGAATGGTCCGGCTCCGGGTGATATTAATTCCAGGACAGGCATCTCTAGATCTGTCTCAAAACTGGCGATCTGCCTGCCGAATGCATTCCGATCCACGGTGATATCCATCAACTCAAGCAGTGGTTGGGAGCGGTGGGCGTCTTTTGATAACAAGATCGCTCCAGCGCAGGTGCCCCAGATGGCTTTTTCCTTCCCAAAATCTTTTAGTGGTTCCAAGAGCCCATAGTCCACTGCAAGCTTTCCAATTGTGGTTGATTCTCCACCGGGAATGATCAATCCGTCCAGGTCTTCCAATTGATCTGGCAGCCGTACTTCTGCTGTTTCCACGCCAATTTGGCGCAGGATATCAAGATGTTCCAGAAATGATCCCTGCAACGCCAAAACGCCCACTTTGATCTTGGTGGGGTCAAGGGGTTGTCGAGGTGAATTTTTAGTCATATTTGATGAAAATATATAACCAGGATTTACCAGCCCCGCTTTGCCAGGCGCTCATTATCCTCCAGATCGGTCACATTACGGCCCACCATAGGTTCGCCCAAATTTCGGCTGACTTCAGCCAGGATCTCTGGGTTTTCAAAATGAGTGACTGCCTTGACGATAGCCGCGGCTCGTTTGGCTGGGTCTCCGGATTTAAAGATACCCGATCCAACAAAAACGCCGTCCACGCCCAACTGCATCATTAAAGCTGCGTCAGCTGGTGTGGCAATTCCTCCTGCAGCAAAGTTAACGACTGGAAGTCTGCCAAGTTCTCTGGTTTCCAATACCAGATCAAAAGGTGCTCCAATATTCTTGGCAAATGTCATCAGTTCTTCTTCCGGCATATTCACGAGCCGCTTGACATCACCAAATACCGTGCGAGCATGCCGGACAGCCTCTACCACGTCACCAGTTCCTGCTTCGCCCTTGGTGCGGATCATGGCAGCGCCTTCTCCAATTCGCCGTAAAGCTTCACCGAGATTCCTGCAGCCGCAGACAAAGGGGGTCTTAAAAGCATGTTTGTAAATGTGATAAGCTTCATCTGCCGGGGTTAGGACCTCAGACTCGTCAATATAATCAACTTCCAGTGCTTCCAGGATCTGGGCCTCTACAAAATGCCCGATGCGGGCTTTTGCCATCACCGGAATAGAAACACTTTCCATGATCTGGATGATCAGCTCAGGATCGCTCATACGTGCTACTCCGCCATCAGCGCGGATATCTGCAGGAACCCGTTCCAGGGCCATTACAGCGACTGCGCCGGCGTCTTCAGCGATCTTTGCATGATCGGCAGTGACAACATCCATGATCACGCCGCCTTTCAGCATTTGGGCCAGGCCTTTTTTAGTTTTAAAAGTACTTACTTGAGATTCCATTTTTCCTACCTCCTGCTTACTTGTGAGTTCATCTGTATCCATGAAAAGAAACTGTTCAGATCAACTCAAAATCCGTGCCAAAACCCATCCAAGGGATATTCATGTAGGATGGGTCCGGTAATTTAGATGCGTTTTGATTTTACCACGCACGATATTGGCTAGCAAATTTCCCGGGTGTGGAATCAGGGTATGCGAGTGGGGTTAATCAGATTGAATCAAGGGAAGAGATCACTTCTCCCGGAATTCAGGCGAAATGGTTTTTTTGCTTTGATCAGCTTGGTGACAGGAGGTTTACCGCGGCATGATACTCAACCTGATCGCCGTCCGAACATTGCCGTCAATTTCCACGTCCACAAATTCGGGAATGCTAACAACATCATAGCCATCCTCAGCCAGGTAATTGCGTGCCAACGCCAGAGCTTTGACAGCCTGATTTACTGCGCTGGCTCCAATCGCCTGAACATTTACAAGCTGCCGTTCACGAAAAATACCTGCTATTGCCCCCGCTACGGCTGAGGTCCGAGACGTCGCTGCAACTTTGATGACATCTACATTGTCGGTATCCATGACTTGCTCCCTGGTAAGACGTAGTCCAGTTGTAGAACATGATGTGCCATTTCATTGTACAAAATGCTACCCAATAAATCAAGAAGGGTAAATCCGTATAGCTTATACGCAATGTAACATCTGTCACAGACTCCGGTTACGGCCTGGTGTACAATTGATGCAGTAAAAATCAGCAAAAAATTCTATCCAAGACTACCAGACGGATGGTTAAAAATGGAAAAAGAGTTTGTATATATTAAGCAGTTGGAAGAGCTGATCGACAGTTTTCCCCCAGACAGTATTCTCAGCCGGATGGTTTATCAAGACGATTCCATAAAAACAATCCTGTTCGGTTTCCAGCCCGGCCAGGAATTATCTGAACATACTGCTTCAGTTCCGGCAGTGCTTCAGTTCATTGAGGGTGAGGCAGATTTAACACTGGGAGATGAAACCACCATCGCCCAACAAGGTACCTGGATTCACCTACCACCCAATATGCCCCACAGCATCCTGGCAAAAACCAAGGTATTAATGCTTTTAACCCTGGTACTTTAATCGTTGATATAGGAGCTGAATTATGAAGATCCTGGCCATTATCTCGGGAGAATACGGGACTCGGCACGTTGAGAATATTAAGGCGCATGGACCAGATTCCTGGGAGATCCAAACCTGGCAAACACCAGCTGCTTTTCCTCCTTTCATTGATGATCCCGATGAGTTCCTGCCTGATGAAATGCCGGCATCTGATCTGCTGTTATCTTTTGCAGAACACAAAGCAGCAGCTGAGCTGCTGCCGGATATCGCCAAGAAAACCGGGGCCAGCGCAGTTCTGGTTGCAGTAGATGATGAAGCCTGGCTTCCCAGGGGCCTGGACCGCCAGCTTCATGGCTGGCTTGAGGCCATTAATGTTGCTTGCGTTACACCTAAACCACTCTGCTCTCTGACTGAAACTGAATACGGCGTTACCCGTCATGAAATGGCTTCGTACGAAAATCCCCTCATCGCCGAGTTTGCCAGATATTTTGGGAGACCAGTTTTGGAACTGGAAATCGATCCTGATAACGCCACCATCACGTCCGCATCCGTAAAACGGGATGCGGTTTGCGGCTGCGCCCGTTTTGTTGCTGAGGGATTGATCGGATTAACGGCAAATGAGGCTGAGGAAAAAGCTGGTTTACTACACCATCACTATCCCTGTCTGGCCAGCATGGTAAAACTGCCCCATTTTGATCATGACACCTTGATGCATGTCTCTGGCCAGGTGTTGAAGAATAACGTTGGTGAACAGGTGAAACCCTATAAGACTGTGCGTCAATTTAAGCCTGGAAAATATTCAGAATAAAGTTCTATCCAGTGCCCTTACGCGCCAGGATCTGCAGTCGATCTTGATCCATGATTTTGAATTCCGTTCGATTGATCTGAATAACCCCTCTATCCGCAAAATGATACAGGTGTCTGCAAACCATTTCCCTGGTTGAGCCAATCCTGGCTGCCATATCATCCAGGGTTAAATCCCTGGCCAGAGTATCTCCAGTTTGATCTTCAAATTGCTCCAGGAGCAAATGTGCCAGGCGGCCCGCTACGGGTTGAAAGGCCAGCTCTTCCAGGATCTGACTGGCTCTCATCATGCGTTCCGCCATCAATTGAGTCAAATCCCAGGTAAATTGGCCGTTATCGATCATAAAAGGCTGAAGTCTTTCCCTCGACCACAGGCGGAGGCTGGTCTCCTGGTTGGCAACCAGGGCAACCGGCATTCCCATGCCTTCTTTAAAGAAACCTGTGCCCCAGAAAACATCTCCTTTTTCCAGCGAGGTGACAACCAGGCTTCGACCCCCAGACGATTCCTTCAAAGCTGTCACCTGGCCCTCTTCAACCAGGAACAGATAGGGCCAGTCTGATCCATAATGGGTGATCCATTGATCCTTTGGATAGGATCTGGAGATACTTAACTTATTCAATTCTTCTAATTGTCCAGTATCCAGTTTAGAAAAAAGTGGATTGCCTGTAATCAAATTATCCTGACCAGCATCCATGTATACCTCGTAATTTGAAATAACCCATGCCTTGATTTGATTATACTAAGCCCGGGATGAATTTATCCCGGATCTTGAACAATCGGGTACTCCACCCCCGGGTGAGATTTGCGTTAAGTCAAAGATATAGAGCGCATAAACCCGTACAATGTGAGAAACAAATCCATAAAAGAGTTAATCACAGGAGGAGATCATGCAAGAAACCCCCCAGAAAAATCGTACTATCATGTCAATCATCGCGGTGGTTATCGGCCTGTTAATGGCCTATTTAATCCCGTTCCTGGTGCAGACCTCCCTGGAACGCGTCCTGGTGAACCTCATGGCTCATATTGACGCGGGGAACCCGACATTCTCCAGTGGATTGAAGTTATTTGACTTCTTCTACCCGGTCTGGCGGGCAGTCATATTTGTGGCGGGCGCCGCGCTAATCATTATCTCGGGTGAAATCAGAAAAGGCACTGAGTGGACTTATGCTCTGGCGATAACACTTTTTGCCTTGCCTTCTGTCGGCGGCATGTTCATGTTCCTGCCTTATATCAGCTTTGTTGATGGATTCCCGCTGCCTATGACGATCTCCATGATCGGCTTAATTGGATATTTCAGCTTTATTCTCCTGCGCAAGGCAGAGCTCCCTGTAAAATTGACCCGCCTGGGTGCATTGACTTTTCTGGGTATGTTATCCACCCATGCCTTCACGATTGGCATTGGGGCCCAGCGAACCATGTGGACCCGTCCCATGCATCCTCTTTACAAAGATTTCACCTGGTGGCTTTTTAACTGGGTTGGGGAAGCAAACTGGGTGGCTGTGATTTTGATCTTCAGCGCCATTCCCCTGCTTGCTTTGGGCAAGAAAAAAGGCTGGTGGTTTGCAGTAACAGGATCCATCGCTATTTTGATGATCAATATCCCGACCCAATTTATACGCACAAAAACCCTTGATTATCTCTACGGCGCACTGCTGGCTGCTGGTGTCCTGGTATTTATGTTTGTTCCTTATCTCAAGAATAAACTTCTGGCAGAGGAAAATTCTGCCGAATAATTATCTTTTCATAACGAACCATACAGGATTGGCGCAGCTCCACTTCTATTATTCAGAATATGCTGCGCCATCATATTATGACTAGAAGGAGTCACAAATGAAATCTCTTAAAGAACAACCATAAACTTGGAGCCGTCCTGTCTGTCATCGGTATCCTGGTCGGTTTCCTGGCCATGGTATTGATCGCCCGGATCTATATACCAGTTGTGGAAGGGAAAATACTTGAAGGAAGACCCGACGAAGCCATCACAGTTAGAATTGTCTATGCCTTGATGGGCTGGGTTGGCATGACTGGGGGTGCATTCTGGAGTGTGGCTCTGTATGGTTTCATAAATCAGAAAGATTGGGCCTGGTCACTTGGCGTAGGTGCCGCAACTATGCAGCTCCTGTCCGGTTTCTTCCCCATGATCCCGGCTGGCAGCATTGGTATGTTTTCGCCCACCTTGTGGGTGATCTTAATTGCCTTTGCTCTCTGGTTTGGCATGATGTGGATCGGAGGAGTAAAAGGGAAGATTGTCTTGCTGGCATTCATTACCGGAATGGCCTATGTAATGACATTCATAGATGGTGTGGGCGGTATCTCCCGTTATCAAACCGTCAAGTTGCCTTTTACAATAGGTATGTATGCGATGGGTCAGATGGTTTGCTGGCTGGCTGCAGCCGCCTGGGTTGTTTTTATCGTCTCATTGGTCAGCGGAAAACAAAACACTTTCGTTGTCGGCATCCTGGCAGCATCTCTCTCCATTTATGGTGGTATCCCGGTAGGGATCACTGACGTAGTTCGATTGGGCCGTTTTTCGATGTTCCTTCCCGGACCATTATTAAGCGCTCTCATCCTGGTGATCATCCTGCTTCCTGGTCCGAAGAAAATGATCGAATGACTGGATTTCGGAGAATAATCCTGCTTAATTATGAAAATCAACCCGGATCAATATCCCGTTATTATCATATTGGCTCTTGTGATTTTCACCATACTGGGCTTGGCGCTGGGTTTTCGACCATCTCACAGCGGCGGAGAACATAACCTGATCCCGATTTTACTGTTGGCAGCCTGAAATATAAAATAATCCGTTCTCTCCTTTCCTGCAGGATTCTGCCTTAAAACTCGACTTCCATTGCTCAGGCAGAACCTGCAGGTTTTATCATTGAGGTCTACTTACTATATGGATAAAAATTCTAAGGAACTAAAAAAGGATAAGTCCGGCATTTCCACTCGCCTGATCATCCAAATCATATTCCTGGCTGTTACTGTTTTGATCGGTATCAGGCACATTTTGCCAGGGGAATCTTCCAAGGGCGGCGCGTTTGATGTGTTCTGTCCCTTTGGTGCGATCGAGACTTTATGGTCATATTTGGGTACCGGGAAAACATTATTAACCACTTCTCCACTTAATTTTGCGATCCTGATTGGTGTCCTTGGTGTATCTTTGTTGGCCGGACGGGCTTTCTGCGGCTGGATGTGTCCAATTGGTACCCTTCAAGATTTCCTGGCAAATCTCTCCCATAAGCTGTTTAAAAACAACAATAAACGGAAAGGGGCTAACTCAGTCAGCTTGCCTTTCCGGATTTCCGAGAAAAATAATCGCTGGCTGCGGAGTCTAAAATACCTGGTTCTGGGAATCATCCTGCTCGCAAGTACCTGGGCTGTTTATCCGCCTTTGCGGGAAATATGCCCGGCGCGGGCTATTTTCAGTTTCCAACTGACTACACCGCTTTTATGGAGCGTATTAATTACTTTTATTATTACATCACTGGTAAACCGACGTTTCTGGTGCAAGTACCTCTGTCCGCTTGGAGCCGTTTTAGCTCCATTTAACAAAATCGCGCCATTACGCCTGGTTCTTAATCAGGACAGCTGCACAAATTGCCGCCGCTGTGATGCTGCCTGCCCTATGGATATCTCTGACCTGACCCATCATTTGCGCAGCGCTGAATGTATCCAGTGCCTGGAATGCCAGGAAACCTGCCAGGAAGAAAATGCGTTGGAATTGCACCTTTTTTAAATAACAATCCTTTACCCCTTAAAATAAAAACGGAGCCAAAATGGCTCCGTTTTTTAGTATTTGCCAGCTCAGTTATTCCTGCCGCCGCCACTCCACAGGGGTCTGCCGGATTCATCACGGATCTGGAAAACTTGATCGGCTGTTAGGTCTTGAATGATAGATAGTTCAAACTCGCCATTTTCGTAAAATCCCTGAACAACCAACTCGTTACCTTCCACTGGAACATAACCTGATTCCTGGACGAACCGCCAGGACCGGCCTTCAATTTCCAGGATTCCAGCAGTTTTTGTCTGAATTTCAAGAGTATCACTGCTGATTTTTATGATCTGGCCGCTCAGCACCACCCAGTCTTGCCCTTCGATGATCTCTTCATGGTCATCAGCCTCTAACTCGCCGTAATCTTCCCTGGTGCCTGAACCGTTATTTCCTTGGCCCCGCTCTGCAAAGATTTCATTCGAGTTTCCAAACAGGAGCCCTTGATCCGTTTTGGCCGCAGTGCGATTAGCCGCACCGAAGATCAGCAACCCAACGATCAACGCATAGACTGTCCACAAAACAAGTTTCTTAAACATAATCCACCTCTAAGGAATACAATTATTGATTTTTAATCTTCAGATCCTGTCGTCAGTAAAAACTGCCGGGGTTCTAAAACTTGGTTCTAATAGCTGGTTTGGTTTGCGGGCAAACAGAACCTTTCCATACTTACTCAAAACTTTTACTACCCAATTCCAATGGATCACAAAATGAAGGATGCCGGCCGCAGTCATTACCACGCCACTCCAGGTATGGATCAAATCCCAGGCCAATGCCGTGAACAACCAGGTTGGGGTTAAAGGCAGAAAAAGAAAATATAAACCGCTCAAACCGCAAATCAACCCACTAATTCCAAACAAAATATTAATAAACAGGTTAAATCGACTGTGTTTATTCAGATTGCTTTTTCCAATCATGGATCGGAAACCTGTTTTTGTCATCTTGACGATCCATTGCCAATGCAATGGGATATGCAGTGCGGCCAGGGCCATAATGGCCACGCTGGACCAGGTATGGATATCATCCCAGGTGTGGCGTTCGAAGAAGATAATAATATCGAAGTATGGATTCCTTCCTCCCATGTAACCGCCTATCGGCAAGAATAAAAAATAGATCCCTGACAAGATTGAAATCAATCCTGAGATCAATAAGAACATATCCAGAGTGATGTTATTTCTTGTTTGAACTGAAAATACCCCTTTTTTTTGAGTTGTCATTTTTTCTCCCTATAGCCCCCGGAAACGAATAAAGTGGGAGCGATGTTATTAACAATCAAATCATACAAGGAAATTATTAAGGAATTATGAACAGGTTGTTTTTAAATAATTAAGCTCATCATGATCATTTATCTTCTTCAATAATCTGGAAAAAATGATTCTTGCTGAAAACAAGTTGGTTTGTGACTATAATCACAGACAACCTCACCTATTTAAGCGACAATAAGATCAATCTTTAATTATCATTTTTATAATTCTTCAAAAGGAGTTTTTCATGACCATCTTTGATCAGATTATCCTGCTTTTGACCGGACTTACGGCCATTTACATCTTGTTCAATTTCTACAAACGCTATCAGAAGGAAAAAGCCCTATACGATGTGTATTACATGCTGGGGTTTGTTGTACTGTTGGTCTCCGGCTTGTTATTGATCTTCTTTGGTTGGGACATTCTGGCCTCTCCGTTTGTGCTCACAGTCGCTACATTGATCCCACTGGGGATTTCTATGGGATTAATGAACCAGTTCCGCCCCAAATACAAAAAAGCATATTCCTGGTTCGCCCTGGTTGGCTTCCTGGCCATTGCTGTTACCAGCATCGGTGGATTGTCACTGAAAAGCGTGGCTGTACCTGTCTTTCACGGCGTAGCCGGCTTGATCATCTTTGGTCTGCCGCTCTACAAATGTGTTGTGGAAAAGAATGCCGTTAAGGGTTTTGGGCTGGTAGGTATAGGCGGCGCCTTGATCAGCATCGGCGGCATGGCCCTGGCATTTATGCTCGCCGGTAAACCTCTATTTGGAATCTTTACCGAAGATTTCATTTTAATGATTCTGGGACCCCTGCTGTTTTTGATGACTTTGGCTTTCACCTTTGGATTCAGAAAGGATATCGGATCGGATAAATAAATCTTCTGATTTTGCCTTTTAATAAGGACTAAACAAAAGCGCTGTGTTATGTTTAATTCGCAGCGCTTTTTTTACAACAAGCTGTTTACAAATATCACCAAAGAACAGGAGCATTATTCATGGAAGCATTAAAAAAACGTTTTGTATACCTTTTCACGTCTACTCGAGGATTGGCCCTGGTGGGCATTTCCGCCATCGCCCTGATAACGGCGATTTGGGGAACACTTTCCGGACCAATGGTCGAGTGGGGAGTTAAGGATATAACGGTCAATATCCTGGGATTAGACTTGATCCAGGCAGAACGAGAAGGCCGCATCATCATGCTCTACCATACGATCGCAATGACTGTGGTCGCGGTCGAGGTCTACTTCATCACTGAAATCGTAAATATCAAACATCACCAGCGGGTGATGATCAATGCCACCATCACTGTTGGTTATCTGACCTCCCTGATCTTCGGCTTGATCTTCGGCTATTTTGGTCATAATTATGTCTACCACGGTCTATTCCTGGTCGGGCAAACCCTGGTATTTTTCTCCGGGATACTTCTGGCAGTAGCCCTCTGGCCCTGGAAAAAAGAATACCGGCTACCCGCAGATTCTCAAAAATCCAAAACGAAAAATGGTGTGGATCTGGAACGGGTGGCTTTTTTAGTAATGGTTATATGCACCCTCGTTTCTGCGACATTCGGCGCGGTTACCGGCTCCTATTGGAGCAACGGTCATGAAACTTTCCTGGCCGAAGATCTGATCCGTATTCCGGACAAGACAATTCTCCAGCGTGCCATCATCGGGCACCTGCATATCATGGTTACACTCGTAGCCGTTGGTATCACTCTGATCGTCGGAAAATGGATGGACTTTAAAGGGACCATTCATAAACTTGCCATGCCGTTTATGATCACCGGGACCATCGTCACAACCGTTGGCGCACTTTCAGTGACCTGGCTGGAGTGGGCCCATACCATCATTTATGGCGGATCTTCGCTGATCCTCCTGGCTGGATTATTCTATGTGATCTATTCCTGGGATAAACTCATCAAAGACGGGACAGCTGATCTTGATAAACCCAATGCCTGGCAAAAGATCAAAGCCCTGACCCGGGATCCATTGAAGTTTGGTTCGGGCTGGCAAATGGTGTTCATGAATTTCACTGTCAGCTTCGTTGGACTTTTTATGGCTGCTAAACTGGACGAGATCTTCCGGGTTTGGCCCCATCGTGAAGAGAGGATCACCTTAACAGGCCACTGGCATATTCTCTCGGGAATTATCGCCACCATCATCTTATTATATTTTGCAGATCTTTCTGGCATGAAAGGAAAAGCCCGCAAATGGTTTGGCTGGTTGGTTATCATCGGTTCTGATCTGGCCTTTGGCTCAGTGACTGTTTTTTCTATGAAACGGTTATTTGTCGAAAAATCCGCCCAGCAATCGGTGGTTAATACAACCATGCTCCTCACTGATATTGGTTTGGCGGCTGTGCTGGTTTTACTGGCAGTATTTTTACTCTGGCGCTTATTTGACTTATTTAAGAAAAAGGGCCACTGGGCCACAGAGCTGGCTAATGAGAAAAAAGTTTTTGCTCGGGCAGAAATCGAAGACCAAAAACGTAAACTCGAAGAGCTTACTTCTGCCCTTGAGGAGGAATCAGAATGAAACGCATTTTCATCGCAGGAATACTCCTATTATTGACCGCTTGCAGTTCGGCTCCTGACATTGCATCCCAAACCTATCCTCCAATCATTGATACCGGAGTGGATTCAAACGCCTGGGTCCTGATCCCGGCAGGGGAATTCCCCAACGGTCAGCACAATCACATGACCGAGATAGATTACGATTACCAGATCATGGTCACGGATGTTACCAACGAAGAGTATGCCCAGTTCTTAAACAGCGCTGTCGCAGATCAATCTGTCGGTATTGGTGACGTTAAGGTAAAGGAAAGCGAGAATATCTTTACAGTTTACGGAGTTTACGGACCTTACCCCGGCGATCCATTTGATGGGTATGAACATGAAGAAAAGATCGAAGCCGGCAACAAATTACTCTACGATTTTGAAGATTCCGCCGCCCGCATCACACTGGATGGCAAAGAATTTTCATCTATTCCGGAGTATGGAAATCACCCGGTCACAATGGTAACCTGGTTTGGCGCCAATGCTTATTGTGAATACTACGGTTGGCGCTTACCTTCAGAACTGGAATGGGAAAAAGCTGCCCGGGGAACAGAATTAGATGATAATGGCCACGGGCTCCCATTTCCATGGGGTTATGAAATTGAGCGCAATCAGGCTAATTTCTATTCATCTTTTGACCTGTTCGAGAAAATTTACGGCAAACTCGGCAACACCACACCTGTTGGGTTGTATAATGGCGGCACATACGATGGTTATGAAACAGAGGATCAAGCCAGCCCCTACGGCCTGTACGATATGGCTGGCAATGTTTGGCAGTGGACCGGAGATGACTATCACAAGCAGCATTACCGCTACATGAGAGGAGGAAGTTTTTACTCCTACGAGGTAGATCTGCGGGTCTGGAAGCGAGACAGCGCTGGCCCAACCTACCTGTCCCCAGATGTTGGTTTCCGCTGCGCTCAAGATCAATAGGGTATAACACTTCCGAAAAATCGGTGATTTGAAGAAGTATAATAGTAGCGTATTTAATGTTGGATAAGTAATGGAAATGTTGAGATCAAGACTAAAAACAATCAAAAGAAAATATTTCCCACTGGTTAAATCACTTCAGACCGGTTTGCTGCTGATCACTGGTTTAGCGGGATATATGAGCGCTCGCTGCCCGGTTCACAACATCCCAACAGTGTTGGGATTAACCGCCAGTTTATTGCTCTCGATCAGCGGGAGTACTGTTCTGAACATGTGGTATGACCGGGATATTGATGCTATCATGCCCCGGACCAGCAAAAGGCCGCTCAGTACAGGAGAAACCCAACCAAAAGAAGCCTTGATTTTCGGATTGATCCTGTCCATTATTGGTATCTCCTGGGCCCTTGCCCTGGACACTCTTTACGGGGTTGTGATATTTGCCGGTTTGTTTTTTGATGTGGTGATTTACACTATCTGGCTCAAAAGAAGAACTGCCTGGTCCATCATCTGGGGCGGTATTTCCGGAGGAATGCCCGTCCTGGCAGGACGGATTCTGGGAACCGGTCAAATTGACTGGGTCGGAATTGCCCTCGCGTTAGGGGTTTTGTTCTGGATACCCACTCACATTCTCACCTTCAGTATTCGCTATCATGATGACTACCAAAAAGCGAAAGTACCTACATTCCCAAGCACCTACAGCTTTCAAACCACCCGTCTGATCATTGCTATCTCCAGTGTGTTTGCTACCCTGTCGTTTGGAATTGCCGGATATGGCGTTGGATTAACCTGGGGAATCTTGAGATTGCTGGCTGTGTTATCAGCAGGTTTGTTCATTCTGGCAGTCAAAAGTCTTACATCACCATCAGAACGTTTAACCTTTGGGTTGTTCAAATATGCCTCCCTGTACATGTTAAGCGCTATGTTACTGATGTTTATCACGGGTTTATAATCAGTGAAAAAAATATCTGTCCTGGATCGTATCCTTCTTTTGATAACTGTCCTGCTGGCAGCCTATCAGATCAGTTTTGGTTTAAATGATTTAGAACCACTAGCAACCTGGAGTTATACTGTCGGCTTTGGTGTTTTATTGGTCGCCGGACTGCTATTGATCATCCAGGGATTTGAGGGCCTGGAAAGCCGGATCGTGATCATTGTATCCACACTGATCCCCCTCAGCATCTCCCTGGGTTTGATCGCAGAACACCTGCCCCAATACACACTCCCCTACCTGATCTTTGTTATCCTTGGGTTTGCAGCAGTGGCTGTCACCCGTTATACGGTTGAAGGTAAACTAGCCACGCTTGTTTTGGCTGTGACTCACGGCATTGCCGGGTTATTAATCGCATCTCTACCAATTGTTCTTAGTATTCAGGGTAATGTATCGACCGGGTACATTCTGGTTGGTCTGGGCGGGGCGTTGATAGGTCTGGGCGGGTTATTACTGGCATTTCTTAAAGCAGGAAAACCAATCTTGCAGAGAGAAACTATTTTATCGGTGCTTCCGGGGTTATTACTGTTAATGACGGCAGCTTACTTGACTGGATTCATGCTGAAGTAAATCCAGTTTCTGGAATGTCGCATTCAAAATGTAGCCTATACAAGGAGAGATTTGATGAAAAAGTTTTTAAGATTTATCGGCATTTTATTTATGGGTCTGACATCAGCCTTTACCCTGCTGGGCGGGGTTGGCACTACTTGTGTTGCCCTGAATCCTTCAGGATATGACAGCATGAAAGCCATCGCGCCTTATCAGTGGCTCTATATTCTGTATGTGCTGGCTGGAGTCGCCATCGGCATTTTGGGAATTCGGGCAACAATTCAGCTGATCAGAGCCAAAGAAGGCGCGGAAAAATCCGCCTTGATCGCTCTGATATCGGGAATCGTCATTGGGGGCATTCACATGATCACTTCCCGGGCATTAAGGGGCTCATCCATGCCGGTAGATGGTGTGGTCTACACAACGGTTTTGACCCTGGTTATCTTCCTGCTCTTCAAATTGCCCAAGGTACAGGGAATGAGCCTGTATACCAAGGAAGCCGGAGCAGAGTCCGATGTATCTGGCGGACTGACTGCAATTGTTATAGGCGGCCTGGTGCTCAGCGTCCAGGCCTGGGCTGGCCCTACTCACTTGATGAATGGTGTCAATTATGCTGACGCTTTTCACAATGCCATGCTCTTGATTGGTGGTGGATTTATCCTTCTTGGCCTGGGATTTATCGCCAGGCTATTTGTTTCCAGAACCGGTGACCCTGTCTACAAGTTCAATAAATAAATCCTTTTGCTGAAATAAATAAAAAAACTGACGCCGAATAATTAAGGCGTCAGTTTTGATTTATAGGGATTGAAATCCCAGGATAGGACCTGTGGTCAGCGCTGCACGCTGACCCATCTGAGGACTTCAGTCCCCAAAAACACTATTCCCAATCGATCAGCTTTTCCCTATCCAGGATAGTGATCTTTCCCCGCTGGATGTCTATCGCCCCCACTCCTTCCAGCTCTTTCAGGGACCTGGCCACAACTTCACGAACCGTGCCGATCCGGGCTGCCATATCATCCTGGGTCAGGCGCGAATCGCTGCTCCCGAGTAGCTGGGACTCTGGCAGTTCACGCAGCAGTCGGGCCAACCGGGCTGTCACTGTATAAAATGACAGTTCTGCTACCTTGCCGACCATCATCCTTAAATTTTGAGCCAGGTTGATGATGATCTTCTGGCAAGCCTGGGGATGTTCAGCGATGGTCATACGAAGTGCTTCGGCATTGATCAACCAGATCCGGGTGCTGAGTACTGCGCTGGCATTTGCCGGGTTTTCGGATTGGTCAAAAGCCGGCACCTCATTAAACGATTCGCCTGCTTCGATAACATTGAAGATCATCTCTCTGCCTGATGGCGACCCTTTGTAGATCTTCACCCTGCCGGACTCAATGATTGCCAGTCCCTGGCAAGGTTGGCCTTCATGGATGATGATCTCATCGGCATCATAGGCAATCAGCCTGGTGTTTTCGGCCAAATACATCAGGATCGTATCGTCCAATCCTGACAAATAGCGATTATCTTGAAGGGCCTGGAACCTGAAGTCCAGGGAAGAAGGAAGCCTTCGCATCACAACCTGCTTTTGGAGTAGCTATATCTGCCATGATTATTGTACATGATATGAGGAACACCAGGATTATTACTTCGTTGATGTTGTTAATAATTGGTTAATTTTTCAGTCGGATATTGAATTTAAGGTATAGTATGATTGAGACTTATTGGTTAAGGAAGGAGTGAAATATGAGTAGAAAATGGTTATTTGTTTTATTTACAATTCTTATGATCCTGTCAATGGCTGCCTGTACCGGCGCATCAGATGTTCCTACTGAAGTTCAATCCGAGGGAGCGCCAGCGGATAATGACATGAATACAGAAGAAAGCCATGATAGTGATAGTGATGCCGATGCTGATACCGGTTCGGACTCAGATACCGATCAAGACGGCGCTGATGAAGCGGCTGTCATTGACGCGGCCGCCATTTATTCCGCCCGCTGTTCAAGCTGCCACGGAGCTGATCGGCAGGGCGTCAATGGCCCACCTCTGCTGCCCGCAAACCTAACCAAAGACGCCTCAAGTTATGTAAACACCATAACCAATGGTTCCGGCCCCATGCCTTCCTGGGGTAGCCGGTTATCTGCAGATGAGATCAACGCATTGGTTGAATTCATTCTCAGTGACACTCAATAAAATATACAGGAACTTAAAGACTGAAATTGCGTTTAACAAGTAGAATAAAGAAAAATCAGAGATAAATTATAAAGGAGCTAAAAATGACTGAAGAGATTATCAATGCCCCAGATGTCGATGTGGAAATCAGTTCTGATGATAAATTATGGGCCATGCTGAGCTGGATTCCCTGGCTAGGTGTCGTGCTGGCCATTATAGCTCTCTTGATTGAACCGCAGAAAGAACGGCCTTTTGTCCGTTTTCATGCCGTTCAATCCATAGGTGCTAATATTGTCATCGGGATTGTCAGCGCGGTCTTAGTGGTAACCGTCTTATTATCCTGCATAACTCCCCTGCTTGGCCTGATCACAATATACCCGGCCATCAAAGCTTACCAGGGTGAATGGTTTGAGATTCCCTGGCTGACCCAATTCTGCAAAGACCAGGGTTGGATCTAGGATCTACCAACTCCAAAAAAAAAGACCCCGGAGTGAATGTTACTCCGGGGTTTTGCCTTTAAACGCTGTTGCTTCTTAAACCAGCTTGTATTTTTGGTCACCAAACCGCAAGTTATCCCCTTCCCGGAGGTGTTGGCTGGAATTGGGGGTTAGCTGAATATCGTTCACAAAAGTTCCATTTTTACTTCTCAGGTCGATCAGCGTCAGGGCATTGCCTTCTAACTTGATCAAAGCATGCGTCCGGGAGCACTTTTTACTGTCCAGCGGAATATCACACTCCTGGCTTCTCCCGGCAATCATGATCTCTTTTTTGATCTCCACGATCTCCCCGTTTTCACTAATAAGCTGCCAGCCATTTTTTTTCTCCGGGATGAGTTTTTTCTCTTCCTCTTCACGATCTGGCAAAGAGGAGGTGAACGCCAGGCCAATCCCCCGGACGATCACTTCTTCCGGTATCGGGGGAAAGATCACTCTATCGCCATAACGTTCCTCTATACCTTTCAGAATACCAGGAACCCGGGTCCCGCCTCCCAGCAAGATCACCCGGCCAATCATATCTTCACTAATTCCCATACCTTCCAGACCGCGGGTTAACATATCCTGGAAAGCCTGATCTAGTGGCTGGCAGAGTTTTGCAAATTCGGTTGGCTTCAGTTTTTCATTTTGACGGAAGACTTGTCCGTTATTCATCACTAAGGTTAACCCGTGTTGACCTGAGAGAGCGGTAACAATTTCAGGCTCACCCAGTATCTCCCGGCTGAGGGATTCTTTGATCAATTGACTCCAGATACGCAGGGTCATAAACGCTGCTGGATCAGCGGATAATACCTTGGCAGGGATTCTCAGTTCACTTGCAAGGTGCTGGGCCAGCAGAGCATCATATAAACCTCCCCCAAAAGGCTCCTCATAACGATTAACGTTGACCAACACGCCAGTCTCGGCGTTATATTTCCTGGCATAGAGAGTGGTATTGCTGCCGCCGACATCGATGATCAAATTGATAAGTTCAGAATGGAATCTCTCCAAAAGCGACTGGTCCCTTAAGCCCAGGAGCACCCCTTCCGACTCGGGCACAAAATGAACCCGGTCCGCAATCGCTGGAGGGAAACATTCCAGGATGACATGGTAAAAATCCTCAAAAATCTTGCCGTTAAACTCGGTTCGCCAGCGATCTGGATAAGCAATCGAAAAATGGACCTGGTCGTCAAAGGCATCAGAGTTGTATTTTTCATCGCGGATCTGTTCGATCAGGGTTTTTAACAGCAGCCGCGTAAAGAGCAGTGCTTCAAAATGGCTGTAGCGTTGTTGATGGGGAGGCGGATTTTCGATCAGGTGATTTCCGATAGAAGGCTTAAAGAATTCCCTTACCCGGTTCCTGACCTCAGTGTCTTCCAGAAAATTCAGGGCGGTCTCGCCAATGTCTTCCAGGGCAGTCCCGTCCGGGGACAAAGTCAGAACAGCAGGAAGTTTGCGGTCAGAGAAATTAGCCAAGGGTGAAGATAATGGACTCGTAACGTGCTGCGCCTTTGCACCGTCATAATGATATTCCATGCGGTACAAGCGCCAATTTACTGTTCCACAATCCAACGCATAAAGGGTGATCTTTCTATCCTGAGCCATTGCCATTTATTATATACGTCTTTTAATTACCTGAAAATATACTTTCAATTTTGTACATGGTTTTAACCATGATCTAACAAGAACGATAAAAGGGCTTTTGTTCCCGATTTTAGGAAATAGAAGGCTTCCGGGGTGGAATATCCAGAATCCCTTATAATACTTTTAAAAGTAATCCATCATAAAAAAGGGCTGAATATCGATGGTTGAAAACAATCAAGAAGATTTTGCCGGCCCATCCCTCCTGGACCCGGAGCGGCAGAAATTGGCTATAGAATATGCCCGGATTCGCCGCAGATACATGCTCCTGGATTTGTTAGTGGGTGCAGTACTGCTTGTGGCATGGTTAGTGCTGGGTTGGTCAACGCTGCTGCGGGATTGGGTTTTCAGTTGGACCGGGAAGCCCTGGTTGGCTGTCCTGGCCTTTGGCGGTATTTTTAGTGGGTTATTCACAATTCTGGATCTGCCAATATCCTTTTACACTGGATATATCCTGCCCCACCGCTATAAACAATCCAACCAGAACCTGAAAGGATGGATCGGTGATGTGATCAAGAACCTCCTGATCTCCGCTTTACTGGGAGGTTTATTACTTGAAATCATCTACCTCGTCCTGCGGACTGCACCAGATACCTGGTGGCTCTGGACAGCAGGTATCTTGCTGGTATTTAATGTCCTTATTGCCAACCTGGCGCCTGTTTTGCTCTTCCCGATCTTCTATACATTCTCTCCCCTGGAAGATGAATATCAGGACTTGACTGAACGGTTATTAAATCTGGCAGATAAGACTGGAACTCAGGTGATGGGAGTCTATCATTTTGACATGAGCAGGCGGACCAAGGCCGCCAACGCCGGTCTGACGGGATTGGGGAATACCCGCCGCATCATCCTGGGAGATACTCTCCTGGATGAATTCCAGCCTGACGAGATTGAAACTGTCCTGGCACATGAATTGGGTCATCAGAAAAATCACGATATCCCTTTGGGTATGGTTTTTCAAACCGTTCTCACCCTGGGGGGATTGTATCTGACCTCGTTAGGATTGACCTGGGGCGTCTCGGTTTTTGGTTATGAATCCGTTTCTGATATCGCTGCCCTGCCGCTATTTGCCCTGTTTTTGGGGATTTACGGATTGATCACCATGCCGATAGGTAATGCCTTCAGCCGCTGGCGGGAATATCTGGCAGATGATTTTTCCCTTCAGATCACCGGGAAACCCGAGGCTTACAAATCCGCCTTGATCCGTCTCAGCAACCAGAACCTGGCCGAAATCGATCCTGAGCCCTGGGTGGAATTCCTGCTCCACTCTCATCCCGCACTCAAGAAACGGATCCAGCGGGCAGATGAGTTTTAATATCCATCCGGAGGAGCCATGAAAATTCACCACCTGAATTGCGGATCGCTCAGGCCACACCTCGTAGATGTTGAAACGCTCGTTTACTGTCTTTTGGTTGAAACCAGCAGCGGGCCGGTGTTGATAGACACTGGCTTTGGCACAAAGGATTATAAAAAACCCACCCGGAAAATGCGTTTTTTCTTAAACTGGATGGGTGTTCCCCGTGATTCCGAAGGAGTTAGCTGTTAATCAGGTTCAGGACCTGGGTTATAAACCGGAAGATGTTCAAAATATCATTCAGACCCATATGCATATTGATCACGCAGGCGGCCTGCCCGATTTTCCCTGGGCCGATGTTCACATTTATGAAGTTGAATACCAGGGGATATCCAAACCCAAAGGTTTTATGGAATTCGCGTATGTCCAGGATCACTGGCGCCACAATCCAAAATGGGTCAGGCACCAGGAACCGGTAATGGATTGGTTTGGGTTCGACGCTGTACCGATCCTGAGCACACCGGAAGCAGATTTCCTGTTTATTCCCCTGCCCGGCCATACCCGGGGGCACTGCGGTGTAGCGATCGGCAAACCGGGCAGTTGGCTTCTGCACTGTGGGGATGCCGCTTCTCCCTTTCATCGAGGAGCCGACCTGCATAATCGCGGTGAAGAAGCATATATGTTGAAATTCTTCCCGGACAGGCTGGTTGATAAAATATTGGGCGGCTATCACAAACGTCTCCTATCGCTGCTCGAGGACCATGGCGATCAAGTCAAAATCATCAGCGCCCATGACATCTACAGCTTCAGGGAATATAACAAGAACTAAATATCAAATAATTGGGAGGAAACATGTACTTATCAGTTGGATCACAAGCGCCTGCATTCAATCTGCTCGATGAAAACGGGGAGATCCATACACTAAAGGATTATGTTGGTCAACATATCTTGCTGTACTTCTATCCCAAAGATGATACGCCCGGCTGTACCACTGAAGCCTGCAACTTCCGGGACGATTACAGCGCCTACGAGAAAGCCAGCGTGGTGATCCTGGGTGTCAGTCCGGATACACCGGCATCCCACAAGAAATTCAAAGCGAAATACCAGCTGCCCTTCACGCTGCTGTCTGATGAAGATCATCAAGTATGCGAGTTATATCAGGTTTGGGGGCTAAAAAAGAGCTTTGGGAAAGAATATGATGGTGTCCACCGCACCACCTACCTGATCGATCCAGAGGGAATCATCCAGGAAGTTTTCCAGAAAGTCTCTCCAGCTTCACACAGCGCCGAGGTGCTGGCAGTCCTTAATTAAACAAAAAGCTCCCGGTTCCGGGAGCTTTAAAAGAGAAACTTCCGAAGTCTGCCGGGTTCAATATTCCTGAACTTCTAGCTAAAAGACTTCGGAAGTTGTATTTACATTTGGTTATCCAACTGCTACCGGTTCATCTTCTTCTTCAGGCTGAAAAGATTTTCCGTAAATGGCTGGATCTCCCTTGCTCAGGATGATCTTTTGATCTTCCTCATTCTCACCAGCAGCATCCACCAGTACAATATCCCCATTCTTAAACGTTCCAGAAAGGACAGCATCGGACAGCTGGTTTTCGATCTTTTCCTGGATCTCCCGGCGCAGCGGACGGGCACCCATCTCGGGGTTATAGCCCAGCTTCACCAGCAGATCAATACCTTCCGGTGTGATTTCCAGCTGGAGGTTCTTTTCTACCAATCGTTCGCGAACCTTGTTCAGCTCCAGATCAACAATTTGCCGAATGTGGTCCTTGGTCAGGGCATGGAAGACGACCACAGAGTCGACCCGGTTGATGAATTCAGGCCTGAAAGTGCTCTTAAGTGATTTCAGCAATTTACGGCGCATATCATCGTAATCCCTTTTGCGGGATTGTTCCTCGTCTTTAGCCAGATCAAAACCGATCGCAGCGTTATTCTGGATCAAGTCAGCACCGATATTGGATGTCATGATTATCATGGCATTGCGGAAATCAACTTCCCTTCCGCGGGCATCAGTGATATGTCCCTCTTCCATGATCTGCAGCAGCATGTTATGAGCTTCCTGATGAGCTTTTTCAATCTCATCAAATACCACTATCGAGTAAGGCCGTCTGCGAATTGCTTCAGTTAGCTGGCCAGCATCCTCGTAGCCGATATATCCGGGAGGCGCGCCAACCAATCGGCTGACACTATGCCGTTCCATGAATTCAGACATATCCAGGTGGATCAAGGCATCTTCGCTGCCAAAAATGAATTTTGCCAGGGCTTTGGTTAGCTCGGTCTTTCCCACACCAGTTGGCCCAAGGAATATAAATGATCCTACCGGACGTTTGGGATCTTTCAATCCCGCCCGGGAACGGCGTACAGCCTTGGCGATCATCTCAATAGCTTCATCCTGTCCAATGATGTGTTGATGCAGTTCCTCTTCCATATGCAAGAGGCGGTCAGATTCTTCTTCAGCCAATTCCATTACCGGGATTCCGGTCCACATCGAAACGATTTCCGCAATATCTTCAACGGATACCGTCGGGCTGCTGTCGCGGTCCCAGGCTGATTTAAGTTCTTCGAGTTTCTCTTCCAGGGATTTTTCAAGGTCCTCAAGTTCAGTGAACTGGGATTGTTCTTCCTCAGCACCTTTTAGTTCCCGTCGAACAGAGCGCAATTTATAAACAACTTCTTTGGCATCCTCACCAATGGGATTCTTGAACATCCTGACCCGGGAAGAAGCTTCATCTATCAGGTCAATGGCTTTGTCAGGCAAAAAGCGACCAGAAACATAGCGGGCCGAAAGGTCCGTGGCTGCTTCCAGCGCTTCATCTGAGATCTTTAGTTGGTGATGTTCTTCGTAAGCCGGGCGGATACCCTGCAGGATCTCAATGGTTTCTTCCTGGGAGGGCTCATCCACAGTGATGGGTTGGAAACGGCGTTCCAGAGCCGCATCACTTTCAATATGTTTACGATATTCATCCAGCGTTGTGGCACCCACAACCTGTAATTCTCCTCGTGAGAGAGCAGGTTTAAGGATATTGGCGGCGTCCATGGCTGAGCCGGCAGAGCCAGCGCCAACCAACATATGGACCTCGTCAATAAACAAAATAGCATCCGATTGTTTCAGTTCAGAGATTACCCTCTTCAGGCGTTCCTCAAACTGGCCGCGGTACATTGTGCCAGCAACTACCGAACCAAGATCAAGCTGCATGACCCGTTTGCCCAATAATGGGGCCGGGACCTCACCATCAGCTATTCTCTGCGTCAGGCCTTCCACAATGGCGGTTTTACCAACGCCGGGTTCCCCGATCAGGGCAGGGTTATTCTTAGTGCGGCGGGCCAGGATCTGGACAACTCGTTCAATTTCCATTTCCCGACCGATCACCGGATCAAGTTTTCCGTCTTCGGCCAGATCAGTCAAGTTAACCGCAAGCTGGTCAACCATCGGGGTTGAGCTTTTTGATTTGGTTCGCTTGGATTTCCCGGGCTGCCTGCGTTCCCGCTGCGTCTTTCCTTTATCCTTCTGTTCTTCCATCACCCTTAAGGTCTGGCGTCTGATCTGCTCAGCTGAAATTCCCATCTGGTCTAAAACGTCATTTGCAACGCCTTTTCCATAAGCAACCAACCCCAGCAGAATATGTTCCACACCGATATAGTGATGGCTTAGATTCCGGGCTTCTTCTACTGCTAATTCCAATACTCGCTGTGTTCCGCGGGAAAGTGCCAGGGCATCGCCAGTGTATTCTCCAAAACCGGTGATAGTCTCCGTTATGGTTAAAACGCTATCGATATCAAGGCCAAGATCACGCAGAACCTGACCAGCTATACCCCCCTGGTCAAGCAGTAAACCTAATAATAAATGCTCGGTTCCAATTTGGGCATGTTTCATCCGTTCAGCTTCTTTATGAGCTAAACTCAAAACCCGCCGAGCTCGTTGGGTAAATCTTTCCATGCTAGCCAAAAGACAACCTCCCGCAATTATTCGGGTGTTCCCCGAATATTACTGTAAATGAATAAATCAAGCACTCCCCACTGTATTTTTGTGTACACATTCTACCAAATTCCATTTTAAAAACGCGGGAAGCGTGTTAATTTAATGTAAATATTCCGAGATTTGTCCCTAAAAACAAAAAGCGCATCCGGTCAGATGCGCTTTAATTATTGTGTTTTACTCTTCTTCAGGAGGAGATTCTTCCTCTGCACTCTCTTCTTCCGGTTCAGCTTCTTCTTCAGCCTCTTCTTCCGGTTCAGCTTCTTCTTCAGCCTCTTCTTCCGGCTCGGTTTCTTCTTCAGCCTCTTCTTCCGGCTCGGCTTCTTCTTCCACTTCACTTTCTTCCTGATCGACTTCCTCTTCAGTTTCAGCTTCATCTTCCGGTTCTATTTCTTCATCTGCAACCGGGTCTTTTTCATCTACTGCTTCCTCTTCTGATGCTTCTACTGATTCTTCCATGCCGGACAGGATCTCATCTAAAGAGCCTTCTCCGTTCATTTCCTCCTGGATCTGTTCAAAGTCAATCGCAGCATATTCATCAGAATCCACTTTTTCCAGGCTCAATCCGATCCGGTGGCGTTCCATATCCAGACTGATGACCCGCAGGGCCAGGGTTTCTCCAACGCTGACAACCTCTGAAGGATGTCCAACACGGTCCATGCTCAATTCAGAGATATGGATCAAACCTTCCAGATCAGTGTTCTCGATCCGGGCGAAGGCACCAAAATCAGTTAAGTTTGTGATCGTGCCTTGAATAAGTTGGCCTTCCTGGATTTCTTCTGCTTTTTCGATCCAGGGATTATCCTGCAGCCTTCTCATTGATAAACCGATCCGGCGTTTCTCCTCGTCAATGCTGATGACCTCAACCTCGAGCTCCTGGCCTACTTTCACCAGGTCGCTGGGATGGTCTACGTGGTCCCAGGAGAGTTCAGAGAGGTGGACGAGTCCGTCCACGCCTTGAATATTGACAAAAGCGCCAAAATCTGCCAGGCTGCTTACATAACCTGTAACGCGGTCACCCACGGCTAGATTATCCAGCAACTGGTCTTTGATCGCTTCCCGGGTTTCTCCAATCGCATCCCTTTCGGAAAGGATCAGACGCTGGCGGGAACGATCGACCTCAATGACCTTGAGGGTGATCTCCTTCCCGATAGCTTCGTTCCAGCGATCTTCCGGTGCGCCAGTGTCTCCCTCGCGGAAAACGCTAACCAGTGATCCAGGCACAAAGCCGCGCAGCTGGCCAACCGGCACCAGCAAACCACCTTTGTTATAACCTTCTACAAAGGTTGTGATCACTTCTCCGGTTTCGAGGCTTTGTTCCACCTGCTCCCAGTCCTTTTCTTCCTGGGCGCGGGTATAAGAAAGCACTACATGACCGTTGATATCCTCGGGTTCAAGCACATAAACAAGGATCTCTTCACCCACCTGGAAAGTTTCCAGGGTCCTGGGATTGATCTGTTCCAACTCTCTGCCAGCTATTAAACCGTCAGCTTTGGATTGAACATCAATCAGGATCTCGTTCGAGGTAATGGCGGTAACTACGCCTTTGCGGATATCTCCCTTTTCAGGGATGTTCCCAAGACCCAGACCTTCCTGGGCTAAAAGGGTTTCCATATCCATTAATTCGGCGGGGGCTGAACTATCGTTCATTGCTTCTCCCCCTTGTTGGGACTTCATTTCTTCCATAAGTAGGGCACGCTCCGTTTTAGAATGGAAATCATTATACAGTGCAAATATCAACTTGTAAACCTTTGTGGTAAGATAGACGCGAAGAAAAAACAACAATAATATATATGATGTTTGTGACGAATATTTAGTAAAAAGGGCAATTTTGCCTTAACAAGGATCAAAATGACAGCAATCTATCCCTTTACAGCAGTAGTTGGCCAGGAGCGCATGAAGCGGGCCCTGGTCCTCAACGCAGTGAACACCCGGATCGGCGGTGTGTTGATCCGTGGAGAACGCGGAACCGCAAAATCCACAGCGGCACGAGCATTAGCTGCTCTCCTGCCAACTGTGGAGACTTTCTCGGACTGCCGTTTTGGTTGCGACCCCAATCGACCCGCAACCTGGTGCACCGAATGCCGGGAAAGAGCCAGCAGCGGCGATCAGCGTAAGGTGGAAATGCTGCCCACTCCCTTTGTAAACTTGCCAGTCTCCGCAACTGAAGACCGGGTTGTTGGAACCCTGGATATTGAAAAAGCTATTCAAAAAGGTGAACGCCATTTTGAACCTGGCGTGCTGGCAGACGCCAATCGAGGTTTGTTATATATTGACGAAGTGAACCTGCTGGATGACCATGTTGTGGACCTGCTGCTTGACTCAGCCGCAATGGGCATGAATATTGTCGAACGGGAGGGCATTTCATTCAGCCACCCTTCAAGATTCATCCTGGTCGGAACCATGAACCCCGAAGAAGGTGATCTGCGGCCCCAACTCTTGGACCGATTTGCACTCTCGGTGGATATTCGCGGTATCCGGGATACCCATGAAAGGGTTTTGATCATGGAACGCCATCTGGCCTATGAAGACGACCCTGAGGCTTTCCGGGAGCAGTGGCTGCCCAAAGAAAAAGAAATCTCCAAACAGATCATGCAGGCCCGAAAACTGCTTCCAGAAGTCCAGTATTCATCCAAAAACATGGTGGATATTGCCAATCTAAGCACCTCACTCCAGGTGGATGGACACCGGTCCGACCTGGTTATCCTGAAAACTGCCCGGGCTCACGCGGCCTTTGAGGGAAGAAAAGCTATCTCTGGCAGGGATATCGCCCTGGCAGCCGAGCTTGCTTATCCTCACCGCATTAAACGGGGGCCATTCCAGCAATCTGAGATTTCAGCCGAGGAACTTGCGGAAAAGATCGAGGAATTAGCTGGCGGTTCTGCGGATGGTGATAACGAAGTTGGTGAGGGCAGCGAACAGACCCGCAATGAAATGGGCGAGAGTGGAGATAAAAAAAAACAGTCGTAAGTTCCGTTACTGATACTGCCAGTATGGAAGTGCCCGCAGATGGTGGCACGGGAGATGTGTTTGAGGGAACTCCATCTACCTGGTGGGAAGGCGGCAATCCAGTCAAGATCGGGGACACCATTGATCCGGATAAAATTGATGCGCCGCTAGATAAAAAACAACGCCGCTCCAGCGGCCGTAGATCCCAGACAAAAACAGAGACCAAAAGGGGAAGGTATATTCAGGCCCGGCCTGCCAACGGCGAGCTGTCCGATATCGCTTTTGACGCTACCATACGGGCCGCAGCTCCTTTCCAGAAAGAACGCCAGGGCTCTGATGACAAAGTCGCTTTTTTGATCCAAAAACAAGACATCCAGCGCAAGGTCAGGGTCAAACAAACAGCTAATTTAATTCTCTTTGTTGTGGATGCCTCCTGGTCTATGGCTGTAGCGGAAAGAATGAGCGCTGCCAAAGGAGCGGTTTTATCCCTTTTGACAGATGCCTATCAGCGCCGGGACAAGGTTGGCATGATCGTTTTCCAAAAGGATCGAGCCCAGATCGTACTGCCCCCTACAAATTCCGTGGAACTGGCCCGCCGCTACCTGGCGGATATCCCCATCGGCGGCAAGACCCCTCTTTCAGCTGGATTAAAGCTGGCCTATGAAGTCATCAAAAGGGAGGAACTGGCCCATCCTGATATACAATCCCTGATGATCCTGCTCACTGACGGGGTTGGAAATGTTTCCATTTCCCGCATGCCCCCCCAGGAAGAGGCTTACAAGATCGCAGAACAATTTGCCAAGGATGAAATCCCCAGCGTTGTGATCAACATGGAGCACAAGGAGTTTGATAAAGGCCTTGCCAGCGAAGTTGCCGAGCACCTGGATGCCTCCTATTACTGTCTGTCTGATCTGCAGGCCGATATTTTACTCCAGGCTGTGAAAGAAGAAATTGGCAGTTAGGTTTCCCGTGACAAGACGCTGGGGGAAATATCACTTTCTGTTATCATTGATTGCATGATCCCGATTTCCCTGTCCATGGAAGGATTTTTATCTTATAACGAGCGGGTGGATATTGATTTCACCAGCTTTGCGCTGGCCTGCATCACAGGAGAGAATGGAGCGGGAAAGTCTTCCATCCTGGATGGAATCACCTGGGCCCTGTTTGGCAAAGCCAGAAAAAACGACGAATCCGTGATCAACCTGGATTCTAAAAAGGCAGAAGTGAGCCTTGTGTTCAGTTACGAGGGCAATCAATATAAGATCGTCCGGTCCAATCCGCAGGGAAAATCCAAACAAGTAGAGTTATTTATCCTGGAAGAACGCAAGGAGAAAGGTGAAACCTGGATCCCGCTCACAGAGCGAACCTTGCGGGATACGGATCAAAAGATAATAGAGATCCTGCGCCTGGATTATGAATCCTTTACAAATGCTTCCTTTCTGTTACAGGGAGAGGCAGATCAATTTACACAGCAGAATCCTGCTACCAGGAAAAGGATACTTTCTCAGATCCTCGGGCTGGAAATTTGGGAAGAGTACCGCAACCGGACTTTACTGAAAAGGCGTTCTGCCGAAAAAGAGCTCAGCCAGCTGGATGGGCGAATCGCTGAAATTCTCGCTGAGCTGGAAGAAGAAGACCAACGAGTAAATAATTTAAAGGTTTTGGAGGATGATCTTTCCAGGGCCCAGAATGACCGCGAAAAGGCAGAAAAGCAGCTAGCAGATCTCCAAACTCTGGTAATGTCCCTTAATGAACAGGAAAAATTAGTAGCCGCTTCAGCCCGGGTTGTACAGAACAAAGAAAAAACCATTGCTCAAACCAAAGAGAAGATTGAGCTGCGGATCTCAGAGAAAGAAAAACATGAGAAAACCATCTCTCAGGCAGATGCCATTCGACAGTCACATAAAGATTGGGAGAAAGCCCAAAAATCTTTGGCGGACTGGGAAATAGTGGCAGAGAAATATCGTGAAAGCGAGATCCAACGACAGGAACCTCTGCTGCAAATTACAGCGGAAAAAGCCCGTCTTCTCCAGGAAAGAACTTCTCTGGAAAACCGCTATAAGGATCTTCAAATTGAACTGGCGAAAATCCCCCAGCTGAAAAAACAACAGAAAGAGGGGAAGGAAAAAATTAAAAAGAACAAAAAAGACCTGGAAACCCGGGACCAGAAAAAAGAATTGCTGGAGATCGCCCGCCAGGAACAGGCGGATGCGAAGGCTGAAAATCCGCGGCTTTACAAAGAAATGAAGGATCTGGAAAAAAGGATTGCGGAACTTGAAAAAACCGAGGGGGCGTCTTGCCCGATCTGCGGACAGGAACTATCCCACGCCGAAAGGGAAGCCCTGGTAAAAAGCCTCCAGGAAGAGGGCAAAGACCTGGGAGATCGCTACCGCCAAAATAAATCAACCCTAAAAGAAGCCGATCAGGTTGTAAAGGATCTCCAGCTGCAGATCACTGAGTTGAGCTTGGCTGAAAAGACACTGCGGGAATCACTTCAGGAAGTGGATCAAATCGAGAACCAGATCACTAGCCTGGAAAATGAACAAAAGAAATGGGACAAGACCCATCAAAAAGGATTGGAGAAGATCCAAAAGACCCTGACAGAGGAAACATACGCAGAGAAAGCCCGCAAGGAACTTGTTATTCTCAATAAAAAGTTAAAGATATCGGTTATGATGCCGAGGAACACGACCGCATCCGGGAGATAAGCAGTCAGGGTATAGCCGTCCAGGAGAAAAAAGCCGAACTGGATAAAGCAGAAGCAACCTTAAAACCACTGAATAGAGAAATAAAGGAGCTTCGGTCCCAGCTGGATCAGGACGAAGCTGAAATCAAGGGGCTGGAAGACGACCTGAAGAAATCCCAAAAAGCGCTTGAAAAGGCACGGGGTACCTCACCAGATACTCGTTCCGCCGAAGAATCTTTAAGCGTACTTAAAGAACAGGAAAAAGTCCTGGAGCGTCAAGTTGGCGCGGCCCTGCAAAAAGTCGCTGTTCTGGAAAAACAAAAACAGCGCCAGGTAGAATTGGGAAAGAAACGCCAGGAGATATCACAGCGAGTGAAACAATACCGTCAGCTGGAAGCCGCCTTTGGTAAAGATGGAGTACCGGCCTTGTTAATTGAACAAGCCCTGCCAAATATTGAAACCAAAGCCAACCAGATCCTGGAAAAATTAAGCGGCGGCGGGATGTCAATCCAATTTTTAACCCAGCGGGAATATAAAGACGCCAAACGGGAAGATCTTAAGGAAACCCTGGAAATTCAAATCAGGGACCAGTCCGGGTTCCGGGACTATGAGTTATATTCTGGGGGCGAATCTTTCCGGATAAATTTTTCCATCCGCCTGGCATTATCACATGTTCTGGCACAGCGGGCAGGTGCCAGACTTCAAACCCTGGTCGTGGATGAGGGTTTTGGAAGCCAGGATGCTATCGGTCGCCAACGCCTGATAGAAGCTATCAATCTAATTCAGGATGATTTTGAGAAGATCCTGGTCATCACTCATGTGGAACAAATCAAGGAAGCTTTCGCAACCCAGCTTTTAGTGGAAAAAACCCCCCAGGGTTCCAGGGTGACTTTGGTATAATTTTGCGCTGACATGGCCTCTATATATACAAAGTAACAGATCTTATGATTGAAAATTTAGATGTAGCCCCAAGGAGATAGAAATGGCAGAAGTTGAATATATCACTGAAAATGATTTTGAATCAAAAGTACTGGAATCAGATCTGCCAGTTCTGGTTGATTTTACAGCAGCCTGGTGTGGTCCCTGTAAAATGGTCTCTCCCCTGGTTGAAGAACTGGCCGGAGATTGGGATGGCAAAGCCAGGGTATTTAAGATGGATGTAGACTCGAATCCAAATGTACCAGTCCAATACGGCGTAATGGGTATTCCGGCCTTGTTATTATTTGTCAACGGGGATATCGCCGCCCGGGTAGCAGGTTTTAAACCCAAGAAACAGCTCTTAAAAGCATTCGAATCCCACCTCTCGTAATTAATAAGCTCCCGGAGTTTCTTATAACTCCAGGAGCTTATTAAAGAGTTAAAACAAATGGTCCCGGAGAAAAGAAATCTCCGGGACCTGCTATTTAAGGATTACAAACCAGCGGCTTTTCTGATCTCCACTGCTCGATCGGTATTTTCCCAGGACAGATCCAGATCGTCCCGGCCAAAATGACCGTAGGCTGCCAGCTGCTGATAGATCGGCCGGCGCAGATTCAGGTCACGGATGATAGCGCCTGGTCGCAGATCAAAGAACTCATTTACCAACTCACTGATCCTCTCTTCAGGGATAATGCCAGTCCCAAAGGTCTCGACATTTACGCTCAGGGGATGGGCAACACCGATTGCATAGGACACCTGGATCTCACAGCGGCTGGCCAGTCCGGCTGCAACCACATTCTTAGCCACCCAGCGAGCAGCGTAGGCCGCGGAGCGGTCTACCTTCGTGGGATCCTTACCAGAGAAAGCGCCACCGCCATGCCGGCCCATGCCTCCGTATGTATCGACGATAATCTTGCGCCCTGTCAGACCCGCATCACCTAACGGACCACCTGTGACAAATCGCCCGGTAGGGTTCACAAAGATTTTCAGGTTGTCATCCACCATATCCTTTGGCAGGACAGGCATAATGACATGTTTGATGATCAATTCCCGGATCTCTTCCTGGGATATATTGGGGGAGTGTTGTGTGCTGATCAAAGCCGTATCGACCCGAACTGGTTTATCGTTTTGATATTCGATCGTTACCTGGCTTTTACCATCCGGACGAACCCAGTCAAGAGTTCCGTTTTTTCGGACTTCCGCCAGACGTCGGGAAAGTTTATGGGCCAGGAAAATTGGCATGGGCATTAATTCCGGAGTGTCATCGCAGGCATAGCCAAACATCATACCCTGATCTCCAGCACCAATACCTTCTACTTCCTCTTCAGTCATCTCACCGGTTTTGGATTCCAGGGCTTTGTCAACACCCATAGCAATATCACCCGACTGCTGTGAGATCGCAACCAGTACACCACAGGTCGCGCCATCAAAACCCTTTTTCGCCCGGTCATAACCGATACCGGTGACAACGTCCCGGGCCAATTGATCATAATTGATGTCTGCTGTGGTAGTGATCTCCCCCAAGAGCATGACATAGCCGGTTTTGGTCGCCGTTTCACAGGCAACTCGCGATCTGGGATCCTGTGCGAGGCAGGCGTCCAGCACTGCATCGCTGATCTGATCGCACATCTTGTCTGGGTGACCTTCTGTCACCGACTCAGATGTGAATAATATACTTGGATTATATTTTGGTTTGTTGCTCATCTAACCTCCTGAGTTGGGTACCTTCCCTTTAATAAAAATAGCCCCTTCTGGTCTGCAGGAAAGGGCAAAAACTCAAGAGTGCCCTCTCATCTTCCAGAATCCACCTGACGGAGTTAGCACCATCTGCAGCGCGTAGCGCTGCCCGGTTGCCGAGGTTTCACAGGGCCGGTCCCTCCACCTCTCTGGATAAGAGTGCCTTTTAGGGGCTTATTTGATTGTACGGGGATGATATCACGGGTCAGTTGGACTGTCAATTAATCTTGATCCAATTTTGAGGGTTAACATCCTCTCCGTGAAAGACAAGTCCTTAACCAGGGGGCGGTCCCTATCCAGGTGATTTCTTATAGCCCAAAAAACGGTTTCATTGTATACTTACTGTACAATTTAATAGCCGTTGCGACAAAGTCATAATAGGATAGCAATTATGAAGATTTCCGTCCTGCAAGAAAACCTCGCCCATGGATTAAGCATAGTTTCCCGGGCTGTCTCTCCCCGAAGTACCCTGCCAGTTTTATCCAATATCCTGGTTGCAACCGATGACGGCCGACTGCGCCTCTCCGCAACCAACCTTGAACTGGGTATCACTTGCTGGATTGGGGCTAAGATCGAAGAAGAAGGTTCCACCACCGTGCCTGCCCGAACTTTTACCGACCTGGTCAGCACCATCCCCCCGGCCAAAACCGATATCACGCTGAATGAGCCGACCCAGACACTTAATATCAAGAGTGGTTCCCTGAATACTGATATCAAGTGTATTGATGCCCAGGAGTTCCCCCCCATGCCGTCACCGGATATGGAGGCGGGCATCGAAATCAATGTGGCTGATTTCAAGGAAATGATCAAACAGGTTGTATTTGCTGCTTCCCATGATGAGGCCCGGCCCATTTTGACAGGGGTGCTTATAACCGTGGAAGATAACACCATGACCCTGGCCGCCGCAGATGGATTCCGGCTCTCAGTCAGGACTGCAAAACTGTCCAACCCTGTGCCAGCGCCAATCAAAGCCGTTATTCCGGCCCGCGCTTTAAGTGAATTGGCCCGCATCAGCAATGATGGCAGCGAGGTGATCACCATGGCACTTCCCCCAGATCGGGGACAGGTGATCTTCCGGACCAAGGACATTGAATTGATCTCCCAGTTAATCGAAGGCACATTCCCAGACTATCAACAAATCATCCCCAAGGATTATCAGTCCCGCACCATTCTCTCCACCGCATCCTTCCTGAAATCCTGCAAACAGGCTGAGATCTTCGCCCGGGAAGGCTCTCTCATCGCCCAGGTGAATATCCGCCCTGGTGCAGAAGAGAACTCACCTGGCGAGGTTGAAATTTCAGGGCAATCTGAAGAGACCGGTTCCAGCCAGGCTGTGATGGATGCCACGATTGATGGCAGTGATATAATCATCGCCTTTAACGTCCGCTACTTGAGAGAAGTGCTTGACGTGATCCAGACTCAAAATGTCGCCCTTGAGACATCAAAATCCACCAGTCCGGGTGTGCTCCGTCCAGTTGGTGATGATAACTTCCTGCATGTGATCATGCCCATGCACCTGGGAAATTAACAACTACTACACCCAATTCCGACTTAAAAATAAGTCCCGGTTGCTGCTGGAGAACCGGGACTCAATTTTTTAAGATTGGTAGGGCTATTTTTTAATGTTACTGAGGATTTTTTCAAGACATCGGTAGTAAAATGCAAGATAAGACTTATTAGTTATCTGGAGTGAAAATGGAAAAGTTTGTTGCAGTAGCTGGCAATATTGGCGTGGGTAAAACCACCTTGGTAACAAAACTCTGTGACAACCTTAGCTGGACACCTTTTTTTGAACCCGAAAGCGATAATCCTTATCTACCGGATTTTTATAAAGACATGCAAACCTGGGCTTTTCACAGCCAGGTTTTCTTTTTAACCCGGCGCCTCCGCGCCCACAAGAATCTTTGTGCCCATCCCGGATCGGTTATCCAGGACCGAAGTGTATACGAAGATGCCAAGATCTTCGCTCACAATCTGTATAAACAACAGCAAATGGGCGAACGTGATTATCAAACTTACCAGGAACTCTACCAGGCCCTGGTAGAATTCCTGCCTCCCCCAGACCTGGTCTTATATATCAAAGCTTCGGTACCCACTCTGCAGCAGCGCATTCAACAGCGCGGGAGGGATTATGAAGAAAAAATCGATCCCTCATACCTCCAGCAGTTGAATGTTCTATACGACCTGTGGATCGATAATTTTGACCTCTGTCCGGTGTTGACCATTCCCGGTGACAACCTCGATTTTGTAGCCAATAATGGTCACCTTGAATTGATCATCAAAAAAGTACAGGAAAAATTGACAGGGAAAGAGGTGGTCGTTTTTACTGAAAAAGAATTAAATGGAAATTAAAAGTATTCTCTAAGGGACTGAATCCTTTGAAAGGATTCAGTCCCTATTTATTTAATAAAAAAACCGCCAACCAATATGGTTGGCGGTTCTAGTTTTAATGCGCTCTCAGATCAAACAACACCATAAGCAAGCATGGCCTTGGCGACCTTTAAGAAGCCGGCGATGTTGGCGCCTTTCACATAGTTGCCGGGATCTCCATATGCTTCTGCCGCATCCAGGGAGGTTTTATGAATGCTGCGCATAATACCGTGCAGTCTTTGATCCACCTCTTCCCGGGACCAGGACAACCGCAGGCTGTTCTGGCTCATTTCCAGACCGGAAGTTGCCACGCCACCTGCATTGGCAGCTTTTCCTGGACCGTACATTAATTTGTTATCCTGGAAAATATCCACAGCTTCCTGGGTGGAAGGCATGTTTGCGCCTTCGGAAACACAGATGCATCCGTTATCAACTAGTGCCTGGGCATGTTCTGCGTTGATCTCATTCTGGGTTGCTGAGGGGAATGCCAATTCAGCCTTAATGCCCTCTTTCTTGACTACGTCCCAAACGCTCAGGTCGGGGAAGTAGGGGACATCATAAGCTTCGGCGTATTCACTAACTCGACCGCGGCGGATGTTTTTCAGTTCCATGATGTACTGCAGTTTATCTCTATCAATGCCGCCTTCGTCAATAATGGTGCCGGAGGAATCTGACAGGGAAATGGGTTTTGCGCCCAAATCAAGCAGTTTCTCGATCGTGTACTGGGCTACATTGCCAGATCCGCTGACAATGGCTGCCTTGGAGGCCATATCCATATCGCGAACTTTGAGCATTTCACCTGCAAAATACACTGAGCCATAACCGGTTGCTTCTGGACGTATCAAGCTTCCGCCGTATTCCAACCCTTTTCCGGTCAAAACACCAGCATGGTCATTGCGGATTTTCTTGTACATGCCATACAGGTAGCCAATTTCCCGGCCGCCCACACCGATATCACCCGCGGGAACGTCTGTGTCCGGGCCAATGTGGCGATAAAGCTCTCTCATAAATGCATAACAGAAGCTCATCACTTCCCGATCAGTTTTACCCTTGGGGTCAAAATCCGATCCACCTTTCCCACCGCCCATAGGCAGCGTGGTGAGGGAGTTCTTAAAGATCTGTTCAAAACCGAGGAATTTAATAATGCCCAGGTTTACTGAGGGGTGGAATCGCAGGCCGCCTTTGTATGGACCAATTGCATTATTAAACTGAACCCGGAAACCGCGGTTGACATGAACCTCTCCATCATCATCGACCCAGGGAACACGGAACATAATAACCCGATCGGGTTCTACTACACGTTCGTAAATCTTGGCCTGAACAAGTTCCGGATGTTTCTCAACAGTCGGCTCCAGGGTATTCAATACTTCTTCAACCGCCTGATGAAATTCGGGCTGGCCCGGATCCTTTTCCTTGGTTTTGGCGATCACTTCTTGAATAAGGGACACAATTTACCTCCTTGCACAATTCAATCAAAAATATAGTCTGCTTATCTATACAATCTCCAGATCCTATATCATACAAGCCAATCGGGCATCTGGTGTTGTGGATAGTTGTTTTTATGATGAATGTCAGTCTGATTCAGTGATTAAGAAACCAACCTCCTCCCATAAATTAGCCTGTGGCTAATTCTTCTTTTAATGCCAACCCTAATCTTTTGATACCCTCGACAATGACTTCTGGCGGGGCATACGAGAAATTCAACCGCATCGCTTCGCTGCCGCCATCGGCATTGGGATAAAAATTGATTCCGGGAACGTAAGCCACCTTCTCTTTGAGGGCTTTTTCCCGCAGGAATTTCTCTGTGTCTATTGATTCTGGCACACGAGCCCACAGGAACAACCCGCCTTCCGGTCGGGTCCAGCTGCATTCTTCCGGCCAGAATTCCACCAGGGCATCCAACATGGTGTCGCGGCGTTTTTTATATACTTTACGGATCTTAATAATATGCGGTTTCAGGATCCCCCGCTGGCAGATGTCGTTGGCAACGTACTGGACAAAAGTTCCAGTGTGCAGATCGCAGCCCTGTTTAGCCTGGATCAGTTTTTTCATCAAGACTTCCGAGGCAACGATCCATCCTAATCTTAGTCCCGGAGCCATTGTTTTCGAGAATGTACCCAGGTATATGGTTCTCTCTGGAATCAAATGTACAGATAGGAGGTATGTGATCCCCTTCAAATCTGAGCTGGCCGTAGGGGTCATCCTCAATAACAGCGATATCCAATTTTGTTGCGATCTCTGCCAATTTAATCCTTCGGTCCAGCGGGAGTGTTGTCCCGGCAGGATTGTGGAAATTTGGCAGCACATAAATAAATGCCGGCGGTCTTCCACTATCTTCAATCGTTTTTTCATAGGCATGTTCAATTTCATCAACCACCAGGCCTTGTTCATCCACGCGCATTGTGTGGAATTTTGCCTGATAGGCTCCCCAGGCCTGAATTGCACCCAGGTAGGTCGGCCTACCCGAAAGGACGTACCTGCCCGGATCGATGAAAATCCGGCCAATCAAGTCCAAAGCCTGCTGCGAGCCATTGGTCAACAGGACATTCTCCGGCAAGGCGGGAATGCCATATTTATGCATTGAGGAAGCTAAAAATTCCTTTAAAGGATAATATCCCTCTGTTGCGCTGTATTGAAGGGCTTCTTTACCCAGCGTACGCAGCACAGTGGAACAGGCTTTATCTACTTCCTCTATCGGGAATACATCCGGAGCTGGAAGGCCTCCGGCAAAAGATATCACTTCAGGATTCTGGGTGATCTTAAGCAGTTCCCGAATCGCAGAACTTTGCATGGATTTTGTCCGTTCAGCCAGATGGGAATCCCAATCCAAAACGGGTATGTCGCGGTTCAAGTCGGAATTTACATTCATATACACCTCCCGATCTAATTGATAAAAAAAGCCCGTTTCGGTTTTTTTTCCTCGAAACAGGCCTGATCCTTTATACGGGTCTATATAACAACAACTGCAATAGGACCAACAACCTGATCAATTGATCAGGTCGCTGGGAAGGTAATAAAATCAAGGAACTGTTTAATGCCATCAAATCATATCCTGTAAAAATCCCTGCTCAGAACCGATATCCTTTGTTCTGGTCGGATCCAGCAGCTAAAAATTACTCTGCCAGAATTTTACACCAGTCTTTCTGATTGTAATAGTGAGATAAATCACACCTGTTTTTATGCTCTTTGGAATATATTTACGCTCTCGATATGGAAAGTTTGGGGGAACATATCAAAAGGTGTTGATTCCTGCAAAATATAACCTTGTTTCTGGAACCGTCCTCCGTCACGCGCCAAAGTAGCTGGATCGCAGGAGATATACACAATTAATTCAGGATTCAGGGACACCACGCTATCGAGAACCTTTTTTGAAAGGCCAGCCCGGGGGGGATCCAGCAATACTATATCCGGGGAAAGTTCTAGGTAGGGCAGCACATCCTCTGCAGGCAGGTCATAGAAATCCACATTTTCAAAGCCAGATAGATTATATAAAAAGTCTTCTCCCGCTTTGGGATCTGATTCGATACCAATTACCTTATCCACCATGGGGGCTATGAACGCACTGAATAAACCCACCCCGCAATATACATCCAGAACCAGACTGTCTTCGTAGAGAGGGAGTTTCTCTAATAGAAAATCCACGATCAACTCAGCTACACTGGTATTAATTTGAAAAAAGGTTCCCGCAGATACAATAAAAGGGATATCCCGGATTGGAATGACTGTAAAATCATCTCCCGCCAGCACTATCTCGCCACCTGGTCCTCGGTGCACAGCTGATAAAGGAAGGTTTACGCTGAACTCGATTGGCTTTGGATCACTGCTTTCCAGAACGATCAGTGTGTCCTGCCCTTCTTCCCCCGCCCTGAGGCTGATCCTGTCCAGCCCGGGGATATATTCAAGGCTCAGGGCTGGCCAGATTTCGTTCAGGCTGTCAGTAGGCAGATGGCATTCCTGGATAGGAACAACTTGATTTGACTTATGTTTTAAAAATCCAGGGGCTCCTTCTTTGGATATATGCAGCTGGATCTGGTTTCGATAATTCCATACCAGGGGGGAGGGGACAATCTCATTTACTGGCGAATCGACTAGTTTCCCTACCCGCTCCAGCTGATCAATGAAGATCGATTCTTTGATCTTAAGTTGTTCTTCGTAGGAGATATGCTGATAATGGCACCCTCCACACTCGCCAAAATGGGGGCAGCGCGGCTGGATCCTCGCAGGAGATGGTTTGAGGATCTCAAGGATCTCTCCCCTGGCATAACGTTCCTTTTCTTCTACCAAACGGATACGCAGTTCTTCATCTGGCAGTGCGTAGGGGACAAAAACAGCCCGACCATCAGGGAGCCGGGCTAGGGCATCCCCACCATACACACAAGTGGTGGGGATTATTATATATTCTTGTGAGGATTCCATTAATTTCTCGATCAGTAAATTTTCTTTACGGACAGGTGTAAAGGAAATTCAACAAAGTATCAAAAGGCGGTGTGCAGTATAGATTCAGGTAATCAAATGCGATCAAACCAACCACGATCAAGAAAAAGATCACCACAACACAACCAATTCCAGCCCATAACCAGGTCTTTCCTTTTTTGTCCTCTGCCACCTGAGATTTGCTGAGGGATTCTTCAACTGGCTTAGTTTTTCGGGGCCTGGTAGACGGTGCGGGTTCACTGGGAACCTCAGATGGTTTTGGGATCACTGCGGTTACTTCTGCAGCTTCCTTCTCTTCCGGGCGGGGCGCTATCAGCGTTTCTTCTGGATCAATATCTGCCTGGTAGGTCATATAAATGGCGTCCCCCAACATGATCGTATCTCCTGGTTTGAGGAGATATTTGCCTCCTATCTTTTTCTTGTCGACATAAGTTCCATTTGTCGATCCCAGGTCTTTGATCATGAAACCTTCTTCAGCTTTGATCAGAACCGCATGCGTTCTGGATACCTCAGCGATATTGAGGACGATTTCATTCTCCTCCCCACGACCGATGATGGTCTCGTCAGCATCCAAGGGATAAACCGCTCCCTTGTTGAAACCTTTAATTATCGTCAGACGGTAATTTTTATACCCCATATGCGTCCTCCTGATCTAATTCTCAGAACTTATCTAAAGTCTATCGGTTTTCTTGTATGGTGTCAAACAAGTTATAAGGATTTTTCAGCGTTTTTTGGTTGTCAATCCGTTACCGGCAGTGGGTTTTCCTGCATCCAATCGGCTCCTAAAATGATAACTATATCTGCTGTGGTATCTGGATCCGATCTGTGAAATAGCCTGGTCTGAGAATAGTTCATAAGATCCAGGATAGATTGGACGGTGTAAGGATTTCCGGTGTAATCGTATATATAGGTCTGGTCTTTGAATTTATCGTAATTACCAACTTCAGTGATATTTACTCCATTGGCAATCAAAAAATCAGCAGCTTCGCCTGCCAGCCCTGGTGATGAGGTTCCATTCAAGATCGCGATGCTGGCATTTTCCTGCTGAATGTATTCTTCCAGTGAAGGCTCTTGGGTTGGTTCTGGTATCGGAGTGGCGGAAATCTCCTGCAATTCGTGCCAGATCTTTCGGATCTGCTCGATATCCGGGAAAAGAACATATTGATTCCTGTCATTAAAACCGGCCGTAACAATTGGTTCCCTTATGGTCCGTGTGTGCAGACTTTGAGGATTTATATCCCTGACAGCCCAGGCTAATGAGATTAATTGGTTAAGGGCCAGGTTCGTCTCCACATTTGAAGAAAGGTCCCGGTATAGGGCTGGAACTTTTGGTATTACGACCGGCAGGATCTCATAAGAGAAAATCTTCTTCTGCAGACCCACCAGGACTTGCTGCTGTCGTTTTGTCCGGCCAAAATCCCCTTCTTCCGTATCCCTTGTTCTGACATATCCAAGGGCCAGGTTTCCCGGCAAAACCTGGATGCCGGGCTGGAGTCGTTTCATATCCCCTTCCATCTCAGCATTGGGCCAGACCAGGATTTCAGCAGGCACATCCACCAGAACACCATTTACGGCATCAACAAGAACCACAAAAGCTTCGAAATCAACCTGGACGTAATAATCAATCTCAATTCCAAGCAGATCCCCTGCTGTATCCATCAAAAGCCCCGGTCCTCCACCACTGTAGCCGTATGCTTCCCCCAGAGAATAGGCCTGGTTGATCTTATAAGGCCCGTATTCTGGAACTTCGACCCAGGTGTCTCTTGGAATCGAAATCAATCCAGCTTTTTCTTGTTTTGCGTCCAGGAAAGCCACAATGATCGTATCCGTTAATCCGGGTCCTGTATCGCCTAACCATTCTCTTTTATCAAGGCCAGTTAAAAGGAAATAGAGCGTTTGATCAAGATCCAGTTCCTTAAAGCCGGGCCGGTTGGCATTGGTTTGCAGCAACCTGGTATCATCCAAGGTCGGCTGTGCGTCATCGACTGGTTGATTTGTTGACAGATCCCCGTTATTACTACTTTCCGAAGTGGGCTGAGTCGGTTCCTTCCTTGAACAGAAAGCCAGCAATAGGGTTACTGCTGCTGAGACAAGAAAAGCCCCCAATAAAAAACGCCGGATCGGGTCGGGTGAGGTATTTTTTTCAGACGGATATGCTTGCATAGATATCGGGAAAACCCTTTATTTTCTTTTATACCAGACTATAATAGCTGACGGTTACATGGTTAGGGTCTGGTCGGCATTATAACACGCTCAAGACTGCTGGATTCCTGTAATTAATAAGTAGAATAATCAAGTTGCAATATTATGTCATTGATCACAACAGTAGGTTTATCAAAATCATATGGGTCAATTGATATTTTCAGTGGCCTGAATCTGACCATTCCCCCCGGGAGCAGGATTGCTCTGGTCGGCGAGAACGGGATCGGAAAGACTACTCTGTTAAATTTACTGGCTGATATCGAATCCCCTTCAGAGGGCAAGATCAAGAAAGCCAACCAACTGCAAATCGGATACTTACCCCAGAAAAACACCTTATCGTCTGACAAGACACTCTGGGAAGAAGCGCTTACAGCCCTGGAATACATCCTCAATCTTGAGAAGGAATTAAAAGGGCTTGAAAAAGCTATGGAAGAGGCTGGAGGTTCAGCAGAGGATTTACTTTCCCGGTATGGGTCCCTTCAAGAAAAATTCGAACGTCTTGGTGGATATACTTACGAAAGCCGCATCCAGCAGGTATTAGGAGGTCTTGGGTTTACAAAATCCGATTACCAGAACCCTGTCACCCAACTCTCTGGTGGAGAACGAACCAGATTATTACTTGCAAAACTACTGCTCTCTTCCAGCAACCTTTTGATCTTTGACGAACCTACCAATCACCTGGACATAGAAGCCATCCAATGGTTAGAAGGATATCTGAAGAATTTTGAAGGGGCAGTTTTATTGGTTTCCCACGATCGATATTTTATTGACCAGGTTTGTAATCACATCTGGGAGATGAGCAGGGCAGGGTTTGAAACCTATCGGGGCAATTACACTGCCTATCTTGATCAGCGCCAGGCTCGCTGGGAAAGGCAGCAAGAAACATTTGAAGCAGAAAAAGCCCGCTTGGTTAACGAGCTGGATTTTGTAAAGAGGAATATTGAAGGCCAAAGAGTCAACATGGCCAAAGGGAAACTGCGCCGGTTAAGCCGCCGAATTCAGGCTATTGAACAGGTGGGTATCCAGGCCATCCAGGGAAAAAGCTGGTCCAAGATCAGTCAGGATGTTCACACCGCTACCAGCATGATGAGCCCCCAGGAGGCACACAGCCGCATCGCGGGGTTAAAAAACCCATCTAAACAACCCCAGTTAGTGAAATTGAATTTTCGAACCAAGAAACGCGGCGGTGATCTTGTCTTGAGGACCACTGATCTCGAAGTTGGCTACAGCGATGGAGAGAAAGCTTTATTTTCTGTGCCAGATATTACACTGCTCCGGCAGGAATGCGCAGCCCTGATCGGCCCCAACGGCGCAGGGAAAACTACTTTTCTAAGAACAATCCTGGAAGAAATCCCGCCCCTGGCCGGTAAGGTTAAGTTGGGCGCAAATCTTGATGTGGGTTATTTTGCCCAGGCTCATCAGGATCTCGTTGAAAAAAACACAGTGCTGGAAGAGATCGATCGGGCAGGGAACTTCCAATCAGAGAACGCTGCCAGGAGTTATCTGGGAGCCTACTTATTCTCCGGCGAAGATGTTCATAAAAAAGTCAGTGTCCTGTCTGGCGGAGAACGCGGGCGCCTGGCGCTTGCCAAGCTTTCCCTTTCCGATGCTAATTTACTCCTGCTGGATGAGCCCAGCAATCACCTGGATATCCCGTCCCAGGAAACCCTTCAGTCCGTGTTATCCGCGTATCCCGGCACCATTCTGCTCGTCTCCCATGACCGTTATCTAATCAACGCTCTGGCATCCCAGATCTGGGAAATTGATGTCAACGAGGAAAGCCTGATCGTCTTTGAGGGAAGTTATCAAGCTTATCAGGGTAATCCCCCGGATCAAATTGAAATCGAAGATCCTCAGCCAGATCTCGATTTGGAACCCCTTGAAAATTACAAGGAGGTCAAATCAGCGAAAAACAAAGCCCAGGCAAAAGATCGCCAGAGGACCGCCAGATTGGAAGAGGTGGAAGAACAGATCGGGCAGCTTGAAGTCCAGCTGGAAGGCTTGGGGAAAAAACTGGCTGATCCGCCAAACGATCCCGGCATGGTTGCCAGCCTTGGGCATGATTACAGGGAAGCAGAAAATGAACTGGAAAACCTGATGATCGAATGGGAAATCTTGCAAAACGAACTGGCTGAGTAGACCAATAATTAGTCAGTCTTTTGAGCTGAGATCACCGGCTGTATGTTTAGATCCACTTTGTCCAGATAAAAATCATCCAGGGGTGCCCAACAAGGGATCTGGTAATCGGGATTAATGACCACCAGCCAGCTTCCGCCCTCCCCTACTCCTAAAATCTCTACAGTGTCGAAAGCTTTCAAGGAACTTACGATCTCATTTGGATTTCCAGGATCCTTAATGCAGCGGGTGGACTCTTTTACCGTCACTTCGCTAACTGGAAAGCGGAGTTCAAAGGTCCTGCACTGGGGCGGAGCCATTGGTGTCTCCGGGATACACCCTTCAGAATCACTCAATTTTTGATATCCCTCCGGGCAGTTTTCTGCTTCATCCAATAAAATGCATGCGCCAGCGTCTAAAGAGTAGAAAAAACCAGGCGGACAGCTCGTATCCAGTGAATATGCAGTTCCAATACAACGCTGCGCGGATGAGTTGACCAGGGTTCCTGGAGGGCAGTAGTCGAGGTCTTCGCCCAGGGAATCGTCGTTCATATTAATCTGGCAGCTTTGTATCTGATCAACAAATAAATAGCCCTCATCACAAGCCAAAGAGCAATCAGCTGCTCCAGTAACCGGAACACAAGCCGCGCTGAATGGATCTATATAATATCCAATTGGGCAAGCCTGAGTTTCATCCCAACCCTGCCAGCAGATTTCCATATTCAACGGTCCAGCCGCGTTTTCTGCCAAACCTTGACAAACGATATCCCCGGGATGATTCCAATCTGACAGACAGCTGTGTATTGTCCCACTTACATTCACCTGAATTTCACCCCCGGGGCTTCTGCTCAAATCCAGTTCAGCATAACCTGCATCTTCCCCGACCCGCGGGTCTTCTGGGGTCAATTTTTCTTCGTTGGGCAACATTGGTTTAAAGAAAAGTGTTGTGATCTTGCCCTCCTCAACCAGGGCTGTTTGGAGATAAATAGGCAGGGAATTCGGGGATCCGGAATCACAGGCTGTATCCGAAGCAATCGGCGTATGCCCCAGAAGACTCACCGGAAAATAGGTATTCCGGGATTTTTCAACTATTTTTGGCAAGGTAGCAGAATCGCCGTCTATCCAAATATCAGCCTGGTCAATCCAGCAAAAAGACCCTGTTTGGGGATGCAGAACCAGAATTCGTTCATCTGTTTCGCTGATCGCTTTGATGATCACTCTCTGGCTTTCATTCACTACTTCTTCGTCTGTCATTACGCAAAGTGTGTCCTGCAACGGATTTGCCCTTGGTAATTCCGGGGAGATCAATGGATCTTTGGGGGGCGTGATCTCTTTAATAATATGTTCCGTCAACCCCGCCATCTGGCTGGCTACCTGACCGGCATCCGCATTCACTATTATGTCATCCAGTCCAACTCCCCAAGCATTTAAATAATCATCCGATGTGAAATAAAAACCCAGGATCAATTTCCCACCCAAGAAAGGAGCGAGATCAATCTCCTCATGAGTCCAGCCAGCGCTGCTACCGGAAAATCCCGGAACCAGCGAGCCGTTTAACAGGACGCTGTCCGGATAACCACCCCGGGGAGTTAACATGATCCATTTCTGGGGGTCCTTCACTCCTTCAATGCCATCAGTAATTGCAAAGACCACCAAACCGTCCCAATGTTTTTCGGTTTTATATATTACATTAAAACCAAAGGTGGCCTGGGTAGCAGACCCCAGATCGATTTCCCTGGTATATAAAAAGGATTTGGCTTGATCCTTGTACAAACCTCCGCTCAAGACGATCATGTTATCCTGGGATCTTCCTCCAAGAGGAAAATCTTGAAAAAGATAATCCTGATCATCATCTCGGGTAACCCACCACTGATCAGAAGCTGTGGAGATTACCAGTTGGCTTCCTCCCAGTGTTGGATCAACACCTTCAAAGTCCTCACAAAAGAGTGTTTCCCTTTCTTCACAAGGAAGGCTGTAATCAGAATTCTGTGTTAGGCAGCCGGCTGCAAGCAGCAGGATCATTAATAACCACGCCACCAAACCTAATTTATGGTTCATAAAAAATTCCTGTTCTTCTATAAACTGCTCTAGCTGGCCCGGAAAGAATTTACTCACGCTGTCATGGATTATAGAGAATGATAATCGGGAAGTCAAATCCAAAGCCAAAGATATCCAGCAGGGTATACTTAGGCCAAAGAGTAAAAAAGTTGTGGGAGTTTCAAGTTTATGTCTGATTTGACCGTCTATTGGCGTGATTGGCAGGAAACACAACTGGCTGATTATCAGCAGGATCAGGGCAGCACCAATCACTGTTCAAAATACGCCTCTGCCACAGCAGTAAACCTGCTCTTAGGCTCATCGATCAGCGGCGCTTCCCTGGTCAACTCGCTGGAGAAGAAGATCTTGCGGGGTAGTTTTCGGTACACGATCTTGGGCAACCATAACGGAAGCCTTGTTTTCCAGACGGCCAATCAGCTTCGGCTGCTGGGTTTATTAAACGGGATCAAGCTTGAGGTCCGCATCAAGCGAGGGAAAGTACCAGATCTGCTTGAAGTGTTGAAAGATGGAGGAACGGTCTGTCTGGTATCCGTGACATACTTCAAGGGAGAAGAGCCGTTAATTGCCAGGGGACAAAATACAAGCAGCACCTTAGCGGCCAGCCGCTGGGTTGGCGGCCATATCATGATCCTGAGTGTTTATGATCCAGCTCACCACAATCTCAGCGGGGTCTGTACTCCCTGGGGTTTCCTGAGCTCCTGGGCCAGCAAGGATCAGCTTTACTGGATGACAGAGGAAGACTTCCTGCGCACCTGGGGGAGGCTGTCGTTGTTTAATATGGTCACTGTGCGGATGAGATAGCAGGAAGCTGCCCTTCCGGCATAGGATCGAGACCTGACAAGACCTTATATTTACTGAATCTTAATCCATTTACTACTTACTACTTACTTTAGTACCTCCAGCAGCTCACCCAGATTCTCACAAACCAGGTCTGGTTGAACAGGGGCTGATGCCAGATCTTCCAGGTTAGCCTCTCCGCTCAGAACCAGGACTGTTTGAATGCCTGCTGACCCCAGGGCGATATCAGTATAGAGCCTGTCTCCTACCATGGTTAACTCTTCAGTGTTAAATCCTGTGAGCTCAACAATCGCCTCAACCATGGGAGAATGAGGTTTGCCCACGATCACATCCGCATCCTTGCCGGTGGAGGACTTGACCATGGCCATCATCGCTCCAATATCCGGCATGAACCCATCGGGCGTTGGGCAGTTGATATCTGGGTGTGTGGCAATATAAGGAATCCCATCAACTACAAAATCGCACAGCTTCCAGATCTTCTGATAAGTTAGTGTAGTGTCAAATCCCAAAACGACGAATTCGGGATCTTCCTCCACCAATTGGAATCCATAAGCCTTGAATTCCTGCTCGAGCGACGGTGTGCCTACCAGGTAAATCCGGGCGCCGGGCTTTTTTTTCTTAAGGAAAATCGCGGTCGCCATGCCTGATGAAAAGATCTTCTCTTCAGGTATATCGAGACCATATCTTGTGAGTTTTGTGGAGTAATCCACCCGGGAACGGGAAGAGTTATTGGTAAGGAAGAAATAAGGTTTTTCAGTTTGATCCAGGAATGATAATAGGTCCTTTGCTCCTGGAAGGAGTTGGTCTCCCAGGTATATAGTCCCGTCCAGATCAAACAGGAAACAGGCTGTTTTTTTGATCTTCTCCGCTATCATGTGCTTCTCCTCCGGCACCAATTAATAAATAATGCCCTACTCGAACAGTTTGACAAGATTCTCATTAAAAGGTGGATAAATAATTCCATCTTCAGTAATAAATGCAGATATATATTTAGCGGGCGTAACATCAAAGGCGGGATTTCCAACAGGGGTATCATCCGGGGTGATCTGCCAGTTCCCAATAGTAGTCACTTCTTCCGGAGGTCGTTCTTCTATCTTGATCAGATCACCTGAAGGAGTGTTAAGGTCGATAGTTGATTTTGGTACAGCAACATAAAATGGCACGTTATTCTCATGCGCAACGACTGCCAGGTTATAAGTGCCGATCTTGTTTGCTACATCGCCATTGGCTGCTACCCGATCAGTGCCTACAATACAGAGGTCTACTTTTTGGGTCTGCATATAAGAACCCGAACTGCCATCCACTACAACTTTAAAGGGAACTCCATATTGTTTTAATTCCCAGGCGGTCAGTCTTGCACCCTGGAGACGTGGTCGTGTTTCATCCACATAGACGAAGATCTTTTTCCCCATTTCATGGGCAATACGAATTGCGCCCAGCGCTGTGCCATAATCCACAGCAGCCAAGCTGCCAGTGTTGCAGTGGTGAAAAATTACCGCCCCATCAGGGATCAAGGATTGGGCATATGAACCAAGGGATCGATTGATCTCTATATCTTCCCGGGCGATTTTTTGTGCCTCACCCAATACTATCTCCCTCAGTTCAGCTACTGATCCTACTCTGGTTGTCTCAAGCAGGTTCATAATACGCTCGATAGCCCAGAATAAGTTCACCGCCGTAGGTCTTGCCTGGCGCAGGATCTCAGCTGCGTCCTGAAGCTCTGCCAGTACGACCTCAACCTCTTCTGATTCGGAATACCAGGGCACCAGAGCCAGCCCAAAAGCCGCAGCAGCCCCAATTGCTGGTGCGCCGCGGATCACCATGTTCTTGATCGCGTCGGCGACAGCGCCAGGGTCTTTATATTCGTTGTAAATTACTTGATGCGGAAGCAATCGCTGATCAATCATGCTCACAAGGCCAGGATCGATCCATCTAATTGTGTGGAATGAATGCATAAAACCTCCAAATTTTCCAGGTCTGTCAGATTTATAATTTTATAGGCGCTGATCGTTCAAATCTTGAGTGATAAAATAGACCCGTCAGTATTATAACCTCAGGGCTTGAGCTGCCCTCATTGAAGGAATTCCACCAGGGAGTATTCAGTTCATGAAGAACAGAAATAATAACATTCAAAACATCAAGGACAATCCTCAAACAACTGTGTTAATTATCGGTGCCGGGATCAATGGTATCGGTACCTTCAGGGATCTGGCACTGCAGGGTATAGACTGCCTGATCGTTGAGCGAGCAGATTTCTGTTCCGGAGCCAGCACCGCCTCATCACACATGCTGCACGGCGGCATTCGCTATCTTGAAAATGGTGAGTTCAGGCTGGTCAGGGAAGCTTTGCACGAGCGCAACAATTTACTCCGCAATGCTCCTCACTTGACACATCCATTGCCAACAACTATCCCGATCTTTAAATGGCTGTCGGGTATATTAAACTCCCCCCTAAAATTCTTCGGTTTACTGGATAAACCAGCGGAACGCGGCGCGCTGATCATCAAGCTGGGCCTGATGATGTACGACGCGTATGTACGGGGGGACAGCCCCATGCCCGGGCATCGATTTGATAACCGAACCAAGGCCCTCAAAAAATGGCCCGCCTTAAATCCCGACCTTCTTTTCGCAGCCACCTATTATGACGGCGGCATGCAATCCCCTGAACGCCTGGCTCTGGAGATCCTGATGGATGGCGTAAATGAGGGAGGACACGCCCGGGCAGTGAATTACCTCAGTGCCATAGGAGCAGAGGGTGATAAAGTCCTGCTAAAAGATGAGATTTCAGGGGAAGTGATACCGGTAAAGCCGCAGATCGTGATCAATGCCGGCGGACCCTGGATCGATATCATCAACCGGGAGATCGCTGCTCCATCTAAATTCATCGGCGGCACGAAAGGTTCCCACCTGGTTATTGATCATCCCGATTTAAGGAAGGCTATCGGCGGACATGAGATTTTCTTTGAATATCTTGACGGCCGGATCGTCTTGATCTTCCCCTATCTGGAAGACCACGTCATGATCGGTTCAACTGATCTGCGAATTGATGATCCTGATCAGGCAGTTTGCACCGACAATGAGATCGACTATATCCTGGATATGGTGCCCCAGATCTTCCCCAATCTGAAGGTCACCCGCGAGCAGATCATATTCCAGTTTTCCGGCGTCCGCCCGCTGCCGGTTGCCAAAGGCAGCACGGGTCAGATCAGCCGGGACCACTCTATTGAAGTGATTGAGAAAAATGAACAAACGCCCTGGCCTGTCCTCAACCTGGTGGGCGGGAAGTGGACCAGTTATAGGGCATTTTCCGAACAGGTCACCGACCAGGTATTAAGCCGGTTGAACCAAACCAGATCAGCCAGCACAGCTCGCCTGAAGATCGGGGGCGGGACCTCATACCCCGCCAATGATGAAGACAAAAATACTGTATATCCAAGCTCTCGCAGAAGAACACAATATCAGCCCGGAGCAAGCCCAAACGCTCTTTGAACGCTACGGCACCCGGGCTGCCGAGATCGCGGCTTTTATCGCGGGAACTAAAGATGCTGCCTTGAAATCTCTGGGGGGGTATTCTACAGGTGAAATTAAATTCCTGGTTGAGAAAGAAATGGTTACTCGCCTGGATGATATCCTGCTGCGCCGAACAAAAACAGCCTGGGTAGGCAACGTGTCACAGGCATCCCTGGCCGAACTGGCTTCTATTGTTGGGGACAGTCTGGGGTGGACAGAGGATCAGCAAAAAGGGGAAATAGAAAGGGTTGTGACACTGCTCAGAAATAAACACGGTGTGAAGATCTAGCACCATCGGATCAAATAATAAAAAAAGTCGTTGAAAAACGGCTTTTTTTTATTCTGTATAGAATGGCAACCTTTCCAGATCCGCTAGAGGATATTGTCCAACTGATCCCGCCCGGGGAAGAATACTCTTATATCGATATTTTTTGATCCGATTGATAATCGTATCCACGAATTCTGGCGTGAAACCTTCCTCAACACAGGCATCCCTGGTCAGGCCTTCTTCCACCAGACAATAAAAAACCTGGTCCATATCATCATAGGAAAATCCCAGTTCAGCCTCATCGGTTTGCCCAGCCCACAGATCAGCCGATGGCGCTTTATCAATAATCACCTGCGGCACTCCCAGTTCTTCTGCCAGCTGCCGGACCTGAGCTTTATACAGATCAGTCAGGGGGTTAAAATCATAGGCTCCATCACCATGGATGGTGCAATAGCCCAGCAGGGATTCCGTTTTATTGCCTGTACCCACCACCAAACCGGGAAATGACGCTGACTGGTCGTAAATATTGATCATCCGCACCCGGGCCATGACGTTGCCGCGTCGGACCGGTGTCGCATCCGGGTGCTGGGCAAGGATCGCATCAACCGCATCGCTGATCTCAATTGTTTTTGCATGACAGCCAAGTTTATCAATTACCAACTGAGCGTGCGCTAGAGATTCTGGTGAGGAAGTTTTATATGGTAATCGCAGGGCGAGCAGGTTCTCTGCTCCTAAAGCTTTGGCAGATAAAAAAGCACTCAGGGCTGAATCCACGCCACCCGAAATTCCCAGGACCACCTTTTTATAACCGGCTCCCCGGACAACTTCCTGGATGAAATCTGTTAATGACTGAATGGCTTTGGTTGAGTTAAGAGTCAGGTCCTTCATTTTTCTCAGTATTCCTTGTAAAGATAAAATAGATAACGGTGATCAGCAGCACAAAAAGGGAAAACCAGCTTTCCCAGCGCAATCCCCCCAGCATAGGGGCTGGATCCACTTTTAGGAAAGAGATCAATCCATTTAATATTACAACACCAGCTGAGCCGATCAGCGCCCGGAAACCCGGCTGCCGACGGCGTTTGATCGGAAACAAGATCGCGCCAGTTATCCAGCCGCCAGTCAATACTGCCCCCATAATCGGCAGGGGCCAGCGTTTGAGTGACGCGCCATAGATGTCCCTGATAGAAATGCCGAACCAACTGTCAACTGTTGGTCCATATCCCGTCCCGGTTCCCCAGGTCAGCAACCAAATACCAAACGCCATCGCGCCCAACATTGGTAGATATTGGTCGGCCAATTCTCCCAAGGGTTCTTTCCAGATCAAATGAATGCCAAGAATGGCCAAACCAGCGCCAAGGATAGCCCCTATCCAGCTTAAGCCGCCCAGCCAGAATTGAGGCATCTCTCCAGGATGAACCAGGAAGTAAGACAGGTTCCTGAGCACAAATCCTGTTCTGGCGCCCAGCAAACTGATTAATAATATCCCTATACCAGCGTCGAGGATAAATGTTCGTTTTTCCTCCGCCAACCACCAGGACAGGAATAATCCCAGCGCAGCTATAGCGGACAGGATGATTGCGTAAAGGGAAAAAGTCCCCAGGAAAAGGGGCTGAGTAATCACCCTAAAATCATACCATAGGGGGGCTTTCTAGTATAATCAGAATAAGTAAATCTTAAGTTTTACTCTCTCTTGTTTTAAACTTCAAGGAAATAATAATGAAACCTCTTGTCATTAAACCTGTTGAAAATCTAGAGGAAAGAAAAGCCTTTTTGCGCTTTCCCTGGAAAGTATATCAAGACAATCCCTACTGGGTCCCTCCCATTTTTTCTGAACGGGTGCACTTCACAGATCCGGAAAAAAATCCCTTCTTTGAACACAGTGAAGCCCAAATGTATCTGGCCCTGCGGGGAGATGAGATTGTCGGCACAATAGCCGCCTTTACCAATGGGCGCCATAATGAATTTCAAAAAGAGAATATTGGCTTTTTTGGATTTTTCGAGGTATTGGAAGATTATGAAGCTGCCGAAGCTTTATTAAAAACTGCAGAACGTTGGGCCAAGGAAAAGGGACATACTGCCCTGCGCGGGCCAGCCCAGTGGAACACGAATGACGAATGCGGATTGCTCGTTGATGGTTTTGATGACAGCCCCCGTATTTTAATGACCTATAACCCCCGCTATTATGTAGATTTTGTAGAAAAGGCTGGATATAAATATGCTCGGGATCTATGGGCTTATCAGCTGCCTGTGAAAGATTTTATGAAAAACATCGGGGACCGTCTGGAAAAACTCACCACCCGGATCATGGAACGCAAAGAAATCACAATCCGCCCCCTGAACATGAAGATCTTTGACGAAGAAGTCGCCAAGGTTAAATTACTTTACAACGAAGCTTGGTCCCAGAATTGGGGTTTTGTGCCCATGACAGATGGTGAATTTGACCAGCTGGCAAATGAGCTGCACGATATCCTTGACCCGGATTTAGTGTATGTCGCTGAAAAAGATGGCAAAACCGTCGGATTCAGCATCACCCTGCCAGATTTGAATGAACCCCTGCTCAAAGCCTACCCAAAACCGAACACACCGGAATGGTGGGTAATGGTCAAGTTAGTCTGGAACTGGAAAGTCCTCAAGAAAGTATCCTGGGTTCGGGTCCTGGTTCTGGGAATCATTCCTGAATACCGTACACTGGGAATTGACGCCCTGTTCTACTATAAATCAGCCCAGGCAGCCCTTAAAAAAGGAATGAAAATGGCTGAAATGAGCTGGATCTTGGATAATAATGACAAAATGAACCGCCCAATTATCGCCATGGGCGGGGAGGTTTATAAAACGTACCGCTTTTACGAAAAAGCCCTCTAGCTTCCCTTTAGCCTGGATTAAAGCATGACTGAAAATCAAACCCTTCCAGGTAGCGGCATCACCATTTTACCCGCTACCTGGCGTGACGTAAAAGATTTGCATCAGTTGGAAAAAATATGTTTCCAGCTGGATGCTTGGCCGCTGCTCGATATTCTGGGCGTTTTGTCTATTCCACAGATTATCCGTTTGAAAGCGGTGGATAAAGAAGAGTTGGTTGGTTTTATTGCTGTAGATCTGCGCCGTTCACAACAGACTGCCTGGATTGCCACGCTGGCTGTACTGCCAGATTATAGAAAATCAGGCATCGCGTCCACCCTGATCCAGGCCAGCGAGGCTCAGGTGGACCTGCCCAGGATCCGGTTAAGCGTTCGTGAATCCAATCAACCCGCTATCCAGCTCTATCAAAAACACGGCTACCAGCAAATCGAGATCTGGAAGAAATACTATAAGGGTGGCGATAACGCTCTTGTTTTTGAGAAGGTAATAAAATAATTTTCCTCAACGACAACAAATTTCAGCAAACTCAATTGCAGCTATTCTCAATATAGAGGTTTCACCGTTAAACCTTCCATCTTTCAATGATTGTTCTATAATATGTCTCTATGTCGTCTCAAATTAAACCTTTACCCGCGCCCGAATTTATAAATCAGCAATCGGTTTTTGAAGACCTGATGCAGCGCTTATCAACAGAAAAAACCCTGGCGGTCGACACCGAAGCTAACAGTTTGTACGCTTATCGCGAACAGGTCTGCTTGATCCAGATCTCAACGGACAAGACTGACTTCATTATCGATCCCCTTCCGTTGCATGATCTAACGGCCCTGGGTGAGCTCTTTAAGGATCCCGGGGTGGAAAAGATCTTTCACGCATCAGAGTATGATATTTTGATCATGCATGATGATTTTGACTTTGAGTTTAGAAACCTGTTTGATACCATGTTGGCAGCCCAGATCCTGGGCAGGGAAAAACTGGGGCTTGATGCTCTAATGGAAGAGATCATTGGCATTAAGGTCAATAAAAAATATCAGAGGGCAAACTGGGGCAAACGACCACTGACAGATGACATGCTTCGGTATGCACAGATGGATACTCATTATCTGATCAAAATCCGTCAAACCCTGGCAAAAGAACTGGAAGATAACAATCTTAAACAGATCGCCGCAGAGGATTTTAATCGGGCCTGTCAGGTACTCCGTCTACCCAAAGATGAGAACGTCTCTTCCTGCTGGCGAATTAACGGCGCTCGAAAGTTATCTCCCCAAAAGGCCGCCGTTCTTGCCAAACTCTGTAAATATCGGGATGATGCTGCAAAAAAAACAAATCTGCCAGTATTTAAGGTTCTCAGCGCAGCCAGTCTGCTCCGGCTTGCTGAAGAAACGCCCAGGTCTGTAAACCAGCTGCAGCGGCTGGACATTCCCGGCGGAAAAGCCATCGAGCGTCATGCAGAAGGATTGATAAAAGCCATCGAGGACGGTCTGGCTTCCAAACCTAAACATCCCCCACGTAAGGAGCGCCTGGATGATTCTTACCTCGCCCGGGAAAAAGCCCTCAAGGAGTGGCGGAAGAACCAAGCCCGGAAAATGAAAGTCAATTCGGCTGTTGTACTGCCCCGGGACCTGCTCTACAACCTTGTCTCGGAAAACCCCAAAAACAAAGCGGATCTGACCAGAGTAATGATAGATGTCCCTTGGAGATTGGAAAGATTTGGCGATGACATTCTGTCCATATTATCAAAGGTAGACTAGGCAGGAGAAAACTGTGAAGCTCACATTTATCGGAGCTGCCAGGACAGTAACAGGTTCAATGCATTTGCTGGAAATCGGACAGCATAAGATCTTATTGGACTGCGGGTTGTATCAGGGAAAACGAAAAGAAAGTTATACCCGCAACAGGAATTTTCCCTTCTCACCGGCTGATCTGGATGCCGTGATCCTCTCTCACGCCCATATCGATCACAGTGGCAATCTGCCCAACCTTGTAAAACAGGGCTACAAAGGGCCGATCTTCACCACATATGCAACGGCCCATTTGGATAATATCATGCTGTTGGATTCGGGCTATATCCATGAAAAAGATGCTGAATATCTCAATAAAAAGCGCCATAAACAGGGCCAGCCGGCCATAGAACCTCTCTACACCAAGGAAGACGCCGCCCGGGTTGGGCCGCTATTTGAGGGCTTGGATTATGAGGAGGTTTTTCAACCTGCTCCCGGGGTGAAAGCAACCCTGGTAGATGCAGGCCACATTCTAGGATCAGCCGCTGTTGTCCTGGATATAGAGGAAGATGGACAAACCAAACGTTTATGGTTCTCAGGCGATATTGGCAGGCCTGGACTGCTCCTGATCCAGGACCCTGTTCTGCCCCGTGATGCCGATTACCTGATCATGGAATCCACGTACGGGGATACAAAAAAGAGGGGAGCAGAAGACGCTTTCCTTGAGTTAAAAGAAGTGGTCCAGAGGACTATTCAGCGCAAGGGCCGGATAATTATTCCTGCATTTGCAGTCGGAAGAACCCAGGAGCTGGTTTTTGGCCTTCACAAAATGATGGAAAATGGCGATATCCCAGAGATACCTGTCTTTGTAGACAGTCCACTGGCTATTCGCGCCTCTCAAGTTTTCAGGGAACACCCGGAGTGTTTTGACGAGGAGACCAGGCAGTTCATTAAAGATGATAAAAATCACGCAGCCCTGGGTTTTGATCGTTTGAAATACACCCTGTCCGTCGAGGAATCAAAAGCCATCAACTTCGCCAAGCCACCCTATGTAGTTATATCAGCCTCTGGAATGGCAGAAACTGGACGGATTCTCCACCATCTAAAAAATCATGTTGAAGACCCCCGAAATACAATTCTGATCGTCTCCTGGCAGGCGCCCCACACCCTGGGCCGGCGTCTTGCTGACCAGGAAAAGGAAATCAAGATCTTTGGAAAGAAGTATTCCCGTCGAGCAGAAGTAGTCACAATTAATGGTTTCTCTGCCCATGCGGGACAAGACGGACTTCTGGCATACGCTAATGCAACCCGGAATAGCATTAAAAAGTATTTCTGGTTCACGGCGAGCCGCGCGGTGCTGAACCATTAATGGCAAAATTGAAGGAAGGGGGAATTTCTGAAGTATTCTATCCAGAAAGTGGTTCTATGTTCGAATTATAGGGATCAATTCAGAGGATCAGCCTGTTTTAACACCAGGTTGCCAACAGGAATATCAAGCAGGCGGCTGATCTCGGGGCATTTGGTCCGAAGCAGGAAAAACACCTTCTCGCCCAGTTCGTCCACAGTTTCAAAATTGGCCTGTCCTTTGGACAATACCAGGGGAGATTCCTCAAATAATTCCCGGAATTCTTTTGTGGATTGAGAAAGAATTGTGCCGGGAGCATTTGAACCGGTCTCCACTATTTCAGCTACCTGATCAATTCCTGCCGCGAGGGCATCCTCCAGGGTCGCGTCATTTAAGATTGGTCCGCTTTTGACTGCATATATAACTGGAATGTCCAGTGTTTCAATGAAAATCCGGTCAAAAACCGTTTCACCAACATTATCGGCCAGGTATAACAAATGAGAAGATTTACTCAGGCGCTCACGGAAATTTTCCAGTCCTCCACCTTGAAGGTCCTGGTTGACAGTTTTTTCCACCTCTTCCCAAAGATCATAGTCTTCGGTATGGATAATATCAATGATATTACCCGCCGCGCTGACCTTCAGGCCTTGTTCCAGAAGATCTGATCCATTTTTGATCAATTCTCGCAGGTCTTCTACGTATTTCATGGCGTTGATATGGCTGGTTTCTTTTTCTTCTTGATGGAGATCAATAATTCCCAGCGTTTCCCGCATCACCCGATTGGTTTCCCCAGCGATTTCAGACGGGCTGAGACGGTCATCCGCTAGCTCCAGTGTTTTAAGGACCTTTTTCAGGGTTTGAATCTGAAGATCTTGATCATCAACATTTAACGTGACTGCTGATACGGCCTGCCTAAATATGCAGCCGAAACATTCAGGATAAGTTTTCATTAATTACCCCCTATTCACTTGCGGAATAGCTTCCTGAACGTACTCCCTGATCTCCTTATCCCCTTTCAGGTTGATAGCAACTTCCGCGACCTTCCTGGCTTGTTCCATAGAGATGGAGCGAATTAGATGTTTTGCAAAAGGAACGGCTGGCGGGTTCATACTGAACTCATCCAACCCCAAGCCCAAGAGGATCGGGATCGCCAGCATTTCACCGGCCATTTCGCCGCATAATCCCACCCATTTACCTTTGGCATGGGCCGCATCAATTACATTTTTGATCAAACGGAATACAGCTGGCTGGAAACCAGAGGCCAGGGGAGCTACCTGAGCATTGGTTCGATCCGCTGCCATTGTATATTGACTGAGATCGTTGGTACCAATGGAAAAGAAGTCTACCACTTCAGCCAGTTGATCAGCCAGGATGGCAGCAGATGGGATTTCGATCATGATCCCAATATCCATCTTTTCTGCCACATCATATCCTTCTTCCCTCAACTCTTGTTTACACTCATCCAATACTGCCCTGACCTGCTCGACATCATAGACTGTGGCCACCATCGGAAACATCAGTTTAAGGTTATTCCCATATCCTGCTCGCAGGGCAGCTCTCAGCTGCGGCTTGAATAATTCTGGCCGCATCAAACAGAGCCGAATTGCCCGCACGCCCAGGAAGGGATTGTTTTCTTCTGGTATGGCGATATAGGGAATATCTTTGTCGCCGCCCACATCAAGGGATCTCAATATAACAGGCTTGTCGCCAAATGCATCTGCGATTGTTTTATAACTCTGGTATTGTTCTTCCTCAGTGGGCAGGGAGGAACGTTCCAGGTACAAGAATTCCGACCTAAGCAATCCAACACCTTCAGCGCCTGAATCCAGGGCTGGTTTTATACCGTCGATATTACCGATATTGGCAACTACTTCCACCTGGTGCCCGTCAGTGGTTATTGCCGGTTGATGCGAAACACCTTCCGCTTCCTGCTGGATCAGGAGAAATTCTTCCATCCTGATTTTGAAATCCTTGAGAGATTTTTCATCTGGTTCGATCACAATCAATCCAGCATCCCCGTCAATCACTAAATTTGCGCCGTTTTTAATCTGCTCTACTTGCTCTCCTGCGCCAACAACCGCAGGAATACCAAGGCCTCGAGCCAGAATGGCTGTGTGGGAGGTAGATCCTCCAACTGCTGTGCAAAACCCAAGCACCAAATCCTTGTTCAATAACACTGTATCTGATGGGGTTAGATCCTGGGAAACAATAATAACAGGTGTCTTAAGGTTAGCTGCTGGAGAATCAATCAATCCCAACAGGTTCCTCAAGCACCGGGAAGAGACGTCGCGGATATCCAACGCTCTGGCGCTTAGATATTCATCATCAATCGCTTCCAGCTGTTTTGCGAATGATTCTGAAATCTCAAATAAGGCTGATTCAACATTTACTTTTTCGTTTTCGACTTTGGATTTGACTGCACTGGTTAATTCAGGATCATCCAGCATCAATTTCTGGGCGTTAAATATTTCTGCCGCTTCTTCACCACAGTCTTTTTTTGTTACGTCATAAGCTGTGTCCAGCTGAAGACGGGTTTCCTCACAAGCATTCTCAAAACGCTGCCATTCTGCCACTGGGTCTTCGATTATATGTGTCTCTATAACAATTTCAGCCCGGTCAAAGACGAAGGCCGGGCCAATCGCTATACCATAGGATGCGGGAATTCCAGAAATCGATTTCATTTTAGTGTTCACCAAAATTATCAAGCACCAGCTCTTCAAGAGCTTTCAGTGCTTCATCTGCATCTTCCCCCTCTGCTTTGATAACGATCTTTGAGTCTTTATGGGCTCCCAGGGTAAGCACAGCAAGGATACTCTTGGCATTGGCTGTGGTTTCTCCATGAGTGACTTCTATATCACTGCTAAATTTTGCGGCGGTTTGAACAAACATCGACGCTGGGCGGGCGTGAAGGCCTACCTCGTGGGTTATTGTTAATGTGATTTCCGGCATATACTCTCCTATTTTAATAATTCATTAGGATTGGATTCTCAAAAGTTGTTTTAAGGTCCGCAATAAATCGGGCCGCAACAGCGCCGTCAATGATACGATGGTCTGCTGATAACGTAAAGCGCATAATTGGCCTGACCCCGATGTCATCATTCTCCAGGGCTACCACTTCTTGTGTTGTGGCGCCTATAGCCAGGATCCCCGCTTCGGGAGGATTGATAATAGCGTTAAACTGCTCCACGCCAAACGGTCCCAGGTTGGTGATCGTAAACGTGCCGCCCTTAACATCCGCGCCTACTAATCTTTCTTCTCTAGCGCGCGTCACCAGGTCAGTGGTTTCAAGGGCGATTTTACTGATACCTTTCTGGTTCGCATTCTTCACTACCGGAACGATCAACCCTTTTTCCAGGGCAACAGCCAGGCCGATATTGATATCCTGGTGCAAAATAATAACATCCTCTACCAGGGAGCTGTTGATCATGGGGTGTTCTGCGATCACCATCGCTACCAGCTTGACCAGCATTGCAGTGACAGAGACTTTTTCATCACCGCGCTCGATTGCTAAATCATTATAATCTTTGCGGGCTTTGTTGAAATTGGTCATATCCACCCGGGCTGTAAATTGGATGTGTGGGATGGATTGATAACTGGCGGTCAGTCGTTCCGCAATAGTGCGCCGCATGCCTACCAGCGGAATTTTTTCACCACTTAAAACAGGCTTGGCGGCAGGTAATCCAGCTCGGGGCTGGAAGTTTTCCACATCTCCGGCCTGAATTCTGCCTCCGGGACCACTTCCCCGGACAAGGCTCAAATCCACGCTCTTCAGTCGGGCAGTTCTGCGGGCGGCTGGCGTGGCGATCACATCTCCAGTTGGAGCTGATTCAGTCGGGGCAAGCACAGATTGAATATCATCTTTCGTGACTTTTCCACCTTTCCCGGTTGGCGTCACTTGGGAAAGATCCAGGCCATGTTCTGCTGCCATTTTCCTGGCCACAGGCGTTGCTTGAACCTCTTCACTTGCATCTACCGGCGCTGAGGTCGGTTCTGGGGAGGATGGCGCCGCGGCAGTCTCGGGCAGTTCCTCGCCTTCCTCAAGAATATAAGCAATCACTGTACCGATTGGGATAACGTCACCCTGTTTGGCTGAGATCCCATTTAATATGCCAGTTCCAGGCGCTTCTACATCGATGGCAATTTTATCAGTTTCAATTACCAGGATGGTTTCACCTTCTGTTACTTGCTGACCGTCGGTTTTTATCCACTCAACGACTGTACCAGTTTCCTGGTCCATGTCTACTTTGGGCATGATCATTTCAATGGCCATATTACACCTTTAAGGTTGCCAGTTCCCTGGCTTTTTCAACTATATCCTCAATTTGCGGGACAGCTGCTTGTTCCAGATTTCGGTTATAAGGGATCGGAACTTCCCGACCTGCCAACCGGAGGATAGGCGCTTCCAGATATCCAAATGCTTCACTTTCGGCGATCACGCCTGCCAGTTCACCGCCAAAGCCGCCGGTCTTGACTGCCTCATGGACAATTAATACCTTTCCGGTCTTTTTGACTGAATTGACAATGGTCTCAGTGTCCAATGGACGCAGGGTTCGGGGATCGACAATTTCAATATCGATACCTTCTTTAGCTAATTCTTCAGCCGCTGCAAGCGATTTCTGGATCATGATCCCGGTAGCGATGATCGTCAGGTCTTTCCCTGCACGCTTGATATCTGCTTTTCCGAGAGGGATCTCATACAGTTCCTCTGGTACATCACCTTTAGTTTTATAAAGCAATTTGTGCTCAATAAAAACAATCGGGTTATCATCCCGAATAGCGGAGACTAACAAACCTTTAGCGTCGTAGGGCGTGGTGGGCATAACAACCTTCAATCCAGGTACATGCACAAACCAGTTTTCAAAACTCTGGGAGTGATGTTCAGCCGCACCCGTTCCAGATCCTGCTGGGGTCCGCAGAACCATTGGAACTGTGGATTGTCCACCGAACATAAACCTGAGTTTGGCTGCCTGGTTAACCAGCTGCTCTGAGGCCAGGGTGGTGAAATCCATGAACATGATCTCAGCGATCGGCCTCATGCCAATCAAGGCAGCGCCGACAGCAGCTCCTGTTAGGCCCAACTCGGTGATGGGGGTGTCCAGGATGCGGTCATGGCCAAATTTTTCAAGCATGCCATAAGTAACTTGAAAGGCTCCCCCGTATTCTCCAATATCCTCGCCAATCAGAAATACCCGGGAGTCTCTTTCCATTTCCTGGGTCATTGCTTCGCGTATTGCTTCTAAGTATGTAATCTCTCTCATGGTGCGTAAACCCCTTCTTCCAGTGTTTCAACCTTCGGTTCTGGACTGGCTTCAGCAAATACCCGGGCTGCTTCAATATCAGCATATCCCGTTTCTTTGATTTGATCTGCTTCCTTTTCGGTCAGCAGTTTTTCACTAACACAATAATTCCGGAATTTAAGAATGGGGTCTTTCTTTTTCCATTCCTCAATTTCCTCCGGTGTGCGGTAGCGGTTGCGGTCACTCTTGGAGTGGCCGCGCCAGCGGTAGGTATCATTGACTATCAAGGAAGGACCTCCCCCGCTGCGGGCCAGATCAACTGCTTTCTGGACCGAGTTCTTGACAACCAGCAAGTCATTGCCGTCATTTGATTGGCTGTTCATGCCATAGATCTCACCATGAGCAGCGATCTTCTTGGATGTGGTCCAGTCATTCGCGGAGAAAGACATCGCGTATTGATTGTTTTCACAAATGAATACCACAGGTACCTGGTATAGGACTGCCAGGATCATTGACTCGTGAAAAGCACCGGTTGAAGCCGCACCATCGCCAAAAAATGCCAGCAGTACCTGGTTCTCGCCTTTCATCTTCAGGCCGATACCAATACCAACGGCCATCGGGATGCCACCACCAACAACACCATTGGCGCCCAAATTGCCGCCTTTGACATCAGCGATATGCATCGATCCGCCCCGTCCCCGGCAGTATCCGTTCTCTTTGCCGTAAAATTCAGCCATCATCAAATTTAAGTCCGCGCCTTTAGCAATACAAAGGCCGTGTCCACGATGGTGGCCAATAATATAATCACTCTTTTCCAGGGTGCTGATGGAACCAATTGCGGATGCTTCCTGTCCAATGGACAGGTGCATTGTGCCGTGGATCTTTCCAGCCATATAGCTTTTTTCAGCCTGTTCTTCAAAAGCCCTTACCTGGTACATTTGCAGAAGATAGTTCTCTGCCTGTTCTTTCAATAAAGTCATTCTTCCTTACCTCCCCAATAAATCTGCCATTTCTGAGACCAGTTTTTCCATTTCGTGGTCATCAATCGTATAACTGTGCTCCGGAGTGGGAAAGATCCCGCTTTCAACTTCTTCCCGGAACTGGGTTAAAGACCGTACAATCATATCAGATAAATCTAAGTACACCTTTAAAAATTTTGGTGATAATTCTTTGAACAAACCCAGCATATCCTGAGTGACCAGGGCCTGTCCATCACAAAACGGTCCGGCGCCAATGCTGATCGTGGGTATATCCAGACTTTTTGAGATCACCTCTCCAAGCCGCATGGGAATACATTCCAGGATAATAGCACACGCACCAGATTCTGCAAACGCAATCACATCCTTGAGGATTTCCGAAGCCCCACTAGCCGTTTTACCTTGAATGCGGATCGCTCCTGATCGGACGATATTCTTCTTGGTAATGCCAACATGAGCGATGAGGGGGATGCCCGAATCAACTATTGCTGCCGCTTTTCCGGCATCATCACGGGTTCCTTCCAGATGGACACCATCCGCCTTGCCTTCTTTCATCAGCCGGACTGCGTTTTGCACTGCCTGTTCTTCAGTTTCATAAGAACCAAATGGCAGGGTAGTTACAACCATGGATTGCCCTGCCCCATTACGGACAGCCTGGGTGTGATAGATCATCTCATCCATACTGACTGAGACCGCTTCCGGCCTTCCCAGGCCAACAGTTCCAACTGCATCACTGACCAGAATGAGATCCACTTCTGCTTCATTGATGAATTTAGCCATTGGGAAATCGTAAGCAGTAAGCAGGGTAATTTTCTCGCCTCGCCGTTTTTTGCCTGTCAGCGAAGAAGGGGTCACTTTTTTCATATCGCCAGCCTCCTTAAGTGTGTATCAGCTTATTTTTTTGTGGAGTCAGGCAGTAAATTTTCCAGGTCCATGTGCGGGCCAGGAATGATGCGGGTTGAAATAACATTGCCGATCTTTGACGCGGCTTTTCTACCAGCGCCCAGGGCAGTGCGAACAGCCCCAACATCACCGCGGACCATCACTGTGATATAACCACCACCAATAGCGCGTTTGTAAAGCAAATCCACATTGGAAGCCTTGGCCATAGCGTCCGCAGCCTCAATGCTGCATACCAGGCCGCGTGTTTCGATCATTCCTAATGCTTGAATTCCAATCACTTCAGTATTATTATTTTCAGCCATCGATCATTCTCCTTGATAGCAAATCAACTATCCATATTTCTGGTATGTAATCTTGTCATCCACCGATAGGGAATCCAGGATGCCAACTATCACAGCATCCACCGGTTTATTGTTATCGCCTGCTGCCACTCTGGCGGTGCTTCCTTCAACAAGGAAGACTAATTCTCCCGTTCCTGCACCTACAGCATCCTGGGCGATAAAGGGTGCGCCTGTAACTTTTCCGGAAGGATCCGCTTCCCTTACCAGCAGCAATTTGCTGTCTTCCAGGCGGGGTTCCTTCTCGGTAGCTACTGCCACACCTACCACTTTCACGATTTTCATATTATTCTCCTCGTTTGATGATCTTGCCCATAAGATCAACCAATCTATTCACTGGAGCAGAATCGGATTGGTCCGCGGTATTTACAGGCACATTGGCTGTTGTCCGGGACACAATGCTCGGGGCACCTGTCTGGCATCCCCTGGGTTTATTGTAGGATTGACTGATAGATCCAGCCTGCGGGCGGAGAGATGGAGCCGGGGAAGGTGAAGTTCTCACTGTTTCTTCTGAAAGCTGCGCCCCATCTATCAGGGTGACATCCATCTGTTCGGCAGTCTCCCGGGCAAAATCTGTGAGGGAAGTATTGGGGCCAAGCTCAAGTTCAAATATGCCTTTGGCTACCAATTCCTCGATATCTTTTGCTGTGTAATAGATGTTCATTTTATTTTATTACTCTGCCTTCCAGGGATTCAACCGCAGAAATTGCGGCGTCCCGGGATTGCCTTACTGCGGATTCGGATCCAGAGATCATCAACCGTCCATAAGCACCGCTGGAAGTGTAGTGGTTCAGGGTGATCCCAGCAGCTTTTTCTGCTTCATTGGCAGCCAGCACGATGTAAGCAGCCGGCACAACTTCGATCACGCAGAAAGTCTGAAAGGCCAGGACCAGGCCGCCAGCGTTGCGGGCATTGATCAACTGTGCTTCGTGGGGATGGATCCCAGATGTCATATTAGAGGAACGGACCACTGGTTTTAATCGATCGGTCTCTTTTAAGCCGATTGATTCGAGGGCTTTTTTACCTGTATATTGGACTGCTTCCTGATGATTGGAATGAATTTCCAGGAATCCATACTCCCGACCCATATTAAGATATCCAGGCTGGACATCAGTGGTCTTCAAAGCAACATCCATTACCTGATAAACCTCGGCGGCGGGAGAAATCTCGATATATAACTGAGCGTCTCCCTCAACGGGTATCATCCCCAAGGTGCGTTTTCCAGTGAAAGCCGCAAACTGGGGCTGCATACTATCAACCATCACATATGTTCGCAATTGCATGTTATTTTCCTTTACTTAATTTAGCTAACCTCAAAACGGAACTAGTCTGCTGAAAGCCTGACAACTTTCACTTCGTCGGGAAGCAGCTTTTCAACATTATTATGAGGTCGGGCAATTACATGGACGGCTACCAATTCACCGGAAGCTTTTGCCGCAGCTGCCCCTGCGTCAACCGCAGCGCGGACTGCGCCAATTTCGCCCCTTATATAAACGGTAACATACCCACCGCCGCTTTCTTCCTGGCCGTAGAGTTTTACATTTGCGGCTTTGATCATGGCATCGGCCGCTTCAATTGAAGCTACCAGGCCTTTGGTCTCAACCATACCAAGTGCATTCATCGGAAATTCATTAGCCATATCAATACTCCTTTTTAGAAGTCATGCTTATTTATTCTGATAATATATTTTGTGCTGCTGTCATGGCAGCGCCGATATCTGCTGCCAGACCTGTTTTATGTAAAGCGGCGCTGGTTGCAGTTAATAATCCGAGCACATTATTATTGTTCATCTGGGGCAGTTGGGCCACATCCAGGTAAAAACTATCTGCACCCTCTACGCCAACTGATCCCTTTTCACCAGGCCCCAGGCTGGACTGGATCAAATCTACCAATATCTCGCTCCGGATACCGGCAGGTGTCCTAACCTCAGTTTTTGTGTCCTGGCAAAATCGGGCCGGGGAGTTGCATCCAGGGCAATCTCTGCCATCTATGGCAAGATCTAACCCCATTTCACTCACACCCCAACGAACTGCCTTGGCTGCCACGTCATCAAAGGATCTGACAGGAGTAAAACCCCCGGACCAATTGGCATTGATGGCCGCCCGGAATTTACGGGCTGTGGCGGCTGGATCCGGTGTTTCACGGATAGCCCGGCCAATCACGAAGACTGAGATGTCAACACCCTGGAAGAATGGAATCATATCCAACCCCAAACCGCCTGCTACCGAGACCTTAAATCCCATCCGGGTTAACTTCTGAATGGTGGCCAGGTCAGTTTCGTCCCAGGAACGTGATAGGTTTCCCTCATCCCAGCCCCGGTGATAGACCATGCGCTCTATGCCGATACTGCGCCATTCCGTCGCTTGGGCCATGATGTCCTTAATGCCGGTCAGCTCGATGAACATTTCTTTCCCGGGCCTGGAATTAGCTTCTGCCAGAGCCAGCTTGATGGTGTCCAACGGAGCTGCTCCCAACACTGTCATCCAATCTGCTCCCGAATCAAAAGCCATTTTGGCTTCACCGCCTCCCACATCAGGGGATTTGATATCTGCCAGGATCAGGTTGTCCGGACACATTTCCCGGATAGTCTTGACGGCGAGCATGCCTCCGCCTTTGGTCAGCGGTGTGCCAACTTCCAGGATATCCACTTCTTTATGGACTACCTGGGCCATCGCCAACGCCGGCGCCAGATCAAAATAATCTAATGCTAATTGAATAAGTGGTTGATCTGCCATAGAGGATTTATTCTCCTTTGATAATGTGTTTGTCCTGATATTTTTTCCAGCCCTGTGCCATTTTGGCCCGGATAAATTTCCCGGCTCCCTCAACGATCTCGACAGCATCAGGGAAATCTTCCGTCCAGAGCTCTAACACAACCGGGGCTTGAAATCCCATGCCGGCCAATTTTTCAAATGCATCCACAAAGGGGACCGCACCTTCCCCGGGTGAGACATAACGAAGTTGTCCGGGCAGGGTGTCTTTTACGTGCAGGGCCGCTATATGGCCTTTTACATAATCCAGCTGGGAAACTACATCCACGCCAGCGTAGATCAGATTGCCGAGATCGGTATAGGTCTGGAACCAGGGGGAATCGAAATATTCAACATATTCCATCACCCGGGGCAGGGTATTGATCTGTATGTCCCAGTTTTCCAGCGCCAACATAACACCGGCGCTGCTGGCCCATTCAAATCCCTTACCCAGGTTTTCCAGGAATCTGTCTTTAGTGGATTGGTCCACATCTTCGTAATAATCTTCCGCGCCACCCAGCAGTATGGTCCTGGCATTGAGTTCGACTGCTAGATCGATCGACCGTTTAAAGATATCCAGCGAACGATTTCTGGTCTCAGTTGATTTACTGCCCAGCGGGAACCGCCTGTGGGCGCTGAGGCTCAGAGATTGGATTTTAAGACCTGTTTTTTCTACCAGATCCTTAATAGCAGAAATCTCTGCTGGGGACCACAGCAGACGGGCCAAACGTTCGTCTGTATCATCAATGGAAATTTCCAAGAAATCGAAACCTGTCTTCCGGGTCAGATTCAACCGCTCTTCCCAGGAAAGGTTTTTAGGCAGGGCCTTTTCATACAAGCCTACCTTAATTGCTTCCAGATTACTGGTCCAGGTTTTCTTCATATCCCTTCCTAATCACATATGTGATTTTCTTTTTCACATATGTGATTATTATAGATGAAGGGAACTGGTTTGTCAAGCCGGTATATGTGGGGGTAAATTAATTTTAGGTCGTATATACAACGTAAAATAAGACCTTCAAAAGGAAAAAGAAACCCGGAGGAGAATTTTCTCCTTCCGGGCGTATTATTAAACCAGAGATGTTCCTGTCTGGGGTATTATTGGTCTTGTTTTTTCTCTTTGGCGTCCCGGACCTCTTGGCGCCTTTCCATCTCGTTCTGCAGCATTTTGCGGTTGCTGGGCATCATGCGCTGGATCTTGGCTCCCTGCAGCGCTTTGAGAGCATTATCCGCCAGATCCTTCTCATCAAAAAGCAGCTGCAGGTTCTCAACAGTCTTTCTTTTGGGAACCAGAGCCCCTATCCTGGCGATATAAGGGAATGGTGAGGTTTCTATTGCTTTTTCCCAGGGAATACCAATGATCTTGCGGATCTTTTTGTTTGATTTTTTCCGGTTCAGCTCATCAGAAGTGTGAGCTCCCTTGGCCATTTCTACAATAATGAATCGATAAATGCGGAGAAGATTATTCCAGCTGTAAAACATAAACACACCGTAGATCAGAATGATCACATTGATCACCAGGGCGTTATCCTGATAAAAATAAAGAATTGCCCGTCCAACATCTCCCATCAAGGCTTCAATAAAAGGACCAACCATATACAACTTCCTCCAGATAACTTCAAAAGAAAAGGGTGTGCAATATTATGATATTACACACCCCAATTCTGTCAATCTATTACTTGCGATTCAATTACTCGCCTTTTGCACCAGCAAGTTTGTCCCAGGCAGATTCGTTTTTCTTGTAGAAGAAGAACAACAAACCGGTGAGGACGGCAAATAGACCAATGCCGATCCAGCCTGTGTACTGACCAAGGAGCGTAAATGCCAGTGGGGACCACACAAATCCGTCTGCGATGCTGGAGATCATAACAGCATTGTCAGGGATCGCAAATCCAGCGCCGCCGGCGACCTCGGTGATAACCGGGGCCAGCGCGTTGGAGAAGTAGAAACCAAAGATCAAGAGGATGGTTCCCACAAAGACCATGCGGACAACATTACCCTTGGCCATAGGAGCGATCTGGGAGCACAGGAAAGGCAGCACTGCCAGGTCAGCAAAGAGCAGCATGCGGTTGCCGGGCAGGATGATGGACAGCAGGATAGCGATAGGAACCAGCAAGAGACCGGTGGAAATCGCGGAAGGATGTCCGACCAGAACTGCGGAGTCCAGACCAATGTAAACTTCGCGGCCGGTAGCGCGTTTCTGCATGAAGTCGCGAGCAGCTTCGGAAACCGGGATCAGACCTTCCATCAGGATGCGGACCATGCGGGGCAGCAAAACCATTACTGCGGCCAAGTTCACACCTAATAGAACGATCTTACCGAGGGTAGGTACAAAAGCTCCGGCAAATTCGCCGAAGTAGGCAATTAAACCGAGGACCACACCAATCACCAGACCCATAACCATTGGATCACCGAAGGTGGATCCAAGAGCCTTCTCAATGCCGTCCGGATCCGCATCAACTTTGTTCAGTCCGGGGATCTTGTCGAACAGCCAGTTGAAAGGAAGTGCCAGGGGAACCATAGGGGCGGTCATACCGTGAGGAATGGAGATGCCGGGCAGGTCATAGAATTCCTGAATGCCTTTGGCAGTCCAGTCGCCCAGGAAGAGCATAAAAGCAGCGGCTACAGCAGCTGCAGCCATGCCCATAACCACGTTGTTGGAAACAGCGGCGACCAGGGAACCGATCAGGGCATAGTGCCAGAAGTTCCACAGGTCAACGTTGAGGGTCTTGGTAACGCCCGGAAGCAAGAGGGCGAAGTTTACAACGAGGCCAATGGGGATGACCCACAGACCAACGTCGGTGGCGAAAGCCACTGCAGCAGCAGCAGGCCAACCCACGTCTACGATGTCGCGCTGAATACCGGCATTAGTAACCATGGCCTGGGAAACCTCTGCAAGAGCGCCCCACATCAGGCCGATGACCAGGTTAATACCGATAAAAGCTACACCGATGGTCACAGCAGCCCGGAATGCCCGTCCAACCTTCGCGCCCAAAACAAGGGCGAAAATGAAGATGAACACGGGCAGCAGGACTGTTGATCCCAAAGTATCAACAATTGATTTTAATACGGTTGCGAAATCCATTTATATCCTCCAAATATGTACTTTGTCATTCTTAAAAAAAACTATTGCTTGATCCTACAACTGGTATGAGAGTCATCACCTCCTCTGTCACGCTGAGGCTTTCCTGGTTTCTGCTGAAATATCGATCCGGGCAAAAAACCCTCTCCTGATTTTGGCAGCCGGTTCTTTATGCCCGGTCCAGGAAATCCTCTATCTGCTACATTCGGTAAAATACTATCGCACAAAAGCTTCCAGGGAGATATGCTCTCGCTGGAATCTATTAGATCAAGGTTGATGTCAGTATAAACACCATAACCCAACTTTGGTTACTAGTCTCTTAGATATCCCAGAATCTCTTCCACGACTTGGTCAATACCAATACCAGTCAGAAATGCCAGGCCTTTAACGACCGGGATCCCGGGGTCAAAGCGCAAAGTGGATGTGGTAACAATCAGATCTGCGCCTTGTTTAAGCAGTTCGGGGATTTCCTGCCCTTTGCATTGTTTGGTAACAACGGCAATCCCTGCCGCTTTACAGGCTTCCTCAATGGCTTTTGCGGCCACGGTTGAAGTAGCAATTGCTGTTCCACAAGATACGATCACGGTTTTTGCCATTCTTTTTTCCTTTTCTAATTTCTCGATTAAGAAAGTATTTCAAAGACTTCTTCAGTAGTCTCTGCGTTTACCAGTTTACTGATAATCTCCGGGTTTTGGAGCACTGCCGCCACACTTTGCAACATCTCGATCTGGGATTTTGGTTGATCCAGCGCTAACATGATAACCAACCGGCAGGGAACTTCTTGGTCGCTCTCTACCATATTATAAAACACAACTTCTTGTTTTAATGTGGCCAGGCCCAGGGCAGACTTGTTGACGTATTCGATATCCACATGGGGAATGGCTGCATTATACTCTCCCCCCAGCGGAAGGCCAGTGGGCAGGTTGGCTTCCCGTTCCAGGGCCGCTTCTACGAAATTATCCTTCACGTATCCCTGGTCACGCAGTTTGCCACCAAGCTCTCGAATCACTTCTTCAGACGTGGTGGCATCCAAGCCCAAAACCACAGCTTCTTCACACAAAAATTCTTTAATATTCATAGGCCTTTTACTCGCATTATAATAAGCTCCGCTATTATACAGTCAATTTTTACATTGACTATGTGATTATCTTCACTTATTTACATACGTGAGGGCGTTAATCACATATGTGATATAATACTGGTCAGCAAATCTTTTGTCAATAGAAATTGTTTACTAATATAATTAACGCTATTCATAACAAGGTGACCAAATATGGCCAACAATGGCGAAAGGGACGAGATCCTGGCGTTTGTCGCCGAAAAATATTATCTGGAAGATCACAGACAGTCTGATATCGCTGAAATGATCGGGCTTACCCGGTCCGCGGTTTCCAGAATGTTAACCGAGGCCCGGGAGAAAGGCATCGTTGAGATCGTCGTTCATCACCCATTCCGCTACGATCGCGGACTGGAAGAAGAACTTAAAAAACGTCTGGGCATGAAACACGTTTCCATCGTTGAATTCGTCAATCATCCCAACTATGATGATCTCAGAAAACAGCTCGGTAAGGCCGCTTCCCGATTATTGAGTAAACTGATTAAACCCGGCTTCCAAATTGGTGTTGCCTGGGGAACCACTGTTCAGGCAACCATTGAAGCCTTCGAAACCACTCCTGTGGCTGGAACAAAAGTTGTGCAGCTGGTTGGTGTGCTCGGTTCTACCCGGCACTCGTACAGCGCCCAGACCCTGGTGGAAAGATTGGCCCATAAAATTAGCGGAGAAGGGGTCTATCTCTATACGCCGTTTATCGTTGAAAATGAAAGGACAGCCGCTTCCCTGCTGGAAGACCCTGCGGTAGAAGAGGCTATTTCGATCGGCCGGGAATGTGACATAGCGCTGATGGGCATCGGAACCACAAAACCAGAATACTGCAGTCTCTATAAAGGAAATCACATCTCCCTGGAAGAGCTGGACACTATTCGATCCGCTTCCGCAGTGGGTGATGTTTGCGCCCTATATTATAAACTCGACGGGGATTTAGCTCAGGTTGATTTTCACAATCACAGAATTGGCGCCTCAAAAAGCGGGCTCCAGAATATCGACACTCGCCTTGCTGTTGCAGGAAGTATCGAAAAGGCCGAAGCGATCCTGGGAGCGATCCGAGGTGGATTTATCAACGCCCTGGTTACGGATAATGTGACCGCTAAGAAAGTCTTGGAATTGGATCAGGGCCAAAGCCAATAGCCAATAAACCTGAAAGGAATCATTATGAAGCTTCAACAATACAAAACCATTCTCCTGGATGGAGACGGTGTGCTTTGGAAATCAAACCAACCCATTCCTGGCATCAAACCGTTTTTCGATTTTTTAAATAATCAGGGGGTCCGCTGGGCCTTGCTCACCAACAATAATACTCGCACCGCTCAAGATTATATCGACAAGCTTGGCAGCTTTGGCATTCAAGCCGGGCCAGATTCTGTTTTCACCAGCTCGACTGTTACTGCTGATTATTTACTGGATAACTACGGCAGGGATATTATCCTGCACGTGGTAGGTATGGATGGATTAACACAGACATTAACTGATGCCGGTTTTCAATTCACGTGTGGAGAAGAACAACCTGAAAAAAAGGTTGCCGCTGTGGTGGCCGGTATGGACCGCGAAATCAATTTAAAAAAGATCACTATAGCCATGCGTTTGATCATGGGCGGGGCTGATTTTATTGCCACCAATACGGATGGATCCTTCCCAACCCCGGAAGGCATTAACCCCGGCACTGGAACCGTCATTGGCGCTCTGCAGTTTGCCTCTGGGACAAAACCTTATGTGGTTGGCAAACCGCAGCCGGCAATTTTCCTAACCGCTCTGAAAGCTCTCAACTCGCGCACGGAAGATACCTTGATGGTAGGAGACCGGCTGGAAACAGACATTTTGGGCGCAAATCTATTGGGCATTCAAACAGCGGCTGTGTTGACCGGCGTGACATCAAGGGAAGAGATCAGCCAGCACGACATTCAACCTGATTTCATTTTTGATGATATCACCTCCCTTCACCTGGCTCTTGATGAGGTCTATAGATCATGAAACCTTTAATCTTATTGACCAATGATGATGGAATACATTCACCAGGATTGGCGGCAGCCGCCGAGGCGCTCGATCCCCTGGGTGAACTATTGATCGTCGCCCCGATCGAACAACAAACATCCATGTCCAGGAGCAGATCCCAGCAATACGGCGTTGACGGCACACTGAAAAAAACCACGGTCCATTATCAAGATAAAAGTTGGGAAGGTTATAGTGCCCGGGCAACCCCCGCTCTTTCAGTGGTACACGCTGTCCAGGAAGTGGCGGATCGCGAAATAGCACTAACCGTTTCTGGTATCAATTATGGTGAAAATGTTGGAACCTGCGTCACTGTTTCAGGTACCATCGGGGCGGCCATCGAAGCCGCCGAAAAAGACATTCCTGCCCTGGCAGTCTCCCAGGAAATTGCCGGCGTGGATTATCACACATACGGAGACGAGGTCGATTTCTCAGCGGCAATCCATTTCATCCGCCAGATTGCTGAGGTGATGTTAAAGAATAACATGCCATTTGATGCAGATGTCCTGAAGCTGGAAATTCCTCTCGGAGCAACCACAGATACCCAGATGGTTGTCGCCCGCCAGGATCGCCTTGTCTACTACCAACCCACGCTTATAAAAAGAGATCATTTGCTCGGGACGAAGGCCAAGGTTTCCCATATTCCGAGTAAAGGACAATACACGACCAAAGACACTGACGCCTATGCTCTGGCAGAGGGATTGGTCTGCATTACTCCGCTCAGTCTAGATCTTACATCGCGGAACTGCCTGGACAAGATTGCGAAACTCTTTAATTCTGAACGATTAACCGAGGAATAATAATGACAGGAACAATTCGTAAATTTACAGGGGATTGGAATCAGGATTTTAAGTGGGAAGGGACCCGCTCCCGGCAATATCAGAACGATCAAGTTAATCAAGTTACAGAAACCTGGATGATCGGCAAAAAAGAAGGCGCCGAAAACTTTGCTTTCCGGTATTATCAAGTTGAAGCAGGTGGTTTCACTCGCAAAGAACAGCACCCCTATGATCACGGGATGCTGATCCTTCAGGGGGCGGGTGAAGTGCTTTTAGCTGAGACTACCTACACCATCTCCCGGGGAGATATCATTCATATCCCCCCTGATGCTCTGCACCAAATTTCCAATACAGGGCAAGAGCCGCTGGGGTTTTTATGTGTCATTCCTGCCCGGCGGGAAAAAGACGGTAAAATCGTCTGGGCTGAAGAAGGCATAAAATTTGACTGAAATTATTATCTTTAAGGTTAACTTTGGAGGTTTTTATGGCAGAAAGAATGAGGTGGGGTGTCCTGGGAACGGGAAAGATCACCAACCGTTTTGCACAAGCATTAAATAACATCCCGGAATACGCGGAACTTCTGGCAGTAGGCTCAAGAAATCAGGATACTGCTGATGCTTTCGGGGATAAATTCGACATTCCCCGGCGTTATACAAGCTACGAGGAAGTTGCCAAGGATCCAGATATCGATATCATTTACATCGGCACTCCCGGGGTCTACCATCTGAAAGATGCCAGTATGGCACTTAATCACGGCAAACACGTGTTATGTGAAAAGGCCTTTACCATCAATGCCACAGAGGCCAAGGAAATGATTGCCCTGGCCCGAGAAAAGAATCTCTTCCTGATGGAGGCTATGTGGACGAGATTTTTCCCTATCCATATCAAGATCCGCGAACTGCTGGCGGAGGGAGCAATCGGCACTGCTAATGGGATGACGATCAACTTCATTGCCAAACCGCCTTATAATCCCAAGAACCGCTGGTTTGATCTGAACCTTGGCGGCAGCGTGCTGCTAGACACAGCTTCCTATAGCATCTCCTGGGCGTCCAGCCTGTTTGGTGAGCCTGTCGCAATTACTGGTCTGGCTAGCTTTGGCGAAACCGGTGTGGATAATCAGACTTCATTGGTGATGCGTTATGCAAATAATCAATTGGTCTGTTTGATGTCCTCCCAGATCTCATACGACGACAAAGATGCCGTACTCTTCGGTTCAACTGGCAAGATCGTGGTTCATGATCCTTGGTACAAACCAGTTAGAATGACTCTTTTCCAAGAAGGCAAAGAACCCGAAGAGATCCAAATGCCTCTAAATGGATACAACGGCTATGAGTGGGAAGCCATGGAAGTGATGAACTGCATCAAGGCTGGAAAAACAGAATCTGATATCATGCCTCTCGACGAAACGATCAGCATTATGGAAACAATGGATACGGTTCGGGAGCAGTGGGGGCACAAATTCCCCTTCGAGGATTAGGGTAATCCAGTTATAAAGAAAAGGTAAACTATGAACAAATTTGACGTGATCGTAATTGGAGCTGGACCCGCTGGCTATGTTTCTGCGATCCGGGCTGCTCAGCTTGGGAAGCAGGTTGCTGTGGTAGAAAAAGAATACCTGGGTGGCGTTTGCCTGAATGTTGGCTGCATCCCATCTAAAAGCCTCTTAAAAAATGCCGAACTGGCCTATACGCTCACTAAGAAGGCCAAAGATTTCGGGATATCCTTTGATAATTTAAAATTGGACTACGCTGCGGCAGTAAAAAGAAGTCGCCAGGTATCCAAACGCCTGACCAAAGGTGTTGAATTCTTGCTGAAGAAGAATAAGATCACCCTGTATACCGGAAGCGCGGAGTTCACTTCTCCAAAAGCCATCACAGTAAAATCTGCTGATGGGGAAGAACAGATTCAGGGGGATAATATCATTATTGCCACCGGCGCCAGGCCATTTATCATTCCAGGCATGGAAGTGGACGGCAAACAGATAGTGACCTACAAAGAGGCTATTCTCCAGGAAAGCCTGCCAAAATCCGCTCTGATCGTCGGCGCTGGCGCGATTGGAATGGAATTTGCCACGATCTGGAACAGCTATGGCGTTCCTGTCACTGTGGTGGAAATGATGGACCGGATCACACCCAATGAAGATCCAGAGATAAGTGCCGAACTGGAAAAATCTCTCAATAAACTGGGTATCAAGACCATGACCAAAAGCAAAGTCACCAGCGTGGAAAAACTAAAAACCAAGCTGAAAGTGACCATTGAGGGACCGGATGGTGAGGAGAAATTATCCGCTGACCAGGTTCTGTTAGCTGCCAGTTTTGTGCCTAACACAAACAACCTGGGGCTTGAAAAAACCGGTGTTGCTTTGGATCAGCGAGGTTTTGTTGAAATTGATGAACAAATGGCAACCAATGTGCCGGGTATCTGGGCTATTGGCGACGTGACCGGGAAGTTAATGTTAGCCCATGCCGGAATGGCAATGGGCATGGTATGCGCAGAAGCCATAGCCGGAAAATCAACCGAGACATTAAATTACCAGAATATGCCTAAAGCGACCTACTGCCATCCCCAGGTAGCTTCCTTTGGCATGAGCTGAGGAAAATGCCAAAGCCGCTGGATACGATGTTGCTGTTGGAAAATTCAATTTCCAGGCCAACGGGAAAGCTCTGGGATTAAATGATTATTCCGGCTGGGTCAAGATCGTAGTCGATAAAAAATATGGTGAAATCCTGGGCGCGCATATGATCGGCCCCGAAGTGACCGAGCTGCTGCCGGAACTGACCCTGGCCCAGGCCAATGAGCTCACTTCTGTTGAGATCGGGCATAATATCCACGCTCACCCAACACTGAGCGAGATCCTGCACGAAGCCGCCAAAGCTGTCACAGGCGAAGCGATCCACGCCTAAAGAAAAAAATCCCTTAAAATAAAAACCTCCTGTGTAATATACACAGGAGGTTTTTTCTATCAGGTTATGAACAGGGTCTTAGTGAATGCGATTTATGGTCCACCACATCCCAAAATTATTGGTGTCCCAACCCAGAGGTGTTCCATCATGACACTCGTGCCAGCCCTCGGAATTAACATGATATTCTCCATCTTGATGGCCGTAATTCTCTCCTGGACCATACGATTCTGAGATAAACCCGGCATAATCATCTGTATCTATTCCCGGGTCAATCTCATTCCCATCAGCATGGACTGTCAAAGTATGATCTGCCGGCATATCAAATTCAAAGGTGAAATGGTTGTTATCGTGAAGATCCCATTCGCCGATATGCTCGGAGCCTTCTTCTTCTCCCCAATAGTAGTCCAGTACCCCTGTCCAGGGTTGATAGCGGGTGCCGACGTGGGTCACCTCCCCCGCAGGAGACCGGTGGGAAACCCAAACTCTGAAAGTATATTCAGCAGACTGAGAAAAATCAAGGAAGGATTCACAGGGCTGCCACACCCGGAATGCATTGATATGAACCCGCATCCTGACAGGTGTTTCATAGATATTATTGAGCTCATTGGTCTCCCGGATACCTGTGGCCCCAGATGGATCTGCCGGATCGAGCAGGATCCGCAGATCATAAGGGGAATCCAAGACAACCTCTGAGGACATAAGAGTTTGGCTGCTCCCCGATGGTATGGTGATATTTTCCCAGGTGTGCAGGAAGAGCTCTTCGCTTGTGCTCAGTCGCACAATTCCGATGACGATATCCTCGTTAATCAAGTCGGCTGCATTATTGAAGACATGGATCCCCAACTGCCCTGATTCATCGTTCCGGGTCACATTGGTTACTACCAGGTCGGGAAGATTATCTTCACCCCCTGCTTCCGGTCCAACCAGGACGTCGATCATCACCGTCATATCGATCCCGCTATTACTTACTGTATAAGAGCCGGGAACGATCTCTCCAGCCGGGATGCTCATAGAGCCTTCAAAAAGCCTGCCGTCATCCTCTGTCCAAATGCTGGCGCCAAAAGTCAGGCTTTCCCGCGGGCCAAGATCCACCTGGACCGCACTGCTGCTGGGCGCATAATTGGTTGTGCATCCAGATCCAATGCAAGACCAGGCCTCTCGTTCAATCTCCGCAAACATAAAGGGGATATTGATAAGTCTGTCCAGATACCATTCAGGATCGTCCGTGGCATCAAAACTTGACCTCCCTTCACGAAAATCGGCCGTTAATCGCTCGTCGTTGGCATAAAAAGAACCATAGATAGGACCGGGGCTGTCTGACCTTCCCGAAGGATCCAGATCCACGAAACTGACAGATACTGTCCTGGGGCAGGTGTCACCATCCCAGATTTGGGAGTTGCTGGCAGGGGATCTTTGGACGAATCCATCACCCGGATTCATCCCGTAAGCATAAAGGGTAAACTCTAAAACCTCTCCGCATTCAGGGACAAAATCCACCAGGTCAAGGGACCTGATATCAGGGCTGATCTCCTCCACTGTATCCACCAGATTGCCGTTCACCATCATAAGAAATCCCAGCAACCAATCCTCATCCCCTTCCCAACTCCAGCGAACCCCATAAGGCCCATCTCCCCTGGGACCAAGGGTGATGGGGTGCAGACTTGGAGGCTGGATCTCAGTTTCGTCGCAGCTGGGAGAACAAATTCGGTAGCGAGCAACAAAACTGTCCCCTTCATCACTTCCGCCCACTGCGACCAGCTCGCGGCCATTCCAATCTGATTGCGGGTGAGAGAATTCATACTCCCCTATTTCGTGCAGCAGGCCGTCCTCGCCATGCCCCATACAGTAGAGGTAAACTTCCAGATTCATATCAGAAGGGACTCCCAGCCTGACACTATTCGCGCCAGCCAGAACTTCACGAATATTCCACTCCCTCTCGCCTTCCGGTTCAAACTCATACTGTTCGGTTGGTAATTCTGCCAACTGGAGATAACACCAGATATTTTGATATTCATTCCCAACCCGGAATTCATAGGCCTCCACTTCCAGGGGCACGAATAAAAATGCCTCTCCGGGACCTCCCCCAGATTCTTCTTCCGGGGGTTCATCCTCTTCAGGGGGTGGGCAGTAGCCGTCTTCCGGTCTGCCTGGTTCATCCGGGCAGGGATCGACATCATCCGCTGCGCCATCCCCATCGCTGTCTGCCGCACCAGATTCGGGGGCACCCCCATCTTCGGGAGCTCCGGGGTCTTCCGGCCGCAGGTCTTCATCGTCAGGAACCCCATCAGCATCACTATCAGGAGCGCCATCCAAATCTGCAGGACCCGCTTCGTCCGGATCGGCATCCAGATGATCCGGGACACCATCTCTATCGCGGTCCGGGCAGCCCAGATCGTCCTCCGCTCCGGGTGCTTCCGGGCAAAGATCGTCTCCATCCAAAACACCATCGCCATCTCCGTCGCCATCCAGAGGACAGCCATCCTCTCCAGCGCCGTAGACATCCGGGCAGGCATCCAGGGTATCCTCCAATCCATCTCCATCTCTATCTTCCCCCAAGATCCCTTCTACAATAATAGATGATTGAGACCGGACCCCCCGGCTGTTAAATGCCCGAAATGTTAGTCTGATATCTCCTTCACGGTCTGGCGTCCAGGAAACCATCATGGGCAATGGATTTAATCCATCTTCCAGGCTGCTGGTCTCTACTTCTTCCAAAGAGCCGTCCACCCAGAATTCCATTCGGGTGACGCCAATATCATCTCTGCCGCTGGCGTGCACCAAAACAACCTCACCGACCACATGCTCGGCCCCGGTCCTTGGTGAGTGGATCAAGACCAGTGGTCTATCTGAAACCCTGTCCTTGGGAAGGAAGAAGAAATAACCTATCAGAGCCAGCACAGAGATTACAAACAGGACCGCACTGAGAATAATCACAATCCGAGGACCTTTTTCTTTGAAGAAACTGCCTTGTTTGGTGAGGGAGTGATTTGTAGTTGATTTATTCATGTTGTCATCTCCAACTTGTCATTCCAGGTTGACAATGAAGTTCGAATTAGCTGACCAGGGACTAAAATTACCGGCTCCATCTTCCGCCCGGACTGACCAGCGGTATTTCAAACCGCACTCAACCGGCACTTGCTGTTTTTTGCCTTGAATTGGACCCCATTGATTGACGGACGTCCAATTCCCGGGGGAAGGTTCCTTTTCCAGCCTGATGTAATAGCCTGCAATGCCGCTCTCGTCATCAACCGGCAGCCAGACCAATTCCTGATAGGATCTGCAGCTTAAACTGAGCCCATTTGACGGTACTTGCGGTGAAGGCACTGGCGGGGCGGTCAGATCCTGAGGTGGCTGAGGGGTCGGCGGGGTATCAATAACAGCAACAGAACAGGTGTCGTTGGATAGTGTCACTAGCTCCTCCCAGATCCAGCAGGTTCCGCCGGTTCCCGGGCTGTCAACCACCCACCAATATCCGTCTTGACTTTGGCCTTGTACTCCAATCTGGGATCCTTCTTTGAATGAGCTGATCACATCATAAACCTCTCCAGGTCCTGAACGGCAGTTGGCATTGGATTTCACGTCAGCCACTGGCGGACATTCATTTACCGCTACTACTACTTCTTCTTCAGGGGGAGATTCTCCCTCTGGTTCAACAACCAGCGGTGTTCCCACCCTGATAGTCAGATTGACAGGATTAGACCTGACCCCATCTACATCATAGGCAACCAGCTGAAAGATATAGGTTCCATCACCAGGCGGCAGCCATTCCTGCTGGAAAGCACTGAAATTATCCCCGTCCTGTGCTGGGGACGTTCTTTTATAAGCCACGCCGTCCACAGAAAGGACAATTTCAGCAAGCCCGGTTCCCGCATAAGCATGGGAATAGACCAGCAGGGGTTGACCTGGGTCAACCGTTGCACCATCCCGGGGGGAATCGATCCAGACCCGGGGTAGTGTTTCGACCTCCTGGGTACACGAGGCTAACAAAAGGGCCGTAAAAATCAAAATAAATAAGGTGGTTTTCCGTCGGGGAATATTCAATATACTCATTGATGCTCCTTTCTTAAAATCAAAACACCAATCTATTTACAATGCTGACCAATAATTATCATATTACATGATAAACGAACAAAATGCCAAAAATGTTACAGCCGAATTTATAGAAAAGGGCCATATGGCTGTTCCTGGCAATGGTCTTAAAACTATCTCCATCAAACAGGATGATATTCCGGAGTAAACCAGGCTACTGGGTTTTAGTTAAGGGTTGGGTTTTGAACAGTATTTATCTGTCCAGGATCAAAGAATACAAACCACAGAATTGATCGAGTGTTGAATGGCACAAATGGGAGATCTAAGGGTAGTCAAGATCAAGCTCTCAGGATGGGCATCACCTATACCTCAGACCATGCAGTTCTGCTATGAATGAAATTATCGTCTTTCCAAAAAGGGAATATTATGTATAAGAACCAAATTCATTTAATGTGCGCAACATGGCAGCATAGTTTTCAGGCTTGACAGACGAATGAATTGAATTGCTTGACGAAAGAATAAATCCTCCCCCGGGCTTCCCCTTTTTTAAGGCAGTTTTAGTAGCCTCAATAACTTCATCCTCAGTCCCAAAGGATAGAAGGTGGGCACAATCCACATTTCCCTTAAGCGCGACCCGATGCCCATATTTGGCTTTCACTTCACCCAGGTCCATTCCAGCTTGTGGATCAATAGGATCGAGACAGTCAATACCCGAGTCGATGATCATGTCTATGATCGGCCAGATATTGCCGTCAGTGTGTTTGATCACATAGAGGCCAAGCTCCTTAAAACCCTGAACGACTCGCTTCAGACCAGGATAAAAAAGTTCCCGGAAGTGCTTCGGGGACATCAAGGGCCCCTTGTTATATGCAAAATCATCGCCAGTATAAACAATCTTCACCCCCCGAGCGGCAACCTCTTCCGCCAATTCCAGATTGACATCCACTGACATCTCCACCAGTCCTCTGACTAACTCCGGCTCGGTGACAACCGCCATCAGCAGGTCCTGCATACCCATCAAATAACGCGGCAATGTAAAGACATCATTCAAATGGACGACCACTGCCCTGTGGCCGCCATATCTCTCCACAGCGTCTTCAATCGCCTCAAATCGACCCGGCGCCCTTGGATCTGGAGGTGTATATTTTCTAAAATCAGCCAGGGTTTTGATCGGTGATTCAACTTCAATGCCGTGTTCTTCGGGAGTATCCTGGGTAACAAAACCCCATTCACTCAGCCAGCGGCCCTCCCCTACTTTCTCTTTTTGATAACAAGTATCTGCAATGACCGCGTCCCAACCCATCTGGTCATAAAATTCCAATGGGTCTTTGGCTTCGGGACACAGCGCCTGCCGCACCTTGTGATCCACCATCCATTCAAAATGAGGTACGCGGTCTGGTATCTTACGCTCCAGGACACACAGGATCCGCTCAATGGAGTTCATTTCAGTCATCAGCGAATATCAGGGAATTAGAATCCCCACTCCGTTCGCATCGAGTCCATCGTTTTCAAAACCGCCAGACTTTCATCCAGGGGCATGATCTCACTTTCCAGCTTGCCGTCCCGGATGCAGTTCATGACTTCCATGAGCCTCATACTCGTATCCCACATAGCCGTCCAGTGGGAATTCGATAAATTCCGGATCTTTCCCTTTTATGTATAGGGTCATCTTGGTGGGTTTATACCAGGGGTCATGCACTTCTATCTTGCCTTCCGAACCGAATATCACCACATCCTTGACGTCATAGGTCGTACGGGAAGCCATCCAGGTGGTCAGTGCTCCGCCCTCGTGTTCAAAGACGCCAGAGACTTGAAGGTTCAATCCGCGCTCTCCAAAAGTCCCAAATCCGGTCGTGCGCACTGGAGGACCGAGAATAGAAAATGCCAGCCCCAATCCATAAGGTGCCTGATCCATAAAGGTGCCCATGCCCAGCTCATTTGGATAAACATCCGGCAGCTCCGGAAGCCCCAGATAGTTGTGGTGGATCACCAGCCCCTGGAGTTTGCCCAATGCTTCCTCGGCCAGCAGCTCCCTGATCTTCACGTGGACCGGGAAAAAGCGGGTCCACATCGCTTCCATCAGGAAAAGATTCTTTTCCCGCGCCAAGTTGATCAAATCCTGAGCTTCATCAGCATTCATTGTGAAAGCCTTTTCACATAAAACATGTTTGCCGGCTTCCAGACACATCTTTGCATCTCGGTGGTGAAACGGGTGGGGGGTGCCGATATAGACAATGTCCACGTTGGGATCATCCGCCACAGCCTGGTAGCTGCCATGAGCGGTTGGGATGGCATAAAGCTCTGCGAACTTATCCGCAGAGGCCTGGCTGCGGGAACCTACGGCGACCAGTTCAGCCTGATCGGTGATATTTGCTAACGCCTTCGAAAAACGGTTGGCTACAGCCCCCGTTCCCAGAATTGCCCAGCGGTATTTTTCAACCATGTAAAACCTCCTAAACTAAAATCTAAGCTTTCCAGTACCCGTCAAGGGCCTGAGCAGCTTCCAGATAGCGGTTATATTTGATGTTGTAAATCTCTTTTTTATTTACATCCTGCGGAACAACCTTGGTAATCTTGACCATGCCATTAACCGCAGCTTCGACATTGGCATACTGTCCAGAACCTACAGCCGCGCAGATAGCTGCCCCCAGCGCACCAAGCTCACTTGCCTTTGTTATCTCAATCGGCATTTGCAGTACGTCGGCAAACATCTGGGCCCATTCCACACTCTTCGCTCCACCGCCAGCGATTCTGGCCGCATCTGGCGGGGTAAGATATTTCAGGAGTTTGCCAATATGATATTTATGGGAATAACAGATCCCTTCATAAATGGCCCTGATCAGATGTGCCCGGTCATGCCAGCCTTGCAGGCCGATAAAACTCCCCTGGGCATGTGGATTCAGATTGCTGCCATATAAAAAGGGCAGATATACAAGCTCAGAATCCTCCGGTCCGACATCGCGAACAGCCTGGTTGCAGAGGTGGTATACACTATTGCCATCCGCTTCCGCCTTTTTACTCTCCTCCTGAAGGAATTCACCAATAAACCACTCCAGGTTGCTTGCCGAGGTTGGGGATCCTTCCAGCATTAAATAATATCCGGGGCGTGAAAAGATAGTGGTCGAAAAGAATTCTTTAGCGACAATCGGTTTTTTGCCAATATATTGGTTATTTGCCCAGGTGCCCACAATGATGCAAATTCTTTTTTCATCAATTGATCCAGTTGCCAGTGAAGCTGCGTCGATATCATAACAACCGGCAAAAACAGGAATACCCTGATTAAGTCCTGTTTGTTGAGCTACATCACCCGTTATTTTTCCTGCTTCATCAAATGATCCAACCAGGGGCGGGATCATGTCTGCAACTTCCTCAATGCCTCCCAGTTTTAACATCTCGCGATCAATTTTTTGTTCTTTTGTATTTATCAAACCCGTGCCAGAGATGGTGGAAATTTCAGATCGAAGTTCACCAGTGAGTTTATATCTGATAAAGTCGATCGCTGTGAGGAAATATCTGGCGTTTTGATAACTCTCTGGTTCGTTATCCTTTAGCCAGCGCATCGCGACAAATGATAATGCGGGCCAGAGGATCTGCATGTTTAGCGGATGAACCTGATCGTAGTATCCTTCCTCTTCCAGGATCTTTAAGTAAGGAAGCCCGCGGCTGTCAGCCCCTTCGATCGTCCGCCGGACAGGTTTTTTATCTTTGTCCAGCAAATGGACTCCATTGCCATGTCCAGTTAATGAAACAGCGCTGATATCTTTTCCATTGATATCAGCCTTCTTGATCACTTCTTGAATCGCGCATAAACAGGCAGCCCATTTATCATCCATGTCCCTCTCGTAGTAGCCGGGTTTAGGTGAATGGTTATCGGCCAGCTCTCCATAAACGCCGAGTTCATTGCCTTCAAGATCAAAAATTGCAGCCTTGATTACTGTGCTGCCAATATCAATCCCAAGAAGATACATAATCCCTCCATTTATAATTTGGCCTGCAAATATTCCTTAAATCTTGCCAAGTCTTTTCTGCTTGTTCAGGGAAACATATCCATCAACTGTGATCACGAGCAGCAAGATAATCCCAACCAGGATGTTCTGCCACTGAGGAGGTATAGCATATAGGTTGAAAGCGTTTGACATCAGCACCATGAAGACCATGCCTGAAAAGGCGCCGACAATGGATCCCTGCCCACCGATCAATGACCCGCCGCCAATGATGCAGGCGATGATAATGTTCATATGAGCGCCGACCCCAGTATAGCGGTTGGCTATCCCTGCCCGGGAAGTGACCAGGATACCTGCAAATGCTGCCAGGAATCCGCTTAATGTAAAAGCAAGGATTCTTATCCTGCGTGAATTAATGCCTAATTTTTCCGCAGCGTCATAGTTGCCGCCAATAAAAAAGAGCTGCCGGCCGAATTTTGTATAGCGAAGGACAAGTTGGAAGACGATCAGCAGAATTAACAAAATCCAGAACATATAGTACACATTCAGGAATTGTCCTCTACCCAGATTGTTGAAACTCTCAGGAAAGTCGGTGTAACCGGCATATCCTCGTCCGACTAAAACGATTTCGCTAATGCCTCTGCCGATATACATGGTTCCAATGGTGGCAATCAAAGCGTTAACCTTGGCAATCTCGACAATAACACCGTTAATGAACCCGATCAGAAGGCCGGACAACATTCCGGCCAGGATCGCAACCAGAGGAGATGCACCCATTGTTAGACTGATTGCGCTAACAAGGCCTCCAAGACCCATTGTCGAACCAACGGAGAGGTCAAAGACACCGGAAATAAGCAGGACCATCATACCAATCGCCATGATCCCGTACGGAGCTATCGAGGTTTGAACGGAGTCAATATTAACGCGGTCAAGAAAGTTGGGCCTGGCAATCACCAGAAAAACGAGCAGCAATCCTGCCAGAGCAACAGAAACTGCTTCATTCTTTCTCAGGATGCTGGCAATTTTTCCTTTTCCGTTTGTTTTTGAAAAATTCATTCCCATGAGTTATTTTTCCTTATTCCTGCTTGTTGAGGCGTGTATCAACAAAAACCGCAACTATCAGGATGATGCCAACGATCAGCTGCTGGAGCAGCGGCTCAATGTTGAAGATGACCATACCATTCAGGATTGTGGCCAGGAAGATAAGGCCAACTGCAGAACCTAACATGCTGCCTCTCCCGCCGTAGAGACTGGCTCCACCCAACACAGCAGCGGTAAGCAAATGGAATTCAAGTCCCAGTCCAATTGCTGTATCCGCGTAGGTCACCCGGGATGATAATAAGATTCCTCCAATGCCGGCAGCCAGGGCGGAAAGTGCGAATAATGAGATGATGATCCGGTTGGATTTGATCCCGTAAATACGGGCGGTTAAGCGGTTTTCACCCACACTGTATAACCTTTTGAAGATTGAAGATTTTTTCAGAAGGATTTCCAGGATCACAACCAGGACGATCATGATTATTATTGTCAGGTAAACATCGCTGACCTCGATCTTTGAGAGATGGCGCATGGCTGACGGATAGGTGGCGCCGTACATACGTTTGACAAAATTGGATGCCAGCCCCCGGATCAGGGTCATGGTTGCAATTGTCACCATCATGGAGTTCAATTTGAATCTAACGATCAAGAAACCTGTAATTGCGCCAAGTAACACGCAGGCCAGCAGGGAGATGCCCATTGCCGGTAGCAGTGGAACCTTTTTCATAACCATCAGGTATCCCATGAACATCCCAGAGAAAGCATAAATTGAACCCACGGAAAGATCGATTTCACCTATGATCATCAAATAAGTAAAACCTATCACGGCTATAAATTGGAACGAGACGCCATATAAAATGGCGTAGATATTTCTGTATGTAAAAAAGGTTTCGCTGGTAAGCGTTAGAAACGTAAACAAAATAGCCGTGATTAAGATAATGGTCAGAGAACCAAAGTTGAACTTCTTTTTCCGGCTGATGGTTGCCACAGCTTCAGATGAGCTAATTTCCATCTGCTAAATCCTCCTTACACGATTATGCACAGGCTAATGCCAGGATAGCTTCCTCATTAATGTCTTCACCCTGAAGATCACCTACAAGGGCTTTGTTCTTCATGATGTAGATTCGATCACAAAGCCCGACCAGTTCAGGCAGGTCAGAGCTGAAAATAATAAATCCAGTCCCCTGATCTGATGCATTTAAGATAAATTTATGGATCTCGCTTTTTGCGCCCACGTCGATGCCGCGGGTTGGTTCATTGACGATCATCAGTTCCGGCTCTGCTCCAGTGCACATTGAGAACATCAATTTTTGTTGGTTGCCGCCGCTTAAATTGCGGGGTTTTTCAAAAATACTGGGTAATACAATCGAAAATAATTTGATGTATTTTTCTGCAAAATCCGCGATTGCGCTATCCCTTAATATAGTCATGACGGACAAGTCATCCATCCTCGGCAGCATCATGTTATCTGCAGCACCGCTGTTCATCAGCAGCCCGGCCTGCTTGCGATTATTGTTCAGGTAGAGGATCTTATTTTTGATCATCTCCTGGGGAGTAATAGTAGTTAGTTTTTGATCCTTAAAGGTGATCTCGCCAGAATCCCTTCCTTCCAATCCGTAGATCATGCGCGATACTTTTATTAGTCCTGATCCTTCCAGTCCAAAAAAGCCGATGATCTCGCCTTCCTGAAGTTGAAAACTCACCGGATTAAGCGCGTTTTTCTTTTCCAGTCCTTCAACTTTGAACAGCACCGGGTTGGCGCTGGCGTCAACAAATTCTTTTTTAGTATAAAGACTGCCCGATAACTCATGTCCAACCATTGAGTTGACCAGGTCATCTTCGGTAAGATTCTCGTCGTTGATAAAGGTACGGATATATCTACCATCGCGCAAAATGGTGATCTTGTCGCTGATCTCAAGGACTTCGTTGATCCTGTGGGATATATAAATGAAAGTAATTCCTTCCTTGCGCAGCTGATCGATGATTCTCATCAATTTCTCTGTTTCAAGATTATTGAGGCCTGATGTTGGTTCATCAAGCAGGATGATCTGCTGGTTGTCACTGATACAGCGCAGGATCTCTACCATCTGCTGCTGTGCAAGGGTGAGGGAATCCATTTTTTGGAATGGTTTTATATCAATATCAAAAATATCGATACTTTCTTGAGCCCGTTGTTTTAAGGCATTCCAGTCTATTGTGCCAATTCTATTAGTAAAGTAGCGGGATGGAAAAATATTTTCGGCAACAGTCAGGTTCTCAAAAATGGCCAGTTCCTGGTGCACCATTGATATGCCCAGGCTGTAGGAGTTGTCAGGAGAATAGTGTGTAATTTCCTGGCCGTCGATCACCAGGGTACCTGAATCGGGTTCCTCTTCCCCCATGATAATCTTTACCAGGGTGGATTTCCCGGCTCCATTTTCTCCCAACAGGGTATGAACTTTTCCTTTTGTAATGCCAAAACTTACATTATGAAGTGCTTCGACAATACCGTATGATTTTTTGATGTCATGAATTTGTATAAAATCATCCTCGTGGAATGCCGGCGCAACCTTCGCTTTGGATTTGCCATTAAAAGAATTTGGCTCCATTATTCACTCCCGTTACCTTACTACCACTTAATGCTGTGTTTGTTTGATAAAAAGTCGAAAGGCGGAGTGGTCAACCTTTCGACTTTTTGTGTTAGAGCACTACTTGTTTAGTAGTTGTACAGACTCGTATCAAATGTCGGCATATTCTCTGCAACAAAGAAATCAACATTGTCAGCATCGATCACTGCAGCAGTATTATACATGTTTTCAGGAACAGGATTGACGCCTGCGGCTGCGTTATCTGAGGAAACTGGGATGTCTTTCAGACCACCATTGTTCCAGTCTTCCATGATCAAGATAGCCATGTATTCATCAGTGGCGGTCTTGTTGATCAAAGTCGCATCGATGTAACCCTTGGCAATGTACTCGAGGGTAGCTGGTTCGCGGTCGTGCACAACAACTTTCACGCTGCCGGCTTCGATGTCCAATTCTTCCATGGCGAGGGCAATACCAGTGCCGGAGCTGGAGTCCAGCCCGACGACTGCATCAACGTCAGGATAGTTGTTGAAAACGCTTTTGGCGGCTTCGATAGCATCAGCGGTTGCGGCTTTGTCATCAGCTTCGACGACAACTTCCCACTCTGAGTACTCGGCGAGGTAGTCTTTGACACCAGCAAGCTTGGCATCAGTATTGGCAGCACCCCAGTTACCCATCAGGGCGACGCTACCGGTGGTGCCGGCGCGCTCGATCAACTCTTTCGCAGTATCACGACCGCACTGGTAATTGTCCAAACCAATGTAGGTCAGGCCAGGGTTAACAGCAGTTCTGGTTTCGGTCATGATGACCGGGATGCCGGCAGCCATAGCAGTTTTGACAGCTTCGGCGGGGGAGTCATCCCACATCCTGGTGATGATGCCGTCAGCCTTATTGGCAACAGCAACTTCAATTGCATCAGCCTGAGCCTGGGTATCCCAACCTTCGGGGCCAGCGGCAATGATGTTGACCTGGAAATACTCAGCGGCATAACGCAGGGCAAGGTGGGAATCAGCGAAATAGGGATGCGCCTGATGGGATGAAACCATGTAGTAAGTGCGCATTTCTGCAGGTTCTTCTACGGCTACTTCTGCTTCAGCGGGGGCTGCAGCTTCAGGAGCGGCCGGGGCACAGGCAGCTAACATTGTAATCAACAACACAAATACTAAAGCAATTGATACTGTTCGGAATTTCATTTCTCTCTCCTGGTAAATGAACATAAAGTTCTTGGGGGAACTCACCTTCAAGTTCCTGACAATATTTTGACTTACAGGTGATTTATATTTTCCTCGATCCTCCTTTTTTGGGTTCTTAGAAGTGTGCAGATCAAATTGTCACAACCTAATAAACAGCCTTGACATCTTGCCATCAGATAATTTCAACCAAATCAACAAGTAGTGCTAAGCCGCAGTTATTGGATACATCTTTGCTTAACTCTTTTTTTCGGCGGGAGGGCGGTTTTTGTGATTTCGGTCACATAAGCATTACAGTTAAACAATAATAGATAAATTCACGTTTGTCAACCGCGCATTCACGTATGTGATTAATATTCCAACAGAATAGGAGTTAAGTCAGGGGGGAAGATTCAGGTATCTTGACTCGAAGGACCTTCAATAATCCGAGTCCCTATGTCATGAATATCTAATTAAGTATGGATATAAAAACGCTGAAACTGCCAGGATAGGCTGGTTGAAACCAACGGGATATGACCCTGGCGCGCAAGCCGGCGGACGCCCTGAAATAATGTAGTTTTACGAACCTGAATTTCCCTCTTCTTGAATACTGATCGATACAATTCTTTCATTCAGATCGGTAACAAAATAACTCACCGAAATGATTTTTCCATCAATATTGTAATAATAGGTATTCTGAGTGTCGTCGTATTTGTAATCTGGATATACTTCATTCAACTCATTCAGGGTAATAATAAAATCCTCTTCGGAGCCCTCAAAAAGATAAGCTCGAGAGAATATTGGTATATCTGGGTAGCTGTACTCATCAAGTTCATCATACCTATAACGTACGTATCCCCCAAACAAATCTCCCTCAATGATTTCCTGGATTTCGTTGATCTGGGCAAGCTCCTGGACGGGGAACGCTTCCTCCAACTGGGCTATGATGCGTTCTGCCCTTTCCTGGTCAAGAACAAGTTCCAATTCAAATACCCGGGAAATCGAGGAATAGTAGTTGTATATCTTAAAAGGTTGCCCATTCTTTTCCGCTGTGATGGACAGACTGGTTTCGTCGTTCCGTCCAATTTGTTCTGCTCCCGGAAGGGAAGAATAATGGTCGCGTGCTTCTTCTATACTCATCTGGGAAGCATAGGTCACAATCATTTTATTGGATCTTGGATTGTAGGAAAAAGCCGTGTTTAGAAAGAAATCTTTTCCAAAAAGCCCTATGGTGTCTTCCACATAATTTTCAATCCAGGCGGAATTAGAAAAATCAATCTTCTCTGCATTCTGTACCGCAGGCTCTGGTGTATATTTTGGAATGATCACAAAGACAACCATCAAAATAATTGCCAGAAGTAAAATGATTGCCAGAATCTTGTATTGATTTTCTGTGATTTTCATAAGACCCTTTATTTTATTTTTTTTGAACAGGCAATTCTATGTTCAAAGCGACCACATTTAATGATTTACAAACCCAATGGATATATTCCATATTCCAGAACAGCATCACGCAAAGCAATGATATTCTCGGGCGGCACATCTGCTTGAAGGTAATGGGTGGGGGCCAAGATATATCCTCCACCTGGGCCAAGGGCTTTCATCGTTTTAATGGCTTCTGCTTTAACTTCTTCCGGTGTCCCAAATGGCATAACCTTTTGAATATCAATGGCGGCGTGAAAAGATAAACGATCTCCAAATTCAGCTTTTAATTTGTCGTGTTCCATCTCTGCTACGTACGGCTGCACCGGATTTAACACATCCAACCCCATTTCAATATAATCAGGGATGAGTGGGTAAACGTCCCCATCGGTATGGGCAATGATTTTGATATCAGGATTGTACTGATCGATCAGCTTCCGGGCTTTTTGGTAATAACGCGAGAATTGGGGCTTGATCAGATTTCGGAACATAGCAGGGGACATAATCGGTCCATTTTGCTGCCCCATATCATCGCCGGCAAATCGAACAGCCTGAATATATTTCCCGCAGGCTTTAAGGCCAACTTCCAGGCGGGCCAGTGCGATATCAACAAGTTTTCCCATCAAAACGTCCACAAAATCAGGTTCCAAGCTCAAGTCCATCAATAATTGTTCGAAACCTCTCATATAGTGAGCTTGTTCAAAAATAGAATTGCTGAACTTTCCGATCAGGGCAAAGTTAGTGTTCTCATACAGATCCCGAGCCTTTTCCTCCAAGCCTTCAACCAGGTCCGGATGATAGGGATCAGGCCAGGGGTATTGTTCAAGATCTGTTAGGGTGGCCCCCGCCAGGACGTGATCATAAATATCATACATCAGCCCAGTAGGGAGCTCAACTTTGCGGAACTTGACCCCCCACTCGTCGGTATAAAAATCCATGCCATATTCGAAAACCGGTGTGTCTTTGGTTTTCCCCAAACCGATGTAACATAGATCAATGTTCAGTTCATGCAGCAGCTCGATTGGGTTGCTGACTGCCAGCCAGGGACTGCCGGGAATAACTTCTTTTTTAGTTTTTAGACCCAGATACTTCGCCAGGCGCAGGTAACCCTCATACCCGAAGGTGCAATCAAAAGGGATCCGGTCGGGCTCGCGATGTGATAAAGTTGTCACCACCCGCTCTCGCGAATTCATTTCAGCCATTTATATTCTCCTGATTTTTGGTGCTCGTTCTATACAATTTGATTCGGGGCACTCAATATTACAAAATATAAGATCTTATAACATCTGTCAATCAAATACATTTTCCATTTGCTGTCCAAATCAGGCAGGTGTTTTTTCGACGACCCCCAAGGAACCCTAAAGGGTCTATTCACTCCCCGGCCCAGCCCAGGCTGATCCTGCCCCGCTCCAGATCCAGCTGCTTGATCGTAACCCGGACGATATCTCCCAGATTGAGGTCCAACCCGGCAGGCATTTTTGATCTATGCAGCAAGCCGGCATTTTTTACTCCCAGGTCAATAAAAGCCCCAAACTCAACCACATTTTGAACGGTCCCCTGCAGTTCCATGCCTACAACCAGATCTTTCACTGATAACACATCTTTACGCAAGAATGGTTTGGGCAGATCCTCCCTTGGATCGCGGCCGGGTTGGACGAGCTGCTTAAATATATCTTCAAGCGTTGGGATCCCGATCTTAAGGGAAGCCGCCAGATCCTCAACTGTCGTCCTCTCGCTCAAACTGTCCAGGGCACGCTTTTTTTCCTGGCGTTTTTCGTTCAATCCGATTCCTGCCTGGCGAATGACTTCTTTTGCAGCCGGGTAGCTTTCTGGATGGATAGCCGTGGTGTCGAGGGGGTTAGCACCCCCCCTGATCCGCAGAAAACCAGCAGCCTGCTGATAGGTCTTTTCGCCCATACCGGGAACATCCTGCAATTGTTCTCGGTCGTTGAAATGACCCGCTTGATCGCGATAAGCCACGATCCGCTCCGCCAGCCCTGGGCCAATGCCTGAGATAAAAGATAATAACGCCGGCGAGGCAGTGTTAATCTCAACGCCAACCAGATTCACCACGCTTTCTACGACCTGCTCCAACTTCTCTTTCAGTTGTGACTGGTTGACATCATGTTGATACATGCCTACCCCAAGGGATTGGGGGTCGATCTTTACCAGCTCAGCCAGGGGATCCTGCACCCGGCGGGCGATGGACACTGCGCCCCGGAAACTGACATCCATATCAGGCAGTTCTCTGCCTGCCAGTTTACTGGCGCTGTACACACTGGCGCCTGCTTCACTGACGATCAGGTATTTCACCCCTTCAAGATCTTTAATGACATCCGCCACGAATAATTCAGTTTCCCTGGATGCCGTACCATTCCCAATAACGATCAGGGTAACTTTCCATTCCTGGATGTTTTTTAGTAAATATTCACGGGCTTGTTCTATTTGATTTCGGGGAGGAACAGGATAGATCGTTCCGGTATGAAGTGCTTTTCCGGTCGGATCCACCACTGCTACCTTACATCCCGTCCGATATCCAGGATCTAATCCCATCACGGTAAACCCTGCCAGGGGGGACTGCAGCAGCAGGGCCCGAAGATTCTTGGTAAATATCTGCAAAGCCCTTTCTTCTGCTTTTTCAGTCAGAAGTCGGCGGACATCTCGAAAAATGGCCGGCAGTAATAATCTGGAGGCCCCCTCCTGCATACAAATCCTAAGTTCTTCGGAAAAAGGCGAATGAGAATCCAGGGGGAACTGCTCCAGGATCACCGGTTCCCACGTTCTTTCAGGAAGAGTGAGTTTTACAGTTAAAATTCCCTGTTTTTCACCACGGTTGATAGCCAGGGTTTGATGAGGGCGGATACGATTGGTCTGGATCTCGAACTGATAGTAATCCTTATAGACCTGTCGGTCATCTTCTGCTGCCTTTTTTTTACCAGTCGCTATCAGGCTGTTCTGGAGAGCTTTTTTACGAAGCTGCTGGCGGATCTCTGGGATGATCGCTGATTACCTCTGCAGCAATATCGCGGGCTCCCTGCCAGGCTTCCTCAAGAGTCGGGACCTGTTCATTAATAAAAGCCCGGGCAATTTCCTCCAGAGGCATCTTGTTTTGAGACTGCCCCAGGATCATATCTGCCAGGGGTTCCAATCCTTTTTCCCTGGCAATACTCGCCCTGGTTTTTCTTTTAGGTTTATAGGGTTGGTAAAGATCCTCCAGGTCTGTCCTGGAGTTCGCAGCATTAATTTCCTCTTCAAGATCAGGGGTTAATTTTCCCTGGTTATGAATGGTCTTCAGAATTGTTTCCCGACGTTCGGCAAGAGCACGCAGGCGGGTGAGTTCTTCGTCAATATTCCGAAGCTGGTCTTCATCCAGTCCGCCAGTGGCTTCCTTCCGGTAGCGGGCAATGAAGGGAATGGTATTTCCATCATCCAGCAGTGAGACAACAGCATGCACGCCTGAGAGCGGGATTTTCAAAGATGCGGCTATGGTTTTGAGATTAGACATAGTTTTCCAGGATCAACTAATAAGGCAGTCTGGAAGGTATTCAGGGGTTCCTTTATTCAGCATAACCACAAATCGCCACTGCCCGCGGTCCGGTATGCACGCCCAGCACTGGAGATACTATACTGATGATCACTTCCTCAGGATCAAACTCGGCTTTGATTTTTTCCGCAACAGCCCGGGCTTCTTCCGGTGCAGCGTTGTGCAATACGGCGATCCTGAGTGGTTTTTCGTGATCTACCTGGTCAAAGAAATCCACATAGAGATCTGCCAGCGCTTTTTTTCGAGTACGGGATCGCCGCCCCCCAGCCACTTCTCCGCTGTTATGGTCAACTGAGATCTGCGGCTTTAAGTTCAATAAATTACCGATAAAGTGGCTTGCGCCACCAATGCGTCCCCCTTTATGTAAATATTCCAGCGTATCAAGAGAAATGATATATACCATGGTGCTGCGTGCTTTATCTGCCGCGTTGATCATGGACTGAAGATCGCCGCCCTGTTCTCTCGCTCTGGCTGCTGCCAGTACCTGCCATCCCAAACTCATGGAATTGGCTTTTGAATCCAGCACTGTGACAGGGAAATCCACCATTCCTGCAGCTGCTGTAGCAGACTCAAAAGTTCCGCTCATAGCACGGCTGATAGTAATGATCAGGATTTCCTCGGCCCCTTCCTTTGTAGCGGATTCATAGGCCTGCACCATTTGCTGTGGCGTGGGCTGAGATGTAGTCGGTATAGTTGGATCTGAGTCCAGTCTTTTATAAAAATCGTCTGCGCTGAGATCAACCCCGTCCCTGAACTGCTCTCCTCCCCAAATAATGGTCAGGGGAATGACCTGGATCTGATATTCATCAAGGAATTCCTGGGGGATGTCGCAGGTGCTGTCCGTTAACAGAGCAATCTTGTGGGTCATTCTACCTCCTCGTGCTGGTTTTGATATCGGCAGGTTTTACGCATAGTGCAATAGTCACATATACGTGCATCCGAACTGATATTTGGCCCAACACCAATAATCATCGAAAGTGATTTGCGGGGGATCATCAGACAGTACGGGGTTAAGCTGACCCCAATCTGATCCGCATCAAGCAGTTTAAAAATGGTCGGCTGCCCTTCCTCCACTCCCCAGCCGATCATGCCCGGGCTGAGAGGAATGGTGTTTTGATAACCCTCAGCAGCTGCCTTCAGTTCAATATCTCTACACACTTCGTTGGCAAGAGACTCAACAGCAGTGGACCCTACACCATCGATCGCCAGGCCCAGGATCATATCATCTTTCATAACCTCAGATGCATAATCATCTATCTTGGACCCGACAGTGCAAACTGCTGCCGTGAGATAGCTTGCGCCAACCAGGTGTCCCGTTACCAGCGGACCAGATAAACTATTCCCACCCTCCAATTCCAGGCTGTTGTGCTGGAAATCAATCACCTTGATTTCCTTTATCAGCACTTGTGGTTCAAGCATTTTTATCCCTACGGCCAGGGCTTTTTCAGCTGCGGCAACCAGGCGTGGACTGCGGGACCGGATAATATCTGGATCTGCCCCCTGCCCGCGCAGCACACCATCCACTGTTAGATTTAAATCTGTGACCTGCCATTTTTTCATAAGTATTCAGGCTTAATCAGGTTTGTGCTCTCTGAAATATCCAATGTAGCGGGAACCATAATAATCCCTTCCCAGCAGCAAGTCCGCAGCCCTGATAATCGAAGTAAGCTTCATAGGATCGGTAATTGCGCAGGTTGCGCCAGCCCCCATAGCCAGGGCAAGAAAAGCCTGGTTAATGGTGTGGCGATCCGGAAGACCAAAGGAAACGTTGCTGGCCCCAAGGTTTATGTTTACGCCAAATTCTTGCTTCACCCGCTGGACAGTTTCCAATGTCACAACGCCGGCATTGTTATCTGCTCCCACTGTCAGCACCAGCGGATCAATGACAATATCTTTTGCGGGAATGCCGAGTTGGGCAGCTCTTTCAATGATCTTTCCAGCCACTTTTAGGCGGGTCTCTGCGTCATTGGGAATGCCATCATCATGCATAACCAGCCCAATGACCGGTACACCAAATTCCTTAATGACAGGCAAGACTGCGTCCAGGGAATGTTCTTCACCATTGACCGAATTCACCAAAGGGCGACCCGGTAAAACCTTGAGGGCAGCCGCCAGAGCATCCGGGTTTGCGGAATCCAGGCAAAGAGGAATATCCACCACCTCAGAAACAATTTTGGCCACCCTGGGCAGCAGATCAACTTCATCAACCCCTGGAACGCCTACATTAACATCCAGAATGTCAGCACCCGCAGCAACCTGGTTTAGGGCAATTTGTTTTACATATTCAAAATCGCCTTCCTTGAGAGCCGCGGCTAGTTTTTTCCTACCCGTGGGGTTGATCTTTTCCCCGATCACCACAAACGGTTTTTCAATGCTGATGATCACTTCTTTTGAGCTACTTTTTATAACTGTTTCCATTGTTCAGTCCTATGTCTTTTGAATTAACTAATCAAGATTTGGAAAATATCATATTCATCAAAAATCAAACCGGGCATCAAATCCAAGCCGCCCTAGGCCTGAATAATGATAACAGCAATTTTACCCTTTTTTTTGAGCCAAGTTGGCCGTCTTTGATTCTGCGTTTATTAATATTGGTCCTCCAATACTGGACCTGCCCCTAATAAAAAATCCTGGAAGCTCTCAAAGAAAAATCGGTCCAGGATTAAATTGTGCCTCATCCAGCGTTAAGTTAGCAAACCCCCATGTCAAGGACATGGTCTTTTTCAGCATGGGGCGGTTTAGACATGCTTCCTTTCTAATCAAATTCTAATCTTCACTCAATATAATAAAACTTACTATATCCGTTTCAGGTATCTTGTGAGAGGTGTTCCCGTGTCTAAATCATTAATAGTCAAACCCTATCTAACTATATCTATACTCTTATTGCTCCTACTGGCTGCAGGCTGTTCCTCCCAGGAAGCTCCTCTGCTAACGAAAACAGCAATATTAATCGCTGCACCTTCTTCAACAGTTCTCCCTTCTCCCAAGGATCCAACATCTACCTCCACTCCGGCAGATACACCTGCCCCGACACCCGCCCTTGCAGATGTTACCGAATTTCCTGACCCCGCCCAATATAAATGGGTTGAGATAATTTCCAGTCTTAACAGGCCGGTTGGTCTAGTTTCTGCCGGGGACAGCTCCGGGCGTCTGTTCATCATTGAACAACGAGGCCAGATCCTGATCTATGATGGCGAGAGCCTTCTGGACAATCCGTTCCTGGATATCCAGGGTCGCGTGGGATCCAACGGGCCTGAGCAAGGTTTGCTTGGTCTCGCTTTCCATCCCGAATATAAAGAGAATGGGTTTTTCTTTGTCAACTACACCGATAATAACGGAAATACGGTCGTGTCCAGGTTCAAAGTTTCCGCGGATCCTGATCGCGGGGATGGGGATTCTGAAATCAAAGTATTGGGTTTTAACCAGCCGTTCAAGAACCACAACGGTGGTCAGATCAGCTTCGGTCCCAGGGGATATTTATGGATTGCCTCCGGGGACGGCGGCGGTGGTGGAGATCCGCAGGATAATGCCCAGAATCTTGACAATCTTCTGGGGAAACTTTTACGGGTCGATGTTAACCAACTGCCGAATATAATTCCCGCAGAGAATCCTTTTGGAAATGAAATCTGGGCTTACGGACTCCGCAATCCCTGGAGGTTCACTTTCGATCCCATCAGTGGTGATATCTATATTGCCGATGTGGGCCAGCAAGAATGGGAAGAGATCAACTATCTAGCTGCAGATGCCAAGGCCGGCACCAATTTTGGCTGGGATTACCTGGAAGGCAGCCATCCTTATGAAGGATCACTTCCGGTTGGACTTGAGGTAATTGATCCCATCTGGGAATATGACCATTCTCTGGGCTGTTCGATCTCTGGCGGCGCTGTATACCGGGGTACCCTTTCGGAATGGCAGGGGATTTACCTGTACAGTAATTTCTGCTTTGGGATAATTTGGGGCCTTCTGCAAACTCCCGACGGGAACTGGCAAAACCGACAGCTCTTCCGCGTTGGCGGCAAGGTCGCCGCAATTGACCAGGATGAAAGTGGAGAAGTCTATCTGATTGATCTAGATGGCTCGATCCTCAAGCTTTCACCGCAATAACCTGCTGGGTAGGTACATTGACATACAGGATGCAGTAATGAATAAGATATGAACCACTCCTTCATAAACATTGGTCCGTTTATTTCTACTCGAAAGTTTTAAAGTCAATTAAATATAAAGTGCGCCAGCTTCAGCCCGCGCACTTTTAAACACATAAATAGTCCTTACCTAGGTCAGCTTCATGACCACCATGCCAAGAATATCTGCAGCCATATCTGCTTGATCTGCCATATTGGATACGTGCCGGTAAACTTCCCGCTGCCTTAACATCACCATTAAGGGTTCAAAATCCTTGGCTTTTACAAATAGATCGCCGATGGCAACCCTGTAAAGGTGCTCCACTTCGTTTTCAATTTTCTTCGCCCGGCGGGCATGTTCACCAGCGACCCGGGGATTGCTGGATATAGTGTGGAAAGCCATCTCCAGCTCTTCAGTTGCTTCCCGGGTTAAAGTAACCATCTTCATCAGGTATTCATCGGCTTCAATTCTCAGCAGCTGCATTTCCTCTACAGTCGTATAACAATAATCGAGGATGTCGTCAATGTATAACGAGAGCATGAAGATGTCTTCCCGGTCCAAAGGTGTGATAAAGGTATTGTGCAGTTCGTCAATTAATATCCGCCGTACCTCGTCAGCTTCGATTTCTTTGGCCCGCATCTGATCGATGGCTTTATCTTTTAACTCAGTTTTCCCGAGCCATTTTTCCAAGAGCTTCAACCCTTCCACTGTGATCTGGGTCTGCTCGATCAACATCCCCACAAATTTATCTTCTCTTTTTCCCCGTTTGAAAACACCTGAGATGCCCATATCCTTCCTCCAATCCAAAACTTGATCACCTGATTAGGGAATCAAATAATTAATCAATAAATACAGCAGCGCCGCTATACCCGCAGAAACCGGAACGGTCAAGAACCAGGCCACCAGGATATCACCCATCACTCCCCAGCGGACCTGCGATTTTCGCTGAGCAGCTCCCACGCCGAGAATTGAAGAACTGACCACGTGTGTTGAGCTGACAGGTCCACCAAATAACGAAGCTGTCAGGATCACAACCATGGAAGAGAGCTGAGACGCAAAACTATGAATGGGCCTGATCTTATAAAACTTGCCGCCCAAGGTATGGATGATCCTCCATCCTCCCATAGCTGTGCCAACACCAATAGCGGTCGCGCTGGTTAAAATCACCCACCAGGGAACAACAAAATGATCCTGATATCCCAGAACCACCAGCCCCATGGTCATAATACCCATAGTTTTCTGAGCATCATTGGTCCCATGGCTCAAGGCAAGAGTGAATGCTGTTGGTATCTGAGCATACTTAAAATAAAGGTTGGCTTTCGGTGTTGCATTACGAACAGCCCACATGCTGATCCGCATCACGATTAATCCAAGGAGATATCCCAATACAGGAGATAAAAACAAGGCAATGGCTATCAATTGCAGCCCTTCGATTTTTAAGGACTGCCAACCAGACCCTACGATCACCGCGCCAACAATACCACCGATCAAGGCATGAGAAGAACTGGAAGGGATACCAAAAAACCAGGTGATAATATTCCAGATGCTTGCACTTAATAAAGCCGCCAATACAACGGCAATCGATATTGAATCAGGAGAAGCCACATCCCGTCCGATCGTTTTGGCAACTGCGACACCGAAAATAAATGGACCGATGAAATTAGCCACTGTGGCCATAACAAGTGCGGCCGTAGGGGTCATTGCCCGGGAAGAGATCATAGTTGCCACTACATTGGCGCTGTCCTGGAATCCATTCAGGAAATCAAAGATCAATGCCAGGGCGATCAAAATGATGATTAATAAATTTTCCATAAAAAATTATCCATCTAGGTCAAATTCTTTGATCTATGTATTTTCCTCAGGAAGTTGGGGGGATCTTCTTTAATATGTCCTCAATCCTGGAGGGAAATCCATTATAACCAATAATCACCAATCCTGCCAAGATTCCAGGATTGAGAAGTAGTCTGTCTTACAAATACAAGAATTTGGTTTGTTTCAGATTGATCAGGCCCCGACGGGCAGCTTGATCGTAAACTCGCTACCCCGGCCCTTGCCTGGGCTGGCAGCTGAGATCTCTCCCCCGTGAGCCTGAACCAGTGCTTTTGTGATCGCCAATCCCAATCCAGATCCACCAGTAGCTCGATTCCGGTCAAGGTCCACCCGGTAGAAGCGGTCAAATACAAGGGGCAGATGTTCTTGGTCGATTCCCGTTCCGTCATCCCGAACTGATACGGCTGCCCATCCATCCTGGTTCTGGAGGCTGATTATGATCTTGCCCCCTTCTGGCGTATGGCGAAGAGCGTTATTAAGCAGGTTGTTCAAACACTGTGTGATGCGGGCGCAGTCTCCTTGCACTTCGGGAATATCTACCTGAAGATCCATTTCCAAAGTTTTGCCCTGGTCGTCAAATATGGGTTGATAAATGTCTCCCACATCTTGCACAACTTCCGATAAATTTTGGGCGCTGATATTAAGGGAGAATTCTTTTGCTTCCAGGAGGGCCAGGTCATGCAAATCATCCACAAGCCGGGAAAGTTGGCGGGTCTGATCATAAAGGCGGGCCACTTCGACCTTATCAAGTTCATAGACATCATCAAGGATCGCTCTCAAATTGCCCTGGATCACAGTTAATGGTGTCCGGAGTTCATGGGCGATGTCAGCCAACATGTTATTCCGTATATTATTGGCTTCTTCCAGCGCGGCGGCCATAGCATTAAAGGCAACGGCGACTTCTCTGATCTCGTTGGTGCCTTTCACTTCGATACGCTGAGTGAGGTCCTGGGATCCAACTGCCATGGCTGCCTTGGATAGATTATTCAATGGAGCAGCCAATCCCCGGCTGCTGATCACACCAACCAGCGTGCCCATCATGGATATGCCAAATAACATCCTGACCAACCCAATGACAATTTCACTCTGCCCGTAGCGGCTAATTCTGTTCAGGAAGGAAGTCTGAGAACCGTCTGGAAGAGTTTCTAATAATCCACCATCCGGTTGGACAAGATTGATATTATCCGCCTGAATTGTCAGGTAGATCCCGGTCGGGATAACGATCAAAAAAATCATGATCGCCATATATGTCAGGCTGATCCTCACCCAGAGCTGATTTAATTTCATCGATCCCTCATCCGGTAGCCAACACCATGAACCGTTTGTATAAAGGATTCCTGGTTGGTATCCCGGTCCACTTTCCGCCTCAGGTTCTTAATATGGGAATCCAGGGTTCGTCCAGCGCTGGAAGATCCATAACCCAGGGCTTTTTCTGCCAGTTCATCCCGGGTAATCACAAATCCAGGGTTTTGCATTAATACTTTAATTATTTCAAACTCTGAGGGGGTGAGATTGATCAGCTCTTCCTCAGACGAGAGTTCCCGTTTGCCAATATCAAGCTCCAGATTGCCTACCTGTAAACATTGTGGAATCTGGGCGTCGTGTTGAAGTTGAGTGCGTCTCAGTAAGGCCCGAACGCGGGCAACAACCTCGCGTGGATTAAAAGGTTTGGTGATGTAATCATCCGCACCGATTTCCAGGCCCACGATCTTATCGTTGTCTTCCACCCTGGCAGTGAGCATGATAATAGGAGTAGCTGCCAGCTTGTTATCAGATCTCACCAACCTGGCCACATCCCAACCATCTCTGTCGGGGAGCATTAGATCGAGGATCAGCAACTGGGGTTTCTCAGCCCTTAATAAACGCAGCGCTGTTTCACCATCATAAGCCGTCAGGACCTCAAATCCAGCCTTTTCCAGGTAGGATCTGACCAGGCGTACGATATCGTGATCATCATCTACAACAAGAATTCTATCCATGATTTTGTGCCTTGGACTGATCCGGTCTTCAGGAAGCAGCCCTATTTATTACTCGCTCCGCAAAGCTTCAATTGGTTCTAGCTGGGCTGCCCGGTTAGCCGGGTAAATACCAAAGAAAAGGCCTACAGCGGCCGAAAACAAGGTTGCCAGCAAAACCGAGTTGATTGTTATCGCTGGATTAAGCAGGAAATCGTTGGCGGCGGCGATCTGGCCAATACCAAGGGATAACAACCAACCCAGAAGAATACCAATAATGCCTCCGATTGCGCTGAGCAAGGAAGACTCTATCAGAAACTGGGTTAAGATATCTTGTCTCTTAGCGCCCACTGCTTTCCTGAGGCCAATTTCCTTGGTCCGTTCAGTCACGGATACCAGCATGATGTTCATGATCCCAATACCGCCAACAAGCAAACTGATACCGGCCACACCACCCAGGAAAATAGTAAATACTCCGGTGACTGTGGAAGCGAAATCCAGGAACAATTCCTGAGTGAGAATTATAAAATCATCCTCAGCAAGTTTGATCTTGTGCCTCTCTCGTAATATGATTGAAATCTCATCCTGGGCTTTTTTTACAGAGTCAGAATCAATCGCAGAAACGTAAATCAAATCTACCTGGTTGCTGGCTTTACGCGGCAGCAGGCGGACCTGGGCCGTAGTTAGAGGAACCAGAATCTGATCATCTACGCTTGAACCGAACTCAGACCCACCTTCCTTTTTGAGTATGCCGACGATCCTGAAAGGCTGTCCGTTCACACGTACAGTTTCACCTACTAATCCATCACTGCGCTGAAATAGATCTTCGGCGATATTTGACCCTAGAATTGCTGCTGAAGCCAAACCACTGACCTGGGTGGAATCAAAGAACTCTCCTTCTGAAAGCTCAACAGTTTGGACTATCGCATAATTTTCTGTTACACCCACCAGAGAAGCGTTTTTAACTTCCCCTGCGTTAGTCAATTCTGCCTGACCTTGCACAACTGGGGAAGCTGCCGCAATAGAGGGAGCAAGAAGTGGATCACCTAAAGCGTCTGCGTCCCCAATGGTCAGCGGTTCCGGATTTTTCACGTCTTCGTAATTGGTTGCCACAAAAAGCAGGTTTGTACCAATGCCTTCGATCTCTCCCACTATGGCCTGTTCTGTACCATTACCAATCGCCAGCATAGCGATCACAGCTCCTACGCCAATGACGATGCCCAACATTGTGAGGGCTGTGCGCACTTTATTAGAGGTGAGGCTTTCCAAAGCCTCAATTACCGAGGATCCAAAATTCATAGTTACTCCGCTATCCTTCCATCTCGGATGGATATAATACGGTCAGTTAGCTCAGCTATTTCAGGGTCATGGGTGACAATGATCAAGGTAGTTCCCCGGTCTTTATTCAAGTTCTTAAGCAGGGTCATGATCTCGTCACCAGATTTTGAATCAAGGTTTCCTGTAGGTTCGTCTGCCATGACAATAGCCGGATCATTTACAAGGGCGCGGGCAATGGCAACTCGCTGCATCTGTCCGCCAGATAATTCATTGGGGCGATGGTGAATTCGATCACCTAACCCAACCGCTTCCAAAGCTTCAGTCGCAACTTGTTTTCTATTTCGTCCATTTAAAACTCGCGTAGCGCATGGGCAGCTCAACATTGGCCAGCGCAGTTGCTCTTGGCAATAAATTAAAACTTTGAAAGACAAACCCGACTCCACGATTGCGGATCTCTGCCAATTGATCGTCATCCAATGTAGCCACGCTCTCACCATTAAGTTTGTATTCGCCAGCCGTTGGACGATCCAGGCAACCCAGGATATTCATCAAGGTTGATTTCCCAGAGCCTGAGGGGCCCATGATAGACAGGATCTCGCCCGGTTTAATATTTACAGAAAGTCCTCTGAGGGCGTGAACTTCCACTTCGCCCATCTGGTAGACTTTGGTGATATCTCTTGCTTCAACTACCCAATCTGTCATAACGTACTCCAATCAAAACCTTCTAATCTATTGAATACCGGGGGGAGGGCCCTGTCTTCCTTCCATTGTTTCAAAGATGCTAACATTGGGCGGATTAAGAACCAAGAAATCTCCTTCTCCGATCTCTCCCTCCAGCAGTTCAGTAAACTCATCGGAAGATGCACCTAAAGTAACCGGTACTCTCTTTAGATCCTCAAGTTTTGCCTGTGCGCCGTTGATAGAAAGATAGACAACCTGCTCTCCTTTGACCCATCGCACTGCCCGATTGGGAATCAATAAAGCATCTTCAACCTGTCTGACAACGATCTGAACTGCGGCTGTCAAACCAGGACGTACTTCCTGATCGCCATCCAATATTTTTATGGTCACTTCGAATGTGACCAGACCTTGCTGCGGGACACCAACCGGCGATACCTCAACAACTTCCCCGGAGTACTCCTGATCGAGGATAGCATCAAAAGCAAGCCTAACCGGCTGGCCTATCTTGATTTGGGAAATATCCACTTCGGAAATCTGCACATCTACAAGGAGATTACTGAGATTGTCAATCCGGAAAGCCTGGCTGTTCGGCAATACCAGGTCACCAGGCAAAACCTCAGCAGAGGTGATCACTCCATCAAACGGAGCAGTGATAAAAGCTGCGTCCAATGAAGCCTGCGCTGCGGAAATGCGCGCTTCAGCCATAGTGATGTCGTCTGGATCAGGGCCTTCTTTAACCTTCTCATACTGCCGTTCAGCAGCTTCTAAATTGGCCAGTCGCAACTGCCACATTGGCATCGAGGATCGCCATTTCAATTTCATCAGCGCCTTTCTTCAGCCATTGTTCATACCAGACCGCTTGCTGCCAGGCATTAATAGCATCCGTTAAAACTAACTGGGCCAGGGCTTTGGCGATTTTTCCTTTGGCATTATCATAATTTTTCTGTTTATTTTTCATCTGATCTTCGGTGATGATCACCCGCGCCCGGGCCGCTTTGTGGGTTTCTTCTGCTGCCCTGTTTCCAGGCTGATTCAACAGCCAGCGATACTCTGCATCATCCACTGCATCTCTCGCCGCTGCAACAGCCGCCTGGGCATTCGCAGACACGGAGGCTGCGTTTTCATAAAGATCTTCCAGTGCCCTGGTAGCCAAGATCAGTTCTTGTTGTGACATATAATAATTCTGGGGCAGGGATTCATCCCTTAATTCTGCCAGAACCTGGTCTGCCTTTACCTGATCCCCCAGTTTTACATTTACATCATCCACAATGCCCGCTGTTTCCCAATACAGGATCGCGCTCTGATCCGCATGAACAACTCCGGTCTCATCTACAACCGCGCTCAGCTCACCGTAGCTTATTTGGTAAGTTTGTAAATCTCCACTACTGGCCTGGCTTTTCTGTCTGGCGCTGACAACGCCGTAAGTCGCTCCCGCCAGAACTACTGCTAAGACAACAATGATAATGATGGTTTTCTTTTTCATGAGAATCTCCCTTCTTCAAACATTCCTGGTCTTTAATTCCAAGGATAATCGATGTGCTATTTACGTAAATTGAATAAATCCTGCATCATTTTAGCTTATAAATCTGGATTTTTTCTGGAGGGCTTGTGGGAAACTTGGGTAAATATCCCTGAATAGGGACTGAAACAACAATTTTGTAATGTAATTCTCCTTATTAGCGATCAATTAACATCAAAAACTCCTGCTTTGGCAGGAGTTTTTGATGATTTAGGCAGAGATACCCTATGCGTTCATGCGTATCTTTTTCAATGCCATCTCTGCCGCTTTGATAAGGGGATAAGCGGTTGGCGGGGCGGTTAATAAGGGATGGGTGCCGATCTGCATCGTTAACAGTGAAGAAACTGTCATATGATTCTGGATAGCCAGCCCTATTACATTGACAATCTCACCTGCAGAATGGGATCCAAAGATAGATCCTCCCAGGATCAGGCCAGAGTCTTTGGCAACCACCAATTTGACAGTCTGTTTATGTGTTCCTGGTAATTTCCCCGGGTGGTGATCCACGCCTTCAAAACTGGCGGTGATAATATCAAAACCCTCTTCCCTGGCAGTATCTTCCGTAATACCAGCAACGCCAAAACTGTGCTCGCCTAGAGCGGTAGCAAAATTGGAAATCGTACCGGTAAAAGTTCGGATTGTTTCCAGGCCAAACAGGTTCATCCCTGTAACCCTGGCTTCAGCACAGGCAGTTGAAGCCAGCATAGCGCCAATAGGCCTGTTTGTAATGAAATCCCTTTTTTCTGAACAATCACCAACGGCAAAAACGTCCGGTGTGTTGGTTCGCAGATATTGGTCTACCTTAATAAAACCCAATTCATTGGTTTCAATCCCGGCTTTTTGGGCCAATTCAACGTTGGGTCGGTATCCCATGGAAAGGATGACCGCATCTGCTTCAAGTTCTTTTCCATCCTGGAGCTTGACTGATTTAACCACGCCGTTGCCACACAATTCTTTAACACCAGAGCCCGTTTCAACCACCACGCCCCGCTCAACCAGTATCTCTTCTGCCTTGGCAGCCAGCTCTTCATCAAAAACAGCGCCAAGAATATGGGGCAAGATTTCCACTACGGTCACATCTTTGCCCTGTTTCTTCAGTTCATCAGAAAACTCAACACCTATAAAACCTCCGCCAATAACAACTATTTTCTTTTTGTCCTGAAGTTTTTCAGCCAGAACATCCAAGTATTCCTTGTCTTTTGGAATGGAGAATACATTTTCCAGATCCTTCCCTTTCAACCAGCCAGGTTTTACGGGACTTGAGCCAATGGCAAGTACCAGCTTATCAAAGCATACTTTTTCCCCATCTGCCAATGAAGCCGTTTTTGCTTCGATGTCTATTTCCACAACCTCACCTACTACTAGATCGACACCTGCTTTTTCCAGTCCAGCATCAGGTATCACATTCTGAGCACTACTCTCGAGTGAGCCAAAAATGTAGGGTATGCCACAGGGGACAATCACTACTTCTTCTTTCCGGATCACTAGAAAGTCTTTCTCAGGGTAATAACTTTTGCCAGTAAGCGCTGTAATAAGACCGGCTGCGCTCCCGCCTATTACCAATACATCTGTCTTTTTCATGCTTTTCTCCTTCAGGTTCAGCCTAAAATGATAAAAGTGGTCTCTCAGAGCGACAGTCCTCTCGAGGAGATCGTGCATATTTTCACACACTTGGTATGTTTTGTCAAATATATATTACAGCATAGTGAGATTCGCCCTGTCTTGTTTTATTACCTTAAATCAAATAAGGGAGGGGGTTAGGTATGTGAATTATCCATATTGAAGTACTCATTTGTTTACTTGTCAGGTTCCAATTGGTATAATGCCAATTCAGGTTGAGGAGGGGTGCCAGAGTGGCCGAATGGGGCGGTCTCGAAAACCGTTGTGGCCTTATGGGCCACCGTGGGTTCGAATCCCACCCCCTCCGCTCCTTGTTTATCCAAATCATAGGTAATAAAAAAACCTGACGAATTGATTTCGTCAGGTTTTTATTTTGTATTCCCCAGAAAAGGTCAGGATTTTTTCTCTCCAGTCGCTTTTCTCATCCTTAAAATAAAGCCCATGGTTAACAAACTTGCTCCAATCAACAAAATAACAAATGACTGCAATATCAGCGGGTTGAATATGGGGCCAATGACTCTGACGCTGGCTTCAATCAGTTCGTGATACAACAATGATGTCTGGGGGATCGCGTCAGGCATGCGTTCTGCCAGCCAACCCCGCCACAGCGTCCTGGATAATAGGGCAGTGATCAGCGAGATCAGACTTCCGCCTATCAGGGGAATGCCGAACCATTGTCCCAGCCCTTCCATGGATCGCACTCCAAAGAACAGCACCAACAAGAGCAAGACCAGGGGAATCAACAGAACGGTATCCATATTCCAGCGCCAGGTGCGGATGGTCCATTTTAGGGTGAATACCCCGCCAATTTGTTCCCTCTGTTTTAAGATAGCCCGTGTGGCATTATATTCAAGAGGTGTTGCATCAACGACCATTGACATGACTTCTTTGTAAACATTGATCTGGTCCGCATGGGGGAAAGTCGAAAGTTTACATAGTTCTTTAACCATCTTGCTTCGCGGCAGGGGATCTCCGGGGTTGGTTTGCATATCCTCCATTTGTATGTCTGTGCAGTCTGGCAGAGAATCATAAAAAGTAACCACAGCTTCCTCGCCTTCTGGTCCTTTCATTCGATCAATAACAGGCTGCATCCCTAAACTCACAAAAGGTAGCGGCTCGTCTGTGTTCAGCCAGTTATAAAAACCATCTATGATGGCCTGGATCCAGCCCTCGATCACATCATCTGCCAGCAGCGCTCTTTTGAAGTTTTTCCAGTTCTGCTCTTCCATCGAGTAGATCAAATTATAGAGATTTAACTCACGTCCCCCGGGGTTATCAGTTTGCCCAATTTTCGTTGAGATGTCTTCTGCTTGGCGGTTGGTCATGATCTCAAGGGCTGCGGGAATCAGTTCCGAGTCCAATACAACACCAGTTACAATCTCACTCATCTGTTCCTGGTTAAAGATCACGTTGCCAACATTGCTGGCCACCAATGACAGCGGCAGAGCGATAATTAACGCACCAGCCAGCACAAAGGCTAAGAATTTTAATATGGCAGTAAAAAGTGTTTTCATCGATCGTCTCTCATAAATTCATTCCAGGGAAATTCCAGCATAGATGGCAGCACGCGGTCTGGTCCACCGTCATTATTATAAAACGGAAGCTGGCTGGTGAGCTGATTGGGCACAGCAACGCAAAACAAGCCCGCCCGCTTGGCCGCCAATACGCCATTGGGGGAATCTTCCAGGACCAACACATTTTCTCGGTTCAGGCCTGATTTCTTCAATCCTAGATTATAAAGAGCTGGGTCAGGTTTAGCTATTTCTACTTCTTCTGCACAGCTTGTATGGTCAAAATAGTCAATCAGTCCCAACCGCTCCAAGTGGGAGTGAACCCAGTTCTGATCAGAACTGGAGACAATACCCAATATGAGTTTATTCTCTTTGGCTTTAACGATCAGTTCTTCTACCCCTGGCAGCGGTTTCTGTTGAAGGACCAGTACAGATTCTTTTTTAGCTACTTCTTGAAGGATCTCTTTCCGTTTTTGTTCATCATCAAAACTGTTCAAAAATCCTTCAAGGGGACCCAACTCATCATTGGATTTCCCGAGAATTTCAGCCCATTCCTCAAGTAGAAGCTTCTTGCCGTATTCCTTAAATTTATCTTCCCAGGCCTGAAAGATAGGTGTTTCTGTATCCAAAATCAAACCATCAAAATCAAATAAAAGGCCTTTCAGCGGTGTTTTTAACATCATATCAGTGATTATACAGGATATCCTGAGTTCTCTAACCTTACAGTAGTATAATTAAACAGTTCCTATAAATTACTCTTTGGACCAATGTTATGGTGAAGCAACTCCAACTAATTATCCGCTTAATGAGAGATAAAAGGGTTCATCCCCTGATCAAAGTGCTGCCTTTTTTATCCTTGTTATATCTGGTCTATCCCGACCTGATACCGGGACCCTTTGACGATGCCGTGGTCATTGGTTTGTTCCTTCAATTCTTTTTGGGCCTTGTGCCAGATGAGCTGGTTGAGGAACACCGGTATGAGCAGGAGATTGAGGAAACCGAATCCGATGCAGATGATGCTATCATCGAAGGGGAATTCTGGGAAGAATGACCAATCTTTAAAAAAGAAACTCCCCTTGCGGGGAGTTTTTTATTTGAAGTTAAGTTTAAAAATAATCCTCTTCGTCATCCCCATCGTCAAATTTAATCTCAAATTCAACATCTTCCCTGGGTTGTCTGACCCACAGCTGGATCAGGTCCCCATCATCTGTATCCTCAGAGTTGGCGGCGATAATGGCGATCTCTTCTACCAGCCCAACCTCTGTCCGATACTCCAGCACAACGCTTTCATTCTTCTGCCAGGCATTGCTGCAGCGATCTACAAGGGATAAACCGTCAAATGCCCTTAGCTCCGTATAAAAGGTATCATACTGACCCGGGCTTTCGGCTACACCCTGGATCCATAAACCGTTCACTTCGCGGAATTCAGGTGTTGGTCCTTCAATGATGGTGATTTTTTCTGTCATTCAGCTTCTGGATCAATCTGATCCATTCCTCCACTTAGGGCTATATTACCATAATTTTCTGTCTGGTAAACCACTAACCTGCTTACGGTTTTTTCAGACAAAATCAGCAAAGAAATGGCTTTTTCGCATCTGAAGTATAATAAATAAATCTGTCAAGTTCAGCCAGGCTGTTTTCTCCTAGATGGAATATAAAAAGTCTTTCCTGTTCCCAGGTGACACAACTATGGACACCTTTCACTTTCTGACTTTTTCAAAGAATCCCTCCTTGATACGAAAAATCAAGAATGTATTAACTCCCAGTCCAGGATTTTCACCCCAAACATGTCTCATCATTAACAGATGCTCTGCCTCCTGAACTCGGGAAAGGGGATTGGATCGGCATTGTTGACTTGAACCCCCAATCATATCCTCTAGAGGAAGCAGTAACCCTGATTCAAAAGCACTATCCAGATATCATATTCCTTCTGCTGTCAAATGAAGAAGTTTTGTCCCCTATTCCACTGCCGCCGAATATTTCACTGGTCAACACTGAAATCCTTGACGGTTCCTTTTTTCTCGCTTTTATTACTACATTGGTGGATAAAACCAGGCTGATCAATGCCAATCGGCAGGTTGAAGAAGATCTCAATGATCGTTTAAACGAGCTCTTGTTAATCAGAAAGGCCAGCCTTCACCTGACAATGAATCTGTCTCTGGACTCTGTGTTGGAATCAATCCTGGACAGCGCCATGGAATTAGTTTCAGCGGATGATACCCATATTTTTCTGTATGAACACGGTGTTTTGTCTTTTGCTGCCGCTCTTTTTGATGGACATCAACAGAAAAAACCCCATTTGAATCCTCGGCCCCATGGACTGACCTACAAGGTTGCCAGAGAAGGAACCAGTATTGTGGTTGACGATACCATGGCTGATCCCATCTTTGAGGATCGCCGCTGGGAAGGATCTATCATTGGGCTTCCATTAAAAATAGGCAACACGGTACTGGGGGTAATGAACGTGGCGCTGAAGAGAGCCCATAAGTTTACTGAAAACGAGATCCGAATCCTGGAGTTTTTAGCCGACCAGGCCTCGATAGCGATACAAAACGCAAAATTATATGAACAGGCTCAACAAGAGATAGCCGACCGGAAAAAAGCAGAAAAAGCGATTAAACACCTGGCTCACCATGACTCCCTGACGGGACTTCCCAACCGCAGGTTGTTCAATGAAAGGATATCCCTGGAAATATCCCGCTCCCAGAGGAATGAGCAAAAGATTGGTGTTATGCTGTTCGATCTGGACCACCTAAAAAAAGTGAATGATTCCTTTGGACATTCTGTTGGAGATCTTCTTCTCCAGGCTGTTTCCCAGCGCTTGTTGGGTTTGCTGCGAAAAAGTGACACCGTGGCGCGTATGGGTGGAGATGAATTTTTACTGATCCTTCCCGAAATGAAGGTTTCCAATGATGCTGTTCTAACCGCCGAAAGGATTCTCAGCGCGTTGAGCACACCATTCCATTTAGAGGGGTACCAGATAAATATAACCACCAGCATTGGAATTGTCTTCTTCCCTGATGACGGTACAGAAGTTGATGAGTTGATCAAAAAAGCGGATATTGCCATGTATAAAGCCAAGGAAAAAGGTGGCAATGTCTACCATATCTATACTTCCTGAGAGAGCCCTGTAACCATGTATCAGCTGCTTATACTCCTCCCTATCAGCGTTAACATAAATACATTTGATGAGGGCTGGCCAGAATTTCTGGAAACAGCTGAATCGATGGAGGGTTTGATCAGGGAATCGGTATGCAGGGTTGACCGCTGTATCTATGGTCAAAATAATATTCAACGAATTTACAGTTTTATTTTTAAAGACAAACCTTCTTTTGAAAAGTCTCTGCTTTCTCCACCAGGTGAAAAAGCAGGCAAGATCATCCATGAGTTAACCGGAGGAGAAGTAATACTTCTCAGCGGTCCCCTGAATGAAGATACTCTGGACCGGATCAAATCATGGGAAGAATAAAATTAAGGTTTATGAAAAAATCTTCCTCAAACCCAATTCTTAAATGGTTTTTACTCCCACTTACATTAATCATCCTTACCTCCCTGGGTTTTATCTATTATCGACTCACAATAGGCTCCTCCCCCAGATCAAAGAGAGTGATCACCTGGATCAGAAATCCTCAATCTCATCCTGAATGGTTGCTGAATTCAAAAACTCGCTGTAATGGATCCACTCCCTTTTTATTTCCAACGGATGGTTATATAGGTTATTTATGGGATGATTCTTTTCGTCCCGGACATCATCATCAAGGTATCGATATTTTCACTGATTTAAAGACAGGAGAAACACCGGTTTTTGCAGCTTATGATGGATACCTGACCCGTTTATCTGGCTGGAAATCCTCTCTGATCATTCGCATTCCAGCTGATCCTCTTTCACTCCAGCGTCAGATCTGGATCTATTACACCCATATGGCCGATTCAGAAGGGAACTCTTATATAGTTGATGATTTCCCTCCAGGAACAAGTGATTTATTTATAGAAGAGGGAACCCTTTTAGGCTACCAGGGTAATTATTCCGGAACTCCTGGTAATCCAACAGGAATTCATCTCCATTTTTCAATTGTTAAGGATGACGGACAGGGAAGCTTTCTGAACGAACTAAAAATCCAAAACACCCTGGATCCTTCACCTTATTTTGATCTGCCTTTAAACGGTAATAATAATAAAAATGAAATACCCGTCTGTGCCGAATAACCTATCCATCAGGGATTAATCAGGGAGGGATAAATCATGACTGAAAAAGAATACATTCTGGTAGAAATTTTCGGGAAGGTAGGATTGGTAAAACTCAACCGTCCTGAATCGTATAACGCTCTCAATCAAAAGCTCCTTTCTGAATTAATGGCATCTCTGAAAGAATTGGACGAGAGAGACGATATAGGCGCTATGGTGGTCACTGGAAATGAAAAATCGTTTGCAGCAGGTGCAGATATCTCTGCCATGGTAGAAGCCACTCCGGAAGATATAAAAAACAGCACTTTCATTCCCACTTTTTCGCTCATACGGGATATTAAAAAACCTGTTATAGCTGCAGTGTCCGGTTTCTGTCTGGGAGGTGGATTGGAATTAGCCATGTCATGCGACATGATCATAGCCTCTACTAAATCAAAATTCGGTCAGCCGGAAATCAACCTGGGGATCATTCCGGGAGCGGGAGGAACCCAGCGCTTAACCCGCGCAGTCGGGAAAGTTCTAGCCATGGAAATGATCCTTAACAATCGAACTCTCAGAGCCGAAGAAGCTCTTGCGTTTGGATTAATTAACGCTGTATATGAAGTTGAAGACTATCTGGAAAAAAGCATTACCCTTGCCCAGGAAGTAGCTGATCGAGCACCTTTGGCTATCAAGGCTGCCAAACAGGCCATCAATCAAGTTGATGAACTTAAATTTGACAGATGGACTAAATGAAGAAAGAGATTTGTTTTTTGAACTCTTTTCCTCTCTGGATCAAAAAGAAGGAATGAGGGCTTTTTTAGAAAAAAGGAAACCGACCTGGAGAGGAAAATGATATTTCCCTTATTCATTATCCCCAATGTGTATTAATAAGTATTTATAGTAATAGTAGTAGGGCTTGTGGATATGTGGAGTAAGAAGAACAGGCAGGAATATTTTCCAGAAGAGGGGAATATACAGCTATAAACAAAAATGGCCTCCCCATATATGGGGAGTATATTGACATCCCCCAGTTTTTTATTGCTAACAGACAGGTGGGGATAAATTTGGAAAACAAGGCACTTTCGGGGAAAAATAGGTATTTCTATCAGAAAAGAGATCTGCCTGTGAATAAGGTACCTTTTTAACCACTGATATTTATCAGAAAAAGGGGGAGTTATCCCCAAAAGAGGGTGGTTATCCACACAAAGAGTGCACTTATCCACAGAAACAGAGACCAAGTTAACAGTTTATTAATGTTAAAAACCCTTCAAAAAGAAGGGTTTTTTGTGGAATCCAGGAGATAAAAAGGCTTATTCTGGAGAAATAACAGTCCCGTTTGGAATTACCGCGCTTTTTGGAATCACTACAATTCCGTCTCTGATCGACCAGTTTTCCGCATCTTTTTCGGTTCCAGGAGGGAAGGGCTTGATGACAACCTTCTCTCCTATCCGGGCATTTTTGTCAATTATTGCCCCTTCAATATAGGAATTCCTTCCGATACCGATCAGGACAGGATAAGACAGAGCACTGTTTTCCTCGTAATAATCGGCTCCCATGATGACTGTATCTTTGACAACCGCGCCATCCTGGATCTGGCTTCTTAATCCAATGACGGAACGAGATATCTCTGCATTGCCAATAGTACACCCATCAGAAAGTGAGACATCATTAAGCTGAGCGCCGCCGATGATTGATCCCGGAAGGAAACGGGCATGGGTGAATATTGGACGATCAGGATCATAAAAATTAAATGGAGGACTAGGCTTTGTCAAATCGAGGTTGGCTTTATAAAAAGACCGGATGGTTCCGATATCCTCCCAATATCCCTCAAAATCATATCCTACAACCTTGTGGGTGTGGATGGCATGGGGGATGACTTCTTTTCCAAAATCATCCACTTCCAGTTCTTTAAGCAGTTCGTCAAGTACTGAAGTTCTAAATAAATAGATACCCATCGATCCCAGCAGAGGGAGATCCGGATCATCTCGGCTTATGAAGGATTGTTGAACAGAAGGATCTTTGGGTTTCTCCACAAAATCTGTGACGATATTGTTTTCGCCCCTTTTGAGAATTCCCAGGTGAGGGGCGTTTTCCATGGATACGGGTTGAAGGGCTATGGAAATATCACCGCCGTTCTCCCACATGTGGTGAGCCATTTCTCCATAATCCATCCGGTAGAGATGGTCGCCAGCCAGGATCAAAGTGTATTCTGCTCCGGTGCTGTGGATCTCAAACAACTGCTGGCGGACAGCATCAGCTGTACCCTGATACCAGGTGTCATTCAGGTTGGTTTGCTCTGCTGCCCAGATCTGGACCCAGCCGCGATGGAAAGGATCGAAGTTGTAGGTGCGGGTGATATGACGGTGCAGGGAAACGGAATTGAATTGGGTTAACAGGGCGATGCGATCGATATTGGAATTGATACAGTTGCTGATGGGGATATCTATCAGGCGGTATTTCCCCGCGATCGGGACAGCTGGTTTTGCGCGAACTTTTGTGAGGGGGAAAAGGCGGGTTCCCTGACCTCCCCCCATGATCACAGCCAGAATATCTTTGGTAGATGGCACGCTTGGCTCCTTCTTGTTGGTAGTTAAATTAAATTATAACCTCTCCTTCAGGGAGAGGTTATATGTTTCTATAAAGAGCACCGCAGGAGAGTCTTTAACAACGCCGGAAAGTCAATTATATAAAGAGCTAACCCCTGGTTTTCCCAAGGAAAGTTAATCAGGCAGGAGAGAAGCCATTTGTTTATAAATGAATTTGGCTGCGCCTTTGGGATTTAATCGAACCAAGAAATTCATCAGCTTGGCATCTGAACCGACCATGATATGGTAGCTGTCCTTTTCGATTCCATCCACAATGATCTCGGCTGCTTTATCAGCTGGCGTGGTAGGCATGCTGCTTGATTCAGCATCCTCCGGAGCTCCTATCGAAACGCCTGAATTCACTGCGATATTGGTTTCGATGGCGCCGGGGAACACCACACTAACCCGCACATTGGAATTCAACAGCTCAGAATTTAAACCCTCAGAAAATAATTTGGCAGCGGCCTTTGATGCTCCATAAATTGTCTGACCGGGAACCGGCAGGTATCCTCCCATGCTGGAGGTATTGATGATATGGGCCACTGGGCGCTTGAGCAAATGAGGTAAAAAAGCCTTGGTCATATAGATCAAGCCGTAGAGATTGATTTTGAGAACACGGTCTATGGCATCAAATTCGAGATCATTGATCCGGACAAAGGGCTGGATGATTCCGGCGTTATTGATCAATCCGTCCACAGCACCATGGGCGGCAATTACTTTTTCTGGGAGTGCATCAACGGCCTTTTTGTCAGTAATGTCTACAACATGAGAAGAGACACGGTCCCCAGTTTCTCCAGTCAAGGAAATGGTCTCCTTCAGAGACACAGGATTGATATCTACAGCGGCTACGCGGGCACCTTTTTTGAGCAGGAGCAATACCAGCTCGCGACCCATACCGCTTCCTCCTCCACTAACCACAATAACCTTATCCAACACCTTCATCTTGAGCCTCCCTTACACTTTACTGAATCCAATAATAAACTACCTGAGAATTCATTATAAACCTTGCATTTTGTAGAAAGTGAAGGACGGTACAAACGGAGGAGATTAATCGCAGGCGGAAGACCGTTAATAAGGAAATACAAAAACCGACCCATTATTTCCTGGATCGGTTTTGATTAGATCTGTGCCGAAGGTGGGAGTCGAACCCACAATCCCAAGGGAACGCGAGTTTGAGTCGCGCGCGTCTGCCTGTTCCGCCACTTCGGCCTGTCGTGAATTAGTATACCAAAAGAATATGCAAGGTCAAGATACCCCTTGCCACACTGGCATTATGCGGTAAAATGGCTGCATGATACAATGATACAATTTAGAGAAACTCAACAGGAACAAAGCCATGGGAATTGAAGTTGATTTTCAAAGCGGCATACCTCTGTATGAACAAATAGCCCACCAGGTATTGGAGCTGATAGACAACGGTTTGTTGAAACCCGGGGATCAGCTGCCAACAACCAGAAAGCTCGCCGTAAAACTAGGTGTGAATTTTAATACGGTAGCCCGGGCATATCGTATGCTGGACCAGGGAGAGATCATCTCAACACAGCACGGCAGAGGAACATTTATACTGGAACAGAAAGATAAGAGGAAAACCAAAAAACAAAAGGCAGAAAACATTGAGGATCTGACCAGGTTTTATATCAGAAAAGCCACTTATCTGGGATTTAAACCAGATGAAATTAGAAGCTGTTTTGATGATATGGTCGAGAAGAATGAAGTTAAATAAAGCACTTTATCAGGGAGGATGTTTCACGTGAAACATAGTAGAAGATGACAATTATTGGACTGATACTTAGAATACTAAATGCCCTTTTAATGATCGGAATCCCGGTTGTCGCTGCCCTCTGGGTTTACAAGCGAGGAAAGGAAGGGTTTCGTCCGATCTGGATTGGGGCGGCAGCCTTTATTCTCTCCCAGGTAGGGCATATTCCCTTTAATCAGTTCCTGATGATCCCGGGTTTGACGGCTCTCGGTGTTGATGTGGCGGCCCAGTCCGGAATTTCTCTCTGGGTGCTGGGGGTAGCGGCTGGTCTGTCTGCCGGGGTATTCGAGGAAATGACCCGCTTCCTGGTTCTGAAGTTCTGGCTGAAAAAGAATCCCCATACGCTGCTGCCTCTAAAATACGGGATAGGTCATGGTGGCGTTGAGTCTTTAATGGTGGGGATCCTGGCCTTAATTGCGTTGGTCCAGGTTTTTGTGCTGAGGGGTGAGGGAGTGGTTGCGGCGCTAAGTCCTGAGCAGGCGTCGCTTGTCAGTTCCCAGTTGGAGGCTTATTGGGCTGTTCCCTGGCACCATACACTTCTGGGCGCTATGGAGCGGATCTCTGCAATGGCTTTCCATATTGGGGCGTCGATCCTGGTTTATAAAAGTGTTCGCACAAAAAATCCCATTTACCTTGTCATCGCAATTCTGGGGCACACACTGCTTGATGCTTTTGCAGTTATTGCGGTAAAACAGATGGATTTCATTCTGTTGGAGGTCATTTTGTTTGCCTTCGCTGCGAGCTGGCTTTATTGGGCCTGGAAAATCAGGGCAATTGATCCTGAAGAAGAATCGGATTCCCCCGTTCCGCCCCAGGTGCAGATTTCAGCAGCTCAAATTTCACCCGAACAGATAGACGAGAGCAAATATGACTAAAAATGGCGCGATCATTGTCACTGAAAAGCTAACCAAGAAATTTGGCGACATCACAGCTGTAAACCAATTATCGCTGTCAATCCAAAGCGGAGAAGTTTTTGGATTATTGGGGCCAAATGGAGCTGGGAAAACCACGACGGTCAGGATGTTGGCTGCCCTGTTGGTGCCCACAAGTGGAGAGGCGCATGTGGCAGGGTTTCAGATCGGCGAGAACGATCAGGATATCCGCCGCAAGATCGGGCTTTTGCCGGAAGTCTCCAGGTTTGTATGATTCCCTGTCCGCTGAGCAGAACCTGGCCTTTTTTGGTTCAATGTACAGTGTAGAGAATATCCCTGGCCAAACCCAGAAATACCTGGAGCTGCTGGGTTTGTGGAGCAGACGTTATGAACCGGTTGGAACTTTTTCTAAAGGTATGCGCCAGAAATTGGCCATTGCCCGGGCTTTGCTTCACGAACCTGAAGTCCTCTTCCTGGATGAGCCAACCAGCGGCCTGGATCCCCAGGCATCGATGCTGGTGCGGGAGTTCATTGAGGATTTAAAGGGTGAGGGCCGAACAATCATTTTAACAACGCACAACTTGGAGGAGGCTGACCGTCTTTGTGATAGAGTGGCTGTAATCTCCGGCCATTTATTGGCGCTAGACTCGCCAGGAGAATTACGAAGGAAGATTTTTGGGCGAAAAGTTGTGTTTCATTTGTTAGAAGCCAAACTGTCGCTGGTAAATGTGCTGGAAAAGTACCCATTTGTGAGTGGTGTGCAGTTAGTGGACAATAAAATCCTGGCAGCAGTGGAAGATCCAGAAATTCAGAACCCGGAACTTATCCGAGCCCTGGTGGAAAACGGAGCGGAAGTTCAGTTTGTAGGTGAGCTCAGGCGCCGGCTTGAAGACGTTTATATGGAGTTGATGGGAGCTATGGAAGGAAATAATCATGAATAGAATTAAGGCGATAATTATTAAGGAATGGCGGGAAGTATTTAAGAATAAATTTGTGTTATTTACGGTTTCTTTCCTCCCGATAATGATCACAGCCCTGCCGCTGTTTATATTATATTTCGCTGGAGCTTCCGATGATTTTAGCCGGAATTTCTACGGCGGATATTCCACCTCAATTTATTTCGCTGTGCGGGGATCTGGGAGCTGGCGATTGTATGTTGTATTACATTGTGACCCAATTCATCTTGTTGTTTATGATGGTGCCGGTGATCATTCCGATGACTATCGCTTCTTACAGCATTGTGGGTGAAAAAACTACCCGGACCCTGGAGCCGCTTTTGGCCACTCCCGTGACAACTATCGAGATATTAGTGGGAAAAGGTTTGGCTGGAGTTATACCGGCGGTTTTAGCGACCTGGACTGGATACCTGATCTACGCAGCGGGAGCCTATCTCATGGTTTCAAATACTGCCGTGGTGAGCAAGTTGTTTGATCCTCTCTGGTTGATCGCTATCTTTCTAGTAGGTCCACTTCTCTCGTTGATGGGTGTTAGTATAGCGGTGATGATTTCTTCCCGGGTAAATGATCCCCGCGTGGCAGAGCAGATATCGGGAATCTTTGTGCTTCCTGTGGTAGGCTTATTCGTTGGACAGACCACGGGAATCATCCTGATCAATGAAACGTTTATTCTTTGGATGGCTGCGGCGCTGATTGTGCTGGACAGCATCCTGTTTTATTTTGCGATCCAGATCTTTCAGAGAGAGACAATCTTATCGCGTTGGAAATAGATTTATGACAAAGAAAAATTGGTTAAGAATACTATTTATAGTAGCGATCCTAATGATACCGGTTACGGCCTATGCGGCCCAGGATGGACCCAGTTTGCAGCTGGGCTTAGTCAGGAATTTCGGGTACGGCGGACTGGGGAAGATCCAGGGTAACTTCACTTTGAAGATATCCAATCCACCGGAAGAATTAAGTGAAGTCAGTTTTTATATCGATGAGGAATTGATGGAGCAGGTTAAGGAAGAACCCTTCCAGTATAAGTTCCATACCAGTAGTTATTCCGATGGAGAACACAAAATGTATGCCGTGGGAATACTTGCTGATGGCACAGATTTAGACTCTAATTTTATTTCTAAGGTATTTCTTTCAACAGATCAAGCTTTTGGCGAAACGAATCAGATCATAGCCCCGCTTCTTATTGGTGTAGCGGTATTAACTTTATTGGGTACGGGTTTGCCAATTCTCCTGAATAAAAACAAGGAATTTGTGCTTGGTAAATACGGACCGGCGGGAGGAGTTGTTTGCCCTCGTTGTGAGATGCCATTCTCTCGATCGGTCATGTCGCCAAACCTGGTGGCAGGAAAACTGGTCCGCTGTCCGCATTGCGGAAAAATCAGCATCCTGGCCCGTGCTTCAAGTGCCCGATTACTAGATGCGGAAGCTCGCTATTCCCGGAAAGATGATCCCGGGATAATCCACGCTGGAAAAGAGGATCTTCAAAAACAACTGGACGAATCCAGATTTGAAAACTGATCTTTATAGCTTTCGAAACTCTTAAAGTTAAAAGGGCTTGCTTGGACTATAATTAATTCCCTATAGTTAAACGAGCCCTGAGACTTTCTATGTTCAATTCACTCACAGCCTCTATTACGGAACCGGAAATCCGCAAGAAGATCCAAAAGATTGCCCAGTTAGTGGAAATTAGCGCTATCTTAAATTCCACATTAAAGCCAGAGATACTCCTGCAGAATATCCTGGAATCAGCGGCTGATCTGTTGGACTGTTGTGTGATTTCCATTTTGCTGTACGATGAAAGGGAAAAGGAATTAAGATTTGCGGCTACATCCAGCGTGAATATCGACCAGCTGGAACAGATACCGGTTCCCCTTGATAACAGCCTTGCCGGAACGATTTATACCGAGAACCGTCACCTTGTGATTAACAATACCAAGGACGACCCACGCCATTATGATGAAGTGGGAGATGAAGTCGGTTTGCAGGTAGATTCCCTGTTAGGTGTTCCGATGCGTATCAAAGACAGGGTCACCGGTGTGATTGAAGCATTAAATAAAGAAGAGGGAGAGTTTACGGATTTTGATGTTTCTCTGCTTCTGGTTGTCGCATCTCAGGCTGCTATCTCCATCCATAATGCTCAATTGATCCAGGCTTTGCAAAAAGCCAATATAGAGTTGAGCCAGGCCGATAAACTTAAACGAGATCTGATGGCGGTTGCTTCTCATGAGCTGCGGACCCCTTTAGGGAATATCCTTGGTTATGCAACACTGTTATACGAAGACGCCATTGATGAGAATAAACCTCTGGCTAGCTCGATCCTGAAGGCCTCTTCGAAATTGCGGGCGGTGCTGGATGATATTGCAAATATGAATTTGTTATACACTGGCGAAGCGGACCTGGATTTTAATGACACAACCTTACAGCAGGTTATTGATTATGCCAAGGAAGAGGTTCAGGCTACAGTTAATAAAGAGGACCACACTGTTGTTTATCAAATACCGGAGGAACCAATCCCGCTCCGGATCGATCTGCCCAAGATGAGTGTGGTCTTTGTTAATCTGCTGCTGAATGCGATTCGCTTCACACCGGTCGAAGGGAAGATCGTGCTCAGTGTTTCAGATCGCGGAGACGAGGTAATGGTATCTATCTCAGATACCGGCAGGGGGATTGCAGAAGAGAGCCTGGAAAAGATCTTTGAGGTTTTCTACCAGGAAGACGACCATATGACCCGACGGTATGGGGGATTGGGCTTGGGGCTTTCGATTGCGCGTGAATTAGTCAACCTGCATGGGGGAAGGATCTGGGCTGAAAGTGAAGGTTTTGGTAAGGGCGCCACTTTGCAGGTTGTGCTGCCGAAACCCACTGCTTAAATTTAATACGAGCTTATTCGCTCGCGGTGGATTCTCCCAATACAAGCGTTTCACAAAACTCCAGAAAGCTGTCAAAGGCCGCTATTCGATCAAGGTAATCCTTACCTGCAAAACCCAGTGTTGTAAGGGTCTTTATCCAGGGCAGCTGCAGGTCGATTTGGTTTGGCAGGGTTGTGATGATCTCTGTCCAGGTTACAAGCAGAGGCCACAAGAGGTCAGTTGGTTTGCTGCCTTTTAATGTGGCGTAGAAGGATTTTTTGAAGTAGATCTCACGCTCCACAAGCAGTGAGGAAGAAGACTTTGATTTGAGAATTGCCACGGCATCCTCCCAATTATTGATCCACTTCAAAAGAGTATCTTCAGGCAGCCCAATTCCTCCCAATAAATGTTGAAATGCAATATTTAAACCTGGCGCATGTGCAGCAGAGGCCCGATCAGCGAAATCGGTTCCCAGTCGGCGAGTTGCCAAAGGGGGTCCCGATAAAATAGCTATGGCGTTTACGGCTGATCCCAGGGCAGAAAGAAAAGCAGGATATTCAACAATCACATCCTTGGGTGGAGAAATTTGGCGATCCATCCAAAACTGGCGCGCGGTATCGATCAGCGGTTTACTTCTGGACTGGAGGTTCTCAGGAAAATCATAATTGCTGCGAACGCTGGCTTGCGTATAGTCTAGTAGGTGGCGGGGGTCATAGAGCGGGACAGCATCCCGCAGTGTTGGTCCCAGCCAGGGGTCCAGGCGCAGTTCCCGCGGAGTCCTGTATATGACTTCGTCATGGTGTTCAATATCAAAATAGATTTCTGGAGTGAGTCTTGATGATCTGATGGTCATTTACCGGCGGAGCGTTATGAATGAAAACAAGATCGATGTCCCCTGCTCCGTCAATTAAAGGAGAACCATACAAGAGGGATCCACGCAAGTAAACCGCTAAGATAGAGCGATCTCGTTTGGTTTCCTTATCAACCAACACCTGGGCATGTTTTCTAAGTATTTCAGGAGTGAAACGCATTTAACTGCTATCCTTCTCTGGATTAGGGTTTATGAAAAAACTGAGTCTGATACGAACCCAATTTGAGAGTCTGGCGAATGCGATTTTCAACCCAATCCAGGTCCCCTTCATTGGCGACGTAATTGAGCTGATTAGTGTCAATCTTGAGAACTTGAGCACCGCTGAGTTCTTCACTGTAAAAAGCATCGTAGGCATCATTTAAGTTTTCGATATAGCCCTGATCCATATTTCTTTCGTAGGTCCTATCCCTGTGGGCAATGCGCTGCATTAAAACATTGGTTTCAGCTTGCAGGTATACAACCAAATCTGGAACAGGTAACTTATCGGCCAGCGCGTTATGGACGCTGAAATAGGTATCTAACTCATCACCGCCCAGATTCAAACGAGCAAAAAGGGCATCTTTTTCAAATGTGTAATCAGCAATCAGGTTGTTTCCAGTTTCCAGGGCTGTGGGAACTTCCTGCTGTTGATGATACCTGCTCAACAAAAAGAAAATCTGGGTCTGAAAGGCATAAGCATCCCTGTCTGTATAAAAATCCGCTAGAAATGGATTTTCTTCAAAAACTTCCAGAAGTAGGTCAGCCTGGAAGCGGGATGATAATAATCGGGAAAGAGTGGTTTTGCCAACGCCAATTGCGCCTTCTATTGCTATGTACATGGGGCTGGTTTTATCCTTTGATATAAATGTATTCTTGGGGAATTTATGTATTGAATGAACCGAAAATTACAGAAAAAATGTAAACTCCCCTCGTTATTGACAAGGGTCAGGGATTAACGCTACACTGCTTAACAAGACCTATCAATTATATCGTATAAGGAGGGAAATATGGTGGGCCTGAATCGTGTTCAGCTAATCGGTCGTCTGGGCAGAGATCCTGAGCTGAAGAACACTCCCAATGGGAAAAAAGTGTGTACTTTTAGTGTGGCGGTCAACCGCCTGAAGAGGGATAAAGAAGGGGAATCCCAACAGGTAGCTGATTGGTTTAATATTGAAGCCTGGGAAAGATTGGCTGAAATCTGTGGGGAATATCTTCACAAAGGAAGCCTTGTCTTTTTAGAGGGCCGTCTGCAAATAGACTCGTATGAGGAGGATGGTAATACTCGATATTTCACCAAAATAATCTCTTCACAAATGCAGATGCTGGAACCTAAAAACGCAGGGACAAGCTAAAAAGCCAAGTGAAAAGTTAGCCAAGAAAAGAACACACCCGGGCATCAGGCTTTGCCCGGGTGTGTTCTTTTATGAACTTGGTACTAAGTTGATTTTTGGGGCAAGCGGTTATAATTTCCATATCTACCAGATCCATACCAAATAAAAGTTGAATTTGCAAAAGGAAACTGGCCTATGTTCTCCCCCAGAAAGAATAAAACAGCCCTAATCTTAACTGGACTAATCCTGTTGATCGGGTTGATCAGCTTGTCCTGTAATCTTCCTGCCGGGTTGCAGGAAAGATTTTTTGGATCGCAGGGAACTTTAATGCCCACGCCGGCACCAACCAATACCCCCCAACCGCTTACCGCCAACTATTGTGGAGTCAGATCCTCCGCTAGGTTCAACCATTCCTTTACAGGGCGAGATCGTTCTTTATTTTAACCAGGCGATGGACCAGGACTCTGTTATTAACGCCCTGTCTTCTGATCCCGTTTTGGAAACATCATATTCGTGGATTGATGCGGCCACCCTAAAAGTGAGCATTGACCAGAATCTGGAGCCCAATACAAACCTCATATTGAATCTTGATACAACAGCCATGGCCGCCAATGGATTAACCTTGCCAGTGGAGACAAAACTGGGTTACTTTACCCCCGATTGGTTGAAGCCGATCACCCTTCTGCCGTCTCCAAATGGGATAGAAATCGATCCAGAATCTGCTATTGTGGTTGCCTTTAATCAATCAATTGTCACCCTGGGAGACACTCGAGCGGATTTACCGCCAGCCCTGACAATAAGCCCAGCTGTAGCCGGAAAAGGTGAGTGGATCAACACCAGTACATATCAATTCTTGCCGGATCCAGGTCTTGCTGGAGGGATAACTTATCAGGTGGCCATCTCGTCCACATTAACCAGCCTGGCAGGTGTAGGATTGGATCCTGAAAGTATACAATCCTGGTCGTTCTCAACAGCCTATCCACAAATCTTATCCCGGGAACCATATCAGGGTGATTTAGGAGTCCCGCTGGATATGGAAATCCAGATGGAATTCAACCAGGCAATGGACCCAGACAGTGTTACTGATAATTTTTCACTGATTGATGAAGTAGGTCAGCCGATTGCTGGAAAGATGGAGTGGGATGAGCAAGGCCGGGATTTTGTATTTATCCCCGACCAGTTGTTCTCGAGGTCGACTTTTTACAGTGGAATTCTTCCTGGTGAAGTAAAATCTGCGGGAGGCTCTCCGCTGCAGCTTGATACATATTTTGATTTCGAAACCACTGGGGAGTTTCAGTATCTTGGAACACCCGGAGGACAAAATTACACAACCTCTATCTATGAGGGAGTAACCTTATATTTCAATAACCCGGTAGACACTGATACAGTAGCTGAAAATATCACCATCACTCCTGAAGTCACTAATTTGCGACCCTCAAATGGGGGATCTGGCAATGTGCTGACCCTCTATGGTGATTTTCAACCTTTGACCAATTACACGATAATTATCCGGGAATCCCTGGCAGATGATTGGGGCAGCAAGTTGGGCAATATACGATCGGTTAACTTTACTACTGAACCGCTCCCGCCTAACTTGACTATCACTCAGGGCAACAACATCCTGTTTGTAACCGGGACAGAAAACACAATCCCTGCCCAGGGTACGAACTTACACCAGCTCTCCATTAATTTGGGCACCGTTCCAACCGATATGCTGCCAACACTTTTTAGCGCTGGGCTTTACCAAACCCTTGATGATTATTATCCGTCTGATGTTCAGTATTGGACACATCTGACCACAGTAAAAGGAGATGATAAATACACTGTAAATCTCCCGTTAAATCAAACTGGCACAACCCTGGCGCCAGGACTCTACCGCTACCAGATCTATTCCCAGGAGCTGCCATATAATCCATCACCATATCTATTGTCAGTTAGCAATATACATTTAACTATGAAAACCAGCCCGGAAAACCTCTTAGTCTGGGCGGTTGATCTGCGATCTGGAGAGGCAGTCAAAGACGCCGAGATCAAGATCTACAATACCGGTGGAGAGGTTCTCTTCTCGGGAGAAACGGATCAGAATGGTGTCTTCCAGGCGGACTTTCAGCGCACTTTTGACCTTTATAAGAATGTTTTCTACGCCATCACGGGAGAACCCGGCCAGGAAGATTTCAGCATCACGGCCAGTGATTGGGGATTTGGTTCAGAACCTTATAATTTTGGATTAAGGTCTGAATATGGGGTGCCACAAGCACAAACATATATCTACACAGATCGACCAATTTATCAACCGGGTCAGACGGTCTACTACCGTTTGATCCACCGCGACCGCGAAGATGGAGGGTATATACTGCCTGAACAACAATCCATAGCGCTGACAATTTACCTACACGGCAAAGAGGAAAATACAATCAACCTGCCTCTCTCGGAATTTGGTACTGCCCAGGGAGAGATCCAACTGTCTTCTCAGGCTGAACCTGGTTATTACCGGTTGGAAACAGAAAGCGGGATGGTTTATTTCCAGGTCGCGAACTACCGGAAACCGGAAGTCGAACTGAAAGTTAGTATGGACCAGGAACAGACCCTGGTTGGAGAAGAATTCGAAGCAGAAATTGAAGCTCGTTATTATTTTGATGCCCCGGCCAGTGAGATCCCTCTTGCCTGGTCTTTGCGCGCAGAGCCGACCAGCTTCAGAATTCCTGATTACCAGGTTGGTGTGCAGAGAAGTGACTGGTTCGCCTATCCAGGTGAGTATTCCTCGCTCAACTGGGGAACAAGAATGGATTCAGGTGAAGACCAGGCCAATGCCAATGGTGAATGGTCCCTTCAGCAAATCTTGAGCAATATTGATATCTATGATCGAGAGGTCACCCTGCCTGCCAACTATTTCCTCGAGGTGACGGCTGAGGATGAAACAGGTTTTCAAGTTAGTAATCGAGCAGAGATCCTGGTGCACCCCAGTGATTTTTATATTGGTGTAAAACCCTCTGCCTGGGTGACTGTTGCAGATCAGGCAGTCGACTTTGAAATCCTGGTTGTGAATTGGGAGAAAGAACCAGATGGGATAAAAGCGCTGACTGCCGAGTTTAATAAAGTAGTCTGGCAGTATGAGATCGGAGAGATCGGGGAAATTGAATACACCCGAGAAAAAGAATTGATTAAAGAAGAAAAACTCAGCACATCCCAGGCCGGGAAAGCTGAATTGACATTTACCCCGCCTGAACCGGGCACTTACCAACTGGATATTTATGGAAATGGAGCCAGGACAGAAGTGACCCTCTGGGTTGGTGGACCAGGCACAACTACCTGGCCTACCCAGACCAACCAGAAGATTAAATTAATTGCGGATCAGGATAACTATCAACCAGGTGATGAAGCGACTGTGTTCATCCCGAATCCGTTCCCAGATGGCGCCCAGGCGCTGGTGACTGTTGAGCGCCATAAGGTGATCTCATACGAAACCTATTCGATTACCGCTTCAGGACAAGAAGTTACTATCCCCTTAAGTGATGACGACGCACCTAATGTCTACCTTGCTGTTACACTGATCGGCGAAGATCCCGAAGGGCGGGTAAGTTTCCGCCAGGGATATATCAACCTGTTAGTGGAACCCATCAACCAACTGTTTCAAGTTGAAGTGATTGGTGAGCCTGAGAAGCTTGGACCCGGGGAAGAAGTTCAATTTACAATCCGCGTGACTGACCAGGATGGAGATCCTCTGGAAGGTGAATTCTCCCTTGCGGTAGTGGATAAAGCAGTTTTAGCTTTGGCAGAACCAAACTCTCCTCAGATCAAGGATGCTTTTTATGGAATCCAGCCCCTTGCTGTCCGAATGGGTCTTCCGCTGGGAATGCATGCCGGTAGACTGGTATGGGTACCAGGAGGGATGGGAGGCGGGGACGGGGCTGACTTTTCAGTGAGAAACCAGTTTGAAGATACTGGATATTGGCAAGCAAATATTGTGACTGATGAAAAAGGGGAAGCCCAGGTAGTATTTACCCTGCCGGATAACCTGACAACCTGGCAGGCAGACACCCGAGGTGTTACCAAACAAACCCAGGTTGGTCAGGCAACATCAGAGGTTGTGACCACAAAAGATCTCTTGATCCGACCCGTGACGCCGAGATTTTTGGTAGCAGGAGACCATCTGGCCCTGGCTGCGGTTATCCACAATAATACAGGGATAAAAATGACAGCTGATGTATCCCTGCAGGGAACGGGCATTCAGTTGGATATTCCTGATTTTTCAACCCAAACTGTAGATATTCCCGCCGGGGGACGGACGCGGGTTGAATGGTGGGGGACCGTGCAAGAAGTAGACGAAGCTGATCTTTTGTTCATGGCTGATGCGGGTACATATCAGGATGCAGTTAAACCCTATCAGGGTCCGCTGCCGGTTCTGCGGTATACAGCTCCCTTAAGTTATGCTACCTCCGGTATTTTGGATCAGGCGGGGCAAAAACTTGAGATTGTCAGCTTACCCAAAAGTTATGATCCTTCACAAGGATCTCTGGATATCGAGCTCTCACCATCTCTGGCCGCTGCCGTCCTTAACGCTCTGGACGCGATGGAAGAGGATCAATATTCCTCTATAGTAGCACAAACGTTCCACTTCTTACCTAATGTTATAACCTATCAAGTTCTTCAAGAATTTGATCTTAACTATCCCCAACTGGAAAGCAGGCTGGATATTTTGATCCCTGAAACTCTTGACCTTTTGTCTGCAGCCCAAAATGAAGATGGGGGCTGGGGGTGGTGGCGAGGAGGAGCAAGTGATCCGGAAATCAGCTCCAATATCCTATTTGGTTTGATCAAAGCCCAGGAAGCCGGAGCGTTTGTCGAAGACCTGATGATCCAGCAAGCCCGCGGATATTTACTGGCAACCCTGCCAGCACTGGAGATGTTAACTGAACCGTGGCAGTATAACCTCTTGGCCTTGAGATATTTCGCATTAACAGAAGCGGGGATTGATGTAAATAATGGGATGCAAGCCCTGGTGTCCTTAAGCAGCCAGCTTGATCCGGGCAGCCAGGCTCTACTGGCGATAGCTTTGGAAAAAGGGCAGCCCGGAAATGATTCGACCCGTTCCCTGCTGTCGAATTTGGCCGGAACCGGGAGCAGGACTTCCACCGGAATTCACTGGGAAAATGGGGAAAACAGCCGGTCCTGGATGAACAACACTACAACAACTACGGCTATTGTTACCTATGCCCTGGCCAAGGTGGATGAGTCCCCGGGTTTACTCCCGGAAGCTGTCCGCTACCTGATATCCACCCAGACACCAGCAGGTGATTGGTGGTCTGCATATGAAACAGGCTGGTCTATTCTGGCTTTAAACGAAGTTCTAAGAAATAGCGGAGAGCTGTCGAGTGGATATGATTTTTCAAGTGCTGTCAATGGCACAGAGTTGATCAGCGGCCGGGCAGAAGGATTAAGCCAGATGGAAACCGTATATGCTTCCCTGCCAGTGGAGAATTTGTATTCCGACGACCCCAATGCCCTGACAATTAATCGCTCTGAAGGAAGCGGCACATTATATTACAAGTCACATTTACAGGTTTACCGCCCTGCGGAAGAGGTAAAATCTTACGGACATGGACTGAGTTTATCCAGGGTGTATGCCAGCCTGGCAGATCCTGAAGAAGTTAAATTCACCCAGGGGGGAGAGGTAGGTGAGTTAATCCAGGTCCAACTGACGCTAGTGTTGGAAAACGATTCTTATTATCTGATGGTGGAAGACAAGATCCCGGCTGGCGCCGAGATTCTGGACACGAGACTAAAAACATCCCGACAGGATCTGGAAGAATATCAGGCCGCAGCACCTTTCAAGAATGGTTGGGGTTGGTGGTACTTTAATGCTCCCCTGGTTTTTGATGATCGGGTTAGCTGGGCTGCAAATTTCTTGCCTGCAGGAACGTATCAATTGACATACACAATATCCCTTGCTCATCCGGGTGAGTTCCAGGTGCTGCCGGCGCACGCCTGGCAGGTCTACTTCCCAGAAGTCCAGGCCATTAGCGCGGGTGAAAAATTCGTTGTAGAAGTTGGTGATTGATCGATGTAACCTTTAGTCAACTGGTTACGTTTATAGTACAGATGGTTCTGAACCTTAAAAGCCAAACTGGAACCAGCTGGTATTAAAGATCACCTGACAGGTGAGGGCGACGAAGATGATCAATAAAATGAATCCACAACCGCAGCCGGAGCATGATGCGCCCCGTCCAAAACCAAAGGTATCTTGAAGCCAATCAAATAATACATCCAGCATCAAGAGTTTAAATAAACCTGTCAGACAGCCTTGTTGCCTGTTCACAAAATTCTCCTTTTAACTTCTCAATGATATATACGATCTAGAGTTACAAGTTGCAGAGATTTTGTTGACAAAGTATATAAGACTGTATACACTAAATATTAGTTAATATTCCGCTTGGTTGTAAGAATTCGTTCCAGTTTTCATTGGTGTCAGGGGGGTCATGCAGCAGGATATTAGTGGTTCTTTTTTTATCTGTTTCGTCTAAGTCAAGATCGAATTGAGGAGGTGTAAGGTGTTGTCAAAGAAGTCACTCACTTTTTCATTTTTTGCCATTCTGTTAACATTGCTGATCTCAGGTTGTGGCGGGTCAGCACCAGGTGGATCCTATGTCTGGATTGATGTTCCTATCGACGGATTGTCCTTTCCGGAACTGCAGCCGGTGATGGTTGAGGGGCACGCAACAGGAGATCAAGGAATTTCCCGGATAGAACTATTTGTGGACGGTGAGCCGTGGATAGCAATAGAAGAGCCAGAGATTGTTGATGATCTGGCCTGGTTTGAAGCTGAGTGGCTTCCGCCCGGAGAAGGGACATATACAATCCACGTAGTGGCATATGGAGCAGGGGATACAGCAAGTCCCTCAGACGAAATCAAAATCTCATTTGGGGTTGAAACTCCAACCCCTGTGATAACGGTTACACCAGTAATCTCGATCACACCAACCCTAACAGATACTCCTACTCCGCTTCCGGAACCAGAATCCAGCGTTGCCTTCTGGGCTGATCCAGAAACGATCGATGCAGGGATGTGTACAGATATCCGCTGGCAGGCTGAGAATGTAAAAAGCCTGGTATTTGGCGGCGTGGAACAGGCAATGGAAGGCACTTACAACACCTGTCTGTGTAAAAACGAGACCTACACGCTGACAGTGACACACCTGGATGATAGCGAGGAAAAACTTAAGGTGAATATCAATGTTGTTGGTACCTGCGCAGATACTAAAGCTCCACCAGCACCTGTGCAGCAGGTCCCCAGCAATGGGCTATCCATATCTTGTAAATCCTATCAGAATCTGGTTTGGCTTCCTGTAAATGACGAAAGTGGGATCAGCCAGTATCAGGTTAATGCTCAACGGCATTCGGGCGATAACAACTGGACCAATGTAGCGGGAAGCACCTTTACCGGTATTCCAGGTAAATCATACAATATGTATGTGGAATGCGGATGGTACTACCGCTGGCAGGTACGGGCAGTTGACGGTGAAGGAAATGTCGGCCCCTGGTCAAATTGGTGGAAATTTGTGATAAATCTGAATTGATCTTGGGATCAATCTTTATGGACATGTTGAAAATTGCTAAACCTCCGGGAGGTTGTCATGGATAAGAATAAAAAGCGTTTATTGGTCATCATGGGTGTTGTCTTGCTAATTGGATTGATCCTGTTGGGAATTTTCCTGGGGCAGTTATCCCGCCGGGGAAAAGCCTTGAATTCAAGACCGCTGGTGTTGATCCTTGATCCCGGGTATGGTGATCAAGTTCAGGTGGGAGAGGGGGTTATCGTACATGCTACAGCCCGGGAAGATGTGGGTTTAAGCCGGATTGAGCTCTGGGTTAATGATCAGTTAATTGACTTCACAAGACGCGGATAATACAGAAGAACTTGCCCCGACGAATTTAACCCTGGTATCTACCTGGCTTGCCAACTTTTGAGGGTGAACAGCAAATCATCGTGCGGGCGATCTCCACGGATGGCATACCCGGCCAATCCATGGTCCAGGTATCTGTTTTCGCGGCTGAGGAATTGACACACCTTGTTGATGAAGGTGAAACGCTTGACTCCATTGCAGAAGCCTATGGATCTTCTGCAGAGGAATTATCGGAGCTGAATCCAGGATTAGGAGGAGGTGATCCTGACCCCGGGGATGCGATAATTGTTCCTGATGGTGAACCGGCAGGTGATGAGGAACCTGGTCCTGGGGGTGAAAGCGGCGCAGAAGAACCTCCTGAACCGGAAGGTGAGGAACCATTTGTAGGGCTGTTCTTTCAGCTTTTCCATCTTTTCACATCCTGATCCCGGGAATGTTACCCTGCGTCTTGAGGTGCCGGAATTGAGGACCGGGGAAAGTTTCGGCAGCCTGCATTGTTATGTCAGCCTGGCCGATAGTCTGCCCCAATGGTATCCCGATCGTGACCATAATGAAGGCATCAGACGAATCCTTTACCCCTGGAGATCATGGCGAGCAGTGGATCACAGCTGGTATTCTGGATAGCGGTTCAGCGCCGATCATCAGCTGGCCTGCTGATCAATCCCTGCCCTTATCCGATTGCTTGTGTTGGTGTTTCTGGTGGTACAGAAGCGCTTGAACTTAGGTGTCATTGCTACTGGAGATCCAACCCGATGAGTGGGATGGGATTCGTCATGGTTATGAAAGCGATGGAGAAGGAGGTCATCTGTCCAGTTGATATCCAGGTTACGCAATTGACCGGCGATCCCAGGAATACACCCAAATGACCAAGATCCGGCTGATGTCTAAACCGTATAATGTACGTTTAAATGAGACAGAGCAATACCCTGGAATGGGATTTTGAAGCGGCTGAAGGTGAGTGATTGTCGATGGTTTCCGGATTTACCTGAATGGACAACCTGCAGATGGTCTGTACCCGCTGACGCCAGATCAACCCGGTTACCACCGGAATGGTTCCGCCCTCCCTGCGCCTGGACCTATACCTTTGGTGTTACTGCCTATCAGATTGATTTCCCGGATGGCCCGGAATCCGACCCTCCCAGCGAGGTTGAGCTTACTCAGCACCGGGAAGGTTGTATGCGGATCATGCGTGTCACTTTCCTGGAGCTGGAAACTTTTCATCTTGGTGATGATGGAGAGTAGGAGAAACGTCATGGTGATGTCGGCCCGGTATATGGATCTTTTTTCGCCAATGATGCCAGTGTAGGTCATTTGATCACGGACTTTGAAGGACGATGGTCTGGATATGGTCGGATGGGCTTAGTCATAATACAACCTATGATCTGGCAGTTTTTTCCGGTGATCTTGGCTGGCATTTTGATGGTTTCACTAATAGTATTGTCACTGAAGTACCCTTTGACGGTCAGTTAGTGGTTCGGACATTTGATCATCTGGACAGGGACAACAATCCTGATGATCTAGGTCTGTACGAAGGTTTCATTTCCCGATCAGGGATGCCTGGGCCAGCTGGATGGCTATCACCGGGAAATCAATGACTTCTGAGAATGGACGCTGCCTGGTGACCTTTGAATTTGAACCCACAGCAGACAGCCCTGTCGGAGAGAGATATGTGGGAGCGGGAACCCTTGCCCTGGATTGACCTGGCTTCTTTTTATCTTGATGCGAGTACAGGTACTAGCTCATATCAGCAGTTGCAGAATACCGGTTCGGCTGCCTGGGCGGATCGGGACCTGATGATCGAAATGCAGACCAGAGAGGGGCACATCTTTGGGTGCTGGCTGTTTTTGAGGATGTTTACCTTGCTACCGGAGAAACGATGGATCTTGAGCATCCCCTCTTTGAGCTGGAACCTCCTTTTGATGCCTGTGTAGTGATCGATCCCTTTGACGAGGTCTTGGAGTATTATGAAAGCGTCTGGGGCAATGGTCCATCAGCCGATTTGCCCGGATCTTCCGGATCTGATCATCGATCATGCATATTTTGGCATCGATTAGTCGAAATACCTTTATTGTAGATGTGCAAGAATATCGGTGAAGGAACGCTGCCGTGAAAGGATGCTGGTTTTAGAGTTCCGGGATGCGGAGGATCAGCTCCTGGCTGATCCTTATACCATATCTGGTTTCACAGTGGCTGATGCTCGTATCGCGACGGATTGTAGATCCTGCGGGATTCTGTGGACCGGAAACAGTTGCGGCAAGGGTATTCTGTAACTGTTAATCCAGGTGAGGTTTTTATGGAAAGTGATTTCGAAAATAAAAGCCTTCAGTTAAGTGCGGGAGCTGAAATCGAATTGGATTGGTTCAGCGCTGTAGCGCCATATCATCTTCGTGATAGAAGTGGAATTTCATATTGATGCCTATATCCTTCAAGGAAGGACGAGGGTTGAACATGTAGTGAATATGGATTTGAACCAGGAAATTCAACTGGAATAGTTGGTATGAGGCCGGGGGATGGATACAAGTTATTCTATTCAATGATGAATCCCGGACTAAGCGCTCCTTTTATGATTGTTGGCGGTGAAGAACTGGAGGTGGTATTCACCATTCAATCACCCAGGTTCGCTGTGGGAAAGTCTATTCGCTAATGCAGATATTATACGCGGTCCATTCTGGGGAGCAGGGGGACAAAATCCATGCACTGACAGATGCAGTTTCTGGCTTATGAGGGATGATATCGGTGATCACGAGCTTTAGCTGGGGCAGATGGTAGTTCGGAGTGGAATTTGTCAGATACGATTTATGCCGCAGGGAATTATGAATGAAAGAGCTACTAATCGGATGAAAAGATACCAGGATCAGGTGAGATCATGGCGAATCATTCCGATGGGAAATCATCACTGGCTGATAACCTTCTATCTGGTCCTGGCGTTCTTTTCCATCCCGCACCTGATCGATGACTTCCTGTTTGATATCCCTGCTGAATTTGGGATCTCGGTGCATCTGTCCCAATTTTTGGCTGGGGTATTCATCCTCATCTATCTGGGAATCTTGATCCCGCTTGCCAGGGGTAAAAGAGGGGGAGTGATGGGAGCCATTGTTATGGGTATCTTCCTGGCCCTGGCCGGGATCCTGAAACACATCCCGCTGATCATCCAGCCCGGCCCCTACTGGAGCGGCTGGTTCTCGGAAGGATTGATCATCGGGATGATCGCCAGCGGGATCAGCTTGGCGGCGGCAGGATTTTTGGCATTAAAGCGTAATAAATAATTGGAGCGAGGGTGCCTACTATGAAATATAAAATTTTTAGCCTGATGCTGATCTGTGCCCTGATCTTGACTGGAATTGCATCAACATCAATGATTGCCTTCGCATCTCCACTTGAACAAGCCGGCGATTCAAATCCCCCTCAAGGTCTGGTGAAATTGATCTTCATTCACCACTCTACGGGAGAGAACTGGTTAACCGATGGGTATGGGAATCTCGGTTTAGCCCTGGCAGATAACAACTATTATGTCAGTGACACCAATTACGGATGGGGGCCGAATGGCATTGGTGACAGGACCGATATCCCGGATTGGGAGGAGTGGTTCAGGAGTGGGGATACTGAAACATACATGAAGGCCCTTTTTAATGAAGGAGAACAGAACGCCGACTATACTCGCACAGCTTCTGATCCCGGCGGAGAAAATCAGATCATTATGTTTAAGTCATGTTTTCCCAACTCTGATCTGGAAGGCAGCCCCAACGATCTCCCTACCTCAGATGGCTGGCTTTCGGTGGGACACGCCAAATATGTTTACAACGAAATTCTGAACTACTTCGGGCAGCACCCTGAGAAGTTATTTGTGGTCATTACAGCTCCACCCCTCAGTAATCGGAGTAATGCTGCCAACGCCAGGGCCTTTAACCTGTGGTTGATGAATGACTGGCTGGACGAGAATGATTATGCCTACAATAATGTTGCAGTATTCGATTTCTATAATGTTCTGACAGGAAAGGACGGCCATCATACCTTTGAAAATGGGCAGGAGGTCCACCAGGTAGCCAGTAAGGATACGCTGGCATATCCCTCCGGGGATGACCATCCCTCAAAAAAGGGCAGCCAGAAAGCCACCGAAGAGTTCATTCCTTTGTTGAATTATTTCTTTAATAGGTGGCAAGCAGATAACCCGGCTCCGCTTCCAAATGTGGAAGCAGATTCTGGAACCGACAGCACGGACTCGGAAGACAATCTGCCGCCCGCCGCCCCCCCAGAGCTATCCGGGTTGATCGATAATTTTGAGGGAGGATCACCGGCTGGCACCAACGGCTGGGAAGCTTACTGGGATGAAGGCACACCTTCCTCAATGAGCTGTGGGCAGAACCAGGTGTCGGTATCAGCGGCAGCGGCCTGCAGCTTGACTATCACATCACACCATACAGCTGGGGCACCTGCGGATTGTATTTTGATCAGGCTCAGGATTGGAGCGCACTCCCGGGGATTGGCTTTTTCTATCCATACAGGGCAGAGCGGCGGGGTTATTACATGTGGACCTTTATGTGGAAGGACCCGAAGGCCAGGAATCCTATATTTATGAACAGGCTCTCGCTTCTGAGATGGTAGAGGACTGGGTTCAGACCGGCATCCCCTGGAATAGCTTCCACCGGGTGGATTGGGAAGCAAACGCAGGTGCGCCGTTTACCAAACAGGATCAAATCTCTGGACTGGCGTTTGGTTTTGGGACCGAAGACAATGAAGAAGAAGGTCAGCTGTGGATTGATGATCTGGGCTGGATAGAAGGGAGTGAGCAGATCCAGGAGGACCCGGTTGTTGAAGAAATAGCAGAAGCTGATCCAGGGGGTGAAGAATCTGGTACCGGAAGAAGCCTGCCCTGCATCGGTTCCCTGGCCCTGCCCATGAGCCTGGCCGGCGTGGCGCTGGTTCGAAAGAAGAAGAGCCTTAAGTTATAAAGAAACGATTATCTTTGTTATAACAAGAAACTGCGGCGCCATTGGCACCGCAGTTTTATATTTGTTACGAGACAGGTACAGCCTCTTTTTCCGGTTCGGGGGGATTAAATCGCTCACGCTTCCCCAACCACAGATGGAGACCGTAGAAGCTGACCACCGAAACAGCACAGATGGCTGCTCCAACGTACCAGAGCAGATTGGGGTTGTAGTTGTCCAGGATCAACCCGGCCGCGCTGGGTCCGACGGTGGCGGGAATTGCCCAGGATAAACCAAAGACAGCCATATACCTGCCGCGCATATCCTCCGGGGCGAAGTTGGTCGCCAGGGCGGAGGCAGTAGGCATGATCACCATCTCACCAATAGTGATGATCACAACGGCGGCAGCAAATAACCAGAAGGCAGTCACGAATCCAAACATACCAAATCCGATCATATAGAAAAACACACCAACTGCCATCATAATAAATGCGGGGAATTTTTTGATGTACCGGGTTGTGTGTGAATTGCAGCAGGATCACTGTGATCGCGCTAATTGTTAGCAGGAAGCCATATCCCTGGGTTGGATGCCGTGATTATCCCTCAAATATACCGAAAGGCTGTTATATAACTGCTGGTAAACGAGACCCATTAACATGGATACAAACAAAAAAGCCACGTAGGCATAATCTTTCAGAACGATACTGTATCCGGCAAAGGTCTTTAAACATCTCTCAGGCTTCTCAGTGGTTTCCGGCTTGGTCTCCTCGATGTATAAGAAGAAGATCACTGCCACGATGCAGCTGATAACCGCATCCAATACAAAGAGCGCAAAGTAGCTCCTGTCGGCGATAAATCCACCGATGGTTGGGCCAATGATCCAGGACATATTGGCAACCACTCTCAAGATACCAAATCCTTCCTGGCGTTTATCCTCAGGCAATAGATCTGCCACCATGGCCTGGCGGGCCGGACCCGCAATATTGGATAAAAGGCCGATCACCACAGCCAGGGGGATCAAAACAGCATATTCATTTACCAGACCAAGAGCCAAGGTGCTGACAGCGCTGAAAACGAGCCCGAATAAAGTCAGGTTCTTTCGCCCGAATTTATCTGTCAGAGCTCCACCGATCATGGATCCGATCAAGCCAAAAGCGGAAAATGTACCCAGCACGATGCCGGCCTGGGTCATGCCCACACCGAATTTCTGAGTGATATAGAGGGTGAAAAAAGGGAAAAGTAAAGTATTCCCAATCTGGTCGATGAACGAAGTACCCACTACAACCCAAAATTTTTGCGGAAAATCGTTGTAAATCTTCTGCAGCCGTTTGAACATAAGGTCTCCATTTGCTAGAACGAAAAGGGATTATAGCATAGAAGAATAGGCGTTATATCATCCAAATGGATGGTTCTTTATGCCACTGAATGACCTTCTTTTTCTATTCAGTCGAGGATATGGATTTGGTTATGTTTTAGTGGGTAGAGCAGGTTCTTTCATCTTAGTTTGGACAAATATAAAACCCAGGAACATGATCAAGGAACCTGTCAGATAGGGAAGATAAACCCGGATATCAAATAAAAATCCTGCCAGCAAGGGACCGGCAAAACGCCCCAGGCTCATAAAGGAACTGTTTAATCCCAGAGCCAAACCCTGATCGACAGTGGTTTCTTTAGATACCAGGGAAGAGATCGAGGGGCGCAACATGGCATTGGTAAAAGCAAATAACCCCACGGTGATTAAAAGGGATGTGAAATTATAGGCGGTCAGAATTAACAAAAAAGTCACTGTTAACCCCAGCAGGGTGGCTTTAATAACAGTCCGTTCACCCCAGCGTTTGGTGGCCGGGCCGGTAAGCACCATCTGGACCCCGGCAACCATTGTGCCTACAACGACCATCACTGTGCCCACCTCTTTGGGACCAAAGCCAAATCTCTCCAGGGCAAAGAGGCCAAATATTCCCTCCATATTACTTAAGCCGAAACTGACCAGGAAACTTAATAAGAAAAACAGGGCCAGGGGGCCTTTTAAGCCTTTCCACATACCAGCATAGCGGGAAGAAATATCCAGCTTTAGACCTTTGGCCCGTTTGTCCGCCGGCAGGGATTCAGGCAGGATCAGGACGATCAATAATCCAGCAAAAAGGGATAGCCCTCCTGCTACAAAAAATGGCAGAGAGAGGGATTCTGAACCCAGCCAGCCGCCGATACCAGGGCCAAGCACCATACCTGTTCCCATCGCTGCGCCGATCACACCCATGCCCCCGCCCCTATTCTCTTTACTGGTGCTGTCACCGATGAAAGCCAGCGCGGTTGGCATGGTCGCTGCTGCAAATATTCCTGCCAATGCCCGGGCGACAAATAACATCCACAACTGGGTGGAAAGCCCAAACATTAACAAGGACAGGGCATTGCCTACTGCGCCAACGATCAGGATCGGTTTACGGCCCACGGAATCTGAAATCGATCCCCAGATGGGGGAAAATAACAGCTGGAAAAGCGCATGAAGTGAGATCAGCGCGCCCAGAGCTTGCCCACTGGCGCCAAAATCATCTACCAGAAAGGCTTCCAATGGAATTAACACACCAAAACCCAGCAGGATCACAGCCAGGGTAAAGTATAAAAGAATCAGATTGCGCCGTTGTGAATTCATTAAATCCCTTTATTTGAATACTAAACTAAAAGCCAAGTATACCCCAGATTTTTCCCGGAAAAGAATTCAGGAGCCAATTAATTTAATGGCACCTGAAGTTAGTCATAGATCTTCTTTGCCCCGTTCATCTATAGGAAATTTGTAAACCATAGGACCTCCTTCTGAGCAATCAATGAGTTTATTATGCATATGGAAAAAGTTATCAGCTGATAATGTTATGATGTAAGAGGGCTGTGTCGTTGAGATGATGCTGGAGTATAGATATGAAAATTCGGCGGTTTGATGATCCGCAACTCTTTCAAGATGAGATCCAGGATTATTTAATCCAGAACGAAGCGGAAAATAATCTTCCTCTCGGTATCCTAAATAACGTCATTTCCGGTGAGTATATACACGAAAATCCATATCTGGCCTATGTGGAACAGGACGGGAGGCCCAGGATAGCCTGTTTATGCACCCCGCCTTTCCCGGTCTTGTTTTCATACCAAAAGTCCCCTCCCGCTGACGAGATATTAAGTTTGGTTCTGGCTGATCTGATAGATTTCCTGGGGGAAAAATTCGTGGGCATTTCTGGAAACAAAGTGCTGGTGGCCCGGATCAAAGAGCTCTGGGAAGGATTAACAGGAAGAAACGCCGAACTGCATATGGCCATGCGCATTTATAAACTGGATAAAGTAATCCCTCTAACCGGGGCCGCAGGGCACATGAGGTCAGCGAAGAAAAGGGAAAAAAGGCTGTTGTTTGATTGGTATTCAGGTTTTCATCGCGAGGCCGTGCAGGAAGTTCCGGCCCCCGCCCGGGTTCGAAAACAGGTAGATATGTACTTAAAAGCAGACCCGAAAGTACGGGGATTAATGGTCTGGGAGAAAGATCGGGTTCCAGTTTCCATGGCAGGCTACGCCGGTCCTACTCCAAATGGCATCCGGATCGGTGCGGTTTATACACCGCCGGGGCAGCGTAAAAAGGGATATGCCAGTGCTGTAACAGCCGGATTAAGCCAACATATGTTGAATATGGGGTATAAGTTTTGTTTTTTATTCACCGACTTGTTAAATCCGACATCGAATCATATTTACCAACAGATCGGTTATAGATCGGTTTGTGATGTTGACAGGTATGATTTTAAGTAACTTTTATTCTGATTGCTGACCACCGAATTTTTTTAGAGAAGAGGTGCTGGATATGAAGACGATTGGTTTGCTGGGCGGTATGAGCTGGGAATCATCCATTGAATATTACCGAATTGTCAATCAGGAAGTCCGGGCTGCCCTGGGTGGTGTACATTCGGCGAAAAGCGTGATGGTCTCGGTTGATTTTGGGGAAATTGAAGAGCTGCAGATGAAGGGAGATTGGGAAGAGGCCACCCGGATCATGGTCAAAAGCGCCAGAGAAATTGAAAAAGCAGGAGCTGATTTTCTCCTGATCTGCACCAATACCATGCACTTGATGGCTGATGAAGTCCAGGAGGCAATCAATATTCCGCTGCTCCATATTGCCGATGCCACGGCCAGGGCAGTCATGGATGTTGGTATAAAAACTGTCGGTTTGCTGGGAACCCGATTTACGATGGAAAAGGAATTTTACCGCGGCAGATTGGAAACAAAACACCAGCTTAAGGTGGTTGTCCCGGATGAGGCTGGGCGCGACCTGGTTCATAATGTGATCTATAGCGAGCTGGTACAGGGCCAGATTAAAGATGATTCCCGGCGGAACTATCAGGAAGTTATTAAAAGATTAGTAAAAAATGGGGCTGAGGGGATTGTGCTTGGCTGTACCGAGATCGGCCTGCTGGTAAAGAAGGAAGACGTTGCTGTACCTGTTTTTGATACGATGGAAATCCATGCCCTGGCGGCAGTTGATGCAGCCCTGGGGCGGTATGAAATAACTTGATCGGGCACATCCGGTATAATTAATTTACCCTACTAAAGGGATGAAGAACCGGAGGAGATATGGACGAGGTCTATTTAAAACGACAGTTGGCTCTCAACAGGGACCGGGTTGCCGCGTTGGCCAGGGGAATTTCTGGAGACCAGGCTATCTGGCGGCCTAATAAGGAATCTTGGTCAATCCTGCAAGTGATCTGCCACCTGGCGGACGAAGAGGAATTTGACTTTCCGGTTCGGCTGCGAATGATACTGGAAAAATCCGAAAAGGATTGGCCGGAAATTGATCCGGCAGGATGGGTTAAAGAGCACAGGTACAACGAATCAGATCTTTTTGAGACCCTTAATCGTTATGTGGATCTCCGCAACGAAGCCCTGTCCTGGTTGGATTCCGTTGAAAATCCAGATTGGGATACAAAGTTTGAAGCGCCGTTTGGGGAAATCACGGCCGGTGATATGTTTGTCTCCTGGGTGAGCCATGACTCGCTGCACTTAAGACAATTGATCGAATTACAGCGATATTACCTGGTGGAACAAGCCAAACCTTACAGCCCGGAATATGCGGGAGATTGGTAATCTGCCATTTGAAAAGAAAAAGACTGTCATGTTGACAGCCTTTTTTTATTTCGGGAAAGAGACCTTCTTCTATGATCCAGTTATTTTATTGTGATCTGGTTTCCTTCCACCACATCACCAATGACCCAAACCGGCTGGCCCATTTTTTCGGCCTGGATTCGAAAATCATCCAGGTAATCACAGCCAATTGAGAGTAATAGACCACCGCTGGTTTGAGGGTCAAAGAGCAACATCAATTCTTCTTCGGAGAGCGATTTGGGGGCTTTGATATGATCACCGAAGAATAGGCGATTATCATAAGCGCCTCCCGGGAAAGAAAACTGACTGGCATACTCTTTTGCGCCGCTAACAAAGGGGATCATATCCCAGTGAATATTTAATCCAACCCCGGAGGACAGAGCCATTTCCCATGCATGGCCGAGTAAACTGAAACCGGTGATATCGGTGGCTGCTTTTACGCCGTGGGCCTGGGCTAACTCACTGGCTTTTTTATTGAGCTGTTTCATCCAGATCACTACTTCCCGGACGTGTTCCTCTTTTGCTTTTCCATCTTTAAGCGCTGTAGTGGTTACACCAAAACCAAGCGGTTTGGTGATCACCAGCGCATCCCCGGGCCTGGCGGCAGATTTGGTCATGATCAAGTCGGGATGGGCAAATCCCAAACATACTAATCCGATATTTGGGTTCTTTGTCCTGGATAGTATGTCCTCCAGCAATTACCACGCCAGCTTCTTTTACTTTTTCAGCACCGCCCCTTAGGATCTCTCCGCAGAGTTCAGGCGGTAAGTTGGCTGGAAAGGCAGCTATGTTCAATGCCAGGAAAGGAGTGCCGCCCATGGCATAGATATCCGAAAGGCTGTTGGCAGCTGAAATGGCCCCGTAGTCATAGGGATCATCCACAACAGGCGTGAAGAAATCAGTGGTTGCGATCAGGACCCGATCATCATCCAACCGCCAAACAGCGGCATCATCGGGTTCTCCCAATCCAACCAGTAGATCGGGATAATGCTTTTTATCAAACATCCCATCCAAAGGGCGCAGAACCTGCGCCAGCGCATCCGCGCTCAGTTTGGACGCTCAACCTGCGCAGGTGGAGAGTGATGTGAGGCGAATTTGCTTTCCGGAGGGTTTTTTCTCTTTTTTCGGCATTCTTGTCCTGTGAGATAGTTTTGCGTTCTTGTGGTGAAAAAATTCTAACACAATAGAATGATAATGGTTCTCTCCTAACGGGGATGTTAGATTAAAATAAAACTCCCGGTGTATTACACACCGGGAGTTTACCATTAAAAAGATTGTAATTAGGGGGTTAGGTCTGGCAAAGGCAGGAGATAGGGGTTGTCGTTCGGCACTAACATGACCTGAATGCCAGGGGCCAATTTTTCGATATACCGGTAGTTCAGCAGTTGAGGATTGGCTGCCAGCACCTCGGCAATTAATTGCAGCGCCTGGGCTTCGGCCTTGGCTTCGATCACCACGGATTCTGCGCGACCTTCAGCTGCTAAAATTGCGGCGTCCTTGGTACCTTCTGCTACCTGCCTGGCCTGTTCGGCTTCCTGGAAACGCTGCTCAACAATATATTCAGCTTGCTGGGCCAGCTGTTCGGCGATCTGTTTCTGTTCGATGGAGGCCGCGTATTCTGGCAGTGAATGTGATATTGCGCAGCACAAAGTCCGACAGGATCAAGCCATTATTTTCCATGGCAGTTCTCATCTCGTTCTTCCATCTGCAGTTTCAGCTCATCACGTTTGGTGCTGTAGACTTCGTTGACGCGGAATTGGGATACTGCATCTCGGATCACGCCGCGGACAGTGGGGCGCACCAGGCCTTCCACGTAGCGGTCCTGCCAGACAATATGAACATTCAGAACCTCAGCGGGATTGAGGGAATAGATGATGGAAGCGTCAATATATACTTCCTGCCCATCAGCAGTGCGGGCGGCGATGGAATCGTCACCCTGGATTTCCCCTTCCAGTTGGGCTATCGACATCGTATAGGTGTTTTTTGAGATCGAATAGGTTTTTACATTTTCAGCGTAGGGGATCACCCAGCGCAGACCGGGCTGCATGATGTCCTTTCGGTATCCGTCCGGGGCGATGGCGCTGATAACCACGCCGCGCTCCTGGGGCTGGATAAATACCAGTCCAGCGCTGACGGTACTCAATACTATACCAGCGATAGCGGCAGCGACTATCCCGGTCACGGCGCCGCGGACTTTCTTACCCTGCCTGGTGCGCAAGACAGCTAAAGCTAAAAAGCCTACGACCACCAGCCAGGAAAAAGCAGCGAGTGCTGAGACTAAAATTGTGATTTGCATTTTTTCTCCTCCAGTTCGGAAAAATATCTAAAAATGGACCTTTCTCTTCATTATTAATTATATACGTTGGAATGGGGAGGAGATGTTGTCTAAAAAGGTTCTTATACCGTATTAACAGAGCTTGTGGTACATTTTGATTCTATGGCTGCTATTGATAAAAAAGCACTTCGTATCCTGACCTTTTTCGCCCATCCGGATGATGAGACCATGTTTCTGGGAGGAACACTGGCTTTTCTTGCTGAACGTGGGGCTGAGATCCACTATCTCTGCGCCACCCGCGGTGAAGGAGGCGAGATGGGCGATCCGCCCATCTGCGCCAGAGAAGAACTTGGAGAAGTAAGAGAAAAGGAACTGCGCTGTGCGGTAGAAGCCTTGGGCGGAAGCTCTGTTCAGTTCCTGGACTATATTGATCCGACAGTTGGCCCGGATGGCGAACTTTACCCTTTCAGTGATGATTTTGATCAACTGGCAGAGGAGGTCAAGAAATTTATTTTGAATATTGATCCTCATGTGATCCTGACCCATGGCCCCGGGGGAGAGTATGGACATCCAGCGCACATCCAGGCTCATCAGTCCTTAATGGCAGCCATGGAAGGGCTGGAATCCTCTGTTGAGGCGATATATTCACCGTCCTGGTTGTCAAGAGAAACCGGGAAATTCATACCGGAACCAGACTTCTTGGTGGACATCACCCAAGGGAGAGAACAAAAGATAAACGCGGTTCAATGCCATCGATCCCAACATGGCTTGTTCTTGAGACACGGCTCAGCCAGGGCCGGTCGGCCGGTCACCATACCGGAAATTGTCCGAACCCGCGAGGCGCTGTGCCGCCTGCTTCCTGAAAAGAATAAGGCCGATGGAGATGCTTTGAGTTTAATCCTTCGGGAAATTTCTGTGCCTTATGGAGAAGAGATCTCCTGAATCCGCACAGCTGTCTGGCAGGATTATTGCACAAAAAACGAGACCCAAGTCTGTTCAATATCCAGAGTTAACAAACCTCTTTGGTAAAATGAAATCTATGAAACTTTCCCCCTCACTATCAAAAACACTCCTGAAGATCGGAGCTGCCCTGGCAGGTGGGATCCTGATATTTGTACTGATGATTGGGATAGCCACGATGAGTTTCCGGGCAATTTATTCTGGAAGGATTTTTCCAAATATACAACTTGGCTGGGTTAACCTCAGCGGCCAGGCGCCACTAGAGGCGGCAGACTTACTCAGAAGAGAATTCCAGTATCCTCAACAAGGGGAGATCACCCTGCAATATGACGATCTGAGCTGGACAGCCACGCCGGCTGAGTTAGGCATGTTTTTCAGTCCCCAATATAATGCTGAAATTGCTTTTAACACAGGGAGAGAGGGAAATATCGCCCGCAGGATCGCTGCCCAGATCCAAATTTTACGCCATGGAATTATCCTGGCGCCTCAATTTGTAATGGATGAACAAACTGGTTCAGAATACCTGATCGGATTGGCAGCCGAGGTCAATCAACCTGTGATGGAAGCATCATTGGAATTAGATGGTTTGGAAGTCCTGGTCCAGCCCGGACAGATCGGAAGGGAAATGGATATCCAGGCCTCACTCGATGTGGTTGCCCTGCAGATGGAGAGCATGCAGAATGGAAGCATCCCGCTGATTGTCACCGAAACCTATCCTGCCATCCTGGATGTCACTGCCCAGGCAGAGTTCGCCCGCCAGATATTAAGCCAGCCTTTATTGCTGCAGATCCCGGACGCGGCGGATAACGATCCTGGCCCCTGGTCCATTCAGCCGGATAAACTGGTGCAGATGATGGTCATCGAACGGGTATCCACCGGGAATGGCGATGAATACCGGATTGCCCTGGATTCAGAAGCCTTGAGGGAATATCTGGTTGGGAGGGAAGGGACTATCAATCAGGCGCCCCAAAATGCGCGGATGTATTTTGATGATGAAACGAAAGAGCTGGTCCTGATCGAAGATGATCAAACTGGTTTGGAATTGGATATCGATCAATCCATTATAGATATCCAGGCCCAACTTTCGGAAGGAAAACACCAGATCGATCTGAGCGTCGAGAAGACTTTCCCGGCAGTTACTTCGGAACATACTGCAGAAGAGCTGGGGATCACAGAGCTGGTCAGCTCACAGACCAGTTACTACTACGGATCAGACAGCAGCAGGATCAATAATATTGCCACGGCGGCAGGGAAATTCCACGGCGTGTTTGTTGCTCCCGGGGAAACTTTCTCCATGGCTGGACAACTGGGCGATATCAGCCTCGATGAAGGCTACTCGGAAGCCTGGATCATCTTTGGCGATCGAACAATTAAGGGTGTGGGGGGAGGCGTTTGCCAGGTCAGCACCACATTATTCCGAACAGTCTTCTTTGGGGGCTACCCGGTTGCAGAACGCCACCCGCATGCCTACCGGGTTCTTTATTATGAACAAAACCCCAACGGCAGCAATAATCCCAAATTGGCCGGGCTGGATGCGACAGTCTATGTCCCGATAGTAGATTTTAAATTCACCAATGATACCGACCAGTGGCTGTTGATGGAAACCTATGTATATGCAGACTACCGTCAACTGGTCTGGAAATTTTATGGCACTTCTGATGGCAGGACAGTCGACTGGAGCACAACGGGCTTAAAAAGTAAAAAAGACCCCCCAGATCCTATTTATGAAGAAAACCCCGATCTGGCAAAAGGTGAGATCAAACAGGTTGATTGGGCGGTGGATGGTGCCACCGTCACCATCACGCGCGATGTCTATCGGGATGGGCAAAAACTCTGGCAGGACATATTCAAGACCAAGTACCAACCCTGGGCCGCGATCTGCCAGTATGGACCCGGCACAAAGAATTATCCTCCTGAGAATCCGGATCCCGACGATCCCTGTAAAAAGAAGTAAGCTATAATATATAAAGATGAGACTCCAGTTGAGGAGGAATGAATGGTTAGCAAAGAACTACTTGAAATTTTGAGGTGCCCGGCTTGTGTGCAAACTCGAGAAGGCACCCTGGATTATCACAAGCAAGCCTGGCTTGTGTGCCAGGAATGTGGTCGAAAATATCCCATCCGGCAGGATATCCCGGTGATGTTGATCGATGAAGGGGATAAGTGGATAAAAACGGCCGTTGAAGATCTGCCCGTCCCGCCGCCCGAGAAATAGGATCCAGGATGCGGGATCCTAGAAATAACCCACAATTATTACTAAAAATCATGCAGGATACGGTTTCCTACAAAGGAAACCGTATCCTTTTTTAAATTAACACTGTCTCCATCCAGCAATCTGCTAAAATCCGATGCCCTTTTTCAGTGGGATGTACACCATCATCCAGTAGATGGTGGAGCGGTGTGTTTATCGCTGCAGAATCCAGGGCTGATTGAAAGGGTATAAAAACTGCATCAAATTCGGCGGCCAGGGTACGGACTGCGGTTTGGCGGTGGATGATATCTTTCTCCCATTCCCCGGTCACTTCGCCGGTGGTCAGAATAAAAGGTTCGCAAAGAACCAGCTGAATATCGGGTAAAGAAGCCCTGGTATTTTTTAGAATTTGGCGAAATACCTCATATATTCCTCCGGAGAGCTGCCCATACCGGTATATAGATAATTCCAGGTATCATTTACGCCAATCAGAATATTGATCAGATCAGGCTCCAAACGGAGGGAATCCCTTTCCCAGCGATAAGCCATGTCCTTGATCCGGTCACCGCTGACCCCCCGGTTATAAAACCGCAGCTGCTGACCATAATCTTCTGCTTGAAGGCGGTCGGCAATCAAACGGGCATACCCGAAACCAAGGTCGTCACCGGAACAGGGGCCGGCAGTCATTCGGCTGCGCCCTGCATCGGTAATTGAATCCCCCTGGAAAAGGATCACGCTGTTCGGTTTGAAGTTGATGGCAGGCATGTGGATCAATCCCTAGAAGAAAATGAAATATCTTGGTATAGATTGTTTGTAGATCAGGTATGATTCTCCATATTGGGTCTCCAGCGCCTGTTCCTCGCCCAGGATCCGGAAGTGGTTCATGACTACTCTGACCGTCAGCAGCGCGAGCACAGTCCAGCTGCCCACCATCAGGCTGAAACCGATCATGACTACCGCAAAAGCTACCCATTGAGGGTTGCGGGAGATACTGTACAGTCCAGCTGTTGCAGGTTCATCCAGGGGTGTGATGTTAAAGGTATGCAGGGAGTAGACAAATCCTGTTTGGCCGATCAAAGCCAAAGCCAGGCCAACCCAGAAAACAAGCTGATCGATTTTCAGAGATGTAAAAATAATCAAGACCATTGCGGCCAGGGCAAAAGGCAGGCCGATCTTGGCCGGCCTGGCTTGTTCCAGGGTCCAGCCTGAATCTTCATAGAGGCGTTCCGTAGTCTCTTTTGGGAAATACTTTCAGGAGGATGATAAAGATCCCGTAAAAGACAACCATCGGGACCCAGCCGTTAAGCCAACCCAGGCTGAGAGGGGGGAAGAGAGTCATGGCTTACTCCTTTGGTTTTTCTGATAGTATACCCGGCAATCTAAACAAAAAGCGGGGAACCCGTTCAGCGTATTGCCCGTATTTATTTCCGAGTAATCCCGGCGTACCATAACCCGGAATATCAGGTATGCTGCCAGGAAAGAGATAATAATTCCAATCCAGTATCCCACGATCTCAATCCTTTTTAAGAAGCCTATATAGACCTACAAGAAAATTCAGGCGGGGGACGCGCTGTTGGAAATTCCGATACTCCTCCCCGAATTTCTCCAGGTTCTGCTCCTCTTCACTGAAGGTGTTTTGATAATAAATAATCCAGGAGATGATACCCAGCAGGATTACCAGCCAATGGGTTGTGATCAGGGATAATCCGATATTGATCAGAATACCAGCCAAATATTGGGGATGGCGGACAATACTATAAATTCCTGAGTCTACCAGCACTGTGGTTTCTGTATAACTCTTCCCGTTTATCTCTCCCCGGGAGCGAAAGGTGAAGATCGGCAGCCAGCCAAAGATGGCTGATAGGAAAATAATTCCCCAACCAATATTTATTATCGTGTGGTTTCTCCCTGGATCATAAAACAGCCAGGCTGCCAGCATTTGACCCCCGGCGGTTCCGGTTAACAAAATGCTCTGCAGGATCATTTTCCGAGACATGGGATTCCTCCAGCCCCTACCTTTTTTGGATAGCTCTGGTGAAAAAGATCAGCTCTCCGGGATGACGAGAGCCATAAGGGTTTTTCTCATAATCAGCATACAGGTTCAACACTTCAAAACCGCAGCGGGCCAACAAATGTTCAGCCTCGTAGCGGAAAAGGTAGCGCATTGGGAAGGCGTGTACGATCCGTTCCTCCCGTCCATCGGGATGGGTCAGGTAATAGATCAGCTCCACATCAAGGATTTGTTTGAAGTGATCTCTATGAATTGTTTTATTATAACGACGCACCTTGATACCTTCCGGCGTGGTGAATTCAGGTTCAGCTCCTACTTCCTTGCCCAAATTATCAGCTGTGATACCTTTCAAAGACGGGTTGAAGATATCCAGAATAAATGTCCCACCAGGTTTCAGGTGGCGGTGAATGTTTTCCAGGCAGCGGATTTGATCCTCGGTTGTGATCAAATGCTGAAAAGGACGAAAGGGAGTGGTAATCAGGTTGAATTTCTTGCTCAGATCGAACCCCCGCATATCTCCCTGGATCAGTTCCACCCGTTCCTGAACTGCCCGGGGTTCGTTCTGCAGCGCTGTGCGGCAGACATCCAACATATACGCTGAAAGGTCCAGCCCTGTGATCGAGATCCCCGCCCGGGCTGTAGGAAGTAAAACCCGACCAGTGCCGCAGCCCACTTCAAGAACAGGGCCGCCGGACTCAACTGCGGCTTCCACGAATAACTTCACATCCGGCCGCTCGCGATAAGGGATGACCTGATCATACAGTTGGGCAACAAGAGGGTTGGATTGATAACCGCCAGCATCCATGGACACGAGATTCTCCCAGGTTTGGTTTAAGTGTAGATGAAGGAGAGGGAGGTGTCAAATGAATGAATAAGGGAAAGCTCGGAAGTTGAAATTTCAAACCGGGAGCGGAATTTTCTAAGAGGTGGATTGTCTTGGGCAGCAAGAATAAACCAAACCCCACGGAGAAGAATAAGTAGATGACGACAATGCTCCAACCCATGAAGTTCATCACGCCTTGCAGTTGAAGGATGGAAACGGCGACCAGTGCGGCCAAGTCATAAATAAAAAGATCCCAGATTATGGCCTTCCGGATCGTTGAAGGGCCAGCATCACGAGCGAGGAAAGCCAACAGCATGTTTCCGATCATTGCAGCGCCGTATTCCCTGGCGGTTAAACTGGCGGCATCACATATCTCCATGCCAAACAGCGTTAATACAAAACCCGGAATAAAAAGCAGCAATGGGCCAAAACCAAGACATACAACAGCTTTGATAATCATTAAGGTTTTAAATTTCATTTTCCCTCCCTGGTGTACATGTGAAAAAAAGGATGTTTATAGACATCCGCTCCCGGCGAAGGTAGATGTTGAAGTGTGTTGAATAGATGGTGTTGCAGTGATGTAGAAAATACAACCAGAGTTGCTATGATGGATGTATTTTCTTGGAAACTGGGGAAAAGAAGAAGTACTGTCACAATTGTAACATATACTATACAACTGTGCTTTGAATATTACATTCCTGGGCTAGGCTATCTTACGCCCCAAATAACCCAAACCACTATCATGGCCAGGCCGATCAAAAAACGGGCTACAAAAGATAACCCCCAACCGGTTAGAAGGCCTTTGGTGATATCCCAGGCTTCCTGACTGTCCCGCAGGCGGGCATATTCCAGGAGGAAAAGCAGTGTTGGAGCGGCGATGATGCCGCCGATGGGAGGAAAAGCGAATGTCCCAACCAATCCGCCTACCAAGGCGCCGCCGATCGAGAGCCAGCTGGCACCCGCCTGGCGGGCCTTGCCGCCCATCAGGAAATTATCCACCAGGGTTCCGGCGATCATCAACAGGGTGATGACCACCAGGACCCAGATCTCGAGAACAGCGAATCCGGTAGCCAGGGCATGAAGCAGTACAGCCGCCCAGATGATCACCACTCCAGGATAGATAGGGAGGATCATGCCGAACAAGCCTACCGCCATGATCACATACACCAGGATATTAAGAGAAAGGTTCAACCAATTTGGCATAATGTTATATACGTTAAACACTCCAGAGAGTTTCTTGGATGATTGTGAGACCTTGGAGGTCTGCTTTATTATAGTGGTTCTATAATTTCAATTCCGCCCATCCAGGGACGCAGAACCTCGGGGATCAGAACAGAGCCATCTTGCTGTTGATTGTTCTCCAGGATTGCGATCATCACCCGCGGCAGGGCCAGACCGGATCCGTTCAGCGTATGGACAAACCGGGTGCCTTTTCCTTCCTCGGGCCGATAGCGGATAGCTGCCCGGCGGGCTTGAAAATCTCGGGTATTGGACGTGGATGAAACTTCCAGCCATTCCTGGCAGCCAACTGCCCAGACATCAATATCTGCCGTATAAGCCGCTGCAAAACCGAGATCTCCAGTGCAGAGCGTGTTCAGGCGATATGTAAATCCCAGTGCCTGGCAGATCCCTTCTGCGTCTGTCACCATGCGTTCAAACTGCTTTTCTGAATCTTCCGGCCGGCAGTAAACGTACATTTCGACTTTGTCGAATTGGTGGCCGCGTTTGATTCCTCTCACGTCGCGGCCCGCACTGAATTTCTCCCGTCGAAAGCAGGGAGTATAGGCTGTGTAGGAAATCGGCAGGTCAGCTTCTTCCAGAATCTCATCCATGTGCAATCCTGTCAGGGATACTTCAGCGGTGGGTACCCACCAGAAATCATCCTCGTGGTCATGGTATAGATTGTGTTCGAATTTTGGCAGCTGACCGGAAGCATATACAATCTCTTCCTTAACCATAAAGGGAGTGTAGCGTTCCTGATAGCCATTTTTTATATGCGTGTCAAGCATAAAACTGATCAGGGCGCGCTGCAGCCTGGCCCCCGGACCGTTCAGGACATAGAATCTGGTCCCGGATAACTTGGTGCCGCGTTCAAAATCAAGAATGCCTAAGGCGGGACCTAACTCCCAATGAGGTTTGGGTTCAAAATCAAATTGAGGTTTTTCGCCCACGGTTTTTACGACCTTGTTTTCAGTATCGTCTTTTCCATCCGGGACGCGTTCATCTACCAGGTTTGGGAAAGTGCCCAGTAATGACTTGAGTTTAGGTTCCAGATCCTTTAATTCATTTTCCAGGCTGTCCTGCTGCTCACCAAGAACTTGCATGGCGGTGATCTTCTTCTGGCGTTCGTCGGGGTCCTTGGTTATACCAATCTCTTTCGAAGCCTGATTTTTTTCCGCCCTTAAACTTTCCACTTTCTGGATTAAAAAGCGCCTTTCCTCATCAAGCTGGATGACCTCTTCAACAGGCGCTGGATCTTGATGGCGCCTGACCAGGGATTGGCGCACAAGGTCGGGATTCTCGCGGAAAATTTGGATATCTAACATGGCTGCACTCCTACATTCCTTTAATTAAAACACCCCTTCGCCAGCAGGACGAGGGGTGGTCGTGGTGCCACCTGCTTTCACCGCGAACTGCGGTCTCATTGGCTGCGGGTAACGGCCGCTCCGGTTCCCTTACGGCAGTATGCCCCTGCGGGAACGATGTCCTCAACCTTAAGATTGAAGATGCAGAGGGGATTTCATCGGTCCCATCCAATCCCCTTTCACCAACCGGGGACTCTCTGAATGGGGGGACCGGGTACTGGTCTCTGCTAACATCATTTAGCGATAATACTCGCTCTCATTATACAGGAAGGTGAAGGATTGACAAGCGATGGAAATCTGGTCGAAAACACAAAAAACATACCAGTTTCCCGATTATGCTATACTTGAGATAGATTAAAATCGGCTCTTTAAAGATAAGGCTTTCTAACCAAGCACTAACAGCATTCATGATATGAGATTTAACCTAAAGCTTTACCTGAAAACGATTCAGTATGCCTTTTTTAAATCTGAAGGCACACCCGCTGAGTTATCCCCTAAACGCTTTTTTATCAACCTCTTTATCTTCCTGTTCTGGCCGGCCTGGATGCTCAGCATGCGGATCGCTTATTTGTTTGATAACCTCTTTTACCCTGATCATCAGGATCAGGATGTAAAGGAGCCGGTTTTTATCGTGGGAAATTTCCGCTCCGGCACAACTTTTCTCCACCGGCTATTAACCAAAGATGATCGATCAACAAGTTTTACAAGTTTTGAATTATATATGGCACCCTCTGTGGTGGGAAGAAAATTCTACCGATGGTTATTAAAGGTAAACTATGCTATTGGCAACCCGGCGAGATGGGTGATCGGATTGTTCAATCGCATTGTTGAGAAAGAAGCCTATATGCACAAAATCGGCTTGGATGAAGCGGAGGAGGATGGACAGGTCCTTTTTCACGTCTGGTCATCATTTGATCTCTTGGCCTTTTTCCCTTTTCCTAAATTAATCAAAAAATACATTTATTACGACGACCAGGTTCCGGCAGATGTTAAAAAAAGGGACATGGATTATTATTCCGAAATTGTCAGGAAACATATCTACTCTCATGGTGGCAAGCGGTATATTTCCAAGAACCCCAGTTATTCACCTAAGGTGAAAACCCTTCATCAATACTTCCCGGACGCAAAATTCATCAACATCGTCCGCAACCCGCTCCAGGTGATCCCTTCCACCATCAGCCTTTACTCGAAACACTGCCATACTTATGGGAATCCAGAATCCGAATATAATCTACAAGAAACAGTGATCGAACACACCAAACACTGGTATCTTTACCCGCATCAATACTTGAAGAATCTTCCTCCCGACCAGTATGTGCGGGTTTTCTACAAGGATCTGGTTGCTGATCCAGAAGGGACAATCAGGGATATTTACCGCAGATTTAATTTCGATCTCAGCCCGGAATATGCCAGAATATTAAGAGCGGAAGCGGAAAAATCCAGATCCTATAAAAGCAAACATCGCTACTCGTTGAGAAAGATGGGCCTGAGTAAAAAGCGCATCGAGCAAGAATTCCAATTCATCACCCGTCAACTTGATTCCTGAATGAGGACAGGTTCGGGAATTTCCATTCATCCCTGCTCCAAAACAGCTCAAAAAAAACCTTGACAAAAATCCCCCGGCAGTATATTATGTACGGGTATTGTCAATGTATTGTAAATAATATTTTTACAAACCGCAGATAAGAAAAGGAGTAATAGTGAACAACCAAAATACACCCGTTGTGACAGACCAGGAGGGAAAATTAGCGCGGCTGGTACGCTTTAATTTGATCATGGGGTTCCTGCACCTGATTCAGGGGATCCTGATGATTGTATTGAGCAATGATACAACCTATCCGATCTTCACCAATTTCCTGGGATTTGATCTGGCATCCATGTCGTTGAGCCCAAAATCCAGCCTGCTCTATGAGCTTCGTTTCGGCCCGGCTGTGGCAGCTTTCCTGTTAATCTCAGCAGTTGCCCATATCTACCTGGCAACGATTGGTAAAAAGAAATACCTGGAAAACCTTGCCAAAGGCATGAACCCTACCCGGTTCTACGAGTATGCCCTGAGTTCGTCATTGATGATTGTGTTGATCGGGATGCTGTCAGGCATCTGGGATCTGGGTGCCATCATCCTGATCTTTGGTATCAACGCCATGATGAACCTGTTTGGCATCATGATGGAGTATCACAACCAGTACACTGAAAAGACCAATTGGATTTCCTTCATCTATGGAAGCATTGCCGGCATCATCCCCTGGATCGTGATTTTCCTGTATTTCTTCGGTTCCGTAAGTGGAGATGGAGAAGGCCCGCCAACCTTTGTGTACATCATTAACCCCACGCTGTTTGTTTTCTTTAACATCTTTGCTGTCAACATGGTGCTGCAGTACAAGAAGGTTGGTCCCTGGAAGGACTACCTGTTTGGAGAAAGAACCTACATTGTCCTCAGCCTGGCCGCCAAGACTGTTCTGGCCTGGATCATTTTCGCGGGCACCCTGGCACCGGTCTAAACCAATCATAAAGAAATCTAGATCTACAACGCCGGACACGTCATTAGGATAAAGCAGATATGATTGTATAATCCAAAATGATCTGAGTCCGGCGTTTTGGGTTGTTAAAATATTTTTGGCTTTACTGCTTCTCTAAGACCAATACGTACCAAGAAGTAGAAAAATGAGTATCGCTCAGAAATAGGAAACCAAATCAATGAGTTTGAAAGGATATAAAAATCTTGTCATCCGTGAATCCCTCCCCGCAGATCTGGAAGATGTTTTAGCAGTAGAAAACGAAGCTTTTGGTTCTGAGGAAGAAGCGGATCTGGTCCGGGATCTACTTAATGATCGAACTGCTGAACCCAGATTATCACTGTTGGCTTTTGTAGATGACCTACCCGTTGGCCACATCCTGTTCACGCAGGCGTTGTTCGATCCGCCAGCCGCTGTAAAGGGGAGTATTCTGGGACCCCTGGCTGTCATTCCATCCCACCAGAATGAAGGCATTGGTGGAAAATTAATTGAAAAGGGATTGGATATCCTGAAAAGGCAGGGAGTAGATTGGGTATTTGTGCTGGGTCACGAATCCTACTACCCCCGGCATGGTTTCAGGCCTGCGCAGAAGCAGGGATTCGACCCCCCTTATCCGATCCCGGCGGAATTCACAAACGCCTGGATGGCTCAGGCGCTGACACCAAACCCCAGCGATATTTTTCAAGGTAAGATCATTCCTGCAAAGACCTTTGATGATCCCAAGTACTGGGGTCAATAACAGGACCATTTCTTGTTCCTCATTAACTCATTTGATAATTCGTCCTAAAATTCATCCATGAACCCCAATCTTATATTCTCTATTTACGGCTGGGCAGGTATTCTTAGCGCGGGCGCCACAATCCTGACTTTTATTACAGGGTTGCATTTTTTCGCTGTCGGTAAATGGTTTGGCAAGATCAATGATCTATTCAGCGTTATCCAGGTCCTGTTGATGATCCCCCTGATCTTTTTCTTTCATCAATTGATCACGCCGCCGAGTTATTCAACCAGGATCATTAGCATTGTTTTTGGCCTGGGAGGGATCCTGGTTTCAGTCTATGGACAGATCAGGCTTTTACTGAACCAAATCGATTTTGAGGGATCCCTAAAGTATTTCCCGGCCGGGGGCGTAATTGGCTTTTGGTTGATCATGGTCAACCTGTTCTCGATTGGATCCAGGGCCCTGCCAAACCCGCTGATCTGGATCGGTATCGCTGCCGGCATTAGTTATTTGCTTATTGTAGGTGGGTTCTTGAAGGGAGGGCAAAAGGATCCGCTGTTTTATGGGGGATCCTTATTACTGGCTATTTGTTATCCAGTCTGGGGTTTCTGGCTGGGGAAATTGATCCTGGCGAGCCTGGCTTAACAACAAACTTCCAATGCGTTTTTTCTAGAACGCCTTCCCGGTGTCGGTTATACTTACTCCAATAGAAAGGTTGAAAGATACATGAACTGTACCCACTGCGGCGCTCCAATGATCCTGTTCAGAGATCGTGATTATTATTTTTGCGATCATTGTAAAAGCTACCATTTCCCCCAACAAAATACAGAAGGATTAAGAGTTCTGGGAGAAAACCCAGAAGGAATTAAATGCCCTCACTGTAAATTGGTTTTGAATCTGATCACGTTTGATGATTTTTACCAGGGATACCAGTGTCCAAAATGCACCGGATTGCTTTTTAACAGGACAACGTTCAGAGAGGCGATAGATTATCATCGATCCAGAACCAAGGAACCTCCTGAGCCGCCGGGCACTTTTGATAAAACGGAATTGGAACGGGTCACCTATTGTTCGGTTTGTAATCAAAAAATGGAAACCTTTCAATATAACGGACCAGGGAATATAGTGATCGACACCTGCCATGAAGACGATCTGATCTGGCTGGACTATGGGGAAATAAATAAGGTAGTTGATGCGCCAGGTAGAGACAGGGGAGTACCCAGAAAGAAGCCTGTTGAACAAGAGAAAGAGACCCATGGCAATAAAAAAAGATCAGTGATCGACCAATCATTTATTGACCTGCTGGGATCTTTTTTTGATTGATTTTGTTATATCATCCAATTTTAATCTTCTGCCGCAGGAGATAGAAGATGAATGGTACACCAATAGCTAAAATCCTGATATACATTCCCTTGGTTCTGGTTAGTTTGCTGGGATTTCTGCTGGTCCTGCATACCATTGTCCGGATTGTCCGCCAAATTTATAAATTCCCCATGCCGGAGTTTGCTGCTAATATTATTGATAATCCCCTGCGCCGCCTAATCCAACCGCCGGCGGCAATGCCCATCCGCCACGGAGTAAAAGAGGGTATGAAAGTCATGGAAGTAGGACCCGGCAACGGCACTTATACGATTGCCACAGCCCGGGCTGTGGGGGATGCCGGACAGGTGATCACGATCGATATCGAACCCAAAATGATCGATCGGGTAAAGAAGCGCGTCCAGGAAGAAGGTATAACAAATATCGAGGCCCGGGTTGCGGATGTGTACGAACTCCCTTTTGAAGATGGGGTTTTCGACCTGGTATATATGATCGCGGTGATCGGCGAAATTCCCACTCCGGAAAGGGCTGTACGGGAATTCCGGCGGGTATTAAAGAGCGGCGGCAGGTTGGCTTTCAGTGAGCTGTTGATGGACCCGGATTACCCTCTGGCCCAGACCCTTGTGCGGCTGGCTGATACGGCAGGATTTCAGTTGAAGGATAAACTGGGAGGGTTTTGTTCCTATACTCTTGTGTTTGGAAAAAAAGCAGAGAAAGTCAATGAATAACCCCGGGAAATTAATTTCAGTTTTTCTCTTGTCGGTGGGTACGATCATCGCTGGTTTGATTTTATCGTTCCAACAACATGGTAAGAGGAGCTTAAGATGAAAAAATTACTGGAAGAGGTCAAATTTGATGCAGCTTTCATTAAGGGGCATACACTTCAACCACAATGGTACAAGGTGCTGAAAGTATTTTTGGTCCTGGGTTTTTTGATCGGATATTCCATGCTGTTCGGGAGCGCAAAAACCCTGATATTCTGCGGGGTGTTTTTTGGGCTGAGCCTGGTTCTGCATATGGCCTACCGCATAAATACAAAAAAATTTACCCAAAGCTGGCTGGATTTTAAGGTTGAAGAAAAGGACGGCCAGCTTAAGTATCACCGCATCGGGGTCTATTATTACTTGATAGTAGCGGCAAATGGGATCATTGCATTTGTTCTCAGTCAGATGCTGGTTAGCTGAAGACCCCTGAAAGAGGTTATTATGAATATTTCATTGATGGAATCGGCTCATTGGCCAGAAGTGAAGAGGATCTATCAAGAGGGAATAGATACCGGTCAGGCAACCTTTGAACAAAGGCCTCCTGCCACATGGATAACCTGGTCTGAAAAATTCCTATACCAGCTGTCTCTGGTTTGCCTGGAAGAAGATCAGGTCTTGGGATGGGCGGCGGTTTCTCAAATCTCCTCAAGAAATGTCTACAAAGGTGTTGGTGAGCTGAGCCTTTATGTTGGAAAAGAAGTTCAAAAACAGGGTATCGGGCATATGTTGATGGAGAGAATTATTTCCGAATCGGAGGAAAATGGTTTCTGGACGCTGCAGGCAGGCATATTCCCGGAGAATATTATCAGCATCCAGCTGCATCAAGAATTTGGATTCAGGATAGTTGGCAAGCGCGAAAAAATCGGAAAAATGGCGTATGGCCCCCAGGCAGGAAGTTGGCGGGATGTGCTTTTGCTGGAGCGGCGCAGTAAATTTTTCAGGGATTAATGTGAGAGATAAATATTATCTATTTCATCCAGCTCGACAAAATGATCAAGTAGAACTACTATGAACTGCGGGGCCGTAAGATTTGTTGGATCCGGCATCCTGGAAGAAAAAATTATCTGAGCGAGCTGCTGGATGAGAGAGTAAGAAACAGGGGTCTGACAGAGTCTTAAGTGTGAATGATCTCCCAAAAGAAATATTATTCCTGATGACACAACAGTTATCTAATTTGAGGTAAATATGGATCAAAAATATCGTAACCTGTCCCCGGATGAAGAGAGAGTAATCCTACATAAAGGAACAGAGCGGCCTTTCACGGGCGAGTATGATAACTTCTACGAAACAGGAAATTATCACTGCCGCCAGTGTGATGCCCTCTTGTATAGCTCCGTAGATAAATTCAAATCCGGCTGCGGCTGGCCCAGTTTTGATGATGAAGTGGAAGGCGCGGTCACCAGGCATCAAGATGCGGATGGTAGAAGGACTGAGATCGTTTGCACAAATTGCGGCGGTCATCTGGGACATGTATTCAGCGGCGAGAGATTGACAGATAAGAATACCAGGCACTGTGTAAACTCAATATCATTAGTATTTAAACCGGAGAAGTAGATATGGCAAATAAAAAAGCTTATTACGCTGGAGGGTGTTTTTGGGGCGTTGAACATCTCTTTCAAAGCAAAACAGGTGTGGTTAATGCTGTTTCCGGGTATATGGGCGGCCCTGTGAAAAATCCAACCTATCAGGAAGTCTGTACAGGCATGACAGGCCACCTGGAAGTGGTAGAAATCACCTATGATCCAGAGCCAGGCGAGTTTTGAAGAGTTAACGAAATTCTTTTTTGAGATCCATGATCCCACCCAGAAGAATGGCCAGGGACCTGATATTGGATCCCAATACCTTTCGGCGGTTTTTTATAGTTCGGATGAGGAAAAAGAGATAACTCAATCCTTGGTTGATCAACTTGTTGGGAAGGGGTATGACGTGGCAACCCAAGCTGCTTCCCGTAGAGCCCTTCTGGAAAGCAGAAGAGTATCACCAGGATTACTACGTGAAGAAGAATCAGCAGCCCTACTGCCATATTTATCAGAAGAAATTCTAGATTGTTTACGAGTATCTCTGGAGGATTGAATGGGGAGTGACAAAGAAAAACTGATCCGTGATATGGTCAAGGAGCGCTACGGCGAGATCGCCAGATCCAGCCAAAACGAATCGGGTGGATGTTCTTGCTGTGGTGATGTTATCGATCCCTTTGATCTGATCCAGCCCCATAAACAATCCTCATTGATGGGATATTCAGCAGATGAAATTAGCAGTGTGCCTATTGAAGCTGTGATGGGCCTGGGATGTGGAAATCCACAGGCAATTGCTGCTCTGCAACCAGGGGAAGTGGTTTTAGACCTGGGCAGCGGCGCTGGGTTCGACAGTTTCCTGGCATCCAGGCAGGTTGGAGAAAATGGAAAAGTGATCGGTGTCGATATGACCCCCGACATGATCAAAAAGGCGGAGGAAAACGCCAAGAAGGGTTCCTATACAAATGTAGAATTCCGATTGGGCGAGATCGAAGACCTGCCGGTTGATGATAACAGCATTGATGTGATCCTTTCCAATTGTGTTATAAACCTGGCTCCTGATAAGGCTGCTGTTTATAATGAAGCATTCCGGGTATTAAAACCAGGCGGTCGGCTGGCAATATCGGATATGGTTGCTTCGGGTGAAATGCCGGCAGAGATCAAGGAGGATATGAATTTGCACTCCTCCTGTGTAGCAGGTGCACTGCAGGTGGATGAGCTGAATCAAATCCTGGCAGAGGCCGGTTTCAAAGATATCAGGATCCATCCCAAGGATGAAAGCCGGGAATTCATTAAAAAATGGACCCCGGGAGTTCCAATAGAAGATTATGTTCTCTCGGCAACGATTGAAGCCATAAAATAAATCTTTTCTCTTACCAAGATTTAATCAACCGCCCCTGAATGTTTTACTCGGGGCGGTTTTTTTAATTCTCCTTCCCAAAAACAGGCAAGGGAGGTTAAGATAAGGGTAGACTCAGGAGGGTTGCAGTGAAAATAATCAATCTCGAGGGCTGGCCCCGCCGGGATCACTATCTGTTTTTTTCTAATTTTGAATACCCCTATTTCAGCCTGTGTGCTGATATGGACATCACGGTTTTTTTACCGTTTATCAAGGAGAGGAATATATCCTTTACAGCCTCGATAATGTATCTGGTAGCCCGGGTCGCCAACAGCATCCCCGAGTTTCGCCAGCGGGTTCGGGAGGGAGATCCGGTTGAACATGAAATTGTTCATCCCTCGGCAACCATTCTCAGTAAAGATGACCTTTTCACTTTTTGCACAGTGTTGTATCAAGAAGATTTTCTGGCTTTTACAGGACAGGCAAATGATGAGATCCTTCGCGTAAAAACCCAGCCCTCCCTGGAAGAAAAGGTCCACGATGACAGCATGTTATTCATGACCTCAATTCCCTGGGTGTCCTTCACGGGTTTTACTCATCCAGTTAAATTGAATCCGGCCGATTCGGTGCCGCGATTTGCCTGGGGAAAATTCCGGGAGGAAAGAGACAAAATCGTTATGCCGCTGTCTGTCCAGGGACACCATGCAGTGATGGATGGACTGCACGCGGGATTATTTTATGAGAAATTTCAACAATTAATAGACCATCCGCAGACATTATTATGAGAAGCTGAATAATTCCATTGGCGGACTTTTACCCACCGAGAGTTGATTTTTGATATTAAGATATTATTCAGATAACTCTTCCCAGAATAAACGTACGATATAATGGGCATTAAATGATAAAAACTAAAGGAGTTTCAAATGAACGAAAAAAGTATTGAATTGCTGAATAAAGCTGTTGCCGATGAATTGTATGCAGTACACCAATATATGTATTTTCATTTTCATTGTGAAGACCAGGGTTTTGGTTTGCTGGCCGGCCTGTTTATTCGGACGGCAATTGAAGAAATGGACCCATATTGAACGATGCGCCGAAAGGATTATCTTCCTGGGTGGTGATGTGGAAATGGTAGCCAAAGAGGAAGTAAAAAAAGTCCAGGATGTAAAGAAAATGCTTGAGCAGGCTCGCCAAATGGAAGAGGACAGCGTCAAGGACTATAACATTTGGGCCAATGAATGTTGCTGCGAATAACGATGCTGGTTCCCGCCAGGTATTCGAGGGGTTAGTGCTGATGAAGAGCGCCATTATTCCCAGTACGATGATGAAGCACTGAAGATCGAAAAATTCGGCGTGTCCTACCTCGCTTTACAGTCCATGCAAGGTGGCGCTGAGAGTGAGGGTGCGGAGTAATAAACAGCAGGAACGCCAGTTTGGCGTCCCTGCTTATTTTTAGAGGGAACACAGAAACGGTATCCTTTAAAGGATACCGTTTCTTGATTTAGTTTAAGAAAACTTCTCGATATTTTCCGGATCTGAAAAGAACTCAGCAGCTTCTTCCATGGAAGCCGGCATGCCTTCCAGCCAGTCGGGATATTCTGCGCTTAGCACCAGATCAGACATTGGTAAATATGGTTTGATGTCAATCACAGGTGTTCCATCAAAGGCATCAATATAAGCCAGGTCGATGACCCCGTTTTCCTCGTCCACATTGACCAGATAGGACGTTGTGATGGCAATCGGGTTGGGACGAGCCTGGGAGCGGTTGGCAAAGACCCCGGATTGAAGGCCGGGAGAATAGGGCAGATCAACAACCAGATTATTGGCGCGGTCTTCAGGGTTGTCGTGTTTGTCAGCCCACCAGAAAATTATCGCGTGGGTGCAGCTGTTTAATCCCTGGAGAGCAGGGCGATAGGCTTCGTCAATTTGAAGGCGAAAGATCCCCTGACTGAGATCTGATTGAACCTGCCCAATAGGTGATATTTCAAAAGTAGTTTTTTCCATAGGATTTTTACCTCCTCGATCTATGATTGGTTTTCTGTTGTGGATTGCGCATTTTCCTGGATTTCTTCCAGGCGGGTGATCAGCCCTGCCAGAAATCCCAGTTCAGCTTCCCCTAATACAAAACTGTAGTCAAATAAGACATCCAGAGGAAAAAAAGACATGCCCAACTGCTTCAGCTCGTCCCGCTGGCGCTGGAGGTCTTTTTCGAGCCAATCCCGGTAAGATTCCACTGCGTCCAGTGCTTCGGCGGGAGGGATATTCCAGAGGTTGTGCAGCCCCATCAGGAAGTTTGTGTAGGTGGTTTTTGGCGTAGAAAGCGCCTGTAAAGTGGATTCTTTCCACCTTAAGCGCCCTTTTTCAGTCACCTGGTAGACTTTTTTTGGCCTTTTCACTTGATTTTCTGGCTCGTTTGGGATTTGTTGAATTAAACCTTTTTCCTCCAGTTTGCCAAGCAGATAATAGATGGAGGACGTCGCAAGGTCAGTCCAGGCCCGCATATTACGCAGCGTGATCTGCTGCTCGATCTGGTAGCCATGTTGAGGCTGCTCAAGGATCAGGCTGAGAATAACGAGCTCGGCGTCAGTTAAGGGATTATTTGGCATAATATATTCCAGTACTAGAATACTACAGTACTGGAATAATAACAGTTGGGCAGTCAGTTGTCAAGGATCAGTGATCTGATAATTTGACTTCCTGGTGTTTATTTCATACAATAAATCTTATAGAACTATCGTTCTTTCCCGTACATCAGATATGGCCAGGCGGTTTATATGAAGACCTCCGATCCCAATTTCTCGAGAAAAACATTTCAAATTCTGGCTTGCCTTGCCCTGACTTGGCTGTTGATCTGGATGGTGGGCTGCAGCCTTGCCTCTACCGAAGAATCTGGAAAAACAGAAACACCCCCGGAACCAGGAACAGCCGCAGTGATCGTTGAGGATGCCCGATCGGATGGCGAATATGGGAATTGGATGACCCAATATATCAGCGGGGGAACCTGGGCGGATACCTGGTTTGTCAATCAATATGAACGCCCATTTACCGCTGGCGCCATGGAATATCAGCCCTTCCTGGATATCCAGGAGGCACGCCTTCGCCCGGCGGGAGAGTGGACGGTATTTGAGATCCAGGCTGTGGAGCCAGCATTAAATAATCGGATTTACATCTCATTGGAAATTGATACTGACCTGGATAACCGCCCGGACCTGCTGGTCTTAACCCGGGCGTTGGAAGAAACCATCCTGGAATGATCTGGTGGTAACAATCCTGGTTGATCAAAATCGGGACGCTGGCGGCAACTTGCCCCGTCTGGCTGAACCTTTTGATGATACCTGGAATGGATTTGAAGGAAAATTGGAAAACGGATCAACGCCAAGTGTGTATGTCAGGCTTTCACCCGATTCTAATGCAGCGTACCAGATAGCTGTTTTAAATAAATTGATTGGCAGTGATCAATATGTCTGGCGGGTCTGGCTGGAGGGAGAGATCTTTCATCCTGGCTGGGTGGAATATAATGATCGCTACTCTCTGGTTGAGGCCGGTTCCCCTTACCTCTACAGCCCGAACTATCCACTCAAGGGCCTGGCTTCTCTGGACAATACCTGCCTGCATTTTTATGGGGGAGAGTTGACCCAGCCCCTGCCTGGCCTCTGTGGGACTGAGTATGAAATTCACGGGGAATGAGTTATTGCCACCGGATGACCAATTTGCTGATCCAATGAATGAGAATCCGGTTTCGATCGTATTTCCCGAGATCGATCCGGGCGACGAGGATGACGGACCCTCTCCGACATTGATCGCATTTAATCCTGGAAACTTTTTCCAACCCACCCCAACGCCATATCCTAATCTGGTCCAGATCCCGACAATGGAATTTACCGTTCCCGAGGGAACACCGGGGGGAGTTGTAGAAGTGGTTTATACAACGCCTGAATATGCAGAAACTATTCTTCAAACCCCAGTGACTGCCTACGCCGAGCCAGTTCCTACTCTGCTGATTGGTATACCGAACGAAATGTTCGATCCTTATGCGGGATCAACTCCACCGCCAACAGAAATGTTCGATCCTTATCAGGGTTCATCCCCCACGCCAACGCCAAGACCGGTCATCCACTTTCCTACTAAAACGCCCACGCCTACTGATAGGCCGGTCATTTATCTGAAGACAGCCACACCGACACCGTAAGAATCGCCTTTATCTGTTCCCAAAATCCCTGGGCTCGATCGACATCAGATAAAGATACACTGCCCGCAGCTCAAGGTCGGACATATGGCGGTAGGAGGTCCAGGGCATGTAATCCGGCGTAATCCCCCGGCCGTGTTTTTCGCCATCCCGAATAATGTCGATAAATCCATCTTCCCCCCAGGTTGGAAGCCGGCTGCCAGGGCCGGCGGTCAGATTCCCCGCCGCAGGCCACTCAGGCGGGAAGCCAGGGATCTCTCCCCCGGATAATCCCAAACCATGACAAACAGGACAGGATAAAGCCAGGTACTCTCCATACGCTGGTGTCAATCCCGGTTCTGGCGCAGACGGCGGTTCCTCTTCAAGCGGGATCAACTCGGCCGGTAAAAAGGTGATCTCCTGGGTCAGGTTCATGACGATAAACCCGGTGGTTGAAAGCTGGCTGGGTTCAGGTTGATTATTCACCGGGGGTTTACTGCGAATATAGGCCAGGATAAGGCCCAGATCCATATCAGAGAGATAATAAAATTCAGTTGAAGGCATAAATAATGACGCTGTGCCGTCCGCGCTGACCCCATATTTCACAGCCCGGACCAGGTCCAGATCCGTGCGTTCATCTCCAATTCCACCTTCACCTAGAGTCAGGTTGGGTGTGATCACCTGGCCGATGGCCGGGTTTTCCAGATACACAACTCCCTGAAGGTCTTCGCCATGGCAGGCTTCACAGCCCCGGTACTGGAAGATCCTTTTCCCTTCCTGCAGACTTTCTTCGTCCCCGGGCAGATCGACCATTTTTGGTGTGATCGAATAGGTTTTATTCAAGCGGGCCTGGCCTATTCCATACAGGACCAAAACGACAACCAGGACCAGCCCGATCAGGCCGCCTACAAAGACCCCGATCCACTTCAAGATTCCCTTCATTGGCCCACCCCGCCTGTTTCAAGGATCAAACTGCCTTCATCAGATATATGTACTTTTAACTCAGGCAGATCCTCGACAGCTGGTCCTTTGAGCACATCTCCATCCTGATCAAATTGGGAGCCGTGGCAGGGACAGCTGAAATTTTCCCCATCCTCTTCCACTGTGCAGCCCAGGTGGGTGCAAACCAGGCTGAAAGCCTGAAAGCCATTTTGTGTCTGGTAGATCACAGCCGGGATATCCAGCCGGAGGAGTTTCCCGCTGGTTGGAAAATCAGCTGCCAGCCCCAGATCGTAACTGGAGGGTGAGTTTGTTGATGGCTCGTGGCTGAAATAACGAACCAGCCCTCCCAGGCCAAGCATCCCGGCCAGGCCGAGCGCTATACGGGTGCTGAGCTGGAGGAACTTCTTGCGGTTGATACTGTTCTCTTCTACCATGATTTATTTGATCCACCCCAATAAGGTTAACAAGAACATGATGGCGATAATTGCGACGCCGATTATTTGGCCAGCCCGATTTCCTTCTGGCAGCCAGCGCCCCAATTCCTCTTCCCGGGCATTGGGAAGTATATAGGGCAGTAACCCCAGGACGATCACCGCCAGGAGTGGTAATAATACACCCCAGAAAAACGGATCACCCCACTTCAAAGTCTCCTGGATCCAGAGGAAAAACCAGGGCGCCTGAGAATCACCGATCAGGCTGCCATTGGCCGTTAGTGGTTTGTCTATCGGCGCCGGGATAACAGCAGAAAGCAGCAGCAGGATCACCCCTGCAATTAACATAGCCAAAACTTCCTTCCGCACCAACGCTGCCCGGGGGATGCGTCTGTTATTATTTCCGCGCTGTGCCGGAGGAGCGCTGATTCCACCATCCCTTCTGACCCTAAAGATATGCCAAACAGTGATGCCGGCAACTGCCAGAGTAAGCCCAAAGATATGCCAGGTATAAAAACGGATCAGTGTAGGAGCGCCCGGCTCAGACCCGCCGATCACAAAATGATATAAACCATCACCAATTACGGGTATGGTTTTCAAAAGGTTGGTACCAACCACCAGTGCCCAGCGAATGCCCTCGTCCCAGCGCAGCACATATCCAGTGAAATCAAGTAACAGGATCAGGACTAAAAGGATCAACCCCAGCAGGAAATTGAACCTGCGGGGAGGCGCATAGGCCCCGGTCAGGATGACCCGCACCAGGTGAACCATAATTGTGATCACCAAAAGCTGAGCGGACCAGTAGTGCAGGTTGCGGATCAGGTTCCCGTAGGGGACTATGGTGCTTAATATCTGGATTGATTCTGCCGCGCCATCTGGTGTGGGAAGGTAAAAGTACATTTCCAGGGCACCGGTGATCAATAAGACCAGACTGAAAAAGACCGCCAACCCCCCTGCTCCCAGCGTATACCCGATCCGGGTCTGGACCTCAGGGATGGTGGCTGGATGCAGGTGGTGGTAAAAATCTTCCTTGCCGCTTTTTTGGATATCTAATTTTGAAGCCTGGAAATATCTCACCGCGGCGATACCGAGGAAGATCACCAGGATCAGGATCCCTGGCAGGACAGCTCCTGGAAGGTTGGTAGCCTGGTGGATCGGGATCGCGGCGCTGTTAGTACCCGTAAGTGTTAGTTTTGAGCTGCCATTGTTATTGAGGCTCAGGATATGGGCCGTCAATTCCCAGGCCTGGTCTTCCGTGAGTGATCCTGTGGGGAAGAAGGGCATGCTCTCCTGGATATAGGTGCCAAGCTCAAATGCAGTGGAAAATTGGGGCAGGGCCCCTGGCCCCGCCAGGACGGGCGCGCCGGCTTCCGGAAGAGTGAAGCTGTTATCCGGAGCATCTTGGCCATGGCAGCCGGACGCCCAGCAATCCTGGGATTCCGGCGCGAACGTGGACCGCCATTCGGCGTCCAGGCCCTGCCCCTGATCCCCGTGGCAATCCTGGCACATACCCCAATAAACTTGGGCGCCGTTATCTGCCTGGGATGGCGGATAAACCGTCGACACAGGTCCCGGCCTGTCATAAACTGGCGTAGTTAATAGATTTTGTTCTGATGAAGAGGTTGCGCTGACCGGTCCGGAAAAAAGAAATAATCCTCCCAGGAGGATAAATATTGCGCCTATAAATAATAATGTCCGGAACCGGCTGCTCATGATGAACCTTAGATTATCCAATCAAGATTATACATCAGCTTGTTGACCAGACTCGTGGACTTGTTATACTGAAATAGATTAGAACCGTTACGTAAAGAGAAATGAAAATGAAAGAACTCAGATACTCAATTCCAATATTTATCCTGGTGTGTTTGTTATGCAGCTGCACCATCATCCAACCGGAAATAAACCCAGCTGGCCGACCAAGGATTGGAAAGTAAAAAAACCAGAAAAATGTTGGCATGGACAGGATATTGGTTGCAGCCATGATCGAAGAGATCGATCATTCTGGATTAAGTCTTGATGGTCTTGTTGTTGTTCATAACGGTGTGATTGTTGTTGAAGAGTATTATTACATTTATAAAGAATCGACGCTGCACGAAACTTACTCTGTCACTAAAAGTGTTATATCCGCTCTGGTGGGCATCGCCTTAAACCAGGGATGTATCGAAAGTATAGAAGATCCTGTTCTTCCTTATTTCCCGGAAATGGTCCTTCAAAACGTGAACGAACAAAAAGAATCGCTTACTATCAAGGATTTCTTAACCATGTCCTCCGGCCTGGCCTACAATCCGGATGAGATGTATGCCTCCCTGGATTGGGCTCAATACACCTTGGACCAGCCGCTGATCTATCAACCAGGGGAGTCCTGGTTTTACAGCAATGGGGGTCCGCAGGTCCTTTCTGCGTTGATCAGCCAGGCTTGTGAAATGGATACGGTTGAATTTGCCAAGCTGTACCTTTTTGATCCTCTGGGGATTAAAATTTTCGCTGGGAGCGGGGCCCAAACGGACATCCCAATGGAAGTTGGGGATTGGAGTTATCTCCCCGCGACATGGCGAAATTCGGATATCTATATCTTCAAGACGGCGTATGGGATGGGGAGCAGATCCTGCCGCCGGATTGGGTGGAATTATCCAGACTCAGCTATCATCAAGTACCTGACTCGCTGGAGCCGTGGAATCTATATTATGGCTTTTTGTGGTGGGTCCATGGTGATGGGTTTTATGCAGCTCATGGATATAAAGGACAGTTCATTTACCTTGCCCCTGAGCAGGATCTGGTAATTGTGATCACAGGTAATCTGTCTGACGAAGAATTTGTTCAGACCCAGGAGTTGATCAGGAATTATTTGATCCCGGCAGTAGAAAAACTCTCATCTGGCGATTGATTTCCTGAGCTTACTGCAGTTAAATAAGTTTCAAGGGGGTTTGTTTATACAGTGGGTAACTGTTTAGCAATGTTCCCTGTCAGCTGATGGCCAGACTCATGCATCAATGTTTCGTGATCAAAATCATCAAGTTTGGTCATCGTTGTCAGGCAGGGGAAATGTTTATGCAGCAGACTGGCTTTGTCGAGCACTTCGCTTGTAGGCAGGCCGATGATCTGTTTCGCAACATGGCGTGTATTGCCGCATACAGCATCCCGGATCACTTCTGCTGATTGGATGGTATTGGTTTCCTGATCGACCACGATCTTAAGATCAGGTTTTCCAAAATAGTGTGCAAACTCGGCGATCTCCGGACTGGTAAACTTGATCCGATCCTGGCGGGTGACCCCGTAATCACTTTCTGTTAATGAACACAGAGGTCTTGGTGTTGCACAGACGACATTAATATCCTCGAGCCATCCCCGCAACTGCCTGGCAAGTCCTAACGGCAGCCAGGTTTCATTATTTACAGCAACGACCACTGCTTTGGCTTTGCTCAATTTGGCGATCTCAGGGATCAACTCAGCCACCCCTTTGAGCTCGGCAAATGACAGGATCAGATCAGCTTCTTGAAATGTATCGGGAAGGTGATCTTCTGGATAATCGATCATGGCCGGCAAGGCCGGGGGAGCCTGCCAGGTTTCAACGGTCCATTCTTGTGGGCCGTTCTCTTTGATATTCCTTATATTACGTAAGCCAAATTCGCCAGATATAAGAGCTAAAATTCGCATGAGAAATACCTCCTGGTAGAAACCCGGGTGAGTACTTGTACTGAAATATATGTCAGGGATGGAGATGAACTAATCGTGATCAACCGGATTGAGTTTGTCCATATCCGGTAATTTGCCGGTTAATTCTGTGGGCCGGTGGATCAAAACAGGAAAGTGCTCTGTGCAGATATGATGTTGCTGACCCTTATAAAAAAAAACAACCACGGGAACCTGGCTGTCATCTCTTTCGCAGTGAATGCAGGTGATATTTGTGTTTTCTGTCATTTTTCCTCAACTAATAATCAACAAAATAGGTTTGTACAATATGAGTTTACTCACTCATAGCTTGCAGGGCTTCAAGCAAGGCTTCATATTCTTCGCGGCAGGCGGCGCAGCGGTCCAGATGTTCCTGAACCAGCGGCATGGCCTCTTCCGCGTTTTTTCCATGTAACTTCATTTCGATGAACTCATCCAGCTCGTCAAAACAATGATCGCAGGTCAATTCCTGATCCCTGGTCATTCTGATAGAGTTCATCATATTGCGAATAGATTCAGAAGATAATTTCATTTTTGTGCTCCTGCACTTCTGACGGGTTTGGGCAGTTATCTCTTACCTGCTTTCAAAAACCGCCAGGACTTCCTGGGGAGTTAGACCTTTTTCATTTAGTCGGCTGCGCATTTGTTTCCGGGCATCATGGATTAATTTGTAAAGGGCATTCCGGTTGGTATCCATCTTGCGGGCGACTTCGTCCAGGGGCATGCCGCCATGCATTATGGCCAGCAGGGCGGTTCGCTGGCGCTCAGTGAGGTCTTTTGACAGCATTTCGTCCACCATTTCTAGCATTTGTGCCTGAGAGGCTCTGATTTCTGGATCTGGGCTGGGGTCTGAAAGCACCAGGGGTGTAAAATCCCCGCTGTCTTCAGGCAGTAGATCTTCTATAGAGATATCCTTCCAGCGCTGCCTGCGCATTTCGGTAAAAGCTACCCGAACGGCCACTTTCTGAGCCCAGGTAGTGAATTTGCTCTCTCCTCGAAAACTGTCCATTTTATCCAGGATGCGTAAAATTGAGTCCTGTACAAAATCTTCCACCTGGCTTTCGAGATCTGTTTTAATGCGGCTGGAAAGGGCGTATATTAATCCCCTCTTTAACACCCGGCGCAGATCTTCTATGGCCTGATCCTGGTTTTCACCACGAAGGTCGCTGAGCCATTCATCGTTTGTTCGTGTCTGCATGGATTCCTTCCTCGGGAAGTGAAAGTATTATAGCATGCAGATTTAGGGATGGGGTCTGTTTTTGGGAAATATCCGTCAGATGCTGATCTTATTAAGACTCCAATCATAAGGATGATATTTTATCTTGAGAGCAGGTTGGTTATCAGAAAGCCAGCGGGCGACAACTTGATCGTTGACGTAGCGTATCAAAAACGAGGTAATGCCCGGTCCTTCACCAAAATCACCTTGATACCACTGGAAGATTTTAGAAATTGACACTTCCTTTTGGTCCAGGTTGACGACTAAGTCGTTGTTGATGAAATTCCTGGCGGCCAGATCCAGCTGGTCGTGGATGTTTTCCGGGGTGTAAATCCCGATAGGTGGACAGGAGTTGCTGGCACAATTGAGCGCAAAATGGATCCGGGGATCAAAAGGTTGGATTACTGATTCCAGCCGGGCATCTGCGGGGCCAAAATGAGGAGAGGGAAAATAAGGAAATCCGCGATTGCTCCTTAATACACCATGTTCAATATCAGTCAGGCTGAACCGGGTGCCATTGATCTGGTAGGCTGCTTTTTGAAAAAAGGCCAGGATCCCCAGCCACGATTTAGTGACGCTGACCCGGATATTTTCCTGGATCACGGCGTCAATTACCAGGGCATTATAAAGATTGATCCAGAACGCCAGTTGTTCTTCTCTGGTCGATAGGTCGCGATAATCAAAACTCTGCAGGCCGCCGACTAATTCCCGGAAGGAAAGATAGCGTGGGTCCCTGACCAGTTTTTGATAATCGACTTTTCCATTCTCATCCAGGGCCAGAGATTTGACCTGATTAAGCGAATCTTTGATATCTCTGGCCAGGGAATTATCAGCGGAGAGGCCCTGCGCTGGCACACTCCGGGTATTGAGGGTTGAATCAGGATTTACACCGGTAATCAGGTTGAGGACCTTTTCCCGTCCGTGAACATATATATCCAGGGCTGCCATATCTTGGTCCTTTATTGTGTTAGATTGCCTTCTGGTACAAACGCCGCCCAGGCGAACCAGAATGTATCGTGATGAGGTAATCTGAAAAGACTGCTGCCCGCCAGAGGACCCTCTAGTGCGTTCCCAAAAATATCCCAAGTCGATCCGGTTTCCTGGTCCTGGAATAGACCATCTTCCACTGCGGAGAAAGTCAGTACCTGGTCATTGATCTGGGCTGAAAAGACACCGGTAGTTCCGATATCCCTGCCATCGGCAATTGAACCGCTGTCCAGGGCGGAGGCAGTTCCGGATTTCCAGAAAAGAACAACAGGAAGTTCTCCCAGTGTTTCATTTAGCACCTGATTTTCACGCAGGATATCCAGGGAAAAGGCCCCACCCTGTCCGTCTTCAAGACTGATACCCACTACCCTGGCCATAGCTGGCAGTTGTGCATCAAGATCGCCCACAAAGGCAAATGGCAGGGAGTTGATATTGTCATAGCCGGCATATGGATTTTGGCCATAACTTCGCTGAAATCCCGTTTCAATGGACAGGACCTGGGCATCCGGGTGTTTGGATTTGAAATCTGCCCAGGAGATGATCGCTACTGGAAGAGAATCCAGCTTGGTACCAGTTAGATCACCCACGATGGCTTCCCCGGTGAACTGCTGCCACCAGGACTCGGTCTGGCGGTCCCACATTACTAAATCGCTGTACCTCAAGTTGCCGGAGGTCCCGAAGGTCAGAAGTTCACCTTCGATGGTTGGTCTGAGGAAGACCAGGGCGGTATTACAAAGCGGACAAAACGTCACAGCTATGGGATCACCGGCAATCTCATCATTAACGATTTCGTGCCAGGTAAGGATCTGTAGGGGATAGGCTCGGACTTCACCCTCATGGTCCAGAAGGATGACTGGTTCAAGATCTTCGATCCATTGATCAGCAGATTCAATACTTTCAAAACGGGGACTGTCGATGGGTGGTATGCCATCGCGCGGTGGACCACCGGAAAATAGTTCATCATAAGATACGCTGTGCAGGCAGAAATTGGTATCCCAGCCATCGGTGCGGAAAGCAGGTATGGTATCGCCAAAGGGGTCTTCGCAGACTTCCTCCTCGTGTTCTGGAGTTGCTGTTAAAAGTGCAGTAGTAGGAGCTTCTTCTTTCTGGGGGGATTTAATCTCTGATCTGGTTCCGTTATTTAGCCCTGGACTGCAGGCAGCCAGGGTGAAAGCTAGGGCGGGAATAAGAACCCAGATGGGTTTTATTATTCTCATTTGAAACTCCTTTCTGGAGATGAGATTAATGGATCTGGCAAGAGCGCCATGTTACAAATGGATGGGGGGTAGAAAAAAAAGCTTACCTGGCAGAAGGATTTTGCGAGAGAATTGCATCAAAGAAGAGTGGGAATAGTGAGCGGATTATTGTGCTCTATTTAATTTCAAACGTTGTACAATAAATTGATTTAGAAAACCATTTACCCGACTATACAATATCCACAAGGCAGGCCAAAATGACGGCAGGTATTATCAGAGTAGACAGCAACAACCAGGGGCAGCTGGTTGACTACTGCGCCAAATACGCTGTGGAGCATGACAGCTCCTATGTGCCCGGCCGTGATTTCGACCTATCTGAAGAACATCCATCCTATCTCCTGATGGAAAGCGGCCAAGTTGCTGGCGCAGTCAGTCTGATGCGCACCAAACGCTTCCTGAGTGTTGGCAAGGGCAGGTTTTCCATCTTCCATGTCAAAAATGGAAACCCTGCTGGATATAAAAAATTACTGCAAGCTATTCGCCCCCATATGGATGATCTCCAGAACGGTTTTATGTTCATCCCGGAAAAAAACGAGGTTTCGGCAGGGATTCTAAACAAACTTGGATTCGAGGTTGAACGTTATTCTTTCATTCTCGAGCGAAGTGAACCTGCCCTGGCAGATGCCTGTTTTCCCCGAGGGATATAGAGTCCATCCCCTTGATCATTCAGATAAGGAAGGCATCAGTCAGTTTGCGGTCTGTCTGAACGGGAACTTCAAGGAGCTGGCCGGCCATACACACTCCACGGCGGAGGATATTCAAACCTGGTTTGAGGATCAGAGCTACTTAGAAGGTGGTATGTGCCTACTGAAGAAAGGGCAAGAGCCTGTTGGTACGATATCCATGATGCGAGATCTGGATGAAATGGACGCGGGAGAGATCGGGGCTTTAGGAATTCTCGAGGAATATCGCGGCTTTGACCTTGGACGAAATTTGTTGAGATTTGGTATCAATTTTCTACATGATCAAAAACTAAGTCCGATAATTCTTTCAGTGAATGGTGAGAACCATGGGGCGATCAAGCTTTATAAGGCTGAAGGATTTGATCTCATAGAATCGGTAGTTTGCTATTCCCTGGAAGTCTGATCCGAATAATTAAATCCCCATATCACGCCGGCCTGTTTCCTCATTTGGTGGGGGTCAGGTAAGGCTCGGTTTTCTGGACGCATCCATTCATTGCTGAGCAATAAGTAGATGAATGGAGAAATATGAAACAGACACCTGAAATCACAGTATACGGCGCCTACTGGTGCCCGGACTGCAGTCGAAGTAAGCAGTTCCTGGGTGAACACCAGATTCCTTATAACTGGGTAAATATTGAAGAAGATCAGGCTGGAGAAGCATACGTCATCCAAAAAAATGATGGGAAGAGGATTATTCCGACCATCGAATTTGAGGATGGATCGATCCTGGTTGAGCCCAGCAATGCCGCCCTGGCTGAAAAACTGGGGTTAAAGACATTGGCGGAAAGAACCCACTATGATTTGATTGTGCTGGGTGGAGGACCTGCAGGTTTAACCGCGGCGCTGTACACGGCCAGAGAAGGGATCGATACGTTGGTTGTTGAACGAGCTGCGCCGGGCGGTCAGGCGGCCACTACTCAATGGCTTGATAATGTGCCGGGTTTTTCAGAAGGTATATCCGGGGCAGATTTCTCCGGGCAGCTGCGTCAGCAGGTTGAAAGATTTGGAGCTGAGCTGCTTCAGGCCCAGGATGTGATCAGTATTCACAGTCACAGTAATTATCATTGTTTAACAACCAAAGATGGGAGTGAATACAGCGCCAGTGCTTTATTGATCACTACTGGCAGCCACTACCGCCTGCTGAACGTGCCGGGCGAAGAGGATTTCATCGGGGCGGGTATTCATTTTTGTGCTACCTGTGATGGTGTTTTTTATAAAGGAAAATCAGTCGCGGTGGTAGGTGGCGGCAACAGTGCTGCCGAGGAAAGTATATTCCTCACCAAATTTGTTGATCAGGTCACACTGCTTGTTCGGGAACCGGAGCTAATTGCCAGCCAAATCTTGCAGGACAAGGTATTATCCCATCCTCAGATTAAGATCCTGTTTAATACAGACGTTCAAGAATTTAAGGGATCTGGCGGAAAACTGGAATCAGTAATGATCAAAAACAGTCTAACCGGGGAACAGGAAGAAATCACGCCAGCTGGCGTTTTTATATTTATCGGTCAGACGCCTAATACTGCCTTCCTGGAAAAATCGGAAGTGGAATTGAATAAATGGAAATTCATAGTGACCGGACATGACCTGGTCCATAACCAAACTGATCGGGATGGTTATGAAACCCGCGATCCAGCCTCATTGGAGACCAGTGTTCCGGGTATATTCAGTGCCGGGGATGTCAGGGCCTCCAGTACGAAGCAGGTCGCTTCCGCAGCAGGGGAAGGCGCAGCGGCTGCCCTGATGATCCGGGAATATCTCAAGAGTATATAAGGTATAATCCGTGTTTGGCATTAATCTTGACTGCTCTAAATTTTCGAAAATAAACCTCTCATTGGTACGATTATTGCCCCTACACGGATGTTATGTTGAACAAGAAGGTTCTGGATTGGATTGAGGGTTATGTTCTGAGCAGGGTTCTTATTCTTGGTGACTTTGTTGGCACCGTCAGTAGAACTGATCTGCTCTTTGATATGGACACAACAACTGATTATTTCCGCAAGTTTGAAGGCCAGCGGATCCAATCATTGTCCTTGCCTGTAAAGAGCAGAAAACTCAGCACGCTTCTGGGGGAAATTGAGGCTTGTTTTCAAAGAGGCTGGATACTGCTGGATAATGGGGAGTGGACAGAGGCTGATTTTGATCAGGTCTTTGACTTAAGCCGGCAGATCAGCAATGAGATCATGGTCCTGAGAGAGAAAATAAAGCAGGATACTCCAGAAATATACTACCCCTTATCAGATCCAACTCGGTATAAATAACTCATCCAGCTGACCCTTTTCAAACTCTCAAATATGTTACTATTCAACTTGAGAGGAAAGACATGGCTCAAGTAGAACATTTCCTGAAAACAAAAAATAGATTGGGAGAAGGACCACTCTGGCATTCTGATAGTGAAACCCTCTATTGGGTAGATATTGAGGGAGAATGTTTTCACAGCTATTCCCTGGAAACTGACAAACAAAAAACATTTCAGGTCGGTCAGCCGATTGGCTGCCTGGCCTTTCGCGCTTCTGGTGGACTGCTATTGGGATTAAGGGATGGGCTGGCATTCTGGGATCAAAAAACCGCACAGACGAAGATCATCGAAAATCCCGAAAAAAAGCGCAAAGACGCCCGATTCAATGATGGCAAAGTAGATCCAAAGGGACGCTTCTGGGCTGGCACGCTGGGTGATGATGACCAGAGCAGCCTTTATAGAATGGACCCGGATGGCGTGGTTCATGTTATGGAAACCGGCATCCAGATCTCCAATGGGATCGGCTGGAGCCCGGATCACAAGACCATGTATTATACAGATTCCCCCTTGCGGGTAATTTACGCCTATGAATATGATTTGGAGAGTGGCTCGATAAATAACCGGCGGGATTTTGTTAAAATCCCAAATGAAGACGGATTCCCGGATGGATTAACCGTTGATAGTGAAGGATTCATCTGGAGCGCCCATTGGGACGGCTGGCGTGTCACTCGCTACGATCCGGAAGGGAAGATCGAACAGACCCTGTACCTGCCTGTCCAGCGCCCAACCAGCTGCACCTTCGGCGGACCTGATTTGACCCAGCTATTTATCACTTCCGCCTGGACAGGATTGAGCGAAAAAGAACAAAAAGAGCAGCCCCTGGCCGGGGACCTGTTCTGCGCCTGGACGGATACCAGGGGCCAACAGGAATATGAATTCCTTGGATAAATAAATAGGACATAAGTAAAATATATCGAAATTATGAAATCCATCATCATCTTGATCGGTCCCATGAGCGTAGGTAAAAGCACACTGGCCAAAAAATTGGCCAAACAGCTGGGTGTGCCGCGTATTGAGCTGGATGAGGTCCGCCAGCGCTTTTACAGCGAAATTGGCTATGATGAAAAATTCGCTTCCGAGATCGTTGGTAAAGAAGGTATGAAGGGTTTGATCAATTACTGGAAGCCCTTTGAAGCCCATGCAGTGGAACGGGCCCTGGAAGAGTATAACAATTGTGTGATGGATTTTGGTGCTGGCCATTCCGTTTATGAGGACCAGGAATTATTCGAGCGAGTTGAAAAAGCCCTTAAGCCCCACAAGTACGTGTTCCAGATATTGCCCTCGCCGGATCCAGATCGCTCGGTGGAGGTTGTTAACCAGCGTTTCTCAGAGTTGCTTATAAACGAAGTTGGTAAAATCGATAACGAGCTCTTAGCGCTAAACGAACATTTTGTACGCCATCCGTCTAATGGTTTGCTGGCCAAGAAGACATTTTTTACAGAGGGAAAATCCGCCAAAGACACAGTCCAGGAAATCCTGGAATGGGTTGAAGATCAGGGTGGGTTTGGAATGAAACTGGAATACAACCAGCTGAAATTGTTCTGAAACTCTGGCGTCCAGTAACTAATTGAGTTTCCAATTAAAAGAAAGTCCTGCTTTAGCAGGACTTTTATATTTAACCAATTACCAAAAAAGAAGTGAGCTTATCTTTTTTGTGCTGCTGCCCTGAACCGGGGTTTTCTTGTATTTTGCTGGTTTTCCGGTTTAGGAATCGAGTAATCAAAATCCGAAAGCGTTTTCTGCGGCATATTTTCCTTCATGATCTTCTCGATCTTCTTCACCAGGGCTTGATCGTCTGGAGTCACAAAGGTGAAAGCCTCACCTGTTCGTTGAGCTCTGCCCGTCCGGCCAATTCGGTGGATATAAGCATCCGCAGTATCTGGCATATCATAATTGATCACATGTGAGATACCGTCGATATCCAATCCGCGGGCTGCAATATCGGTCGCCACCATGATTTGATACTTGCCTTCTTTAAAACCCTTTAAGGCTGCCCGGCGCTGTCCCTGGGTGCGGTCACCATGTAAGCTGGTCACTTTGTAATCCGTGCGCTTGATCTTTTTAAGCAAATTCATAGCCCGGTGTTTTGTGCGGGTGAAGATCAAGATCGATTTTGTGTTGGTCTGTTCGAGCAATTTAATCAATAGCCGATTCTTTAAATGGTGTGGAACGGGATATAGCGTATGTCCTACGGTGTGAGCGGGGCGGACGAGGCCGATGGATACACGTTTTGGTTTGTAAGTGACCTGCGCTGCCAGTTTTTTAATTTCATCCGGGAATGTTGCTGAAAACAACATCGTTTGCCGTTTTTTTGGTATATGGCGAAGAATTCGTTTGATGTCCGGTAAAAAACCCATATCCAGCATCCGATCAGCTTCGTCAAGAACCAAAACTTCGATAGTATCCAATTTAGCACGCTGGTTTTGAATATGATCCAGCAGCCGTCCAGGGCAAGCTACAACAATTTCTACCCCACGTTTCAGCGCTTCAATTTGGGGGGCAGGGCCTACGCCGCCATAAACAGCTACACTTTGAATATTTGTTCCATAACCTAATTGGCCAATGGTCTGATGGATCTGTTCAGCCAATTCACGGGTCGGGGTAATGATCAATGCCCGAGTCCGTTTGCCCTGTGTGGTGAGAATTTTTTGCAGAATTGGTAGTACAAACGCGGCGGTTTTGCCTGTGCCTGTTTGGGCAGTGCCGACCAGGTCATTCCCGGCCAAGGCCAGCGGAATTGCTGAGGCCTGGATTGGGGTAGGTGTACTAAAACCAGATCGTTTAATGGCAGTATTTAAGCGTGAATCAAGATTGAACTGGGTGAAGCTCATAAAATGTAATCCTTTTATTCATTTTTTCAGGTTACCAGGGGAATCAAGGGGCGTTATAACACAACAGCACCGACTGCCTTAGCGTAATGAACCGGCACTGATGGTACCTGAAAATAGTCATTTGTCAAGCAGACCAGCCTATCAGGGGGATTAATTCAGTGTACCTGAGCAGGCATAAACAGTTTTTTTCAGGGTCATTTGGGGGTAATTTGATGTTGAATGGTGAATATTCCGTAAATCAGATCTACCTTGAACTGTGTTTCTGTACGATGAGGGTGGGAAGGACTATAATCAAGCACAACTCTGAAAAATTGTCAGAAGGAGATTTCATCATGAATATCCAATTTTCGTCGGATCTCATTTTTAGGCTGGCTATCTCGGCATTACTGGGAGGTATTCTGGGCCTGGAACGAGAAATTCACGGCAGGCCAGCTGGCCTGCGGACCCATTTGTTGGTCAGTCTCGGCGCGGCAGCTTTTATGATTATGTCCCCCTTGATAGCTCGCATGGAGCCAACTGTTTTGGGAGATCCCGGGAGAATCGCGGCGCAAATTGTAACAGGGATTGGTTTTCTGGGAGCAGGTGCTATTGTTAAGGAAGGTGTTAATATCAGCGGCCTGACAACAGCTGCCTGCCTGTGGGTTGCGGCAGCAATTGGCATGGCCTGCGGGGCTTCCCTTTTCGCTGAGGCAGTTTTGATTTGTGTCCTGGCTATTATCGCGTTGGTTCTTTTACCTTTTTTCGAAGTGATCTTTAAAAAACATTCCTACAGGATATTTGAGGTCAGTTTCCCTCTTAACGTTGATGTGAGTATGATCTTAGATGCGGTAAAAACGAAAAACGTCAAAGTGCTTCGCTGTGATCTCAACCGGGATTACTCCACACAAACATTAACAATAACGCTTGTGATCCGTCTTTACTCTAGAGGAGTTATTGATAAACAAGCTCACAAAATCATTGAAGCAATAGAATCTTTGGACCTGTCGCCAAAACGAATCAACTGGCATACGCGCTGAATGTTTTTCAGCCTGGTTGAGAGAGCAAATATATATACCCCCGGCCTGAAGCCGGGGGTATTTTATTATCTATGGACCTATTCTAAACTGTAACTTGCACTGACTTCAGCCCTGACTGAGATCTGTCCCAGATTGACTGGACCAAAATCGGAATCTTCCCCCTGCCCATTTGCTGTCGGGATATTCTGAACAGTGTTCTGGGTCCAGAGATTATTATTGCGCCCCCACCAGCCCCCGCTGAAATAGGACCAGGTGTTCTCGCTGATATTTAACACACAACCGGCTTTTGCGCCGGCGGCTTCCGCAAGATCTTGGGCTTTTTCACTTGCGGCAACCATGGCCATTTCCCGGGCCTGATCGCGGTATTTCCGCAGATCACTCAGATAGAATTCCACGTTCACTACCTGATTGGCACCGGCGTTTAATGCGGCGATCATTATATCGTTCACCTTGGTGATATCTCTCAGGGTGATGGCTACCATATTGTAGATTCGATAACCCTCAATCGTCAGGGAGTCGTAGTCATCATAGATGGGATCGATCACGTACCTGTCAGTTACGATATCCTTTTCTGCTACCCCCTGTTTTTTAATGGCCTGAATGACCCTGAAAACAGTTGCACTATTGACTGCTTCTACCAGCTGAGGTGTACGTCCATTGGATTGCACCCCCAGCTGGATGAGCACTCGGTCAGGAGTGACGTTCACTACAGCAGTTCCGCTGACTGAGACTGATCGGCCAGTGCTGCAGCTCCCTTCGTTAAGCAATGGGGCCGGGTTGCTTTCTGCGGCGCTGGCTTTTGTGACAGGGAACCCGCTGTTAATTGCCAAAAACACCACCGCGAATATTAATAGTAAGTTGAGTAAGGTAGATTGGGTTTTCATGGAGACCTCCTTGTGGTGATTGTCCATTTTCTCCATCATAGGAGATCACCGTGTCAGGAGGATGTCAGGAATTGGTCAGTCCGCTGGCAGTTTTTCTGCCGGAAGTCTGAAAGCGATCGTGGTCCCTTTTCCTGTTGTGCTTTCAGCCCAAATCGATCCGCCCTGGGCTTCAATCAGCGCCCGGGAAATGGCCAGGCCCAGGCCGGACCCCCCGCTTTCGCGGTCCCGGGATTTCTCCACTCTGTAGAATCGCTCAAAGATCATCGGCAGGTGCTCGGAGGAGATCCCCGGACCCTGATCAATTACAGAACATTGGACCTGTTCTTTCTGGATTTCAAGAGAGATTATTATATTTGAACCCCGGGGCGTGTACCTCAGGGCATTATCAAGCAGGTTGTCCAGTACCTGGGCGGTCCGGTTTGGATCACCCAGACACCACTGGTGCATTTTTGGGTGTGGTTCCTGCTGGAACTTGACTCCTCTTTGAATTGCTAATGGTTCCATGATGTCGCAGCGATCCTGGATTAATTCACCCAGATCAAATGGTTGTATGTCTAAAGAGAGTGCCCCGGCATCTGATCTGGTTAAAACCAGTAGATCGTTGACCAATTTGATCAAGCGATTGGTTTCCAGGTTCATGGAATTTAAAAGTTTTCCCCTTCCTTTTTTATCATCCACTGCGCCATTCTCCAATGTTTCCACAGTACCTTTTATGACCGTCAGTGGTGTGCGAAGTTCGTGAGTGACATCAGCTATGAAAGCGTTTTTGGCCTGATTGGATTGGCGCAGGTTTTCGGTCATTTCATTAAAAGTCTGACCCAGTCTATCCAGTTCTTTGATCCTGCCGGCTGTAGGTGCTGGTTGAGATAAATCCCCGGCTGAAACCGCGGCAGCGGCCCGGTCAAGTTTTTCCAGCGGGCGGGCGATACCTCTGGCCAGCAATAAACCTGCAGCACCCGCAAATAGTCCTGCCAGCAGCACAGCGCTGATCAATTGCAGGGTGAGATTCTCCGGTAGTCCGTTGGATGGCAGGGGAGTAGCCAGGTAAACCAGATTGATCACCTCTCCCTCATTTCCAAATACTGGTGCGGCGGCATATAAAACACGCCGACCATCCAGGGCCTCGATTTTCCGGATAGCTGTATGCAGCTTCTCCGGCCAGCGCGGATTGGATCTCCGAGCGTTGGATCAGTTCGTCAGATGAGACAAACCCCGGGTCTTCGCTGGGAGGAACCTGGACAGGATCTTCCCCATCCGGGAAAGGCACTCCGATGATCACTGCGCCGCCTTCGTCCAGCAGGCGGGTGTGGATTCCAGGTGTGATGTTGGTGGTTTGGGAATAGATATCCGGTGAATAGGTTGTTACCGGGCTGCCTTCCAATGCTGCCGCTGTCAACCGGGCCTGGGCCAGCAGGTTTTCGCCCTGGGTGATGATGTAGACCTTTTCCACGGCCAGCCAGACCAGTACGCCCGCCAGGGCCATACCAATGATCAATACCAGCAGGTGACTGAATGAAAGCCGTAAACGGATCGGGGTTCTCATAGGGTCACTTCACCATCCGGTAGCCAATCCCCCTGACGGTTTCAATCAGGGAGAGATCGGGATCTATCAGGCTGATCTTTTTCCGGGTGCGTTTTACAGCGCTGTCCACAGCCCGGACGCCACCTACAAAATCGTACCCCCAGGCCTGGCTGAGCAGCTGCTCTCTGGAGAGCACTCTCCCGGCATTGAGCACCAGGTACTGGATCAGATCGAATTCGAGTCTTGTTAACGGAAGAGGGATCCCGTTGATTGTTACTATCCGAGAATCCTCGTCCAGCTCCAGATTGGATGGGCCTTTTATGATGGCCCCATTGTGGCTGAGCGAGAGGTCTTTCTGGTTTCTGCGCAGAACGGCTTTAATTCTAGCCAGAAGTTCGCGCATGCTGAAGGGTTTACAGAGGTAATCGTCGGCGCCCAATTCCAGGCCTATCACCCGGTCTGTTTCCTCACCCCGGGCGGTGACCATGATGATCGGGATCTGGCTGGTCTTGCGCAGTTCCCGGCAGACATCCAGGCCGTCGATTTTGGGCAGCATCAGGTCTAGCAGGATCAAGTCAGGGTCTTTTTCCCTGGCGATATTCAGGGCTGCTTCTCCGTCATGGGCAACCAGAACCTCATAATGGGCTTTTTTCAAGTTATAGCCGATCAGATCGGTTACGGATGTTTCATCGTCGACAACCAGGATCTTTAGGGTCATGAAATTAGCATAACATAGAATTGTGGCAGAATTGTGTCAGAGAAACTAATTAAACGTTGGTCCAATCCAACGTTTAATACGGTCCTTCCTGTTTAGGAGATATACTAAATTGAAGGGAACTTATAATTAAAAAAAAGAGAAACGTATGCCGTTATTAACTCTAGGCGATGTCCAGATCTATTATGAGGTTCACGGGCAGGGCGAACCCCTGCTGTTGATCCACGGCCTGGGTTCCAGCAGCCGGGATTGGGAAATGCAAATGGGGGATTTTTCCCGCCATCATAAAGTCTTCAGTATCGACTTACGCGGGCACGGTCAATCCAGTAAAACACCCGGTCCTTATAACATGCCGCTATTTGCAAAAGATACGGCTCAAGTAATCAGGGCGCTTGATCTCCCTTCTGTCCATATATTGGGCATTTCACTGGGAGGCATGGTGGCTTTCCAATTGGCCCTGGATTATCCAGAGCTGGTTCGCGATCTGGTGATCGTTAACAGCGTCCCGGAGCTGATCGCCCAAAACTTACAGGACAGGATCAGTTTTTGGCAGCGTTTGTTGATCGTCAGGCTGTTTGGCCTGGAAAAAATGGGTCAGGTACTTGCCGAACGCTTTTTCACTGAACCAGAACAGGAAGGAATAAGACAAATTTTCAGGCAGCGTTGGGCGGAAAATCACAAACCGTCCTACCTGGCTTCCCTGAAAGCGGCCTTTGGATGGAGTGTGCTGGGGCGTTTGGGGGAAATTCAAGCCAGGACACTGGTAATTGGATCTGAGGGGGATTATTTCTCGAATACAGAGAAGGAAGAATATACCCGGCTGATACCCAACGCCGAGTTAATCATTGTTGAGGGCGCTCGTCATGCTCTGCCGGCTGAAAAACCGGAGGAGTTCAACATAATTGTTGAAAAATTCCTGTTGCGAAAATCCTGATCTCTTCTCATTTATTAGTACCCCCTGGTTTTTAAAACAGGATATTTGTCATAGGAAATCCTGTTGACAGGGGATTTAAATTGATATATGATGAAGAGATAGGACGTCCAACCTCTCCTCCTAACTGGAAGTATGTTTGGAAGAGATCTACCAAGGATGGGTATGGCTATCACTACAGATACGCGCTTGAGCCAGGTAAAAGCGCACATGCTCAACTATATCTCCAAGAATAACCTTAAACGAAATGATCAACTGCCATCCGAAGCAGCGATCGCCAAGAATCTTGGTGTCAGTCGGAACACCTTGCGTGAAGCTTATATTTCTTTGGAAAACGAAGGAATAATTTTACGAAGGCATGGTGTCGGCACATTTGTGGCTAATCCTCCTTTGATCCAGGATTCCCTGAATGATTTTTCTCCCTTTGCTCAGATCATTCAAAATGTTGGATATATACCCAAATTTGAAACACTTTCCATTGAATTGATGCCAGCCCCTCCTGATGTATGTGATGTCCTGAAATTACAGACTGGGGACCAGGTTCGGTGTATCCGTCGGCTGGTTTTCGCGGATCAAAAACCAGTCATTTTTGTTGAGGATTATATTCCGCTATATGTGGACGCTAAAATATCTACCTGGGATGGATTTAAGGGCAATATGGTGGAGGTCCTGGGTGATGCCCTCCAGATCCCCTTACACCAGATCCAATCTTATATCAGAGCGGACGCCCTTCCTGCCCCCATCAGTACCTATCTCGAACTTTCTGAAGGAGCTCCTATATTAAGTGTTAGATCAACAATTTACACAAAGGAAAACCAATCGGTAACTTTCAGTAAGTTGTGCTTTAACTCAAATATTATCGAACTGAATATCGTTCGGATGATTTAAATCAGACAACTCGTGTACCAACTTAGAAAGGAGAAGAGCATGAAGAAAAAGATGTTGTACCAAATATTTGCAGTACTCTTGATCCTCGGTTTGCTGCTGAGCTCTTGTGCACCGGCGCCAGCCCCAGAACCTGTTCAAGACGAACCTGCACCAGTGGAAGATGCCGCACCGGCGGAAGACACTGAAGAAGAGGTAGAGGTTGAAGAAGCCGTCATGGAGCCAGTAACCTTCCAGGTCTTCTACCCTGTAGCCGTGGATGCCCCCATTGCAGCCATTCTGAATGGCTACATTGAGGATTTCCAGGCCGAGTATCCTTATATCACAGTAGAGCCGGTGTTCTCTGGCGGTTATGCTGATGTGCAAACAGCCATTCAGACCACCATCGATGGCGGTGGTGAACCACCCGCCCTGGGTGTGATGCTGGCAACCGCCTTATATGACCTGATCAACGCAGACTATATCGCACCTCTGGATGGATATGTGGATGCAATGGAAGGCGGAGACGCTTATGTGGCTGATTTCCTGCCCGCTTTCCTGGCCAATTCCTATTATGATGACCAGCTCTGGAGCATTCCCTTCCAGCGCAGTGCAGTGGTGATGTACTATAACGCAGATATGTTTGCTGCTGCCGGGTTGGAACCTCCTACCAGCTGGCAAACATGGGCTGAAGCCGCCCAGGCACTTACTGTAGTTGACGGTGATACCACTAACTATGGTTTGCATTTCTCATCTGATTGGCCCTACTGGCTCTTCCAGCCCCTGGCCATTGGTGCTGGGCAGAATATCCTCGAAGACGACTGCACAGTTGTATTTGATGATCCTGCGGTAATCGAAGCTGTTCAATTTTATATTGACCTTTCCGCTGTTTACGGCGCAATGCCTGCTGGTGTTCAGGCTTCCTGGCCGACCGATCCCCCAGACCTGGCAAGCGGTGCGACAGCTATGATCACCCATTCCTCCGGCAGCCTGGCAGGATTGATTGCTCAGGCTGACTTCGAACTTGGTGTTATGCCATATCCCGGTAAGGAAGAAGGGACCTATGCCAGTGTGCCAGGTGGTGGAAACTTCTACGTCATGAAAGGCGCTCCCCAGGAACAGCAGGATGCAGCCTGGAAATTTGTAGAATTCATTTCCCGGCCGGAATATGTGGCTGATTACAGTATCAATACTGGCTATATCGCCAACCGGGCCAGCGCTTACGACACTGAAGCAATGCAGGCTTATGTTGCGGAAGTTCCTCAGGCTCTGGATACCCGTGATGCACTGCAGTATGCTGGTGCTGAGTTAGCTATCCAAAATCTTGGACAGGTCCGAGGTATATTCCATGACTACATCCAAAGAGCCATCAATGGCGAGATGACAGCTGCCGATGCAATGGCTGCGGCGCAAGTTGAAGCAGACGCTGCATTAGCGGATTTCTGTCCCTAATTAATGGGAAAGAATAAATGATTTATAATGGGGTGGCCAGATAGATTTGGTCACCCCGTTTCTTCTAAGGAGTCCGTTTTGAGCTTGATAGGTACTCGAAAAGGATTAAAACCCTTACCCTATATATTGATCTTACCTACGGCAGTTTTTGTCGCATTATTTACTGCCTGGCCTGTCCTGCTTTCCATTTACCAAAGTTTTTTCCGGCAGCGGATGAATATTGCTAAATTCCGTGAGCCAACATTCATCGGATTTGGAAATTATATTGACCTCTTTTCTGATCCTTATTTCATCCAGGTTGTAAAAAATACCCTCACGTACATTGCTGGAACTGTCCCACTCAGCATAATTTTGGGATTTCTGTTTGCCTTGTTGGTTAATCGCAAAGTTCGGGGAATTGGATTTTTCCGGCTGGCATTTTTTCACCCCATGGTTTTGCCAATGGTCAGTGCTGCGACGATCTGGCTGTTTTTATTCACGCCTGACTATGGTTTATTCAATTCAGCTCTCAACTTCCTGGGTTACAGCGGCCCAGAGAATTGGACAGGGAACCCAAATTTGGCGATCTTGTCCGTAATTATTGTCGCTATTTGGAAAAATTCCGGATACTATATGGTTTTTTACCTGGCAGGCCTTCAAAATCTGCCAGTGGATGTTTATGAAGCCGCGGCTCTGGATGGAGCCAACGGCTGGCAGACTTTGTGGAAAATCACGTTTCCCTTATTGCGGCGCACCACTTTATTTATCACTATCGTAGCATTTATTGACTCATTCCGGACCGTAGACCATATCTTCGTGTTAACCAGTGGTGGACCAAGCCGTGCCAGTACAGTCTTGCTGTTTGAGCTCTGGCTGGAAAGATTTGAATACCAGGACATTGGTATATCTGCGGCGATCACAGTCATTTTTGTGATTGTTTTATTGGCTTTTACTGTCACTAACTTTATAACTTCGGAACAAAAAGAGGATTGAAACGGGAATGGGAAATTCAGCCTTCAGAAAAACACTTCGCCAATTTGGCACCTGGATAACCAATCTTCTGGCCACATTATTAGCGCTGCTGTGGTCTGTGCCCGTCATTTGGGCGGTCATAGCCTCTTTCCGCCCGGCAAACGATGCCATGGGCAGGGGTGATGTCTGGTTCAGTACTACGCTAACAGTCGAGAACTATACCCGGGCCTGGTCTCTGGCTCCTTTCGGGAAGTATTACATCAATACTATTATTGTTGTTTTACTCATTCTTGTGGTCCAGCTGATAACAATCATCCTGGCTGGATTTGCCTTCGCAAATTATGAGTTTTTTGGAAAAAGATGGATCTTCTTTTTTGTGCTGCTGCAAATGATGATTCCCACATCAGCTCTGCTGGCGCCCAATTTTGCCACAATTCGTACTTTAGGGATTTTTGATACAAGGTTAGCGATTGCCATCCCCTACTTTGGATCGGCTTTTGGTACATTCCTGATGCGTCAAGCCTTTATGAGTGTGCCTAAAGACCTGGTTGATGCCGGAGTGATCGACGGCTGTTCCTGGTGGCAGCTGATCCTGAATGTGTACCTTCCTCCATCGATTCCTTCCTTGATCGCCTTTGGCCTGTCTTCAGCAACCTGGCACTGGAATGAGTTTCTCTGGCCTTTGATCATCACCAACAGCGATAAAAGCCGTCCTCTGACAGCCGGATTGGTTCGTTTTACACAACTTGGGGAAATTGGCGCCCAATGGTCTTTATTGACTGCGGCAACCCTGATGGTCGCTGCTCCCCTGTTTATCACCTTTCTGATATTCCAGCGCAGATTCATCCAGAGTTTTGTGCATTCAGGTCTGAAGTAGATCCTGCTGCATTTGCTGGACTTTCAATTCTTCTACTAACCTTAAATTGACTGTAAAGAACCCCAATTCCAACCATAGTTGAAATGGGTTTTTGTGTTACTCTTCTGATGGGGGCTAGTCAAACTCTGTTCAGATCCGGGAGGTTCATATATGCTGGGTAGAAGAGAAGAAAATAAAACTGGCAGCTGGAAACACAGAAACGGACCCGGCTTGTTTTATCTCATCACAGCAGGAATGCTGCTGATCACTATTGTGGTCTGGCGCTCTGGTCAATCCTGGCGGGGAGTAGTCCTGGGATTATTCTTGTTATTTGTGGCTTTCCTGCTGTTTGTTGGCCAGCAAAACAGCGCCGTTTTTGATGTGGATAGAAGGATCATCAATATTAGCCAGCGCAGAATCTGGAAAAAAGCTGAAAGGGCAATTCCCTTTGATGATGTTTTTACTGCAGCAGTAGTTTCCTCAAGTTTAGGCACAACTTCCCAGACACATAAAGTGACCCTGGTTCTTAAAATCGGGAGAACCGATTCAGGTCACGGCTCACCCTAGCAGCGGTAAAAGACCCAAACAAAAATTGGCTCAACAGATCTCAGATACCCTGAATCAATACCGCAGCCAACCGATCTCTCCAGCCCTGGAAGGAGTTGTTAAGGTAGTGAGGAAAGGGGAAAACCAGGCAGTGCCCTGGAGAGTAGCCCTCCTCTCAGCGAATGACATGGTACCCGTAACCCACTGGTTCTGCCAGGCAGCCAGCTTTAAGAGTGGATTTCTGCTCTTGTTCCCATCATCCAGTATCGGTAATCTGGGTACAGGAAAATTGAGCAAAACGACCAGATACTTTTACCGTCAATATTTGAAGACGCTGATGGTTGATGACAAGACGATTCCCGGCTTTCAGGACGCAGCCCCGCTCCAAAAGAATGATCATTTGACTGGCAGCCAATTCACATGCATCTCTAACGATCCAGAGGCTGCCAAGAGCTGGTTGACGAAATCCCGCTCAGATAAAATGATCCGCTGGCTGGATAACCCTCCCTTAAAAGCCAAGAAAGGGGAAATGGAACCCCATTTATTGGTGACACCAGATGGAATTCAAATCATGTTCAGGAAAGCTTTACTATCAGGATCATGACATCCAACAGATCACTGATTTTGGTATCTCCCTGATAGAAGACAATTGATAGATCAACGAGACGCTAACAGCAGGAATTAAACAAGGACAAACTTATGAAAAAATCTCTTGGCCCTCAAACTTTAATATTCCCAACACCTGTGTGGTGTGTAGGTACCTATGATCAGGCAGGAAAACCCAATATCATGACTATTGCCTGGGGAGGAATTTGCTGCTCAAAACCACCCTGCCTGACTGTCTCCCTGCGGAAAGCCACCTATACCTATGGAAATATCATGGAGCGAAAAGCTTATACCGTGAGTGTGCCGTCAGTAAAATTTGCAGCTGAGGCAGATTATTTTGGGATCGCTTCCGGGCGTGATGTGGATAAATTTCAGGCTACGGGGTTAACTCCCCAAAGATCCGACCTTGTTGATGCTCCTTATGTCAAAGAGTTCCCGATGATCCTGGAATGCAAATTGCTGCACCATTTTGAAATAGGCCTTCATACACAATTCATAGGTGAGATCCAGGATGTCAAAGTTGACCCTGAGTATCTTCTCGAGGACGGAAATCCGGATATCAATAAGGTTTCTCCCATAGTGTATGCGACCAAAGCCCGCTCATATCATCAGATTGGGGAGAAAATCACTGGAGCATTCCAGGCTGGGAATAAGTTTAAGAAATAAATAACACTCTTACCTTCTTATAATTTAGGTTTGATATACTCCAGGATCTAGCAGCAGGAGAGAGATCAATGATGAAGGTTGAATTCAGAGATACGCTAATTATTGATGGGCAAAAAATTGAGGGCGACCTAAAATCTGTAGTGCTCCCTTTCTCTCATCTCTCAGTCAGGGCAATTATCATTCGAAAAGAGGATGGTGCAATACTGGGTGCTTTACATCGTCCGGGAGGGAAGTATGCCTTGCCCGGAGGAGCGATAGATGATGGGGAGAGCGCCGAACATGCTATCATCAGAGAGCTGGAAGAAGAGAACATAAAACTAATTAACAGTGATCAGGAATGGCGAGACCGCCTGGCGGTCGATTATTACAGCGGATACAACGAACTATGCTTGTGGTATCTTTTTCTTGTAATTGGTGTTGAAATTAATGATAGTGAAGAATTAATTGATGTGAGGTGGATTCCACAGGACGAAAATCCTTGGTACCCTCAAAATCGGGAAAAGATCCTGATCCACCTACAAAGACACTTGCCCGACTATGTCACGACAATGAAAGGTTAACCGGTTTCTTTTGCCCTTTGTCACTATGATCAGAGGAGTCCTGTATGCGTGACCAGAAAATATTAATTGTTACAGACAGCTCTTCTTCGTTGCCTGAAGATTTGATTACCGAATTAGATATCCGAGTTATCCCGTTGTGGTTGATCTGGGATGACCAATGTTACCGAGATGGTGTGGATATCGACCCCCATACCTTCTATCAAAGACTGCGAACTTCAAAATCCCTGCCCTCCTCCACCCAACCCTCAGCGTTGGAATTTAAAGAGTTATTCCAGAAGCTTGCTGATGAATGTGATGGTATTGTTAATGTGCTGGCATCCTCCAATATCAGTGGAACAGTGGACAGCGCGGAGGCCGCCAAGGAATTTGTACCCGGTTTACCTGTCAGGGTGGTGGATTCACTTTTCAGCGCCATGGGTGAAGGTTTAGTTGCCGTCGCCGCCGCCCGGGCTGCCGCTGCGGGTAAGTCTATCGATGAAGTGGTAACTATAGCGGAGAATACTCGAGATCACACCAATCTCTTATTTGTGGTGGATACCCTGGAATATCTGCATAAAGGCGGCCGTATTGGCGGTGCCAAAAAATTATTGGGAACGGCATTGAACATCAAGCCCATCCTGCATTTTGAAGGCGGCACTATCCAGCCCCTCTCTCAGACCCGCACCAAGAAAAAGGGTATCGAAGAATTATTATCAATCGCTGAGAATCGGCTGGGTTCAAAGCCGATGGCGGAAGCCGCGGTGGTGCATGTTGATTGCCTGGAAGAGGGAAGATCCCTGGTTGAAAAGGTGAGGGAGCGTTTTAATCCTCCCCTGGTACACCTTTCTGATGTCAGCCCGGTGGTGGGTACTCATGTCGGACCTGGAGCCCTGGGTCTGGCGTTTTATCCAGTTATTTAATTAAAATTACTCCAGTCACTATTATTTTAATAACATTGGGTGCGGGAAAAATAATCAGTTATTATTGTTATAATCGGTGAGAATTGGAAGAGGATAAGGATCCGCTGTTAACCAAGGTTAGCAGGCAAGAGACCAAAAAAATCTATTGAAAATAAACATTCGCCCTTTCCGCGAAACTGACCAAGAAGACATCATCGCACTCTGGGAGAAAGTTTTCCCAGATGCTCAGCCACACAATAACCCCGCCCGCGATATCCGCACCAAAAGAGAGGTCCAGCCGGAGCTCTTTCTGGTTGCTTTAGTGGAAGATCAGATAGTGGGTACTGCCATGGCTGGTTTTGATGGCCACCGCGGTTGGGTATATTATCTTGGAGTTGACCCGGAATTTCAACGCCATGGTATAGGCACATCCCTGATGAAGCGGGTTGAATCCCGACTGTTAGCCATGGGATGCCCCAAACTCAATTTACAGATCCGGGCCAATAACTTGGAAGTTCAGGCTTTTTATGAGAGTTTGGGTTATTTTGCAGAAGATCGCCTGAGTATGGGTAAAAAATTATAGGCGGTTATAGATAAGGAGAAAAACATGCAGATAGTAACTGATAGCGGCACCGACCTGAATTTAACACCACAACAAGCAGCAGAATTTAATGTTCACATAGTTCCACTTAACGTTACCCTGGATGGAAAAACCTACCGGGAAGGGATCGATATTGAACCAGGAGATTTTTATGACCTGCTGGCTAAATCTGGAAATCTCCCCATCACCTCTCAGCCTTCAGCAGGACAGTTTGCAGAGCTCTACCGGAACCTGGCGAAAAATGACCCCGACATTCTCTCCGTGCACATGACCTCTGGTCTGTCCGGCACCTTTAACTCTGCCCTGGCTGGGGCAGAATTGGTCCCCGAAGCCAATGTCACCCATTATGATACAAAAACTCTTTCTGCCGTGGCGGGTTGGCAGGTTGAAGCGGCTGCCCGGGCCGGGAAAGCGGGTTGGGCCGTGGATCGCATTCTTCAATTAGTAAAAAAGATCGGTGATGCCTGCGAGAGTGTTTATACCCTTGATGAGTTGAAGTACCTGATCCACGGGGGCCGAATCAGTCACATGAAAGGTGTAATCGCATCATTGATAAATGTTAAACCCATGATCGGCGTGGAAAAGGAAAACGGAACTTATATCCAGCTGGGACAGGTGCGGACATTTAAAGGCGCATTGAAGGGCTTGGTTGAACAGATTAAAAAGAAACATGTTCCCGGAAGTGAGCTGCGAGTTCAGGTTTTGCATGCCTTTAACCCGGAAGCAGCTTCAATATTAAGGGAGCAAATTGATAAGGTCTACAAATGCAACTGGTTGCCAATGGGTCCTATGTCCCTGGTATTGGGTGCTCACACGGGACCCAGCATGGTGGGCGTTGGTTTTGGCTCCCAGGAAGTGTTTGACGAGGTTCCCTGATTGATATTTTGGGGGTGTAAAGAAGACGATATCACATACTTTTGACTCAAAATCTGGTAACCTTTCCTGTATAGGAAAGGTTACCTACATGTCTGTGGTCAGCGAGATTACTTCCAAGACCATCCTCAATCACGTTAAACAGCCGGATCCCTGGTTTGGCCTGAAATACAACATGAACCTGTACCGGGGCTGCCAGCACCAGTGTATTTACTGCGATTCACGTTCGGAATGTTACCGTTTGGGAGACCTGGCGGATATCCGGGTCAAAGTGAATGCCCTTGAGCTGCTTGAAGATGCCCTGCCGCGCAAAAGGGTGCGGGGAACAATTGGTTTTGGGTCCATGAATGACCCGTACATGCCAATAGAAATGAAGTATCGATTAACCTGCGGAGCACTGGAGATCATTCAAGATCATCAGTTTCCAGTCCACATCTTAACCAAATCCGACCTGGTATTACGGGACCTGGATCTTCTGAAAGAGATCAGCAGAGTTTATGCAGCGGTCAGTTTTACCATCACAACAGCGGATGATGATCTGGCTGATAAAGTGGAACCCGGCGCGCCTCGGCCATCCGCGAGATACCGTGCCATGCGCCAACTGGCTGACGCCGGGATTCTCACTGGGGTGACCATGATGCCCATCCTGCCTTTTTTGGAAGATGATCCGGAAAATATTCGCCAGATCATTAAGTTGGCAAAAGACAGTGGCGCCAGTTACATCATCCCTGCTTTTGGTATGACATTAAGGCCAGGGTCAAGAGAGTATTATTATCAAAAACTGGATTTATTATTTCCCGGGGTGAAAGATAAGTATATTCAAACCTTTGGAGAAAATTATCAGTGCAATGTACCCAATTGGCGCCAATTAAATGATATATTTCTAGAAGAAATAAATATTGCAGGACTAAAATCCTCAATACCTGTCTTTGAGCCCGAAAAAAAGATCGGAAAAAAGCGCCAGATTTCCCTATTTGATGATTAATAGTATTGGACTTGAAGTTTATTGGAGAGATTGATTATGAAAAAAGTTGCCCGCATAAACCCTAAAAAAACTGCTTTGCTGGTTATTGATGTTCAGCGGGCCTTGTTTACCAGGCCTAATCCTGTCTATCAAGATTGGGAAGTCATCCAGACGATAAATTCACTGGCAGATCATGCGCATCTATATGGTGCCACTATCGTCTATATTCAACATTCTAATACGTCTGTCTTGAAGCAGGGAACAGATGGCTGGCAGCTCCATCCTGATCTAAAACCTCAATCCAGGGATCTCTCAATCTTGAAAGAGAATGGTAATTCTTTTGTAGGCACAACACTTCAGGGCGATATGGAAGCCAGGGGAATTGAAAATATATTGATCACAGGTATGGTCACTAATCAGTGTGTTCGGGCCACCGCTTTGGGAGCTTTGGAGTTGGGATATTCTGTATTCCTGGTGCAAGGTGGACATACCAATTTTGACAAAAACCCGGAAGCGTTGATTGAGAAAACCGAGCAGGAGCTTGAAACTGCCGGGGTGTATCTCGTGACACCGGGGCAGATTGATTTCAACTGAGTGAACAGGTAAAATCTTGATTTCGAACGAAGGCGCCTGGGGACAGGCGCCTCTTTATTTTAAGAAGAGTACTGCTTGAGGTCGATGAATATCACTTGAATAAAACCTTGAGCCTTATTTTTCACCCGATTGACAAGTGATCTGTTGGCGGTCTGAAAAACATTGCATCTTAGAGCCTGGACTTGAAAATATACCCCCACAGGGCTGGAAACAGGAAAAACTTCTCATTTTGTAAGCTGTTCGATAGGCTGGGATGGTGTCCGATAACAAAGCTGTTAGGATTTCAACCTTTGATTGCTATTATCATGAGAAATAGATCAAATTGATTGTCCAGCCCAGCAGGCTGGTTTTTCTTAATAATGATTAACATTTTTACAGTACCTCATTTTTCAGATCCCGCAAAACAGCGTCGGGCCAACATCCTGGTTGGGACCCAGGTTGCCGCCATAGTGATGATATTGTTAATCGTGGTGATCTCCTATATCCTCACCCCGGACCATCCTGAGGTTTTGCTGCAAGGAGCAGTAGGAGCAGCCGCAATCATCAGCTCTTTTTATCTTCTTAAGATAGGGAAACTGGAAATTGCGGGCTGGATCATAGTGATATTGGGTTGGTTAATCCTGACTCTGGACCTGGCGTTGATCTCAGGCATCAGGGGTGTAAACATCCTCGGTCAGGTTTTAATTGTGATGTTTGCCGGATTAGCTATCAACGGAAGATCAGCCCTGATTATCACAGGAGTTAGTCTGGTAGCCAATCTGATCATTTTCTACCTTGAGCAATACGGCATATTGGCAGATCCAGCACCGCTGGGAGCGAATTTAGCCCGTTATATCATCCAAACAATATATACTGCATTGGCGGCAATTTATATTTGGAGGGCTGATGTTGTTATAAATAAGGCCTTCTTGGAAAGCCAGGCGACTGCAGACCGCTACCGGGCTTTATTCGATCATACAAATGATGGAGTAATGATCCTGGATCTGAATTGGTGTGTTTTAAACTCGAACCCTCAAGCGGCAAAATTACTTGGTTTTCAGCCACCAGCTTTGGCAGGCCAGGATTTTACTAGCTGGTTTGGAAGCCCTGGTCACACTAATGGAACAGAATATCTACGTGATGTTCTGGCAGGATCAGAACTTCCGGTCATTGAAAATGTCATTCGTGATAAAAATGGGTCTGAGATCCCGGTCGAAATCAGCCTGGCCCTGGTACCTGATTCGGATGGGAATCCTCACCATATTCAATGTATTCTGCGGGATATCACTGACAGGAAAGCATATGAGAGCCACCTGGTTTTTGAAGCCTTACACGATCCCCTTACCAATCTCCCGAACAGGAAGTACCTTGAGAAGCATTTCTTGAATAATAATAACCGCCGATCGGATGACCAAAGGATGATGGCGGTTTTCTTTCTAGATATTGATGATTTTAAATCAGTCAATGATCAATTTGGCCATGATGCTGGAGATCTGGTGTTGATAGAATTAGCATCTCGCCTTCAGCGATCAGTCAGGGATAGTGATACAGTGGCCAGGTTAGGGGGAGATGAATTCATCATCATTTTAGAGAATATCCATACCAAAGAGAATGTCATTAAGGTGGCAGAAAAGATCATTCGCTGTATTTCTGATCCTTTTCTGGTCAAGGATCTATCGATTATTATTACTGTCAGCATTGGGATTAACTTCTCGGAAAAGGGCCAAATTCCAGTAGTTGATCTGATCAATACCTCTGATGCGGCCCTGTACAGTGTGAAAGAGGCCGGGAAGAACGATTTCCGGTTCTTTGATCCAGAAATCCAACCCTGATCAATATTTCCTATTCTCTTTAAAAAAGGACCATTACAGCCTGGTCTTTTTCTCATAATTCCTGCCCAACTAGTTATAATCAAGAGTAAGGGGCTGTGTATTAATGGTGATTTATTATCATTCTTTCACCAACAAATTCAAGCAGGAGATCCTTGTCAGATCGAATAACTCTCCAATTGAAGAATCTGTCAAAATCTTATGGCGAACTGATCGCCGTGAAAGATCTTAACCTGGATATTTTCGCCGGTGAAATTTTTGGACTGCTTGGCCCAAACGGGGCAGGAAAAACCACTACCATTAATTTGATATCCGGTTTCCTGAAACCCGATCGGGGAGAAGTATTACTGGAGGGCAAACCTGTTCTTGGATCAGAGGGAGATTATCGTACCCAAATTGGGATCTGCCCCCAGGAAAACATCCACTGGAAAAAGCTGACATGCTCCGAACAGCTTCATTTTCTGGGTGGGATGTATGGTTTGAAACCGGCCTTGATCCGGAAAAGAACCAGCGAGCTCCTGGAATCACTTGATTTGACCGAAGTTGGCAACCGCCTGGCAGGCACATTATCCGGAGGCATGCAGCGCCGCCTGAATATCGCCCTGGCGTTGATCCATGATCCTGAAATCCTGATTTTTGATGAACCAGAAGCTGGATTGGATCCCCAAAGCAGGATCAGTATCCGTGAATACATCCGCTCCCTTGCCAGGGAAAAGACGATTATCCTCACTACCCACAACATGGATGAAGCAGACCGGCTGGCTGATCGCTTGGCCATCATTGACCACGGCGAACTGCTGACCCTGAATACCCCAGAAGCACTGAAGGGTACGGTAGGAGAGGGTGATGTCCTGGAAATTACCCTTATTAATCATTTTGCTGGTCTCGGGGCGCAAGACCTTAATTTTGGCGACCGGATCCAAACCACCCTGGTGGATGATCAGCTGCATATCAGAGCGCTAGATCTGCCTAATCTGATTCCGGGGATCTTGGTCCGGATGGAGGAGCTTGGACTGGTAACAGGTGATATTCGCTTAAGGAAAAATACACTTGAGGATGTTTTTATTCAATTGACCGGGAGGAGGCTGCTGGAATGAAAATCCTCAAGATCTCCTGGAAGAATTTAAAGGAACAGGCCCGGGATAGTGTGACCCTGGGTTTAAGTCTTGTCATAGGTCCTTTTTTTGTACTGCTGTATTGGTTGATGATCCCCAGCGGTTCCACGACCTATGGAGTGATGATCCAGAACCTGGACATCGGCCGCCAAGGGATTCATGCCATACAAACGCTGGAAGAACTGCGTTATCCCAGCGGCGATCCGCTTCTAGAGGTCACCCAGATAAATGACCGGGATCAGGCACAGAGTATACTGAGCGATCGTGATGCAGAAGTTCTCCTGGTCATCCCCGAAAATTTTTCAGAAACCCTGGATGCTGTTTCAAGGGGAGAACAGAAAGAGCCAGCTGAAATTATCCTGGTTGGCGATCTCACTAATCCCTACTACGCTGTTGGAGCGGTTATGGCGGGTAGTGTGCTGGATGAATTTGTGCAGATCCAGACTGGGGAAACTCGCTCGATCCAGTACAACGAAATTGCCCTGGGGGGATCTGCGGGCAGGTCGGAATTTGATCTTTATATCCCGGGTATCCTGATCGTATCTGTGGTTATGCTTGTTTTTATTGTCTCTATGACTATCACTCACGAAGTGGAGGCAGGCACGATCCGGCGTTTGCAGATGACCGCAATGAAAACCTCGCAGCTATTGATTGGTCTCAGCCTGCCGACTGTCCTGCTGGGCATTGTCTCTCTGTTGTTCACGCTGGTAGTTGCTGTCGGACTGGGATTTCAGAGCCAGGGGTCCATTCTGCTGGCATTATTGATAGCTGCAATCACCGCAGTGTCGATAGTTGGTGTGGGATTGATAGTGGCTGCTTTTTCCAAATCCGTCAGCCAGGCTTTTATCATTGCTAATTTTCCCCTGATCTTTTTTATGTTCTTTTCAGGTGGTGTATATCCCATCCCGAGGATCTTGATCGGTCAAATTGCAGGGATAAATATCAGCATCTATGACATCATTCCACCCACCCATGCTGTGGCGGCGCTTAACAAAATCCTTACCCTTGGCTCGGGGATCGATGAGGTTTTGTATGAATTGATTTCGTTGGTGATCCTCTCGCTGGTCTATTACTTGATCGGAATCTGGATTTTCAAGCGCCGGCACATGCGATTTCAGTGATATTTCCATAATCCAGGCATGAATACTTCTCGGGAATTGTAAATCCAGTCCCAAAGACGGGGGTACTGGAGTGTTAGTGCTGTTAAAATAAGAAGGTTGACCATACAAACCTATCTGGAATAGTGATTCGATGAAAATGTCCTGGAAGACAACTGGCTTGATCCTGATCTTAACCCTGCTGGGCGGTTTTTTAGTTGCGGATCAGATTGGATCCAGCGCCGATGAAAAAGAAGATATTTCATCCTATTTTGATTCTGGTTGTACTGTGATCTATGGTGTTGATGAATATAACACTCTGGGCGGTAATAACGAAGATTATCCAGATCCAGAGACGCGGATCTGGTTCCTTCCACCGGAATCAGGCAAGTTCGGCCGGGCGTTGGTCGGGTATGAGGGGTTTATCTGGCAGGGAGGGGTTAACGACCAGGGTTTATTCTTTGATGCCATGTCGATTGAAAATGCGTATCAGGTTGAACAAGGAAATAAAACACCTTATCCAGGTACCCTGCCAGCCAAAGCGCTGGAAGTTTGCGCTGATGTGGATTGTGTTCTGGATTTATTCGAAAGATATCATGCCTACGACACCTGGGTCTTTCAGTTCATGTTCGGAGACTCATCTGGTAATTCGGTGATCATTGAACCGCACAAAATCATCAGAGGCGGAAATTTCCAGGTTGGAACGAATTTCCTTCAATCCGAAACCAACGAAAATGATTGCCGTTATTGTGAGCGTTACTGGATTGCCAGGAGTATGTTCGAGAGAGCGGAAAGCATCTCTGTTGAATTGATGCGTGATATCTTAAGTGCGACCCAGCTGGGAGTTGATTCTCCAACCCAATATTCTACGATCTATGACTTGAAAGAAAATTTGATCTACTTATACCTGTTCCATGATTTTGAACACGTCCGGGTCTTTGATCTCGATCAAGAGCTGGAGAAGGGCAAACATGTGTATCGGATGGGAGACCTGTTCCCGGACAACCTGGAGTATTGGGCTTTTTCTTACAACGAACGGTCGCGCCAGGAAGAGATCAGGTCGGCATATATAATTATCGAACAGGATCCAACTCTATACAGTGTTTATCTGGGTGACTATAAAGGGCCTGAAGAGCTGGATATGGCCTTTGAGTATTATTCGGTGGATTATATTGATGGTGAGCTGCTGCTAAAGTTGAAACCGGATAAAGCCTGGATGAAACTGATACCTACTTCCCAGACCGAGTTTTTCCACCTGTCCTATTTTGACTACTTTGAGATCACTTTTTCGCCTGATTCCAATGGCGAAGTGAATGGTTTTGTTTTCTCCAATGCAGAAGGAGATTACGAGTTTGAACGTATCGCCGATCAGGCGCCGCTAGAAGAGGAAGATACCCAACCAGTTACTTTCTGGTCATCCCTCTGGAATCAAATCTGGAAATTTTCTGGAACAAATACCTTTAAGTTTCTGGCAATCATACTGGGATTGATCACTCTGCAAATGATTCTCCAGTACCTCCGGTCTCTCCTGGCCTGACATCCCCGCCAGACCTTTTTCCTGACCTACAGTACAATAAATACCAAACCCGGTTCAAAGGAGAACTCGTGGCAGTGTCTTACCATATCGATCCTTCGCTCTATACTCTCCGACAAATGAAAGATGATCTAATTGGTCGGCAATTAATACCCAGTCGCGTTTCGTTAAAAGAAGACCTGGAAGCGAAGTTCGATCTTCTTCAAGAGCAAGGGATTCACACCCTGCAAGATTTGATTTCTGCCCTGAAGAATAAAAAGAAATTAGTAGAGTTGTCAACCCGGACCGGCATCAATGAGACCTATCTGGTCCTTCTGCGCCGGGAAGCTAACAGCTACCTTCCCAATCCAGTTACACTGGACAGGTTCTCAGGATTCTCCACAGATGTTTTAGAAGGGTTGGCAAAAGAAGGGATCAAGAGTTCCCGGCATCTTTTTGAACGAGCCATATCAGACCCAGGCCTTCGATCTCTGGCAGACGAATCAGGCATTCAACGGGAAGTATTGATCGAGCTGCTGGGTTTGTCCGACCTGGTCAGGGCTTATGGTGTTGGACCGGTTTTTGCCAGAATTCTTTATGATACGGGGATTCATTCCATCCGGCAATTCAGATCATATTCTCCCCGCCAGGTTGTTGAACTTTACCAGGAGCAGACTGGGAAAAAGGCAGATTTTACGATCAGTGATATTAAATTCAGCCTGGAGCTGGTTAAGGTTCTGGATCTGGGTAGCGATTTTGAATAGATTGATATCGAGGTGGCTCAGAGAGTCACCCCCTGTTTTTAAGTAGTTGTTTTTCTCAGAAGGAGCTGTTCATGGCATACGATGAAGGTCTGACGCAGCGGATTCGGGAACTTATCAGTGACAGTGCTGGTGTTGAAGAAAAAAAGATGTTTGGCGGGGTTGGTTTCCTTCTCTGGGGTAATATGGCCTGTGGAGTTAACAAAGAGACCCTGATCATTCGTGTTGGACCCGATTATTATCAGGAAGCGCTGTTAAAACCGCACGTCAGTGTTTTTGATCTGACCGGGAGGGCGATGACCGGCTGGATTGCAGTACAAGCACCAGGATATCAAAAGGACTCTGATCTCCAGGAATGGGTCGATCGGGGAATGGCGTTTGCCAGGACACTTCCAGCTAAATAGGTTCTTATGCCCGAACATAAACAGGTATACAATCAGGAGGCAACAAATTACCAGAAGCTGATTGCCAGGGAGGATTATCAGAATAATCTTCTGCCTGCAATCCGCGGGATCATGCACTCCCAAGCCCGGGATGTGGTCGATCTGGGTTCGGGAACAGGTCGTTTGGCGTCTCTGCTGGCGCCTTTCGCCAGATCCATGGTAGCTTTTGATCTATCACCGCATATGCTGGAAACTGCCTCGACCCGGCTGAATAACCAGGGATCAGAAAACTGGTACGCTGTCGCTGCAGAGCACCGCCATATCCCCCTGGTTGCAAATTCAGCCGACTTGGTGATCTCGGGCTGGAGTTTTTGTTATTTGGTCGTCTGGGAAAAAGAGAATTGGGAAGCTGCTCTCATGGCAGGTTTAAAAGAAACAGATCGCCTGCTCCGGGATGAAGGCCTGATGATCATCATTGAAACCCTGGGTACGGGTGTCCGAGACCCCTCTCCACCAGACAAACTACAGGAGTATTTCAATTATCTGGAGAAGTCCGGATTTCAAAGTTCTTGGTTGCGAACCGATTATCAATTTAGGGATCAAAAAGAAGCCCAATCATTGACAAGGTTCTTCTTTGGAGAAGAGATGTTGGACAAGATCGGAAATGAAACCCAACCGATTCTGCCGGAATGTACGGGTATCTGGTGGATACCAAAAAACAAATTGAGTAAATTACCAATTTAAGGAATTTGTTTTAGAAAGATAATTGAACCCTTGTTAATGTGGAAGGAATAAGAAAAAAATGACGGAATCAATAGATAGGCATCAAAAGGAAATTTTATACAATCAGGGGCGGTGGGATCAAAAACCAGTTTTACGGAAGATTTATAACACTTTCCATAACCGGATAGCCAATTATCTTCCCCTTGACCTTCCTGGACAAATTGTAGAACTTGGATCAGGCGTGGCTGACATCACTGAAACAATACCCGATTGCCTGCGTACTGATTTATTCCCCAATCCCTGGATCGACCAGGTAGAGAATGCCTATGATTTGACCTTTTCCGACCGATCCGTTGCGGCGCTGATCCTATTTGATGTATTTCACCACCTGAGGTATCCGGGCAGAGCTTTTCAAGAATTCCTCCGGGTGTTAAAACCGGGAGGCCGCTTGATCATTTTTGATCCCGAGATAAGCTTGTTGGGAAGATTGGTTTACGGACCCCTCCACCCGGAGCCGATAGGGCTGAACGAAAAAATTTCCTGGACTGCTCCCGCAGATTGGTCTGCCGACGATATTGATTATTATGCATCCCAGGGTAATGCACACAGGATATTTGTGAAAAAGGAGATCGATGTTCTAGATGCTGATTGGAAAATAATTGCTGTAAAGAGGTTTGCGGATATTTCATATGTTATGTCTGGAGGATACTCAAAACCTCAACTGTATCCAAATTTCTTCTTTCCCGTAATGCGATTATTCGACAAAGCCTTTAATCTATTTCCATCCGTTATTTGCTACCAGAGGACTTGTTGTATTACAAAAGTCAGCTCAAGACTGATTGTTTTTTAGGATCAAACTAAATTCGAGTATTAATTCACGGATCAGGATGGCGTTTATGATCATCAAACCAGTTAATTCAAAAGCTGAGTTGAATGATTTTATTTCATTTCCTTATGACTTTTATAAGGATGATCCAAATTGGATTGCCCCGCTGCGGGCAGAATACCGAAAACAATTTAACTCCCATAAAAACTCTTATCTGGAACACTGTGATTATCAACTCTTCCTGCTGGTCAGAGAAGGAAAGATCATTGGGCGCATAGCCGCTTTTATTGATCATCTGGCGGTGGATTTCTGGGGAGAAAAGATTGGTCTGTTTGGATACTATGATTGTATCCAGGAGCAAGCAGCCTCCCAATTGTTATTTGCTTCGGCGGCAGATTGGCTCCTTGAGCGTGGCATGAAAACCATGCGTGGGCCCTGGACATTTGTTTCCGAAGAATGGGGTCTGGTGGTGGAAGGTTTTTCGCCTCCTCCCTGTATCATGGCTCCCCATAACCCGCCTTATTACGATCATCAGTTAACTGCGTTCGGGCTCAAGAAGGCCAAAGACCTGCTGTGTTATTACATTTCCGGAAAAGAAGATTATCAAATACCTGAGCGCATCCTGACTCTGACTGACCGGGTCGCGGAGCGGTATGGGGTTACCGTCCGGCAGATGGATATGAGTAAATATGAGGAAGAAGTCCAGACATTCCTGGATCTTTCAAATTCCAGCATTATTGACAACTGGGGATATTCGCCAGTGACTGAAAAAGAAGCAGATGATATGGCCCAGGATCTCAAACAGGTCATCCAGCCTAAAGGGGTGTTATTTGCTGAAGATCCTGATGGCAGGCCGATCGGTTTTGCAATCGCCATACCTGATATTAATGTGCTGCTGAAGGGATTAAATGGACGTATGTTTCCATTTGGTTGGTTAAAGCTCCTGCTCGGTATTCCTAGACTGACCAGCTATCGCATGTTTGCCCTGGGGGTGATCCCGGAATATCATGGTCGAGGCATAGACAGCTTGATCTACCGGGCTCTTTATGAATCCCTCTTCAGCCCTGATTTATGGATGGAGATCAATTACGTTCTTGAAGATAACTATCATATGAATAATGCCATTCATAAATTACTAGCCAAACCGTTGAGGCGCTACCGGATTTATCAAAAGGATATATAAGGAGATGGATCGAATCCGGAAAACCGATTCATTAAATAAGAAACGCAGATCTCTTGCCTTGCTGGAAGCACTGTTGGTAACTGCGATCTGGTCCTCCTCCTTTGTGATTGTGAAATTTGGCCTGGAAACCCTTGGCCCTCTCACTATTGCCGGGTTAAGGTATTCGCTCGGGGCTCTTGCCCTGGCTCCCTTTTTGCTGCTGAGGCGGGGGCAAAGCAAACCAATTCCGAAAAAACTGTGGCCCCGCCTGGTATTGATCGGGATCAGTTCCTACACAATTGGGAATGGCGCCCTATTCTGGGGACTGAAATATATACCCGCTACAACGGGTTCTTTCTTGATGGGTTTAATCCCATTGTTGGTTATGATCGGTGGGACGATCTTCTTGAAAGAGATCCCTGCCATATGGCAGGGGATTGGTGTGTTCATATCACTGGCCGGAAGTGTTATATTCTTTTCCGGGGGATTGGAACCGGGAGAACCACTGGGAATCGCCATTCTGGTTATGGGACTTGTAGGCTTTATGGCTTTTAGTTTATTGGGCCGAAGTATTGCCCGGGAAAAAACGTTAGACACTCTAGTTTTAACCACGGTTCCCTTGATTATTGGAGGTCTGACAACTGTTTGTATTGCGTTAGTTGTAGAGGGAATACCTCAATTCACTGCAAGATCTCTCTGGGTTGTGCTCTGGTTGGCGTTGGTAAATACATCCCTGGGTTACTATCTTTATAATCTTGCTCTTGCGGGAATTAACAGCCCTGGAAATGAATATGGTGATGAATTTGACACCCTTGTTCACTGCACTATTAAGCTGGATTATGCTCGGAGAGCGGCTGGTATTATTACAAGGGATTGGTATGGCGATTATGATCTTGGGTGTGGTTCTTGGTACAGCGAGGTAGAAAGAAGACCAACAGTTTGAAGGTTAGTTAATTGAATTTGATGGCTGAATTGATCACGATCAAGACAGAAAGGCTTGAATTGATTCCCCTGAACCGCATCCTGCTGGGAAATTTCCTTGAGCAGGGAGACCTCTTTATCCGGGAACTCGGCCCGGCATCGCGCCTGATAATTACCCCAATGCTTCGGAAAGCGATTCGGATGAAACTTTCCAAAATGGACCAGGCTTCTCCGGAAGAACTGCCCTGGATCACCTACTGGTTGATCCGGGTGCCGCCGGAAGGATTTGGCGCTGGTCTGATCGGTTTTAAAGGCCTTCCTGACCAAAACGGAGTTGTTGAAGTTGGTTATGGGATTGATCCGGAATTTCGGAATTTTGGGTATACCACCGAAGCTTTAGGAGGGTTAATTCAGTGGGCGTTTGATGATCCCCGCTGCCGCCGGATCATAGCTCCGGAAACACTGCGTTCAAACCCGGCTTCCAACAGGGTTCTGGAAAAAGTTGGTATGAGAGTTTACGCTGAATCTCCGGACTCAATCAGCTGGTGTATTGAAAAAGAGGATCTAGAAACGAATATTTGAGCGAAATATTTGTTTTTGTATTTACTTTCTCTATACTTTGGAGCTGGCTGTAAAAGATCACAATAAAATCACCCGCCAAATCCTAATCAATTTAACCATTCCTGTCTGGATCTCATGGTTTGTTTTTTAGTCGGCTTCCAAATATTTATCCCGCAGTTCTTCGATTTCTTCTTCACTTATTTCAGGATCTCCTCCCTTGACACCGAACAGCAGTACAAAGGCGCAAATCTCACAGAACACAATAAAAGGAAACATCAGTAGATATTTATCATTCCCCATGTCTTTGCCGATCAAGTCAAACACCAGTCCCATGATCACGGGTCCAAAAACATAAGCAGCCTGATTGAAGGAATAATAAATTCCGGTATAAGTCCCTTCCTCGCTGCGGGGGGACAAATTCCATAACACAGGAAATACATTGACAATCACGGTCATCCAGAAAAATCCCACCGGCACAAACAGGACCGCGATCCAAATAGGTTGTTTTAGTGTGACCACGATCGATAGGAGTGACATCAGAATGATCAGGCCGGTTGTTCCCAGCCTGAGTGCCTTTCGGCGGCCGATTTTCTGACCGACCAGCCCGGATACAAACGCGGAGAGGATCATCGCTGCAGTATAGATCAACAATAGTTGGCCTGCCTGTTGATCACCAATCCCCAGGTAGTTATTTGCAAAGATCGTAAAAAAGGCTTCAATAGAAGCAAAAGCAGTATACGAAAAGGTGACATAAACCATCAAGAAAAACAAGCTGCGATCTTTTCCAAAAAGTGCCTTTCGGAAATATACCCAACCCCGTTTTTCCATCTCGGTATCCATGTTGGATACCTGATGTTCTAAGGTGATCGAGTCGATCTCGATCGGTGTATCGCTGATGCGTAAAAATCCATCCCCTGTCGGAGTTTCCTTGATGGTTAGAAACAGGACTGTCACGATGATGATCATGACCACGGCAATAATCGGAAACCCTAGATATCTGGCATCGAAATTTGATAGCCCCGGGCGGAGGATGCCAATGATTGTCGGCAGCAGAAAGGCAAATATTGCCCCGGAGTTTGCGACCAGCTGCTGGATGCCGCTTCCCTTAGACCTGACCTCATCCGGAGTGTAGTCCGCCAACAAAGTCAGGGCAGAACTGCGATATAAGGCCATGGCAATATTAAAACAAAATAAAATCGCAATTAAGCCAAGCAGAACTTTAAAGAGCGGAGTGATGATAAAAAAGAAAGCTGCCGATAGAACGCCCAGGATGATAAAGGGCATCCGCCGACCGTACTTGCTTTTAGCGCGATCGCTCAGGTTGGCAAAAAATGGCTGCAGCAGTAAGGCCAGAATGTTGTCGAGCACCAGGATTGCGCCGATGACGGTTTGCTGCCCGAAGGCGCCGAAAACCAGGATGTCTTTTGGAACCAGGCCAAATTCAATATCGCCCAATAATAACGGGACAGCTAAATTGTAATAGCCCAATCCGGCCAGAACCGACATAAAACCCAAAGACAAAAGCACAGTTCGCTTGATATTCAATTTCCCCGGCTGATTGGGGGCCATTCTGGGTTGATACTTTTCCGATGCTGTGTCCATCGTCACTCCTTTTTATGACTCGTTATTTGTATTCTCGGATCAGATTCCCGGATGAATACCTATCTAATAAACTGAGCTGATCACTTTTCAAGGAATTCACTGTTATGCCCATTTATGGGTGAAGCAGAGATTTGAAATTGACCAGTTCGATATCCGGTTCTGCCAATCGCTGGCGGACACGCGGATCAAGCAGCGCCCGCAGATCTAACTCCCGCCAGCCGCCGTCATATCCCGGATGAACAAGCAATTCACTGATCCAGCCGTCCTGTAGGTTATCCAATATGCCCAACAGATATTCAGGTGTCTGGTTGCCGGAGCTTGAAAAATGCTGGATGAAGGTATTGGGGCGGGGGATGCCAGCGCGATCCACCCTGCGGCGGTAAAATCTCCCTAACAAGCGGATCTGCCAGGCTGGGAAGTTGTTCTGCTTTGCCATGAGTGGCGCCATTATCCTCAAGATCATCACCAAAAGGAGCGCGAATGGGTAATTTGTACTCCTGGGCTAGATCAAGGGTGACCTTGAAGTAGTCCGGCCGAACATAGGAGATAGAACAGTGATTGTCGAGATGGTCCGGGAGTGTGCCCACATCCTGGATGAAACGCTCGATCTGAGCACCCAGTTCAACATGCAGCTGTCTGGCTGTGCCCGGCTTGAAAGCCCACTTGATTTGGCGGTCTGATTTGAACTGCCCATCCTTTCCCAGGAGTGCTGGCACCTGATGGCCCGGAAGCACGGGATATCCGTCGTTGAAAACCAGATGAACTCCGGCAGCAAAATCGGGATGCTCGGCGGAGATACGCAGCAGCTTGAGGCCAGGCTGGTTTGTTGGTCATACAGGAGCTGCTGGAAATCAAACCCGATTCATATAGTTCACAAATGGCTTGCACGACTCCTTCATTCAGGCCAAAGTCATCGGCGTTGATAATCAATTGTTTCATGTAATCTGTTCCCTTGACAGCAGCCATCAGGCAGGCATGCTAGCATTATTAACCATACCGTGCGGTCAAGTATCCAAACTCAACAATTATGTTAATAACCTTTGGTGCTATTAGCGATCTAACCATAAATGCTGGTACTTGTGGCCGCTTCCGGTATTAAAAAGCACAACAGTTTCATTATCTTTAATCCACTGTTGTTCTCTAAGTTTTTTGAATGCAGATAATGTAGCCCCGCCTTCGGGTGCAGTAAAAATCCCTTGAGTCCGGCCGATCAAGTCAGAATCGTTCATCATTTCTTCATCAGACACAGCTATTGCAGCTCCCTGGCTTTCCCTTAATGCCCGCAATATGAGAAAATCACCAACAGCACCCGGCACACGTAATCCATCAGCTACAGTTTTGCTCCTTGCCAATATTTCTGCAAATTCTTTTCCTTCTTCAAATGCCCGAACCATTGGAGCGCATCCATCAGATTGTACTGTAACCATCCGCGGTCGTTTTGAATCGATCCAGCCAAGTTCTTCCATCTCGTCGAACGCCTTCCACATACCTACCAGTCCAGTTCCTCCGCCTGTTGGATATATGATTACATCTGGCAAGTTCCAATTGAGTTGTTCTGCGATTTCATACCCCATTGTTTTCTTACCCTCAATTCGATAAGGTTCTTTTAAGGTGGAGATATCAAATCGGCCATATTTAAGTAATTTCCTCAGCGGCTTTCTTTCCACAATCGGTTATCAGGCCATCCACTAAAGTCACCTTTGCTCCAAGCGCTTTACACTCCGCAATAAAAGGGCTTGGGACATCCTGGGGCATAAAAACAAAGGCTTTCATTCCCGCCAGAGCTGCATAGGCACTCATTGCCCCTGCTGCATTTCCAGCAGAAGGGATTGAAACTTCTTTCACGCCCAGCTCATAAGCGCGAGAAACAGCTACGCATAACCCCCGGGCCTTAAAAGATGTTGTGGGATTCAAACCCTCATCTTTGATAAATATATTTTCAAAGTCTAATTCTCTTGCTAAATTCTTGGCTGGGAATAATGGGGTATATCCCTCGTGTAAACTGAGCTGATATTTTTTGTCTCTCACAGGTAGTAATTCGTGATATCGCCAGAGCGTAGGTACCCTGGTCTGCCAGTTCATTTTTATGAATGGTATTTCTGGCTGCTTCCAAATCGTAGCGAGCTAATAATGGTTTTTTACAATCCGGACACAAATTCCAGATTTTATTCGCATCATAAGAAGCACCACAATAACCACATTCCAGATGAGTTAAAAAGCTCATATCTACTCCTGTTTTCTAAATTGAGACTCCGATATTTTTCAGGTAATTATTTTCTTATTCTAATTGGATCATTATTATTAAAATCACTAATCAGAAAAATAAATAGATTAGTGCTTCCTGGTATATTCAAATCCCATTTCACATACCAATTTCTGGAAAATGTTCCTGTTTGATGAATTCAGCATGGTTTATTTTCTGTTGTCAGTAACTTACAAAACCTGCCATCAGTAGGATAGCAAAATAGCTTATCACGCCCACCGATGCTGAAGCAACCAATCCCACCAGGAGCGGCTTCAACCCCAATATTTTAAAGGACTTAAAGTCGGTGTTTAAACCCACCCCGGAGAGAGCTATAACCAGCAGGAATTCAGCTAAATTCTTGATTATCTGGATGGCATTTGTCCAAATCTTAGGACTTAATAAGCCAAAGGCTTGCTCTCCCCGGGATATCCACAAATCTCCCACAGACCTCATGATAGCCATAAATAGAAAACCTAGCACAAACATTGGAAATAACTTGAAGAAACCAGGTTTTTTACCATTGTAGTTCTTATCTTTGGTCTTTTGAGAATAATAGATCGCCATGACCGGGATCACTACGGCCATAAACACATTCCGAACCAATTTGGTGATTGTCGCAATATCTAAAACGATCTGCTGATCAAATATATCAGCGTACATATGCCCAGCACCAACAACCTGGGCCGTCTCATGGATAGCTGTACCCAAAAACATCCCGATTTGTCTTACTTGTCCGTTAAATATACTATGGGCGAGATAGGGATAAACTAAGGTCGCAAATAATCCAAATAATGTGATCACGGCTACGGCATAAGCAGTTTCTTCCTCTTCGGCGTCAATCGCTGGGCTGGCTGCTAAGATTGCAGTCACCCCACATATGGATGTTCCAACAGCAATAAGAGTGCCTAAACGCTCAGGAAGATTGAGTTTGTTATTAATCCAGGAAGTGATCAACAAAGCGCCTATGATACATACCGCGACTATTGGCACCCCAACGATGCCAAGTTTCAATACATCAAACATGGTCAACCGGATGCCTAACATAATGATTCCAAGACGGAGTATTTTCTTCACACTAAATCGGAAACCTGGTAGCAGATAATTTGGCAGAAATGGGATCGACCGGATCAATATCCCTAAAATAATTGCGATCATGACAGCCGAAATTGGGCTTTTTGTGAAACCGAGCAGATCTTTTCCAATAAAATCACTGATATTTATGCTTGCCCAAGCCAGCAATGTGGCCACGAGAAGACCTGGTAACAATCCGGGTATTTCCCGGACCGAGACCCCGAAAACACTCTGTTCCCATTTTGTCAGCGGCTTGTCTGGTTGGATTGTGTTATTTTTAGCCATTTTTCATTTCCAATATTGATTCGTTTTTTATTCATTTGATAAATTGTGTTTGACCCAACAGTATTTCATGGTTCTTTATCTGGAGCATATCAATCCCCAAGGTGGACGTTAACATAGAGGGGTAGTTGACTGACATGTCGGAAAAATGCCGGTTCGAACTCAGAATTTTCTTCAGGGGTGCTATCATTGATTATCCGATATTGTCTTATGGATAGTGATGAAGCCTATCCACCACCTATTGGAGAGAACAGCTTTAATTCATCTCCTTCGGATACGATCGTTTCGTGTAAATCGGCAAGAGTACCATTGAGAACTACCAAGTAAATCTCTCCTAAGGGAATACCTGCGTGATTTAATATATCAACGAGCCAGACAGGATCCTGGAGATCTATTTCCAGCCACCTGGACTTGTCTGAGTGATAATAACTTAAATGCCCACCAAGGAATATTCGCATATCAGTCTATCAGGTCAAAAGCCCATCCAATGGACAGGGACTCAAGCCTCTCACGGGTTGGTATCCCGGTTTCAGGATGCCATCCTTTCAGGCCGTAGAGCACGGTAAGAGCGGCTTCGAATTCCTCTCGTGGGAAAACCTCGTCCTTTTAAAACGCCGTTTTCTAAGGGGCCAAAGAGACGTTCTGGCAAGGTATCGTCTTTTCGCGTGAAACCTTCTCGGGCATTGAAAACACGCGCCATATTAGTAGCTCGTTCGCCAATCTCGAGCAGTTCGTCGAGGGATATATCCCAATCTGTAGCCGTGTTGACGGAATCCAGCATTTCCTCAATGAGAATATAACCTCGCGGAGCAGGACCAAAGAAACAATAACCGATCACTTTCTCCAAACTGGTCACTTTTTCCAAAATAAAGAATTGACGCATTTTTTCGTCATTCATGCTGCGGGCTGATTGCGCTTCAGTGATTCCCAGAGAGCGAGCATTTTTGAAGGCGATCCCATCCTCATTAGCAAGCATCCCGTCGTGTGCAACCACCAGATGGTCTGCACCTATCTCTGAGATGGCATAGCCCATCCCGACGTTGTATTTTCCGCGCGGTTCGTGCATCGGCAGCTCCTGTCCCTTGACATGGAGGGCGAAGAATTGAGAGCCGTCGATCGTTTCGGCTGCACGCATCACACCTTCGGCCATTAAATCACCCAGACCTTTGCGATGGGCAATCCATTCGATCATCGTCAACATGGCCTCGGCGTTGCCAAAACGCAATTCCAGGCCATCTGTATCATCCAGAGTCAGCAAACCGTGTTCGAAACATTCCATCGCAAAAGAGATCGTCATGCCGGTGGATATCGTGTCGAGCATATATTTATTGCAGAGTTCATTGGCTTTGGCAATGGCATGGAGATCACCCACTCCGCAATTAGGACCTAACGATCCGATTGACTCGTACTCCGGCCCGCCATACGCTGATGGCTCGCCATCGATCCGGACTTCACGCTTGCACCGGATGGCACAGGCATAACAGCTGCGCCTGGCAGTGAGTAGTTCACTTTCGTACACTTCCCACTTAATATCATCCACGTTCTCAAATGCGCCCTGTAAAAAATTTCGGGTGGGCAGCATGCCGCTGGTATTGAGTGGTTCGACCAGGCCGGGAGTTCCAGTGTCCTGCAGTCCCCAACTCAAGGGATTCTCTTTAACCCGTTTAGCCAGACTGCTCCCCAGGGCCTTCAAGGCATTGGGGTCGTGTGCAATCTTCTGGTAGCGTGTATGCCCACGCACAGCTACAGCTCGTAAGTTTTTTGAACCCATCACTGCACCCATTCCATTCCGGCCGTTGAAGTGGCGCAGATCATTGGTGATTCCAGCGAAGCGGACCAGATTTTCACCCCCGACCCCGATTTGCATCACCCGAATTTTGTTATCGTTCAATTCGGTGCGGATCGCATCCTGCACTTCGGCTGGTTGCTGCCCCCAAAGATGTTCTGCATCTCGAATTTCTACATCCCCATCCTGGATCCACAAATAAACGGGTTTTGGAGATTTTCCTTTGATCACAATAGCTTCGAATCCCGCCATTTTGAGTTCCGGTCCCCAAAATCCGCCGGCTTCAGATTCGCCGTATGTATTGGTCAATGGTGATCGGGCAGAAACAACATAGCGAGTTGCAGTCGAAACCGGGGCGCCAGTCAACAGCCCGTTAGCAATAACCATCACATTTTCGGGAGAAAGAGGATCAACATTGGCTGGCATTTCATTAAGCAATATGTAACCGGCCAGGGCTTTGCCGCCAGGATACATCCGGTAAAATTCTTCAGAAAGAGTCTCGATATCCCAGGAACCTGTGGTTAGATCGACTCGTATAATTTTTCCCGTCGTTCCATAAAGCATAATTTCTCCTCTTGTCTTTTCAGGAATGGTATGAAGGATGCCGCACGAGGCAATGGGCAGACACGTTGGTCAACTTTTAAATCCTGTTTGGCTACACCGACATCTTCATAAGCCTTGTGATATAGAATGCCTTTATTTAGAGATCTTCCCCATCAATAAATATATTTTCGTACTTTGTTCGCGCCCCACCGTTGTTTCATAGCAAATCCTCAATCATCACGATCTGGCCTGTTTTGACAGACTTTTCTGCAGCAACTCCCACCACCACAGACCAAAAGCCTTCCTCTACTGTAGCTGTACTCGTCTGTTTGCCTTCGATATTATCAATGAAGTTGATATGCTCATAGAATGTCGCTCCAGTGTGGCCGCTTTCTTCAATATACGGTGGGTAACATGGATTACTGAAACGTGAAGGGTATGCTTCACCACGCAAGATTTCCAGATATGTCTTTGGGCGAGGTACCCCCAGAAAATCTTCCTTTTCATAGGCTTTTAGATATCCTTCATCACCGCACAGCGTGATTTCTTCATAGAACATGGGAGCGAACATGCAAAGGTTAAAATTGCCCCGAACATTATTCTCGTAGACCACGCTGACTACTGCATTGTCGATGATATCGGATTTCTCTCCTTCATACTCGAACTCTTTAAAATTCACAGCCATACTCCCGGATGCGAAAACGCTGACCGGTTTGGAGCGGGCGAACAAATTTAGGAGATCGAAGTAATGGCAGCATTTCTCCACCAGCGTGCCGCCGGAGTATTTGGAGAATTTATTCCACTGTTTTACTTTATCAAGGAAAGGCAGACGGTGTTCAACGATATTAACCATCTTGATATCGCCGATGGCTTTGCGCTCTAAGCTCTCGTGAATGGCTTCAACATACATGGGTTTGTAGCGATATTGCAAGCCAATCTGCAAAATAGCCGGATACTCTTTGGCCAGTTGAAGGATTTGATTTGCATCCTGAATTGTAGTTGCCATGGGTTTTTCTAAAAAGATATGTTTGCCGGATTCCATCGCTACGCGTAATACTTCAAGGTGAGAATAGTTGGGCGTGGAGATGATCAGCGCATCGACAGCGGGATCATTACAGGCAGCTTCAAGAGTATCGTAGACAACGAGTTCTTGGCCGGGATTAAAGCTGGCGAAGGTTTTTTGAGCTAATTCAATCGATCCGGGATTCTTATCGAAGACGCCCTGGATTGTGGCTCGTCCTTCAAGATACGTGACATGAATATGCTCATTGCCGTTTAATCCACAGCCGATCACATTAAACTTGTATTTTGGTTCATCCTTAGCTAATAGATAGCGGTCATTCTTGGCTAAGTAGCTGAAGCGGGGGTCAAGGGATAAAGCTTTAGGTTTAAACTCTTTATAACTGGTCATGAGGTGTTCCTTTCGGTAACTGGCAAATATTACTCGTAATCTGTTTTGTCCCAATAATCGCAGAATGTTTGGATGCCCTTTTGGGTATAGGGGTGTTCGAAGCCAGCTTGGTAAACAGGTAATCCGGCAGTGATAATATCTACCCCAACGGCAGCAGCGTCTACGATTTGCCGGGCATTTCGAACAGCAGCGGCAATAATCTCGGTATTGAAGTCAAAATTGTCTCGGATCAGGACGATATCCTCTACAAATTGATTGGTATCTTCAGCATTGGCCTCTTTCCAGCCGATAAAGGGTGAGATATAGAACGCTCCAGATCGCATGGCTTGTAAAGCTTGCATGGCCGAGAAGATCAGGGTGCAGTTGACCCGAATGTCTTTTTTTGCCAGGGCGTAGATGGCCTTGAAAGCTGGTTCCACACACTGGATTTTGATCACAAAATTGGGTGAGATAGCAGCTAGTTTTTCAGCTTCAGCTATCATTTTATCGGCGTCCATGAAGTGAGGGTTCACTTCCACGGAGATAGTTTTCTCGGTGCCTTCAACTAATTTTGCGATCTCTTTGATCACAGACATGAAAGGCTTGCCAGAAACCTGAATATGACGGGGATTTGTAGTGACACCATCAATATTAAAGGCATCCAATGCATATTTAATTTCATCTACGAGCGCACTATCTAAAAAGAATTTCATTTGATTACCATCCTGTGATAGAGATTTGAATAAGTTATTACTGCTTACCAAAAGTGGAATATATTCTTTACTAAAAAGTAATTCCTAATCTTCATTTCATGCCAGTGGTAGCAATGCCAGTGGTGACATGTTTTTGCAGCAAGGCAAAAACCAGCGATATGGGCAATAACGTGAGTACCGTCATGGCAAGGATCAGGTGCCACTGAACATTAAGCTCTCCCTGGAACGAATTTAAGCCCACTTGTAAAGTGAACATTTCGTTTACACTCAATACAATTAACGGCCACAGGAAATCATTCCACCTCCACATAACGGAAAATATGGTAAGGACTGCCAAAGCCGGTTTGGTAAGAGGAAGAATGATCTGGGAGTAAATTCTCCACTCAGTTGCGCCATCAATTCGGGCTGCAGCCAACAATTCATCAGGAATTGTGAGCATATACTGCCGCAGTAAAAATACGCCGGTAGGAGTTGCCGCTCCTGGTATTATCACACCGAGGAGATTGTTATTCCATCCTACATTGGTAATCACCAGAAAAACTGGAACCAAGACAACCGACAGTGGAACCATCAATGTGCTAATCATGACCAGAAATATTGTGTTCCGCCCGCGGAACTCGTATTTGCTCAGTGCAAAAGCCGCCATGCTATTTACTAGTAAAGTCAATAGTGTAGCGACGACTGTAACCAAAACGCTGTTTCGGAAATAGCGTATAAAGTTAAAACTCTCTACGCCTTCCCGGTAGTTTTCGAATCCAAAATATACACTTTCAACGGGTGTGCGCAAATCTATAGGTACTTTGATTATCTCATCTGGCTTATTGGGATCAATCATTTGTGCTTCGATACCAACCCGACGAATCTGTGCCAGGGTAGCAGTAGTACCATCCTGCATTTCGATCTCATACAGCGGCAGAGGTTCATCAAATCCTTCAATCTCAATGGTTTCTTGCCGGTAAGGCAATAACCTCGGCGGGAATTTTATCACTTCAGCGGATGATTTGAAGGACGACAATATCAGCCAAACGACAGGACCAAACATGATAATCACACTTATGCCCAAGTACAGATAGGTGAGCATATCTGTGATATGGAGTTTTTTTGTACCCTTTGTTTTTGAGAGGAAAGTCCAAATCTTGGACATTTCAATCCTCCTTTCTCAGCAATTGTTGGACCAAGGTCAGAACTACCAGTACTCCAGCCATCAAAAGTGAAGCTGCAGCTGCCAATCCGAATTGTTTGCTGGGACTTGAAAAACCTTTACTATATATATACTGGACGAGGTAGAGTGTGGCAGTCCCTGGTCCACCCCCTGTAAAGGCAATTACCAAATCAAATATCTGGACCGCTCTGATTAGTGACAACACGATAACCACCATCATCTGCGGCATAAGCAGAGGCAAAGTAATTTTTGAAAAAGTATTCCACTCATTGGCACCATCAATAGAGGCAGCTTCATAAAGATCAGATGGTATGGATTGTAAACCGGCCAACAAGATCAATGTATAAAATCCCATGAAAGCCCAAACGCTGATAATAATTACCCAGAAACGGGCCCACTGAGCATCTACCAAAAATGGGACTTTATCATATCCCAACGATACAATAATTCCATTAAATAACCCATTTTCTTGCAGGATCCATTTCCAGATCAGCGCCACAACGATGGGTGACAACATAACAGGGTAGAAATAAACTGATCGGAAGAATCCCCGGGCTTTAATTTTACGGTTGAGCACCAGGGCAGTGAACAAGGAGACCAGGATCATTAAACTAACCTGGAAGACAACATAACCGCCAGTATTAAATACTGCCCGCCAAAACAAGTCTTCCCGACAAGTATTTGGATCCAGAAAATTTTGACAGCTCAATAGCTGCTCAAAATTTGCTGTACCAACCCACGGTCGTTGAGAAGGAAAAAACTCCGTACCTCCCGTAAAGGCATATCGGAAGTTGAGCAGCATCGGGAAGAGAATAAAGATTCCAAAAATCAATAGATTGGGCAATACAAAAACATAGGGCATTCCTTTGAGGCCAACTACCCGTTGTATCGTGCCAAAAAATAGATCAGTAGAGGAGACAAAAAATAACAAAATGTTATTAGATGCCTTATTTAATAATGCGCCGAATGACTTTTTTGGAGTTTGATCATCCATTGATGCACTCACTTTTGTCTGATCATAGATGTTTTCCTTTGATCAAACAAGTACAGTCCAGGGGTTATCTCCAAACGAGATAACCCCTGGATTTAATTACTTGGTATCTTATTGCGTTGCTTCAGCGATTGCGTCGTCAATGTCTTGCTGTAGGCGTACCATAGCATCATCGAGGCTAAGTTCGCCGGTCAGGTACTGAGCAATGCGGTTTGCGCTATTGCGATAATAAGCAAATGCAAAGGGATGAACGTTGAGCCCTGCTGCCTGTTCTTGAAGTTTGGGTACTTCGGCTGTGAAAGCGGCCAGAGCACCAAGAACGGATGGGTTATCTGTCTCGAATTCAATCCCAGCTGCTGCAGCGCCAGAGTGGGCAGGCAGCGCCAAGGTTCCGGCGGAAAACGCACCGTAATTTTCGGCCTGGATCAGGTATTCCATCAACATTCCTACTTGTTCGGGGTAGGCTGTATCTGCAAATGCCACAACTGCAGAACCACCAGCCACACCAGTTGATCCTCCATCACCGGTGGGGTTAGGAACAACAACCCAGTCAAAGGCATCGCCAACATCGTTAGCTAAACCGTTGATCTGCCACGAGCCGGACATGCACATTACCAGATTCAGCAGATTTGAACCAATCAATACAGTTGTTCAGGCTGTCTCCAACCAACCAGACTTCGGAGGGAGTGATACCCGCTTCATGCCATCCATTAAGGGTTTCTGCAAAAGCGCGGAATCCTGGTGTATCAACTGTGAAGCTTCCATCCGCATCGATCAATGTGGCTCCCATACTCATCGCAGGACCAGCAAAGCGGTGACCGGTTCGGTCAATGGATAATGCGTACTGGGTTCCAGTCGCTTCAGCTACGGCGGTGGTTGCTTCGGTCCAATCGGCCCAGGAAGCACCCTCACCGAGCAGTTCAACACCAGCTTGTTCAAAGAGTGTTTTATTGACATAAGGACCTGTAACAGTGTACGCGTCAGGATAACCACCGTAGCCCAGGGCGAATAAGACTGAACCAGGGAAATTGGCTTGATAATATGCAGGATCAGCCATATATTCCCGCAGATCAAGTAATTTTCCGCTGTAGGCACCAAAGTTTGTGATTCGGGCCAAATCAGGACCTTCACCGGTCTCAACTTGAACTGGAAGCTGGGTATCGATTGTGTCATAAGGAACCACATCGAGAACAACCGTGATCTCCGGGTGTTCGGCCATGAAACCGTCCAAAATCGGCTGCATGACATCGGCTTCAACACCATCTGCATAATAAGTGAATCGAAGCTCAACTGGGGCCATTTCTTCGGCTTCCTCAGCTTCCTCGACTTCTTCAACGACAGGTGCTTCAGTAGCAGCGGGAGCTTCTGGTGCCTCTGTCGGTTCCGCTGCGCCACCGCAAGCAGTGAGCAGTAGGGCAGTGATGAAAAGTAATACGAGTAGGGTCTTCTTCATTTCTTTCTCCTTTATTAAACTTGGTGGTGAAATAGTTGGCTGAAATTTTTCAATTATCGATAATCGCCTCCTTTATTGATCAACAAAACAGGAATATTGATAAGTTTTGCATAAGCGGACAGGACATCAGTATGATTACCATAGGTAAGAGATATATGGTGTTCCAGCCCCTCTTCTAATATATTCTCTAAGATTTCCCTGGCGGGTCTGTCAAATTTCAACAATCCGGAGGTTCCAGAAAAACTTTTTGGACCAGAAATAATTTCCCCTAGACCCAATACCAACCGATACTCCCCTGATGCTTCAGATAGTCTCGCAATGGTAACCTGGCCTGGTTTCAGGGTGAACTCGAATAATAATGGAAGTCTCCTGTTGGAATGAATTGTGACTCCCTTGGGTTTCTGGGGGTCTGCCATGGAAAGGGGAGCTAAGCCGCAATGCCAGATCACAATTGCATCATGAGTCTCATCCAGCGATACTATGTCTGTTCCGAAAGCGGGAGTCTCGCTGACCGATTGCAGAAGCATCTGAGTAATCGTCCCGTTTACATCCGCTTCGCAGCTGCAAGGAATGAGCTCATCACTCAGCATGGACATTGCGCCGCAAGCAGCACAACCTAATTCAGTAAAGAACTCCGGCCAGCAGCGGACAGCGAATCCACCGATATCTTTCCTCTCTGAAATTGCCTTCATAGCCACATAGGAACTCAAAGTCGCCTTTGTGGCTGTCTGATCAAGATCGTCCAACCCTTCAACTTTTTGGGCTAGATTAGTTTGAACTTGTTGTACCTGGTCGGGGTCTACCTGCGAAACTTGAGGGAAGAATTCCTCTTTGAGATCAAATTGGATCAACTCGACCCCAAAAGTTTTCCTGATCAGGTCTGGATCGAATAAACAAGTATCAAACCCTGAAGGGTTTTCACCAATACGCCCAAGTCGTGCTTTGCGGAGCTGATTGCGTATTTGTCCAGCTTTCGCAAGATCGCGAATCTTATTCAATGCTGCCGGCTCATCCGGGGGGGCAAAGATGTAATCGTACGGTATACCAGCTCTTTTCAATCCATGGGCTGCCAGGTTGATTCCACAAAATGAATTTAATCGCAATCGGTCCCCGGTATGTTCCTCGGGGACAGCCCAAAGAACAATGGGGACATCCTGGTTTTGTGCAAGCTCAATTACCATGGAGCTATCAGCAAATGTTGCCTGGAATATTAACAACAAATCAGGAGGATTATCATTCAAAAAACTAACCGCATTGGCAGCGAAGTCCTGATCGGTAATCAGTTCTCCATTCCACAGGATATTAAGGGGCATCTCCCCCAGACTCTGGTATGCCAGGTCCCGGACTTCGACGGCAAGATCCAGATCGAATGTACTTCGTGCAATGGCTAAAAACGCAACTTTAGGATTTGGCATTATTTTATTTCCGAATTTTGATAAAAGAATCTGGTCAAGGCCAGAGCGCCAGCACCAATCACCCCCGCATTGGTTTTGAAACTGGTAACCAGAAGTTCTACATTCTCCCCTAATCCTGCAAATGCAGCTTCTCTCATTTTGGCTTCTGCGGCCGGAATGATTAGGTCACCACCTTGAGAAAACATACCCCCCAGGATGATCATTTCAGGATTCAGGATATTGATCAAGTTTGCGAGAGCTATACCAAGATAACAAGCCCTGTCCTCAATAAAATCAAGTATGGTTTGGTCTCCGTCCCTCGCGGCGGAGAAAACCCGTTCCATGAAAGTCCTGTCATCTTCAGCTCGCAAATAAGATGCAATTATGCTATCGGGGTTTTCTGAAGCTATCTCTTCGATATGTTGAATCCATACCGGCTCAGAAAGTAAGGTTTCCAGACAACCGGTGTTTCCGCAAGTGCATTGTTTTCCGCCTTTTGGAATGATCGTTGTATGTCCAATTTCTCCCGCACCGGCTCCACTGCCGCGGAAGACCTGCTCATTAACCACAATTCCAGAACCCACACCAATTCTTCCGTAAACAAAAGCCAGTACACTAACCCCGCGACCATCCCCAAAAAAGGCTTCTGCAAGAGCCATTGTGCGAACGTTATTATCCACGCAGACAGGAATGTTGATCTGGGATTCAATTAATTTCTGGATGGGGACATTTTCCCAATTTAATCGAGGTGCCAGTACATTAATGCCCAAATCATGGTTCACAAGACCTGGGGCTCCGACACCAATGCCAATCACTTTTGCCTTGTCAATCTTTGAAGACCGAATTAAATTTTCTGTCAATTGGACAATATTTTGAATCACACTTGCAGGCGTCTGATCGAGTTCAAAGATATAGGAATCGCTCTGGACAATGTTGGCAAAAAGGTCAATAATTGCGATTCGAACTATTTTCACTCCGATATGGATCCCAATTGCGTACCTGGCTTTTGGTACCAGCCGCAACATCTTGCGTGGTCTGCCTACGCTCCGGAGCTCATTGGAATTTTCAACCGGTTCTTCAGCAATTATTCCTTGCGCCAGAAGTTCGGTTGTCAAATTTGTGATTGTGGTGTTGGAGAGGGAAAGTTTTTTGGCTAACTCAACTCGTGAAAATTGTTTTTCCCGCAAGAGAGTTAATAAAATAGCCTGGATATTGTGGGCTTTTACCTGGTTATTTGTACTGCCAAAAATTCCTGAGGAATGAGCCATCGCAGAATAGGGGGAGTTATTGACCTGTATATATAATTAATTAATCAAGTTGATAAAATAATTATATGGGTAGGAATTTCCTCTGTCAACAGCTTTGGTTTCGATTAAGAAGTTCGTCCTAAGGTAGCTGAAGAGATACATTTGCGAAGGGTCGGGTAGAATGGGGAGAGGTTGGCAATATGCGAATCGGTTAATTAACGAATTATCGGACTCTCGCTCTCCAGGTCAAAATATTGAAAATATAAGAAAACTTAATACCTCAACCATAAAAACAATTCCAAAGATCGATGCAATTTCATGAACAGCGCTCTCTTCAACTACAACAAGGACCTATTCAGAAATATTATCAGAGATTTCACAGGCAATCTGAAACCAATTTTTGTCGAGCTGCCAATCCAATTGATCTGGTTGATATTTATGGTGCAATTGGTATGAGAGGGATGGATGTTGTGTTCTTGGTCAATCTCGTCTGGAGGATGTTCGGATATTTCCCCCAGGGAAAGGATATTCAGTCCTCCAGTTAAGTGTCAAATCAGGAGGATGCGTTGTTCTCTTCCATACCGAGCAGGTTTTTGGAAAAGAAACCCCCGATTCCAAATCCCAATGTGACAATAGCGCCAACGATATACCAGATCTGGATCGAGATCAGATCGGAGATCGGGCCGGCCACAATTAATCCTAGAGGGGACATTGCCGTAGCCAGACTGCCCAGCAGCGTAATTACCCTGCCCTGCAGGGCTGGGTCGACAGCGGCCTGCACAATGGCGTTAAGGGGACCATTGGCAATTGGGATCCCAATTCCGACAATAAAAATCCCCGCGATCGCCATCGGAAGCAATGATCCAGGAGTAAGTCCCATTATGGCTAATCCAGCAGCCAGGAAAATCAATCCCATCAAAGTGGTATGGATCTTTTTCTTAAATCCTCCCCAGATACTGAGCAGAACGCCTCCCAATATCGCCCCAACACCAAATGATGAATTTAACCAGCCCAGCTGAAGAGCATCCCCATTAAAGTGGCTTTGAACTAATAGCGGCAGCAGTGAAAAAGCCGGTGTGATGATCATGTTAATGCTTAAGGCCATGATGATCAGATATATCAGACCAGGCCATTTTTTCACATAATTGAGCCCTTCCAAAAAATCTTTCCAGACTGATTTGACCATGGTTTTCTCATGCGACATCTGGACTTTATCCGGTTGAGGGATGGAAATAAATAAGAGTGGAACGACTGCAAATAATGCTGAGAAAAAATCAATGATCAGAACTCCCTGGATGGATAACAAGTCCAATAGCAGAGCGCCCAGAGGAGCGGAAATGATATTCAAGCCGGCATAGAGAGTCTGGTTGACCCCCTGGATTCGGGTTAGCTGATCACTGGGAACCATCAGGGATGTGCTCGCGCCCATGGCTGGATTATGAAAACCGCCGCCCAGGGCACGGAGGAACAAGGCGACGTAAACCATCCAGATTTGGACCCAGCCCATGAAAAAGAGATAGGCCAGAAACAGGGTCACCACAGCAATCCCGCTATCAGCGATCAAAAGGATCCTTCTTCTATTCCAGCGATCAACCAGGGCGCCCACAATGGGCCCAAGAAAAACCGAAGGCAGAATACCTACCAGGGTTGCCGTGGTGAGGACCGTGGCACTGCCGGTGGTTTTTGTCAGCCACCAGATCAGACCAAATTGCACCATTTGGCTTCCCAGCAGGGATATGGCCTGGCCAGTCCAGATCGTAAAAAATGGGACTGCCCATTTTTTATTGGTTGAATTATTCTGTTCAGTTGTATTATTCATCATCGTCTTTCTTTCCTCAACTTCGGGGATTGTATCATAATAGAAATTTCCAGATAACATCCTCAAGTATTGACCTTTTTAATTCCAGAGCAGGAAAAGTTTTAGGAAAGGTCGGTATAATTCACTTATAGAAAAAACAAAATCGCCTTGATTAAGGAGATTAATATGACCTCACCTGAACTGGAACCCATAAACCAATCTGATACTGAGGAAGTTTTTGGAGTAATTGGAAAGACCCCTATCACCGGAGTGGGTTTTACCTGGATTCCTCTTACGCAGCTGGTTTTATGGGTGATTTTCACTCGATCAGCCTCCAGGCGAAAACCAGAGAATTCGCGCATCCAGTGGTCCCGGGAAGGGTTCCTGAAAATGGCTGTAGTATCGGGATCCGAGTGGTGCCATAACCTGGCTCATTTATTTGCCTCGAATTTGATTGGTAAACCGATGGATAAAATGCGCATCCAGCTTGGCATGCCACGCTGTATATACCACAAAATAAATGACCAGGAGGTCACTCCCCGCCAGCATATAGCTCGTTCCCTGGGAGGTCCAGTAATCAACACCCTGCTGTTGCCGCTTGCGGGAATAACTAGAAAGATCACAAAATCAGATTCAATAATTGGCGAAACCGCCACAACCGCCTTTCAAACTAATCTCTTCCTCAGCCTGGTATCATTGCTGCCGATTCCGGGTATAGACGGGGGGCCGATCCTGAAATGGAGCCTGGTAGAACGGGGTAAAACAATTGCTGAAGCTGATCAGATCGTGCAGAAGGTAAACGGTCCGCTGGCAATGTTTCTGGGTCTGTTCAGCAGCTGGGCTTTTTTGACGAAAAAGATCCTGGTTGGTTTTTTCAGCCTGATGTTGGGGATTACTTCTCTCAGTATCTTTGCGGGCTGGTTAAAAGAGGATGATGTGTCGATCTGAGATAAAAAACAATCAGGGTGATTTAATCCCCAAAAGATTCTTTCTGGAGGATGTATGCGTTTGTCCATCATAACCGGTGCAGTGATTGCTACATTAACAGGCATTGCCATCGCAGTTCAGTCCACCATTACCAGCCGCGTAGGTGCTCAGATCGGAGATGTCCGGACAGGCATCCTTACCAATACCCTGGGGGGCGTGATAGCCGGAGGATTGATGTTGGTCTGGCTGTTAAGGGATGGTCCGGAGGCCTGGAAAGTGCCCCCTGTGTTAATTGGCGCCACTGCCTTGTCTGGGTTATTGGGCATATTGATCATCACCGGAATCTCGTTTTCGCTCCAGCGGGCCGGTGTAGCGGCCGGATTGGCGGGGGTGATCTTCGGACAGTTAGTATTATCCACAATGATCGATTCGATCGGGATTGGCGGCGTTGAACCGATCCCGCTTACTTGGATGAGAGTCCTGGGACTCCTGGCGATGGGGGTAGGGGTTTATCTATTGCTGCCCAAATCCTGATCCATATTAAGGAGTATTGCTGGTGATTAAAAATAGAAAAGTTGGCCATTCTGACTTGGAGGTTTCTCCCATAGGATTGGGTGTAACGCAGTTTGCAGGCGGCAGGGGTGCGTTCCAGGCAGTTTATCCAGGTATCCCGGAGGAAACCAGGTTTGAGATCATCAAAACCGCCCTGGCTGGAGGAATTAACTGGTTTGACACAGCAGAATCATTTGGCGCGGGAAGGTCTGAAAAACACCTCGTTGAAGCGCTTACCGAGGTGGGTGATGAAGCTCAGGGGGTGATTGTTGCTGCTAAATGGTCTCCCTATCTGCGATTTGCGGGAAATATTAAAAAGACCATTCAAATCCGATTGAATAACCTTGATCCTTATCCGATCAGCTTGTACCAGATCCCAAAACCGAGATCTTTTTCATCTGTGAAAGCGGAGATGAACGCCATGGCAGATCTGGTGGAAGCTGGCAAGATCCGTGCGATTGGGGTCAGTAATTTTGGTCCAGATCAAATGCGCCAGGCGCAGGAAATGTTGGAAAATAGAGGTTTAGGGTTGGCCTCCAATCAGGTTCACTACAACCTGTTGAAAAGGGAGATCGAAACCAATGGCGTGCTGGAAACTGCCCGTGAATTGGGGATTTCCCTCATCGCCTGGGCGCCCCTGGCGTCGGGGCTGTTGACAGGGAAGTTCCATAAAAACCCCGCTATACTGGCAAGGACACCTGCTATGCGGCGGAACAGATTGGAAAAACAGCTGGAAACAAGCCGGCCAGTGATCGAGGTCCTGGATAATATAGCTCAAAAATACAGCTCCGAACCGGCGCAAGTGGCTCTCGCCTGGTTAATTGGCCAGGGTGAGGATATTATGGCTATTCCTGGCGCAACCAGGATTGGCCATGTTCAGGAGGGTGTTGGCGCTATGAAATTGAATTTATCGCAAGAGGACCACAGCCGGTTGGATGAAGTTTCACGGGGAATGTTATCCAGGTAACCGATTCAGGCTTAATTTCTGCTGTGGAAACTATCCTGACTGGTTGACTTACTCAAAATTAGCAAACAACTTGGCCAGCAGACTTTGTAAATGGATCTCGTCATGGTCTTCACTGTCCAGGGTTATGGTTACCGAGGTGGCAATTCCCGGTCGGCAGGCAGCATTGGCTTGAATGGTGCCCTGTTCATCAACCAGTTTGGCCATCACCAACCAGGCCAGAGGCCTTTCTTTCCAGACATCAAAACCTGTATTCCGGAAGGCTTGATTGGCCTGTTTGTAGGCCATGTCTGGTGAGAGGCCGGGGATTTCTTTAATTTCTCTGACAGTACTCATATGCTCCTCTAGTGGGTGTTTTTCTAAACCCTGTATAATAAATTCGTAGATGATATTATCACAAATCTCTAGGTGCTGTTGACCTGGCGATTTTGGATCATGAATAAGGTCTGAGAGTGATGATGCAAAACAAAACCCTGGATTTAAAGGGAATAATAAATTTTTCTATTTTGCTTTTTATCTTTTTATCTGCTTGTACTTCGCCTGTGAATGGGAATGTGGACCAGATTGTGACCATTGATACTGATGTTGATCAGCAAGATAACGAATATCAGTGGGATGGCAGCTTGGTTTTGAACGGCCATTTTTCTGAAAATGTCACAGGTTGGGAAGTGCCCTACGGTGCGCTGATCCATTCATCTGAGTTTTTTTATTCTCCACCTGGTGGCGCGATAGCAATCACAAATGATACGGGAGGATCTCTGGGTTACCGGTCTAGTTTTGGACAGTGTATCAATCTAAGGCGTTTTCTTGAAATTGCCCGGGCAGAGGTTTCAGAGATTAACCTGGTGATCGAGCTGGCTGTAAAAGCTGATCCGAATATCACCGAAGCTATCTTAAACGGTATATTTGTGAACGACAACCGCTGTGGAACGGGGCATGTTGGCAATTTTGAGCGTGTAAATCTGGAAAGCATTCAGGATTATGCGATTATTACTAGCTCATCCCCGGTTCCCAATGAAGCAAAATCACTGCATATCTTCATCACTGCTATCGGAGCGGATGAAACTGCCAGAATATTCATTGACGAAGTACGTCTTTATTCGTCTGAGCTGGATTGATCTCCAAGGAGAAGAAAATGGACCATGTTGTATATTTGGACGCGAAGGCTGGTGAATTAATCAAACTGCTGGAGGGAAAGAAATCCATGCTCATCCGCGGGGCGGCCGGCAGGAAACTTCCTTACGGCCGGGTGAAAAGCGGCGATACCCTCTACCTGGTTGAAAATGATGGGGGTGGATTGATTAGAGCTAGGGGGATAGTAAAATTCGTGTTCAATTCTCAGAAGATGAGCCCGGAAGAATCTAAAGATCTTGTGGATCAATATCAAGATCGTTTAAATTTAACTTCAGCGCAAATCAAGCGCTGGGCTGGAAAACGATACCTGGTGTTAATTGAAATCTCCGGAATTCAATCTGTTGATCCATTTCACTTTGATAAGAGTGAATTTGGAAATATGGATGACTGGCTGCCTGTGGGTGATATCAAAAATGTGGCCCTGAGATCTTAGTCAATGACCCTGGATTTTCACCTGGTTCCCGGGAAATAAAAAAACCGCCTGGAATTGCGGAAACTCCGGGCGGTTTGTATTTACCTTACTGCTTCAATTTCTTGATGCATCCAGGTAGGGATTTTTACGTCTTAGAGGGGTTTAACTTCAACGGCCTGAAGGCCTTTGTCACCCTGCTCAACGGAGAACTCAACCTGCTGTTCTTCGCGTAAAGTTTTAAATCCTTCCATCTCGATGGCGGTGTGATGTACAAATACATCGTCGCCGCTTTCGCGGGAAATAAAACCAAAACCTTTTGCATCGTTGAACCATTTCACGGTTCCTGTTTCTTTTTCGGACACTTTTGACTCCTTGGTACATTTGATAGTATTGAAGCAGATCGGTTAGTACAAAAAAACCGCCCGGTTTCCGCAAGTTTGGGCAGTTTTAGAACGTGCAACCAGTACCTACTTCATCTTTAACAGAAGGAATAATAGCATATGGCAACATAATTGTCAATCCCTGTTATAAATATAGGGAATGACCCCCCGGGGAGTAAAGATGTCACAATTTTCTCAAAGCAAATTTGCAGCCTGGCTTCAGCATATTATATCCCAGCGCAGGGAAGAGAGCGGCCTTTATGCTGAAATCGCTGACTATCTGCCGCTGGATGCAGCAGATAGGGTCCTGGATATAGGAACAGGAACGGGACTGCAGCTGCAGGTGATCCATCAACTTCACCCAGCAGTCGAAATATTCGGGATAGACCTTTCGGCGGCTGCGATTGAGGCCGCCAGAAAGGCTCTGGGTGACTTAAAAGTTGATCTCAAGATGGGCAGTATAGAAAAGACTCCCTATCCAGATGTTTTTTTTGATGTGATCACCTGCAATTCCAGTATGTCTTACTGGAATAATCCGCTGGTAAGTTTTAATGAGATATACCGCATCTTAAAACCAGGCGGCGTGGTAAAGTTATTTGAGCCCCATCAGGATATTGACCTGGATGCTGCGCTGGAACAGATCCGAGAGAATATGGCCGATAAAGGCCCCCTTCGCCGCTGGGGAGCGGTGCAGATGAATAAGGTAGCGCTGCAGCGGGGAAAAAGAATAGGGTTAAATCTCTATTCCAGGGATGAACTCCTTGAGCTTGTCCGATCATCAAATTTCGGAGAGAACAGTGCCGTTGAACTTATATCGTTATTGAGTATCCCGATCTTTGTGTGCATTCAGCTCTGGAAACCAAAACTTGATCCTTTCCTAAAAAGGAGCCAAAATGGCAGAAAAAATCTATAGTGAGGAAATCAGGTCAAATAAAACCGACCGGTTATTTGTCGTTTTGGCATTGATCACCTATGCCTTGAGCGCCTGGAAGGTATCAGTTGTGGGATTTAAGTTAGGTGCAGCGTTTTTTCTGTTTTTGGGTTTACTTTTCACCTTTTACATTTTCAATTTTAAAGTCCTGAAAATTTTGGTCACAGAAAAAGCTCTTCATTTGAAATTCGGCATTATACCCTGGAAAACAGAGCTTTTAAACATTCAAGAAATAACCCTGGACGATGCACCGCTAATCATCAAATATGGAGGAGCCGGGGTGCATTTCGCTTTTGTTAAGGGAGAATACAGGGCTTTTTATAACTTCCTGGAATATCCCCGGGTTTTGATAAGATTTAAGAAAAAACAGGGATTTGTCAAGGCGCTGGTGTTTTCCTCCCGGCAACCAGATCAGATCCTGACAATCATTCAGGAGAATCTTCCAAAAACATGAATAGTAAAACAATTCTCACGCCTTATTTCCTGGACACATTATTACCAGGCTTGGAGACTTTAAAAGAGTGGAACTGGACACTCATTCGTGAAAAACTCCCTGAGTCTACCCAACTGGAACGGATGGCTGTTTTGCATTCTTCGCTGGCGAAAGCTGTGGAAGAGGTTTGTATTGAGGGAGCTGTGCCGGTTTCAATCGCGGGAGATTGCTGCGCTGCAATCCCGATGTTGGCAGGAATCAGGAGGGGAGGTATTCATCCCTTGTTGATCTGGTTTGATGCCCATGGTGATTTTAATACCTGGGAAACTTCTCCCAGTGGTTTTCTGGGTGGCATGCCCCTGGCTATGTTGGTGGGAAAAGGGGAACAAACACTCCTGGAAGGGCTGGATTTAGACCCCATGGAAGAGGAAAGGGTGATCCTGACAGATGCCCGGGATCTAGATCCGGGTGAAAAAGTGCTGGTTGAAAGGTCGATGCTCACACATTTAAAGGATCCAACACAGCTGCTGGACTATACCTTCTCTGAAAATCCTCTCTGGATTCACTTTGACACTGACATCCTTGATCCAGAAGACGTTCCGGCTCAGAACTATCCCGCTCCTGGAGGGATCAGAAAGGGTGAATTGAAAGAGGTGTTCCAATACCTGGCGAAAACGGGATTGATTGCTGCTGTTTCGCTGTCTTCCTGGGCTCCGGATTTGCCGGGAGCTGAACAGTCCCGGGATGTGAGCCTGGAACTGCTGGAGATATTGGTCAGTTGATAATCATCATCTGCCTTGAATAAATGACTATGACTGAAATTCTCGATTTATTAAAAGAAATCACCATACCGGCTCTGATTGAATTTGAAGATCCGGCCCTGGCGTATTTCACAAAAAGGGACCTGGCAGGCGAATCCTCTGCTGGCGGTTGGCAGAATGTTGTTACGATTCGACACATTGTAAGTTGTATTCATATATAGGTTGTGTTCAAATATCCGCGGGCACTATTGATGATTTAATGAGTCAATGAGCCCAGGGAGATCGATATGAAACCCTTTCGAAAAAATGTAGCCCTGGCAGTGGATGGAGGCGGGATCAAGGGAGTGGTTGCTTCCCGCGCGATTTCCATTCTTGAAGACCATCTGCAAAAACCATCGTACGAGGTGTTTAAGTTGCTGGCTGGGACTTCCACGGGAGCAATCATCTCGGCGGGAATAGCAACAGGTTTATTTGGCGAGGAAATTCATCAACTATATTGCGATATGGGCCCGGTGATCTTCCGGGATACCTGGCGTTCAAAAATCTGGCCACTGTCTCGTTATCGTTACCCACTTGAACCCCTGGAGCAAGCTCTTGAAGCTCAGATGGGCGGCAAGATCATGGGTGATTTCTGGTTCACCGGGCAGCCGATCGATCTGGTAGTGACCGCCTTCGATCTCGTAAAAAACAAAACCCTTTTTATCAAACCCTTTAACATGTCCAGCGGTTATGATCGCTGGCCCGTAGTCAGGGCGGTTCTGGCCTCCTCGTCTGTACCATCCTACTTTCCCCCGGTAGAAAACCGATATGTGGATGGCGGAGTGGGTTCTTATCATAACCCCTGCTATGTGGCTGCTTATGAAGCAAAGTATGTGCTCGGCTGGGATCCTGCCGAAACCACCTTGATCAGCCTCGGTACCGGACGGGAACCGCATACGCTTCAGCCCGAACAGATCCGTGATTTCTGGCCCTGGCATTGGATCAGTCCGGTATTGGGTGCTTTTCAGGAATCATCGGATGAGCAGCAGGTTCACCTAGTGGAGACATTTTTCCCGGAGCTGGATTTCAGGCGTTTCCAGGTTGATCTGGATCGATCCTATCCCATGGATGAGCCTGACAATATCCCGGAATTGACAGCGTTTGGGGATCAGCTGGGTGATATGATTTTGGCCGATCAAGTGGACAGCGCCCAGGGAGTCCTGGCTAATAAAGCCCCTTACACTATATGAATTGGATCAAGAAAATCAAACCCATCACCTCCTACCTGCTGATCTCACTGATATTGATCCTGCCTATCAGGGGAGCGGTGATTGATCCGACTGATCAGCTGGAACAGATCCGGGCTTATTCGCGGATCTATGAATTTGATTATGTGTCCTGGACAGTCTCTGCGCTGGGAAGGAAACTGCTTCAATCGACTCTGAAAGTAAATCAATATCTACCCCAGCCAGATAAACGCGATCTGATTCTTGAGTATCTGAATTTAAGGAATGAAGTCTCGGCGCTCCAGGCAGACCTTGTTAATCTTATCTCTGATCCCAATCAGGAGAATCGAGAGCTCAGGGAATCCAATCTCCGGGCTGAGATAGATCAAAAAGACAGCTTAAGAACGGATTTGGCACCATTTGTGGAACAGACTCTTCAGGACCAGCTTAACAGTGCTCTCGTGAACTTGGACCTGGCGGTTGGAGGGCAGCTGCTGCCCCAGGTCCTGTACAAATCCGAACCAGACTCCTACGCTTTGATCGTATCTCCCAGGGACGAGATCAGCCAGTCTGCCAACCTGATGTTGGTCCGGGGATTAAGTTTAGATGAAATCATTCAGCTGGAAGGCAGTCTCGAAAAAGATTTGAATTTATCAGCCCTGGTTGTGGGCATTGGGGGAGTTGGTCTGTATCCTTCGATGATCATAGAGACCGGCAATCTGGACTGGCTTTTGCATGTGGTCAGTCATGAATGGACCCATAATTATTTGACTCTCCGGCCCCTGGGAATATTTTATGGAACCAGTCCAGAAATAACAACGATCAACGAAACCGTTGCCGATTTATCAGCAGATGATATTCAAAGAAAAACCTACGAATTGTATTATCCTGAATTTTTACCACCAGAGCCTGACCTCCCTGCAGATGTAAGTCCCCCAATGCAGGAGGCCGGGGCAGAACCAGACCCTGTTCCTGAAAAAGTTTTTGATTTCCGGGAAGAAATGCATCTAACCCGTCTCGAAGTGGACCGCTTGCTTGTAGAAGGAAAGATAGAAGAAGCTGAAAGCTACATGGAATCAAGAAGGGTCATTTTCTGGGAGAATGGATATCAGATCCGCAGGCTGAACCAGGCCTATTTCGCATTTCACGGATCCTACGCAGCCGAACCGGGGGGAGCGGCAGGAGAAGAGGGCGTGGATTTGGGTGCGGAGCTCCGAGAATTAAAACAGCGTTCAGCGTCTTACCGGGAATTTATGAGGTCTGTTGCCTGGAGATGGCGACTGGATCAATTCCAGGACCTTTTTGATGCCAATCAGTAGAAAAATCACCAACCTTAATACTTTTATTAGAAGTGAGATTCTGTCAAAAGGGATAGGGATTATTGGTACAATTTGGAGATATTTGAAATGAGGAGGATTTTGTGAAAAAAATAATTTTAATCGTATCAGTTGTCCTATTGAGTGCCCTTTTAGGTGCCTGTGCTTCACCCGTGGTACCTGAAACCGAAGCGGTTCAGCCGACTCTGCAGCCAGCCGCGTCGCTCGATGTGACCTCTGCAGAAGCAGAAGGTCCGCCTCCACCCCCAACTTGTATTCCCAACCCGCCCCGCCCTACGCCTAATGCGCAGGATCTGGCTTCTTTCTCTCCTGATCCAGAAACCGATTGGATCAAGGGTCCCGAGGACGCCCCCATCACCATTGTGGAATATGCGGACTTTCAGTGCCCATACTGTTCAGTCGCTGCTCAAAATTTAAAGATTCTCCTGGAAAAATATCCAGATGATGTCCGGGTGGTATACAGGCATTTCCCATTAGCGAGCATTCATGACAAAGCCATCCCGGCCGCCCAGGCCGCGGAGGCTGCCGGACTTCAGAGTAAAGATGCGTTCTGGGAATTGCATGATCTTCTTTATGCAACCCAGGGTGCCTGGTCAGGTTATTCGATTGAGGATTTTGATTCCTGGATCGTGGAAGTAGCGGTAGAGTTAGGCCTTGATCCGGTCCAGTTTGAAGCTGATTATAAGAGCGATGCCATCGTAGCCAAAGCAGAAGCTTCCTGGGTCGATGGGCAAGCACTGGGCATTCCAGGCACGCCTTACATCAAGATCAACAGCCTTTATGAGGCTCAGGCAGACCCCGAGACATTAACTGCTTATGTAGAATTGATCAAAATGGAAAATATGCAGTATACTGCCTGCCCGCCGTTAGCAATCGATCAGGAAGCAACCTACCTGGCGACAATTGAAACTGAAAAGGGAAGTTTTGTGATCGAGCTCTTCGCTGATCAAGCCCCCCTGGCAGTGAATAGTTTTATATTCCTGGCGGAAAATGGCTGGTTCGACGGCATCACCTTTCACCGGGTATTGCCAGGCTTTGTAGCCCAGACAGGAGATCCGAGTGGAACAGGTTTTGGAAATCCTGGTTATCGATTCAGTAATGAAGTATCTAATGACCTGCTCTTCGACAGGGCCGGCCTGGTTGCAATGGCAAATTCAGGTCCTGATTCCAATGGCAGTCAGTTTTTTGTCACTTATGACGCAGCACCAAATCTGAACGGAGGGTATACGATCTTTGGAGAAATTGTGGAAGGAATGGAAGTAGTCGAGTCCATTACACCCAGGGACCCCCAGCAAGGTGTTGATTTGCCGCCCGGGGATCTGATCGTCAGTGTCACCATTGAACAACAATAAAGATATATACTCATCAGGGGTTATCCGCTGCTGTAGAAAATCCTGCAGCGGATCAGTCCCAGCAAATAAAAAGCATTGATTGGCTGAGCACGGGACAATTTGTGTTCAGCCTCAGTGCTGTCTTATTGCTGGTGATTGTGGCTTTGATCAGCTCCGTGGCCGTGCTGTTAGGAGCCTCTTCCTCCGATCCTGGCATTCAACACACACAGATCATTTCCTCTTTGTTATTTGCTGCTGGACTGGGATTCGCTGGCCTCTTGTTAATTCCTTCAGCCTTCCATTCTGGAAAACGTTTATTCAGCAGTCGCCCACCGACCCTTTTTCAATGGGAGAGGATGATCTGGCTGGCTGTGATCTTTCCCATTCCCATCTATGTAGGTTATCTGATTCAGACCGGACCAGGTTGGAGCCAATATTTGCTGCCGGTTTTCCATGTGCTGGCCAACGGTGCCAGTATTGTCTGGGTCCTTAACCTGGCGCGCAGGAAATTTCCAACTGATAGTGCCCAGCGGGTTTGGGGAGCATTTGGAACAGGACTCACGCTGACACCGCTTATCACCTTTATCATTGAGATCCTGGTCCTTTTTGCCATTGGAATATTATGGCTGGTTTTGATCCAGGCCAGACCAGAGTTAAAGCAGGAAATTCTCTATCTGGCGAATTTGATGTCTGAATCCTCCGCCGATCCTGAGATTTTAACGAAATGGATTGGTGAATTTGTGGCCCGTCCTGAAGTTACAGGTACGATCCTGGTATATTTTTCCCTCTTGATTCCCCTGGTAGAAGAGTTATTAAAACCGCTTGCAGTCTATTTCTTACTGGGAAAGAAGCTGCAGCCCTGGGAAGGGTTTGTCGCAGGGGCAACGGCAGGGGCTGGATATGCGTTATTTGAAAATCTGACCATCGGCGCTGGTGCTGAAACCTGGACCTTTGTAATGATCTCCCGCCTTGGCACGGCTGCCATCCACATCCTGACAACCGGCCTGGTAGGCTGGGGCCTGGCTTCAGCTTCGACTGAGAAGAAATATGGCCGGTTGGCTGGCAGTTTTTTCACTGCTGTGACTGTGCATGGCGTCTGGAATGGTCTGAATATTCTCACAGGATTGGCTGATTTCCCTTCTTACCAGGATCAGATCAGTCCATTCTTATCGAACTTTGCCAATTATGCACCTGCAGGTTTGATCACCCTGGCGCTGGGATGTATAGTTGGTTTGTTGCGAGCCAATTCAGTGCTGCGTCGTGCTATAATTGCGCAGGATTAATCAGAAAAGAGAGGATTGATGGAAGTAATAAATTTTTTAATTGACTTTATCTTGCACATGGATGTGCATCTGAATGAGATCATTTCCAATTATGGCGCCTGGACCTATGGGATCCTGGCTGGTGTAATTTTTATGGAGACCGGTTTCGTGGTCACACCCTTTTTGCCAGGAGATTCCCTGCTGTTTGCGGCGGGGACGTTTGCGGCGCTGGGGTCTTTGAATCCCGTGACCCTTTTCCTGTTATTATCCACTGCAGCTATCTTGGGTGATACGGTAAATTACCATATCGGCCAGTACATCGGGGAGCGGGCTTTCAGCGGCGAGATCAAATTCCTGAAAAAGGAGTATCTGGAAAAAACCCAGGTCTTTTATGACAAACACGGTGGAAAAGCCATCATCCTGGCCAGGTTTGTTCCCATCATCCGCACCTTTGCCCCTTTTGTGGCCGGTGTGGGCACGATGAAATACCGCAAATTCATTTCCTATAATGTGATTGGCGGACTGGTCTGGGTGGCGCTGTTCATCTCCATGGGTTATTTCTTTGGCAATATCCCCTTTGTGAAAAAGAACTTTGAGCTGGTGATCTTTGCGATCATTGCCATTTCCTTTATTCCGCCTGTGCTGGAAGTTTTGAAAGCCAGGAAGGAAGCTAAAGAGGCTGCTCCTGCTGAGTAGATCCAGCTGATTGTTAGTGAAAGTGGAAATATAAAACCGCCCTTATGGGCGGTTTTTGATTATCTTGATAAAAGTAACTTTATGATTCTTTTTTTTTTTTTTTTTTTTTTTTTTTTTTTTTTTTTTTTTTTTTTTTTTTTTTTTTTTTTTTTTTTTTTTTTTTTTTTTTTTTTTTTTTTGAAAACACCCACACACCGACCCCACCACCCCGCAAGACCACCCCCGCACGCCGCAACACAGCGCACCACAGACCCAAGCAGGGCACCGCCGCAGGGCCCGAGCAATGAAAATAACTCTGCTATCACCGCAAGCACCCACAGGACACCCCAACGACCCGACACACGAGCAACGACGGCGCGCGCCCGCCAGCACACCACACGACCCACAACACCCGCGGCGCGGGCACCCACCCCGCACGCACCGCAACGCAGGCCAGACACAGCCGCCACCCACCGCCCAGGCCTCACCGCGCACACAACCCGGGCCACCATAGCCCCGGAACAACAGAAACTCACACACCCAAGAAAAAATATGAAAAATAGTCAATGAAATAACACGGTGTATCAGGATTATTGGCCGGTATCGCGCCGCGCGCGGGCGGGGGAATAGAGCCGGGAGCTGGCCTGGCAGTGCGGATAAAGGGCGCGGCGCGGCGGGGGGGGGGGCGGCGAGGCGGGCGCGGAGGGAGGGGCCGACGGAACGACCGGAGAGCGGACGCAGCAGAGGGCAGGAGGGCGGGCGGCACGCGCGCGGGGGCGCGCGCCCAGACCGCAAGAAGACGGAAAAGGGGGAGGGGGGAGGCAAGCAAAACGCGACGCGCGGCGGCGAGGGGGCGGGGAACCCGGACCGGGGCCAACGAACGGGAGGAGCGAAGCACAGAGAGAGAACGAGGGGCCGGCGGGGGGGCGGAGACGGGGGGGGGAGGCCAATATCAAAGTTACCTGGAGGTTCCTGGCTCCGGTTGAGACAGACGGCGGGGAGCCGGACGGGGCATAAAGTATATGATCCGATCGGCAAGTCAATGAAATAACACGGGTAGGCGGGGGGCAGGGGCGCGGGGCGCGGGGGCGGCGCGCGGGGGGGCGGGGGGCGCGCGGCGGGCACGCCGCGGCCGGCGCCGCGCGCGCCCGCCCCGGGCACGACGGGGCGACTAGCGGCGCCTCGGCACGGGGGCGGGGCAGGGGCCGGGGCGCGCGGGCGGCGGGGGCGGGGGGGCAGACACGCGGCCGCGAGCAGCGGAGCGGGGCGGACGGGGACGACAGGGAACGCCACGCGGCCGGAGCCACGCACACAACGCGCGCACTGCAGGCGCAGGAGGAGACGAGGAGGACAGCAACTGGCTCACCAGAGCAAGGCGGGCGCGCCACACGACGAGAGGGGAGCCACAAACGATGAATTAAAGCTGAGCAAAGCATGAAATGGAAACGGGACGCAAACGAGAGCCCCGCTCGAGCGCGACCAGGCGCCAGAAACGACCCACCGCGCGACACGGACCAACAGAAACCCGGACAGAAGACGAAAACTGAACAGACGACTAGAAAGAGACCGCCAGCAACAGAGGGCGGAGGAAACGCAAGCGCGAGAAGCAAGGCCAGACACGAAAGCGCGGCTAGCTCAGACCAACAACCAAAGAGCAAACGGGCGTGAACACGGACCGGATAGATCAAACATGCTCCTCGGCAGCGGCTAAGCGTGAGCCAGCAACCAGAGACAGAGCAGAACAGCTCGAGAGACGCGAAACAAACACCGAAGCCAGAGCGCGCCTCTCGCCCGAGGCCCCCTCACGACCCGCACGAGGCACAGCAACGGACAGAGCCGCCAAGAGAGCACACACGAACCGAAACACCAAGAGACAGCAGAGAACGGAGCACCAAAGAACACCACTCGGGAACACCAGAGGAGCCCTGACTGAGCGGAAAAGAACAGACGAAAGCCCAGAGCAACGCATCAACACAAAAACAACAAAGACCGATCTCTGACCAGCGGGAAACCCCGCAGAGCACGAAATAGTGCAAAAAACCACCAGCGCCCAAAGCTGACTAAAAGCCAGGAACACACGTAACAACCAAAAGAAAGGAAACACAAGTGCTAGAGACTGAAAACAAAACTACGATCTAAAGAAAACAAAAAGAAAAGAAGAAAAAGCTGGCAGACCAAATCAAAAAATCAAACGCTCATGGAACATAGCTAAGATAAAAAAACAGAAGGGAAAACTAACACACAACGACGTGGGTATAACACAGGCTAAAATCTAGCTGAGCAATGCCTGACGCTAGCAGACAGGCAAGAGGAAACTAATAAAAAAGTAACGGTAGATGTACAGTCAATATGAATACAGGAACAGTGTATCAGTTATTGGCCAGCTGGGTAGGCAATATCTCGCTACGAGAACGCAAAAAGCGGGACGCCGCAGCTCGACACAGGCGCGGCCTACTCTGACGAAAAGCGGAACGAGAACAGCAACAGCGGGCAAAAGAGACATCACACAGCACACTGCCGGAGTGCATGACGTGTTGGCCTAATCAAACCTGGAGATCTAACCTCCCCAGCTAAAGGCAGCACTAAAAAGACGAAAAGAGCTCAGAAGGCCAGGGAAGAGCAAACAGCAGCAAGCAAACCTCCCCAAGAGAAACAAACGCCTGCAGGCCCGAGCACGCAACAGATAACGAGGAGGAACCAGCGATCAAAACGCACTGCCAACAGACTACAAGCACTGCACTCCAGACAGAGAGCTCAAGCGGAAATGGGTGAGACAGGGCTATAGGAGAAAGCAAGCGCAGAAAACTGAGGAGAAAAAACGAGAAGAGAAAATGACAGAAAAGGAGGATCTAAAAGAAGAGCTACGAGTACCGCCACTAGTCAGCTGAGTCAGTCCGATCTGGGAGAAGTGAGATCGCTAAAAAAAAGAACTATAAAACACCGCTACCCAAAGAACAAAGGAGAGACCGGAAGCTTAGCAAACAAACGAGGCGACTAACAGCTATACAGCAATAACCACAAGAGACAAACGGTCAAACAAAGGCGACAGCTGCTCGTACAAAAGAGAACGAAGTGATCAGAGGGGCTCTCAGCTACGCAAACACAAGAAATGATGACCCGGACGAGGAAGCAGACAGAAGCTGAAACCAGCTACCAAAAAACTAGCAGACATACGAACCAACTGCCTAGCTCTGATCTCATTTCAGAAAGACACAAAGAAAGAAGAAACAGCCAGAGAAGCGCAAACCATTAAGGTTATAGCCTACACATCGGACCAGTTTTAAGACTAACAAAGCTTTAATCTCTCCGGAACGAAACCTCTACGAGGGTAGTATCCAAGATGCGATGAAAACACTCACTGAGAACTAGCTAACTAGTAAGACAGAGAACAAAAGAGGAGGAACAAGCGCTGAGACAGCGACAACGAACACACAAAACGTCAGCAACAAAAAAATGAGAAAAGACAGCAAAGCGCAAAAATAACAAGACAAGGAAACAAAAAATAGCTAACAAAAAACCAAAGTGTTGCTACTAAATGATAAACAATTTTATAATAAGGTCCCAGCAGCAGTAAAAAACCGCGAGATAACGAGCAGCAAACTAGGCAGAACGAACGCACAACAGTATGCAGGAACCAAAAAACCACTAAAAAAAGCGCAGCAAGAATACATCACTGTCTCAACAACAGCAAACAATACCATACAGCAGATTAAAACGAAAGCAAAACATGTAGCAACAAAACACACCGAAAAGACTAAACGGAGAAGCTCTGCAGCGAGCATGAGAAATGAAAAACACAACAAAACAAAAAGAGACAAAAGCAGAATAACACACAGAGCTAACAAAAAAAAAGATCAAAAAAGCAGGAAAAAAACTAAAATGCCGAGCGAAATAGCTGAAAAAAACACGCACACAAACACAACTAACAAAACACGCTAGTAGGCTATAACAGAACAAACCAAACAAAAAAACTAACAACTATAAACACTCAGGAGATAAAGTATCACTAAAACAAAACTGAGATTATCACCAGCGATATAGCTAACAACGATGAGATGAAAAAAACAACACGCAATACCAAAAAATAAAAAGCAAAGATAGAGAGGGAGAAGACGAAAACAGCAATACAATACTCACAAACCATACATCAAAACAGCTACTAACAGTCAAGCACAATCAACAACATGATAAACAGCGATCTAAACAAAAATTTTACCAATAACCAACAACACTATATAAAATTAAAAACAAACTCTAAAATTATTTTAAAAAGCCAAACCAGTTAAGCAAATAAAAAAACTAAAACTAAAAATAGCTAAATAAAAAAAAAAAAACAGTAGAAAAAAGAAAAAAAGATAAAATAACACAGCAAAACTACTAAAAACAACAAAGAAGAACACAAAGACTAAAAAGAAAAACGGTCGTCTGTTCCGGTTTTTTTTGTCTGGTTCATCCGTTTAGGGGTTCTTTTTCGGGGCGTGGGGCGGGTCTGGTTCCTTGTTATTTTGTGCCTGATCTGGTAGCTCTTTTTCCTCTGCGTCCTGTCCCTGGCAGTCATATCGCCGCTGTACGCGTCCGGTTCGCGCGTCTGTTGGGCGGTTTTCCGCTTCCACAGCGGACCGCGGCTGTGGCTGCGGTGTTGGTCGCGCCTCGGTGGCGGCTTTTTCTACCTTGGTTGCTCCGGTGGTCGGCCTTCGGCTGGGTGGTCTGCGGGTATGCAGGATTATTGGCCGGTAGGGCCATATATCAATCTGATCCTGTAGTGCTGGCTCAGCATGTTGCGTAGATGCGGGGTCCGGATCGGCCTGTTCATCACCTCCTGGTGGGGGAGTGGGGTTCGTCCGGTCCGCCCGGTTTCTGTGTATGCAGTCTCTTGTATCAGGTAGCTTTCCATATGAGCCATTGGGTCGTTATGCGGGCAGTTCTGTAGGTGTCCTTACCTGGTTGCCTGGGTCTCTCAGCTTTTTTTGGCCACGAGAGCAGTCTGTACAATTCTGGAGACAGAAAAAAGGATTGTTCTTGCTCTGGGCTACGGTTGCCCCGGATAGGTTATGCCTCGGTGCGCCTGACTACTGGATAACCGCCCTCGATACGCTGCACGCTGAGGATCCAGGAGCGATTTGATCACAGACCAAGAGATCCGTCTGGGTCGAGGAAAGCCATTTTGACGGGCCTATAATTACGGAGTCCTGGATGCAGTCAGGCGGATACCGCTGGGCGATGGGCCTGCCTGCTGGGCCTGGTACTCTCCAGGGATCAATCCTGGTTTTTCCGCCAGGCAATGGTTATGAAGATTTGGTGGATACGCCTCGTCAGGGGGGGAGTTACCGGGACCGCTGGGAACGGGTGTTCGCCCTCGGGATCGAGCCAGAGATGGTCGTGATCACCACCTTCAATGAATGGCATGGAGGCACCCAGATCGAACCTGCGATTTCCGGTAAGACCCGACCGGGGGCATTTCCCTATCTTGACTATGAGGGGTTGGCGCCGGAAGCCTACCTCGATTTAACGAAAGAATCGGCTGAGAGATTCAGTACGTATCAGTGGCCGGAAAGCGAAAAACTGAAATTGGTTTTCCGCACGACCTCGGATTAGACTGACCTGCATTTGGTATCCGGAGCGGTTTGGTTGAGACCTGCCCTGGTTTCCACCAGTGGTGACCCGACCACAGCAGGGATGTTGAGGGCCACGTAGCGCTAGGACAACCGCTGAACCGGCCAATCAGGACGGGAAGTTGAGGCGGTCTTTGAACTGCAGATCCAGAGAGAAGAGAACATACCTGTGATATTTATGATTAGCGGGCAGATTGGGAGCCAGCTGGTGAATGTACACTGATGAGGGGAGAGTAGGTCCTGGAGATTCCTTCTGGTGGCGGCTGGAACCCCGGAGACAAAACAGCGCAGGTTCGAGGTGGATAAGGATTTTTGTTCACGGGAGCGGACTGACCATTGAACAGCTGGGTTTCAGCATACCCTTTATAATTTAAAGACTAAAAAACCGCTCATTCGAGCGGTTTTTTCTATGACCAGCCAAGGAACCAGACTTGAACCTACCCATTAAAATCAGTCAATGCCTCCTGGCAGGATGCTCCTGGCAGGAGGCAGGCCAGAAAATGCCAGCAATTCCTGTATAATAAAATAGGAATCAGATCTGAAACCAGGTCATCACTGACAAAAAGAAATGGACCACAATTATCAGGGTATTTTTGATGCTGTTTGTGACGGATTGGTCATCACCGATCTGGAAACTGGCCTGGTTGTTGAGGCTAACACGGCGGCTTTATTTCAGCACGGCTGCGCGCCCGAAGAGTTCATCGGGCACCCGTTGGTAGATTTTATACATCCTACAAGTCATGAAACTTTCGCTGAGTATATCTTGAGCTTCCAAGAGGATGGAGTGTACGATGCCCGGCTGCTGCACACCCGCCAGAGCGGCGACACTTTTTATGCGGAATGGCGCGGAAAAAAGCTTTTTTATGGAGATCGGTCTTGTTTCCTTGGTATTGTCCGGGAGATTGACAAAGACGCGCTATCGGAACAATCCCTATCACGGCGGGTAGATACTCGCAAACATGAGCAGGAAACGTTGTTGGCAATCTCGCATACCCTGGCATCGACACTTGAACTCCAACCAGAAGTGATACTCGATCAATTGCGGGAACTCATTGAGTATACCCACGGCAGTTTGTTTGTAGTGCAAGACTCGATGTTGATCACGCTAGCCATGCGTGGGACACGACAATTGAACCAGTCACCACAGCTCCAGATCCACCTCCAGGGCTTGGACAACTTGGATCTGATATTAGACGGACGTAAACCCATTCTGGTTTCTGACCTTTCAAGTGAAGACTCAAAGGCTGAATTTTTTCGATTGCTTCTAGATGATGGAGCTGCTGCTTTGACAGAAGGAGTGAGATCCTGGATGTGGGTACCGCTGGCGGTGAAAGACCGCTTGATCGGCGGTCTGGGTTTAGCACACACGAGAGCCAATTATTTCACTAAACATCATGCTTCCCTGGCACGTAGTGTAGCCAATCAGGTAGCGCTAACCATGGTTAACGCAGACTTGTACGAACAAGCCCAGTTACTTGCTGTAATGGAAGAACGCCAGCGCCTGGCCCGAAATCTGCATGATGCCATCAACCAGTCACTTTTCACAGCAGGGATTATTGCCGAAGTCCTACCGCGTCTCTGGGAACAGGATCAGGATCTGGCCCGACACTCCCTTAAAGATTTACACAGGTTGACGCGCAGCGCACAAGCTGAGATGCGCGCCCTTCTGGCGGAACTGCGGCCAGCTACATTGACGGATACTGATTTAGGTGAACTGATAAAACTTTTGGGATATGCACTTTCGGGCCGGATCGATATCCCGGTTGTAGTTAATACAGCGGGGGATATTAATCTGCCTGCCGGTGTCCAGATCGCTTTCTACCGGGTGTGTCAGGAGGCCTTGAACAACATTGCCAAACATGCCTATGCCAGCCGGGTTGATATTGATCTGCAACAAGCCGGGTCCGAAATGAGACTGCGCATTTGTGATAATGGTAAGGGTTTTGACCAAAAACAAATAGTCTCAGGCCATTATGGCTTACAAATGATGCAAGAAAGGTCTGATGCAGTGGGTGCTCAATTAACTGTAATAAGCCAACCTGGTCAAGGCACTGAGCTTACCCTCAGCTGGGAAGGCTCGGCACCTAAGGAGGGATTATGACAGATATTCACTCCCAGCCCATCCGGGTTTTTCTTGTTGATGATCATGCCATGGTGAGAAAAGGCTTAGCCCTCTTCATAAAAGCATTTGATGATCTGGAGCTGGTTGGTGAAGCCGAGAACGGGATGACTGCTATCCAGCTCTGTAGTGAAATCCTGCCCGATGTAGTGTTGATGGATATGGTTATGCCGGGGATGGATGGTGTAGCTACAACAAAGGCTGTCCGCCAGCAGTTTCCACAGATCCAGGTGATCGCGCTGACCAGCTTCAAGGAAGGAGATCTGGTCAAGAACGCCCTGGAAGCAGGAGCAATTGCTTACCTGATTAAAGATGTCTCCGCTGAAGAGCTCGCCCGGGCTATCCGGGCTGCTCATTCAGGCCGCGCTACTCTCTCTCCCGATGCAGCACAGGCGCTCGTACAAAGTTCCAATCAGCCGCCTGTACCCGGTCTGGATTTAACTGAGCGCGAGCGGGAGGTTCTTGGCCTGATAGTTGAGGGGCTGAACAACACTCAAATTGCAGAAAAACTCACTGTAAGTCCTTCCACGATTAAATCTCACGTTAGCAGTATTCTTTCCAAACTTGGCGTTACCACCCGAACAGAAGCAGTGACCCTGGCATTCAGACATAAACTCGTGTCCTAATCTAAATAAGATCCCCCAAATGGCGGAGGAAAAGACTCCCCGGTCGTCAGATGCGACCGGGGAGTTTTTCTTGTACTCTTAGTATATGACCAGTGCATATTTAGCTGACGCCAATCCTGATGAACTTTCTGCCTTACGCCTCCTATTGCATGATATCAAAATAGAGATAGCTGGTGAAGCAAGGGATTGGCCTACTGCCTTGGCTCAGGCGCCGGACAGTAATTCGGACATTTTATTGGTTGATTGGGCTTTACTACCCAAATCGCCGACTGAGGCTCTTGTACAACTCAGAAAAGCCTGTCCGGCTGCACTGGTCATTATTCTTATCAGTCACCTGGATGCCCGTCAGCAAGCCGCCCTCTCTGCCGGTGCCGACGTGTTTATTAGCAAAGGGGATTTGCCCGAGCGTATAGCTGATCATTTGCGGGTTGCAGCAGCAAGCATTGGTCGGGTAGAAGTGAACAAATAGTCAGAGTTGGAGAATCGCTTGCTGAAATATGGAGTACATACAATAAAAGAACGCCTACAACATCCATCAGGGTGCAGAAGTAGTGTCCAAAACCTTTTTCTCTTAAAGAGGTTTGGATCAAACAACCAATTCAAATTCACGCGAAGGAGATCCAAATGAACCTCATCATCTATCTTATCGCAGGAGCGATCGTTGGCTATATAGCCAGCCGGATCATGAAAACAAGCGGACAACAAGGCTTGCTGCTTGATATCGTGGTCGGCGTTGCTGGTGCTTTCCTGGCTGGTTATTTCATCAGCCCCCTCTTGGGTATTGGCACGATCAATGACGCCATTTCACTCCCAACCATGCTGGTTTCACTGCTGGGATCCATTATTCTGCTCTGGATCTATAAACAAATTCGCAAGTAAAAAAGGCAGAGGCACAACCAACCCTGGGAAGGCCCGAAAAATCAGATCAACATCTGCGGGCCTACCCTTATCGGGACCTGGTCAGTGTTTTGACAATGATGTCACTGCCACCACTATCTGGAAAAACCTGCAAATAAAATTTACCTGAGCCGAGGATTAGGTCATCTTTGATTCTTTAGGCTGAAATTTGTACCCGCCTACCCTATTATGAATAAAGGAGAAAATTCTTATGAACCTCAAACTTAGTGCCCCTAAAGTCGTTACTTTTTGGATCGCTGTAGGCCTGGCCGCACTTGGCGTCTTGGCAAACCAAGGCATTCTTTCAGGACTTGCCGGATATGCTTTCTGGCTGGTAGTGGCTGGATTTGTCTTATTGGCCCTTGCAACCATGCTTAAAGATCTGTAACCTCCATAGATTGGAGACCGGACTGTCTTATATTTGGAAGTTTTTCTTGAGACTCCTTTATAGACAGTTCGGTCCTCCCATTCTGTTTTTTAGATTAGGGAGGGTTGCTCAAAACCAGTGACCTGAATCCAGGATGCCAGTAAATAAATACGCTCAAATTAGCTCAACAGTTAATAAAAACAAGGAATTGTGACGTAACGGAGAAACCATGGACGAGAAGAATATGGATAAAAAACCAGAGCAATCATCCCCGGAAAAGATTGAAGGCCCTGTACAACCTGCGGCCGAAACTGCTGCAGCATCTGTGAAGGAAGAAAAACCCCAACCCAGCCGGGGACAGCGATTTTTGCGTACGATACTCATCTGGTTAGTGGTCATTGTCATTGCCTTCTCTGCCGGGATGGCAGCAGATCATTTCCTGCGCTATAAACCTTTATCTGAGGCTAATGTTGCGGCCCAAACTGAGCTTGATCAAGCCCATCAAGATCTTATTGATCTACAGGCAAATATCGATAGGCTTACTCTTTTAAATCAGGAAGCCAAAGATAATATTGCAGAACTTGAAACCGAAAAAATAGCCCTGCAAGATGAAATAGACATAACTAAAACCCATTTGGAATTATTCCAGGTGCTGGTCGATGTGAGCAATGCGCGCGTGGCCCTTTTCCTGGAAGATGTCCAGGAAGCAAAAACCTATTTGGTTCAAACGCAGCAGCGGTTGGAAAATCTTCTTCCTCGCATAGCTGAATACGACCCGGCCCTGGCGCAGGACATGCCCCAACGACTAAACTTGATCATTTCAGGATTGGACAGGGATACCGAAACCGCAAAGATTGACCTGGAATTGATCACCAAAGACTTACTGCATATTGAAGAGGCGGTATTTGGTGACTGAAATGGGTTTGCTTGGTATATGAACAGGTGTTCCGTTGTTGGTTGAAGATATGGCTAGAAGGAGGGAGATAATGACTGAGAAAAAAGTAAACCTTATCGATCCAAATACAGCAGATTTGGATGAGTTAGTACAACTTCCAGGAATTGGTCCGGCCCTGGCAAATCGTTTAATGGAGGAACGGCCGTTTGAAAGTTTAGAAGACCTCCGGAAAGTGCCCGGTCTCGGAGCAGACTCACTGGCCAAGATTGAGCCCTATCTAACCTTTGGTGGTCAAGCCCCTCAGAGTGCAGAATTACTTGGCCGGGCTCAAGAGCGCGTGGATGAGTGGAGTGAGGCAGCCAGGCTGGCTTTTGAAAAGCGGTCAGAACAGCTGCGCGAAGAGGTCAGTCAGGCGACGGAAAATATTCAAAAAGCTACGGAAGAGGCTGGCGCGCGTGTTAAGGAAGCAGCGAAACAGGCTTCGGACCGAGTGGCTGGCTTGCCTGCTGATTTCAACCGGATGGAATCCCCCTGGTTGGTGGTCGGGATGAGTGTGATCAGTGTTGTGCTTTCTGTGATCCTGAGTCTTGCCATATTGGCAGGGATAAATAGGACGCTTAATTTCGGGCGTCATGAGTCAGTCCGTCAGTTGGAAATAAGACTTGCTGAAGTTCAAAGCGACCTGGAAAACGAGTCGTCCCGATTGGATGCTGCCAGTAAACGTTTGGAGGCATTGGAAGGACTAAGTGGACGAATGACCACAATCGAAGACCAGGTTGTCTCTATGCAGGAGGAAGTAAACGGAGCGCTGACAGAGGTCGAGACAATGGGAGCAGCCGTGGACGAGTTATCACTGGAAACCAAGGATCTTGCGAGTCGAGTCAACCGTTTTGATATCTTCCTTGAGGGATTAGATCAGCTGCTTAGCGGATTATTTGTGACTGCTCAAACCGAAGACCCAGCGAGACCATGAGGGAGACTTAAATGATGAATAGCAGCGATTTGAAAGAAACTGAAAAAAAGAGTCAAGATCACAAGGCCGCTTTAGGCTCCCGATTGATCCGTTTCATTGTGCGGCTGTTCCTCCTTATATTGCTTGGCGTTTCCCTCGGCGCGGCAGCTTACTTTGGTATTCCTGCTCTCTATAAGGATTATATTGAGCCGATCCAAATGAATTCTCAAAGGATCGCTGATCTTGAAGATGCGCTATTGCAGGGTCAAACCGATAGCAGAGACCGGATATCGGAGATTGGGGATCGTTTGGCTGAAATCGAAGGGCAGCAGGTTGGCCAGAAGGAAATCCTTTCCGAGATCCAAGTGGAAATCGAGAATTTACAAACCATGCTCAAGATGCAAAATGAGGAGAATGAGGATCTTCAGCTCTTAACTGAGAGATTGGATGCTCTCCAGGAGGAGATGCAGAAAACTGTCGCTGAAGTTGAATACCTGACAGGACCGGAAGCTCCCACACAACGACTCGAGTTTCAGCTGCAGCTTATAAGAGTGATGGAACTGCTAACGCGCACCCGTTTGTGGCTTACACAAAACAACTTTGGACTTGCAATCGAGGAGGTCCAGACAGCCAAACTAGCCCTGGAAGGTTTAGCGGATATTACACCAGAGGAAGATCTGGAAAATTTGCAGCAAATTGTCGACAGTCTCGATCAAGTGCTTCAGGCACTGCCGAAAAATCCTGTCATAGCAGCCGATAATCTGGAAATTTCATGGAATCTGCTTCTTGCTGCCACTGAACGTGTAGCTGCTCCGGTAGAGGATACTCCTCAGGAGTGACAAGTCCCCCTTATTGGGCCACTTCTTATCTGGGTCTTACCAGATGACAATGGCCAGCGGGCACCATGATTGCCGCTAGGATCAAGAAAATAGAGACTGATTGGATTTACTGGAAAGAATCGCCCGGTTTGACCTGATTTTATAGACAAGGTGGTTTCTATTTCAATGGAGTCAATGAATCCCCTGGCCTGATCAAGAGTCAGTTGCTCTGCTCGTTGAGCTAGCGGGCCATGCCTGGTAAAGCAGGGGGATTGTGTCTTTTCAGAGTGGACATATCAAGAAAATGGATAGTGCCAATACTTTTTCTAGAGAAAGATACTAATCCTGGTGCAATTTTGGTGCAGTTAAATGGGGATCAAAGAAAGATACACCAAAAACACCAGGATTTTTTGTTTAAAGCTCGTAAATCACCCCCTGAAATGTGAAAAAAAGTAGTTGAAACAGACTTGCCATTGACAGCAAGTCAGTTGTATTTTATGGGACATTGACAAAATGTCAGCTCAAGATAATTACCTGATGTTGTTAGCTGCTATCGCTTATTTCTATGTGTTACGCAAGCAATTCACGGATCTTTCGTGTAGCAGCAGATGCATCTGCGCCAAAAGCGTCTGCACCAATATCTTTGGCATACTCATCTGTGATAGGTGCACCACCGATGATTACCTTGACTTTATCGCGCAAGCCTGCTTCCTCAAGCGCAGCAATGGTTGCTGACATGCTCCCCATTGTGGTCGTTAGAAGTGCTGACAAACCAATCACCTCCGCGCCTTGTTTAACTGCCTCCACAAATTTTTCCGGTCCAGCATCTACACCCAGGTCGTTTATTTCGTATCCGGCACCTTCCAGCATCATGCCGACCAGATTCTTGCCAATATCATGCAAATCGCCTTTGACGGTGCCAATTGCAATTTTTCCTGCCGCTGGTACACCATCTGCCACTAAATGAGGTTTTAGTTGGCGCAGACCAGATTGCATGGCCCGGGCCGAAATTAACATTTCTGGTACATAAAACTCTCCTGCTTCGAACCGAGTACCGACTTCATTCATCGCAGCGATCAGGGCTTGGTTTAATATTTCATTTGCTTTGGTACCTTCTGCCAGAGCAGTCTCAACTCCTTTATCAACTCCATCCATATCCCCTGCAATCACTGCTTCGAAGATTTCATTCAGATTCATTTTTTACTGCTCCTTATTTTATTGATTTAAATTTATTATATTTTGAATGGCTTGCATCTGGTACTGTTTTTACAAATTTGTGTCAGGAGAGTATCGTTTTTTGATTCATCTCCATTCTATGCCCCTAAATCGAACTGTGATGATGTCAGTATCAATAACTACGATCAGGTTTGGCTGGATATTAATATTTTTTGATTGATTTTCACCTAGGAGGATTGATTGAGCCCGATGGCCTGAAAAGTCGGTTTTAATGCTGGATACAAATCCCGGTAGAGGGGATAGAGCTCCTCATAAAGAGCCTGATCGGTTCCCGGAAGAGTGCTGCCCGTGATCTCGATCGTGGCCTGGCAAGCTTCTTCCACGTTTTTATAGGCTCCGGACCCGGTTGCGGCCAGTAAAGCGGCACCGAAGGCCGCTCCTTCTTCCGAGTTCACTGTGACGATCTCGGTCTGGAAAATATCCGCCAGGATCTGGCGCCAGAGGGGGCTTTTTGCGCCGCCGCCCGTTATCCTCACTTGAGAGATCTCTTTCAATCCGCTGCTTTTCAGCAGTTCAAAACTGTCCCTCAATCCGAATGAAACACCTTCCAACACTGCTCTGGTGAGATGGGCCAGGTTGTGCCTCACAGTCAATCCCACAAACCCTCCTCTTGCCAGGGGGTCAGGATAGGGAGTACGTTCTCCGGTCAGGTAGGGTAGGAAGAACAGCCCCTCGCTTCCAGGCGGGATCGTTCCTGCTGGAGTGAGCAGCTCATCATAACCGAGCTGGCTGGCAAAGGTATCCCGATGCCAGCGTAAACTACCTGCGGCCGAGAGCATCACGCCCATTAAATGCCATTTGGAAGGAAGCGCATGACAGAAGGCATGCAGCCGGCCTTCCGGTTCAACTGCCGGGCTGTCAGTGGTGGCGAATACTACGCCGGAGGTTCCCAGGCTGAGAGAGACAATACCGGACTGGACAGCCCCCGTGCCAACTGCGGCCGCGGCCTGGTCGCCGCCCCCGCCGTAGACCGGGATGCCGGCTGGCAGCCCCAGCTCAGAGGCAGCTTTGGGTGAGACTGCGCCAGTCGCGTCCGTCCCTTCATAGGTTTTTGGCAGATACTCGGCGGGGATCCCTAATGCAGAAAGCACTTCTGGGGACCAGTTCCGTTTGGCGAGGTCAAAGAGGATCGTGCCCGATCCGCCAGCTCGATCGCTCCCATAGTCCCCGGTCAATTTGTAGCGAAGGTAATCCTTGGGGAGCAGGATCTGGCGGGTCTGGTCCCAGATCCGTGGTTCGTTTTCCTGCACCCAGAGGATCTTGGGCGCTGTAAAACCTGTCAGGGCATCATTGCCTGTGATTCGGATCAGGTTTTCTTTTCCAATTCGTTTCCGAATGGCATCACATTGGGCGCCAGTCCGTTGGTCATTCCATAAAATGGCCTTGCGGAGCACATGCCCTGTTTGATCCAGAAGGACCAGTCCATGCATTTGGCCAGTCAGGCCGATTCCCTTAACCTGGACGGGATCCAGTCCGGTTTGATCCATCAGTTGCTGAATGCTTTTTACTGCAGCCTGCCACCACAGGTTGGGACTTTGTTCTGTCCACAAAGGTTGGGGGGTTTCGTAGGTATATTCAGAGGATCCAATACCCAGAACCTGTCCTACTTGATCGATCAAAAGGGCTTTGGTAGCGGTTGTTGAACTGTCAATCCCAATATAATAGGCCATGGTCTACTCCAATTCCTGAATTCTGGTTTTCAGCGAACGCCCAGCAGTAGATCAATTGTCAGCTGGTCGAGCAGTTCATACCGGTATGGTTTGGCGCTGATCTCGGATCGCTCGAATGCGGCTGTTTTTAATGACGCGGCTTTTTCAGGGCTGTAGCTGCCGAAATATTGATCCATATTTCCATCGTCTTGATTGATCTCTTTCAGAATGGCCTGGATCTCCGGATCTTTATTAAACTGGGATGCTTTTTCTTTCAGGATTAAATAGGTTTTCATACAGCCCCTGGCAAAATCCTTTACGCCCTGATAATCTTCCGTCCGGTAGGCATGGGCGTCAAAATGGCGGGGCTGGTCATACCCTACATCCTCAAGGAATTTCACCAGATAAAAGGCAGCCTTTAGATCCCGCGAGCCAAAGCGCAGGTCCTGATCGTAGCGGCCGGGATACTGATCATTGAGGTCTATATGAAATAACTTGCCCGCTTCCCAGGCCTGAGCAACGCTGTGCATGAAATTGAGACCTGCCATATGCTCGTGGGCTACCTCGGGGTTCACACCAACCATCTCCGGGTGATCCAGGCTTTCGATGAAAGCCAGCATATGCCCTGTGGTTGGATTATAAATATCTGCCCGTGGCTCATTAGGTTTGGCTTCCAGGGCGAATTTGAGATCATATCCCTGATCCAGTACATATTCACAGAGAAAGTTCATCGCTTCCCGGCTGCGTTTAATGGCATCCACAGGATTCTTGCTGGAATCGGTTTCTGTGCCTTCCCGTCCTCCCCAAAAAACATAAATCCCGGCCCCAAATTCTACTCCCAGATCTATGGCTTTGATCGTTTTTTGGAGGGCGTATGCCCGAACACGGGCATCATTACTGGTAAATGCGCCATCTTTAAAGAGCGGATCCCCAAAAAGGTTGGTGGTGGCCATAGGCACTTTTAATCCTGTCCGTTCAAGAGCTGCCCGGAAATCTTTTTTAATGGCTTGGGTTTCGGTTTCCGTGGCATCAATCGGGATCAGGTCATTGTCGTGGAAATTGACCCCATAGGCACCTACTTCCCCGAGCAGATCTACCAGCTCAGCGGGAGTTTTCGTTTCCCGGGTTGGACCTCCGAAGGGATCCCGGCCGACATTACCCACGGTCCAAAGGCCGAATGTGAATTTATGTTCCGGTTGGGGGGTGAAGCTGCTCATTAATCACTCCTTGGTTCAATGCATCTTGCTGGATTGGATACTGGATATTGAATTCAAATGGTTTTACTTTTCTCGCTGGCTTTGTTCTTTATCCAGCTGATTTAATGATCACGATGACGTTCTTTTTTTTTCTGTGGGTGATTATACATCAGGTCTATATATGGATATCCAATCCCTGCCCGACATATTAATATATTCCGTATTCCTGCAGGGTTTCCCACATGCTGATGATATTCTCGGGGGGCACATTAGCCTGAATATTATGTACAGGATTAAAGATGAATCCGCCGCCCGGCATCAGGTCATCCAATCTCTTTTTGACATCTTCCCTGACATCTTCGGGGCTGAAGCGCTCATCAAAAGCCCCCTGTGTATCCACACCTCCTCCCCAGAAGACCAGGTCTTTGCCAAATTCTTTTTTCAGGTCACTAGAATCCATATCCCGGGCATTGACCTGGACCGGGTTGAGTATATCGACCCCGATTTCGATCAGGTCCGGGATCAGCTGGCGAATGTTGCCGCAGGAATGAAAGAAGATCCTGGCATCGCTCCTGGCGTGGATGAAATCGAACATTTCCTTGTGCAGCGGTTTGAGATCCTTGCGGTAGGATTCAGGAGAGATCAATAGCCGGGACTGTCCGGCCAGGTCATCCGACATTTCAACAACATCAATCTCTATTCCTTCCAGGGTATCGAACATGGTATCCCAATAATCCAGCTGCAGGTCCACGAAGCGCCGCAGCAGCTTCTGGGCCAGGGACTGATCGGCTGCCCATCCCAGATATCCGTCCTGGTAACCTCGCGTGTACATATATAATTCGAAGATCCCGGAACACATATTGCCGACACTCAAGGCCCGCTTTTCCTCATGGATGATTTTAAAAGCGGATTCCCTCAACCCGGAAAACCGCTTGCGATCTTTGGGGTCAGGCAGTCTGTAAGAACTGACCGCGGCTTCATCGATCTCACCCGAGAGGGGATGATCGAACATATCAAAATACAATCCACCGCTGGCGGGCATCTGCCAGCCGACCCCGAAGGCATCGTAGAACTGGTGGTATTTTCCGTCTTCGGAAAGAATGGGATTTTGCGGGATTTCTGGAGCAAGATGCGCTGAAAGATTGCGGACATCCACACCCAGATAATCGATCAGGTCCTGGCTGACTTTGGCCAGCTGCTGGTATTGATGGTCCAGGATCAATTGCTCGACAGGTAAACCCAAAAAATCACGCAGATTTGTATAGGCTTTATAGTGGATCCCTGTTACCACTGTTCCTCCCAGATCAAAAGGAACCCTGTCCGGCTCTTTGTGGTTTAATGCTAGCCTAACTCTCTCTCTTGAATTCACATTCCACCTGCCCATATGATTTAAAATCAACCTTTCTATTTCAGTGGTTAATGATCAATCCTCATCCCATCCTCTCTGGCGGATTACATCGCGGTACCAGAGGGCGCTCATTTTGGGTACTCGCTTTTGGGTGGAAAAATCGGTCCAGACGATCCCAAACCGCTGGCTGAAACCGCTGGCCCATTCAAAATTGTCCATCAGGGACCAGACGAAATAGCCCGCCAGGGGAACTCCCAGGCGGATTGCATCCCGAGCGGCTCTGATGTGGGCTTTGAGATAATCCACCCGACGTTGATCACTAATCTCACCATCCTCACCGGGTCCGTCGCTATAGCTGGCGCCATTTTCATAAATGTACAGTTTAGAAATTTTATATTCTTTTTCCAGACGTTGAAGCAGTTGGCATAATCCCTCAGGATAAATTTCCCAACCAGTTTCTGTTTTTTCAGATCCTGGGGCGAAGGAGTTGATCGATGGCAGTTCCTCATCTTTGCCTTCAACGAGTGCCCGGGTATAGTAGCTAATCCCTAAAAAATCCGCCGGGATAGCTATTTCTTCCAGGTCATTTTCCTCAACGAAATCAGGATGAGTGCTTGCCAGGTAGCCGCGCTGGAAATAATATTCCACCATATCTGCGGGATATTCCCTGCCGTAGAGCGGATCCAGGAACCAGCGATTGATATGTCCATCCAGTCGAGCCGCGGCTTGAAGATCCCCTTGACTTTGATTTGCCGGCTGGACATCTGTCAAATTCAAAGAAATGCCGGCTTTTGCCCCTGGGCAATAATCACGAATGATCGGTAAGGCCCTACCATGAGATAAAAGAAAGTGGTGGACGGATCTCAAGGCGCTGTTCCAATCTTTCCGGCCTGGTGCAAATACACCCCATTCATACCCCAGAAATGCTGCAGTCCAGGGTTCATTATGGGTGATCCAATGTTTGACCCTGTCCCCGAGGTGTTTGACTACAATTTCTGTATAGGTTTCAAAAGCGCCAACAATCTCCCGGGAAGGCCAGCCCCCCTTGTCTTCTAATGCCTGAGGTAGATCCCAATGGTAAAGTGTAATAAATGGTGTAATACCCCGCTGCAGCAAACCGTCCACCAGTTTACTGTAGAAATCGAGGCCAGCCTGGTTAACAGAACCTGTTCCTTCAGGAAGGATCCGGGTCCAGGCGATTGAAAAGCGGTAGGCCCCGATCTCGAGCGTTTTCAGCAGATCAAGGTCGTCCTGCCAACGGTGATAATGATCGCAGGCGATATCCCCGGTATCGTCTTTGATGGATCTTCCCCGGGGTATGAGAAAATCTGTCCCAGATCGATTCACCTTTGCCATCCTCATTCCAGGCGCCTTCGATCTGATAGGCGGAGGTTGCCGTTCCCCAGATAAAATCCCCTGGAAATCTGGTCTGTTGCTTCTCATTCGCTTCCATCATTGGGGCTTCTCCGTTCAGATCAACTGGTATACAAGTGGTTTTCCAGCAAGGTAGCGAACGATATTCTGGTAATCCTGGCTCCGGTCCGGGACCTGTCCTTCACCATCGAGGGTGCCGGCTGCGGTATGGGGAGTGAGCAGGATGTTCTCACCACTTTTGGCCGCCCTGACCAGGGGGTTATCGGCCTGGATGGGTTCATGTTCAAATGTATCCAGGGCTGCTCCGGCCAGTTTTCCGGAACAGACAGCCTCAGCCAGGGCTTTTTCATCGATGGTGCTGCCGCTGCCGCAGCTGACCAGGATCGCGCCTGGTTTCAGCTGGTTGAAAACATCTTGGTTGAAATACATTTCGGTGCCCGCCACAAAAGGCAGTAGATTCACCAGATAATCAGCCGTTTTGAAGATCTCCTCAGGGTGTAGATAGGTCAAGCCCAGGTCCAGCTCAACTCTTTCTGGCAGCCGGGTCCTCTTATGATACAGGATCGAACACCCCCAGCCGCTCAAGCGGCGCGAGAGCTCTACCCCGATTTCGCCAAAACCGATGATCCCCACATTCCTGCCCCAGATTTGATTGATCTTTTTCCTTCCAGACCAGTTGTAGGCGAAAGTGTCTTCATCCGTGCGTTTGCTTTCTCCCCACTCCGGATCAGCTTCCAGAGCAACCGCGCTCACTTCAGCCAATTTTTTCCCGACGGCCAGCATCTCGAGGATCAGGTGCTCAGCTACCCTGATTACCCCATCAATGGGCTGATAGCAGACTGCAATTCCGGCCCGGCCGGCAGCTTCCAGATCGATGTCATGGGTCTGTGAACCCAGGCGTTGAATTAATTTCATTTCAGAAGCGGATGCGATCAATTCGGCATCGATATCTCCAAATCGTTCACTGATCAAGAATTCCGTATTTTCCAGAGCTGCCATTAATGGATTCTTTTCTGGATTGCGGAGTATGATCACTTCCAGGTTTTCTGGGGCTGCCTCAAGGGCCGTTTGCTGATGCCATTCCCCTCGATCTGTTGTAAATACCACTTTGTGTTTTTTCATATTCATTTCCTAATATATAGTGTATTTTAGTCTTAGAACAGTGTAATCGTCAAGTAATAGTGGACAAAATAGATGTGAGATAAGTCACACTTGACGAAAATTCATTTATACTTTACTCTTCTAGTATCTCATTCGACCCAAAATATTAAAAAATGGTTCTGACAAAAAGGCAATCCCTGAATAAAAAATTACCTATCTGGATTATCTATAAGTCTGGATCCGGTTAAATTTGATTAGATTTATGAGGGAACACTGCCTTCAGCAAAACCAAAATCAATAAAGGTTTCAGGTGTGAAGATAGAATCTTAAGAACGATTCCTAATATATAATTTTAGGAAATAAACAGGCGGAAAACTGCGGAGAGTTCAAATTCCAATTGCATATCATGGGAATTCAAGCTTCATCCCCATACAAGCAGCATTTTGAGGAGGTGATAATTACCCAGATACTGATTTTTCTTATGAAAATTCCTATTGAAGAAATATCTAAGGAGTGAATAAATGAATAAGAAGTTAAAAGTTATATTTTCCATCCTTTTGGTTGCTCTTTTTGCAGTGACCGTATCTGCCTGTGGCGGAGCGGATGACGCGGCCATGGTTGCTGAGTTGGAAGCCAAATTGGCTGAAGCCGAAGCTGCTGCCGCTGCTGCTGTGAGCGCCGAAGATCTGGAAGCCGCTCAAGCTGCTCTGGCTGATGCCCAGGCAGCCCTGGATGCGGCTTCGATGATGGAAGAGGAATTCCTGACCTGGTACCAGTATGATGAGACCAATGAGGATCCCGCCAGTGACGAGCGTGTTGGTAATGAATACCTGCGCAACTCCATCCCTGAGTTCAACGCTGCCTTTGAAGGCACCTACAACTGGGTCAACCGCCCCAAAGCCTGGGACACCATGTACCAGGAATTGGTTGCAGCTGTGATCGCCGGGAACACCGTTCCTGATTTAATTGAAATGGGCTCTCAGAGAATAAGCCAGACGGTTAAGAATGGGGCACTGCAGGATATGGGGCCCTGGGCGGAACAGCAGGAATGGTATGCTGATCTGGATGCCAGTGCCCTGGCTTCTTGCACAGTCGATGGCGGCCTGTACTGCATCCCGGTTGCGATCCGGCCCCACCTGGTTTATGTCTGGGCTGATCACTATCCGAACGGCTTCCCCGACACACCGGAAGAATTCATGACCGAAGCAGCTCGCTTGAAAGAAGAAGGCGTGTATGCCTGGACTTACTTTGGTTCAACCGCTTATGGTGGCAACGGAACTGGACGTATGGTCTGGAGCCTGATTTCATCCTTTGGTGGAACCTATGATGATGGGGAAGGCAGTATGTATTTGACCTCACCTGAGACAATCGCCGCTGTTGAATTCTTGCGCGAAACTGTTGCGCTGGGCTACAACCCCGAGACCGTCTTTGCAGGTGGGTTCCTGGAAGAAGATTCCTTCAAAGATGCCTCTGCAGCCGCAATCCCCACCGGATTATTTGGTTACCGCTACATCAACCCCCTGACAGCTCCTGATGGAACCGCTTATGCCAAAGGCAGTGCGGATGATATGCTGGACGCGATTGCGGCTGGCGATGTGATCCTTGATCATATGTTCGCCCCTGAAGGCCAGACCCCAGGCTGCAATAACGATGTCGCAGGATTCTCCATCCCTGTGGGCGCTAAGAATGTCGATGCTGCCTATGCCTATCTCAATTGGCTGATGACCGCGGAACAGAACCCCAAATTTGTGCTTGGGCCAGGCGCTGGATACCCCGCCTTGACAACCATGCTGGAAGCCGAGGAATTTGCTATCCCGTTCTATCAGGAAGCAGGAAAGGCTCTGGCAGGAAGTGTCTGCACACCTTTCTACGGCGCTCTGGAGAACCCGGATCTGGCATCTGAGCTGATCATGAATGCAATTTACAAACTCGTCAAGGAAGACCCCACTGCAGATATCTTCACAGTTCTCTCCGAAGCTGAAGCAGAATACAATGCTGGAAATTAATTCCTTTTCAGTCTGTTGTATCCTTGAAGTTTGATCTAAAGTTTAACGGGGTGATAAGGTGATCTTCTACCTTATCACCCCCCCTTTTACCGGACTTATTCAAATCATCCCGCTTTTCCTCAAGAAAGGAAATCTTATGGCGACTGCATCCCGATCAGAATCCATAAAACTCTGGTTTCGAAAGTCCTTGCCTTTTTGGCTGATTATGCCAACGGTAATTGTCCTATTGATTGTCCAGGTCTATCCGGCCTTTTATACAGCCTGGTTAAGTTTTCAGGATAGAACCCGAGAAGGATGGCAGTATGTGGGTTTCGAAAACTATGAACGTATGTTTAATGCTGGTATTTTTGAAGAAAGCATTGGACATACGGTAAATTTCCTGGTTGGATATACAATCATCACCCTCACCTTGGGTTTTATCATCGCCTTTTTACTTAAAAGCGCCGGCAAATTATCAGGACTTTATATAACCCTGTTATTCATACCCTGGATCATCGCTGATATTATCGCAGGCCTTGTTTTCCGGATATTGGTGGTCCCGGAGTATGGTCTATTCAATAATATCCTAGGAAATCCGAATTTGTTTCCCCCGGACGGGTTATCGATATTAACGGCGACCCGCCCCGCGCCCTGGATTGGTAACTTTCCATTTCCTCCGTCACCGGCCATGATCTACCTGATTATGGCATCTTGCTGGCGTGCCCTACCTTTTGTAACTTTACTGATCCTGGCAGCTTTGCAAACCATTTCCAGTGAGGTAGTGGAAAGCGCTAAGATCGATGGGGCCAATTACCTCCAGCTGACACGATACATCACTGTTCCTCTGATTCTTCCAGCCATGGTGGTGGCTTTATTCAACCTGATCCTGGGGGGAATGAATGGGGTGGGGATGGTATTCAGCCTCACTGGAGGTGGGCCGGGCACAACTACCTATGTTTTAAGTTATTTCCTGTATACCCTGGGCTGGGCACGAATGGAATTCGGACAAGCCGCTGCTTTAGCAATTATGATCGCTATTGTAAACTGGCTTTTGATTGCCGGTGTGCTGCGCACTACCCGCGTTACAGAAAGGAGTATATAGGATGGCAAAACTCTTCGATACTTCCCGGACTGCGAATATTACCCGTCTGGTCAACCTGATCATGATCGTGATTGTCCTGGTGGCCATGATCCCTATCGTCACAACAATTACTATTTCCTTTAAAGGACAGGCAGATATCACCCGCAAACCCCCGATCTTATTCCCCTGTGATACACCAACATCAAAATTCAGCCTCAAAGCTTGCCGCTGGGCGGTCGAAGGTTATGAAAGAGTGTTGGGTTTTACAGTATCTGATGATGCCCTGTTGGGGTTTAAATTGGCCGGGAATATGATCCGGATTTATATTCCTAATACTGTTCTTTATGCCACCAGTACTTCTCTGTTAGTCGCCCTGCTGGCAAGTTTATCGGGGTTTGCCTTCTCTCGCTACCATTTCAAGGGTCACCGGACATTAATGATAGGGATTTATGCTGTCACTGGTGTGCCTATCCTGACAAACCTGCTGGCCATATATCAAATGGGAGTCACTTTTCGCAAGAATCTGCCCTTTTTTGATGATCGTCTGTACCTGATCTTCATTTACATCGGGTTTTTCCTGCCCATCAGTGTCTGGATTATGAAAGGTTTCTTTGATTCTATCCCGGTCGAGCTGGAGGAATCTGCCCTGATCGAAGGCTGCACACCCGTAGGGGCATTGTTCCGAATAACGATTCCCCTGGCTATGCCCGGAATTGTCTCGATCTTTTTATTAACCTTCGTCGGGGTCTGGAATGAATTTATTGTGGCCTATTTACTGGTGCCTGAGAATAAATTTAAACCAGCCATGTTTGGGTTATATGATTTCCTCAGCCAGAATATTGTAAATCTCCAGGTGATAGCAGCTGCCTGTATCATTATTGCGTCACCCATGGTGGTTTTATTCCTTTTCACCAGGCGGACATTCTTTAAAGCCATGGTTGAAGGCGCGGTAAAAGGATAATGATTGTCAACCCCAGCCCAGGTACTTTATACGCATATCCGGGGGATCCAAACCCGGCGGGTGCCCCCGCCAGCTCCCTGTATCTTTTCCAGGGGGATGCCTTGGATCAACCGGTTGAGTCTTTGCTCACCGCACCTGGATTGGTTCTTCCATCCCGGTCTGATCAGCTCCTGAACGAATCATTTCGACTTCGAATTCTTCATTTTAACGATTTGCATGGCCATGTAGTTCGTTTTTCTTCCGGAAAGGAAGAATCAGTTATCTCCCATCATGCCTGGCAGATCAAGAATGAAAGATTGAAGATTGCTGAGGACCCCAATCAGGCTGTTCTTGTGTTGGGCAGCGGGGATGATTGCGGAGGGTCAATTTTCGATGAGATGCTGGCTGGGAATATGCTAGATCATCCCATAAACCCTTCTTATCAGTTGTTTTCCAAGATCGGGGTGGATGCCGCCTGCGTTGGCAACCATGATTTGGATCGCGGTTTGCATCTTCTGACCCGAACGATTTCCCAGCAGGCCCGTTTTCCTGTCCTGGCAACCAATTTGAAAGTATGCCAGGAACTTCAGGGAGTTTGCCAGCCTGCAGCCATCCTGGTGATCAAGGGAATCCGGATTGGCATGATTGGATTGGTGACCAGGGCTGAAAGCCACCTTGATCCTGCGATCTGCCAATTGATCGATCCCAGAATTGCCGCTCAGAATATTTTGCCAGTTTTACGTCCCTATTGTGATGCTGTTATTATTCTCAGCCACCTTGGTTTCAGCTTAAGCAATATGTCTGTGCCAATGGCGGATGCTGGAGACGTCGAGCTGGCTCGCTCTCTGCCTGAAAAATCAGCGGACCTGATCATTGGGGGTCACAGCCATGATGCCCTGAATATGACGGGTCTGGAGGAGCAGAATATCATAAACACTATTCCTATCGTCCAGGCTGGAGCCTCAGGACATTTTTTAGGCCAGGTCAAGATGGTGATCGATCTTGATGGAGCTTCTATCGAGGATGCACGCCTATTAACCATCAATAACACGCCTGTGGATCACGATTTTGAGGACCAGGAGCTCAAGCCACTCAGCAACTGGGCTAACGAACTGTTAAACCGTGAATTAGGCAGGATTGAAGATGATATTGCTCTCAGTGATGAGTCGGTCTTAAAAGGTTTTTCGACCTGCGAAGTAGCTCTGGCGAATTATGTCACTGATGCCTTGGTAAAACGTCTTGCAGCCCTGGATCGAGCTGTGGATCTGGCGCTGATCGATTCTTCGACCCTGCAGGGTGGTTTGGCTTTGGCTGATGTGCTCACCTTCGGGGAGTGTTTTCAATTGATGCCATATTCGGATCTGATTCGCATATATCAGCTCACAGGCGGACAGCTGAGAGAGCTTATTCAAGATAATGCTCTCCGGATAATTCTGCCCGACCAACTACCGGAAGAACGGGGGTTCCTGCAGTTCAGTAAAGGACTTCGTTATCAAATCGTGTTTGATCCGACCTCTAAAACCAAAACTGCTGAAGAGATTACGTTTAACAACAAGCCCCTCGAATCCTATCATGATAAAATCTTCCGGGTTGCAGCAACCAGCTTCACTAGGGAATCAGCTTTTCCGTGGGAATGGGATTGGCAGGAAAAGTCCGGGGAAAAGTTGACCCGCTTATCAGATTTTCCCTTCCGGGATACGGATTTGATATTGAGGGATGAGATCATCCGTTTTGTACAAAGTGTGGGAGGTATCACTCATCAATCCGGGGCTGTCAAAGACGGCAGGTTATTAGTAGTCCCTGCCAGGAAGGAAGGATAGATTCATGTCAACGATCTTAATCCAGAATGGAACCGTGCTCACAATTAATGATCAACAGCAGATCCATATAAAAGGATATGTGCTGATAGAGGACGATCTGATCACTGCTGTGGGTGAGGGCTCACCGCCAACCTCGTTATTGAATGCCGACCAGGTGATTGACGCCTCCCTGATGGCAGTCATGCCTGGGATGGTCAATGCCCATACCCATTTATTCCAGACATTTTTAAGGGGTTTGGCCGATGATCAACCCCTGCTTGAGTGGCTTAAAACAGCTATCTGGCCGGTTGCCTCGGTCATGACTGAAGAAGATGCCTATGTTTCCGGTTTGCTGGGGCTGGTTGAAAATATCAGGGGAGGAGCCACCAGTGTTGTTGACCATCAGTACATCCATACAGAACCAGGCAATGATGATGGGATCTGCAGAGCAGCCGACCAATCAGGTCTGAGGTTTAAATTAGCCCGCGGTTGGGCAGATATGAATTACCATCCCAGCTTGATGGAGGAACCGGATCGGATCATCTCTGAAACTACCCGGTTATATGAACGCTGGGAAAAGAATGGGAACGGGCGCACAAAAGTTGAATTCGCTCCTCTGATTCCCTGGGGATGTACAGACCAGACGATGCTGAAATCCCATCAGATCAGCCAGCAATGGGGAGCCGGGACCCATATTCATGTGGCAGAGACACAGGAAGAGATTCGGATGAACCTGGAAACGAGGGGCAAACGCCATATCGAATGGCTGGTTGATCTGGGGATCCTGGATGAGGGCTTTCAGCTTGTGCACAGTGTCTGGTTAGATGACCAGGAGATTGATTGGGTGGCTGAATACGGGGCGGTTATCGTTCACTGCCCGGTTAGCAATATGTATCTGGCGTCCGGTGCAGCCCGAATCCCCGAGATGTACAAAAAAGGAATTAAAATTGCCCTGGCGACCGATGGTCCCGGCAGTAATAATAATCAGGATATGCTGGAAACTTTAAAAACAACCGCCTTGCTGCACAAGGTCACCACGCTGGATGCTATGGCCCTGCTACCAGCAGATGTGTTGTGGATGGCCTGCAGGGGAGGGGCTGCCGCTTATGGCGATCCGGAAAATTTGGGTTCGCTGGAAGTTGGTAAGAAAGCTGATCTGATCCTGGTTGATCTGGATACACCCCTGGCAATGCCAGTTCACCGGGTTCCTTCGGCCCTGGTTTATAACCTGAGCGCCCGGGATGTTGACACTGTGATCGTCGACGGAAAAATCCTTATGAAAGAAAAAGAAATCCTGGTAGTAGATGAGAAAGCGCTTTTGGAAAAAGCCAGAAATACCTGCCAGAATCTATTCAAAAGGGCTGGAGTCAAGTTGTGAAAGATGATGGTGGATTCCCCCGGTGTTAAGATGCAGTTTCATTAAATTTATTGGATCCTGATCTGTAATTTGAGGTGAAGCAATGAACATTAAAGGAAAAAATGCCCTGATAACTGGCGGAGCAGTCAGAGTTGGCAAAGCAATCACCCTGGCTCTGGCTGAAGCCGGCGCAAATGTTGTCATTAACTACAATAGTTCTGCAGCTGCGGCAGAAGATACCAAAAAGGAAGCACAGGCCCTGGGTGTGAAAGCCCTTGCAATCCAGGCGGATATTGGTGATCACCAGCAGGTGAAAGATCTGGTATCCCAGGCAGCAACAACCCTGGGAGGGGTTGATATTTTAGTTAATAGCGCCTCTCTGTGGCGGAAGACACCTTTTCCAATGGAAGATTTGAAAGATTGGTACCTGGTTACCAATATCCTCATCAATGGATCTTTTTACTGCGCTAATGAAGTTGCGCCTTTGATGCTTGCAGCCGGTGAAGGAGACATTTTAAATATTATCGACCTGGCTGCCTTTGAGCCCTGGCCGAATTATATGGCCCACAGTGTGGGTAAGTCTGCCCTGCTGGCCTTAAGCAGGCAGCTGGCCCTTGAACTGGCACCCTCAGTTAAAGTTAATGCCATCGCCCCGGGACCGGTCCTTCCTCCCCCGGATTATTCTCAGGAAAGTATCGATTATGTTGCAAAAAGGACATTGCTTAACCGCTGGGGGAGCGCAGAGGATATTGCCCACGCTGCCCTGTTTTTTATCCAGTCTGACTATATCACTGGAGAGGTCCTGGCAGTGGATGGTGGAGAAAGATTCGGCCATAGAAAACTGGGAGATTGATGTCAGAAGGCATAGTTGGCCTGGATATAGGGACTAGCTCCTGCAAGGTTGTTATTTTTAACAGCGCGGGGGAAGAACTATCCCGGGCATCTTCAGAAACCTATCAGAATAATTCACCCCAGCCGGGCTGGGTTGAGCAGGATCCTGATGTAGTATGGCGGGCAGTAGTAGGTGTCATCAAAGAGTCTGTCAGCCGACTGCCTGCGGATTGTCAGGTGATGGCTGTTTGTATGGCGGCCCAAAGTGGTTCTGTTATACCGGTTGATAAAAATGGCGACCCAGTGTATCCGCTGATCACCTGGCTGGATGGTCGCTCAGAAGAAATTGTTGAAGACTGGAAGAAATCCGGGATCGAGGACCAGGTTAAGTCTCTCAGTGGTTGGTCCCTCTATTCCGGTTTACCGCTGCCGACAATAGCCTGGTTAAAAAAGAATCTACCGGATGTGTTTTTATCAACCAGACATTTCTTCTCAATTAATGACCTTATCGCGTTCCGATTGACAGGTGAAAGGATTACCAATCCATCCAACGCGGGAGGAATGCAGCTGGTTGATATCCGGACCGGTGCCTGGTCTGAAGACCTTTGTGATCTAGCCGGGATAACCAGCGCTCAATTATCCAGTATTCAACCATCTGCGGCAAGGATTGGGGAAATCCCAGATGATATCTGCCGGGAGGTCGGATTACGCTCTGGTGCGGTTCTATATAATGGAGGTCATGATCAGGGCTGCACAGCTTTGGGGTTGGGGATCACTGATCCCGGGAAATTACTCCTGGCCGGTGGAACTGCCTGGGTTTTTACATCGGTATCCACGGATCCCGGGCAGACGGGCATCCCGGAGAGCCTGGATCTCAATTTCCATGTTGTACCGGAGCGCTGGACAATATCACAATCCCTGGGCGGATTGGGAGCGTCATTGGAATGGTGGTTGAAACAGGCCTGGACAGGATCCCGGACGGAACGGTTTTCTTCCCTGGACCAGCTATTATTGGAGAAGAAACTCAATCCAGATCTGTTTTTTATTCCCCTTACTGGTGGTCATGATGATCCATCAACGACCCGTTCTGGAGGATTTATTGGTTTAGGACTTCATCACGGCCGGGAGGATCTTGCCCGGGCAATTATGGAAGGTGCGGGATATGAACTGCTCTGGGCGGTTGAACCTCTCCGGAACAAAGGCCTGGATATCACTGAACTCTGGTTGGTCGGGGGTGCTTCGGCCAGTCCTGTTTGGTCCCAGATCCTGGCTGATATAACGGAATGCAGCATACAAATACCCGCCTATGATCAATGGCCTGCCGCGGGGGCTGCGATGTTGGCCGGGAAATCGTTGGGCGTCATTGATGAGCAAGGTCAAGGTTGGAAGAATCTCCGGGACGATTCACTGATCATCCCGGCCGATCAGGCTCGCTCCGGTGAATATCAAAGATCATTTGAGGCCTACAGGAAGATAGTAAATCATGTAAGGGTAGAAATCTAATCACCTTAACCAGTGGTTGAATAGATGGAAAAATTTTAAATTGAAGAAGGAAAGGTAGGAATTAATGGACAAAGTTGTTATTGCTGTAACTATAGGAAAATCACATTATCCCAGAATGTTTAGTCCTGAGGCCTGGACCGCCCTCGAATCTTTTGCGGAGGTCATTCATCATCCAGGAGATGAACCTGCAGAGAAAGAGGAATTGATCTCGGCTCTGGAAAACGCCGACGGATGCCTGACAAGTTGGGGCGTTGCCCAGCTGGACGCGGATGTGCTGGCCGCGGCTCCCAAATTAAAAGCGATGGCTCATATGGGCAGCAGTGTAAAGCGTTTTGTGTCCGAGGCTTTTTGGGAACGCGAGATCCATTTAACAAGCGCAGGGATCACACTTGCAAAAACTGTTGCAGAGACTACGCTGGGTTTAATGCTGGTTGGACAAAAAAGGATCTGGCCTTTGGGAGAACATGTCAGAGAGGGAGGATGGCGGGATTCACCAGTATGGGACCGCTGGTATTCCAAGGAATTATTTCGGAAAAAGGTCGGGATCATAGGGGCCAGTAATGTCGGCCGCCATGTGATCAAGCTCCTGGAACCATTTGACACTACTATTCTGGTTTATGACCCTTATCTGGACGAAAAGGAAGCCGCAAATCTAGGTGTCATTAAAATGGAGTTAAATGAGCTTCTAGAGCAGGCTGATATTGTCTCTCTGCACACTCCTGCGAATAAAGAGACGTATCAGATACTCAATGCTGAAGGTTTAAAGCTCATGAAAGATGATGCCCTTTTGATCAACACAGCCAGGGGTACTTTGATTGAAGAGCAGGCTCTGATCAAAGAACTCAATCAGGGCCGTTTTTTCGCTTTTTTGGATGTGACTGATCCTGAACCGCCTGATCTGGACAGTCCGCTGAGAAAATTACCCAACGTGGTGGTAACCCCTCATATTGCGGGATGTATTGATAACTGCAACCAGATGGGAGAATTGGCAGTGGAAGAGCTGCGGCGATTCTTCAATGGAGAACCTTCAATTTATCAAATAACAAAAGAAATATTAGAAAGGATTGCTTAAATGACTGAACGAAGATTGAATAAAATATTCCAACCCGATGGACGGGCTTTTATTGTCGCATTTGATCACGGCATGCTGGATGGACCCGCTCCTGGTATGGAACAGCCAGCGGCTACTCTGGAGCAGATTGTTGCAGGGGGAGCGGATGCGATATTGACTACTTATGGCACAGCCACCCGCTTTGCCAGCGAGATTGCCCCCCTGGGTTTGATCATGAGGATGGATGGGGGAGGTACGATCCTGGGTGAAATGGGTCCGGGATCTCAATTTTATAGTGTGGAAGATGCCCTCAGGGTTGGCGCTGATGCCCTGGTGGTCTCTGCTTTTCCGGGCGCATCCAATGAGGAAGAATCCCTGGCGATCCTGGCAAATGTAGTCGGGCAAGCCCATTTCTGGGGCATCCCTGTCATGGGTGAGATGGTACCCGGTGGATTTGACAGCCCGGACCATATGCGGACCGCAGATAGTATTGCCATTGCTGCCAGAGTAGGAGCAGAACTGGGATCAGATTGGGTCAAGGTGCCCTATGCAGCCGGTTTTGATAGGGTGACTTCCACCTGTTATGTGCCTACAGTCATCCTGGGAGGGGCGAAAAAAGGTAGCGAAAAGGAAATGCTGGAAAAGATCCGGGCTGCCCTGGACGTGGGAGCAAAAGGTGTGGCGATTGGCCGCAATATCTTCCAGGCAGAGAATCCTTTGGCTATGACAAAAGCCGTGGCAGCCCTGATCCATCGGGATTGTTCGATTGAGGAAGCGCTGGATATTATCAAGTCCTGATCCGATATAAGAAAAATAAATATGAGGTAAATAATGAAGAGATTTAAAGACAAAGTAGTCATGATTACCGGGGCAGCCAATGGAATTGGAAAAGCCTCTGCTTTGCGTTTTGCCGAAGAAGGAGCCCGGGTGGCCTGCCTTGACCTGGCCCTGGATCTGAATCAAGAGGTTGCGGAAGAATGTCGAAAATTAGCTGGGGAATCCCTGGCTCTGAAATGCAATGTCACTGATCCTGAAAATCTTCAACAGGTGGTCAAGGAAATCCTGGATAAATGGGGACGGATTGATATCCTGGTGGCCTCGGCCGGAATCTATACCGGCTCGCCTTTGAAGGAGGTTCCCCTGGAGCAGTGGCAGCGTACGATCGATATCAATCTTACGGGTGTCTTTCTCTCCAACCAGGCCGTTGCGCCGCTGCTGATGGAGCAGGGATCGGGAAGCATTATCAATGTCTCGTCAATGGCAGGAAAAACCAGTTTCCCGGCCTCTGCGGAATATTCCGCATCAAAAAGCGGTGTGATCGGTTTGACCCGGTCAGTAGCTATGGAAATGGCGCCTTCTGGTCCAACGGCAAACGCCATCTGCCCTGGTAATACATTGACAGATATGGTTCGGAATGTTGCTGCGAAAGTAGGACCAATGGATGGCCTGACAGCCGAGGAATGGTTGGATATGCGGGCTCAAGACTGCCCGATGAAACGCCTGGCTGAGCCCTGGGAAATCGCTGGTGTGATTGCTTTCCTGGCATCAGAGGATTCCCGATACATAACCGGTCAATCCCTGGAAGTGGATGGTGGATTGGTCATGTCTTGATCAGATACTGGCTGCTGATACTTCAATCGTTGGAAAAGGATATTTGGGTATGAATATTGGTTCACAGGTGAAAGAACACCGCAATGAGCTGGGATTAAGTCTGCGGGAATTGGGAGAATTGGCTGGGGTCACTGCCAGTTTCTTAAGCCAGGTTGAAAACGATCAGGTATCACCCTCGTTAATATCCTTGCAGAAGATCGCCCTGGCATTGCAGGTGCCGATGTTCTCGCTGCTTAATGACACACCCAATGGAAATGTGGTCAGGGCCGATCAGCGCCGGAAAATCCGTTTTGATGATGACAAGATCACCTATGACCTCCTCACCCCGGATTTTTCCCGCGATATGATGGCCTATTTGATCACCATTGAGCCGGATACATGCCGGATCGCTCAACCGCTTGTCAAACCAACCCAGCAGTGGATGCATGTGCTTAAGGGAAAAATGAAGATCATTATCGGGGATGAAGAACATTTGCTGGATGAAGGTGATACAGTGTCATTTGATGGCGATCTGCTGCAGGAATTTGGGGCAGTTGGAGATCAGGAGCTGGTGATATTATGCTGTATTTCTCCTCCCGTTCTATAAAGGTTGGCGATATCCCCACGGAATTTTAGGTTTATGATGCAAAAACAAACATCGCAGTTATCTCTGGGCAAAAAATTCGAGTTTTATTTTGGACTGACTTTGCAACTGGTTGTGCTGATGTTCCTCAGCCGGCTGGTTGTGGATACCAGCAACAGGATCTTTATGCCCTTTCTACCCCAGGTTGCATCTGGCCTGGGTTTAACACTCTCGGCATTCAGCTGGATCCTGGCCCTCAGATCCATAGTTGGATTAACCAGTCCTTTTATTGGCATCTTGGCGGATCGCTACGGCAGGAGATTGGTATTGGTTTCCCTTCAGACTCTCAGGGGCGCCGCTTTGATCGGCCTAAGCTTTTCAACCGGCTGGTGGAGTTTATTTCCCCTGATCCTCTTGAGCCTGACTACGGCGGCTTATATGCCTGTCCAGCGGGCCTATGTCAGTGATATTGTCCGCTACGATCGGAGAGGCAGGGCGCTGGCGGCCATTGACGCCTCTTTTTCAACGGCCGGCATATTAGGTTTACCCCTGGTTGGCTGGATGATCGAAGGTTGGGGATGGAATCTGCCATTTCTGGTGATCGGTATCTTGTGTCTGGTGATGGCGGCAATCACCCAGATCAGATTACCGAAAACTCCCCTGCTGACCAGTTCCTCAAATATGTCCAAGCAGATCATGAACCTGATCCGCCAACCAAAAGTGATTGCAGCCATGGCAGTCTCGAGTCTCTCCCTGATTATATTTATTATGTTTATGATCTCCTGGTCATTCCTGTTAAATGAAAGATTTGGGTTCACTCCCCTTAATATTGGTTTTATGGGTACCGTGATTGGCATCGCAGAATTAGTGGGGTTGTTGATTGCTGGCATCTTTATTGATCAGCTGGGAAAAAGAAAGGGCAGTTTGATTGGATTGGCTGTCAGTGTTGTGTTGTTCCTGGCCTTTCCTTTCTTTCAGAATACGCTACTGATCATACAGATCGTCCTGGTGTTAATCACAATCGCAATTGAATTTTCAATTACTGCAACCATTCCTTTATTTGCTGATCAGGCACCTCATTTCCGTGCGACCTTGTTCTGTTTATTATCATTTGGCAGTACTATTGGCGGCGGCCTGGCCGCACCGCTCACAACCTGGCTCTGGAGTTGGCAGGGAGTCAACGGGGTATATATCAGCGCTGGATTGATCACCTTATTAAGTTTCTTCCTGGTTTGGAAATTCTTATTTGATGGATCCGAGTCCGATGAAGTAATCCAGATCGGGAATAAAAGCATCTAAGGATTCCAAAAATGTTTTATGACAGCCTCGTTCTTAATGCGGGCAATGAATATTTGGTCAGCAAGGATGACCGCTCGATCCTCAGAGACCTGGCAAGCCGGATTCGACAGATAAATCAGGATTCGACAATATCTACACGGAAACAACGTTGGACGGAACACAATTCATTGAGATCATCCTATCCATTGATGCTGGTTTTCCCTGAAGGATCCTGGCGGGAATTGATCCTGCCGGAGGATTTATTATGTCGCGACGAATCCAGCAGGGAGATCGAGTTAAATCTGCGGAAGAGGCTTTACGCCCACCAGCATTTCCAGGATGATACTGTTTTGGATGAGCGCTGGGTGGTTCGCAAAGTCATCCATCATTCCGGATGGGGTGTTGAAGCCCACTGGACCCGCAGCCAGGAAGTTGCCGGCGCAAAAGGTTTTGATCCCATTTTTAAAACCCCTGAAGATCTGTCCCGGCTCAGGGTGCCCGAGATCATCTACCAGGAAAGGATCTCGCAAACGGCCTATCAGCAGATGGGGGACCTTTTTGGAGATCTGCTGGATGTCAGCCTGGAGGGTGTTAAACATATCTCATTCCACCTGATGGAGCAGTACAGCGCCTGGCGGGGCTTGGAAGAAGTGCTGATGGATTTTTATTTGAACCCTGGCATGCTTCATGAAGCTATGTCCATTCTGGAGGAAGGACATCAAGAGATTATCCGCCAGTACCATGAGAGCGGCTTACTTTCGCTGAACAATGACAATACATACCAGGGAACTGGCGGAAATGGCTTCACAGACCAGCTTCCATCCAAGGATGTGGATCCAGATCATATCCAACCGGCAGATATGTGGGCCAGCGCTGAAGCTCAGGAACTTGCCCAGGTCAGTCCTGAACACCTGGCGGAATTTGTTCTACCCTATGAAAAGCGTCTGCTGGAAAATTTTGGACTGACAGCGTACGGGTGCTGTGAGGATCTCACTCAAAAACTGGATCATCTATTTACGATTCCAAATTTGCGGAGAATCTCGATTTCACCCTGGGCGGACGTGGAAAGCTGTGCGGAAAAACTGGGAGATAAATTCATCTTTTCCTGGAAGCCGAATCCGGCTCACCTGGTGGGTATTTTTAAACCAGAGGCGATCAGGGATTATATCCGCCATACGGTCAAAGTTGCCAGGGACTCAGGATGTATTCTGGAGATCATTCTCAAAGATACTCATACGGTGGAGAATCAACCTGTCAGGATCGATCGCTGGACAAAGATCGCCAGGGAGGTAATTCAAGGAATTGTGGGGGGATCCGCCGCCTGTACCCCGAACCAGCTAATTATAGAGCACCATCAATCTGTTTTCAGTGTAGCCCTCTTTAACGCCAGGAAATTCTCTTTGGGCGTAAGAGGAGTGATCTCACATCCGCCGGAGAGAATAAAAGCCCGTCCCCGTTCATTCTCAACCAGATTTCGGGCTGCTTGAAAGACTTCCTCTGCTGATTTTCTCTCGATCAAGCCAGCCGGGTCCAGGTTGCCGCAGCGGATGATATCGGGTCCCAGCACTTCGTAGGCCTGATCCAAATCAACCTGCCAGTCAATATCGACGATATCGGGTTTGATCTCAGCTATGTCAGGCAAGAGGTGGGTGATATTTCCGCAGATGTGGAGTTTGACCAGGCAATCGTGGGCCTGGATGAATTGGATGATCTCAGCCTGGAGAGGTTTGACAAACTCCGCGTACATACGTTTTGAGATCTGGCTGCAAATTGCATCTCCCATGCCGATGATCTTTGCTCCAGCTTTAATCTGGGCCAGCGCAAATTTTTTGGCAGTTGGGACCATCTTCCCTAAGATCAAATGGCAGAATTCCGGTTCAATTGCCAATTTAATGAGCATATTTTCCACGCCTGCCAGGGTGCAGGCTTCCGCCAGGGGACCTTCAACCCAGCCGATGATGGGTGTATCATCATCCAGTATCTTTTGATAGAGTTTTATTGCTTCGATCCGGTCCCGGGTCCGTTCTTCGCGCTCGATATCGGGTTCCCTCAGATTTTGAAGGTCTTCCAGGTTTATGATCAAGTGACCCTGGGGGATAGGCACCCCCTCCTCCGGGTATTTCAACTGCAGACCATAAGCTGAACTTTCCCGGTAGGGGTCTGATAGAGATCCAACTGCGTCCATGCCATATCGCTCCCGGCAGGCCAGATTTCCCTCAACCAGGACCTTGTGATCAAGATAAAAATCCTTGTAGCTGTGGTTGACTTCATGGGCGGCATACTGCATCACGATCGGGCGGAAAAATGTTGTTCCTGCAGCGGAGCGGGAGCGGATCATTGTCAGGAATTCATCTCGATAGGTCATTGGTATCCTTTTTCAGTGTTCGATTGGGATAAAGTAAAAATGGCTTGATGCGCCATAAAGGCAGATCAACAAATCGAGCCCAAAAACGGCTCGATCTGGTTTGTTTCCAGCCCTTCAAAGATCACAAAACAAAACCCTTTCCCGCCCAGTTCCCGGACGATTTTTTGCGCTCCCTGCGGGGTGACATAAACCTGGCAGAGTTTACCGCCATCGCGGATCCGTTTGAGGAGCGGGATCCATTCTTCTGCAGGAGGAGCACCTGCCCCGGATATCCACTGGATGCCGCGCAGCTTTTCCAGTCCCAATAAATGATCCAGATGATTGATCTGGCCTTTTCCATCCAGGTGATAAAAAGGGTATTCGATCTCATCTATACAGGCCTGGAGGTCCGGAAGAACAAATCTTTCGAACATGTCTGGCGAAATCATATAGGAGAGATCACTCTGCAGCATGTAAAAACTACCCGGAGCCCACATCTGAGCCCAATGGCTTCTCCCTCGTCTGGATGGTGCAATGATCTCATTCAGCTCTTGGAAATACCTCATCCAGAGCTGGGTAATCTCGCCCAGGACCCGTTCAATTTCGTCCGGTTCTATGATCAGTTCCATTAAGACCTGGGAAGTTGTATGTAAAGAAGCCAGGATGTCTAGATTGCCGCCCAGATCTGAATGAGCAATAGTTACCTGATCTTCCCAGATTTCCACCGCGGCTTTCGTCAGGTCTTTGATCCGATGCCACCAGATATTGTCCGGATCGTAGCGCGGCTTTAATTCATGGATGGGGTAAGTTTGGGCAGGATCAATCCAGACGGTATTATCCTGAATGGAAAGGGTCGCCCCCAGGAAAGCAGCAGCGAATCCAGGGCCGAAATCCGCATAAAAACGGGGGAAGGCGTCCCCATAATAACAGGTCTTTTCAAATATCCCGCTGTAGAAGTCGATCACATCCCCGGCAGGCATATCAAGGGGAAAATGGACGGCATGGTGGACAACTTCCGGGATCAGTTCGGGAGCAACCTCATACCCATCCAGGCGCTCGATCACGACCAGGGGCCGGTCGAGTTCATTTTCCCACCAGGCGCCCCAATCTCTTTCAATTCGCTCCCAATCAGGATTAGAAAATCTTAAATCTAGGCTCATACAATCAGCTCACTACTTTTATGGCAAAAAAAATCAGTAGTTCCTTTTTGAAGAAAGAATACCCTTGGCTTATTATTATTGATTGATTCACCAATCTGCAAAAGCATCCACCACGGGTTTGATATCATCCATCATCGGATAAAGGATCGGGCAGGTAACGCCGGCATCAATATACTTTTTCACAGTTGCCCTGCATTCATCCGAAGTCCCGACTGCCATGATGTTGCGGACAATATCCTCTGGAATGATTTTGCTGGCTTTAATATAGTCTTCTTCGGTAGCCGGCCAGCCCATGATGGCCTGCACTTTTTCCAGGAGCTCTTCATCAGCACCGGAAGCTTTCATAATATGGGGTTCGGTGGCAAAATAATAAGCTGCCAGTTTTTTAGCTTCGAACATGGCGGCCCCTGGATCATCGTCGGAAAGGGAGCAGACCAGCAGTTCAGGCCGATCGATATCCTCGATGGTTTTACCGGATTTTTGGGCTCCTTTTTCGACCAACTTAACAGCATTTTTGATATATTCCACCGAAACCAGGTAGTTAAGAACTACTCCATCGCAGATCTCTCCCGCCATTTCCAGCATTTTAGGTCCGGTTGCGCCAATATAAATGGGAATGTCCCTGGGAGAGAGATCTCCAAAAGCAACATCCAGTTTGACCTGATCCAGATTGACAAATTCGCCCTGGTAGGTGACCTCTTCCATGGTGAATAATTCCCGGATGACTTCAACATTCTCCCGCATGGCCGTAAGCGGTTTTCGGCGATCGACGCCCACTCGCCCGGCGATCGGTTCCCACCAGGCACCCAACCCCAGCATAACCCTGCTTTGGCCATCGACCTTTCCTGCCAGTTCCCACAGGGTGCTCCAGGTCGCGGCGATCACTGCCGGATTCCGGGTCCAGATTGGAAGAACTCCGGAACCCACCCGGAGCGTTTTGGTCGTGGCAAGAAAAGCACTCATCAGTACCACACAGTCCCTGGCCAGTCGGGTATCTGCCTGCCAAATCTCAGAAAAACCCCTTTCTTCAGCATAACGGGCAATTTCCAATTCATAACTGATCGGGTGTTTATCCTGCATGTATAAAGACATTCGGGTGGTCATAAAATCTCCTTAATCTATAGATCGTAAGCTGACAAATCAACCGATGGATAACGGATCCGTTCCCCGTAATCCCGCCTTTCTGGTTTATAAGTGGCGTCAATGCCAATCTTGGTGTGGATGCCGCGCTCATCGGCTGTGGGGTCCATTTCATGGCCCTGGGCACCAGGGATGGTAAATACATCCTGGCTCCAATCCACCCGGTTGGTCAGTGCCCAGAGCACATCTGCTGGGTCATAAATATCCACATCAGGACCGACCACGATAACCTGTTTGATATTCACGTGGGCAGTGAATGCAGCCAAGGCCACATTTTTTGGTTCTCCGGGATTGCTTTTCTCAAGCTGGACGACAGCCGAGAAGCCATTGCCATAGGGAGGGATATGCAGACCGGTCACACCGCTGCTGACATGTTTCACAAAACGGAGCAGCAAAGGCTCACGTGGCAGAACGTTGCCAATATAGATATGTTCAGCCTCGCCGGGGATAATGGTCTGGAAGATCGGATCCGTCCGGTGGTGAATTGCGGTGACCTCAAAGACCGGGCTCTTCCAGAGCTCGCCATAATAGCCGTGGAATTCCGCCAGTGGTCCTTCGGCTTCCCGGCGGTGGGGGGGTAGATAACCTTCAATGACGATCTCGGCTTCGGAAGGAATCATGAGATCCGTGGTGATTCCTTTGCAAACTGGAACCGCTTGATTGCGGATCGCTCCGGTAATCATCAATTCATCATCCTCATATCGGGCACCAGCGGCGATGCTGATGGCGGGATCGACACCAATGGCAATGGCAATTTCCAGGGGTTTATCCTGTTTTTCGTTGACCTTGTAGAACTGCATCACATGCCGCCATTCATTGACATTAAAACCAAACGTACGAGGACCAAGGATCTGCATCCGGTTATAGGAAAGGTTGCCCCGGCCGCTAAGGGGATCTTTGGCAATCGTGATCCCGCCAGTGATGAAGGGGCCGCCATCATGTTTGCCGTGGGTTGGTATGGGGAGGTTCCTGAGATCGATCTTCGCTTCTGGAATGGTGTTTTCCATCCAGGCGGCTGTCTTTTTGGTCCGGGGGGCAATTCCATGGGCAGGATCAAGCGCTTTTTCCATGATCCCGATGATTTCATCCACTGTGCATTCCAGGGCCAGGGCAGCCTGCCCCGGCGTACTGACAGCATTGGCAAAAACCGGCCATTTCCCGGATGAGGGCTTTTCAAATAGACATGCCGGCCGATTTTGGCGCTGCATTGTCACGGCAATATCAGCCAATTCATGGACAAGATCGACCTTTTTATTGATCCTGAACAGCTGCCCCTGGCCGTCAAGGAGGCGAAGGTAGCTTCGTAAATCATGGATTTGGGTCATAGTTCCCTCGGCGTGAAGTAGGAGTTACTGATGGTAAATACGACTGCAGGTTAATTGGGCTGAAATTGCTTTAATTGTACTAGTTTGGTTGATTTTGTCAAATGACATAGTATATATGTGTATTATCACTTGACATTTAGATAGCTTTCAGTTATTTTTACCTAATAATAATTTTCTGAATTATACCTCTTAAGGACCTGATATGTCTAACTTTCAAAACCCTGGTTACATTATTAAACAGCGCAGGGAAGAATTGGGTTTATCTATGCGAGAGTTAGCGCGCAGGACAGGTTTATCGGCCAGCTTCATCAGCCAGTTGGAGCGCGGGAAATCCAATGTTTCGCTGGATTCGCTGGGCAAGATCTCCGAAGAGCTGGATTATTCGATCAAAGACTTCTTCCAGGAGCTGGACCCTCTTAAGGACCTGGTCTACAATAATCAGGAACCCTGTCCCGAGGAAGAATATAACGGGGAATATTCTCCAGTGGTCAGAGCAGGGTGCCGATCACGCTTGGTATTTCCCAATTCAGGTGTCAGCTACGAGATGTTAATGACCGATCTGACCCGCAATATGGAAGCGATCTACGGCAGGATCTCTCCCGGGACAGGAAATATTGTCAGGCGGCTTCGCAAACCTACAGAAGAGTTTATATTTTTAATTTCCGGCAGTCTTAAAATCATCCTCAAGGGGAAAACCCACCTGATGTACCCGGGCGATTCCATCTATTTTGAAGGATTTGATCTCGAGGAATTAAGCTGTGCTTCTGAAGACCAGGATGCGATCTGGATCTCAGTCATTACCCCACCTATATTCTAGAGGGATCTTATGAAAGAACAAGTTCATTGGAACGATTTTGTATCTGCGCTGGATTATACAACCACGCATAAAACGACCCATTCAGTCCTCTCCTGGCAAAGCTGGGAACAGGACCCATCCGGGGTTTCATTCCAATGTCAAACAGCTCTGGGGAAATCTGCTCAGGTTCGGATCGATATCATCGATCCGGCGGTGATCCGTTTTAGATTAAATCCGGACCAGATCAACCAGGGTCCCAGCGAAATTTTATTAACTCAGGAATTCCCTGCTGTGAAATTCACTGTGAAGGAACAGCCATCCCTGTTGGAAATTGAAACTGAACGTTTATTGATCCGATTACCGCAAAAGCCCTGGGGTATGCAGATCTATGATAAAAAGACTCCTGAAAAAGTTGAGCCGTTTTTTGCCCAGCAAACCACGGATCGGGCTTACGGCCCAGGTTTTGAGGTGCCGCCGGTAGGATTTAAGGAGCGGGATGGGGGCTTGTACGAAGTGCGGGAAACTGTTGCGGTTCAGCCCGGGGAATCATTTTACGGTTTTGGCGAGCGGTTTTCCTCCCTCGATAAATGGGGCCAGGAATTGGAATTCTGGGCAGTGGACAGCGGCAATGTGACCAGCAACCGAGCCTATAAGAATATCCCGTTTTTCATCAGCAGCGCCGGGTATGGCCTTTATATCAACTCCTCCTTTCCTATGGTGTTCAGGATGGGAAGCGAGTCGAATGTCTCTTATTCCTTCCATATCCTGGATCAGCAGCTGGACTATTTCCTGATCTGCGGACCAGCGTATAAGGATATTCTAAAAACCTATGCAGACTTGACGGGTTACGCCCCGATTCCTCCCAAATGGTCATTTGGATTTTGGATCTCTCGCTGCATGTATATGAGCCGCGAGGAAGGGGAAGCTGTTGTCAATGGGATGCGTGAGCATGATTTTCCTTGTGATGTGATCAGTTTCGATCCTTACTGGATGGGGGAGGGCCCCTGGTGTACTTATGAGTGGGATGAAACCGTTTTCCCTGATCCTGTGGAAATGATGGCTTCATTTAGAAAACAAGGCATCCGAACCTGCCTGTGGTTAACTGCCTACCTGCCGGAAGGCACTCCGCGCTACGAGGAAGCCGCTGCGAAAGGCTACCTGATCAAAGACCTGGAAGGCAACCCTGCTCCGGTTCTTGAAGCATTTACTGGAAGCAGCCTGGCAGCAGTGGACTTCACCAATCCTGAGGCAGTTTCCTGGTGGCAGGGAATTTTAAGGTCCCTGCTGGAGATGGGCGCTGCCACTTTCAAAACAGATTTCGCGGAACAAGCGCCAATCGATGCAATTTATGCGGATGGACGGACAGGATTGGAAATGCATAACCTGTATCCCCTGCTGTACAACCGGACAGCTTTTGAATTGACCAAGGAGTATTTTGGAAGGGGGTTGGTTTGGGGTCGGTCTGCTTATGCCGGATCCCAGCGTTATCCTGTTCAATGGGGTGGAGACAGCTACAGCAGTTTTGGACAGATTGTAGGCCAGTTAAGGGGACTATTGGGCTACGGTTTGTCAGGCGTTCCATTTTGCAGTCATGATATTGGCGGTTTTGATTATTCACCGGAGGCTTTTGATACCGATTCTCTGGATGATTTTCCCAAAGATGCCCTGGTTTATCTGCGCTGGCTTCAATTTGGCGCTTTTTCCTCTCATATGAGGGCCCACGGCAAACAACCCAGGGAACCCTGGGAATATGGTGATCAGGTGGAATCAATAGCCAGGGACTTTTTAAAACTAAGATACAGGTTGCTGCCCTATATCTATTCCCAGGCAGTGCTTTCCTCGCAAAACGGTTTGCCTATGGTCAGACCCATGCTGTTGGAGTATCAGGATGATCCCAATACCAGGTCTCTTGACCTGCAGTATCTCTTTGGATCAGATTTCTTGGTGGCACCGGTCCTGAACCGTGATCCTGCCCGGGATGTATATTTGCCGGATGGTGAATGGTTTAACTATTGGACCAAGGAGTCCATTTCTGGCCCTGGTTGGATTACTGTGAAAACCCCCCTGGATGAGATGCCCTTGTGGGTAAAAGGGGGATCTGTTATCCCTTATGGTCCGGAGATGCTGTATGTAGACCAGCTGTCTCTGAAACCGCTGACCCTGGAATTTTATGGACCCGGAGGAACTACTTCCCTGGTGATCTATGATGAAGATCAGGATCCGATTGAGATCAAATCGGTCCTGGAGCAGGGAATATTGAAAGTTGAGATAAATGATGCCCCTAATATTGTCGAGATCTGTTGTTTTGGTGTGGATGTAACAGGAATCGAGTTGAATGGTGTAAATCTTGAATTGGAGAAGATTGATGCTGGGGTATTGGCTGTATCCAGACGATGAGAGAATGGATCAAGGGATCTGCTGATTAGGATGAAGGGCAACCAATGAAGTATGATCTTGTTATCTCTGGCGGCACGGTGATCACACCTGAGGAAATATCCCAGGTGGATATTGGCGTTCAGGGAGGGATTATAAAAGAGATCTCTGAGGGTCTTCAAGGAGAGAAGATGATCGATGCCCGGGATTGTTATGTACTCCCGGGAGCGGTCGATCCTCACGTTCATTTGAATATGCCCACCGCAATAACAACTTCAAGTGATAATTGGGAAACCGGAACAAAAGCAGCTGCCTGTGGTGGTGTGACATCGGTAATTGACTTCGTGGAGCCGGATAAAGAGCAGCTGCTGACAGATGCCCTTGAATCACGCAGGACAGAAGGTGAAGAGGGGTCCGTTCTTGATTTTGGATTGCATATGACCATTACTGATGCGGATCAGGTTACACTGGATCAGATCAAAGATGTGATTGGAGCTGGTGTGACCTCGTTCAAGTTATACACCACCTACCCGGGATTTTTATTGGATGATACTCAGCTCCTACGGGTGATGTCCGCAGTATCTGAAAATGGGGCCCTGGTGCTGGTGCACTGTGAGTCTGATGCCATCGTTCAATATGCCACGGCTTCTGTTGTGAAGTCCGGGATCAATGATCCGTCCGCCCATCCTCTCAGCCGACCGCCGCAGGCTGAAGCTGAAGCGGTCAACCGGGTCTTAGCCCTGGCTGGCACAGCGGGAGCGCCGGTTTATATTGTCCATATTTCAACTGCCGCAGGAGCAGCGGCGCTGGCCCGCGCTCTGGAGAACGGCCAGATTGCCTGGGGAGAGACCTGCCCTCAGTACCTGATTTTAAGTGAAGAGCTTTACCAGCAGCCCGGTTTTGAAGGAGCCAAGTTTGTCTGTTCACCTCCTCTGCGAGCGCAAGAAAATCAATCTGCTCTCTGGCAGCAGCTCGCTTGGGGAACGCTGCATTCGATTGGAACCGATCATTGTCCATTTTTCTTCCAGGAACAGAAAAAACTCGGCCTGGAAGATTTCCGACTGATCCCGGGAGGACTGCCGGGAATTCAATCCCGTTTGGAATTGATCTATACCTGTGGGGTTGCTGTCGGCCATCTAAGCCTCCAGCAGTGGGTGGAAACTTGCTGTGCCAACCCAGCCCGGATTTTTGGATTGGATCCCCGCAAGGGTACCATCCAGCCCGGGGCGGATGCGGACCTGGTTGTGTTTGACCCCTGTGTTCAGGAGATGATCAGCCATGAAAACCTCTCCGAGCGGGTGGATTACACACCATATGAAGGCATTGTCGTGGAGGGTAAGGTGCGTTCTACATTTGCCCGGGGTGAGATGATCGCTCACCGGGGAGAATTCACAGGAGTAGATCACAGGGGGCAGTTCCTTTCCCGTATACCAAAAAAGGAGAGCTCATGATCATATTACCGGAATGGTTGATCACCACGCCAAAATCACCACCTAAACAGCAGTGGGGTATCCGCATGGAAGGGGATCTGATCACTGATATTGATGAGAATTCCGTTTTGATTGAAAGATATCCCGGGGATGAAAGGATCCTGGCTGAAGGGCAAATCCTGGCTCCCGGTTTTGTCAACGCCCATTCCCACCTGTATGGTGTTTTGGCCCATGGCATTCCCCTCGACCGCGCCCCCTCTGGATTCTGGCCTTTCCTGGAAGAGTTCTGGTGGCCTTTGATAGAGGACAGGCTGGATTCGGATATGATTGATGCCAGCACAGAGTACCGCTGTGCGCAAATGCTGGACAGCGGCGTGACCAGTTTTTATGACTGCACGGAAGCGCCCAATGCCATTCCGGGCTGCCTATCCTCCCAGGCTGAGGTTGTCAGGCGGTGGGGAATGCGAGGGATCCTATCCTTCGAGGCCACCGAACGGATCAGCAAAGAAAATGGCCTGCTGGGATTGGAAGAGAACCGTCAATTCACTGAGGATTGTCAGCGGCAGGGTGGTTTGGTGAGCGGCTTGATCTGCCACCACACCACATTCACCTGTTCCAGGGAGTTTATTCAAAAGGCGGATCAAATAGCTGCTGATCTTGGTGTAGCCCTGCATGCCCATGTTTCCGAGGGGACCTATGAACCAGCCCACTGTCTGGACAATTACGGCATGCGCACTATTAATTATTACCAAGAAATTGGAGTTGCCAGCCAGCGCTTGATCGCTTCCCAATGTGTCCAGATCGACCAGGAAGAGATTGAGATCCTGGCAAAGAATCAGGTCAAAATGACCCATATGCCTTTATCCAATTGTGAAGTAGGAGGGGGTATTGCTCCAGTTCCCCAGCTGGTGGAAGCCGGAGTGACTGTCGGCCTGGGCAGTGATGGCTATATTGATGATTTCTTTGAAGTCATGAGGGGCGCATTTCTGATCCATAAGGCTGCCCATCAGGATCCCAGGGTGATGCCCGCCGATCTGGTCTGGTACCTGGCAACAGAAGGTGGAGCGAAAGCGCTTGGATTTGATAAAGTTGGCCGGATTGAAAAGGGCTGGCAGGCCGATTTGCAGCTTATCGAAACCAATCTCCCCACGCCTATCCAGGAACACAATCTGTATGAACAAGTATTGCTGTACGGAAATGCTGATGCAGTCCAATCAGTTTGGGTTGCCGGTGAAAAGAAAGTCAGCCAGGGTTCTGTCATTGGCGCGGACTGGACAGCGCTCAAAGAAAACACACGTCAAGCAGCACTAAAACTCTGGTATTCAAAATAATCGTAGTCAAAGGTGATCAGTATGGAAGTATCAAAAATGAAAACTTATCCAAAGGACCAGCTGCTCCGGTTTTACCGGCAGATGAAATTGGTCCGCGAATTTGAGCTCAGGGCCATTGAAGAACGCCGAAGTGGCTTGATCCCGGGTTTCATTCATTCCTGCGTCGGGCAGGAAGCTACTGCAGTTGGTGCATGTGAGGCTTTAACAGTGGATGATGTCATTACCAGCACCCACCGCGGACATGGACATCTCCTGGGTAAAGGCGGAGATCCAAAGTATATGATGGCCGAGCTGGCCGCTCGCTCGGCGGGGTACTGCCTTGGAAGAGGGGGATCGCTTCATATTTCTGATTTTGACCTGGGGATCCTGGGAGCAAATGGGATTGTAGGTGGAGGATTTCCTGCTGCTGTGGGCGCAGGCCTGGCATTCAAATTAAGAAAAAGAACAGCGTGTATCCCTGACATTCTTTGGAGATGGCGCCATCAATCAGGGTACTTTCCATGAATCTGCCAATATGGCTGGTTTGTGGAATCTGCCGGTGATCTTCTTCTGTGAGAATAATCTCTATGGCGAAGGCACCCCCCAACATAAACAAGCGCCTATCAAAGATCTTGCCATCCGGGCCGCCGGCTACGGTTTTCCTGGTGTGATCGTGGATGGAAATGATGTCATTGCTGTTTACGAGTCAGTTCAGACCGCCCGCGAAAGAGCTTTAAACGGCGAAGGCCCAACTCTGATCGAAGCGAAGACCTATCGCTACCGGGGACATTATGAGGGGGATCCGATGGTTTACCGCTCTCCTGAGGAACTGCAGGAGTGGAAAAAACGGGATGCAATTGACACTTACCGCTCCAACTTGCTTGAAATGAAATTAGCTGCTGAAAATGAGCTCACTGCTATTGAAAATGAGCTTCAATCCTTGCTTGATGAGGCAGTTGCCTTCGCCTCGGAAACCCCTCAGCCTACGATTGAGGAAGCCCTGCAAGGTGTCTATGATGACACTCATGATGAACTGGTGTTCTAAGGTGGATTTATGCGAGAAATAACCTACGCTGAAGCTATTCGCGAGGCAATGTCCGAAGAAATGCGCTTGAATAGCGATGTATTTTTGTTTGGTGAAGATGTTGGTGTATTTGGGGGTGTCTGGGGTGTCTCAGCGGGCATGCTGGAAGAGTTTGGGGAGGAGCGTATTATCGATACTCCCATCAGTGAAGCCGCCATCATCGGTGCCGGATTGGGCGCTGCCATGATGGGCATGCGGCCTGTGGTTGAGATCATGTTCGGTGATTTCCTGATGTGCGCCGGTGATCAGATCGTCAATCAGGTAGCCAAAGCCAAGTTTATGAGCGGCGGAAAAGCTATTGTACCGTTAACAATCCGGGTCACTTCAGGTGCGCCGGGATCTGCTGGAGCGCAGCATTCTCAGAGTCCGGAAGCCTGGTTTATGAACGTCCCCGGGATCAAGATCGTGGCTCCCACGACGCCCGCTGATGCCAAGGGATTATTAAAAACGGCCCTGCGAAGCTGTGATCCGGTGCTGTTCTTTGAGCATAAGATGCTTTACGGCGATAGTGGTCCAGTCCCGGAAGATCCGGATTTCATGGTGCCATTTGGGAAAGCGAACATCCTGCGGGAAGGGGAGGATGTCACTATCATCGGGGTAAATATCATGGCCAAAAAAGCCCTGGCTGCAGCCGAGATCCTTCAAAAGGACGGTATCAGCGCTGAAGTTATCGATCCCAGGACGCTGGTTCCGCTCGATAAAGAAACTATTTTACGCTCAATTCAGAAAACTAGCCGGGTAGTCATTGCCTATGAAGCCCATTTGCGGGGCGGACCCGGGACGGAGATCTCTGCCCTGATCGCCGAAGAGGCAATTGAATATCTTGATGGGCCTATTCTGCGGGTGGGCGCCAAGAATGTGCCCCTCCCGTACAGCCCTATCCTGGAAGCCCATGTCCTTCCTGATACTGGGGATATTGTTAATGCTGTGAAAACATTCTGGAACCAGGAGTAAGTAAGAGTGTTCTAACACATGAAAACAACTTGATAAGGCGGCACTATTCCCTAGGCTAAGGTACCTCAATTATTTTCATACTTTAGTCTATCCTGGAGGAATTAATTGGTTGATAAAAAAACGTTAGGTGAAGAACGAAAGATAATATTCTTAGAGAAAGTAGCTATCGATGGCGCGCCCATAGCGTACATTATTGTTCTGGCTGCTGTGGTAGTTGCTTTGTCATTCTTTCCTATGTCAGCGATTTTAGTATCAGGCGGAAGCTTCCCGATGAGTCAGGGTGTCTTGGGCCTCGTCGGATGGATTTTAGGTCCAATCGCCGGTGCAGTATCATCTGGAATTGGGGCTTTAATTGGCATTTTCCTGGCACCCCATACAGCTGGTCCAATTCCTGCTGTCAGAGTACTTGGATCGATGATTGCGTCCTTTGCTGCGGGAACGATGGTCTTTAGAGAAGATAGGAAAGGATGGTGGTTTTGGATCTGGCTGCTGGCTTTTCTCTCATTCCTGTATTTTATCGGCCGGGCTATTTTCCTCAACGGTGTTGGCATCTGGCCAGTGATTGCAGGAACTTTTATTGATTGGTCATCTATCCTGTTATTCCTTTTACCCACAAGAAATTTAGTCTCGAGGTGGATCAAGAGTGATAATAAGGCATTGGTGGCTTCCGGTTTAGCACTTGGAACCTGGATCGTATATGGGCTAACGCATGTGATTTCTTCAGCTTTTTATTATCACCTCTATAATTGGCCCGAGGTTCAATGGTATGCCTTAATCCCATTGATACCTTTTGAGAATGTATTGCGGGCTGCCATCGGGGTGGTTATCGGTGGAGGTGTGATTGCTGGCCTGCGCGCTATCGGATTGGTTAAACCCGATAACGCGATTTACTAAGCTTCACTATCCTTGGGACTGTGTAAAATAGACACTGAGATATATTGAACACCCAGTAAAAAAAAAGTGTATATATGGCTATATCTATCACAATTATTAAGGATGTATCTTATAAGTACCCTCGTTCGATAAACTTTGTACTCTCAGAAACTAATCTTGAGTTATCTCAAGGTATTGTACTGAGTGATAAATGTACCGGTTGAAGGTTAGAAAATGATCAGTTGCGGCTGATAGGAATAATTGCGGAGGAATGAACCTGTGGCTCACCTCGAAAAACCCATCATAGAATTGCCGGCACAGGGAGCAGGCAGGAAAAGGAGGTGGATTCTCAAATTTAACATAGTGTGCGGTAAATGAATTATTTTTAATCTGCTGTGGATAAGGACCAAGTAATCAACCCGGATCAATATTCGCGGCAAAAACTATCTTGGAGGATATAAATGTCTGAAAAAATGCCTGTTGGCGAAGAACGAAAAGTTGAGTTTTTGGGCGGCGCGGCAATTGACGGCGCCCCGGTAGCCTATATTGTGGTTTTGGCTGCTGTGATCGTAGCCTTATCCTTCTTCCCGTTCTCAGTGGTTCTGGCTTCCGGGGGCAGCTTCCCGATGAGTCAGGGTATCTTCGGCCTGGTTGGCTGGATATTGGGTCCGATTGCTGGCGCTGTGGCTGCTGGTATCGGCGTGTTAATCGGCGGCTTCCTGGCCCCTCACACAGCTGGCGTTCTGGTTGTTAGTGTCCTGGGTGGTGTTGTGGCAGCTTTTGCCGCCGGCACCATGGTGGTTGGTGATAAAAGGAAGAGCTGGTGGCTGTGGGTATTCCTGTACTGCCTCGTCTCTTACCTTTACTTCATTGGCCGGGCCCTGTTCCTGAACGGCATCGGTTTATGGCCCACCCTGGCTGGATCCTTCCTGGATTGGTCGGCGTTATTACTCTTTGCGCTTCCCACCCGGAATCTGTTTGCCAAATGGATCAACAGCAAGAATTGGGGTTTGGTTCTGGCTGGTTTGGGTCTCGGCACCTGGACTGTATTTGGCATCACCCATGCTGCTCAGTCCGCAATCACCTATCACATGTTCAACTGGCCCGAAGAGGTCTGGACCATGTTGATCCCCATCATCCCCTTTGAAAACCTGATGCGCGTCTTGATCGGTGTTGTCATCGGCGGTGGTGTGATCGCTGGTTTACGGGCGATCGGTTTGGTTAAACCTGAAAACGCGATTTACTAAAATTGATCCACCCGGGGGATGGATTTATTTCCATCCCCCGGAATAACTGTAACATGCCAAAACGAGGTGTCTGCATGGGAAAACCAATTGCAATCATTAAGGATGTTTCTTATAAATATCCCCGATCGATCGATTTTGTCTTATCAGAAATCTGCCTTGAAATATATCAGGGTGAGTTCCTGGGAATTATTGGACCGACCGGTGCGGGAAAATCTACGCTTTGTCTGGCTCTCAATGGTATTGTTCCCCAGTTTTACGGGGGGAGGTTTTTTGGCAGTATCCATGTTGCCGGCCTAGATACCCTCGAGCATCCTATCAGCACCTTTGCCACCCATGTCGGGCAGGTCTTCGAGGATCCAGAGACGCAGCTGATCAGCACGTCTGTGGAAAATGAGATTGCCTTTGCGCTTGAAAACCTCAAGGTATCCCGCGAAGAGATCATGGCCCGGATTCCAAAAGCACTGGCGGCAGTGCGTTTGGAAGGCACTGAACAAAAACATCCCCATGAGCTTTCCGGAGGTCAAAAACAACGTCTGGCCATTGCCGCGGCGATCGCAGTTCAGCCTGACCTGTTGATCTTTGATGAACCGACCTCCCAGCTTGATCCAGTTGGCGCTGAGGAAGTCTTTCGGACAGCATACGAGCTGAATAAAGAGTTGGGTATGACCATCGTTATGGCCAGTCATTCCGCGGAGGAGATGGCGGCCTATACCGATCGAATAGCCCTGATGTCACAGGGAAAGATCGTTGCCCTTGGCACCCCGGAGGAAATCTATTCCGATACGGAAATGCTGATCAAGCATGAGGTCCGCCCTCCCCAGGTGGCGAGGACTTTCTATTACATTAAAAAAGGTGGGCAGGCTGTTCCTGAGATTCCCGTCACAATGGAAAAAGCGCTGCCCCTGCTCAAAAAGATCAATAAATCTTCTGGCCATTCTTTGATTGATCTTCCTGCTCCCCCAGTAATGAAGGGAGAACCGCTGCTTTCCGTAAAGGACCTGCAGCATGTCTATCCAGACGGCACCAAAGCCATTCATGATGTTTCCCTGGAGATCAGGGAAGGCGAATATGTCTTGATCATCGGCCAGAATGGCGCTGGAAAAAGCACGCTTGTCAAACATTTCTTAAAATTACTTGACCCCACCAAAGGTGTTGTCAGCGTTGAGGGTACATCCACCGTTGATCTGGAAGTATCTGAATTAGCCCGCCGGATCGGTTATGTGGCCCAAAATCCCGACAACCAGATCTTCAATGCCACTGTGTCCGAGGAAATATCTTTTGCCTTGATAAATCTTGATTACCCTGAAGAGGAAGTAATTTCCCGCACCACGGAGGCTCTCCAGTCGATGGGTCTGGAGGATGTCAAGGATATGCATCCCCTGGCGCTGCCCAAGGGGGACCGGGCCCGCCTGGTGATCGCTGCTATTCTGGCCATGCAGCCAGAGATCATTATCTTTGATGAACCTACCACCGGCCAGGATTATCGGGGAGCGCGGTATATCCTGGATATCAGTAAGAAGCTTCACCAGCTGGGAAAGACAGTTATTGTGATCACCCATCACCTCTATCTGATGCCAGATTACGCTGAGCGGGCTGTTGTTATGGGAAAGGGCACAATCCTGATGGATTCTGATATCAGATCGGTTTACCATCAAACAGAATTATTAAAGAGTACTTTTTTAACACCACCTCAGTCTGTGCATATGGCGCAAATGATGCAGCAGGAGGATCAATCCTTCCAAGCTCTTTTGACACCCGAAGAAATTGCAGCCAGCTTAACCCAGCAGACCAAAGGAAGTGAATCATGAGCATGATGAAATTCCAAACCGTTGAACGGGATTCGTTCTTCTCCCGGCTTGATTTCCGTCCCAAGTTATTTATGATGGCGATTGTGACCGTAGTTGCATTTCTGTGGGAAAGCCCATTGTTGCAGTTTGTAATGGCTTTGATAATCGTGGTTACCTGCCTGCTGGTAGGTGTCAAGTGGAGTTATATCCGTTTGATCCTGGTGATTATGATGCCTTTTTATCTGATCTTGCTCTCCACGCATGCCTTCTTTAATAGGGATCAGGTGATGGCAATCCAGAATTTAACATCTGCTGACCAACTACAGCGCATGTTTACATTTCCAGAATCCTGGCCGATCTTAGGCGGAGGGTATGCCACCTGGGATGGTTTTATCTATGGATTAAATGTGATCTTCAAGACTCTGACTCTGACTTTGATCATTCCTCTGGGAGTCTTCACGACAGAGGTCAATAACATGATTGTTGGTATGGTTCGAGCTAAGATACCCTACAAGATCGCCTTTATCTTTTCGTCCACCCTGCGCTTTTTCCCGCTTTTGATCGAAGAATTCAACTCGATCATTGAAGCCCAGCGCTTGAGGGGTCTGGCAATGGAAAAAATGGGAGCCATCAAAAGAGTGAGAGTTTATGCCAAGGTCGCTGTTCCCTTGATATTAAATTCGCTCGTAAAATCCCAGCAGCTGGAGGTTGTTCTGCAGTCCAAGGCCTTTTCCGGGAGCCCGGATCGCACATATCTTCATGAATCGATCCTTAAGCCGCCGGATTATGCCTTAATGGTCTTTTTTGGACTGTTCTTTCTTGTTGCGGTATTCTTGATGATCTTTTATGGGATCGGAACTTTTGGAGGACCCATATAAAAAACTTGGTCAGCTCTTGGGTTTAGATCCGATCATCACAATCAACAGATCATCCTGAACTGACCTTTGTCTGCCACCGAGCGGTTTACTATGAAGTAGTTCATACTGAACAAGGATGGATTTTTACGAATGATTTACACTGGTTATCTAGATTTTTGGTATACAGACCTGCCGATCGTGGAGCGGGTGGAAAAATTCTTTGCGCTTGGCATCGATCGTTATGATGTCTGGTGCTGGCGCCAGGCTCCAATCGCTGAGATCGCGGCCGAATGCAAACGCCTGGGTGCCCGTATCAACTCGACCTTTGATGAAGCAATGGGTTCCCTCGCAGATCCCGGAGATAATGAGCTGACCCTGCGATCCTGGCAGGAAAGCCTGGAAACAGCCACCCGTTATGGAATTGATCACCTGTTTATTTTTTCAAACCAGATCGACCTGGTTGATGGGAAAGAATGGACCCGGAGGCTGTCTCGAAATGTCACTGAAGCGGAGCAGTACGCCAACCTGCTGAGCCAGACAGAAAAGATCCTCAAGTTGGTAGAACAAACTGAGGTTGAGGTCTGGGTTGAGGGACTAAACGAATATCATATCCAGGGTGGGGTGTTGGTTCATGATCATGATCTGGCGGCGGATTGGGTCCGCCGGATGGATCATCCTCAATTCCGCCTGGCATTCGATTGTTATCATCAGCAGCGCACTGCAGGAAACTTGATCCAGGGCATGGAGGATTATTGGGGTTTATATCCCACTTTCCATATCGGAGATTGCCCAACCCGCCAGGAACCTGGAACCGGGGAAATCAATTTTGTGAATATCGCCGCTAAACTTAAGCAGCTCGGTTTTGATGGATTGATCGGAATGGAATTTTCCCCATCGGATGACGAAAAATCCGCTTTCCAGAGGGTAAAGGCAATCTTTGGAGAAGGCCAATGACCACATTAACCTCCCGAAATGGATCGCTCGAGATCGGGATTGGCTCACCAACTGTTTTGATCAACGACCAGCTGAGGGTTATGGATCAAACCGATCAGGTTTTAAGCCAACTCAAGGATGGCAAGATCGATATCCTGTTGGATTTAGCAAAATCAGGACAGCAGGTGGGAACCGATATGGTCGATATATTGCTGGTTGATATCGATCTTAATGAGGTCGAGCTCCTGCCCAAAACCGCCCAGGCAGTCCATGCTGAAATCGGCTGCCCCATCTCCCTGGATACGCGGGACCCAGCAGCCCTGGATGCGGCTTTGGAGATCATGAAGCCGTATAAATGTCTGGTAAATTCAGTTTCTGCAGAACCTGAGCCGCTGGAAACGCTGCTGCCGATCGCCGCTAAATATAATGCGGCGGTGGTTGCCATGCCGGTTGGAGGTGGGGGTATTCCTGCCACAGTGGATGAACGGATTGAACAAACACGCATTATCCTTGACGCCTGCCAGAAAAATGGCATCCCGCAGGATGATATAATCGTCGATGCAATTTGCCTGGCGAGCAGTGCGGTTCCCGGTTCCCTGCGGGTGACCCTGGAAACCCTCCGGCTGTTATCAGAGGAACTTAAACTGGCAACGACTCTGGGAATCGGAAATGCAGGTTTTGGCATGCCCGACCAGACTGTGATCGACTTGGCATATTTAATCGCTGCCATCCCCTGGGGTTTGCATTCAGCCCTGGTAGATCCCAAAACGGTTGGATTGGTCGAAACAGTCCGGGCAATCGATTTCCTGATTGCCCGGGATGAGTTTGGCGCCCGGTATATACAACGTTTCAGAGAAAGGAAGAATTGAAAAACAAAAGAGTGACCTCATGATGATGTCTACAAAAAGTGTTTATGAAGTTGTCATGCCCAAACTTGGCCTGATCATGACAGAGGCCATGCTTGTGGAATGGCATAAAAACGATCAGGAATGGGTAGATCATGGGGAGGTGTTATTCTCCCTGGAAAGTGATAAAACTCTTGTCGATATCGAAGCTCCTGCCAGCGGCTATATTCAAATATTAGTGGCTGCCGGCGAGACGATCCCGGTTTTGACTCCCGTGGCAATCATCTCTGCCGATAAAGGGGATACTCATCAGGTTTCAAGCGCTTCTGGCCTTGAAGCCCCAACTCCGATTAGCAAAGCATCCCCGGCAGAAGCTATGCCTAAAATAACAGCAGTTGAGAGTGGACGGGTCAGGGCAACTCCCAAAGCAAGAAAAGAAGCTCACCTGTCAGACCTCAATTTGGCCGGGCTCAACGGAACCGGACCCCGAGGTATGGTGGTCAGCGCTGACCTGAACCAGCTGCTAGCTAAAAGGGATCCAATCAAGGCAACCCCTGTGGCCAGGAAATTGGCTGCTGATTTTGGCCTGGATCTGAATTTGATCACCGGAACAGGACCCGGTGGACGGATCACCAGGGATGATGTAAATCTGACTGTGAAAACCAAACTGAAATCAGGATCCGGCCCAGCTGAAAAGCCATCCCTTCCCCTGACTGGCTTAAGGGGAGTGATTGCCCAAAGGCTTTCCGAGAGCTGGAATGAACGACCTCAGGTCACGCTCTTCTCAGAACTGGATGCTTCCCTGCTGGTAAATCAGCGCATGGATTTGAAGGAAAAGCTTGGCAAAATTTCCTATAATTCGCTTTTGATCCAGGCTTGCGCCCAGGCCTTGGTGGAGTATCCTCATTTGAATGTTCAATTGACAGAAACTGAATTGATCTCCCTGGATGAGGTAAATATTGGCCTGGCGGTTGATACTGCCCGGGGATTGATGGTACCTGTTCTGCATAACGCTGATCAAAAGACAATTGGGGTGATCAATGATGAGCTGCTGGACCTGGTTCAGAGGACATTAAATGGGAAACTGCTGCCAGGTGAATACAACGGGGGTTGTTTTACCATCACCAACCTGGGTGCATTTGGCATCGATTCCTTTTCACCGATCATCAACCCTCCTGAAACAGCCATTCTCGGAGTGGGGCGGATCACGAAAAAACCTGCTGTCCGGGACGGGGAACTGGTGATCCGGGATTCTTTGACCTTAAGCCTGTCATTTGACCATCGATTGATCGATGGGGCGCCGGCAGCTGAATTCCTGCAGAGGATCTGCGAACTAGTAGAAAATCCGGAAACTTTTATCAAATTGGATCAGTAAACAATATTTTATGGAGGATATGTATGAAAACAACAGGTTTTAAGGGCCGTGACTTTCTGGCCGAAACAGATTTCACACCATCGGAGTTGAAGAGAATTCTCGAAGTTGCTGAAGAACTGAAACTTCAGAATGATATGGGAATTTACCATGATGACCTTTTACGAGTAAAAACCCTCTTCATGCTGTTTTACAACCAGTCCTTAAGGACCCGGAATTCCTTTGAGGCCGGAATGACCCAGCTGGGTGGGCACGCCCACTTTCTGGATCCCTCCAAGATCTACACCCCAGCCCTGGAAGGCAAGGAAGTTGCCTACAGCACGGAAAGGGTCTCGGATGTTGCCAGGGTGTTGGACAGAATGGGCCAGGCCATTGCCATTCGCTGTTACGGTGATCCTGTTGATTGGGTTTACGGAGACGCCAATGCCTTGCTGAAAGAATTTGCCAAGTGGTCAAGTGTGCCGATCTTGAATATGGAAGATGATATTTACCATCCCTTCCAGGGATTGGCGGATATGCTGACCGTGAAAGAGAACTTTGGTGGATTTAAGGGTGTCAACTTCACCATGTCCTGGGCTTACTCCCCCAGTGTTCATAAACCCCGGGCAGTCCCCCAATCGGCAATCCTCTACGCCACCATGATGGGTATGAATGTGACTCTGGCTCATCCAGAAGGTATGGAACTGGATCCGATGATTGTCAAACAATGTGAAGGTTTTGCCTCGCAAGAAGGTGGTTCATTCCGGATCACCAACGATTTTGAAGATGGTTTTAAAGGTGCTGATGTTGTCTATCCCAAAGCCTGGTGCCCGACAGTCTTCTTCAAAGCGCCAGTGGGCGAAGATGATGAGAAAAAAGCCCAGCAAATCTTCGATGCCAATAAGGATTGGAAGTGCACCTCTGAAATGATGGATCTCACCAATCCAAATTCGATCTATATGCACTGTTTACCAGCGGATCGGGGGCATGAAGTTAATAATGACGTGATCGATAAAACCGAAGGACCAGGCTGGCGATCGGTTGTTTATGACGAGGCTGAGAACCGCCTCCATGCCCAGAAAGCGGTCATGAGCCTGGTAATGTAATTGGAAAGCGATTTAACTACTTATGAATATTGAAAATGCAGTTGTCTTGATCACAGGGGCAGCAGTTCGCGTCGGTCGGACTGCTGCTCTTACCCTGGCAGAAAAGGGAGCCCGGATTGCCTTCAGTTATTATCTTGAGGAGGAGCCCTGGCAGGAAACCCTCAAGGAAATTGAGGCTTTTGGAAAACCGGCCCTGGCCGTTCAGGCTGAGATGAAATCCGCCGCCTCGATTCAAAATTTGATCGATAGGACCATCGAAGAATTCGGCCGCATCGATGTGTTGATCAATAACGCTTCTGTTTGGCTAAAGGCTCCTTTCGAAGAAATCACTGAAGCGGAGTGGGATATGTCGCTGGCGATCAACCTCAAAGGTCCTTTCCTTACCAGCCAGAAGGTGACACCATTCATGCGGGCTCAAAAACAGGGATTGATCATCAATATCACAGACCTTTCCGCCTTTCAAACCTGGTCTGATTATGCCCATCATGCTGCCAGTAAAGCTGGTTTGGTTTCGTTGACCAAATCGATGGCCTTTGAATTGGCACCTGAGATCCGGGTCAACGCGATCGCGCCGGGAACAGTGATGCTGCCGGAAAACTATACTGAAGAGAAACGGAAGTGGGCGGAGGAAAAATCCCTCCTCAAGCGTGTTGGATCCCCGGAAGATGTCGCCCGGATGATCGTCTTCCTGATCGAAAATGATTTTGTCACAGGTTCAGTATATTTGGTAGATGGGGGGCGCTCCCTGGTCTAGATCATTTTTTCCTGGCGTGGCTCCCTTTAAGATAGGATTTTTCCCCCCTGATGCGAGTCCAGCCTGCTTGTTGCCATTCAATGCAGAAGAGCCAGGTTATATCGCCAGATAAATGCTGGTTCAATTGAATTTTAACCGCGATGTAGATGGGATGGTGATAAAGGATGAATAGCAAAGAACGTGTAAAACTGGCTTTTGACCACCAGGAGCCGGATCGGGTCCCCATTTATGAGTTGAGCATTGATAATCCGACAGCTGCATATGTTTTGGGTAGACCAACATTGTGCGGATTTGGGGGTTATGTGCGGGGGGTTCAACAAAATCAAGCCATTGTGAATGGGACCTTCAATCAATATACGGAACAGCGGGTCCAGGATCTGATTGAGTTGTGGAATAAATTGGATCTGGATGTCTTTCCCCAAGCAATTCCAGTCCCCCGAAACCCTCAGATTCCAATCGTTGTTGATGACTTTCATTGGAAATTCGAATCCCCGGAATTTGACCAATGGAGCCTTTATGGTTACAGTCCCAGAGCGGATACCTATGATGAGATCGATTCCTCCCTGAACCAGGGAGGTTTGGCAGAATTACTGAGGGTGACCGAAATCCTTGAGGATACAGATCCTGATCTTGGAGAGTGGGATTTTTCACCAGTGGATATTTTTGTCCGGGAATTGGGTCAGGACCGATTTGTGATGGGTCAGATCGATGTTGAAATAGGATCCACTTACTGCTGGGCGGAACATTTTTTGATTGGATTATTGCAGGAACCGGATTTGATCCATAGATATCTGGATGCCAGGTTGAAACATGCCCTGGTGGTTGCTGAAGAAACCCTAAAAAGAGGGGTGGATGGTATGGAGGGTGGGTATGATTGGGCCTACAACCAAGGTCCGATGTTCTCGCCGAAACTATTTGAAGAATTTGTCTTTCCCCGTTTAAAAAAGATCACAGATCTGTGCCACAAGTATGGTGTGCCTTATGTGAAACATTCAGATGGAAATGTGAACTCATTGCTGGATGGCATGGTAAAGGCTGGCGTGGATGGTTTTCAGGCCATTGAGCCCAGGGCGGGCATGGATATTGTCCAGCTCAAAAAGGATTATGGGGATCAATTGACTTTGATTGGGAATGTGGATTGCTCAACAGTCCTGGTGAATGGTCCCGAGAATGCAGTGAGGGAACAGACCGAAATGATCATTAAGAAGGTTGGCCCTGGAGGAGGATTTTTGCTATCTTCAAGCAATTCCATTCATCCCGGGGTAAAACCGGAATACTATCTGGCCATGTTGGATGCCGCCCGCCAGTTTGGGAAATATCCACTCCAGTGAGACTGTTTGGAATTCTGTTATGATGGATAAAAAAAAGCTTAATGCGCTCGTAATCTCCCATTCTCATTGGGATCGAGCCTGGTACCTGCCATTCCAAACCTTCCGAATCCGCCTTGTCAGGCTGATCGATCGTATTCTGGAAACCCTCGAAAACGACCCTGACTTTACTAGCTTTTTACTAGATGGGCAGATGCTGCCTGTGGAAGATTATCTGGAGATTCGGCCCGACCACAAGGAGAGTATCAAAAAGCTTATCCAGGACGAAAGGCTTTTTGTTGGACCCTGGTATGCTTTGGCGGATGAATTCCTGGTCAGCCCGGAAGCCCTGATACGCAATCTGATGCTGGGAATCAGATTCGCTGATGATCTGGGCGGTGCGACTAGGGTTGGCTACATCCCAGACAGTTTTGGGCATATTGCCCAGCTGCCTCAGATCCTGGCTGGTTTCGGAATTGATTCGGCGGTATTTTGGAGGGGATTGGGGGATGAGGGTGAAAAACTGGGAGATGAGTTCATATGGCAGGCCCCAGATGGTTCCCGGGTGCTGGCGATCCATATGCGGAAGGGATATTTTAATGCCTCCAATCTGGGATACCCGATCTATTGGGGAGATACCAGCGCCCTGGAATTCGATCTTGGTCAGGCGATAGAGCGCCTTGAGCGAGCCGTAGAAGATCTCCAGCCCTCGAACCGCTCAGGTGTGTTCCTGTTGATGAATGGGATTGACCATGCGGATATCGATCCAAGAATTCCACAAATTCTGCAGCATGCCAACCAGAAGAGTGCTAAGGTACAGTACAGCCAGAGCAATCTACCAGATTATCTGGACCAGGTCAGAGCTGCCATTGGTGATGATCTGGCGATTCATACTGGTGAGATGTTAGGCAGCAGGTATGGGTTTGGGGTCCATGGTGTTTATTCCTCCCGAATGTACCTGCAGCAGGCCAATCATAGGGCCCAAACCATACTGGAATGTTACACCGAACCGATCAGCACCTGGGCCTGGCTGCTCGGGCATAGCTACCCGGGGCCATTCCTTGATCTGGCCTGGCGGAAATTGATCCAGAACCATCCCCATGACGATATCTGCGGTTGCAGTGCAGACCAGGTCCACCGTGAAAACATGGTGGTTTTTGATCAGGTAGGGCAGATTGCCCATCCTATCATCCGGAATGGATTCAGGGCACTTTGCAGCTGGATTGATAAAAGCGCGGCTGGAGAACCTTTTGTTTTTTATAATCCGTCGACGGTTCAACGCACACAAACCAGCCTGGTTGAATTGGACTTCCGGCTTGATGATCCTCTGGTAGAGGATTTCCACCTGGTAGATTCAACAGGAGCGCGCGCTGCCTGCCAGATCTTAGGCTCCCGGGTTATCCAGGATCCTGAGCTGGGGAAAACGGATTTGATTACCCGGGTTACTGCGGCTGTTTATCTGAGGGATCTTCCTCCCTGTGGCTACAGGGTTTATTATGCTTTACCGGGACAGCCAGAAAAACGACCTTCACTGGATCAACCTTTGATAGATCTGAAATCTGGAATGGAAAACCAGTACCTGAAAGTTGAGATCCAGACTGATGGCAGTCTCAACGTCCTGGATAAACAAACCGGCCAGAGTTACCAACATTTGAATTTCTTTGTGGATCAAGAAGACGCAGGGGATGAATATGATTATTCTCCCGCGCCCAATCCAGAAAGCTATTCAACACTCGGGTCTCAAGCCGAGATCGAGTGCATCACCGTGGGTCCTTTGCTGGTTAGGTACAGGATCAGCCATGAATTTGAACTGCCCCTGTCGTTAACAGCAGACCGTAAGAAAAGAAGTCCAATAAAAGGTCATAACAAGATCGTTACTGAAATATCGCTCGGTTTTCATAATCCTTACCTGGATGTAGAAACAAGGGTCACCAATGCGTCCCGGGATCATCGCCTGCGAGCATGTTTTCCCACCAGCATCGATACAGAGTATGTGGCAGCTGACAGCCATTTTGATGTCATGAAACGACCGCTTCGATTTGAAGAGAAAAAGAACTGGGATCAGCCCGATGTTCCAACCCGCCATCAACGCTATTTTGTCGATCTATCCGATGGCAAAGCTGGATTGGCTGTGCTTAACCGTGGTCTTGCCGAATATGAGATCCTGCAGGAAGATAAGCAGAACACCATTGCCATTACCCTTCTGCGTTGTGTGGGATATCTCACCCGGGGTGATCTGCAAACCCGACCTGGAGGCCAGGCAGGTCCACCCGAGATCGAAACCCCGGATGCTCAATGCCTGGGAATCTCAAGTTTTGAATATCGGATCGCTCCCCACCCGGACGATTGGACAGCCATTTATGATCTGGCTTATCATTTCCGGGCGCCTGTTTATGTGAGAAGGGGATTGGACCCCGAAGGTGCTCTTCCGGCTTTGGATGCGGATCAATCCCCGGATCGTTTGAAATTTAAACCAAGAGTTCGGGAAGGTGAACTGCCTGGTGAGGGATCATTTCTGGATATTCAGCCTTCAGATATTAAACTGAGTGCGGTAAAACGAGCTGAGGATGGAAAACGAGTGATTATCCGAGTCTATAATCCAACGTCCGGCAGACATGAGGGAGAAATCCACTTCTTTTGTCCGGTCTCCGCTGCCTGGGAAACAGATCTCAACGAAGAATCAATCAGATCATTGCAAGTAGAAAACTATACTACAATTCGATTAGATATTAAACCAAAAGAGATTAAAACCATTGCCCTGGTCATTGACGCAGGGGAATCAACCAATCTTAAATTCCTATCACTTAAAAGGTAGTTATTTATGACAGATGTGAATTTTACCCTTAATGGAGAAGCGATCTCCACTCAGCCCAAGCCTAAACAGACCCTGCTCCAATTTTTGCGGGAAGAACTAAACCTGACTGGAACCAAACCAGGCTGTGAAATAGGGGATTGCGGCGCCTGCTCTGTGATCATTGATGGTGAACTTAAAAATTCCTGTACCTTTCTTATGAAGGAGCTGAATGGAAAAGAGGTGATTACCATTGAGGGGATAAGTTCGCCTGATGGTACTCCCAGCGATCTCCAGCAGGCTTTTATTAAAAACGGAGCCACGCAGTGTGGATACTGCACCCCAGGAATGGTTGTGGCTGCTGAAGCTTTGTTATCATCCAATCCAGATCCCACCCGGCAGGACATTAAAGTAGCTCTTCAGAAAAATCTTTGCCGCTGTACAGGGTATGTTCAGATATTTGAGGCAATTGAAGAGGCGGCCGAGATTCGTCATTCATCAAAGGGGGATCATAATGCCTAAATCTCTTGATTATATCGGTAAAAACTCCATGACAGCTGTGGATGCCGCGGAAAAAGTCCTTGGGAAATGCCATTATGTTGGGGATCTGTCATTCCCTGGTATGCTGCACGCCAAATTATTACTCTCTCCTATTCCCCATGGAATGATCAAAGTTCTGGATACATCACCTGCCCTGGAAATTCCCGGTGTGGTTGCCGTGATAACCAGTGCAGATTTTAAGGAAAATGGCCGATTTGGCTGGCCGATCAGGGATGCTTATATTCTGGCTTACCAGAAAGTGCGTTATGTGGGGGATCCTGTTGCTGTTGTTGCGGCAGAAAGTCTGGAAGCTGCTCAGGAAGGAGTGAAAGCCATCCGAGTAGAATATGATGAGCTGCCGGTGGTGTCAGACCTTGCTGCCGCCCTGGAAGGCAGTGCACCGTTGATTCCCCTGGAAGCGCCCATGAATCAAGGAAACTTATGTGAGCGGCTGCTGGTCAGGAATGGCGATCCGGATCAAATTTTGGATCAAGCCCAGACCAGGATATCCCGCTCTTATACTTTTGCTCATCAGGAACATGCCTGTATCGAAACTGAGGGTGTGTTGGCTTTCCCGGAACCTGATGGCAGCGTAACGATTTTTGCCAATAATCAGAGCCCTCATATCAATCGCGACAACGCAGCGGATTTACTGGAGCTGGATCCAGATTCTGTGCGGGTCATCCAGCCGCCTGTGGGCGGATCTTTTGGCGGCAAGGATGATCATGTCTACCAATTTACTGCTCAGGCTGGAAAACTTGCCCTGTTGACCGGGAAACCTGTCAGGCTGCTGCTTGATCGGGAAGAATCATTGCTGGTGTCTTATAAACGAGAGGGGGGCGTAATTGACCTTGAGATCGGTCTGGATGAAAAAGGTGATATCTTAGCTGGAAGGGGAAAATTCCTGGTGGACAGCGGGGCCTATTCCAGTATGAGCCCCTTAGCCGCCTGGCGGGCATCAATGCATCTACTGGGAGCCTACCGCTACCAGGCCGCATCGGTGGATACGGATGTGGTTTATACCAATAACGGCTATTCCGGTGCATTCAGAGGTTTTGGGAATACTCAGGCTGCTGCAGCATCCGAAATGATCATCGATGAGATCGCAGATCTGGCTGGCGAAGATCCAATTGTGTACCGCTTGAGAAATTGTTTGTCTCAGGGTGACCAGGCTTTTACAGGAAACACGATTGCCCATGAAGTGGGTTTAACGCGGGCGATCGAATGGGTTCGCGACCAGTCTGAATGGGATACAAAAAGGATCTTGTTCAAGGAAGGTCAAAAAAATGGCCACCTGAAAGGGATAGGGGTGGCTTGTTATTTCCACGGTAGCGGTCTGGGAGGAGAAGGAACGGATTATGCCCGCACAACCCTGACCATTGAAAGGGATCACAGTATCACATTACAATCCGGTCTGACAGATTATGGTCAGGGAAGCCGAACGATTTTTACATTGGTGACTGCTGAGGTCCTGGGAGTAAAACCCGAGAGGATCCATATGCTGCGGCCGGACACTCAAACAGCTCTGGAATCTGGCCCCACAGTGGCATCTCGAGCCTCTATGGTAGGAGGAAATGCGACCCGGGTCGCTGCGGAAAAGATCCATGGTACCTTGATAACAGCAGCTTCCGATCTTCTGGGATGTAAATCGGAGCAGATCCATCGTCAGGGGGAGTTGTTCATAGGCCCGCTTGAAGAGCCAATTGGCTTCAATGAGGTTGTTGATCATGCCTTTGAATTGGGCCTGCAGCTTTATGCGCGGGGATATTGGCAGATCCCTCAAATTCATTGGGATTTTGAAACCGGAACCGGGATTCCCTACTATACTTACAGCTACGGGGCCCAGGTTGCTGAGGTCAGTGTAGATTCTGAGCATGGTACGGTAAAGGTTGAAAAGATCTGGGCAGCCCATGACGGCGGGAAGATTATTTTCCCCCAGGGCGCCCGGGGCCAGCTACTGGGCGGAATCGCCCAGGGATTGGGTTATGCACTGACAGAGGGATTCAATTTTGTGGATGGCTACCCCCAAAAATTAAGATTATCAAAATACACCATCCCAACTTCGCTCGATATGCCTGAATGTGAGACAACCTTTATTGAGACCAGATTACCAGAAGGACCCTTTGGAGCAAAAAATCTGGCTGAACCGGTCATGATTGCCACCGCACCGGCTATTGCCAACGGTATCTTTCATGCCACGGGGATCCGCTGTTATGAACTTCCGATCCAGGTTGACTGGCTGAAAAATCAACTTGCTGCCCGGGGTTAAAAAATATGACTGATATTCTGATCCATCAAGGGGCTATCTATTCTGCTGAAGGCTGGATGGATCCGGGCTACCTGATCATCACAGATCAGGTCATCACACAAATTGGAGCAGGTCAGCCGCCTGAGGACATGATCTCATCTGCAAACCAGGTGATTTCTGCCAAAAATCAAGCGGTGATTCCCGGGTTAACCAATGCCCATACCCATTTAAGCCAGGTTTTCATGCGCGGACTCGGGGGGGGAAGAGCCCTGATATCCTGGTTAAAGGAGATAATCTGGCCCCTGCAAGGGGCATTAACTCCTGAGGATATGGAACTGGCAGCCATGTTGGGTCTGGTTGAAAACCTGTGCTGCGGCGCAACAAATGTGGTTGATCATCATAAAATCACCAGGTCGCCCGAGCACACGGATGCCGTCTGCAGGGCGGTGGAGAAAGTGGGTCTTCGCGTTCGGCTGGCCAGGTCCTGGTCAGATAAAGGATCCGGGGCAGAAAAACCGGGGGAAATACTCTCAGATTTGGAAAGCCTGCTCGAAAAATATCAGGACCACAGCTATATCAAGGTCGATAATGGTCCTTTGGCTCTCTGGCGCTGTTCTGAAGAAACTCTCCGCAAAAGCCATCAGCTGGCACAAAAATATGGACGCAAGACGCACTTCCATGTTTCAGAAACCAGTGCTGAAGTACAAATGTCGTTGAAGGAGTACGGGCTGCGGCCGGTGGAATGGTTGAGTGAGCTGGGTGTTTTGGATCAAAACACTGAGTTAGTTCATGCAGTCTGGGTGAATGAAAACGAGATCGATTTGATAGAAAAATCAGGCGCTTCGGTTGTTCATTGTCCGGTCAGCAACGCTGTGCTGGGTTCAGGAATTGCTCCGGTTTCCAAGTTCTTGGAAAAGGGGATCAACCTCAGATTGGGAACGGATGGCCCTGCCAGTAATGACACTCAGGATATCTGGGAAACTTCTAAAGCAGCAGTCAGTCTGGCCCGGATTCATAATCTGGATCCTACATTATTGCCTCCTGATCAAGCTTTATCAATCGCCCTGGCTGGCAGATCGCTTGAGCAAGGGGGTACTGCAGATGTGGTGATTGTAAACCTTGATCACCCCCGGGTCAGTCCGGTTCTGGATCTGAGCTCCGCTCTGGTGCTGGGAACACATGGCAGCGATGTCGATACAGTGCTCGTGGGGGGCAGAATCCTGATGGAAAATAGCCAGGTCCAGAATGTTGATGAAAAAGAACTCCTTCAAGAAAGCCGCTTGGCCGTTTCCCGCTTACTGAAAAGAGCAGGATTGGATCTATGAATTCAAAAGAACTAGTAAAAAATACTTTAGCTCGGAATCCAGTTGAGCGCATCCCGGTATATGATTCCTTTTGGAACGAGGTAAAAGCTGATTTCCACAACCAGGGAGTCCCGGGAAACCTAACACTGGAGGAATATTTCGATCTGGATATCGATATGTTCTGGTTTGAGCAATCCTTTTTACTGCCTGAGAAGACGATCGAAGAGAAAGATGGCCTCCGGACCTATTCTGATTGCTGGGGCACCGTCAACCAGGAAATTATCGGTCAGCAAACCACCCCAGGTTTGCTGAACTTTGCAGTTCAATCCCGGTCAGAATGGGAGGATGAATATAAAACATTGCTTAAGTATTCCCCGGAGCGGATCAATTGGGATGACTTGAAACACCGATATGATCAGATCAGAGCCAGGGAAAAATACAGTGTCCTTTCCATGCTCGATCCTTTTGAGGCCGCCTGGCATATGGTTGGTCCGGAAGAACAATTGATGCTGATGGTCACTGATCCGGAATTCTTGACTGATATCTATGCTGCCAATACCCAATTGATTATCGATGGATGGGTGGACCTGATCAAAAATGACATCAAACCTGATGGATTGTGGTTATATGGAGATATCGCCTATAAAAACGGCTTATTATTTTCCCCCAAACATTATCAGGAACTGCTGATGCCCTTTCATGCCAGGCTGGTTGATCTGGTCCATGAATCTGGCGCTGAAGTGATCTATCATTCGGATGGCAATTTATCCGCGGCAATACCCTACTTGATCGAGATCGGCGTTGACTGCCTTCACCCCCTGGAAGTCAAGGCCGGGATGGATATTTTAGAGCTAAAAGAATTATACGGTGACCAGATTTGTATGATGGGAAATATTGATGCCCGTCTCTACCAGAACAATGATCGGGTAGGTTTAGAAAGAGAGATCCGAACCAAGCTGCCCGCAGCTATGGAAAATGGCGGATACATCTACCACAGCGACCATTCCATCCCGCCCGGGACAACATTGGATACGTACCAGTTTGGCCTGGATCTTGTCCGCAAGATCGGGAGATATTAACGAATGGTTTCGATTAAATTTGAGGAAAGGCTATTGACAGTTCCATTATCAAATCATGTCCCGGCAACAAGGGACGGTAAATTTGTGATCATCCATGGTCAAGCCGGGCTGTCTACCCAGGATATTATCGAGGAATACCGGCTGTCTTTTATCCAGCCAGTGGTCGCTCTTGTGAATGAAAAAACTACAGACTTGACAGGGACCTTAGGGGAGGAGGATCAAGTCCAATTATTGCCCCAGATTGCAGGAGGATAAGATTGAAGAAACAAAACATTACCTATTCGATCAGCCATTCAGAGAGTTTTCAAAATGGTTTAAGTGCCTATACAGGAAAAATCCTGCGCGTGGATCTATCTGATCAAAAGATCTGGCATGAAGAACCAGAACCGGCCTTTTACCGCAAACTGATTGGGGGTCGCGGATTTATTCTCCATTATCTATTAACTGAGATGGAACCAGGTTCAGATCCGCTTGGCCCGGAAAATGTGCTGGTTTTTGCCTCAGGATTGTTAACAGGGACTGTGCTTCCAGGTGCAGGTCGGCACGCAGTTGGAGCAAAATCACCCCTCACTGGTGTATTAGCTTCCAGTGAAGCAGGGGGCTGGTGGGGGCAAGAGCTGAAGAAATCCGGTTTTGATGCTGTTGTGATCTCCGGTAAAGCCGCTGATCCAGTGTACCTTTCGATCATTGATGGTGTCGTTAATCTGCGTAGTGCGGATCATTTATGGGGCAAGATGACAGCAGACACTGAAGAGACCATCCGCCAGGAATTGGATGATCAAAAAGTGCGCATTGCCCAGATCGGTCCGGCGGGAGAGAATCAGGTTTTATATGCTGCTATCATGCATGACATAAACCGGGCTGCAGGACGTTCTGGCCTGGGTGCAGTGATGGGAAGCAAGAATCTAAAAGCGGTGGCAGTACGGGGAAACGTACGCGTTGGATTGGCCGATAAAGATCAGCTCAAAGACACATTGAAATGGATCACATCCACCTATAAGGATTCTATGGGTTGGGCAGTCTCCCACGGCACATCCGGTTCGGTGTCATACAACCATGATGCCGGGGGATTGGCTATTAAAAATTATCAAGCCAGCTCACTGGATGGAATTGAAAAATTATCCGGCGAAGAATTCCACCAGAAGATGGTAGTGGGCCGCGATACCTGTGCAGGCTGTCCAGTACGCTGTAAGATCGTGGTTGACTCTGATCAGCCCAAAATCGACAAGCGTTACGGGGGTCCTGAATATGAATCGATCGGTGGACTGGGGGCATTAACAGCGATAAATGATCCTGTGAGTGTTTCAAAAGCAAATGAGTTATGCGCAGCGTACGGCCTGGATACGATCTCTACCGGTGCAACAATTGCGTTCACGATGGATTGTGTTGAGAATGGATTGATCGCCGATCAGGATTATTTGCCCCGATTCGGGAATCCAGAAGATCTATTAGAGGGTATCCATAAAATTGCCCTAAAAGAAGGATTGGGGAGATTGATGGCCCAGGGATCGGCCAGGATGGCCGAGGCAATCGGCGGCGGTTCGGATCAATTCCTGGCAGTGGCCCGCAAACAGGAACTTCCCTTCCATGATCCGCGGCTAAAGAATATCACTGGCCTGGGATACGCTCTTTCTCCCACCGGAGCGGACCATATGCACAATTTACTTGACAATTTCGCCAATTTCTCCGGCTCGGATGTCTGCAACCGGCTGGAGGAAATGGGGCTCGATGTTCCGCTGCCCTTGTTTGGTCTGGAGGAAGAAAAAATAAAAGGCTATTTTTATGAAGCCGCATATAAGCATGTTTTAGACAGCGCGGTGATCTGCCACTTTTATCCTTACGAATATCGCCATCTAACGGAAGCTATCAGGGCAGCGGGCGGCTGGCAGGATTTTGAAAAGGAAGAAATTAATTTGATTGGCCGGCGGATCATCACCATGGCGAGACTATTTGTGCTCCGGGAAGGTAGCAGTCATCAGGATGACAGCCTCTCCGCCCGGGTTTATCACTCCCTGGATGAAGGGCCCATCGCCGGCAGAATCATGCCCGAAGAAGGCCTGGTTGAAGCATTATTATCCTATTATGATCTGATGGGGTGGGATGGCAAGGGGATTCCCCAACCGGAAATCTTGAATGAGTTTGATATCATTGAATATGGTGTTTAATTCTCCAAATGGTGGGGCGATATGAGGCAGTATGGAACCAATCATCCTGTCTTGAAGGATAAGCAGATGAGAAATGGATCATAATAAACGAATCGTGATCGGGATTACCGGGGCCAGCGGAGTGATATATGGCATCCGGCTTTTGGAGGTCCTTGCCGAAGAACCTTCGATCAAAACAAATTTGGTGATTTCCCCTCCCGGTAAAAAAACCATCAGCCTGGAGACCAGTTATTCAGTGGAGCAGGTTTGTTCTCTGGCAGATGTTGTTCATGACTTCAACGATATCGGGGCGACGATCGCCAGCGGGGCCTTCCCGGTTGATGGCATGATAGTAGCCCCATGTTCAATCAAAACTCTTTCTGGAATCTCAATGAGTTATACTGATAACTTGATCACACGGGCAGCCGATGTTCAGTTAAAAACGGGCCGACCTTTGATCTTGATGGTTCGAGAAACGCCATTGCACACCGGCCACCTCCGCCGGATGCTGGAGGCATCAGAAATCGGCGCTATCATTATGCCGCCTATGCCAATCTGGTACGCTAAACCGGAAACCCTGGAAGAACTGGTTGATCTGACAGTAAATCAAATACTGCGAAGATTTGGTATATCGGTTCCGGGTGTGTTTGAGTGGAATGGGGGAAAATGATTTACCTAAGCGACTGAGAATGGAACTTGGATTCAAAGAGGGTGGGGGAATGTTAAAAGTTCCATTAATCATCGCTAATCTGTGGAAAAATAAAGATATAATGGGTAGCCAGGCGATTATTCAGTTAGAAATCTAATCATTTTCTGAGATTTCACCAAGGATAAAATCAAAAAGGATAGATAATATGGCTTTATTTATGAATTATAAACCTGTTGGAACTCCAAGAAATTTACAGGATCATAAACAAGAACAAAAATTATGAATTCATCTAACAAGGATTACCAGGCAGCCCTGGATTATATTTATAGTTTCGTGGATTACAGCAGGACCCGCCAGGACACCCTCAGTCCAGAAGATTTTGATTTATCTCGCATGTGGGGTTTCATGGATGTTCTGGGATCTCCTCAGGATGAGTACCCAACCATCCATATTGCTGGTACAAAAGGAAAAGGATCTGTAGGTGCATTTTGCGCCAGTGCCTACCAGGCAGGGGGCTTCAAAGTTGGTTTTTACACTTCTCCCCATCTAAAGGATTTTGAGGAACGCATTCAAGTAAATGGCGTATCGATCCCGCGTGATACTCTGGCCGATTATGTTGATGAAATTCAACCCGCTGTGGATGCGGTTCCAGGATTGACTTCCTTTGAGATCATGACAGGATTGGCGTTTCTGTATTTTGCCAGGACAAAAGTCGATATCGCGGTGATTGAGGTTGGGTTAGGAGGCCGTTTTGATGCCACCAATGTGATAACTCCATTAGTATCTGTGATTACATCGCTTTACCTGGATCATGTCTTAATCCTGGGCGATACATTGGAACAAATTGCTGCGGTAAAAGGAGGAATTATCAAACCAGGGGTCCCGGTGGTTAGTGCCCCGCAAGAAATAGAACCACTTCAAGTGTTGCAAGAAATCGCATCAGAGAATAAATCAACATTAATCCCGGTCGATCAGAAATATTCTTGGAAGATACTGGCGAAATCACTGGACGGCCAGGAATTCTCGTTGACTGCCAAGTTTAGATCCAAACCAATCCAATTTCGGATTCCCTTGATTGGTGATTATCAGGTAACGAATGCGGTGACAGCATATGATGTTTTGGAAACCCTTCAATCTAAAGGCTTCCCTCTAGATGAAAAGGCTATTCGGGAAGGATTTCTGAATGTGTATTGGCCGGCAAGGTTAGAAGTGCTTCGCAAGAATCCACCTGTTATCGTAGATTCTGCGCATAACCCGGCATCCATAGAAAAACTTCAGGAAGCTGTGGATGATTATTTCCCTGATGTTCCGCTGATTCTTGTCCTTGGTGTATCCGAGGATAAACAATTAGGTGATATGCTGGAAGCAATTTTGCCCAGAACATTATATTTTATCGCGACCCAATCAGATCATCCTAGGGCGATGAATGCGGATCGCCTGGAAATAATGGCTAAAAAGTACGATTGTTCAACAGAATCGATACCGGATGTCGCTCATGCTTTGCTGAAGGCATTGTCGCTTGCAGGGAAAGATAAACTGGTGGTTGTAAGTGGCAGTATTTTTGTTGCAGCCAGTGCTCGAATCGCCTGGTTTGAAATGAAGCTAGGGGAGTGAAATAGAGAAGATAAATAAACCAATGATCCGTTAATTAAAACAAGTTTAATAAGAATCGGATCGGGCGGATATTCTTCTGTCCTGGTACCTGATCGTTATACTGGATGAAACTGGAAATGGGTAGATATTTTTATTATAGATGAACCATGAATTTTTGGTTTTATGGCTGAGGAGAGAATGAATCAAAAAGTATTGTCTGAAGTTATTGATCATGTTGATGATGAAAGTGTGGTTCGTTATGCCCAGGATCTAATTCGCATTAACAGTGTAAATCCCAATCTTGATAATGGCTCAACCGAAGAAGAAGTTGTTGAATTTCTGGCTTTCACCTGCCGGGAGGCAGGACTGGAGGTGCGCATCGAAGAGGTGGCACCAAATCGTCCTAATATCTATTGTGAGTTGCCAGGTGAGGAAGAGGGAATCGGTCTCGCTTTTCTAGGTCATACAGATACGGTTCCACTGCTCGGAATGGAAAATGCGCTCAGTGGAGCTGTTGTTGGTAATCATATCTGGGGGCGGGGCGGTGTGGATATGAAAGGCGGAATTGCTGCATCTGTGCAAGCCTTGATCTCATTGGTTCAATCCGGGGTTCGATTAAGAAAGGGGTTGCCGTGTGGGCCGTCGCCGATGAGGAATCTGAGCATCGAGGGGCATACGCTTTGAAGGACCATGGATTGCAGGCGGACTATTGCATCGTAACTGAACCATCTTATAATCAACTCGTCTTGGGGTGCAAAGGCACTTGTCCAATTCGTATAGACATACAAGGTGTGCTGGCTCATGGGTCTCAGCCCTGGCAAGGGGTCAATGCGATCAATAAAGCAGCTCAAGTGATCACAGCACTCAATCAGTTACAACTCCAGAAAGTTCGGATGCCAGACCTGAACGAGGATATCCAGAGCTCGATTAATGTTGGTGTGATTGAAGGTGGAACGCAATACAACAATGTTGCTGACTCATGTTCAATTTTTATAGATCGCCGGATGGTACCTGGTGAAACTCAAGCAACCTGCTTGGATGAAATTCAAGAAATGCTGGATAAATTAGCCTCTAAAGATAAGGAATTTAATGGCGAAGTGGCGATATCACGCCCAGACTGGCATTGGGAGCCAATCATTAAACGGGTCTTAACCCAGCATACACACCACTGTCTAACCCAGTCTCGCAGGCGGTTCAGTCGGCCCACTTAATGGTAAAGAACCAAAATGTTCCAATAGATTTTTTTCATGGTTATTGTGATATGGATTTTACAGTCAATGAGCTTGATATCCCTACCATTCATTATGGGCCGGGTGAAGCAAAGTATTGCCATACAGTAGAGGAACGTTTGGATATTGGGCAATTACTGGATGCCACTCGTGTCTATATTCATACCGCAATCCAACTATTGGATTAGCCACTAATCAAAATTCCGGATTCAAAAAATTTGTATTTGGTCTAGAAGATGAACACATAAAAAACATTCATTTACGGAGAATGATTGATGGAATCATGATAATCTCAAAAAGGCTCAGCAAAGAAACTAACTCTTTTGGGATGAAATTATTGGCAATAATTTTCTGACGGGAAAGCCCTGCAGTGGGCAAGTAATCATAATTTGGTATAGGAAAAACGAAATGGATTTAAATAAATATCAAGATTTTTCAACCCTGGATACCTACAATATGCTGGCAGAGATTAACGGTCTGCCTGAGCAGATAAATACAGCCTGGAAAGAAGCCGGAGAGCTTCCCCTGGCTGATTTTAGCGGTGCAAAACAGGTTCTTGTCGCAGGTATGGGTGGATCTGCTATTGGCGCTGATCTTGTAAAAGCATATATCGCCCCTTTTTCATCGATTTCCCTGGAAGTTCACCGGGATTATGGGCTGCCTGCCTGGGCCAAGGGACCTGATACGCTAATAATCGTTTCTTCTCATTCGGGTAATACGGAGGAAACGCTCTCGGCTATGGAAACCGCCCTCGAGCGTGGATGCAATCTCCTGGCAATTACAACCGGGGGTAAAATAGCCGATCTTGCAAAAGAGAAATCTGTTAACCTGTGGCAGTTTACCCATCAAGGCCAACCCCGGGCGGCGCTTGGATTCAATTTCTGCCTCTTGCTAAATGTTTTTACACGCCTGGGATTTATCAATGACCCGAGCGAAGATATTCAAGATGCTGTGAATGAATTGAAAAAACAGCGGGAATTGCTGGCTGTTGAGCTCCCTGGTCATGAAAACCCGGCAAAACAGCAGGCCAGTCGGCTGGTTGACCGCTGGGTGAGTGTATTTGGCGCTGATTTACTGGCCCCGGTCGCCCGGCGTTGGAAAGGTCAGATCAGTGAACTCGCCAAAGCTTGGGGTCAGTATGAAGATCTCCCGGAAGCAGATCACAATACCCTGGCCGGCGTGGTGAATCCTGAGCAGGTCCTATTAGATACCACAACCCTGTTCCTGCAGGCCGAATCCAATCATCCCCGAAATCAGCGAAGGATTGAACTCACCAAAAAGAATTTTATGATTGAAGGCATCAGCACAGACTTGATCCAGTCCAAAGGAAAAAGTCGCCTGGCCCAGATGTGGACTTTGATCCAATTTGGAGATTACACGGCTTATTACTTAGCAATGGCATATGATGTTGATCCCACACCGGTTGCATCGATAGAAAGACTAAAACGAGAGCTGTAGAGTATCCTGAATAAAATACGGGGTTGTTTATCAGAACACCCACTGATTAATCCGTTCTACAAGCGCAGGGCTGGACACCATTTTGCCTGATTAAGAGTCAGTTGATTGATTAATAACACATAAGCAAAGAATAAATATTATAGCTGAATTAGAGTAGGGGATACTCTTGAAACTATTGTAATCGAGCCGCCAAACCAGTTGTTAGATTGATTTTCTGGTGCAGTTTTTGTGCAGATAAGGTGGAAACTATGGAAATAATGGACAAAATGGACTGGTTTTCCTCTGTTTTGTAGACACAATGGACGCTATTTCCCCCGATGGATATAATGGACAACCCTGGCTTGATTAAGAGTCAGTTGCTCTGTTCCGGCTTGGAAAAGGAACCTTCAGAATAACAAAAAGGCGATGCACATTCCCTGAGTTTACCAAAGGGATGCGTCGCCTTTACATTTAACAGTACCTTAACCACCTTACGCCTGACAACTTACACCTCAATCCCCCGCGGCCACAACCACCCCCCCCTTTTTTAGTCCGCAGCTTGTCAAATTCCTGCTATTTTGCGTAATATTTTTGCTGCTTTCAAGGGCCATGATCACGTCTTAGATATTTTTCAGAACCTAAGGAAGCTTTATTATCGACCTAAGAGTTAAGGCACACTTTGACGAAGCTGGAAAACATTACCTTCTGGGTCGTAGCCATCACAGGCCCGGAAGCCATCGGCTTCCCACTCTTTGGTGCTTGACCCTAAGTGGCCCCCCAGTTGAGATGCCCTTCCTCTGGCTTTTTCCAGACTGGGTACCGGGAAGAATAGCTTGATTGGCGTTTCATCGCGAAGGGCCGGGAGCTCAGATATACTGACGGCGCTTGCGATGTGATCCGGAAGAGCGTGAATGACTAACTGAACTTCCTCTGACTCCAGAACAATGTGGTCAGACTCGGAATGAGTGACAGGTAGCTGGAGAACTTCTTCATAGAACCTGGATACGCGCTTGATGTCCTTGGTAAAGAGAACGGCTCCCGGCTTTGGTGTGTTTGACATCTGGCCTCCTTTGACCCTACTCCCCGGCTGCGACAACCACCGCCCCCGCCATTTCATTGGCATGGGTCAGGCTGACGGACCAGCTGGTATACCCCAGGAAACCGGCGATCTGGGCCGCTTTGCCAGACAGCCGCAAAAACGGTTTCCCCGAAGGTTCGTTCAGAACTTCCATCTCTTTCCAGGAAACAGGACCGATGCCGGTACCCAGGGCTTTTGAGCAGGCTTCTTTGGCTGCAAAGCGGGCCGCGACCTCAGCCGCGATCAACCGGGGCTTTACCTGCCGGTCTTTGAATTTCTCCAGCCTTTCCAATTCGGTTATGCTGAAGATCTTTTTCAGGAAGTGCACCCCGTGGCGTTCTAATACTTTTTCTATGCGGTTGATCTCGATCAGGTCGATGCCGGAGGATATATTCATAATTTTGGTCCTGCGCTGGTGATGGCTAATCGCTCCGGGTCCAGATATACCCGGGATGCTTCCAGGATCGACTGCGGGGTGATTTCCCGGATCATCTTTTCGTAGTTCCTCAGGTAGTCCAATCCCAACTGATGCTGCTCCATGGTCAGCAAAGCAGATGCCACACCGGCGTTAGATTCCAGTGTTAAGGGCAGTTTGCCAATGTAATTGGACTGGACATCTCGCAGTTCTTCCTCAGTGATAGGTTGATCGATAAATTTTTTCAGTTCGGTTGTGATCAGATCAAGGGCTTTGTCACGATTTTCGGGAGCGACACCAGCAATCACCATCCATTGGCCCGGGCCAATACTGGCGCTGAGGGAACTGTAGGCGTAATAGGCCAGGCCGGCCTCATTCCGGACAGAATCTCCGATCCGTCCCATCATGCCAAATTGTCCTAACACACTGTTTCCCAGCAGGGCAGAATAGTATCCTTCCCAGCTGCGGGGAGGGCCAACTGTTCCGACAATCAGGTCTGTCTGGCTTTTTTCATCAATGACATGGTGTTTATTGATGGTCTTGTCCAGGGCTGGCATTTCTGGGACCTGCAAGAGTTTCTGCGCTGGTCTTTATTGACCCAGCTTCCCAAATGATCTTCTGCCAAAGTGATCACAGAATCGGGATCAAATGGACCTACTACCACCAGGGTCATATCTTTGGGCCCATAATGCTGTTGATGAAAATCTGCCAGATCCCGGAGTTGTATAGCCTCAATAGTCTCGGTATATCCATCACTTGGATATTGGTAAACATGGTCATGAAAAACGATCTTGTCAAATTCCAGCGATAGCCATTGAGCTGGTATCTTGAGCTCTGAGATCAAGGCCTGTTAATAACTGGGACCGGACCCGTTCGATATCCTCTTTGGGAAAGATCGGGTTCATCACAACATCGGCCAGTATTTTCAGCAGGATGGGCAGATCATCTGCCAGGGATTTGCCGCCAAAACCGGCTGTATGCGGTCCACAACCAATTCCCAGGCTGGCTCCGATCGATTCGAGGGAGTTGTAGATTTCCTGGAAACTCTGGGTTTTGGTGCCGCGCATCAAGGTCGAGGATGTAAAATCAGCCAGCCCTAATTTCTCTACCGGGTCGAAGATGCTGCCGGCCTGGATATAGCCGCCGATAGAGACTGCCATAGAATTTGGATTGGGTCTAAAAAGCAAAGTGATCCCGTTTTTCAGCTGAACCCTGGTGATATCATCGGGGCCGGGAAGAGAATTATTATTTTTGGGTTTCATATCTCTGATGGTCATTGGTTATTATTTCCCTTCAGGTGGGGACGATAAATTCCCACCAGGCGGTTTTTTGGCTGTAAATATTGCTGGGCGACCCGCTGGACATCATCTGGTGTAACAGCTGCAATATTGTCCAGATAATTTATAACCCACTCGTAGCTGGCAAACATTTCTGAGAAGCCCATCCAGAAAGCCTGATTGGTGATGCTTTCGCCGCCATAGGCAAATAAGGCCTGGGTTTGTTTGACCGCCCGCTGTAATTCCTCTTTTTCGGGAGGGGTATCCTGCAGGCGCTGGATCTCTTCATCAAGGATCTTGAGAGCTTCTTCTGTAGTCGAATCGGGATGCAGAATGAAATTCAGGCTGAAAAGGTAGGGATCTATGGTAGCCGGAAGACCGCCATGGATGTCAACAACTACTTCGGTGTCCTCCACCATTCGTTTATACAGCCGGGAAGTTTTATTGGAAATTCCTCCCCCGCCAAACATATTTAATCCCTGAGGTCCGGACAAAACACTGTCCAGGATCAAAAGCGGGAAGAAATCTGGGTCACTTGCTGGCGGCGTGTGATAGGCAACCTCCCCCAGGACAGTATCTCCAGGTCCTTCCACCGTGAATCTGTGCTCCCCGCGCTGAGGTTTTTCGGGACGATTGACCCTGGGTGGCTCATCCCCAGAGGGAATGTCCTGATATAGTTCTGTTATCCGGTCTAACATCCGGTTTTTGTCAAAATCGCCCGCGATAGCAACCACTGCATTGTTAGGGGAATAGTAGGTTTTATAATGGCCCAGGAGATCATCTCTCTGGATGGATTCCAGGTCCACCTGATCTCCAATAATGGCGTGGTTGTAGGAGTGGATCCGGAAAGCTGCATAATGGAGGGCTTCGGAAAGCCAGAAGTCAGGGTTGTTTTCCCGACCCTGTCTTTCTGAGATCACAACTGTGCGTTCGGATTCCACTTCTTTTTCATCATAGGTGGTATTAACCATCCGGTCGGCTTCCAGATCCAGGGCCAGATCGATCTTATCAGCCGGCATGGTCTCAAAGTAGGTGGTCCAGTCCAGGTAGGTGAAGGCGTTCCAGACACCGCCTGAGCGGGCAACTGATTTTTCCATGTCGTCAGGGGAATGCCGTTCCGTGCCTTTGAACTGCATATGTTCCACCCAGTGGGATATGCCGTGTTTTCCGGGGATTTCATCCCGGGATCCAACACGATACCAAACCCAGCTGCTGATTAATGGAGCGGAGTGGATTTCTTTTAATTTGATTTCAAGTCCGTTATCAAGAAAAATTGAAGGAATGGATTTTAATAGGCTCATAGTTTTTTATTGTGTGAGTGATGCGATCAGTAAATCTAAGGCCAGCTCTTCCTCCAATTGGAAGGTTTTGATGGATTGGTCGATCTCTGAAAGCTGATGATAAATTGTTTTTAATTGCGGCAGTGTGAATAATTTTGCCTGCGGCAGTATTTTTTTGATTGGATAGGGATGGGAACCAATTTTCTGGGCAATTTTATAATGGTCCTGGCCGGGATCTTCATCCATCAATTCCCTGACCTGGATCAACAGCCGGAACTGCCGGATCACCATGCCGAACAGCGTTAGCGGTTTGTTATCTTCCAACAGCCGGCGCAGCATGAACATGGATTTTTTGCCGTCCCCATAACCGATAGCATCAACCATTTCAAAGATATCACCCTGGCGCACATCCGCTACCAGTTCCCTGACATCAGTTTCTGTCACAGGACGTGAAAAATCGACATAGATCAGCAGTTTTTCGATCTCGGATTTTGCCAGGCGCGGGTCCTCATCAAGGTAACTTGCCAGCAGCTGGGCGGCCTGATTTTCAATGGCCCCTCCCATTTCCTTGGTTTGATCTACTATCCAGCGGGTCATTTCCGGCCCCCTGGGCATGGTGAATATCTGCATCCAGGACCTGTCAGGATTATTCTTGATCCATTTGATCAAAAAGTGTTTATCTTCCAACAGCTCATCTTCAATTAATACCAGAGCTGTGGTGGATGGAATGGAATCAAGCAGAGCTGTGAACTTCTCTTGATTGGTTTTCCCTTTGGTCATAGGGTTTGGGGTTATGAAGAACGATCATTCGGCGCTCAGTTAGGAAAGGTACTGTTTGAGCTTCTGTCTGGATCTTCTCAACGGTTGTGGATTTGCTGTCCACGGTTGTGATATCCATGGTTGTTTCGTCGCCCATTTTGGGCTTGAGGCGCTCTTCCAGGAAGCTGCGCATCGCATATTCGTCGTTTCCGTGTAAAAGGTAGATGCAAGGTGATTTTTTGCTCATATCAGTCCAGCGTTTTTATCCTGTGGGCCGGTGTCCCGTTCAGGGTGTGTTTGGAAATGGCCGCGATTTTTAAATTCCCGGGATCGCCGCTGGTGGTGACCTTCTCCTGGACCAGGGGCCCCAGGGGTCGTGTGGCAATCAAGGCAAAAACGCTGAACATTGTGATCATAGGAATGCGCTCAAATTTATCCCATTTTCGTTTCCCGACGCCAATCAGGCCAGCCGCTCCAGCCAAGCCGGCGGCAAACCCGGACACCAGTAGATTTGTGCCGCAGTTATTGTGAATTGCCAGGTGATGCTCCCCGGCTTTTAATCTTCCAAGCGCTTCGCTGACGGTAGTGCTAAGAATCTCGGTCGGGATATCTCCCAGGATCCAGAAACCTCCTCCGTCAGAATGACCGGCGTAGGGCTGCCCCGGATGGGTTTTTGCCAGCAGATTCAGTGTGGCGTGTTCTAATCCGTGATTACGTCTTGTACGAGATAAAATTGGATGCATAAGGTTTCCAGTTATTGTATCAATAGTTCTTATCCTGATGGAAGAACCAAAATAAAGAGGAAGACCTATTGTACTAAATTAAACCTGTAATAATCATTTCCTGTATTCAATATTATATACTTCTGAGATTTTATATTCTCTTTGTCTGGCACATGCTATAATTCTCTGGCCGTGATTTATTAAATCAGATTGGTTTAGATAGTATGAAAATGTTGGTTACCGGAGTAGCCGGATTCCTGGGGTCAGCCCTGGCGCAGCAGTTGCTGGAAAATGGACATGAAGTCCTTGGCCTGGATGATCTCTCAACTGGAAAAGAGGAGAACATCCCCGGCGGGGTTGTTTTCGAATTGGGGGATATGCTTGATCGCCATAAATTATGGACCCTGCTGCAGGGAGTGGAATGTGTTTACCACCTGGCAGCCAAAGTTTCGGTTCAGGAATCCATTTTATATCCCCGGGAGTATAACAGTACCAATGTAGGGGGCACCGTAAGTGTCATGGAAGCCATGCGTGATGTGGGAGTCAAGCGGGTGGTGTTTACTTCTTCGGGAGCGGTGTATGGCGCCCAAAAAGCCCAGCCCTTGCACGAATTGATGGTCACTTCACCGGATTCACCCTATGCGGTATCAAAACTATCAGCTGAATATTACGTGAGAACGATCGGTAAATTATGGGGTATCGAGACTGTTACACTGCGCATTTTTAATGCCTACGGCCCTGGCCAGCACCTGCCAGCAGATCATCCGCCTGTAATTCCAAACTTCCTCAAACAGGCTGTAAAGGGTGGAAGTTTGATCATTCACAACAGCGGCAGCCAGACGCGCGATTTTGTCTATGTTGATGATGTCGTCAATGCTCTGATCAAAGCCAGTACTGCTTCGGGTGTGGATGGTTCGACAATCAATATCGGCAGCGGTAAAGAACACAGTGTTCTTGACCTTATAAAAAATATCATTGAACTCACTGATGCTGATACTGAAGCAATCTTTAACCACAAAGCGACTGGCGGCGTATCCAGGATGAGGGCGGATATTTCCCGGGCGGCTAAACTTTTGGGTTATAAACCGAAAGTCAGCCTGACAGAAGGCCTGACTCGAACGCTGGAAATGGATCCTCGATTCAAATCGAGTGATTGAGCAGATTTCCTCCCGGTCTTCGGTCCTCCCTCTCGTCATCCCTGTCTCCCATTTCCCCGCCTGATAACCCCGGTCCCTGAATTAACCTCCCCCAGGAGGGGTTGGTGGGCAGATTATTTGTATTGTAAAATATCCCTATGTCAAACCGCCTGACAGAATCATTCTTCTCCCGCGACACAGTCCAGATTGCCAGGGAGCTGATCGGTAAGCGATTGGTGCGCCTGGAAGGGGACCAGAGAATCTCCGGGATCATTCTGGAAGCTGAAGCCTACCGGGGGGAAGAGGACCTGGCTTGCCACTGCCGGGCAGGACGAACTCCCAGGACTGAGATCATGTACGGTCCACCCGGTCGGGTCTATATTTATCTTATCTACGGTATGTATTGGTTGTTGAATCTGGTAACAGAAGCGGAAGGATCTCCGGGAGCAGTATTGATCAGAGCAATAGCCCCCGAAGAAGGAAAAAATGTTATCCAGCAGCGCAGGGGGAAGACCCCTGAAAAGGCCTGGACCGACGGGCCGGGTAAGATCTGCATTGCCCTGGGGATCAATGGGGAGTTAAATGGTCTTAATGCCTGTGCCCAGGGCGCGCCAATTTTCATTGAGAATGGCCAGGATATAGATTCGGAGTTGATAAAAACTGGACCCCGGGTGGGTTTGGACTCAGTCCCGGAACCCTGGCGGAGCATGCCGTGGAGATTTGTGGTAAATTATCAGCACCTGCTTAATAGATAATAAGAGCAACTTTTGGAGTATTTATGTTTAAGAAACGTGAAGAACCTACCCCGGATCAGACCCCCGCACCAATTCAAAGCCGGGTAACATCCATTCTTGGAGAGGGAACCAGCTGGAAAGGGGAAATAACCGGAAAGGGCGGCATCCGTATAGAAGGATTATTTGAAGGAAAGATCGACCTTGAAGGATTAATTATTGTAAGCCAGACAGGACGGGTTGAAAGCGACCTGATCAAAGCGGATACAGTGATTGTCGGTGGTGCTGTGCGAAGTGATATTGAGGCCAACAGGGTCGAGATCCGCAGCACAGGAAAGGTCTGGGGAGATGTTAAGACGGTCCGGTTTACTACGGAAGAAGGCGCTTATCTGCGCGGTAAGATCCAGATGGAGGAAGAACCCCTAAGGGATATACCCGTAGAAGAAAACCAGGATTTGGAAATTGAAAAAGCAGACACATCAAAACCGGTTTTAAAACCCAAAACATCTGCCCAAAAGAAGGTCTAACTTGAAGAATATTCTGGCCGCAGGCTTCTTGGCTGTTCTTGTCCTGTCTGCTTGCCGCGGGAATATAACCGCTGGAGATGAAGCCACTCAGCCTCAAAACTCTTTGATCACTGAGGTTGTTAATGTCATTCCTTCAGCAACTCCGGCTACCCAGGAAAAAACCGGGTCTGCAATCACCCCTATAGCTGCTCCAACACAAAGAGAACCTTGTTCCGATACATCAGGAAAAATAGTTTCTTATGAGATTTCCTGGAAAGATGAAATATTGACCGGCCGGATCTATACACCGCCGTGTTATGGGGAAGAGACTGATCGGAATTATCCAACTTTGTATTTGCTGCACGGTGCTACTGATACGGATCAGCAGTGGGATGATCTGGGTCTGGATGAATGGGCTGATATTCTCATCTCCGGGGGAGAGATCCCTCCTTTGATCATCATCATGCCCCGGGAGATCACCTGGATCGTTTTGCCTGAAAATCCTTTTGGAGATCATTTAGTAAAAGCGGTTATCCCCTGGGTAGATAACCACTATCAGACCCTGGATGACAGGGATTACCGGGCTGTGGGAGGGATGTCACGCGGTGGTAATTGGGCTGTTAGGCTTGGTCTGCTGCATTGGGGTCTTTTTGGCTCTATCGGCGCCCATAGCACTCCTTTATTCATTGGCGATCTGAAACGGGTGCCCGGTTGGGTTGAGATCATCCCCGCATCCAAAACCCCGCGGTTATTAATGGATATCGGCCAGGATGATAATAATTTCGCAGAAGCAGAGGCACTGCATAAATCCTTGTTGAATTTGGATTTTCCCCATGATTGGCGCTTATATCCAGGTTTACATGACGAACAATATTGGAAAACTCATCTGGAAGAATATCTGAAATGGTACAGCGCAGGTTGGGCTGGACAGTAAACCGATATTATTAACGGGTAGATCAAAGAGGACAGAAATGAAAACACCAACATTTAATGAGTTTATGACCTTGGACTGGAAGTCCATAGAGCCCTTATTTCAATCCCGTCAGGAAATAGAACTGACACAAGACACGCTGGATCACTGGATGGCAGAATGGTCTGACCTTCGAAAATTGGTGGATGAAAGATATGCCAGGCTTTCGCTCGCGACCGAATTGGATACAACTGATGAGGAGGCAGAAAAGAAATACCACGATTTTCTGGAAAATATCTATCCGGCAACACAATCTGCCGATCAAAAGTTAAAGGAAAAGCTTCTGGCGAGTAATCTGGTGCCAGCAGGCATGGATCTGATCCTGAAAAAAATGCGAACAGAAGCTGATCTGTTTTGTGAAGAGAATTTGCCCTTAATGACAGAAGAAAGCAAACTGAGCACCCAGTACAGCAAGATCCTGGGAGCGCAGACGATCGAATGGGAAGGGGAGGAGCTGACCCTCACTCAGGTTAAAACAAAAATGCAAACGCCGGACAGAGAAGAACGCAGGAAACTCTGGGAACGGATGTCCGAGACCCAGCTGGATGATCGTGAAAAGATCGACCAGATGTGGGGGAAGTTCATGGATATCCGGGCTGATCTAGCAGCCAACGCGGGTTACCCGGATTACCGGTCTTTTCGATGGATGCAGCGGCTCAGATTGGATTACACACCAGAAGACAGCAAGGAATTTCTTGAAGCTATCAAACAAGTGGCCGTCCCGGCAGCAACCAGGGTTTATGATAGATATCAAGACCGCCTGGGTATCGATCAGGTTCGCCCCTGGGATTTGTTGAATAACCAGACCACTTTCAGCCTGCCAGCCATCAAGGCTTTCGAAACAGAAGAGGAATTTATCTCCCGGGTGGGGGATATTTTCAACAAGCTGGATCCTGTCCTGGGTGGTTATTTCCAGACCATGCGGGATAACCAGCTCTTTGACCTCTTAAATCGCAAAGGAAAAGGTCCGGGAGGGTTCTGCACCTCATTCGCCACTGTAGGTCTGCCCTTCATTTTTATGAACGCTGCTGGCCGCAGCGCTGATCTCCGAGTCCTGTTCCATGAGAGCGGGCATGCTTTCCATATTTTTGAACGGGTCAACCTGGCCTATCATCACCAGTGGCGTCCCGGCCTGGAATTTGCCGAGGTTGCTTCTACTGCCATGGAACTGCTGGCAGAGCCTTACCTTGGGGAAGACCAGGGCGGCTTTATGAGCACCAAGGATGCTGCCAGGACCAGGTTATTAAACCTGGAAGAGAAACTACTTTTCTGGCCCTATATGGCCGTGGTGGTCGCTTTTCAGCATTGGGTTTACGAAAACCACAAGGAAGCCAAGAGCCCGGCTGCTTGTGATGCTGACATGGTCTTCATTGATTGATGAGTACATGCCTGGTATTGATTGGGAAGGGTACGAGGACGTCAAGATGACTGGCTGGCACCGCAAACTGCATATTCACCAGGAACCGTTCTACTATATTGAATACGGTTTGGCCTCACTGGGCGCGTTCCAGATCATGCAAAAGGCCCGTCAGGATCAGGCATCAGCCTTAAAGCATTACAGGCAGGCTCTGGCTCTGGGTGGAACAGTCTCACTACCGGAGCTGTACAGGGCTTCTGGTGCAAATCTGTCCTTTGACGTTCAGACCATGGGCGAAGTGGTGGATTTGATTGAAGAGAATCTGGCTGATTTAGAGTCCAAGCTGGCCTGAAAATTAATTTGCAGTATTTGGAGAGGGATTGGGCATGTCATTTGTCAGTACCTGACAGCCACCCTCTCCGTTATAATGAAATTCTGAAACAGTTCCAAAAAAAAGGAAGATATAGTGAAAAAAATTAAGGTTGTCATTCCAATGGCGGGTTATGGAACACGGCTGCGGCCTCATACCTGGAGCAGGCCAAAACAGCTGCTGGGTCTGGCGGGAAAAGCTGTTATCGAGCACGTCCTGGATACCTTTAACTCCCTATCTGAAGAAATTGAGATCGAGTATGTATTTATTGTCGGCTATCTGGGAGACAAGATCCAGGAATTTATGGCCCAAGAACACCCGGAAACGACGGTGCACTTTGTGGTTCAGGATGAAATGAAGGGCCAATCCCACGCCATTTACTTGGCGAAGGATCATATTAATGGTCCCATGATCATGGTTTTTGCCGACACGCTGATCGAAACGGATCTCGGGTTTCTGGAAGAAGAAAAATCTGACATAGTCGCCTGGGTCAAACCTGTGCGTGACCCCCGGCGTTTTGGCGTTGCTGAGGTTGGAAAAGATGAACTGGTAACCAGGTTGATAGAAAAACCCAAAGCCATGGATAATAATCTGGCCCTGGTCGGTTTTTATTACTTTAAGAAAGGGCAGGATTTGATCACGGCAATTGAAAAACAAATGGAACAGCGAGTGCAGTTAAAGGGAGAATTCTTCCTGGCAGATGCCATCAATATCATGCTGGAATCCGGAAAAAACAAAATGCGAACAGAAAAAGTGCATGTTTGGCTGGATGCTGGAACATTTGATGCCATGTTAAGTACCAACCGCTACCTCTTGGAGCACGGCCATGATAACACTGAAAAAGCAGCCCAGCGCATCGGTGTTCATATTATTCCGCCGGTCTATATCCACCCGGAAGCAGAGGTGGAATCTTCTGTGTTGGGACCGAATACTACAGTGGAAGCAGGATGCAAGATCCTGGGATGTGTCATTCGGAATTCAATCATTGAAAAAGGATCCCAGGTAGAAGATGTGCTATTGAACGGTTCCTTGATCGGACAGAATACAACAGTTAAAGGGTGGATCAACTTCAATCAATATGGGAGATAACACTGATATCGATATTTGAAAATTCACTGCAGGTCCAAGGAGTAATATGCCTCGAGACTTTATTGCCAAACGTGTCGCCGAATTAAAACCATCCGGGATCAGGAAATTCTTTGATATTGTCGCGACGATGGACGATGTGATCTCACTGGGAATCGGCGAGCCGGATTTTACAACCCCCAAACCTATCCTGGATGCTGGTATTGAAGCGCTCCGGCAGGGAGAGACCCACTATACATCCAACGCTGGGATCTATGAACTGCGGGTAGCAATCGCAGATATGCTGGAGGAGAAATACAAGGTTAAATATAATCCTGCTGATGAGGTTGTTGTTTCGGTTGGAGTATCTGAGGCCTTATATCTGGCATTAACGGCAGTGATTAATCCAGGGGAAGAGATCATTATCCCCACGCCTTGTTTTGTATCTTACCAGGCGGAGGTCTTGTTGGCCGGCGGTGTGCCGATTGAGATCCCCGGCAGCTTTGAAAATGGTTTTCAACCTGAACCAGCATTGATCGAAAAAGCGATCACTCCAAAAACCAAAGCAATTTTTATAGGTTTTCCCAATAATCCCACCGGGACGGTTGCTACGCGCGAAAACCTGATGGAGATCAGCCGGATTGCCAAAGAACATGACCTGTTGGTGATCTCGGATGAGATCTATGACAGCCTGGTTTATGGAGTTGAACACGTTTGTTTTGCGTCTCTGCCAGGAATGAAAGAACGCACCATCACCCTGGGTGGATTCTCTAAAAGTTATGCCATGACGGGTTGGAGAGTGGGTTACGCAGCGGCACCTGCAAATATAATGGGCGGCCTGGTGCGGATCCATCAGTACACTGTGATGTCTGCCCCCTCCGTTTCCCAGCTGGCTGCTCTGGCGGCCATCAATAAAGGAGCGGATAGTGCAGAAGAGATGCGCCAGAAGTACGATCGCCGTCGGCAGTTAATTGTCTCTGGATTGAATGAGATCGGCCTGGAAACCTTCATGCCCCAGGGCGCGTTTTATGCCTTCCCCAAGATCACTGGAACCGGCCTTACTGATGAGGAATTTGCCCAGCGGCTGCTGGAGGAAGAAAAGGTGGCCGTTGTTCCTGGTTCGGCCTTTGGTCCAGGTGGAGAAGGATTTGTGCGCTGTTCTTATGCCACAAATTACGGCAAGATTGAAGTAGCCCTGGAGCGCATTGGCAATTTTGTTTCTCGATGCGGCTAGGTCGTTTTTGTAAAGTGTAAGTCGTAAAGCGTAAATCGATTTACACCACCTCGGTCCGATCTCCGGTCAGGATGCGCAGCATCCGCCAGACTCCTTTATCCCGTCCTCCGTCCCCCGTCCTCGGTCAGGACGCGGCGCGTCCGCCGGTCTTCCGTCAATCAATAACAACCCCGATCAAATCATCCTCCGGATCCGGAAATGACATATTCAGGCTTTTCAGCTTCTCAATGATGATCGATGAGATCACAAGGTTGCGATACCACTTGCGGTTGGCGGGGATCACGTACCAGGGTGCGTACTCGGTGCTGGTCTTTTCAAGAGCGGCTTCAAAAGCTTCGGTATATTGACCCCATAATTTTCGTTCTTCCAAATCCCCCAGGCTGAATTTCCAATTCTTTTTCGGCTCATCCAGCCGGGCTTGCAGGCGTTCTTTTTGTTCATCTTTGTCAATATGGAGGTAGAACTTGAGGATTGTTGTGCCTTCATCAGCCAACATCTTCTCAAAGGCGCTTATGTGCTCATAACGTTTAGACCAGATTTCTTCAGGAGCCAGGTTGTGGACGCGGACAACAAGCACATCCTCATAATGGCTGCGATTGAATATGACTATTTCGCCTTTCCCGGGAGTGTGTTTGTGAACCCGCCAGAGATAATCATGGGCGAGCTCCTTTCTTGTGGGGGCCTTGAAACTGGCTACCTTAACACCCTGCGGGTTAACTCCCTCAAAGACGTGGCGGATAGTGCCATCCTTCCCGCCAGTATCCAGGGCCTGAAGCACAATTAATACCTTATGTTTTCCCTCCGCGTACAACAATTCCTGCAGCGTTTCCAGTTCACCATTCAGCTGTTTTAAATGCTCCTTGCCGACTTTCTTCCCCATCGGGAAGATGCTTTTATCATTTGGATCCCATTGGCCGAGATCGACTTTTTGACCAGGTTGAATTCGGTATTTATCCATTTCTAGCTCCAGTTTTCGGTGGTAATGCCAATTATTATAATAAATTGAAAGTCGATATTTTTTCTTCTCAAACCTTCCCCCCGTCTTCCGTCCCCGATCTGATTAAAGGATAACCGGCGGATCCACTTCCGCGATCCATTCCGAGCCGGGAGGGTGGTTTTGAATCAGTGCCAGGGGATTTGGGCCTTTCACCAGGATCTGCCAGCGCCATTCACCCCGTATTTTACTGAAATAAGCTGGAGTCGGTCCGACCAGGCGGGTCGACCGGAACCCTTCATTATCTATCCAGGCTTGCAGCGCAGCGGCATATGCCCCTGCTTTTTTCTCAGCTGATTTTGAGTTTTTATCACGGATTTCTAACCGAATGATTCTCAGGAAAGGCGGATATCCCAACTCCCGCCGATGTTCTAATTCCTGCCGGTAAAAATCCTCGTAATCATGACCGGCTGCAGCCTTGATCACATAATGGTCTGGATCAAAGGTCTGCAGGATCACTTCGCCGCCGAGAGGGCTGCGGCCTGCCCGTCCTGCCACCTGGGTCAGGACCTGGAAGGAGCGCTCAGCCGCCCGGAAATCTGGTAGATGCAGCCCGCTGTCAGCCAGCACAACACCCACCAGTGTGACCAGAGGTAGGTCCAAACCCTTGGCCAGCATTTGGGTCCCGATTAATACATCAGCCTGGTGAGAGGAGAATTTCTCCATTATCTGCCAGTGGGCGCCTTTTTTGCGGGTAGTGTCCCGATCCCAGCGTAAAGTGCGGACATCTGGAATAAGCACATTAAGTGCTGTTTCCACCTGCTGGGTGCCGGTGCCCAGATGACGGATACGTTGTGATCCGCAATTGGGACAGGTTTTGGGGTTATTCCTGCGGTAGCCGCATAGGTGACAGCGGAGTTCATGATCTGGTTGGTGAGCGGTGAGAGAAGTCTCACAGCGAGGGCAACGCAGCGCGTGACCACAATCCCGGCAGAATATATAAGTGGCGCTGCCTCGCCGGTTCAGGAATAATATGGCCTGTTGGTTCCTATTCAATGTGTCAGCCAATTTCTCCTGGAGCTGGTAGCTGAATATTGAGCGATTCCCGGCTTTTAGTTCTGCCCGCATATCGACCACACTCACCGAAGGCAGATCTGCCATCAAGAGATCGTCATCCAGATCTTGATAGCGAGTGAAAGGAGGATCCTGAACGGCCTGATTTAACTGGACCTGGATGGATTCCTTGTGAGCCAGGATCCGCTTGGGCAAGGTGAGATAATGCCATTTGCCTCGTTCACCCTGGTATCGGCTGGTGACATCTGGCGTTGCGGATCCCAGGATGCAAACAGCGCCAGTGATCTTAGCGTAATGCAGGGCAGTATGCAGGGCATGATAGCGGGGGGATATATCTCCCTGGTAATAAGAATCATCGTGGCACTCATCCACTACGATTAATCCCAGATCAGGGAAAGGAGTGAAGATGGCGCTGCGGGGACCAACCACTATATCGAGGGCGCCGTGTCGGGCCAACCGCCAGGTATCATACCGTTCACCGGGGGAAAGCTCTGAGTGAAGCACTCCTACCCGGTCTGGGAAACGGCTCATGAAGCGAGTTACAGTTTGGGGAGTTAAAGCGATCTCCGGCACCATGATAATAGCCTGTTTCCCGGCTTTGATGGTTTCTTCCACTGCCCGTAAATAGATCTCAGTTTTTCCTGATCCGGTTACGCCATGCAGGAGATAAGGTTTTGAACTTCCCTGTTGAAATCCTTCCAGGATTATCTGCCATACTTTATGCTGGTCTGGTGTCAGTTTAGGGGCTGATCGGCGGGATATAACTAGATCCTCAAGCGGATCACGCAGCACGGGGACTTCGATGATTTCCGCCAATTCTCTTTGGATAAGTGTCTTAATATCACTCAAGTTGGCGCCGGTCTGTGAGTAAATATCTGAAAGGGGAACCGGCGCAGCCTGTTCCATCATCAGCTGCAGTGTCTGCTGACGCCTGGAAAGCGCTTCTGGGAAACCCTTTCGGGCCAGATCATCCATTTGCTCAAGAGCAGCATCTGGGTCGCCAATGAATTTTAATTGCCGTTCATATTTTGGCTTAACACTAGGATCAGCCAGCGTACTTTGGCTCTCAAGGATTCCTCTGCGGGCCAATGAGCCTGCTGTTTTTCGCCAGTTTTTTTGAGGGAGAGCCCTGTCCAGCTGCCGGCCCCTGAGAGATCCACGCTTTATGAATAGATCCAATAGGTGGGTTTGGGATGGGGTCAGTTCCAGAAGTAGAGGTTGACCTTCTTCCACCAGGGTCTTGCTTTTTTCTGATAAGTAGTAGAGGATGTCTGCCTGGACGCTCAGTCCTGCCGGTACCATGGCCTGTAAAGTGACCCCCAGGGGGGAAAGGGTCTGCTTGGAGATTTCCTGAGCTAATTCGATCTGTTCGGGATGTTACGACAGGTGTTGGGTCGAGGATTTTCCGAACAGCTTTGGTTTGAGTGACCGCAGGCCTTGCGGGGAAATCAATGATTATGCCTTGAACCGATTGTCTTCCAAATGGCACTTCAACCAGCTGCCCGAGCTTAAAATCAGCCTGGGTCTCCTGAGGAAGGTGATAATCAAATATGCCCTGTACGTGTGGAACGTTGACAGCAAGCCGGGCATAAAGAAGGGTTATTTTTTCTGGAGAAGGCATAGCGGAATGGTTGTTTACCTTATTCACGGGTCAGAACAGCAGAAGTATATCCGACCACGCTGGAATTGTCGCCAGTGATGTCGCCGGAATGGGCATAATTTAATATGTGGGCTGCTGATCCCCCACCCGATTTAACCGCCCAGATCACTGCCGCCAATGCTCCCAGCCCACAAGCAGAGCCGGTCTCTTCCGTCTGGGACTGATAAAGGATTTCTGGATCGAGAGCCTCAATGCCCTGGATGATGGTTTGGTCCATTTCCTGGGCTTTCCTGGCGGTGTGAAAATGGGACAGATCTGTACTGGCGATCAGCAAAGCCTTTCTGGATTGGATCAGCTCTGACAGGATCCCACCCAGGATCCGCATCAGTTCAGGTTCCTGCTGCCGCAGCATTAGTGGGAGCATTTTTACCTTGTTTTTGATAGTTCGCTGGATAAAAGGCAATATTATTTCTACAGCATGTTCACTGTCATTGCGGATTTCACTCAGTTCCAACCCGGCTTTTTCTTGCAGAGACTTTTTTACAAATTCCAGGCTCTCGCGGTCAATTGGAACCTCACCCAATGGGGTCTGGTAGGCCTGGTGCCCACTGGTCAGGATGGCTCCGGGATGATACTGGTGGTAGGGGGAAAGGATCACGATCAGCTCCGGCTCCAGCTCGGCGATGGATTTAAACGCATAGCCCGCTACTGGACCAGAATAGAGGTGACCGGCGTGAGGGGAGACCAGAGCCAGGATCTCTCCCTGGATTTCCGGGATGCTGGCTGCCTGGATAAAACTATCTACAGACTCGGCCAACTTTTTGGGATGGGCAGGATACCAACGGCCTGCCAGGGGTGAGGGTCGAAAATCAATGCTCATAGATCTAAATCGATTGTAGCACAGCAGAGCTGGAAGCTGATTGGTGTTAGGTCCAGTTAGGCCTGATTTGTAAGGACCATGAATAAGCTAAAACTTATACCTTGAGGTTGGAGATCACCTCAAGTTTTAACTATCTGTAAATAATCGTCTGGGTCTTTATTCCGAAGATTATTCGAGTTTTATTTCAATTTTCCGAGGACAATACCTTTCAGGCCCCAATTTGAACTGCAGGGCTGTTTTTTTTTGACTAACAGTATTGTAACTTTTCCGGCTTGTTATCAAATACCTCACGAGTATACTAACGAGATATGTTTTTGTTGCTGAGTTCGCGAACAAACGTCAGTCCAATCAGGCTGATTTTAGAGGAGTATTGATGACAGACGATAACAATAACCGGTCGACAGCAAATCGATTGCTACCGGGACCGGCCGCCTCCCTTACAAAAAACGGGAGCAATGGATCAATATCCGTTCTGGATAGGGACATGCTGGGGGGTCTTGAAAGCTGGGATCAAAAAGGTAATGGTCCAGATGTTAACCAGGTCTCTAAGTCCCGAAACAAAAAATTATCCAGCGTTCAGCGGATTCAGCAGACCATTTTGGAAAACCTGTCACTTACGACCACCCTGGACTTATTGGTTGATCAAGTGGTAATCGAGCTGGCGGTGGATGCAGTTGATATCCTCTTTTACCATCCGGGCTTAAAATCCCTGCGTCCTATTGCTCAGCACGGATTCAGGCAAAAAGTTTTCCAGGATATAGCTTTGGATATCGGCGAAGGACTTGCGGGCCGGGCTGCTGATACCAAAACGATTGTCCATGTTCAGGACCTGACAAATAGCGACCATCAAATTTACCGGTCCCTGGAATTTTCAACAGAAAGATTTGTGACCTATTTTGGTGTTCCGCTACTAGCAAAAGGCCGTATGGTGGGTGTGCTTGAGATATTCAATCGATCCCCTATGGATCCGGATGAGGACTGGATTGATCTTCTGAAAATTGTCGCGGGTATGGCTGCGATTGCTATCGATCAGCAGAACCTGGCCGACGGTCTGGAAAGGAACAGGAAAGAAATCGCTGTTGCCTTTGATGGGGTGATCATGGGCTGGGCAGCAGCGCTGGAGTTAAGAGGGATAGAGCCCAAAGGCCACGCAGAAAGGATTACAGGACTGACCAGGCGCCTTGCGGTGAAAATGGGTTTGGCTGGACCAGAGCTGGATGATATTCACCGTGGGGTTCTGCTGCACGATATTGGGAAAATGGGTATTCCTGATGATGTCTTATTAAAGGGATCTAGGTTGAATGAGACTGAGAGGAAAAAAATCGGCCGCCACCCCGTTGATGCATTTGAGCTGCTGCAATCCGTGGGTGCGTTGTCAAAAGCGTTGGATATCCCCCTCTATCATCATGAACGCTGGGATGGTGAAGGATATCCTTACCAGATCAAAGGGGAGGAAATTCCGCTACCTGCCCGCCTGTTTGCTATTGTGGATGTCTGGGACGCAATGTTATCAAACCGTCCCTACCGGGCGGCTTATTCCCGCGAGGACGCCCTCCAGCATGTTAAGCAGCAGTCAGGAAAACATTTTGATCCCGCTGTTGTGAAAGCCTTTCTCAGTCTGCTTGAGGAAGATTCCAGGAATGAAAACCTGAAAAGCCAGGATAACGGCCAGAACCCGGATCAGCGTGGGTAAACATGGCATTTGTACAGGGATCGGTCCAAAATTGATCTTATATCCACCAATCAGGAAGCTGTCGATTACAAATTGACCTTCGCCAGGATAGTTTCTGGGTTCCCGGGTTGATAATTTTTATGAAGAATTGATATTTATTAAAGGTATAATAAATTGATTAACACGTTTTTTTTATTGATATTAAAGGAATTTAATGATGGAATTTTCGAATGTCTTCCCAGGCAAGATCAAAAAACTGCCCCTTATTATCTTGGTCCTGGTCTTGGTTTTGATCGCGCCTTCACCTGCCCTGGCCGATCCGGCCAGCTTCTTTGATACAGATCTGGCCACCGGCATTGACCGATTTAAACAGGTGGTCGAGGATGCCAATGGAGGATCGGCTGTTTTTTATGAACGGACTTTTAGCTCCTCGATGAGCACCAATGTATTTGAAGTTGATAATGACGCGGGAGGATCGGCCTGGGTCCGTGTGACTCAAATCGGATCCGGCGTAAATTTTGATGGGGCATTTGGAGCAACGGGCACTTATTTCCATACCTGGAGTGTTAGTAATGTCGGTGGTGCACCTACCTGGGATTGGGCTGCAGCATATGCAGAAGGTGTTACTTATGAGTTTTTTGCTGATGCCGCCTTAACTACACCCTTATTTGTCAATGCGTTTGGAACCTATGTTGCAGACTGGGGAACTTGTTGTATTAACGCGAATCCAACTCCCACGGGAACTCTGGTTGGAACAGCTATTTATTCGATATTTGACGCCGATCCGACAACATATCATGAATTGGTTGGTAATATCACCCAAAGCATATCCTCCACTACACACTTTGTGGCCGAGATTGATGACCGAGAAGAAGCTTTCACCAAAGTGACAATTATTCCTAATGGGGATGGTGAATATTTTGGTGTTGGCGGTTACATAATATTTTCACAGGTTGGGGAAGATTCTGTTCCGCCAGGCTCTGGCTCAACACCTTCGATTCCTCCTGGAAATCCGGATCTGACCGCGCCCACTGACCTGGGTATTTCCAGCACCGATAATCTGACCAGTGATACTACCCCGGATTTTTCAGTCACCTATACACCCCAAAATGATATCGATTTTGTGAATCTATATTCAGGACCTGGTTCTTCCGGACCCTGGACGCTGATCGCGACCAGTCCGGCTGCTGGGACGACCAGCGAAACTACGGTGGTCCTGACATCGAGCACGTTACTTCAGGGTAACTATTACATCGCTGCCAGAGTTGAGAACGGCTACTGGCACGATGAATCTGATTCCAGCCCCAGCCCACTTTATGTGCAGATCGATTCCACCCCGCCGAGCATGGCCATCACGGCCACCGGCGTCAGTGACGGGGATATGACCAACGATCCAACCCTTTCCCTGACCTTCACCAGCTCGGAATCCACCACCAGTTTTGCGGTCGGGGATATTGTGGTCAGCAATGGATCGCTGAGCAGCTTCTCCGGCAGCGGAACCACATACACAGCAACATTAACACCTACAGCAGACGGTCCGGTCACGGTCAATGTACCAGCCGCATCCTTTATAGATAATGCTGGCAATGACAACCTGGTTGCAGATGAATTCAACTGGACTTCGGACCAGACTCCCCCCACGGTGGAATTCAACCCCCAGGATGGAGAAACGATCGTTGCCAATTCCGCGGATATCATTCTTACCCTCAGTGAGGCGATCCGGCGCTCTTCTGACAATGTTGATCTTGATGATGCAAATATTGATATTCATATAATACTTAAATACGATAATGCCCTCGGCTTGGACATACCTTTCGATGCTGTTATCGACAGCACCAATCAAGTTATCACCATCGATCCGGGCATTACCCTGCCGTCAAACCAGGCGATTTATGTCGCCATCGGAACCAGTGTGGAGGATTTTGCCAATAATCCCCTGGCAGACGCCAGCTCTACTTTTATGTCAGCTGATGAAACTCACCCGACTTTAACCTCTTCCACGCCATCTGACGGCCTCAGTGGAGTTAATGTCAATACCGATCTGACCCTCAATTTCAGTGAACCGGTCTTTGCTCAGACTGGAGGAACGATCGAGATCCGGCGGACCAGCGATAATACTCTCTTTGAATCGATCAGTGTCACAGGATCGCAGATCAGCGGGGATGGAACAGCAACCATTATTGCTGATCTAACCGGCCCCCTGGAATCACTGACAGATTATTATGTTTTGATCAATGGCGTGGCCTTTGATGACGCGGACGGGAACAGCTACGGCGGCATTAACATTTCCACAAAACTGAATTTCACCACCGAATTCCTGGATGTTACGGCACCGGTTGTGACTTTCAACCCCGCTGATGGTGCTGGCAATGTGTCTGTCAGCTCCAATATCACGATCTCCTTTAATGAGGCAGTCCGCAATCTGGATGACTCTGTCCTGACAGACAGCAACGTGGATGCCTTGATCATGCTGAAGGATACAGATGGAAGCGGTGCGGATATCCCATTCAATGCCACCATCGACCTAGCGAAACAAGTCATCACTATCAACCCCACCAGTAATTTTGCCAGCAGCCAGGTAGTATACGTGGCTATTGGCGCAACGGTTGAGGATGATTTAGATAATCCGATTTCAGCTGCTAATGCAACCTTTACAGTGCAGGATAGTAGCCCTCCAACCCTGGATGCTACTTCACCTGTGGACGGATCTGTCTCAGTGGGCGTGTCTGATAACCTGGTGCTGACCTTTAATGAACCCGTAAATGTAGGTTTTGGCACAATAAAGATCTACAGGGCCAGTGATAATAGTATTTTTGAAAGCATGAGTGTGACTTCTGCTACCCAGGTAAGTGGAGGTGGAACCAATACAATCACGGTTAATCCTGCCAACACCATGGATTACAGCACAGCGTATTATGTACAGATTGATACGACTGCGTTTGATGATCTGGTTGGAAACTCATACAGTGGAATTGCAGACACAACAACCTGGGACTTTACCACTAGACCTGTTGGCGATTCTGATAACGATGGCATCACCGATCCAGTTGAAGGAACCGGCGACCGGGATGGAGATGGAGTTCCAAACGATCTGGATTATGACCCCACAGGCTATTTGTATGATGAAGCCACCGGTGAGATTATTTCAGGCGGACTGGTAAGCGCCAGTGGACCCGGCGCGATTACGACTTTGGATACGGGTGCTTCCGGTTATTACCGCTTTACCACGGATGGCACAGCGGGAACCTACACTTTGGCAGTCACGCTTCCACCTGGTTATGACTGGAGTGCAACCTGCCTTCAGGGGGATCCCCCGCCTTATGATCCTACTGGTCAACCAAACCCTGATTCTTTAGGGGCCGGCGAGAACGGCACTACTGGATTCCTGACTTCCAGTGCCTGCACAACTTTCTACCTGACCCTGGATCTGGATACCGGTGATCCGTTTATCATCAATAACAACTTCCCGCTTGAAGCCCGTCCGCTTCCTGCGACCGGATTTGCGCCAGGACAGATTACTTCACTTGCGGTCCAATCTCAGGAAAGATCATATCAAAACCTGGGAGGTATGTGGCTCGATATTCCAGATCTTAAGTTACAGGTACCGTTGGTAGGTGTACCTGCAGTCAACGGGGAGTGGAACGTCTCCTGGTTGGGAAACAGCGCAGGCTACCTCAGCGGCACCGCCTTCCCGACCTGGTCTGGAAATACGGTGATCACCGGGCATGTTTGGAATGCGGATAATATGCCTGGCATCTTTGTAGACCTCAAAGATCTGGTTTATGGCGATCAAATTTTGATCCATGCCTGGGGAGAAGTGTTCAGATATCAGGTCACTGTTAATCGCAGGGTATCCCCACTTGCTCCTTCTGCTGTCCTTGAACACAAGGATGGAGACTGGATCACACTCTTCACCTGTGAGGATTATGGAGAGTTCTGGGGAGACTATGGTTATCGGCGAATGGTTCAGGCTGTACTTGTGGATATAAATCCTGCGAGACTGAATAAAAAAATTGTTGTCAAAGCCCCGCATGATCCTGTGCGGGGCTTTTTTTATTCCGGATGAAAAAGAATCTGGAAAAACCCTTATGTTATACTATTTTGAAATCAAACCAGGAGTGTTGTGCCATGTATAAAGTATCGATTGAATTTTGTGTTCCTTGAAACTACCATCCACGAGCTTTCAGTTTGGAAGCCGCCTTTAAAAAACAATATCCTGATATTGTCTCTGATATTGAGATGATTGAATCGGCTGGGGGAGCGTTTGAGATCAGGGTCGATGGGGAGTTGATCTATTCAAAAATGGAAACCGGCCGGCATGCGGATCCACCCGAGATTTTAAGTTTGTTTAAGAAACACATAGAGGAGAAAAACTGAATGGGTGCACAAAAAGGCAGGGTATTTTCAGGCGCCAGACCAACAGGCCGGCAGCACCTGGGAAATTACCTGGGAGCGATCAAAAATTATGTGGCCATGCAGGAAGAGTACCGCACCGTATACTGCATTGTGGACGTGCATGCCCTGACCACAGTTGAAACTACCAAAGACCTGGCCTATAACACCCAGGAAATGGCGCTGGATTGGCTGGCTGCAGGAATGGACCCCCAAAAAAGCATCATTTTTGTCCAGTCACACGTCCCGGAAGTGATGGAACTGCATACCATCCTGTCCATGGTGACCCCGTTGGGAAAATTAACCGCCCTGCCAACTTTCAAGGAAAAAGTACGCGACAACCCTGATAATGTGAATTATGGCCTGGTTGGCTATCCGGTTTTAATGTCAGCAGATATTCTGCTTTATAAAGCAGACGCCGTGCCGGTGGGTACGGATCAGATTCCCCATCTGGAATTTGCCAGGGAAGTAGTGCGTTCCTTTTAATTTCACCTACAAGACTGATGTCCTGGTTGAACCCCAGGCTGTGGTGACCAAGATCCCCAAGGTACTGGGAATTGACGGCGAACGCAAAATGAGTAAAAGCCTCGATAATCATATTGAACTGGCAGCTACCCCTGAAGAAACAGAAAAACGGGTTATGAGTATGGTGACCGACCCCCAGAGGCAGCGCCTCAGTGATCCGGGTAATCCGGATATTTGCAATGTTTATACACTTCACAAGATCTTCTCCCCCGCGGATGAAGTTGAGGCCATTAACAAGGACTGCCGGGTTGCGGATATCGGCTGTGTGGACTGTAAACGAAAATTTGCTGCTAATTTGAACAAAGACCTGGAACCTTTCCGGGCTAAAAGAAAAAAACTGGAAAGCGATCCAGACCACATCAGGGAAATTTTAATGGATGGTGCGAAACGAGCCAAAGTGATCGCCTCTGAAACCATGGCAGAGGTGCGGGAAGCAATCGGGTTTTATGGGTTCTAAGGGATAAAAATTGAAAGCAATCCTTCAGCGAGTTCAATCCGGGAGTGTTTCTGTCGGCGGAAAAAGAATAGCCGGAATTCAGGCTGGCCTGGTGATCCTGTTGGGTATCGGTCCCGCGGACACAGAAGTTGAAGCAGAAAAACTGGCCTTAAAACTGGCCCAGATGAGAATATTTCCGGACGAGGACGGCAGAATGAATCTCTGCTTGCTGGACGTGGGGGGAGAGGCTCTCGTAGTCCCCCAGTTCACTCTCTTCGCCGACACAAATAAAGGTCATCGACCTTCTTTCGTCAGTGCTGGCCCACCGGAGATCGCTAAACCATTAACAGACTATTTCGCCCTATCACTGCAGAATTTGGGCGTTCCCACCCAAAAAGGGGAATTCGGAGCCCATATGCTGGTCGAGATTCTCAATGACGGACCGGTGACGATCGAGGTGGAAATATAACGGATGCTGCACATACGGACCGGGAAAATTAGATGGGGGAAATGCGACCGGTAGATGCTGCGCGTCTAGACCGGAGAGAAAATATTCAAGAACCCATAGACATATAATCTCAGAGTTGTCATAATCAATAATAAAAGGGGGATTATTAGTGAGTATAAATTCCAATCACTTTATGTTTATTAATTGGCTCTGGATTATATCGACCAGATATATGAGATAGTAGTTAAGCTGCCGGATAAAGAAAGATTTAATTTGAGTTCTCAAATTACACGAGCGGCCACATCTATTGCTCTCAATATTGCGGAAGGGTCAACTGGTCAGTCCGATAAAGAACAAATCCGTTTTCTGAGTCTAGCTTTAAGATCTTTCCTTGAATCGGTTGCTTGTTTGGATTTGATTGAGAGAAGAAGGTATTTATCATCTAGGGATATTGATATTTCGCGAAAGATAGGTAGGAACCTCTTTTATAAAATCACCAAATTTCAAAAGGTGTTAAAAAAAATGTAACCACACCCAATTGTCATATTCTTCATTCTTCTGTTCATTTTAAGCCGGTCTCCTTATCTTGGTCTTACCATTCCCGTCTCTTAACATCGGTCTCTCTTCACCCTTCTCCTGGTGGTAAAATCACTTCCATGGTTGCTAAGTTGTCCGATTATCCAGGAACCCTTCCCATCCGGGATTTTGATGTCAGAACGGATCTGCTATCGGTATCTGATTTGGTAGAGCTGTGTTTTGCTGATCGTCTTTCACCGGACGGGGAAGCCTTGCTCCGGAAAATGCGTTCCTCCGCCCATAACAAACGTTTCCAGGACTGGGCTTATGCAATGGCGGGCCGGGTGTCAATGCCCTTCACTGGATATGTTTGGGAAGAGGCAGGAGAGATCATCGGTAATCTTAGTTTGATTCCCTACCATATCGGCAGCAAACATTATTACATGATCGCTAATGTAGCGGTCCATCCCGAATTCCAGCGCAAGGGGATCGCTCGTTCGCTGGTTAACAAGGCCCTGGATTTTCTAATGCCAAGAAAGTTGGATGGCATCTGGCTCCAGGTGGACCAGGGAAACCAGGCAGCGGTTGATCTCTATCTTCATCAGGGTTTTCATGAAGTCTCCCGCCGCACGACCTGGATGTTAAAACCCTCTGATATCCCTCAGGAGTTCCAGGATTGGCAGGTGCCAGGATTATCAGTTGAAAAACACAGGGCCTGGCATTGGCCCCAGCAGTGTAAATGGTTGGATAATAACTATCCGCCTGAGGTTCGCTGGCATTTGCCATTTAGACCGGAATATTTGCGGGGAGGATTAACCGGTAGAATTTCGAGATTGATGCTGCTCGACCCTAAAATATTCCAGTGGTCAGTGATGGCTGGAAAGGAATTGATCGGTGTGGTTTCCTGGCAGTCGTCTAAAACTAGTGCAGACTGGCTCTGGATCGCTTCTTCTCCTGAGACCGAAGGTATTCTCCTGGACGCATTTTTACCGCACTGGATGAATCGTTCTGGTTTTAAAGATCGCTGAGGTTGAATTTTCCAGCCAGAAAAACCAACCTCAGCCTTGAAGCCCATTGGTTTAAACCCGCCCGGACTTTGATCTGGATGAAATATAGCGGTTAAGAACGTTGAAATCATAAAAAGGTATTTGTGAGTATTTAAGATGAATTACTCACGCAATATTGAGCATATTCCCAGGTGGAGGAACGATGAAATTAGATTGGAAAAAGACATTCCTGATCGGTTTTGGATTTCTCGGAATTTCAGCAATTTGGTATCTCTATAATTCTTTTGTGCCTATTTTTCTTCAAACCGGTCATCCCGGTTTCGCCAGTTCAAAGGAAATACTGGGATTTGGTTTAAGCGCCACAACCACCGGAGCTATTATGGGTATCGACAACCTGGCAGCGATCTTTATCCTGCCAATGATCGGTATCTGGAGTGACAGGATCCGAACACCGATCGGACGGCGATACCCTTTTATCATAACTGCAGCCCCCCTGGCAGCTCTGGCATTTATCGCCATGCCGCTGGCTGCCGGCCTGATCAAGCCCGAACTCAACGGTACAGTTGCTGGAAACACAGGAGCTTTTTCGCTCTTTATGATAGCTACTGCAGTTGTGCTGCTGGCAATGGCGATATTAAGGACTCCGGTCATCTCTCTTATGCCCGACCTGATCCCTTCTCCACTGCGCAGTAAAGCCAATGGTGTGATCAATTTTATGGGTGGTGTCGGTTTTATCATTGGTGCTTTTGGCCTGGCCAAACTCTTTGATCTTAAACCGCTTTATCCTTTTATTGGGGGTGCGGGAATTTTAATCCTGGCAGTGATATTGTTATTTGTGACAACGAAAGAACCGGATGTGGAGGATCTTCCCCACCCGGAAGAACATCAAAAAAGTGAAGAGGAACAAGCAGTCAGTGCATTAAAGGGTGTTTCAATTCTTCCTAAAAAATACCGTAAATCACTATTTTCCCTGCTGGGCGCCATCTTCCTTCTCTTTGTCGCATATGAAGGTATTGGCACTTTCTTCACTTCCTATGCGGTCAACGAATTGGGAGTCAGTGAAGGTTTTGCGCCGACCCTCTTTGGCCTGGCTGGCGTGACCTTCATTCTCTTTGCCATCCCGGCGGGTTTTATAGGAGCAAAATTCGGCCGGCGCCGGACAATCATCGCTGGTATATTGCTCTTTGGCATTGATATGGCCCTGGGATATTTTGTCACTAGCTCAACCCAGATGGGCATTGTGCTGGCAATCAGCGGAATTGGCTGGGCGCTAATAAATGTCAACACACTGCCTATGGTGATCGATACCAGCGAGGATGAACGTCTGTTGGGAACTTATACAGGCTTGTATTATCTAGCTTCCCAGATTGGAGCTGCGATTGCCCCCTTGATGATGGGTGCCGTGATCGATCTATTTGGAAGTAATTTCAAGACCATCTTCCTGTCGGGACCAGCCTTTTTTGTGTTGGGTTTAATTGCCATGACTATGGTGACTCGCGGTGAAGCCCATGTCGAAGAACCAACGGCCCTGGCTGTTGATTGATGAGGAAAATGAAAAAAGTCATATTTGATAACGATAACACGATGGGGTTAAGGACCAAGGAAATTGATGATGGCCTGACCCTCTATTATCTGCTGGGGAGGAAGGATATTGACCTGGTTGGTTTAACCACCACATTTGGAAATGGCACGATTGGTCAGGTCTTTCCCCAGACGCAGAAACTGCTTGCTGATTTAAACCGCCGAGACATTCCCGTATTAAGAGGAGCTGGAAAAAGAGGTGAGGTTGCAACAGAAGCGGCCCGGTTCCTGGCGGAACAAGCCGCAGCTTTTCCAGGAGAGATTACTGTCCTGGCTACAGGACCCCTGGGGAATTTACTCGGTGCAAAGGAGTTGGATCCTGATTTTTTCAATAATCTGCAGGGGATCTCCTGTATGGGCGGATACTTGCACCCGATCAAGGTTGGCAGAAGGGATGTCAATGAACTGAACCTGTCTGCGGATCCAGAGGCTTCATTTGAGGTGTTGAATGCGCCCTGCCCGATCACCTTGATGAATGCCCAGATTTGTCTCCAGGCGCCTTTCCGATGGCGTGATTACCGGAAGTTGAGCTTCTGGAGCCGGAAAACACGGGTGATGGTCCGGGATTGGCTGGTGCTGCATGCCATCTTCTGTGGTATTCCAAATTTTTATCTCTGGGATTTACTTCCAGCTGTTTATATCACTCATCCAGACCTTTTTCATGACAATCAAGTTATGATCCAATCTTCTATTGAGGACCTTGAGGATGGCACTCTGAGGCCAAAGGAAGCAACCGGGGATCGGGGAGTTAATATGCCGGTTCTCATCAAGGATATGGAGCGATTCCTGGAGATCCTGTTTGACGCTTGGAGAAAGATCCAGGCCTGATACACGATAATAAATTATTGACTTTCTTTTGGAATCGGCGTATACTGTTTTGGAATTAAAGGTGGTCCGTTATGGAAGTGTCTAATATCAAAAAGAATAACTGAATGGTAGTACTCAATGCACGTTTGCTCAGGCAGCGTGCTTTTTGTTTCTAATTAAGTGGAGGATAAACATGGATTCCGGAATGATCGGAAAAATTCAAAAGTCAAAACAATATGCTGCGGAACGAGAACGGATCAAGATCAATTCACTTTCCGTGACCTTCGAGGGGCAGAACAACGCCCACCAGGTTACTTTCGAAGACGGCAAATGGGTATGTGATTGTGACTTCTTCCAGACCAGGGACCGCTGCAGTCATACAATGGCATTGGAACGTATCCTGATCCAGGAAGCTGATTTGATACTTGACTGACTGGCCCTGGCCGTAAAAAAATAATAAAAGTTACGCTCCCTGAAAAGGCGCTGCCTTGAACGGGAGTGTTTTTAATCATTGGGGACTGAGTCCTTTATGAAGGAATCAGTCCCTAACGAAGCTTTGTGTTTTTATTCCCAACTTGACGCATTGAATTCAGCCGATATAATGACTGCCATGAAATATCATATTTGGACTTCAGGATGTCAAATGAATGTAGCGGATTCCCGCCGGGTTGCATCCGCTTTGGAAGGATTGAATTATCAGCCAACTGATAAAGCAGAAGACGCTGATGTGGTTGTCTTGAATACATGTGTTGTCAGGCAAAGTGCAGAGGACAGCGCTGTGGGACGGATCAGCTCGTTGAAAAATCTAAAGACTCGCAGCCCGGAGGTTGTTATTAACGTGATGGGCTGCCTGGTCGGTATTAAAGGCACCCAGGACCTGGAGGAGCAGTTTCCTCATGTGGATGTTTTTTCAGCGCCATCAGATCCTGGCCCGCTGATGGCATTCCTGACCCAGGATGACAGCAAAGAATGGGAGCAGGAAGCAACTTCACGGCGTTTTGCTTTTATGGATGGTGAACTGACTTTACCGGCGAAGGATCAGGATCAGCTGGTTTCAGCATTTGTTCCAGTCGTATTGGGCTGTTCCCATGCCTGCACTTATTGCATTATTCCCTATCGCCGTGGAGTTGAGCGCAGCCGCCCGGTTGAGGATGTGGTAAATGAAGTTCGTTCCCTGGCCTCACAGGGGGTTAAAGAGATCACCTTGTTGGGTCAGATCGTAGACCGTTATGGTCTGGATCTGCCTGAAGAAACTTCTCTGGCAGCGCTGCTGCGGCTGATCCATGAAGTGGATGGGCTGGAAAGGATCCGCTTTTTAACCTCCCATCCCAACTGGTTCAGCACCGAGTTGATGGATGTGGTCGCTGAACTTCCCAAAGCTTATGCCCCATATTGAAGTGCCCCATCAGGCCGGCCATGACGAAGTATTGAGGATCATGAAGCGGGAGTACAGCGTAGAGCAATACCGCCAACTGGTGACAGATATTCGAGAGCGTATTCCAGGTGTGAGCATTGCCACGGATGTGATTGTGGGTTTCCCGGGAGAAACAGACGAATATTTCCAGAGTTCTTTTGATCTTTTGGAGGAACTGAGGCTGGATGTTGTCCATCTGGCCCGTTATTCAGTCCGGCCGGGCACCGTTGCGGCCCGGAAAATGGAAGATGATGTTCCTGACGAGGAAAAATGGCGCCGGTTCCGGCTGATCGAGGAGCTTCAGGAAGGTATTGCGGATGAGATCAATCAAAGCCTATCAGGATCAGACAGTGGAAGTCTTGTTCGAAGGAATTAATAAGGACCGCTGGCGGGGAAGGACACCAACAAATAAACTGGTCTTTGTGGAAAGCGACCAGAATCTACTGGGAAAATTATGCCAGTTAATATCACCTGGACCGGTCCCTGGTCCATGCAGGGCCGGCTGATAGGGACATAATATGCAGCTAATAAGGGCGATGAGATGAAATCTGAAAAACAATATCCAGAACCAACTGTCGGAGCACTGATCTTTAATGAAAATAATCAGCTCTTGATCGTAAAAACCCATAAATGGAAAGGAAATTACACTATCCCGGGAGGACATGTGGAAATGGGGGAATATCTGGAGGATGCCCTGAAAAGGGAAATCCGGGAGGAAACTGGTTTATATATGATCAAGGCGAATTATTTGTTACCAGGAGTTTGTTTATGATGAATGTTTCTGGGAGAAAAAACATTTTATCTTTTTTGATTTTGTTTGCCGGGTTGAAGATGGAGAAGTGCAGTTGAATGATGAAGCCGCAGGATTATGTCTGGGTGGATCTGGAAAGATCGATGACTATCCTATGATGATTATCTGAAGCATTCTCTGGATTTGATCCAGGCAAACCCTCATGTGCTGGAATAATTCAGGGGCTGACATATCGGGGGATGATTTGCAGGTACAATAAAATTACTCATGGACCAGAAATTTAGAATAACGGATATATTCCTTATATTGTTGCTGGTTATTATCCTGGGCGCCTGCAGCCTGCCGGATGAAAGTCCCGGGCTGGAGGGAAAACCCGGGGCTTTATATACAGAAGCTGCCATGACCGTCTCCGTTCAACTAACTGCAGCCGGAATCGAATTACCGCACAAGCACCCAATTTCCGGAAACGCCAACAGCCGGAGGGTACTCCGGCCGCTGGTCTCCAGCTACAACTTTTGTGATCCCAACTTTCACTCCTCAAGGAGCCGGTAGATGCATCGCCCGAGGTTTGCGACCAGGTGAAATTCATCAAAGATGTCACCATCCCGGATGAGATGGATATCGCACCCGGAGAGAAGTTTTACAAAAACCTGGCGCCTGCAAAATGCCGGATCCTGCCCCTGGGGAATTGGCTATCTGCTTTATTTTGAAAGCGGGGATATCATGGGTGGCCCATCTTCCCAGGACCTGACTTCAGAGACCATCCTATCCGGAGAAACCCTGGATATTTCCGTTGATTTGGTTGCTCCTCAGGAAACCGGCACATACCAGGGTTTTTGGAAACTTCGCAATGTCAAAGGTGAGGGATTTGGGGTTGGGGAGTACTCAAAAGCCTTCTGGGTGAAGATCAATGTGGTGGAAGGGGCTGGAATGATGTTTGATTTTAATATCCGGGCTGACGAGGCTGCCTGGGGCAGCGGATCCGTGCCTGTAGATTATGTTGATTTGGGTGGAGATATCCTCAATTTTGACCATCCGGGAGATCCGGACGATCCCTATGTTGCCCTGCTGGATCAGCAGTTCCTGGAAGGAGGGAGAATCTCGGGGTTTTGCTGGCTGCCTACCCTCCCCGTGGTGCGGGAAAATATATTATTGGCCGTTTCCCGAACTATAAAGTCAATGGCGGAGATCTGTTGTTCGGCCGGGTTGGCCTGACCACCAATTCCAATGGGGTCTGTGGAGATGGAGATGTGACATTCCGGATCAATCTGATGGTGGATGGGGATCCGGCAGACCTGGTCACTCTCTGGGACTGGAAGTGAAGTCTGTGATGATCAGATGAAATCCTTTGAGATCGATCTGGACGGTTATAAGGGGAGATGGTTCAGATTTTCCTGGTTGTGATCTGCCAATACCGATTCGGCTGATAATCTGCTGTCTGGGATTCGCTTTCTATCCATCGCTGAACCACACCCTTTGCCGACCTTCTGAAATTAAGGTAGAATTAATTTGAAAGCCTCAGTACGAGCATGGACTCAAGTGGTACAATGAGTGCTCAATGCAGGAAGGAAAAGATCCTATGAGTAAACAAGAATCGACTAAAGAGATCATAGACTCTTACCGGAAGAAACAAAACCAATCCTGGCAGAATATTGCCCTGTTTGTGGGGGCCGCGCTCCTGATCATTCTGGGAGCAGCGTTTTTGATCACCTGGCTGACAGGCGCAAAGCTGGATATTGGCGGGATATTTTGCATCCAAAACGCCTACTCCCACAATCACATTTACCCCCAGCCCGGTTCCGCCCACTGCCACGATCACATTGACACCGACGGAATCACTGCCGACAGATACACCTGCGCCCAGCCCAACGGCAACCCGTTCTGGAGCGGTGATCTATATCGCTGAGGAAAATGACACTTTTGCGTCCATTGCCGAGCGGTTTGATATGGATATCTTTACTCTGTTGGTATATAACGCAGGGGAAGATCGTTTGAACTTGGATATGGCCAACCCGATCCTGTTTGTGGGAAATGAAGTGTTGATACCCGCCCCTGGTGCAACTGTGCCTACACCCACCCCGATCCCCTTTGATGTGCTGCCGGGGTTCCGGGTGGAGTATATGGTACGGCCCGGGGATTCGGTTGGATCGATTGCCTTCCAGCTGCGCAGCACTGTGGATGACATCCTGGAATATAATGAATTGGAAGATCCCAACGCAATTTTTCCGGGACAGATCCTGCTGGTTCGTGTCAATTTGGTCACACCGGTGCCCACAGAAGAGGGAGCGGCGAAGGACCAGCTAATACGCCGGGATCGATCTCGACCCTGACACCAGTCGCCGTAGAGATTATTGTCAATTTTATTTGATAATAAGGATACGGTTTCCTAAGGAACCGTATCCTTTTTTTTAATGGTTTACTCCTTATTGATAATGATTATCATTATCAATAAGGTGCGACCTATGTCCGCATTCAAACAGCTCAACTTCATCACCATTGGAAAAATTCCCTTCATCAAAATGGTTACAGAGTGACCCAACCGCGCCTGCAGGTGATGGAAATCGTTGCCGCCAGCCCAAGTTCCGCTCACCCCCCAGGATATTTATCATAAATCCCTGGGCTTGGAATCCCCCCCGGGTATTGCCAGTGTTTACCGTACCCTGGAAATGCTGGATGTCCTGGGATTGATCCAGCAAATCCACCAGCCGGGCGGCTGCCATGGGATCTGGCCGGCAGTGGACGGCCATAAACACCTGCTTATGTGCAGAACTGCGGCCAGATGCAGGTCATTGAAGGTAATGAAGAGATATCTAGAGTACATCAGTATGATAGAGAAAGATACTGGTTACAAGTAGATGAACACTGGCTGCAATTATTTGGCACCTGCAGAATGCTCCAAATGATACTTGAAGGAAATTTTTGATATGATAGGGATTTGGAAAAAAACTTCACGATTTGGGATTGGATTATCTTAGTTTTCTGCTGGTTTCTGCCTGCGGCAGACCCGTTGATGGAAATCTGCCCCACGAGGATGGCAAAATCAAGGTTGTTGTCACGACCACCTTTATCGGGGATGTGTTGGAGAATATCGCGGGCGACAGGGCGGAGATCACCTGGCTGCTTAGCAGCGGGGCAAAACCCCCATTCTTACCAGCCATCCCCCAGGGATATGGTGGCTGTCACCGAAGCGGATATGATCCTGGTCAATGGTTTTGGATTAGAGGAATTTCTGGATGACTTATTATCTGGTTCTGACACACAAGCCGAAGTAATCGTAGTGTCTGAGGGCATCTTGCCGTTGATGATGGTAGAACACGCAGATGAAAAAAATGGCGATCATGAAGGTGAAGATCCCCTCGAAGCTGTGATGGGGCAGGATCCCCATGTCTGGTTTGATCCCAATAATATTTGATCTGGGCTGAAAATATCACCCGGATCCTCGTGAAAGAAGACCTAGCGAACAAGAGTCTTTTACCAAGCTAACTTTGAAGATTATCGAGAGCAGTTACTGGACCTTGATCTCTGGATCCGGGAACAGTATCGAAGATCCCTGAGATCAACGGGAGTTGGTCACAGACCATACTACCCTGGGATATTTTGCCCAGGAATACGGGCTGGTCCAGATCGGGGCTGTTATCCCTGCTCTGACCACCGAAGCAGAAACCTCGGGCATGGAGCTGGCGGAGTTGATCGACACGATCCGGGATAATCAGGCAAGAGCTATTTTTGTTGGCGTGGATTATGACCCCAGCCTGGCCCAGCGCGTTGCCGATGAAACCGGCGTGAAACTTGTGCCGTTATATTTTGGTTCCCTTTCTGATGGTGGACCAGCCGGGACCTATCTCTCTTTTATGCGTTATAACGTGAGCGCCATTGTGGAGGCGCTTCAATAGGCAGAATCTATGAAAAACCTGATCAATGGGTTTCGAAAACAATCTTTCTCACGGCGTTATGCCCCTCACGAGAAGAATGCGCCGCTGCTGTCCATGCAGGACATTACAGTTCATTATGAAACCGGGATGGTTCTCGACCAGATCAGTTTTGACCTGGCACCCGGATCCGCTGTAGCCGTGGTGGGGCCCAATGGGGCTGGAAAGACCACCTCTTTAAAGTGATCGCCGGCATCCTGGATCCTGGACAGGGAATAGTCCAGGTTTCCGGACATGAACCTGGCGGCCATACCTGCATTGCTTATGTCCCCCAGCGGAGTACGGTGGATTGGTCTTTCCCGGCTACAGTTGCCGATGTGGTCATGATGGGCCGGATAAATAAAATGGGTCCATTCTTATGGCCGACAAAAGCGGATTGGGAGATTGTTCATGGTGCTTTGGATTATGTGAACCTGTCGGCCTACAACAAACGGCAGATCAGCGAACTATCTGGTGGTCAGCAGCAGCGTATGTTCATGGCCCGGGCTCTGGCCCAGGAAGCGGAATTGATGTTGCTGGATGAACCGTTTAATGGCCTGGATGTACCGGCTCAGGAAAAAATCCTTCAGATCATGACCACCCTTAAGTCACAAAACGTGACCGTGATGATATCCATGCACGACTTGCGTCTGGCAGCTGAGCAATTTGACCGGGTTATGCTGCTGAACAGGGAGCTGCTGGGATTTGGTGTACCTGAAGAGGTCTTTACAAGAGACCTGTTATTAAAAGCCTACCAGGGACACCTGCATTTTGTAGAAGGAGAATTTGATACCCTGGCTGTGGGAGATGACTGCTGTGAGGGAGAACACCATGAATATCATTGATCTGATAATAACCCCATTGAACTATTCCTTCATGGTGCGGGGCTTAACTGCAGCCGTGCTGACCGGGATCGTCTGTGCCGTGGTAGGCGTTTATGTTGTCGTGAGAGGCATGGCGTTTTTTGGCGATGCTCTGGCTCATTCGATCCTTCCGGGTGTGGCGGTTGGATATCTAGTAACAGATGGAGCCCGGGAGCCGTTATTTTGGTGGGGAACCGGAACAGCTGTTGTGGTCTCGCTGGTGATCGGTGCAGTCAGCAAAGGCGCCAAGATAAAACAGGACACAGCTATTGGTATCATTTTTGCCGGCATGTTCGCTCTGGGTATCGCCATCATTTCAACCGTAAAGAGCTACACTGTAGACCTAACCCATTTTTTATTTGGAGATGTTCTGGGAGTTTCCGGAAATCAGCTGATCACCATTGCTATCTTCAGTTTTTTGATCATCCTGTTTGTGATCGCTTTTTACAAGGAGTTCCTGGTTCTGACCTTTGATCCCACTCTGGCAGCAACATTGAGGATTCCCACCCGTGTTTTTGAATATCTGCAGTTGATTTTGATCGCTCTGGCTATTGCTGTCTCTTTCCAGGCCGTGGGCGTGGCTTTAATGGTGGCCATGCTGGTCACCCCCGCCGCAGCGGCCTATCTGCTCACCAAACGCCTGCCTGTGATGATGGTCCTGGCGGCTACCATTGCCTCGGCTTCAGGCGTGATCGGACTTTATTTGTCTTACTATGTGAATGTGGCGTCAGGACCGGCAATCGTTTTAGTGGCTACTGCCTTTTTCTTGATCGCATGGCTGTATTCCAATCTTAAGAAAAGAACGATGATTTTGAAAAATAAATAGGTTTTAACCCTCTACAGTTTTCATCCTCGATTCAATATACCAGAAGATCCCGGCTAAAAGTCCCAGGAATAGGACCAGGTACAGGGCTACCAGCCCAAGATGGGTTCCGTTTACCCATGCTCCATATAATAGACCGGCAATCGTGCTGAAGAGCGCTACCCATCCTACGTAAACCCAGGCTTTCAGGCGTCCGATAATGGAAGAGGTGATCAGGATGCTCTGCAGACTTAGTTCGGGATCGGAGATCAAATAAGCCAGCAAAGGGCCCCGGTGCATGCCCAGTTCTAGGAACATCTGGGCGATTGGTACTTCGACCAGGGTTGGGAAATACATAAAAACGCCGAAGATAACTCCCGCAAGATTACCCAGGATGGTATTCTCTCCCGCGATGGCCTGGATCCACTCAGGCTTGATAAGCTCCCGGATCACGCCCACCGCAAATACGCCAGCTATCAGCAGGGGAAAGATCTGTTTCACAAAGCGCCAACTTTCCCATAGGAAATCCCTGGTTTCGTCCTTCGTTAACTGCGTGGGGATCATCCACGACAGGATGGCTATCAAAAAGAAGACACCGAAGAATTTCCCTGTAAATAAGAGGGAAACACCCCCAGAATAGGAGTTGACACCCAGGCTAGCAAATACCAGGGTCAACCCCACCATGATTGTTGATAACCAGGTCCAGGAAGTAATTCCGTCATGTATTTTTTCTATCCCTTTCCAGGCAGCTAAACCAATCAAGCCTAACATGCCTATCAAGAACAATCCCTGGACAGTGATACCTTCTTCTCCTCTCGAGGCGTCAAAGGGCACCAGCCGTAACAGGGCCTCCTGGAGGGTATGGATTCCGGGGAGAGCCAAATCAATTTTGTAATAGACTGTTTTGAGAATATCAATTTGGAATGTCCCAACGATCAACAGAGCTACCAGGGCCAACAGGACAATGACGGCAGCCCTTCTCATTTTGGCCTGTCCGGCAAAGAGAGCATCTGTTGCCTTATCATGTTCAGCGTCCTCTTTCCGGAAGATCAGGGCCATGATGATTCCAACACCGATGCCAAAAGTGATCGACAGCAGCAGGCGTGCAATAGCCAGATCCAGGCCGATCACAGCCCCGGTATAGGTCAGGGCTAGAATATTCACAGCAGGCGCTACAAATAAAAATGTGATTGCTGGACCGAGTCCAGCACCTTTTTTATGGATGCCCGCAAAAAGAGGGATCACTGTGCAGGAGCAAATAGCCAGTAAAAAACCAGCCGCGGCTGCAGCGGGGTAGGAGATGTATTTGGGTGTATTTCTACCCAGGTAGCGGGTCACCGTTTCTTTGGGGATCAAGGCAGTCATTGCCCCGGCGATCACAAATGCAGGCAGCAAACACAGCAGAACATGGGCCGCCAGGTAAGATGTCAGATTGCTCACGCCACTGAAAAAAAGGGAATAAATGAACTCAAAAACAGATGCCATAACTTTAGGTATCCTCTCCGTGATATTCGTGTTTTTGAAAGTCTCTAATCGATAAAAACCCGGTCAGACCGGGGAAAGCCAAAACTATTTATACCTGCCCCATCGCGCTGGAAAGATATGAGGTCAATTCAGCCTGGGATGGGATCCGGCCGCTGGAGACTACTTCTCCGTTGATCACAAGGCCGGGAGTGCTGAGAACGTCATACTCCATGATCTTCTGGAAATCCGTGACCTTTTCGAAATCGGCTTCTATCGACAGACTCTCAACAGCCTTTTTAGTTTCGGTTTCCAGCTTGCTGCAGTTGGGGCAGCCAGTACCCAGGATTTTTATTTCTAACATTTAATATTCCTTATTTGATCGTGGTGATTATATTTGGTTGGCATTTGGGACACTCACACAAAATGTTTTTTTCTGAGCCAGCGATTTTCGGCAGGCCTTTCTCTGGAATGTTCAGAATTTCCGCGGCAGATTGGATCAATTCGAATATGCCTTGGTCAGCCACGCGGTAGTAGATATATCTACCTTCCCGCTGGGTTTCAAGTAAGCCAGCGTCTCTCAGCACCATCAGATGTTGGGAGATATAGGCCTGGCGTTTTTTGAGAACTGCCTCCAGGTGGCAGACACAGACTTCTCCATATCCAATGTTGTACAGGATCTGAATCCGGACTGGAGACCCCAATATTTTGAGATAATCAGCGATTTTTGTTTCTGGTGCACACGGCTTTCATATTCATATAATTGAATATATTACTCCCCCTACAAGATCTTGTCAACAGATGCACCCAAAGGTGCATCTGTTCATATTAATATCTTGCCAGCCATTGGTTATTTCCCAGCGATGGGTTTATTATTACAATCGGATCCTGGATGCAGCAGTTTTGGATCCATGTTTTTTTTATCAGAATCTATCCCCTGGCTGATTTTTTATTTAGTTATTTCAAAAGCCCATTCACCTTTTCTCATCAAGGGATGAACCTGGCCATCTTGGTCAATTCCGTCCACGTCAATATCAGCTGAGCCGATCATGAAGTCATAATGGACTGTGCTGTGATTACCGCCAGCTTGAAGGAACTCCTCGGTGGTCATTCCTGCAGAACCGGTCAGGCAGTCCCTGATCCCTCGTCCCAGGGCGATATGAATGGAGGCGTTCTCATCAAGCAGGGTGTTATGGAAGATCACCCCGGCCTGAGAGATAGGAGAGCTGTTCGGCACCAGGGCCAGTTCTCCCAACCGGCAGGAACCCTCATCGATTTCTATAGTCTTTTTAACGAAATCCTCTCCGGTTTTGGCCTTGACCTTGGTGACTTTGCCATCCTTGAATTCTAGATAGAGTTCGTCTACAAAACCGTCCCCCATGGTGAATGGTTTGGTCGATGAGACAAATCCATTTACGCCCATTCTGTCGGGCAGGGTGAATACCTCTTCTGAGGGCATGTTGACGGCGTTTTCCCTGCCTTCTTTATCCTCGAGGACAGCGGTTTTCCACTGATGGCCTTTAGCGAGTTGGATCTTCAAGTCTGTTCCCGGGCTTTTTAGGTGAATGGACTGGAAGTTTTTTTCAGTTAACCTGTCAGCCCTTTTGTTGAGTGCGGAAAAATGTTCCTCCCAATACTTGACGGGATCCTTTTTGTCCAGGCGGTAGAATTTCACAAGATATTCTGACATTTTCTCAACAGCGTCGACCTGATCAAGATCTGGGAAGACGGCCTGGGCCCAGGACGCAGTGGGATAGAGGGTGATGATCCAGGGAGTTGGGTTCCGAACCAGATATTCGTTGGCGGCACGAAAAGTCTCTGAGCGTGTTTTCTGCATCTCGGATAAGAGTGCGCTGTCAATATCCTTATACAGATATGGATTTGAGCCTCCGATATAGATCCGGGCGTCTTTCCTGTCCGTGGCTTTATACAGCTCATCCACAGACCATGTTGGGACTTCCTGGAAGGAATCCCGGGGTGCGTCTTGATAACGGATCAGATCCAGCTCCGGGTCACCCCAAAATACTTCCACCAGGGGTGCGCCCATTTTATAGGCCAAGGAGACAAGTTTTTGCACCAGGGGAGCGGCTTCCAGGGGAGTGAAAAACCTGGCTGATCTGCCAGGCAGTGCGCCGATCCTGATCCTGTGGCCTGATTTGTAATTGAGCCCAACTTTCATGATCAGTTCGGCATAATCATCGAGATGTTTTTCAAATATCGTGCCCATTATCATTCTCCTCCGACATATTATTTATTTGTTCCTAATTTTCTCCACGGCCCAACCCGCGGCTTCACGTACCAGCGGATCGGGGTCTTCAAGTGCATTTTTTAGGGCTTGGAGGGCGTCATTCTCACCCTTGTTTCCCAGAGCGATAGCTACATTTCTTAAATATCCCCTGCGTTTGGTCCTTTTGACAGGGCTGCCCTTAAACCGGGCGCTGAATTCATCCTGGCTGAGGCCTATCTCTTCAATAAGATCAATATTCGTCAATTCTTCGCGAGGACGCAGCGCCTCCAGTATGGATTGGGAAGGTTTACCGGGTTTGTTCCAGGGGCACACGATCTGGCAAATGTCGCAGCCAAAGATCCAGTCTCCCATCCGGGAGCGCAGTCTCCAGCGGGATATCTTGCCTGTGTTCAATGGTCAAATAAGAGATACAGCGGTTGGCGTCCAGAGTATAGGGCTCTCGCAGGGCGCCGGTGGGGCAGGTATCCAGGCAGCGGGTGCATGTGCCGCAATAGGTCTCAGTTATTGGGGAGTCAGTGATCAGATCTAGTCCCAATAAGATTTCCGCCAGGAAGAAATATGAACCGATTCCTTATTGATCAGGGTGGTGTTTTTACCGATCCAACCCAGGCCGGCTCGCATGGCCAGCTCTTTTTCCAGGATCGGGCCGGTATCCATATACCAGCGGTTAGGAACAGGCTGCCCACCCAACCCTCAATCGCCACCATCAGTTCCTGGAGCCGTTTTTCCAGGACTTCATGGTAATCCAGGTTCAAGGCATAAGCAGCGATATTTCCACCATCTACATTGCCTTTTGGTGCCGGATAGGGACACCCCAAAACCAGGATGGATCGGCATTCTGGCAGGATCTTCCGTGGGTCAGAACGCCGTTCAAGAGAGCGCTCAGTCCCGATCCAATCCATGGATGCGTGGTACCCTGACTTCAACCAATTCCGGAAGAAATCCAGGTGGTCAGGTGGATCAGCTGAGGTCAGACCTGCCAGGGAAAATCCCAGCCGGGCTGCCTTGTCCTTTGATCTTATTGGTCAGTTCGTTTTTTTCCATTGTCTCAGGGGATCCATCCCGGTTGGAAACCGTTGATGATTAATCGCAGTGGTTCACCGCCTGTGGTGTTGATCAGCCAGATCTCAGGTGGGTCGGAGAGTGCAGCCTGGTTATAGCGCACATAAGCCATCTGCTGGCCGTCAGGATGCCAGGCAAAGGAGGTGTGCTGGTAATCCACAATATCAGTTAACTGGGTGTTCTCTCCGTTGTTAGATATTCAAAATCCAAAGTTCCCGTCCAGGTGTCCATAACGCGGGGTCGAGGGATTTGTGGCTGAAAGCGACGGTTAATCCCGAAGGAGCGAAGCTGGGGTTGAGATCTTCCAGGTAGCTGCCGCGGGAAAGATCGAGGATGGTTTTTTCTAAAAGGTCGAACAGCTGCAAATGGCGGGGAGCCAGCGTGTCACTCAGGAACAAGATCTCTGAGCAGATAAAGTAGCGCCCATCGGGAGACCAGCTGCCGACCCCGCCGGTTTCGTTAGGAAGAAATATTTTCTCGCCGGTAACCGGGTTCCAGAACTGGAATCTTTTTTGGGTCATATTGTAATAAGCAAGCCAACCCGAAGGCCCCCAGATGGGGGTTTCCAGGTATTGATCATTTTCTCCCAGATCCATTAAGGTCATGATCTTCGAGATCGAGTACCTGGACTGTGGGCAGCTTTCCGGGTTCTTTGGGAATATATTCATAGGCAAGCAGATATCCATCCGGAGATATCCTCGGTCCAGTGCACAACCCATCGCTGCAGGTGATGATCTCACCGGATTCTTCAGTTTGGGGATCCAGGACCATGATGCGGCTGGTACCGTTTTCAGCAGCTGCGCTGTAATAGATCTGATCTCCATCCTGGGAGATGGAATAATCCAGCACCCCGTTGGGTTCTTGTGTCAAAGCCCGGCTTTCTCCGCTGACCGGATTGGCCAGGTAGAGATTGCTGGTCCTTTCTGCTGGCCATAAGTAGGTCAACAATATCGGGCTGATTGGTAGTTCCCTGGTGAATTTTCCTACTAATGGCAGTTTGATCCGGGAGTACACTCCACCCTGGAATTGGATGGTGATCGTCTCGCCAGCCGGCCAGGTTTTGCTTGGGGAAAAAGTGAGTTGATTGAGATCCTCACTCCAGCTATAGTCTCCCGGTTGGGCCGGTAAGATGGACAGACCACTTTCAACACTGGCTGCATTCATCACCCGTGAGAAAGAGATCACAATTGGCATCCGGCCGTGTAAATCACCACCAGCGGGCGAAAAATCCTCAACCCGGGGCGCCAGCTGCCAGCCAATCAAAGCCAGGATCAGCACTATAACAAAACCCATCGCCAGCCCAATTCTCCATCTCATGCCCCAATTATAATCGACAACAGGTTTGAGCCGTTTCACTCCAGCAGAAGTGCGTTAAGGTGGAAATTTAACAATTTTACAGCTTTGAGAGGACGGAAAAGCGGGAGATATTTCATGTTAGAATGATAGCTATGAAACGCTGGCAATTCTGGGTTGGGATTGGTATTAAGCGCTGTTTTCCTCTATTTTGCCCTGAGTGGTCTGGGGATCAATGAGATTTGGGAGCCGTTGAAATCAGCCCGGTACTGGTGGTTATTACCAGGTGTGGCTGTCTATTTTATCGGTGTCTGGGTTCAGATCCTGGCGCTGGCATTACCTCTTCGGCCTGTCAAACCGATCTCAACCCGAAAGATGTTCCCAATTGTGGCCATAGGATATATGGGTAATAATATCTATCCGGCCAGGGCGGGTGAGGTCCTTCAGGCCGTGGTCCTGAAACGCAAAGAAGAGGTCCCGATCTCTGCCTCACTGGCAACCATCATTGTAGAACGGATCTTTGATGGTGTGGTCATGCTGGGGTTTGTGTTCCTGAATCTGCCGCGACTGGCCACTTTGACCGGCACTTCCGGTTTTATTGGCAATATCCAGACCCTGGCTGTGTGGGGTTCGGTCGCCTTCCTCGGAGCGCTGGCAGTTTTTATGCTGGCCGCCATGTTCCCGACCCAAGCAGAAAAAGTGATTGCTAAATTGATCAAGATCTTTGTCCCGGAACGGTTTCGGGAAAAGTTCAGGAAGTCATCTTTAAATTCCTGGGCGGCCTGGAATCCTTGCGATCTCCGCGGGAGGCAGTGATGGTGCTGCTCACTTCGGTCGTGATCTGGCTTCTGGAAACGGGAAAATACTGGTTTGTAATGCAAGCATTTGATTTTCAGGTCAGCTTTTTTGCCTTGATGTTGATGAATGGGATTGTTAACCTGGCCACTACCATTCCATCCGCTCCCGGGCTACGTGGGCACATTTGATGCCCCGGGTATTGCAGTCTTATCTGCTTTTGGGGTGGAACAGGGAGTCGCTGCCGGCTATACGCTGGTCTTACATGCCGCTTTATGGTTCCCGATCACGCTGCTGGGCGGATATTATATGCTCCGGGAAGGAATCCGCTGGCAAGGCGGAGAAGTGGTTGAACAGAAGCAGGTGGAGAAATGGAGACGGATTGATTTTGGCAGTATAATACTTTCAGGACATTCTTAGTTTCAAGGAAATTGGATCTTGTTGAAGGAGTATAGATCATGAACCAGGCCAAAAAAGAACTCCCTACCGGGTATTGATTGCTGATGATGTCCTGGAAACACGCCGCAACACACGACTGATGTTGGCGGATAATCCCATGGTGGATATTGTGGCCATTGCCCATAATGGCCGGGAAGCTGTTGAGCTGGCTAAAAAACACCAGCCGGATATTGCCTTGTTGGATATCAATATGCCGGAAATGAACGGTTTTGAAGCTTTCCAGGCAATGTATAAGATCTTCCCCACCATGGCCTGTGTGATCATTTCAGCGGAGGATGACAATCAATCCTTCCGCTCGGCCATGAATGTCGGAGCCAGGGAATATCTGGTTAAACCGTTTACTGTTTATCAATTGAATAATGCCGTAAAACGGGTGGGTGATATCGTAAAAGCCGAGCGTGAAAAAGCGGAAGTAGCCGAACCGATTGAAGGAGCAGCGAATATCCTATCTGATGCAGCTGGCACATGAATATTCCAAATCCCGACGGACGGATGATGAAGCGGTGGAAGTTTTTGAACAGTTGGCGGCCAATCCTAACTGTGATCTGCGCTGGCTGCGGACCCTGGCTATGTTATATATCATCCGCCAGGAATGGAAAAAACTCCAGGTTCTGGCAGGCCGGTTGGCCCGTCAATTTGGATAATACCCCAATTTCAAAGGAAAGAATAATGAAAATTGCCATTATTGGCGCTGGATATGGAGGTTTATCAGCAGCCTACGATTTAGCGCGCGCGGGACATGATGTTGTGGTCTACGAAGCTGCAGACCGGCCGGTGGTCTGGCAGCCGGTTTTAAAGAACCCCATTGGGACTGGTCAGTGGAAGGTTATTACCACCACTGGTTTGCCTCCGATGAACACATGCTGGGGTTGATCGATGAGTTGGGTTTATCGGAGAAAGTGCGTTTCCCTCGTCCTTATACTGTCATGATCCATAAGGGAAAATGGTATCCCTTTGACTCCATCATCCAGGCTTTGTTGTACCCGGGTCTGGGCTGGGGGATCAACAAGGTCCGCTTTGGTCTGGTTGGTTTATATTTGCGATTGACAAAAAACTGGCAGGCCCTGGAAAAAACCACGGTAGACGCCTGGATGCGCAAATGGGCCGGAAATAAAGTGTATGAAACGATGTGGGAACCGATGATGAAGGGAAAATTCGGCCCCCATTATCAAGAGGTGAATATGGCCTGGATGTGGGCCAGGATACATGCCCGGACTTCGAGATTGGGCACTTATGTGGGAGGTTTCCAGGCTTTCACGGATGATTTTGTGGATGTATCTGAATGATCTGGGAGTAGAGATCCGGCTCAAAACCCAGTTAAAGAGATCTCCGCTGATCTGGAGATCAGCACCGATTCCGGTAATGAAAAATATGATCGAGTCTTGGTGACCACCTCGCCAGCATTGTTGTCAAGGATGGTTCCTGCCATGCCTGAAAATTACAATGCGGCTTGAAGGGATTGAAGAGCATGGGGGCAGTTGTGCTTACCTTATCCCTCTCACAGCAATTTTCAACGCAGGGATATTATTGGTACAACATCCCCAAGGAACAGGGATTATCCTTTCCTGGCAGTTGTGGAACATACCAATTACCTGTCCCCTGATTATTTTGGTGGGGATCATATCCTATACTGCGGTGATTACCGGGATGCAGATCACGCTTATTTTGAGATGACAAAAGAACAGATACTGGAAGAATTCCTGCCGCCATTAAAGAAGATCAATCCAGATTTTGACCCCTCCTGGGTTAAAAAATCCTGGTTGTATCGCACGAAATACGCTCAGCCGGTGCCGGAATTGAATCATTCAGAAACATCCCGGCTATTGAAACACCTATCCAGGGATTGTATTTTGCCAGCATGAGCCAGGTTTATCCCTGGGACCGGGGCACTAATTTTGCTGTGGAAATCGGCCGCCGGGCTGCGGGTATGATGATGGAAAACTAAGAAACAGGAATTTATCGAATAATGAAGCGCTGGACAAGGGTTCCGGCGCTTTTTGATTGCCTTAGGATACGGTTTCCTCAAAGGAAACCGTATCCTAAACGTCAGTCAACCGAAATACGGGTCGGGGAACGGATTTCACACCCATGTGAAACATCCCCCTTCTTTTATGAGTTTCTCCACTAAAAAAATCGGTTGAATTGTGTATAGTAGGGTAATTATTGGTACAGATTCCATTTTTGGGGGAATTCAGGGTGTTTTCTCTTCCACCAAAGAGGTTTGAATGGATACAGAATTATTGGACCGTTTTGCATTACTCGAAGGTTTTTCACAGGATCAGGTCGAGATTTTGAAGCCGATCATCGAGGATATCTGTTATCAAGCCAACCAGGTAATCTTTGAACAAGGCGCCGAGGCTGATTATCTGTATTTTGTGATGGATGGGAAGGTATCCATTCGATTTAAACCCGAGGATGGTCCGGAATTGACTGTCGCTGAATTGGATCGGGGAGGTGTATTTGGCTGGTCATCTGCTCTGGGTTGCCACAGCTATACTTCTTCGGCGATATGTGTGGAAGAATCTTTATTACTTCGGATGGAGGGAGGGAAATTGAAAAAATCTTTGCCAAGAACACCCTGAAACGGGTATACTGATACTGAACCGATTGGCCGGAGTGATCGCCCAACGGCTGAGAGGTACCCATGAACAGGTTGTGGCCCTGCTTCATCGGGGATTGAATCGTAATTAGCCCGGAGGGTCGTGAAGATGAAGGAAGTCGATAAACATCTGAGAGCTGAGCAGATGGTAAATCTGATCAACAGTATTAGCGCTTATATTGAACAATATCATGGGGGATCCGCCGAACTGGTTTCCTTTGAGGATGATGTTGTTAAGGTCAGATTGGGTGGAGCTTGCCTTGGCTGTCCCTTATCTACTGCTACGCTGAAAGGTTGGGTGCAGGGTACAATCCATCAATTTTTCCCGGATGTCTCGGTGGAAGCCGCGGAATAATCCAATCCAGATCTGTTTCAAAGGAGAATTAAATAATGGATATTTACTATCAAATTATGAGGTACTGGGTTCATTCGCCCAGATCCTGGGTTTGTTATTATTTGGCATCACAGCGGGCTGGTTTACGCTGAATGCTGTCAATCAGCCAGAAAAAACCTGGCAGCTGCAGAGTATTGTCTACAGTGTCTTCCTGGTATTTGTAGCATTGATGGTCCGATACCTTACCCCTGGAGCATTGGGCGCTTTTCTGGTAGGAGCTTCAGGCGCTTTATTCTATTGGGGATTATTCAAGAATCGGGATAAGCCGGTTAAAAAGAAATAACTTGAGTTGAGAGAAAGCTGCGGGAGTCTGATCAGAACCGCAGCAATGAATGAATGAGATTTACTAATAATTTGCGGGGTCCTGAGGTCATTCAGGATCCCGCATTCTCATTAACAAGGACGAAGTCCTATTGATGGACTTCGTCCTTAAAAGCCTTTTTACAAACCCAACGTTTTATCCATCATGGCGGCCACAGCCAGATAAACCGGGGAATCGTCCCCCAGCTCGATCAAGGGCCTTCCACTGTAATCAAATTCCACCACGCTCTGGTCAAGAGGTACTGGTCCCAGGAAGGGGACATCGATCTTGTTTATGCGTTCCAGGAGCGGAGCTGGAATTTCGCCAGGCACCCGGTTGAGGATGAAATAAGAATTTTTTACGTTGATCTCCAGCTCATCTTTTAATGCCACGATATTTTCAGCGGCTGACAGGCCGCGCATAGTTGGGCCGCTGATGATGAATAAATGATCTACGTCCTGGGTGGTCCTGCGGCTGAGATGTTCCATTCCCGCTTCATTATCCATCACCACATAGGGATAATTGTGGCTGAGTTTGTCGAGAATATCACGCAGGTTGTGATTTACCGCACAGTAACATCCGGGTCCTTCCGAACGCCCCATGGCAATCAGGTCAAAATTATCACTTTCTATCAGCGAGCTGTGGATCTCATAATCCAGGTATTCGTGTTTGGACATACCCCCCCGCGATGGTGCCGCGGGCTGCCCCCGTAACGTTCTGGGCACCCTGGACCTGTTTTAACATGTCCTCGCGGATGCCGCCCACAGTGGCGTCCAGGCCAACACCCAGGACCATATTCAGGTTGGCGCTGGGATCGGCATCGATGGCCAGGATGGGTTGTTGTCCTTTATTTATCAAATACTTGATGATCATGGCGGAAACGGTGGTTTTTCCTGTGCCGCCTTTTCCTGCCAGGGCAATAGTTATGCTCATATTCAGGTTACTCCTCTAAAAATTCCTCAGGATAAGGTTCCAATAAAGTTTGGGCGATGTTTTCAGCTGCTTTGAAAAGAGAGGGTACATGGTCATAGACGGGTTCGCCCAGCCGGTCTGCGTCCAGCACACCCAGGTCCATGGGTAATGTTCCCAATAAAGGGAGACCGGGAGAATTCTTTTCCAGAAACTCCCTTTCTTCTTCCGTGCGGACCTTGTTGCCTACCAGCCAGAGTTTCTTAAGCTTGATATCCCTGGCCAGGTCTTTGATTTGGGCTGCCGTGCCCAGGCTGCGCTGGGTGGGTTCCACTACAACGATCATGGCATCCACAAAATCCACCGTGGCTCGTCCCAGGTGTTCCACGCCGGCATACATGTCCAGGATCAAAACATCATCTTCTCTAAATAGTAAATGAGTGAAGAGGGTTTTTAACATGGCGCTTTCCGGGCAGATACAGCCGGAGCCGCCCAGGTCGACACTGCCCATTTCCAGCAGGTGGACATTCCTGATGGGTCACGCTGAAACGTTCTGGAATATCGTCCACCCGGGGGTTGAGGGTAAAAAATCCACCAATGGTCCCCGGCTTGGCTCCGGTGCGTTCTTCGATCAGTTGATCCATTTCAGCGATTGGGCTTAGTTTTGCTCTGAGGTCAGCAGGAAATCCCAGCGCGCCAGCCAGGCAGGGTGATGGATCAGCATCAACAGCCAGGACATCTCTGCCCTGATCGGCATAATATTGGGCCAATAAGGCTGAAAGAGTTGTTTTACCAACTCCCCCTTTTCCGCTAATTGCTAATTTCATGACCTTCTCCTTACTCTTCTCGTGAAACCAATATTTAAAATATTATCCCCCGATCAGTTTTCCAACCAGCATACTGCCCAGGATGGCACAACCGTCGGTGGGTAGATGATAATCCGCAATATCCTCAAAGAGGATTTTATAGGAGGGAGGAAATTCCTCATCCCCTTTCCAATAGACGATCAGGAGCGCTATCTGGGGAAGGATCTGGTAGCGGAAAGCCCCATCTCCGAAATCGACTTTCTGTCCGCATAATCCCTGGTTCCTCTTTTCGAATTCCTCATAATCTGATTTGAAATATTGGGCCAGTTTTCCCGCTGTATAACCCTGGAAAGCGGCGTTATAGAATTGCCCATCAGCCAGTTCTGAGAAAGATATCCACTTCCCTGTTGTGGGTGAACCTTTGGAGGAATGGAAATAGTATAGGATCATCGCCTGGTGAATGGGAGGCAGGGGGTGTTGGGTTTCCAGGTCTCGAGCAATTAAATCAGCGCTGGAAAGAAGGACCGGTTTTCCCCAAAAAAGGAACTCAAAGGCCGCCGGATCATTTTCTGTGTGGAGCGTAGTCTCCGTGAGTTCGGCAAGCTGGTTCAAATCGCGTTCAAAAAGATCCTTGCGGAGTTCGTCAGCCCTGCGCTCCAGGGGTTCCTGGTCTTTGTTCATGACAAAATCGCTCATGAAATCCATTCCTGTTGTAGGTGTTTTGTCAACCAGGAGGTTTTTTCCTGGTAGTTCTTGGTCGCGGCCAAAGTCATTCAGCCTGCCAAGGATTTCCTCTGATAAAAATGTATCATACCATGAGCTTAAAACTAAATCTCCTTTAGAGATATATATATGTTTATAATAAAAATGCAGGCAACCTCTCTCCGCAGGAAAAAAGGAAAATATTTTATCCCGTACCTGAATGATAGTAACGTTCGATGAAACAAATAGGAGATATAACTTCTATGTTTAGGAAAAAGCAACTGATCTATCCATCCGATTCCAAATGGTCTGTTCTTAAAGGGGAAAGAAATGGAAACCCCATGTTCATCCGAAGGAATGAGTCCGCTCAACAGTTGGCCACACATCCTGATTATTCAAACAGGATTGGCATTGCTGTCCCCCTCCTGAATGCTAATGAACACGGATTGCCAACAAACGCTGAAATAGAGTCCTTAAGATATCATTGAAGACAAATTAGTTGATGCATTGGAATCAAACCAAGATTCTTTACAAGTTTTATCAATAACTACAAACGGTATGCGTGAATATGTATTCTATTCCCGGAACTCAGAAACAGTTAAATCAGCTATAGATGCCATTAATACAGAAATCCCTCAGTATGAACTCCAATTTTACATAGCTGAAGACAAGAAATGGGTTCTCTATAAACAGTTCGCCTGACAGCTGGTGTAGGGTGGATGACCGGGGATGGAGGACGGACAGACCTGGCTGCGGGTGCCCTACGCTACGCTAAGGGTGCTGCGCAAAGCTCATTTGTTATAACGCAAAAGATGTAATGATCCAAACGACAAACTATCTTTAAATTGTGGGGATTAAAATAACAGACTTATATTGATTGGAGTCGCCAGATATGAAAAAGCCACATGTAGTTATTATTGCCTTTGCCATCTTCTTTCTCTTTTTGATTCAAATGGCAGGATCACTTGTAGAATCCATTTATATCCTCGATCTGATGAATACTTCCCTGGATGAGAAAGTATTGGGTTTGCTGTTCTTTTTTTCACCAGTTTTGCTGTTCGTTTATCGAAGAAAACAACCCCAACTTATAGCATGGACTTTGTTTGGGCTGCTCATACTTGCTCGCGGCCTCATGCCTTATCTGAACACCCTGGGACGGATGCTGGCATCAGGAGTTGGTACAGGTAGTGCATTGATGTTGTTACCCTTCCTGCTAACTGCAAAAACAAAAGATGATTCCATGAGTTTTCTCAGCCAGTGGATCTCTGCCGGCCTTGCCCTGGCGGTTGGGTTTTCTGTTTTTCTGCGGACTATCAATTACGGCCTGGATTACTCCCTTCTTCTGGAGGGCAGCTGGGTTGGTTGGGGATTGGGATTGGTTATGGGATATTTTCTGACCGGGCTGGATTGGAACACCCCGGATAAAATACAAACCAAATCCGGATCTGTAACACCAGCAGTAATAGGGATTTTCCTGGTGATTGCCATGGTTTATTTTTCCTTTTCTGCTCCGGCGGTGATTGCCCGTTGGACAGAAGGAGATTATCGGCTGATCGTCATGACTGTCAGTCTGCTGGCTTTGGGTTGGGTTGGAGCTTCTCTGGGAAAGTCGAAATTGATTGAGGCCATCACACCGACTGGATTGCTGATCTGGAATCTTTTGTTCACCTTGTCCTTGACGCTGACCATCCTGGCCCAGCGGGTCTCCTTCCCACAAACACCAGACTCAGCTGCCGTTGTGGTTGGCTATCCCACCTGGCTGCAGCAGGTGCCATTGATCTTGACCCTGATACTCTTTCCGGTCATCTTTTTTGACCTGCGTATCTTCATATTCCGCATTCGACAAGCAAATCCTAGGATCCACAATCTGATTCCTGGTATGCTCCTGGGCAGTCTCACCCTGGTCGTTCTGGTCTTTATGCATATTTTTACCAACGTATGGGGTTATGTTGAACCGGTGAGTCTCTGGTTTCGGAATAAGTTCTGGCTGCCTTACCTGTTGATAGCCGGGTTGCTCACCTTACTCATCGGTCGTAGAGAATTGAATGTTTCAGACGATCAGCCGGAAACAAAGAGCGATTTATCTTTAGGCTGGGTGGCATTCCTTGTGATGGTTTTGTTGGGAACTGCGGGTGGCGCCCTGTATACTACCCGGGTCCAGGTGTTTGAACCCCGTGAAACATCTATTGTTGTCATGACCTACAACATCCAGCAGGCCAATGGTGATGATGGGGAGAGATCCTACAAAGAACAGCTTGCACTTATTCGGGAAGTTGACCCTGATATTCTTGCTTTACAAGAGTCAGACTCAAGCCGGATTTCCCTGAATAATAATGATTACGTGCGTTATTACGCGGGCAAGTTGGGCTACTATTCCTATTTTGGACCAACGACGATCACTGGCACTTATGGAACGGCGATATTATCCAAATATCCCCTTCAAAATACACGTACGGTATTCACATTCAGTGATCAGGATGAGATTGGCACCGCAGAGGCTGAGATTGAAATAGGTGGACAGATTTTTACTGTCTACAACGTCCATCCAGATGGCTCGGATACAGCTATGCTGGTTTGGGCAGAGACACTCCTGGAACGTTCAAGAGACAAGGTCAATGTAATCGCTGTGGGGGATTACAACTTAAGGGATTACGAGGATGCATATCAACTGATTGCCAGTGAGTATTCAAATGCCTGGGAAAGTGTTTATCCCACAAAGATCGGCTCGGATGGTACGGATATGTCTGGTGAAAATCGGATCGACCACATTTTCTTTTCTCAATCAATGGTCGCTCGTAGTCCGGTTTATATCTTGCCTCCCCAATCAGCTACGGATCATCCTGTCCATTGGGCTGAGCTCGTACGTTAAATTGTTATTCATGATTTTATTACTAAACTATAAATCCATGTAAATCACCCTCGATCAAGTTTCCATCATTACCTATAAATAGTAAATCCGTTCTATCTACTATACATTATTGCCTCTCTCCCACTGATCCTGGTCAGTGGATAAGGTTTTTCAGGACAAGGGACAGTGATAGAGACCTTAAATAAGGATACCGGTGATAGATCAGAAAATTATGCAGGAGGTTTGATGATAGCAGGGGGATTCATTGGCGCAGTTGTCCTCCCGCTGCTTTCTGACCATTTTCGATAAAGGAAACCTTAAATAGTGCTGGCTGTGATTGGTGCGACAGTGGGTCTGGTTGGAGTTACTTTTTTTTTCAAGCTACTGGCTCTTGCTGATCTCAGCTTTTGTTTTTGGATTTTTCTTGTTGAGCGGCAGCCCAGTTGGCTTCCAGTATGGGGCTGAGATCACCTGTCTAACTCCAGAAGGGAAATCAAACGGTCTGCTTCTCCTTATGGATCAAATTTCGGGCATCATTTTCATCCTAGCCATGGACGGCATGAAATCACCCGAGACAGGGTCAATGACCTTGCCTCTGAAACTGCTGATCGGCCTGATGGTGATCAGTCTGGTTTTTGCTTTTATGCTTAAGGAAGCAAAGACTATTTTGACAGATAGTTAGGATCACTGAATGGTTTCCATGGAATATTCTTGTCCAGGGGATTTATTAAACCCCCTCTTGACCTATCTAAAAGTGAATGTTACACTACCGTTCTGTCAATTTAATTAGTCGAGGAATACATGAACAAGCTCAATGTCAAAATCTTTGTCTCCTGCGGATACGCAGAACTGTCTGGGAGGGTTCCCATAGTTTGAGCTTGTATTTTATATGACATGGCTTAAGCTCCGGGAAACCTAAACCCCGGGGCTTTTTTTCTTAATCGGATCAGGTCTCGGGTGATATCCCGCGGCCTGTTTTCTTTTACAGGCCTGATGTAATAGCACTATGAGGAAAAAACAATGTTGTTCAGCAAATCGATCAAGAAAGTAAATTCAATATACAGGGAATACCCCAAACAGTTCTGGGTTATTGTGGGCTCAAACTTCATTGACCGCGTTGGCGGCGCACTGATCTTCCCTTTCTTTGCGCTGTACATCACCAAAAAGTTCCAGGTGGGTATGACTGAAGTGGGTTTGTTATTCGCCGTCTTTTCTGTGACAGATATGATCGGGAATATGATCGGAGGAGCATTAACCGATTATCTCGGACGAAAAACCATGATGATTATGGGATTGATCATCAGCGCCCTGACCAGCTTGGGAATGGGCTTGGTCCAGCAATTGGAATGGTTTTATGTCATTGGTGCGATATCAGGCATTTTTGCTTCAGCGGCTGGTCCGGCTCATGAGGCAATGTTAATTGATATCCTCCCGGAGAAGAAAAGATCAGAAGGTTTTGGCGTCATGAGAGTTGCCATGAACCTGTCCGTAGCTATTGGCCCGGCAATAGGAGGTTTTATCGCCGCCTACTCATTCCTGATCCTTTTTATCGCGGATACTGTCACCAGCCTGATCACAGCTTTGATCGTATATCTGGTCGTGGAAGAGAGTATGCCGGAAGAAAAGGAAGCCAAAGTAGAAAAAGAACTTCAAGGAGACTTTTATCGGATATGGAGATGTGTTAAAGGATCGTAAATTCATGTTGTTTGTGATCATATCCACCATTGCTACAATCGTTTATTCCCAGATGTACAGTACGCTGTCGGTTTTCCTAAGGGATGTGCATGGTGTTCCCGAATCAGGTTATGGCTGGTTGATGACCCTGAATGCGGGCATGGTGGTTTTGTTCCAGTTTATGATCACCCGCAAGATCTCAAAACATCCCCCCATGCTGATCATGGCTTTGGGATCGATGCTCTACGTGATCGGCTTTGGTATGTATGGGTTTGTGAATGTCTACCTGCTGTTCATGCTGGCGATGGTGATCATCACGATAGGCGAAATGGTCATTATCCCTGTCGCCCAGGCCTATGTAGGCAAGGCTGCGCCGGAAGATATGCGGGGCCGTTATTCAAGTGTCATGGGTTTCTCCTGGATGATCCCCTGGATGATAGGTCCGCTATTGGCTGGTCTGATAATGGACTATGGGGATCCTAACTGGGTCTGGTACAGCAGTGCGATCCTGGGAATGGTCGCCACGTTGGGTTTCTTGTGGCTCAGAAAGAGTCATGATAGCGACTGGGTTCCTGTTTCTCCGGCCCCTGAATTGGAAACGAGTTAGAATAAGGATAGAGAAATGAAAAGCAAATTATCAGAAAATTACACCTCCAGACAGGCAGTTATGGATGACTTACCTGAGATCCATCGCCTTGAGGAGAAAAAATCACTTCACTATTCGGGTGTTCCAGGATTCTCTTTGGAACGCCTGAGGAATGAATACGAAACGCCCGGGTTTGACATCAACAGCAGCGTTCACCTGGTTTTTGATCAGGACCAGAACCTCATAGCCTTGATCGAACTTTGGGACGAAGCCAACCCACCTGTACATCCTTATATCTGGATGAGTGTTGATCCGGACGTGGAAGATCAAGGACTGGAAGATTATCTGCTTGATTGGGCAGAAGAACGGGCGATGCAGGTCTTTGACCGGGTGGCCCCGGCGTTAAGGGTTGCTCTGCGTTCCCATTGCGACCATGCTATCGAACCGTCCAGGAAAGCCAATCAGGCCGCGGGGATGAAGCAGATCCGCCACAGCTTCCGTATGAGAGTGGAGATGGATAAGGCACCGGATGTCCCGGTTTGGCCGGATGGCATATCTCTGCGCCTTTACAATCCTGAACAGGATGCCAGGGCCGTGTATGAGGTTGATGAAGAGGTCTTTATGGACCATTTTGGTTTTATTAAAGAAGACCCGGAAGAGGGTTTCGAAAGGTTCACCCACCATATGACAGGTGATGATTCTTACGACCCGTCGTTGTGGTTCCTGGCTGTGGATGAAAATGATGAAATTGTGGCAATTTGCCTTTGCCGCCGCTACGGTCCCGAGGATAGAGAGGCGGGTTATGTGTCCAGTTTGGGAGTAAAACGCCCCTGGAGGCGTCAGGGCATTGCCCAGGCTCTTCTGCTGGAGGCTTTTGGCGAGTATTATAAACGTGGAAAGAACAAAGTTGACCTGGGAGTTGATGCGGAATCACTGACCGGTGCGACCGATTTGTACAAGAAAGTTGGCATGTCTGTTTTGCGCCAGTTTGATTTGTATGAAAAGGTCCTGCGCCATGGTGAGGATGTCAGTGTTACAACTCTGGAAACATCGGAAGAGTGATATTCTTCATTGGAGATCGATGATCAAAACCATCATATTTGATCTGGGCGGGGTGCTGGTCCGTACTGAGGACCGGCTGCCCCGCCAGCGCCTGGCAGAAAAGTTCGGCATGACCTATGAAGAAATGGACCAATTGGTTTATGGGTCAGAGACTGCAAAATTGGCCGGAAGGGGGGCGATCAGCGCAGAAGAACATAAGGAAGCGGTATTAAAAAAACTGGATTTGCCGCTGGATTCATTTAAGTCATTTGGTGATGAGTTCTGGGGTGGAGACAGGCTGGATAAAAAATTAATTGAATTTATTCAGGGTTTGCGGGAAGAATATACTACGGCCCTGTTGAGTAATGCCTGGGATGATTTACGTCCCCTTCTGATCAATTTTTGGAAGATCGATGGAATATTTGATCATATTTTCATTTCTGCCGAATTGAAGCTTGCCAAACCTGATCCGCGAATCTATCACCATGTGATCAATGAACTGGGTATGGACCCTGCTGGAATGATTTTTGTTGACGATTTCATCGAGAATGTTGAAGCGGCCAGGGAAGCGGGTATAAACGCAATCCATTTCCGTTCCCGGGAACAGGCGCTGATAGAATTGGCCGAGAACCTCGATCTGGATTTATAAATCATATGAATTTCATGGATAGAAAAACCCAATTCGCTTTCACTTATTTGTTTGGAAACCCGCCCTGGGATACGGGGGTTTCTCCTCCCGAACTCCAGCTATTCATAGAGAGTAATCCACCCGGAAGGGCGCTGGATCTGGGCTGCGGCACTGGAACCAATGTGATTACTTTGGCAGAACAAGGCTGGCAAGCAGAGGGGATTGATTTTGTTCCCCGGGCAGTGAGGATTGCCAAAAGAAAATCGAGGAAAGCGGGTCTGAGTGGCAGGACCAAGTTCCGGATTGGGGATGTGTTATCCCCGCTGTTTTTCCAGGGGGAATATAATTTGATCCTGGATATCGGCTGTTTCCACAATTTTTTAGATGAAAAGGTCCATCGTTATGTCGATAATGTTTCCGGGCATCTGGCTCCGGGAGGAAAGCTGTTGTTATATGTTCATTTGAATGAAAGCAACGAGACAGGACACGGTGCTTCGGAAAAGAGCCTCGAGATATTGGGGGAAAAATTGAGTTTGCTCAAACGCGCAGATGGCGAGGAATCCTCCAGGCCATCGGCCTGGTTGGAATATGGGAAAGAATGAACATAATTTGTCATTCCGAGCGTACGCGAGGAATCCATATTGGCTTTGAATTCAAAGATTTGTCCCATTACCCGGGCGATGGCTCATATAATTGATAGTCTAATGGATCCTTCGTTTTACTCAGGATGACATTCAGATGGTTTTTAGGTACTCGCCGAACCGTCTCCGGTGAGGCCCGTTTGAGCTAGGTGTGAACCAATTTCGCAAAAAAAGGTATGGTTTCCCCCCATACAAATCATCGAGCGGACCATGACACCGAACGCAGTTGAGGTGGAGAGGGCAGTCGAGATGCTCTTCGACTGCGGCCCTTCGCCGGAGTATTTTTTGAGTGAAGTGCAGCGAAAACGAAGGGCTCAGGGCCTCCGCTCTGAGATTTGAATGGTTTTTTTATTGTTTCTTCTCGCGGCGTCTTCTTTCATCTCGGACAATTTGATGAACCTTTTTAAAATTATTTTCAATCAGGGCTTGCTTTTTGGCATGTGACCAACCTTTAATTTGTTTTTCAACACTTAGAGCATCATGTCGTGTAGGACACTCTTGAGCCCAAACGAGGATTACTGGTCTCAGATTATATGTATATGAGTTAGGGTTATTTCCGGTGAGATGCTGTGAAATTCTTAGGTCCAGGTTAGACGTGTTTCCAGTGTAAAATCTTCCATTAGAACACTCGAGAATATATACAAAAAAAGGCATGGTTTCCCCCCATACAAATCATCGAGCGGACCATGACACCGAACGCAGTTGAGGTGGAGAGAGCAGTCGAGATGCTCTTCGACTGCGGCCCTTCGCCGGAGTATTTTTTGAGTGAAGTGCAGCGAAAACGAAGGGCTCAGGGCCTCCGCTCTGAGATTTGGTTAATTTGATTGTTTACTGAATACCCTTAATTATTTCCCCAACGAAAATCTTGAATTTTTCCGGATCCACTTCCATCAGAAGTTCTCTCCTGGTTTCCCTTTTCAGGTCGTACGGCTTGAGGTATCCTGCAGCGAACTTGCGGAACATGATCAGGCCATCCTCCTGGCCGTAAAAACTAAGCGAGCGTTCCAGGTGTTCCAATATAAGATCCCCGACTTCGGTTGGTTTGATCTCCTCCCGATCCCGACCGGAAAAGATCCAGGGATTTAAAACGGCTCCCCGGCCTATCATCACACCGTCGCAGCCTGTGGCGGTGATCATGGACTGAATATCAGCCCTATTTCGAATTCCGCCATTGCCTATTACGGGGATGTCCACTGTTTTTTTGATCTCTGCCAGTGCGGAAAGATCTGGATTTCCTTCATGGCCCTGTTCCTTGGAGCGAGCGTGGACAGCTACCAGGGATCCTCCAAATGCCTCGATGATCTGGGATAACAACATCCCATTCTGGCAGTCTTTCCAGCCCAGGCGGATCTTGGCTGTGACGGGCACGTCAAGGGTATTCCTTAAGCCCTTGATGATGCGGGCCACCTTGATGGGGGTGCGCATTAACCCGGCCCCGGCTCCCCGGCCAGCGATGGACCTGTTTGGGCAGCCCATGTTGACATCAATTGCATCCGGCTTTGATTCTTGCAAGATGCGAGCCGCTTCCAGAAGTGTATCCACCCTGTTTCCGTATACCTGAATAAAGACAGGGCGATCAGCCTCGTTAAAATGGATTTTATTCTTTATGTAATGGGGGCGCTGCAGCACGTCCTCGGCTTTAACGAATTCCGTATAACTGATCGCCGATCCAAGTTCCCGGCAAATCGAACGAAAGGGCCAATCTGTATAACCGTCCATAGGAGCCAGTACCAGATTTCCTTTGATCTCCAAATCATTTACCAAGAAGGCAGGCTGGTTTTCAGGCATCTTATTTATCGATCAAGGCTTCTTTTAAAGCCTGGTTTAATGACCGCGCTTCAATCACTTGAATGTCAGTGGGTAAGTCAAACCCTCCACTTCGCAGACGTTTGGGGATGATGGCTGACTTAAAACCAAGTTTAGCGGCCTCACTCAGGCGGTCGCTCATCCGACTGGCCATGCGAAGTTCGCCGGATAGTCCGATCTCGCCGATCAGGATCGTATCCGCCTTAACTGGTTGGTCTTTAATCGAGCTTGCAATGGCTGCGGCGACGGCCAGATCAGCGGCTGGTTCATTGATCTTCAATCCACCAACTACGTTCACAAACACGTCCTGGTCGGTGAGTTTGTATCCTGCTCTGCGCGTTAAAACTGCTGTGATCAGCAGCAATCGGTTGAATTCGATCCCGTTTGGTGTCCGGCGGGGATTGCCAAAAGTGGTGGGGTTGGTTAACCCCTGGATTTCAACCAGAATGGGCCGGGTGCCTTCCATTGTGACCGCAATCGCCGATCCCGGCGCGTTCACCATACGTTCAGCAAGGAATGCCTCGGAAGGATTGCTGACCTCGATCATGCCCCTTTCCTGCATTTCAAAGACTCCAACTTCTGAGGTAGCGCCAAACCGGTTCTTAACAGAACGCAGCAAACGGTAAGCCTGGTAACGATCACCTTCCAGATATAAAACAGTGTCCACGATATGTTCCAGAACTCTTGGTCCGGCGATATTGCCTTCTTTGGTGACATGGCCGATTAGAAAAATACTGATGCCTGTCCGTTTGGCATATTCCCGGAGATGAGAGGCACACTCCCGAACCTGGGAGATAGAACCGGCAGAGGATTCCAGTTGGGGCAAGTAGCTGGTCTGGATCGAGTCAACGATCAGCAGTTTGGGTTTGATCTCCGCAGTATGGTCGAGAATTGTGTCCAGATTGGTTTCGGTCACTAACAGCATATTGGATGGCAGGGCAATGGGATTGCCTTCCTGATCTCGATGCAGACGGTCAGCTCGCATTTTGATCTGCCTTTCAGATTCTTCGCCTGATACATATAACACACCGGAGTGTTCGGCAATTTCCAGGGCAATTTGCAGCAATAAGGTCGATTTGCCAATTCCCGGATCACCGCCAATCAAGCTGATCGAACCCGGTACCAGTCCTCCTCCCAGAACCCGAGAAAATTCCTGATGTTTTAATTGCATCCTTTGTTCTTCATCAGAATGGATATCCTGGATTGCCCGCGGCACGGATGTTGCATTAAAACGGGAAGAGGCCTTGGACGCAGATGGACTGCTTTTTTCAATTCGCTCTTCCGCCATGGTATCCCAGTTGCCGCAGTTCGGGCATCGACCCAGATAACGTGGATTGGTATAACCGCAGTCTTGACAGATGTATTGTGAATAAGATTTAGCCATAGGGAAATTATAACGCCTTCAATTTAGAGTAGGGTTCCAGCAGGACCAAAGATCAGAATAGTTTGGCACTGCTCTTGCAAAAAGAAGATTATCCTTTATAATGATTATAGAACAATTGTTCTATTTTACAAGGGAACAGGGAGATTTCAATGGATATTGGCATGTTATGGTTTGATAATGACAAAAAGTCCAGCATACCGAGCAAGGTTGAGAAAGCAGCCCGGTATTATCAGAAAAAGTATGGCAAGAATCCAGATGTATGTTATGTGCATCCTAAAATGGTTAAGGGGGAAAATGGCAAGAAAAACGGATCGAAAATTATTTCGGGGAATAATCAGCTGAAGATTGGTAAGATCCTGGTGCTGAAGAATGACAAGGTTCTCCCGGACCATTTCTGGATCGGGATCCGCACCATGGAAGATAAGATCAGTTAGGATGTGTGATATAGATCTCCCAGCTGCCCCAATAGGAGTCCTCGGATTCTGTCTGGCAGGTAGGTACTTCAATATCGGAAATGACTAATCCACTATCCGGGACTTCCAGCTGATAGGTCAGTCCTGGCTCCGCCAAATAATCTGCGTACCCCAATCCCAATTCCGGTTTTAATCCAGTATAAAACACCTCTTTTGGATCTGTTCCAAGAGAGATAGATAAAGATATACCTGGCACTCCCTCTCCACTACCGTCTGTAGCGATGACCTGGATCAACGTTTCTCCCAAGGTAGGGTCGCAAATTGGAGATGAATCCTGCAAGATAAACGGTGGCGATGTGGTTGGGGATGGTGTTGGTGCGGTTGACCCCTCGCTGTTTGGTTGCTGTGTCGAGCTGCTCGAGCCCTGATTGTCATTTCCAGAATTGGAGCTGCTGCTGGATGCCTCGGAAGTTTCTTCTTCTTGTACTGTCGTTGTGGGTGGTATGGGTGTTGCTGCCGGGCCGGAGGCGATCTGTATGGCGGCAGATAGATTGGCAAGTACTATGGCCATCTCGTTATCCCCGTTCTCAGCCAGAAATCGCTGGGCCTGGGCAGCCAATGCCAGGGCAGGGTTATCGTCACCGATTAATGCCAGGCGGGCTTCCGCGCGCGGAAGGTTGTTATTGGCTTGATAGGCACGGGAAATCAAAGAACGATAGATGTCTTTATAATCTTCACGCAGCAAATTGGGGTGGGTATCAACTTCTGTTATAGGAAAAATTACCCAGGCAAGGATCAGGCCCATGGCCAGGCCAAGTAATAATCCCGTTAGTAGATACCAATTACTCCGATTTGGTTCCATGGATTTATTCCAACTCCTTGATTGCGTTGGATAGATCCCGCAGCAAGAACATGTCAGGGAGTGTGTATTCTGCTTGTGAGGCGAATTTTAGTGCATTGTCAACGCTGATCACAGGAGACTTATCCTCTAATAATGTCAGTCGGTTCAAGGCCCAATCCAGATCACCTTCCTGGTGATAGACTTCAGCAACCATCAGCGTGAAATCAGTTTTATAGTCAATTCTTAAGCTGTCCAGGGTTGTATCCTGATAACTGACTGGATTGATCACCCAACCGTATACCAGTCCCAGCCCCAGGCCAAACAATAGAATTAGGAAGAACAGGGTCCAACGAGACATAAATCACCTTTTGAAAAATCTTTCCTAATTGTGCCATAGAGGGATGGAACGGACAAGCCATCCCGTTTGAAATAGACTGAAAATTGCCTCAAGCAAGCCATTTTTCAGCATAATTAAGGTTTTATTAATCATGTGGACCGTTTCTTGACGGGTTTGGTAGCTGGTGATATAGTTGTCGCGGAGGCTCTCCAAATGGAAAACAACCACCAAGATGATCAGTTGGAAAATAAAAATAACGAAGAAGGGTTCGGTTTATTCTCATCCCTTCGAGGCCCGCTCAGAGATTTGCTGGAAGGAGAGAATGGCCGCCGGATCATGACAATAGGCGGCGTGGTATTGCTGGTTATCATTGTTATTGTAGCGATCAGGGCTTTTTATCCGGGAGCGGAGGGGCTAAATCAGTCCCTGCTTGTTCTTGCGGATCAATCCCAAGCTCAATCAACTGGAGATAATCAGATTGAGAATCAAGGCGTCCTGGCGATGCCCAGTTTCGTTCAAGATCAATCCTCCCTTACCCGGGGTATCCACAGAGCCGCCGTGATCCATACTACAATCCCAACCCGAGCCAGGGTTGAGGTGCTGAAATATGTGGTGGAGCAAGGTGATTCCTTATTTGCCATTGCAGAGAATTTTGGTTTGAAACCAGAGACTCTCTTGTGGGGAAACTTCGATACTTTGGCCGATAATCCTCACACCCTCCAACCTGGGCAGGAGCTAAATATCCTGCCGGTCAACGGCACCTATCACGAATGGCGAGATGGAGAAAACCTGCTTAATGTGGCGGGTTATTACGGCGTGGATCCGCTGGAAATAGTTCAATATCCGGGCAACCGGATTGATATCTATGATTTTGACCTTGATAATCCGTCTTTTGATATTGGGCAGATGTTGATCGTTCCAGGCGGAGAAAGGGAACTGGTCGACTATGGCCCCCCGGCCATCACCAGGGACAACCCTGCTATTGCAGCAACTTATGGTCCTGGCCACTGCGGCACTATTTACACTGGATCTGTGGGTGTGGGTGTTTTCATTTGGCCCTCAACCGAACGCTGGATATCAGGTTATGACTATAATCCAGGCGCCAACCACCCGGCAATTGATATAGCTGGTAATACAGAGAATCCAGTCTGGGCTTCAGATAACGGGGTGATTGTCTACGCAGGATGGAGCAATTACGGATATGGCAACCTGATTGTAGTTGACCACGGCAATGGCTGGCAAACTCTTTATGCCCACCTGAACTCAATTAGCGCAGGTTGTGGACAAAGTGTCAACCAGGGTCAGAGAATTGGCGGATTGGGAAATACCGGTAATTCCTCCGGAGCCCACCTGCACTTTGAGATGATCTATGTAGGTGTAAAAGTCAATCCCTGGAATTTCCTGCAGTAGTTCATAGATTTTTAAGTAGTAAAAAGCAAGGTACGTCCTGTACCTTGCTTTTTGTTACAATAAGGTAGTCATCAAAATACCCCGGCAGTTTAAAAATGAATTTTAATCAAAAACCGCGTCAATTTTTATTCATAGTGATATTTATCGCCCTGTTGATTGGTTCCTGCGATCAATTCACCAGCGATGACGCAGCCCCCCAAGCTACTTCTGTGTTGGTTCAAACCATCCCCCCTGCGACGTTAACGGCAATTAGTGCTGAGGCAGAACTTAATCAAACGCCAATGCCTGAACCACTGGGATTGTCCTGGTCTGCAGTTGAAGGATTGGAACTGGATTTTTGGTATGTCTGGGATCTGGATCAACCCGGCACAGGAATGAACAAGATCGTGGACCGGTTCAATCAAGAGAATGAATGGGGGATTGTGATTAACCCTGTTGACCAGGGCCTGGTCCTTGATCCCTTGGAATCAATCGAAACTGCTTTTGAAGAAGGGCTCGTGCCTCATCTTCTGCTAAGTGACACATCAGCTATTGCCGATTGGTATCGGGATGGCTTGACAGTGGACCTGAAACCATTTCTTGATGACCCCGCGGCAGGATTATCGGAAAATGAACAAAATGACGTTTACCCTGGGATTTTTGGTGGATTTACACTTGAGGAATCTGTCCGCCCTGGTTTTCCCTTCACTCAATCTATTCAGGTGATTTATTACAACCAGAGCTGGGCTGAAGAACTGGGCTACTCGTCCCAACCGAACACCTGGGACGATTTTAAGTAAACAAGCTTGTTCAGCTGCCGCCAGCCTGGAACTAACCGAGAAGGCCAAATTTCAGGGATCCGGGATCCTGTTATCACCTGAAGCAGCCAATATCACCTCTGCAATAAACGCCTATGAAGGGAATTTCCTGCTCCCGGACGGAGACGGCTATCTTTTCTCTACCCAT
>CAWAOV010000005.1:0-119498 GCA_963783765.1 uncultured Chloroflexia bacterium | reverse complement strand
TCTCAAGGCTAAAACCGGGGTTCAAGTCCCCGTGGGGGCACCAAGGAAAATCCGCCAATTTGGCGGATTTTTTCGTTAAATTGTAAGTAGTGATTAGCGTAGAGGATGATTGACCTTGGACAAACACCAATCCTCACCGGTCAGCTGATGAATTCTGGGAAAAGGCTGGCGATCTCGTGATATTCCTGAATGATCACTTCCCAGGTTTTATTCCCGGTGGTAATGCTTAAGTCCAGGGATCTGAGCCGATCCAGGCATTGGGATGCCTTGTTGAGGCGGTCGCTTATTTCTAATCTCTGGCTGATACCCGCGCTGATCGTGGCGATTAAGCTTAACCCAGCTGCTGCGATACAAGCCATCCGCCAGCCCTCAATACCGGAACCAAACACCGGGCCAGCTGCTGATGTCACACCGGCGACCAGGGTTGAGGCTGCTGAAGTTGACATCCCGGTTACCAGGAGCCTTGTATTGGTTTTGCGGCGATTCTTGATGAATTTCTCTGCAGTTTTCAGGCTGGTTTTTACCTTGTGAATGATTGTTTTTTGGTCAACTACAGGTTGATTTGACATATTACCTCGATTTTTAATTTTCTGGTTAAGTTTATTTTTGATTTCTGCTCATTCAAAGGCCACAAGGAAAGAGTTTTGGAATGGGGGTGTTGAAGTTAATATATCGGCCCGGAAAGTCTGGGGTCCTGACCGTTAACTAAAGATTATTTATATCACATAAATCATAGATATGTGCTGTTTTGATCCCTGACAATTCTTGATGATAAGAAATCAATCTGCCATAAAACAAAAAGGCGCCTACAATTGTAGGCACCTTTTTTTTAAACTAAGGTTTAACTAGACTATAAGTGTCTGGTTAGGGGATGCTGTCGCAGGTAACGTCGCCGTTGGCATCCCAGTAATAATCGTAGGATGTAGGCATATCACGGATATAAGCGTCTGCAAAGTCTGCGTCACCGGTATCAATGACATCAGATGCACCGACGAGGCGGGCAGTGATCGTGTTGCTGGTATCTGCGGCCAGGTAAATATCAGCTGCGGACTGAACAACTGCACACTCAGCTACCATGACTGCATCTTCTGCATCGGATCCCACACCACTCAGGGTAAGGGTAACAATGCCAAAGAGCACTGCTAGAATTGCGATGGTGACCAGCAATTCAACAAGGGTGAAACCTTCTTCAGCTTCAAAATATTTCTTAATCATAATGTTTTCCTCCAAAAAAAATTGATAAGTTTTCCAACAAAGAAAATTTTATTTTCTTGCCAGAGCTCTTATTTCCTAATTGTGTCCCTGGCAGCTTAAGTAAAACATAAAAGCAAGTGGTTTCGCCTTACAGCACCCTTACAGGATGCAAAAAACCTTAATATTTTGTTAGGTGAATTCTGGATTTGGGGGAAAATAAATATCAAAAAAGGGAGAAAAAGAGCAGAAAACTATCAGGGGCTACAAAGCCTGCATCGGGGTTGAGAAAGAGTTTTCGTCCCCGGCATGGGCCCTGGCAGTATCGATGGAAATGATTCCATCCTGGTAGCAGCGCTGTAAAGCCCTTTCCATGGTTTGCATACCCTGGTCAACACCGGTCTGCATTACAGTGGTCATCTGGTGGGTTTTGCCATCCCGGATAAGATTCCGGATAGCATTATTGGCGACCATCACTTCCATGACTGCGACCCTGCCGGATCCATCCAGGCGCGGTAAAAGGCGCTGGGAAAGCACGGCCAATAATGTCAGAGAGAGCTGCATGCGGACCTGGTTTTGCTGATGCGGCGGGAATGCATCGACAATGCGGTCGATCGATTGTGGAGCACTATTGGTATGCAGTGTTGACAATACCAGGTGTCCGGTTTCAGCTGCTGTAATACAAGCGGTCATGGTCTCTGGATCCCTCATCTCACCAACCAGGATGACATCCGGATCCTGCCGCAAGGCCTGGATTGCGGCGGTTGCAAAGGAATTTGTATCAGCGCCCAGTTCTCGCTGGGTGATAAAACTCTTCTGGTCCTGGTAAATATATTCAATGGGGTCTTCTACCGTTACAATTCTGCGCGACTCATGCCGATTGATATAGTTGGTCATTGCGGCCAGGGAGGTTGACTTTCCGCTTCCGGTTGGACCGGTAACCAAAACCAGGCCCTGTTTTTTCAGGGCCAGCTCCCTGCAGATCTCGGGCAGTCCTAACTCTTCAATCGTGGGAATAACGCTGGATACCTGACGGCAGGAAAGGCAAATAGCTCCTTTTTGCAGGCTGGCGTTGATCCTGAATCTGAGACCTTCCTTGGTTTGGTATGAAAAATCCAGTTCTTTTTTGTTTTTGAAATCAGCCTGCTGGCTTTTTGTGGTCATCGCTTGAAATGCTGCCAGGATATCCTCATCTGAAACTGGTTCGATGTCAGCGGAAATCAAGTTTCCATTAATCCGGACCACTGGCACAGATGCAGGTTTCAGGTGAAGATCTGAGGCTTTTTTCTCGTACATCAAACGGAACAGATCCGGGATATTCATCTGCCGAGACTCCTTAACCACCATTCTATGATTTGATTGCCATACAGCATACTGATGAAACCAGCCAGAGCTAAGAAAGGACCAAAGGGGAATTTGTCCTTGGGGCCGATCTTTTTGAGTCCTAATAAAATACCAGCGATCAGACCGCCAAATATGAAAGCAAAAAATAATACTAATACGACCACGGGGAAACCAGTTGCCAATCCCAGAAAAAGGATCAGCTTGACATCCCCCATGCCCATTGCTCCAGGGACCAGCACCGAGATCAGGAATAGAACCCCAAATCCCAACAGCCCCCCGCCTAAATAGCCCCAGAAATCACTTAGATGGATGATCGGGATCATCAGCAGACTTAAACCGATTGCTGGATAAACCAGAATGTTAAGGACCTTCTGATGTTCCAGGTCTATAAAACCGATGATGATTAACAAAGCGCTGTAGAAGCTGATCAACAGGGTCTGCCAGCTGTATCCAAATCGGTTCCAGACTAGGAAAAAAACCAGCCCTGTGAGAATCTCTACTAGCAGGACACGGAGAGGGATTCTTTCTCCACACCCCTTGCAGCGTCCCCGTAAAGCGATAAAACTGAAAACAGGAATGATTTCCAGGGCGGTAAGGCGTCTCTGGCAATCAGGGCAGTGGGAGGCTGGTTTCAAGATAGAAGATCCGTCAGGCAGGCGGTCAATACATACGTTCAAAAAACTGCCAATCAATACACCAAGAATGCTATAAAACCAGATATAGTAGTTCATTTATTACCCTTGATCGCCAGGCCTAGATTGACAGCGTAACGAAGCAACGGGAATTTATCGGGCAGATCCAGGTTTGATTTGGGTGGTTTAAGAGGGTATGGGGTTCTGAGCTGGAAACGTTCTATCAGATTTGTTTTGTCCTCCAGCCGTGACTCAAGATCCGTGCTGGAAAACAACGCCCCGCAGATGTATACCGGTGTATCATCGGCCAAGCGGTTCTTTTTGTTGCTTTCGTTATAATATTTTGTGGTCCGGGCCAGTTCCTGGCCTAAAAGATCCACTTTTGCTTCTCCAGTAAGCTCGCCAGTGTCGAGGGGGATGGTTCTGATCAGGACCGGAATATGATTGACAACAATGATCACATCCATGCTGTACTCTTCAAGGTTGACGATCAAAGTATTAGCCTGATTAACCAAGCGCTGCAAAGCAAGAGCTTTGATGTCCATCACCCTGGGTTTGATCTTTGCCTCCTGCAGCGCCTGTACCTGGGTATCGATAACGACCTTGGGTACTGCCAGCACATAAAGCAGGATTTGATTGTCTGACCGGGTGATTATCCGCCAGGAAAGATCAGTATCTTCGATCGGGATGGCGAATTCCTGGCGGGCTTTTCTCTCAATCGTTTCGTCGAGCATCTTGTCTGGAATATCCGGAATGCGCATGATCCTGTGAACTGCCCGCTGTCCAGAAACACATGTGATCAGGTTGTTCCTTGACCCTTTGGTCTCTTTGATCCCTGTCCGGATTATGTTGGCAGCTGCTTTGGTGTTGTGTATCATCCCCTGGCTCATATGTTCTGGAGGTAATTTTCTGGATTGCCAGGCGAGGACTTTCTTTCCGCGCAAAACCAGGAATCTGATCTCATTTCCCTCAAAATTGATTGTGGTTCGTTTTTTATTAAACAAGGTTAACTCTCTCTTTAATTTACTATTCAGTCTGCGGCAGATTTATTCTTCAGCTTTATCAGAAAAACCGATCAAGCTGATCTCCAGGGAACACCGGTTTTCTTCTGGCCAGATATATACTGATTTCATTGATAGAGTATCCCGGCCAGCATTTTCCAACTCACCGATAAAATTAATACATTCCGCAGCACCCCCGATCACATCAATACTGTATTGTTTGTCTATAACCTGGCCAGCATAGGTATCAATGTTGTCAGCGCTCAGCCTTGAGATTGCCAGCAGGTCCACTTGGCTCTGGTTGGCCAGGTCGAGACCTCTAGGATAGATAGCAAAATGAGCTCCTAATTCAGGGAAGGAAGCATCCAGATCACTGACTTCGGCCAGAATCTGGTCCAATTCCGCCTGCAGGTCATCCACCTGGTCCTGATTGACTTTGATCAAGGAGCTGATGTTTTCTTCCAGAGAAATCTTCTCTGCTTCCAGATTGATGGAAGCGGTCTGCCGCTGGTAGGCAGCTCCGATCAGAATCACCTGGACTACACCCAGGATTATACTGGCGGTGATCGCGATGCGCATCAAAGGGAGACGTCTGTTTTTTACAACTTTCATGGCAGGTCCTCCCCGTTGGGTATTGTCACAATTCTGAAACTATAAATGGGCGTGGGATATAAGGGCAGGATCTCTCCCTCAGTTTCCGGGCTGACTGGCAGGATTACTAGATTCAGCGCTTGGTACCTGTTCTAGGGAAATGATCTCCGAGCTCTGGAGACCGTCCAGCATTTTGAGGTCATCGTTCAAATCGATTACCACCTGATAGCTGTTTGCATAACCTTCAAGCTGAATCTCATTGTCCTGCTGCGAGATCAGGGTCAAGCTGAGGCCGTCTGGTGTGATGAGATTGATCTGGCTGAGGGTGTTCTTCCAGGCGGTTCCCCGCAGCTGGATGCCGCCGAAAGATTCAAGGATCTGGCTTTTTCTCTCATTGGCGCTGTCGATCTGCTCCTGGATCTCAGACAGGGCAGAGCTGTTACTCTGATTGATCTCCAGGTTCGCCCGGGTCAGGACCAATTGATCCTTTTTTTCCTGAAACACTGCCTGGGCTTCCAGGGTATATTGGACCGCGGGATAAATTGTGCCGATCAAGATAATAAGGATCAGCCAGGGAAGTACACTAAACAGGGTTATTTTTCTACCCAGAAAGCGCTGGGGGAGAATATTGATATTAAATAGATCAATAGATCCCCTGACGAGCAGGGGGGCATTTTGATCATGGGGTTTGTCGTTTCTGGGATCGTCCATAATACCTTCTTGTTTTTACGTAGATAATCTAATCAATATCCCAAAATAGGATTGTTTTTGTTGGACCATCAATCTCGATCCTGGCATCCGTGGACACCGATCCTGCCTGGGCCTGGATATCAAAACGCGGTGGAGTGACCTCAAATTCCCAAAAATCTGTTTGATTGCCGCCCCGGGTGGCAAAACCGCCCGTTGCGTGGGTGAAAATCAGGTCCCCGCCCCGACCAACACCTGCTGGGGCTGGAGTTAACGCAGACCAGCTGTCAGTGTTAATAGTATACCGCCAGAAGGTATTGTCAGTACCTTTCAAGGCATAGACATAGTTGCCGCTGTAGTAAGCTAAACTACCACCATTATTGACTCTGTCCGGCGCGTCCTGTAGATTATTCCAGGAATCGCCGGAGATGTTGTAGCTCCAGAAATTATCCTGGTTTCTGCCCCGCAGGGCATAGATAAGATTGCCGCCGTTATGAGCTAGATCTGATCCATACCTTACATCACCTGGTGCGTCAGTCATGTCGGTCCAATTATCAGATGAGATTGAATAGCGCCAGAAGTTATCAGATCTTCCGCGGAAGGCGAAGATATGGTTGCCGCCTGTATAAACCAGCTCGCCGCCTTCCCGGACATTATTGGGTGTGTCCTCAAGAGAGATCCAGGAGTTCGATGAGATATTATAGCGCCAGAAATTATCCTGGTTGTTGCCCCTGAGAGCGTACAGATAATTACCCGCATAAACCAGACTGCCGCCCTGGCGGACGTTCGCCGGGGCATTTGCCAGGGAATACCATCGATCATTGCTGATGCTGTAGTAACCAAATGTTGATGTATTATCTCCCCTCAAGGCGTAGATCCTATCGCCCCCGTTATATGCCAGAGAGCTGCCGCGTTCGATATCTGCCGGTGTTGATTGGCGGATATACCAGCTGCCAATTGGCAGGCCGGTGACACTGATGGTTGGGGTATACCCGTTTAAAGTTCCGGGGAAACTGAGATTTTGAGGTGTTCCAAGGTTGTTGTCCACCAGGGATCGGAATGTGGAATTATTCAATACACTCCAGATACCGAATTCGATCCCGGCATCTGCGGCATACTGGGCATCCCGAGTATCCTCTGCTGACCGGCTTCCCAGGGCCCGGGAGCTGACAAAGGACAAAAATGGTGTCAGCAGCAGCGATCCAACAGCCAGGGTGATCAAGGCGGCTGGCAGTGATCTGCCGCTTTCGGGCTCTGCATGGATCCGCGAGCGCGATCCAACTCCCTCTACTCTGTGATGGAGGAAGATGGCGAGGAATCCTGACTGCCGGGAGTGTTTTTTGCTTAATTTCATCTTGTTCTTAGCGCAAATATCAAGGTGGCTGATTTGTTTTCTGATCCGCTGGTGGAGGTGATCCCTACTGTTAATAATTGACCGCTGGCGTTAAATGTGACATCGGTTTGATTATTGATATGGCGGGCTACTTTTTGGGTGGATACCACAACGCTGTTTTCAATATGTTCCCTGACCAGGGCTCCAGACGCCGAGTCATAAGAATAGCGGAACTGGGTGGAAGAATCCGCCCAGCTCAGGGTGCCGTATTCTGAGCCGGATCCAGGGCTGAAGCTGGCAGATTCCAATGCATCACGGCCCAACCAGATTGATGTTACCTGGATGTCATTGGTAACCTGCAGTAAACTGTTGCCCCAGCGCGTTGTCAGCACAAATTGGACCAATGCGGTTGATAAAATGCTAAAAACCAGCACACTGATCGCCATGGCAACCAGCATTTCAACCAGGGAAGCCCCCTTTTCGGGATTTTCGTGATTTTTTATCAGGGACTTCTTTAAGGTAATAATCCAACTTTTACTAATCATCGATCAACTTTATATTCTGCTGTTTGGACCAGGGTTGATGCACCGGAAGTTACAGTCACTGTGATTCTCTGCAGTCCATCGTTCCGCAGAGATGATTGAAAGCCCCCATTCCCTGCATGCCAGTACTCGATGCCCACACTAACAGAATAACCTGGAACGGCGCTGACGGAAGGATAAGGAGATGAGGTCGGATCTGCCTGGTAGGAGGCATCCTTGATCAACTCCAGCTGGGAGCGGGCCAAACTATCGGCAGTGACCTGGTCATCCACCTGACGGACCCCAAGCACACCGGTTGTCACCATTGCTACCAGGACCACAATTCCCATCCCTATGATCGCTATCGTGACCAGCTCTTCGACCAGCGTGGTACCTGATTGATCTTTGTGGAATCGGGGGAATATAGACCTGGAATTTTTTGATCTCATCTGATCTGCCCTAACAGAGAGTACATGGGGAGGATTATTGAAATCGCAACAAAAGCCACGATTATGCCAACAAAAATAACCATGCCTGGTTCGAGAAGATCAGTCAGCCCTTTTAAAGACCGATCGACTTCTTCCTCATAATAGGAGGCGAGGGTGATCAGCTGGGTGTCCAGGGAGCCGGTCTCTTCACCTACCCGGACCACCTGAGATAACATCTTTGGAAAATAATTTGAGTGGGATAGGGGTGTGGCAATGCCCCGGCCTTGCAGGGTATCCTGACGCAGGTCTTCAATTTCGCGGGACATGACAATATTCTGAATGGTGTGCCCGGTTAACTCCATCGATTCCGGGAGCTGCAGTCCCGCACTTAATAATGTGGATAGGGTCCTGCTGAAGCGAGCGCTGTTTCCGTAGGTGGTGATCTTTCCTATCACAGGCATTTTTAAGGCCATGTGAGCCAGCTGCTTTTTTCCGTGGGGTCGCTGGAAATAAAATATACTGCCTCCGATCAGGACTGCCAAACCCAGGAAAATGTATAAACGGTATTCCAGGAAGAAAGTTGAGGAACTCATCAGGAATCTGGTCGGCCAGGGAAGCTCGGCTTCAAATTCACTGTAGAGTGCGAGCAAAGGGGGCAGTGTGAAATTGAACATGATCAGGACAACCACAAACGCCAGGCTAAGCACAACGGCTGGGTATGTCATGGCGCTGCGAATCCTGGATCGAATGGTGTGTTCTTTTTCCAGATGGATTGCCAGCTGGCGCAGTACTTCACTCAAATTTCCTGTTTGTTCGCCAACTCTGATCATTTGACTGTAAATGGGAGGAAAAACCAGCTCATGTTTGGCCAGCGCTGCAGATATAGAAGAGCCCTGGCGTATGTCTTCCACTACCTGATGCAGGACCCGCTGGAGAGGTTTACTGTTAACTTCCTCCGCCATCAGATGCAGGCCGGTGATCAGGGCAACACCCGACTCAATCAAGTTGGCGAGCTGGTTCGAGAAGACGATCACATCCCTGGTTTTTGGGCCAAAATAGGTTGGAAACCATTTCGCTAAGTTAAAGGAATCCGGGATCTTCGTAAGCCGGGCAATGGTCAATCCCTGATCATAAAGCAGCCGCTCAGCAGTTTCCTCCTGTTCAACCTGCAGGATCCCCTTACGCTCCATTCCGGTAGCGTCATAGGCTAGATAACGATAAGGCATATAAACTCCTCAGGTGTTTGCCTGCATATAATCAGTCAACTGAATAAACACTGCGCAGGACTTCAACAGGGGTGGTTAATCCCTGTTTGACCTTCATAAGGCCGTCTTTTAACATAGAGATCATACCGTTTTCAATAGCAGTTGCTTTTATTTCGCTGGCGCTGGCACCCGATGCAAACAGCTTCCGGATCCTGTTATCAACAGCCAACAGTTCAAATACGCCTATCCTCCCCAGATACCCGGTCTGGTGACAGTAAGTACAGCCTTCACCTTTTTTATACTCTTTGAGAGGTTCGCCCATTTCTTTTTCGAAAATCTGGTTGATCTCTTTGCTCGGTTTTACAATTTGACTGCAGTGAGGGCAGGATAAACGGATCAGGCGTTGGGAGGCCATCCCGATAACTGACGAGTTGATCAAATAATGATCAATACCCAGGTGAATAAGACGGAATAATGTGCCCGCCGCATTATTGGCATGGATTGATGAAAGGACAAGATGACCTGTTAATGAGGCTTGAACAGCTGAACTGGCGGTCTCCGGGTCCCGGATCTCACCAACCATGATCTTGTCTGGATCCAGGCGCATTACTCCCCTGAGTCCTGAGGCAAAGGTGATGTCCGCTGCCCTGTTTACCTGGATCTGGTTTATTCCTGCAAAGTTGTATTCGACTGGATCTTCAATGGTCAATATATTGTAGCGATTGCGGTCCAGTTGATTGAGGGCGGCGTAGAGTGTTGTGGTTTTCCCGGATCCTGTCGGGCCGGCTACCAGCATCATGCCAAAGGGTGACTGGATGATGCGGCGGAATTCTTCTGCAATTTCGGGCTGCATTCCCAGTTTATCGAGGTTGATAATGGCATCAGTACGCCCAAGGATGCGGATCGTGGCGATCTCACCCCAGGTGGTATCACTGGTAGCGACCCGGAAAAAAGTCTCATCCCCATCAATTATGTCCGAAAATTGACCATCCTGAGGACGCCTGCGTTCAGCGATGTTCATCCCGGCCAGGATTTTGATCCTGGAGAGGATCTGGTAATGGCTCCCCGCGGGTAAAGTCAGGGCATCGGTTAACATTCCGTCAACCCGGTAGCGAACCCGGACAGAGTCGTGATCCGGGACGATATGGATATCGGAAGCTCGATCGCGGACGGCCTGTTCCAGGATCATGTCGACTGCCCTTACAACAGGATCTTCCAGTACGGCGCTCGAATCCAGATCGATATCGGTCAGATCTATGGATTCAGAAAATTCAGAGACTTCTCTTTCAATTTCCTCGTTTGCTTTGTAATACAGGTCAATCGCCGATCTGGATATTCATTCCAACGCCGACAGAGGGTGTGATATTCATGCCGGTAAGCGCTGAGATCTCTCCCAAAACCGAGATATCGGTTGGGTCTTCCATGACCACAACCAGGGCTCCGTTTGCGATCTCAACCGGGATGAGCTGGTACCTGCGGGCGATATTTTCAGGTATCAACCTGGTGTATTCAGGGTTGATATCCGTCTGGCTCAGATCTGCAAAGGGCAGATTTAAATGGATACTCAAGGCTAATGCCAGAGATTCGGCCGTTATCCAGCCTTCATCGATCAGGATCGTTCCCATGCGGCGGGAATCGCCGATCTTCTGCATCACAAGGACCTGATCCAGCTGTTCCTGGGTGATCAATTTTGATTCCAGCAACACCTGACCCAGAGTTGGTCCAGCTTCTAGTACTTTTTTTTCTTTTTTTTCAGCTATGGCGGACTCCTTAACAAGGTCAATCAGCGCTTGGCTTGATGCAATTAAGTATATTATAGGTTCAAAACACCAGATATACAATTTTGTTATAACTGGACCTCGTCCCAATGGTTCAAGGACTGCAGGATTTATATTGTTATAGATTAATCCAAAATGGGTGGAGATGGTCTGGCATTGTTTTCAGTTTTGTTATGTAAATTGGCAATTTTCCGGGTGATCGTGTGTGTTTTTCCCTATAAACCCATTTTTTATAGAAAAAATTAGAGGACAAAACCGATCAGTTGCTGCTAAATACTGGCTGAATTTTACTGGAATGAGCCTCTGACTAAAATTTTCCAAACACCTTACAATTCACCTGGAGGAGTCCAAAATGCGGCAGATTTCTATATAATGTATAAAAATCCGCTTTTTAAGAAATTTACGGTTTAAGGAAGAAGATCATGAAACGAACTATTTATATCTCGGTAATTTTTCTGTTTCTTTTATCATCATGCACGCTGTTACTTCCAGCAATGATGGATGTCAGGATCGCCAGTGTGGAACACCAGGATCTTGAAACCCTGGCCATCTATCTTCGCAATGCTGAAGATGGATACCAGGTCAAGGTGGGCGACCACATTTTTGACTGCAGCAGGCTTGAAAGTGATCCTGAGATTTTGGCCTGCACAGGACCAGGGTTTGCTCCGGGGGAGGATTTGGTGATCAAATTCTATGAAGGTGATGATCCTGAACCTGTGGCAGAACTTACCTATGTTACCCCTGAATATCCTGAGGATTTACTGGATACAGATGGTGATGGCGTGTCAAACGCTGATGACCTCTGTCCTGCCGATCCGAAAAAGGACGAACCGGGTGCCTGTGGTTGTGGTGCGGTTGACACGGATAGTGACAAAGATGGAACCCCCGATTGCAATGATGGCTGTCCCGGGGATCCTGATCAGGTCAGCCCTGGAGAGAATGGGTGTAAAGACGCTGAAAAAGAAAATGAACCAGGTGCTGATTCTGATAAAGATACGGATTTAGATTCAGATCAAGATGGTATCCCTGACAGCGAGGACCAATGTCAGGAGGACCCTGAGAAATCCGAACCCGGAATTTGTGGCTGTGGATCTCCAGATACCGATACGGATGGCGATGGTGTGCCGGATTGTACTGACGAATGTGTGGATAGTTTTTCTGATCCGATCGGGGATCCCTGCGACCATGATGAGGATAATGATGGTGTCCATGACTTCGCTGATCTATGTCCCCTGAATCCTGAGAAAACAGACCCCGGTTATTGCGGCTGTGATTACCCGGAAACTGACAGAGATGGGGATGGAACACCCGACTGCGCGGATAAATGCCCTGATGATCCCAAGAAGATCAAACCCGGGCAGTGCGGATGTGGGACCAAAGACAAAGATACTGATAAAGATGGGGTGGCGGACTGCAAGGACGCCTGCCCCACTGATCCAAATGATCCCGTTGGGGATCCCTGCTGTCATGATGAAGACTGTGATGGGTGTGATGACTGGATCGATGAATGTCCATATGATCCCTTGAAGAAACACCCGGACCATGCGGTTTGGCCTTTGCCTCGGAATACTTGTTGAGATAGGTTGATTAGTAGAATATGTTCTGAAATAAAAACAGGCCCGGGAATTTCCCGGGCCTGTTTTTGATGATCAGAGCCTGTCTTGGTCTATTTGATTGCCCAGTAGACTGCTTCTGATAAATAAGCTGTAAATCCGGGGGTGTCCGTGGCCGCTACCAGGATGCCAAACCGTCCGCTTAAAAAGGTGCTGTCTTCTAGTTCAAACACCTGGTGTCCATTAATATATCCGGTTAATGTTGTGCCGCTTGTTTTGATCCCCAGGCGGTTCTCAGCGCCAGGTCCCGGGTTGATCTCTTCGCTGGTGGTCCAGGGTTTGATCATCCGTGTATTTTTCTTCTTCGTCTTGCCAGGTGCTGAGCCGGTAAGAACCATCACAGGATATACTGAGCAGGTAACCTTCGGTTGTTCCCTGGGCTCGAAAGATCAGGCCATAGCGGTCTTTGCCGCCGCATTGATCGCCAAAACTTCCGCTGATTTCCAGATAAAAATTATACAGATTGGGGGAGGCCAGGCTCCAGGTCTCGAAATTATTGGCTTTTTTGGAAACCAGGATCATCTGGTTGTTTTCCACCCGGTAGCTCGATTGGGGCTCATCATAAAGAAAAAAGTTCGAGCCGTCGGCAAAATTGTCCCTGAACCAGGGATCACCCAGGTAGGAGATTGGATCTTCCGGATCGAGCGTGGCTGTGGGCGTGATTGTCGGGGTTGCTATTTTTGTTGGTGTCCAGGTAGGGATGCCGGGATTAAGTGTCCTGGTCGGCGCATTCGGATCCGCTGTCTGATAGGGTTGTTCCGGCGGGGCAATCACAAGGGGTGTTGCGGTTTGGGATGAGGCCGGAGTAGAAACGATGCTGTCCTGGTCAGTGGTATTTGGTTTCAGCTGCAGTGAATTACAGCTGGATAAAATAACGAGGGCCATACACCTTAACCAAACCTTCTTCATGCTTTTCCTTCTCCCTTGTCACAGATAATGCCGGATTGTCATCCTACTCAAGTTTACCTGCATCTGGTGCTGCGTCAACAGCATGGTCGAATGAGTTATTGTCTGCCAGGAAAGAAATTTGAGGCTGAGTTAGACCCATCCAAGCTGGATGCCTGCGCGGAATATAATGCGGCTTTTAATGGAGATGAACTACGGTTGGTGCTGCCGGGTTTCCCGGACAATCTCCAGGGGAAAGGTGTGGTTGAAATAGCTGTGAAGCAGCTAATTTGACCAGGTTTAAAAATAAAAAAATAGGCCCGGGTACTCCCGGGCCTGATCTGTACTTAAGGAATATGTTATTGAATTGTCATTATTCTATGCGGCACCTGGACTACTCTCGCACCCGAGGCATGGTATTCATATAGATCGCCGCCGGCTTCAAGAGTAATGATATATCCCGGGGTCCCGACAGCTTCATAGGTTACGCCGGGTTCCGGAACACCCAGGCTGGCGTCATCAAATAATGTTTCTTTGATGCTCTTGGTAGCGATTTTCTCAATATCAATACCTGTTTTGAGGTTCAGATCAAATTTAGCCAGCAAAACCAGGGACTCTGTGTCCTCGGGTAACTCAGGAGGCAGGGATTCTTCAACGGGCTGGTTATTCCCTGACAAACTGCAGGCTGATAACAACAGGATGGAGATTAACAGGATTCCAAGTGTAAGCCAGATTCTATTTTGTTTCATAAAGATTCTCCAATCTAGTAATTTAACTTAGATGCCCCTCAGGGCAATTTCCAGTATACCACCTGGTCAAGATAGACAGTAAAACCGGGCGTGTTATAGGCTTTGATCAATACGCCCATTCGCCCATGACTGAAAGTGCTGTCGTTGAGTTCAAAAACCTGGTGGCCGTTGATGAAACCGGTGATCTTTTCTCCCTTAACCTTAACACCCAGCCTGTTTTCCCCTCCCGGCCCTTGATTGATATAGGTGCTGGAAGTCCAACCTTTGATCACTGTATATTCGTCATCTTCACTTTCGTAAGAGCTTAATCTGAATGAACCATCACATGAAATGGTGATCAGGTATCCTTGGCTTGTGTCTGGGGCGCGGAAGATCAGCCCATAGCGGTCTCTTCCTGCACACTCCTGACCAAAGGTGCCGGTGATCTCCAGGTAGAAGTTTGTTAGATCTTCCCAGGAAAGGCTCCAGGTTTCATAACTGCTGGTCTTTTTTGCGACCATGACAAACTGGGATTCTTCAACCTGGAAACTGAATTCGGAATCGTCATATTGATAGATGATCGAACCCGCATCAAAAGTATCTTTAACGGAGGGAACGCCAAGTGAGAGGATGGGATCCTCCGGGGCGAGTGTTGGGGGCGTTTCATCAGTGGATGTTGGGGTGATCGTGGGTGTATTTGTAGGTGTAAGGGTTGGTGTAGAAGTTAGTGGAAAGGTTGGGGCAGTAGTTGGTGTATCAGTAGGTACATTGGCAGGATCCGGGGTGACCGTTGATAGAGATGCAACAGCTGTCAGGTCGGGATTTTCCTTTGATTGTGGTTCCGATGTGAGAGTGGCTGCTACCAGGGTGGCAACTGTGTCAACGTTTTCTGTAGTAGGTTCTATTGGTTGGGGGAGACAGCCGGTTAAAAAGATAACTATCAATCCCAGAAGTAGTAGCTTTTTCATGCTTTTTATCCTCCGGAATACTGCTGTTTATTTGGTATTGATTGTAACAGATGCCAGTGCCTGGCAGTCTGTCACCAAGAAATCCTTGGTTGAGGATTGGATTTCATGATTTTACCCTACAACTGATTTGGATTTTCTCCGTATATTATATAATCAACTATGTTTAGTGAATATGTCTTGTTTCTAGTAGAGTAAGAGATTAACGAGAGATTCTTTCCTCAAGGAGGAAAAATGGATTACGGAAAATTATTTACAAGAGCCTGGGATATTATCTGGAAGAATAAATTCCTGATTTTGCTTGGTGTATTGGTCGCCCTTAGTGGATCTTCTGGCGGAGGTGGCGGCAATCAGAGCCGTTATGTTTTCCAGGATGGAGATATGCCCTGGAATGGAATGCCCCAATTTGATTATGGCGCTCCATTTCAGAATTTGGATCTATCAATCCTGGCGATCGTCGGAATCGTTACCCTGGTCATCGTTCTTTTTATCGTGGGACTGGCCTTCTGGGCCGTCGGAACAATTTCCCGCGGGGGCTTGATCAGCGCCGTAAATGATATTGAAGCCGAAAAACCCTCCAGTTTCTCCAGCGCTTTTCAAGCTGGCTGGAAAAAAGGTTGGCGGTTATTGGCGATCGATTTGATACCTTCCATTCCTGGTTTAGCCCTGTTTTTAGGCGGTTTGATTATATTCCTGTCCTATGGGGGTTTTGTAGAACTAATGGAAGGGGTTTGGCCCTATGCAGGTATGGGACCATTCCTGCCTCTTATTCTGCTGTCTTGTTTGTTGCTTCCGATCATCTTTTTCCTATCCCTGCTGGGGACTTTTGCCAACAGGGCCTGCATGCTGGAAGATCTGGGTGTGATCGCCTCCTATAAAAGAGGTTTTGAGGTCCTGGTTGATAATATCGGGCCGGCATTGATCTTGTTTCTAATCCAGGTTGCAGTCAGTATTGGGCTATTTATTGTGTTGATCATTCCTGGTTTCTTGATGGCACTGTGCTGTCTGTTATGGCCTTTGTTGATCCTGATTCAAGGAGCTGTCTCTGCTTATATAATCACATTGTGGACTCTGGCCTGGAAGGAATGGGTCGGTGGAAAGGAGTTAGTGAGTTCTACGGTGAAAGAAGTAAGTGATAAAAAATAAGTAGATCTGGATGTAGCATATTAAAAGGGCGACGCACTGCGTGGCCCTTTTTTTGTTTAAATCAGATAGGCGGGGTCAGGCTCCTGAGCCCGGATTGAAATTTGGAGCATGGTCATTCTTATCAACTAAATTCTTTTAAAGGATCAGCGTCAAAGGTTGGGATTATTCGGCTGGATTATTCCCGGGCAGGTTCAGCTCTGCTTTTATTTTTTATCACGGTTCTTAGCCGGGTGACCCGGTGACTGGGGGAATAGGGGAGATACTAAAAGGTCAGGAACCCTAACGATTGAGCTAGTATAAAATATAAGTATTGTATAAAATAGTAAATTAACTCGTTTGAATTATTATGGAAGAAGATATAGTAAAGAACAAGAAAGGTTTTTAAATCTGAGGAGATATAACCATGAAAGTAAAAGTAGGGGATCTGGCTCCGGATTTTACCCTTCAGAGTCATCTCGACAAAGAAGTAGTATTAAGTGAATACAGGGGTAAAACCACGGTTCTGGTATTTTTCCCACAAGCATTTACGCCGGTTTGAACCAGCCAAATTCCGTCTTATGAAGCAGAGTACGCTGCATTTGCGGAATTAGATGTCCAGGTTCTGGGCATAAGCGTTGATCATGTACCGGTATTAAAAGCCTGGGCTGAAAGCCTGGGGGGAATATCCTATCCCCTGATCAGTGATTTCTGGCCCCATGGTGAAATTGCAAAAAAATATGGCGCTTTCCGGGAAGATGAAGGACGATCGGAAAGGGCGATCTTCATCATTGATAAAGATGGGATCATCCAATATGTGGATATCCACGATATTGATGAACAGCCTGATAATGAAGTATTATTCCAGGAGATCCGGCGCATTCAACCGGACCACAAACCAATCAAACCTGTTGAGGAAAAGAAAACGGAAGATGAATTGGTTTTGGAAGGGGTGGTGCTCTTTTGTAATAAATGGTGTCCCGGCTGCCGCAGGGCCCGGATCTGGTTTGAAGATAATAAGATCGAGTTTACAGAATATGATGTCACCAGGAATCAAGCTGCTGCCCGCCAGGTGAAGGAATGGACTGGTGGAAATCTGACCACACCAACTTTCTATATCAACGGCGAAGTGATTGTCGATTGGAAGATCGAAGAGGTCTCCCGGTTAGTGCTGTAATACATTTCTAGTAAGTGAAAAATCTCCCCCCCAAATGCAGTCATTCAGGCTACAATGGGGGGGAATTACAACAATTGAGATCCGGATCCATAACTGGATCCGGAGAAGAATTAAATTTATTCAATATCTATATAGTCAATATCTGAATAGTATGGCTAAAAAATCATCTGCACATACGCTGGAATATATTTTATTGGGTCTGATCCAGGAGGAACCCGCTCATGGTTATGCCCTGTATGAAAGGCTGAAACATACCAAAGAACTTTCCCTGATCTGGCAGGTAAAAAGAAGCAAATTATATTACCTGCTTGATAAATCAGAAAACGAAGGTTACCTCTCATCAACGACCAGCTCCCAGGGACGGTACCCGGACCGGAAGATCTTCCGGATCACAGATCTTGGCAGGCAGATCCTGGAAGACTGGCTGCACACACCAGTGAAGAGCAGCCGTTATGTGCGCCTGGCGTTTTTATCAAAACTCTATTTCCTGATCCATGAGGATCACGAATCAGCCCAAGAATTAATTCAAAAACAGATTGATATTTGTACAGGTTGGCTGGAAAATCTCCAAAAGGGACACCAATCCCTTGAATCTGGCGAATATATCAATTCTCAGGTATTCCTGTTCCGGATAGGACAGATCAAAGCCATGATCGAATGGCTTAATAACTGCCGGGACAATATTCCTGGTTAAGGAATCAACAACACAAACATAGGAGAAAACCGAATGAAAAAAGTAGTATTACTGAGCATAATTTTGCTGATGGCAGGCTGCAGCGTGATTCCTGGTCTGAATAGACCGGTGGAGATCACTGATTCAACTGGTCATACTGCTGTCCTGGAAGGTGTCCCGGAGCGCATAGCGATCGCAGGCAAAGCGACCATCATGGTCCAGGATGCGATCTACCTGTTTGAGGATTCAGTAGAGAAGGTTATCGCCCTGGAAAATCGAAATCAATCCGCCTTCAGCTTTTTACCAATAGTTGATCCGGGCCTTGAAGGAAAAGATATCTTTGAAAAGAATGTTGGCCCGGAACAGATCGCTGCTGTCCAGCCTGATTTGATCCTCATGAAGAGTTTTATGGCCGAACAATTGGGTGAGCCGCTCGAATTGCTTAATCTGCCTGTTTTATATCTTGACCTGGAAACCCCTGAGGCTTTCTACCAGGATATAAATACCCTGGGTCAGGTCTATGCAAATCCGGGACGAGCTGAAGAGATCATCACCTATTATCAGGACCGAGTTGCCCAGGTCGAGGAATTGGTATCGGGCGCAAGTGCTCCCAGTGTATTGATCCTTCAGTATTCTGATACGGGAGGCGAGATAGCATTTAAGGTGCCGCCTGCAGATTGGCTGCAAACCATGCTGGTGGAAATCGCTGGCGGTTCTCCTGTCTGGAAAAGTATGGAAGTTGGCGGCGGTTGGGCTGTCGTAAACCTGGAGCAGATCGCTGCCTGGGATCCAGACCAGATTTTCTTGATCGATTATGCTGGAAACGCAAGCACCGTGAAGGAAGAGTTGATCAATAACCCGATCTGGAGTAATTTTACTGCGGTTCAAAATAACCAACTCTTTGCTTTTGCATATGACTTCTACAGCTGGGATCAGCCGGATACCCGCTGGATCCTCGGTTTGCAGTGGCTGGCAACTAAGATCCAGCCAGACCTCACTGAAGCTATCGATATTCTGGAAGAGGTGAATGCGTTTTATTCGGTCCTGTATGGAATGGACCAGGAGACGATTGATGCAGAAGTCCTGCCAAGATTGACGGGAGATCTGCCCTGATCACATATTTATGAAAAAAGATAAGTTTAACCGGATTCTGCTGCTTCTTGCGTTAGGTATCCTGGTGGTACTGCTGGCTTCGGTCTTGATTGGCCGCTATCCCAGTCCACCGGGTATGTCTCCCCGCTTGCTTCTGGAGGACAGGTTAGCCCGCCAGCTGGTGTTGAAATTAAGGCTGCCCCGTTTGCTGGCTGCCCTGCTTCTGGGAATGGTCATGGCCGCAGCCGGATCCGTGTTGCAGATGATCTTCAGGAATCCCCTTGTTGAACCTGGTTTCCTGGGTGTTTCCCAGGGAGCCGCCTTCGGGGCAGCGATCTCAATTTTGTGGTTTGCTAACCACCCGTTGATAATTGAACTGAGCGCCACATTTTTTGGTTTATTGGCGTTGGCCGCCTCGTATTACCTCTCTACCCGAATTCGCTACGGTGGTTGGGTCCTGAGGTTGATCCTCTCAGGGGTTGCTGTCTCAGCTTTATTTTCGGCTGGTTTAGGGGTTTTGAAATATATTGCTGATCCATTAACCGAACTGCCGGAACTAACATTTTGGCTTTTGGGAGGGTTGTACAGTGTTACCTGGCGGGATCTGCTCTTTGTTCTGCCATTTGCCCTGGTTGGAATAAGTGTTGTTTATTTAATGCGTTGGCGGGTGAATTTATTATCCCTGAATGATGACACAGCTTTTTCTCTGGGCGCTTCCTTGACGCGGGAACGATTGATCCTGTTGATCACTACGGTTGCAGCTGCGGCTGCTATGACAGCGATCAGTGGGGTGATCAGCTGGGTAGGATTAATTGTGCCTCATATCGCCCGCCGGATATTTGGCGCCAGTGCTGAAAAATCCATCCCGGCCGCAATGCTGCTGGGCGGGGCATTCACTGTGATCGCTGATGACCTGGCCAGGACACTGCTGGCTGGTGAGATCCCCTTGGGAATCCTGACGTCTGGTATCGGCGCCGGGTTATTCATTTATCTGATGATAAGTATAGGTATAAAGGTCAGGCGGGATGGATAAGATTCTTACGCTGGACGGGATCCAGTTTAGCTATGGCCCTGAGGACCCAGTAGTTTTGGCCGATCTCTCGCTTGAGATCCCGGCCGGGAAGGTCACCGCGATCCTGGGACCCAACGGCACCGGGAAAACGACCATGCTGCATATTTTGCTGGGATTATTAAAACCGGCCCGCGGAAGTGTGAAAGTAGCTGGAAAAACACATAAGGAATATTCCAAACGAGAACTGAGTCAAATGATCGGTCTTGTCCCTCAGTTTGAAACCATCCCATTTAACTTTTCAGTGATTGAATATGTGCTGCTTGGCAGATCACCTTACCTGAATCCCTTCCAGCTCCCAGGCGATCAGGATCTTGAAATTTCTTATCGTGCGCTAACACAAGCAGGAATCAGACACCTGGCTGAAAAGCCGGTTTCTGAGATCAGCGGCGGAGAAAGGCAGCTGGTCCATATCTCACGGGTCCTAACCCAGCAAACCCGGATATTGCTTCTGGATGAACCTACTGCCCACCTTGATCTTGAAAATCAGAACAGGATCTTATCTCTCCTGAAGCGAATGGCTGCCCAGGGGGCTACTGCTGTTTTTACTACCCATGATCCCAATGCTGCTATTTTTGCTGCGGACCATTTTGTGCTTATGAATCAGGGTGATATTGCGGCTCAAGGAAATTTAAATGAAGTGATTACTTCCCAAAATTTGTCACTCATTTATCGTACGCCAATCAGGGTAGAAGAGGTCAATGGTTATACCATGGTAGTGATGGATAAAAATGATAGTCAGGGCTGAGATCGTTTTGGTCACTGGAGAGATCCAATCCGGAAAGACCAGCCTGTGCCTGGATTTATATAAAGAAGCGCGAGAAGAGGGCTATTCAGTTGCAGGACTGATCTCCCCTGCAATTTTTGAAAAGGGAGAAAAAGTCGCCATAGATGTTTTGGATCTCAAGAGCGGAATTCAAAAACGATTAGCGGAACTAAACGCAGGACAAGCAGCTGACCTAAAAACTCACCGCTGGTCCTTTTTTCAAGATATTGTTCAATGGGGCAATGATAAACTCAAGCGGGCAGTTCCCTGCGACCTGCTGATCATCGATGAATTGGGACCCCTGGAATTCCAAAGAGATCAAGGCTGGGTGAATGGGTTTTATGCTGTCGAAAGTGGTGAATATCGGGTTGCCGTACTTGTTATCCGGCCATCCTTGATCGATGATGCAAAAAGGCGTTGGCCGTCTTCCCGGATCGTTGATCTACATACCGATCAATTCTCTTCGCTGACAGGTAAAAAACTCTTGAATACTTTTAAACTCGATTAGATTGGTTTTATCCCTTATTAACCTTTTTCACACAAGGTATAATATCCCTGTTGAATTTGTATTCCATGGAGGTATATTATGTTAGGCGGACTTGGTGGATGGGAACTGATTATTGTTCTGGTGATTGTGGTCATAATCTTTGGCGTGGGCAGGATCGGAAAGATCGGTGGTGAATTGGGCAGCGGCATCAAGGCATTTAAAGATGGCCTGCAGGGGGATGATGAAAAAGAAACCGATTCTGAAACCGAAACCGAAAAGAAAGAGGACTAAATTTCTCCTATCCTGGAGGGAATTATCGCGAAACACGGTGTTAGTGATATCAATCTGACCGCTGCATAGAAGCGGTCGTTTGATAACAGGACTGCATGGTCAGAAAAGAGGGTTAAGTGGAACGATTGAAAAGATTCTGGAAATGGATCACAAAGCCATTCAGAGTGATTGGAAACTGGATCGCCAGACCATTTAAGAGAATCGCCGCATTTTTCACAGAAGAACCAGAAGACGCTCCGATGGCTGAGAGTTTGCAAATGGCTTTTGAAGAGCCTGCCAGCTTCCTGGAGCATATTGGCGCATTAAGAAACCACTTGCTGCGGGCATTTGTGATTCTGCTTGTTTTCGCTGTGATCGCTTTTGTGTTTTTGGCCCCCTTGCTTGATTTTATTTCCCAGCCCATAGATGGGATGGAGCAATTAACGGCCGTGGACGTTACCGAACCGATCAGTGTGGGTATGCGGGTCGTGCTGCTGGCAGCATTTACTGCAGCCCTGCCCTTTATTGTTTTTGAGATTTTTTTGTTTGTAGCGCCGGCTTTGTCTCGCAGAACCCGGTTGATCAGTTTTATTTCTATCCCTCTTGTTGTGGTGTTCTTCTTTGGGGGGATGGCGTTTTCTTATTATCTGATACTCCCTGTGGGGTTACCGGTATTATTGAATTTTCTGGATGTTTCAACCCAGATCCGGCCTTCATCCTATGTCAAATTTGCTACGAACTTAATGTTCTGGTTTGGTGCCCTGTTTGAATTTCCCCTGTTGGCATACTTGTTAACTGCAATGCGCATATTAACACCAAATATTCTGATCAAAAATTGGCGAATTGCAGTGGTGGTCAGCGCTGTCCTGGCGGCTGTAATCACTCCAACCATAGACCCCCTAAACATGATGCTGGTGATGATACCTCTGGTTTTGTTATACGTCTTCGGTATTCTGCTTTCTTTCCTGGCCGGCGGCGGACGGGGTAGTGTAAAGCGTAATGAGTAAATTGTAAAGCGATTTGATTTCAGTTAAAATAACTAAGGCGACTCTGCAGAGTCGCCTGGTTTTTTACTTTGGTGTTCTTCTACAACAAGTACTTAGTCGCCTTACGCCTCACGCTTTACTCTTAACCGTCTTATTCCTTCGGAACCCAGGCGGTCACTTTTGTGCCGTTGCCTGGTGAGGAGTCGATCTGGATTCCTCCGCCTGCTTTTCGGGTCCTGCGCTGCATATTTGCCAGACCATGGCCCAGGTTTGCTTTGGTTTTATCGACATTAAAACCCTGTCCATTGTCAACGATTTCCAGGTAAATGTGCCCATCTTCATCCCAGAGCCTGAGATCAGCATTCTGGGCTTTAGCGTGCCGGGCAGTGTTGGAAAGAGATTCCTGGGTTATGCGGAACAAGGTCAGCGTGTTCTGGTAGTTCAGATCCAGCTTGTCTTCAATTTCGTCCTGCATGGTGGCCACGATCTGGGAATTGTTTTGGAATTCCTGCAGCAAGACATCCAGGTTCTCTTTGAAGCTGAGGTTCTCCTGCATCTGCCGCGGGCGCAGATCGGAAATATAAGTCCGAATATCCACAATGGTGCTGTTAATGCCGTCGGTGGCATCATTCAGTTTTTCCAGGCTTTCGCCAGAATCCTCTTCCAGGATAGCTTTGACATAATCAAGGGTTAATCCCAGGGAATACAGGGATTGGATCACGCCATCATGCAGATCCATACCAATCCGTTCCCGTTCTTCCAGCACCGCGATATGTTTGGTTTGCTGCTGGAGCAGGGCGTTCTTGATGGCTGTGCCAGCCCACATGCCGATGGCTGTCAGCAGATCCAGTTCCCGGATCGAGAATGTTCGCCCGGACTTACTGGAAAGGGCCATCACACCGACAACTTCCCGGGTAGCCTGGAGAGGAATCACTGCCTGGCTTCGGAACCCTGCTTTGATAATTGCCGGCCGCAAGATTCGCTGATCGGTTTCCAGATTTGTGACTACCAGCGCTTTATTTAAGGCAGCCGCCTTGCCAATCACGCCGTCGCCGAACCGGAAAACGGTTTTTGTATAAAAAGAATCAAAATCATCTCCCCTTAACAGAGCCAGCCGGAGATCCTTCTCTCCCCGATCCCTTAAATAAATCTCCCCGGTTTCGACTTCAAGATAATAAAGAACTTTCTTGAGCGTCAGACTCATGATTTCTTTGACATCCCAGGAGCTGGCAATACCCTGGGCGAGATCGTATATTAAAGTGAGATCTTCGTACTGCTGATTGAGGGCTTCATCTTGCTCGACGATATTGGCGTAAAGCTGGGTATTGGTAATGGCGACTGCCGCATAAGCGGCCAAGGTCTTCATCAGGCGTTCATCATCCAGTGTGAACTCTGAAGCCCCGATCTTATTTGTCAGGTAGATTTGCCCCAGGATCTTTTCGCCAGAGATAATGGGCACACCTAACATGGAATGCATAGCAGGGTGGTATTGCGGGAAGCCGGAATAGCGGGGATCCGTGGTGATATTCTGGATGCGGATCACCTCGTGTTTATGCTGCAGTTCACCGAGCAGGCCTTTTCCTTCCGGGGGATGCGGCATGAGATGTAATTCTTCCTCGGACATACCGGAGTGAATGAAATTCACTACCTTACCACTTTCATCCCGGATAGCCAGAGCGGCATACTCAGCCTGTACCTGCGCTTGAGCCAATCTGACAATTCGGGTTAGCAGTGTTTCCAGGGAAAAATCACCCACCAGATCCTTGCTGGCCTGGTAAAGTGATCCTATTTGCTCTTCAAGTTCTTTTTTTGTTTTATGTTCCATAATCCAGTGTCATTTTACCTTATCCGTTCTGATATTGATAGTTTTTGCTAGTTTAGATAGCTTATCTTATCTAAAATATATAATTTTTCAACCCTTCTTGCTCGGGGATCGGGTCTTCATGGAAAAAAAGGACAATTCCTCACGGATCAAAGGTTTTTACAATTTAACCCTGGACAACAGGCGCCAGAAACTGATCGATCTTGGATTTATCAGCGCCGCAGACCTGGAAAATTTTAATCCCGGGACTGGCCTGTCACTCGAAATAGCTGAAAATATGATCGAAAATGTGATCGGCACTTTCAGCTTGCCGATTGGCATGGCGCTGAATTTTCAAATTAATAAGCGTGATGTGCTGATACCCATGGTTGTAGAAGAGCCATCGATTGTTGCCGGCGCCTCATTTATGGCTAAATTGGCTCGGGGCGGTGGGGGATTCACAACCGAAATATCCGATCCGGTCATGATCGGTCAGATCCAGATCCTGGATGTTAAGGATCTTACTGCTGCCCGGGATAATATCCTGGAAAGAAAAGCTGAACTCCTGGAAAGCCTGGTGGATTTGGATCCGATTCTGGAAAAATTGGGCGGTGGGCCAAAAGACCTTGAGGTGCGGATCATTGCCAATTCTGCCATAGGACCTTTTTTAGTTGTTCACCTGTATCTGGATGTCCGGGATGCGATGGGAGCGAATGCAGTCAACACGGCTTGTGAAAAACTGGCCCCGGCATTGGAAAAATTGACCGAAGGCCGGGTCCACTTGCGCATTCTATCCAACCTGGCGGATCGGCGGCTGGCCAAAGCAAAATGTATTATCCCGGTTGAGGCGTTAGCATTTGAGGGTTATTCGGGTGAGCAGGTCAGGGATGGGATCATAGAGGCCTGGGCTTTTGCTGACGCAGATTCCTATCGGGCCGCCACTCATAATAAAGGCATCATGAATGGTATTGATGCGGTATTGTTGGTAACTGGAAATGATTGGCGGGCAGTTGAGGCAGGAGCGCACGCCTATGCTGCCCGCTTTGGTTTCTACCGTTCCCTGTCAACCTGGTCCAAAGACCCGGAAGGAAATCTACAGGGTGAACTGGAGCTGCCCCTGGCGTTGGGGATCGTTGGCGGAGCAACCAGGGTACATCCTGGCGCAAAAACCGCCTTGAAATTAATGGATGTTAAGACCGCCCGGGAATTGGCTGAAATAGTGGTCTCGGTTGGCTTGGCTCAGAACCTGGCCGCACTCCGGGCTTTGGCAACGGATGGAATTCAAAGAGGGCACATGCAGCTCCATGCCCGCCAGGTAGCCATAGCGGCAGGAGCAGCAGGAGAAATGATCGATCAGCTGGCAGCGGAACTGATCAAAGAAGGTCAAGTCCGGATCGACCTGGCAGAAGAGATCCTGCATCATTGGAAAAAAAAGCAGCAGGAAATGAAGCATATGGAAAATAAATCAAAACCCAAAATGATGAAACCATCCCGCCCTGTAGGGATCATTGGCTATGGTGCCTATGTTCCTCGCTACCGACTCCCGGCCAGGGAGGTTTCCCGCGTCTGGCGGGGAGGATTACAGTCGGAGCCTATTCAAGAAAAATCCGTTCCGGGCATTGATGAAGACGTGATCACTATGTCTGTGGAGGCGGCTCGCAATGCTTTAAAAAGGGCCGAAATCGATCCGGAGCAGATCCGTGCTGTCTGGGTTGGATCAGAATCCCATCCCTATGCGGTTAAACCAACCTCCACGATCGTCGCCGAAGCGCTGGGTATCACCCCTTATACCCAAGCTGCTGATTTTGAATTCGCCTGCAAAGCTGGTTCCGAGGCCATGGTAGCGGCTATGTCCCTGGTTGGTTCCGGGATGGGGGAGTACGCCCTGGCGATGGGAATGGATACCGCCCAGGCAAAACCTGGTGATGCCCTGGAATATACAGCCGCAGCTGGCGGAGGTGCGTTTATCATTGGACCGGCAGAAAAATCGTTGGCAGAGATCGAGGGAGTCGTATCGTATGTAACGGACACGCCTGATTTCTGGCGTCGGGAAAATCAAAAATATCCCGAACATGGGGGACGTTTTACCGGCCAGCCGGCTTATTTTAAGCATATTATTAATTCAGTGACCGCTTTATTGGAAGAGCTAGATAGATCACCTGAAGAGTACGACTATGTGGTTTTCCATCAGCCCAATACTAAATTCCCCCGCCAAGTAGCTAAGGATTTGGGTTTCTCAACCTCTCAGCTTGAGACTGGTTTATTATCTCCCCGGATTGGCAATACCTATGCGGGATCTTCATTGATCGGATTAACGGCAGTTCTGGACCAGGCAAAACCGGGGAATCGGATCCTGATGGCTTCCTTTGGCTCCGGGGCTGGTTCTGATGCAATTTCTTTCAAGGTGACAGAACAGATCTTGCCAAGAAAAACGAAGGTGCTGACCACTGAGGACTATATCAACCGCCGAACGCAGATCGATTACTCGGAATATCTCCGGATGAAGGGAAAAATCACCTTAAAATGAGCTGGATAACTACTCCCGAGGTCTTCAGGCAGTGATTTTCTGAGAGGGGTCCTATTACTGACTTCGGAAGAAAGAGGGCAGGAAAAAAGAAGACCGAAGTCAGGTAAATAACAGAATAAGTTGGCGCTTCCTCGAAGACTCCGGATTTTACTCAAGATCAAGATTGATAGTTCTTGATAGTCTCTGCCCAGTATACTGATGCCGATGTAGATGAAAAGCATCGTTTACAGGAGATATTTACCATATGGATATACCGCGCCACTGGCGATTAAACAAACAGAGATATGCCTTAACCGGCGAAATTTGCCCCCACTGCAGCGCCAAGATCTTCCCACCCCGGGATGTTTGTCCCGAATGCGGTGATGAAGCCAAAACTGAATTTGAATTCAGTGGAAAAGGCGAGGTTTACTCATTCACCGATATCTATAACGCTCCGGAAGGATATGAAGAGACGATTCCTTATACAGTTGCCCTTATTAAACTTGCTGAGGGTCCTGTTGTGACAGCCCAATTAACAGATATCGGGGATCAGGAAGTGGAAATTGGTATGCCGGTGGAAATGATCACCCGCAAACTGCGCTCTGATGGTGATGAAAGGGGATTGCTGGTTTACGGTTATAAATTCCGGCCTCTGGTCAATGCCTAAATAGTCAGATTTTTGACCTTGGCAGCCAATAAATCGGAAGTCTTCATGACTTCCGATTTTTATTTTAAATAAGCAGGATTTGATTTTTGCTCAAGATTTTAATCCCATTTCTCTCCTCTTTCCCCAACAGGAATACATGGCACCACGGACCCTTCCATTCAAAAAGTCCCGCTCGCCCATAATATCTATCAATAATTAATATAATTATAGTTCTGTAAGAAGCCCCGTCCTTGTCCGAAGAGCCAGAAGGATATCGCTTATGATATATCCTCACGTAGTGCTAGTAAGTGATTCTTTTGTTATTGGAAAATCCCGTTCCGGGAGTGTTTGATTAATAGACCAAGCCCCACCAGAGCCTGTAACTATTTTATTCGTTGAAAGCCAAGAGGAGACCAAAGATGTTCTGGAAGTATTTATCAGGTCAAAAGAGAATACTGCTTGTTATCAGTTTATTGATTATCGCTTCGCTGGCTTGCAGCCTGCCGCTGGTTGGCGGACGGGGGGATTCCGTGGACTCCAGTCGGGAATCGGCATCTGGCCAGGATTCAGAAGACAATGCCATGGAGGATTTGCGCTGCACACAAATGGGCTACCCCTGCACCTTTGCCGACACTCCCAGGGAGAAAATTGAACGCGGTTTGGACCTGATGGATCTGGCTGATGAGGTATTTGCCCAGGAAGGCAATGCGATTGCGGTCGCTGAGCGGCTCCTGGAAGAGAGTGATATTGCCGAGATGTATTATGATGAACGTGGTGTTTGGTACCGCGTGGAAGGCGCTCCGCCCCTGGTCTTTCTGCATCCCGAAGCCTTTGCCTATGAACTTGAAGAAGAAACTGATCCGGAGCAATCCCGTCTGGCAGCTAATGTCCTGTTCAGTCCGCACCAACCGAGCGGAGATGGACCAATCGGAGAGAACCCCCCCGGCGAAAAAGCCACTAAGAAAGCTCTCTTTGTTAATCCTATCGTCTGGCAGTTTGGGTCCAGCGTTCATGATTCCGTCCGGTCCCAGCTTGTGGCGTATCCGGATTACCAATGCCCTGGCTGTATCACATATCTTCCAGGGGATACCAATGCCAAAGACCTGATCAATGAAGAAAATCAGGCGGCGGGACCATCTTATGAGCAATTCCTCGGCTGGAAGGAATATGACCTGATCCACGTTTTTGCCCATGGGTACCAGTTCTGCCCGGGAAAAAGCGTGTCCGCATCTGGGCTGCCTGTCGTTTCCGGTGATAGGGAGAACTTCCCGGACAACACAGCCGGGGTGATCGAGGGTACCAATATTGATGAGGGGGAATGTGTGACTACGATCCAGTCCGGCCATTTTCAAACCAGGGAATACCTGCTGGAAAACCCCCGCGAGGTTGCTGGTATTGCCTGGGCCCACAAACCTGGAGACGATGTCTGGGGAGAACTGATCACCACTGATTTCTTCAGGAACGAATATCCCGGCGGGTTAGACGACACAATCCTGTTCTTTACCAGCTGCCAGCTGTTGAAGGATGAGAGCCTCGCCAATACATTAAAAGGGACCAACACGGCAGTATTTGGATGGTCGCAAACTGTAACTGGCAGCCGGGGTAAAGCCACTGCCAGGCAATTTTTCACGGAACTAATTGATAATGGCCTTAGAGCATCCGTGGCGTATGACAAGACTATCCAGTCAGAAAGCCATACGGAACATAGTGAGGACTGGCACGGCGCCGAGCTGAAAATGGTGCTGGATCAGGGCACGGATCCCCGGGGCCGGGAGGTAGTGATCCTGATGCAGCCAGTCTTCCGGCAGAAGCTGGAAGAAAACGATGCTGTCCCCGTTGATGGTGTGCCCGGTGATGGCGAGAATGATGAGCTGTTCATCCTGATCCAGGTGGACGGAGTGGATGAAGACCAGAACATAGAAGATTTTGAAATTCACCTGGCAATGGATGGAGAAGAGCTTCCGGAGACATTTAAACCTGCGGAAAAGATTGGAGATTATTCTTACCGGGCTTTTGAGATTTTGCCCCTGACATTTGACGCCGCTGAGCGGGACTTTGTAGAGCTGGAAGCCTGGGTCGATCTGCCGGAAGGTGGTGACACCCGCCACTATCTGGAGAAAATTGAAATTGCTGCTTGCGGTTGGACCGGAACGGCCTCGGGCAGTAAGAGTGGAGAGCTGGAAGGAGAGATCATCTTTCCCAGCTCCAACCTCACCAGCGCTAACATCGAAGACCTTGCCCTGCTGGCGAATGAGGGCTATCTGGGACCGGACAGCGGATCTGGGATGCCTTCCCCCGCTGAATTTGCCAACCTGCCTTTCTTCGCCATCTTTGGCAGCCGATCCCAGTTTCCCTTCATGATGCTGATTCCGGATCAAGGAGGAACTGTGATGCTTGAGAAAAGCAGTGTGGGCTTCGGTCAGGAGGCAGTGTTCAACTTAGTAGAAAATAGCCAGGAACGTTTTGAAGGCAGCTTTTCAGTTTCTGTGACCGATTTGGTGTCGCAGTCCGGGTACAGTGTCAACGGAGAGATGGACTGGCATGTGGACAGCTTCTGCAGCCTGGATGTGATCCTGGAGCTGGCGGCTAATCCCCTGCCGGCCAACCTGGCACCCTGATTCGGCCAGATCCTGATTAAAAAAGAACACCTCCCTGGTTAAGATCATCCGGGAGGTGTTTTATTGATAAACTTCAGTTTTGCCTATGGAATGAGATAGGTGTCGTGAACTTCGCCATCGGGATCGATCAATGAGATTGTATCTCCGGGCTGCCAGATAGGATCGGTGAGATCCAGGTATAACTCGATCGGATTGCTGTCGCCTTCTTTTGTGTAAATGTTAACAGCACCCTGCCCGTGCAAATCCAGGCTGGCGACGCCGGACTTTTCCAGGATGTTGTACTCACGGTTATTTCCATCCTTGATGGACCATCCTTGCAGGGAGATCGTATCCCCGGGTTCAGTGCCGGGACGGACCAGGCGGACATATTCCGTAGCTAAATTACCTATCCCGCCTACTTCGCCAATCTCGATCAGCAGGTCCTGTGAGTCTTCCACGGTGTCCGATGCTGTACCTGCAGAGCTTACTTCGGCGGGTATATCACCCGAGTCGAATAAGAGGTTTTTTAAACGGGTATTCTCCCATAAGTAAAGCACACCGATGATCGTGACTGCCGAGACGACAATGTTTAGAACGACATAAAATAACAGCTTTTTCGCCTGATTCATGGGGAAAATCGCCTTTGGTATAATGATTTGAGTTGTACTTCATCATAGCATATTAACGGTTTTACGACACCATTTTTTGAGCCGGAAATAACCCAGGATAATAAGTTGCCATACCTTATCGACGGACATAATCTTATTCCCAAAATCCCTGGCCTTTCTTTAAAGGATCTGGATGATGAGATCAAATTGATCCAGATCCTGCAGGGTTTCGCCAGCCAGCAGCGCACCAGGATCGAGGTCTATTTTGACCAGGCCCCAGCATCCCAGGCTAGAAGCCAAACGTTTGGTTCTGTAAAGGCTCATTTTATCCGCCAGGATTCCACAGCAGACAAAGCCATGATTAAACGTTTGTCTCGCATGGGAAAAGAAGCCAAGAATTGGATTGTTGTGACTTCTGATCGGGAAATTCTGGTAGAGGCCAGAAGCGCTCACAGTCAGACCTTAAGCTCAGCAGAATTTGCTGCTGTGTTGAAAAAATCGATCTCAAGGACCACGAATGAGGCAGATAAACAGGATGATCCTGAGATCTCGAGCGGGGAAGTGGATTTTTGGATGGATCAATTCGGAAATCAGGAATAATAACCACCTGGAATAACCATGAAATTTCTTACAGTAGATATCGGTACAGGCACCCAGGATATATATCTTTATCAGTCAGGATTAGCCATTGAAAATGGATTTAAACTGGTGGTCCCGTCGCCTACCATGATGGTCTTCCGCAGGATCAAGGACGCGACTAAAAAAGGTGAAGATCTGGCCCTGACCGGGCTGACCATGGGGGGAGGACCCAGCCACTGGGCAGCCAGAGACCATCTGGAAGCGGGATTTAAGCTTTACGCTACACCGGATGCAGCCAGGACCTTTGATGATGACCTGGACGCTTTAAAGGCCAGTGGAATCGAGATCATTTCTACAGATGAAGTTAAAGCCCTGCCTTCCAGAGTTCGGCGGATTTCCCTGAAGGATTTTGACTTTGATGCCATCTCAAGAGCGCTGGCAGAATTTGATGTCTCATTAGCGGATCTGGATGGAGCGGCTGTGGCGGTATTTGACCACGGCGCTGCTCCAACTGGGTATTCTGATCGCCAATTTCGCTTTGATTATCTGGCCGAAAAATTAGATAAGATCCATGGTCCAGCACTGCTGAGCAACCTGGCTTTTCAACGGGGAGAGATCCCGGAAAAAATGACCAGGCTCCAGGCAGTGGAAGATTCAGCTCTGGATCTGGACGCGCCGCTGCTGGTGATGGACACAGCTCCGGCAGCTGTCCTGGGAGCGACGTTAGATCCTGTTGTTGGAGAAAGGCATCGGAATATGATAGCCAACGTGGGAAACTTCCATACCCTGGCCTTCCGGCTGCGTGAAAATCAAGTCGAGGGGGTGTTTGAACACCATACGGGATTAATCGACAGGCAGAAAATGGACAGGTTGTTGAGAGAATTTGCGTCCGGGACGTTAACTCACCAGGAAATTTTTGCTGACCACGGCCACGGGTCATTGATCTATGCTCAAGAATCCTTTGAACTGGGGAAAGATACTTTTGACGTTGTAATTACCGGACCGCGGCGTAATCTGATGCGCGAATCTACCCTGCGGACTTATTTTGCCGCGCCCTATGGGGATATGATGTTAACAGGATGTTTTGGGCTTCTGGCAGCTGCAGCGGACAAACTTCCCCGGGTTGGAGAACAGATCCGGGAATCCCTTTACCCGAAGTCCAGTTCCGACTCAGGAAAACCGCCCTGGGAACTTCAATAATTTCAGCCAAATAATAAGCGAGTATTCCCTACGCAGTTCTCTGACCCCAGAAGAGTAACTTGATCTCCTGCTCTCAGGATCGTGTCACCGCTGGGTACGATTAACTCTCCCTTTTTCCGAACCGCCACAACCAGCAGATCTCCCGGGAATTTGATTTCCTTGAGAGGTTTATTGAGATACTCCGGGTTGCGAATAGAGATTTCGCACAGGTCCCTGGAGTCATCTGTCCGGGTCAACAGTTCATACATGGTTGGATTACGGATGATGAGGCCGAGCAGCACGGCCTGGTCAGTGGCAGCATTCAGCGGTGTTACTCCGATCTTTTCAAATCGCGGGATTTCACCGGGGGCGGTGAGGCGGGCGATCACGTGATTGATTCCGTAGGTGGTCCTTGCTCGCTGGCAGATGCGGTAGTTCTTTTCGATATCACTGAATACACAAACCAACTTGTCGGTTTTATTGAGGATCTCCTCAGTGGCAGGATCAAAATTGTCAGTTACTGCCTGGATGGCTTGCAAGCCAGTCCGGGCAGCGCGTTCGATCCTGGCGGGATCCTCGTCAATGATGATTACCGGGTCACCGTGATCCTGAATATGCTGGGCGACCTGGATTCCCAGCGGTCCTCCACCCATAACGACGATGGGGAAAACCTCTTCTACTGCATCCCGCGGGACCAATTTCATAAAGAGTGGGGGAGCGATCACGACCGTTGTGATGGCGACCAGAATGATAGCTGCGTTAAAAGGCTCGCTGATGACTCCGATCCTCATTCCAATCGCAGATGCGGCGATGATCAATGAAAGCCGACTGGAAAGCAGTGTACCTGCGGCAAGGGTCTGTTTCCAGCTGAAAATTCGCTTAAATACCAGCGCTGGCAGCAATTTCACCGCGGCAGCAGATACCAAAAGCAAGGGGACAAGCAGCAGAGCGCTGGGTGAACTGATCAGTGAACCCAGGTTAAAATCAACTCCTACCATAATGAAAAAGATGGGGATAAAAAATCCATAGCCAATTGCATCCAATTGGTGGATCAGTTCTGAGTCTTCAGGTCGTTTTAATAAGGAAACGATCGCACCTGCCAGGAAAGCACCCAGGATGATCTCTGTGCCCAGCATTTCCGCCAGAGCGACAAAGATCAACATCATTGTAAAAGCGGCCCGAACCTTGATCTGAGAGGTGGCAGAGCTGAGCTCTTCCAGTACTCGCCGGACCCCGGATATGCGATTAAATAACATTCCTCCGAAATAATACATCAAGAAAAAAGCCACAAATAACAAACCGATTAACAGGATATCGAGCGTCAGCCCCTGTGAGAGCGCTGCAACAACCACTGTGATCAAGAGCATGGTTACAAAATCTGCGATTAAGGCAGCAATTAAGAGGGTTTGGCCAAACCGTCCACTGCTGAGTCCTTGTTCTTTTAACACCGGTACTACTACGCCAAGAGACGTGGTGGATAGGATCAAGGCGATCATCCAGGGGCTGGATGCTAACCCGGCTTTAGTGAATGCAAAACCAATTAAAGTGGAAAGAACAAGTGTAAAAAAGAAGGCTATCGCGGCCAGGCGGATAGGACTTTCGGGTTGAGCTTCATTTTTCTGTTTATTTGTGAACAGACCCAGGTTTGAAAAATCGATCTCCATCCCTGAGAGGAACATCAGGAAGACAAAACCTAACTCAGCCAGTAGATCTAGGACCACTTCATGATGCTGGACCCATCCAAAACCACTTCTCCCAATAATGATGCCGGCGATAATCTCACCTACCACAATGGGCAGCTGGAATTTCTTGAAGCGAGAGAGGGCTATGGGTACTAAAAAAGCCAGGAAAATAACAATTAATAGAGGTAGAAATGAGAGAGTTTCTTCCATGATCGATCCTGATGTGTGAAATGATGAATTATCGGTCGGGGCGGAGAGCTCTGACCTGGTCAGCGGCGTGATAGGATGAGCGCACCAGGGGTGCGCTTTCGACCCATTTGAATCCCAGTGCCAATCCGTATTCTTTGAGTTCATCAAATTCTTCCGGGGGATAAAAACGCGCCACAGGTAAGTGATTCTTGCTGGGTTGAAGGTACTGCCCGATGGTAAGAATATCAACCTGCCAGCTGCAGATTTCCTCCATGATTTCCTTGATCTCGTCCATAGTCTCTCCCAAACCGACCATCAATCCGGATTTTGTGAGCGTCCCGGGTTTGAGTTTTTTAGCGTTCAGCAAGGTGGAGCGGGATGCTTCAAAAGAACTTTGGGGTTGGATCGTTTTAAATAATTGGGGAACGGTCTCCAGGTTGTGGTTGAGGATATCCGGACCTGCGTCCATAACAATTTTCAAGGCTTCCAGACTGCCTTTAAAATCCGGGATGAGTACTTCTACAGAGCATCCGGGCTGCAGCTGTCGGATGCGGCGGATCAACATGGCAAAGATCGGTGCGCCGCCATCACGCCTTTCATCCCGGTTGACGCTGGTGATCACAGCATGTTTCAGCTTCATAGCCTTGACCGATTGAGCGATTCGTTCGGGTTCTTCCCAATCCAGGGCTCCTGGCTGTCCGTGTTTTACATCACAGAATTTACAGGCCCGCGTGCAAACATCCCCCAGCATTAAAAATGTAGCAGTACCGGCGCCCCAGCATTCACCCCGATTGGGGCAAAGTGCTTCCTGGCAGACTGTATAAAGGGATTGATTCTGCATTAACAAATCCACTTCATGATAGGCGCGGTTGTTATTGAATTTCACCCGCAGCCAGGGAGGCAGGCGCTTGTGGCTGCCTTCTTCCTGTGGTTTCATGCGGTTTCGGGTTGGGTCTGATGTCATAGTTATTTCTCTTAATCCAGCTTGGATGTGCAGTGTGGGCAGCGTGTAGCCTGGAGGGGTATGGACGAGAAACAGAACGGGCAATCTTTGGATGTGGGTGCTTCTTTGGCTTGATCTTTTCTGTTTTTTTCTTGAAGGCGGTTGATAGCCCTGATCAGGAGGAACATGGCAATAGCAACGATCAAAAAAGTGATAATGGAGTTGATGAAAATGCCGTAATTGACAGTTATGGCATCTGCCGCCTGGGCATCGGCCAGGGAGGGGTAGGGTCCGACTGGTGAACCTGCTTTGACAGTCAGATAAAAGTTTTCAAAATCTGCCCCGCCTAATAACCAGCCAATAGGGGGCATAAGGATATCATTAACAAGGGAGTTGACAATGGTGCTGAACGCAGCTCCGATAATGATGCCTACGGCCAGATCCAGCACATTTCCGCGCAATGCAAAATCCTTAAATTCCTTTAACATGCATCCTCCTGAGATGTTAAATTTCTTGAATTGCAGCCACCATTATAACAAACGGGGTTTAGATGGCAATTAACAATCTCTTAGAATAGGGGAGAGAGCGGCCTTTTTTTTGACACTTAACATTTGTGAAGGGTGCTTGTTTTACTCGCCGGACGGGTAAGTTAGGATGTTATAATCAACCTAATCACCTTCCAGAAGAAATCTTTTAGCAAAAGAGGTGTTATGAAAAGAGTAATTTTCGTCTTTTCTATCATGGTCACATTGTCTCTCAGTCTATCTGCCTGTATCCCCTTCACTCCAGTCCCCGCTAATCAACAAGTCTCCGAGGCGTATATCAAGACAGCAGTTGCGGGAACTTTGGTCGCTGAACGGGCCAGGGAAGCTGGCGCGAGTTTATCCAATACTGCGACGCCTGATGGGACTCCATCTTTAGAAGAGACCCAGGAGATAGAAGCTGCCGAAGAAGAGGGTGAGGAAAGTGAGGATCAAGCTCCTCAACCCACACCTGAAAACCCCTGGGTACTGCAAAACTGGTGTTTGGACCACGCTGAAGGATGTATAAAATATGATGTCCAGAATCGGACGGATTCATGGCTCCAAATTGAATTAAAGGAAACGGAGACCGGGGTTACCGGGTTCTTTTCGATCAGGAGTAAAACTACCAACCAGATCACGCTTATCCCGGGACAATATAGTGTGAAATACACCTGGTGGTGTGATGGTGAGGTGAATTCGTTATCAGAGATCAAGGCGCTTGGATCCTGGATTGATGTGTTTAAATGTCCTCAGGGCTACTATCAGCGGATAAATAAGAACTGACTCATTCGAACACAAATACAATGGCTCGTGTTCTAAAATAACGCGCTTTGGAATCAGAAAATCAATTGGGATAGATCAAATCTTATCGAGGAGATGATCAAATGAAAAAAATATTACTTCTTATCACCCTCCTGTTTTTAGTGGGATGTTCAGCCGCTCCGGCAGCGGAGGCAGTCCCTGCCGCTGACGCTGCAGACCAAACCTCTCAACAAGCTGATACAGAGGGAAATGTTGCGGTGCTGGAGTATCAAGTGAGTGATTTGACAGATAAGCTGGCAACACTGCAGGCGGAATATGATACGCTGCTGGCTGCGAGCGAAGGTCAATCCGCCGAGGCACAGTCATCCGGTTTTATGTGCGAAAACCAGCTCGGCAATATGAAATACCAGAATCCGATTGGCACAATCGCCATCCTTGAAGGCTGGTTTGCTCAGCAGGATTTTGTCCAGGAAATGCAGGGAACCTATTCGACTACTTTCTGGAATGATGTCAATTCCCGGATTCACACCATACGCTATATTTCGGCTGAAGATGGACTGACAACAACGGCCAATTTCTTGATCATGTTTGAGGAAGCAGGCTGGCAGCCGGGTATTTTGTGGATGACAGAGTCTTGTTGGCTGGATTATCCGTACTAAGCCTGATTTGACTGATAAACCCCTCTTTGATATAATCGGAACGCTCTGAAATTCAGGGCGTTCCGATATGCGGGTGTGGCCAAGTGGTAAGGCATCAGCCTTCCAAGCTGACATTCACGGGTTCGAATCCCGTCACCCGCTCTTTTGCCCCGGTAGGAGGAAACTCTGCCAATCAGCGGGCCCGTAGCTCAGCGGTCAGAGCGAGCGGCTCATAACCGCCAGGTCGCAGGTTCGAATCCTGCCGGGCCCACTTCGAGGATGGAGGGTACTTGTGTTAATCGCAGGTGCTCTTTTTTGTTTAAGAGAGGCGGCAACGGGAATGTAAGGAGTAGTTTTGTAAGGGGTAAGGCGAATAGGGGACTGGAAGATCGAGGTTATTCGCCAGGATTATGATGTGGCAAAAATCAAATCGCTTTACGCCTTACACTTTACGGCTTTTCCCCGCCACCAAAGGGCAGGTTCGCCCTTCGGTCCTCGACCTCAGGATTGAGCGATAGGTAAACGGATCTCACCCTCGCTTTTAAATCCTGTCGGGTATATTTTTTAGGATAGAAGGACTCTTGGGGTAAACACAGGAGTCTTTTTATAGGGATGGCAAATTTTTTTAAAGTTATCAGTCATCAGTAATCAGATGAAACGTCTTCCAGACCCAACTGAATACCGAATCCTGAAGTGACAAGGCCCCAGGTTTATTCCTGGGGAGACGTCGCTAGATGATCAAGAGGGCCTGAGGATATATAAACATTCTTCGAGGAGATGTATATAGAAATATGAAAAAATAAAGCAGTGTTATTATAAGAGGCACGCTGATCTATCTGTGGCGGATGAGGCTATTGGCAAATTTAGTTTTTGTGCATTACAATTATCAAGCCAGCCGTGAAGCAAATGGTACTGGGAGGCCCAATGAAGAAATCAATCCTGCTGACAACTTTCCTCGTCATCCTCACTCTTGTTGCCTGTACACCCACCAAACCTCAAATGACACCAGCAGCTGCTGATACGGAGGCTCCTTCCGGCGCAGATTCAGATGCACCTCCTACGGAGGCACCCACTGATACAGCCGTGGTTCTTCCCGCTGATACACCCACGGTCGAACCTTCGCCAATGCCGGATCCCCGGGTGATCACCAACCAGCCGCGCGAGATTATCCTTTCAGTAGAAGAACTGGCAGTTGTTGGGGATTACTGGGTTTATGGTTCTGTCCCAAATTATAAGGAATATCAATCGATGACCAATCCGTATGCGAATTTGGCCTGCACAATGGGGAATGAAGGAGCGCTTGATTTCCTGGAAGAAACCGGCCTGGTCACCGGATGGACCACGCAGTACAATCTGCCCGACGATACTCCTCCCCTGCCACGTTTTATCGAATTTACTGTGATGGTCTTTCAGACGATAGAAGGGCCGAAGATCTTTATGGAAGCGTGGGACTCCCCTTGCGAGTTTGGGTTTTACGATTTTATCGGTGAACTTAATATTGGTGATCAATCCACTTTGTGCAGGTATGAGATGTACCTGACTAATGGCGATCTATCACATATTAGATATCGTCTTGCGGCCAGGTATAAGAACATACTTTTGGCTATGAAAGTAGAAGAACCAGAAGAAGGTAAGATCGATCTGAATATGTTCTTCAACGTGGCAGTCTTGCAGATGGAAAAAATCGCTGGCCTGATGCTGGAAGATGAAGTCACACTCGACCAGGATTTCACTACAGGCGTAGGTTGTTCGGTGCCCCCGACACCAATTATTCCCAGGGAGGGGAATAATGCTGGAGGCGAGAAGATAAAATTAGGGGTTTGTGTGCCTACGCGAGTAGGTGACGGGTCGATTGTCTGCTCGACGGATTGCAATCCGGTATGTCCTGCTACTACTCCTGAAGGTGAACCAATTTATGGTGATTGTATTCCCTGTGTGTTGGATCCCAGTTGGTATTAACATGGATCACAGCTGAGTACTGGAAAAAGTGCTTCCACTTTAATCGTCAACGCCGCTTACTCTTTTCGAAGCCAGTGGTTTGATGGATAATCGCAATTGGTATTTTGCCAATTATTGGATGTTTTTCCGGGTTCATTCGATTCATGTTGACTCCAAGAAGGAATAAAGTCTTTATCCGCCACCGCAGGGCAGGTTCGAATTTTCCCCTCGGTCCATAACCTCGGGATTGCGCGAAGGGCGATATGAATCCGCCCTCGCACTGATGCCGGGCCCACTTCGAGGATGGAGAGTACTTGTGTTAAACACAGGTATCCTTTTTTTGTTTAAGGAGGGCGGGTATAGGAAAGTAAGTAGTAGTTTTGTAAGATGTAAGGCGATTAAGTGACTTTTGGGAAAAAGTAATCCGCCAAAACTGGGAGGACCTCAAATCCAATTACTGCTTACTACTTACTACTTACTACTTACGCCTTACGACTTACGTTTTTCCTACCGGGCCCACAATAATCTTAAAGAATAGGTCATTTTCATTCCTGAAAAGGCCGATTCTTTTATTTAAGAAATCTCCTTTCTATATATGACATGATTTATACTTATGGTTAACATAAATGTAGTTAGCGAAATCAAATTCAATAAAATATCCTATTCAAGTAAAATCACAAGGATTATTCATTGAAATATTCAAATATCTTATTATTCGGATTTGTATTATTTGCCCTGGCTGCTTGCTCCCTGGCAACCCCTGTACCAACGAATACAGTAGCACCAACGAATACCCCTGCACCAACTGCCGACCCGAGTGGCGTAAGGGTGACATTCGTCGGCAACTCCGGCTTTCTCATCACCGTCGGCGATCAGAAGGTATTGATTGATGCGCTTTTCGAGGGATTCCCGCGGTTCAACGGCGTGGACCTGATCCTTGCCACACACAACCACGCCGATCACTTCAGCGCCGAGCTGGTGCGGCGGTACATGCAGAACAACCCGGAGGCTATTTTCATGTCCACCGAGCAGGCTGCCAGACAGTTGACGGACTTCGGCGACCGTGTCATCGTCGTAGACCCGGTCGCGGGTTCACCAGTGACCCTGGAAGCCAATGGAATCGGGGTCGAAGCTATCTACCTGAATCACGGTTATCAGCCAAATGATCCGAGCGAAGTGTTCAATAACGGATATGTGGTCACAATCGGTCCGGTCAAGTTCTTCCACACCGGGGATGTTGACGATCTTCAAGATGCTCGACAATATAATCTCGCAGAGCAGAACATTGACTTGGCTTTCATCCAGCATTACTTCTTGCTGGATGATAATGCGAGAAGTTTAATAGACGAAGTTGTTGGGGCAAAATACCTGTTCCCGATTCATTACAGATATACCACCCCTGCATTCGACGCAGATATGATTAAAAATTACTTCCCGGATGCTATTATCTTTTCTGCAGAATTGGAAAGCTGGTCCAGATCTTTACCCGCCAAATAGATAATATGAGTTATTACCAGCAATCTCACAACATGCGGCCCCACTTCTTGGATGGAGAGTACTTGTGTTAATCGCAAGTGCTCTTTTTTGTTTAAGGATGGTGGTTAAAGGAAAGTAAGTAGTAGTTTTGTAAGTAGTAAATCGATTAAGTGACTTATGAGAGAAAGGAATCAACCAGACTGGGGTGGATCTCAAATCTAATTACTACTTACTACTTACTTTTAATCGCCGCCACCGCAGGGCACCCTGCGTGGATGGAGGGTACTTGTGTGAAATATAGGTATCTTTTATTGTTTAAGAGTAGAGGTAACGGGTTCGTAAATAGTAGTTTTGTAAGGGGTAAGGCGACTAAGGGGTTGGAAGGTCGAAGTGTTTCAACGGCTTATGATGCAGCTGGGATCAAATCGCTTTACGCCTTACACTTTACAGCTTTTCCCGCCAGGCCGCAGGTTCGCATCCTAACGGGCCCATCTAAACCGCTAAAGATAGGTCTTTTCAATAATTAAAAGAACCAATTTATTCTGATATATCTAAAAACTCCATTCTACATAGTCATGATTTATACTAATGGTTGAGATAAATTTTATTTATCAAAATCTACCTAATATTCATTATTGAACTATTCTTAATTATATAGCCGGGAATTTTCTGTGATGAGATTCAAAAATGCCCAAATCAGGCAATGGGCAATGATAAATAATTAGAATTTTTCCTTTAATAAAGGATCCACTCATTTAGTAAGACTGATATGAGTAGGAATATAATCGCGAATGTATTGAAAAAAATGAACAAAGAAATTAGGCTGAAACCAATCGCTCTGATTGGTAGGAGGATCATCCAAAATAACCTGCCGCCTATTTTTTCCTTTTCAATTCGTGATTCCTCTTGATCTGCAGGTGGTAGGTCTCGACCACAGAAACGGCATACCCTTGTTCCATTTTAGATTTTCTCCGCACCTTAAGGATATTTTTCCATTTGTACACCTAAAATGATCGAATTATTCTTGATAATCCATCTAGTACATTTTAACATATTAAATGTACTAGATGCTATGTTTGGATAACTATATATGCCTAGAAAGTTCCCTGCAGCAATTAATAGTAAATTGGGGAATCCAATCCTAAAGCCCTTTAGCAGTGATCTGGTACTGAAAATCGTACCCGGCTTCTTCTGTTAGTGATTTAATCTTTCCCCGGATGGTTTTAAAGTCAAAATTGTAATCGTATTTCTTCCCAAAAAGGACCGATTGTTTTTCAATAACGGATTCCTGCTGGCCCCCTTTTCCTGTCCGAAAATTCTGAGTTTGAAAATCCATGCCCGCATTCATTCCAGAGGAAGATTTCAAGTAGCAATTCTGTAAACTTGACCAGCTTTTTTGTTTCATCTATGCGGAACTTGGCCTGGTAGGTAAGTTTTTGTTTTGAAAGCATAGTTTTTCGTTCCGCAACAATTAAGGATAGAGTATATATGCCTTTTTTCTCTTTGTATTCCGCTGAAATCTCTTGTGAATATTGCTGAATTTCCTGCGATAAAGCCATGAAAGCCTCCTAATTGAAAATATTGATTTATCAAAATGCTCAAGGTGCTAATTATACTTTCAAATTGTATGATCCGGGACAATCCGTCCTCTGCATCAGGAACCAAGAATTCACAGATTCCGGAGTAACCTGCCCCTCAAAAACCAGTCCAGAAATAGGTTGGGTTTAGTTCATCCGGGAGGCAGAAAAGATGGCTAAACGGATACGTTATGCACCTGTGCAGATCAGCACCATATTGCATGAAGCTGAAGTAATTCGCAGCCAAGGGTAAGAATGGGGCAAATCTGCAAAGCCCTTTAAACAGAAGAGCACCTTCCGTCTACTTAAGAGTCAGTTGCTTATGCCGTTGAACATTAAGATTGTAACCCATCAGGAATTATGCCGTTATCCGCCACAGGAGCGCTGGCTGCAGGTTCGCCCCTCTGTCTTAAGCATAGATATTCAAGGCAAGAAGGGACCAACTCCTGCATCCATCTGCAGGAGCAGCTGGATTAACCTTTGGGTGTTCTTTAGTGCGCGAGTTTTGATGGTTCTTGCTTTGCACCCATAATCAGAAGCCATAATGTCAGCCCAAATTCTGCAATGAATCCCAGCGGATAACTTAGATAGGTTATTAAATTGAAGCCCGGGAAAAGGAAGAACAGGAATGTAGTCATCAGCCAGGTAACACAATGAACCATCAGCACGATGCCCAAAATTTTGGGAAGGAAACCCGACTTGTAAACCAAATAACCCAGTGGAAAGAGCCAGGCGCCATAAAATATCTGGGCGATCATGAACCCATTTTTGTAGATATACAGAAATAACATAGCCAGGGCTTGCTGTTGATCGACCTGGAATACTTTCAAATAATCAGCTCCATTCAAAAGCAGCTGGCTGGCAACCATAAAAAGATCGCTGAAGGATTGAATAACAACACCGCCCAGGTTTAATAACAGGAACAGCAAAGCAAGGTTTTTATTAACCGGTTTTAACAACCGATATAAAGCCCAGGCCGCCAAAAGAAATAACACAGCCGCAAGCAGATCGCTCACAATACCGATCCGAAATTGCCACGCAGAAGCCAGCATGTTTTGGGCTGTTGCTGCGGCATCTCCGAAAACAATAATTTTTGAGCGACCAAACACATCTGCGAAGATGTGAATTATGAAGTAAATAAAATACAGGATCCCTGCCATTCTGGCGGTCTTTTTAATTCCTTGGGTTTCCAATGAGTTTTCTCCTTCTACTTGTTGATTTACCTAAATGATAGTCGATCCAAAATAACGAATCTTTTTAATACACAGTGCAGGTCCACCCCGCACCAGTCAATTGTATCAGTCGCCGGGTAGACGTTAGTCACCTTCGTTTATATCCCTCAGCTCTTGGCTTCGGGATTCAAGGCGAAAAGGGATCCTATCCCGCCATCGCCTGATCCAAATGCAGGAGTATTTGGGAGAGTGATGGGCGATCGGAAAACGCCTTCACGCTTAAATCACACCGGGCAAATCCTCACTCCCGGGAACCCTCCATTTTTGTTCAGGATGGGCTTGTTTTTTTCAATAATTCAAACCTCGCTATTTGTTAGATTCCTATAATAAGCCAAAAATAGAATTCATAAACCGCCTGGGCTGTAATAGAATTGACATTCTCAACCTACCTGCAAATGGAGAGTGTATGGAAATAATTAATAACTATTCAATGATTTGGAGTGGTGTATTACTCTTGGGATTGGCGGCGTTTTTAATATTCCGGAAGGGTATCCAACTGCAAAAGGGCTTGCTGTTGATCGGAATAGGGGCCGTCTTACTGGGAGGCTGGATCGTGCTCCGGCCCGAGCGGGCTTCCACGACGGAATTGGCCCAGTTTAAAGCTGAGTTAGGGCAGGAGCGCTCTGTCCTGCTTGAATTGCAATCCCCTTATTGATATGCTTGCGCAGCAGCAAAACCCATCGTGAATGGGTTAAAGGCAGAATTCCCTGAACAATTACTGGTTTTGAGTGTAGATGTTCAATCATCACTTGGCAGTGAGTTAACCCGCGAGTATGGGAAATTCACGCCAACTTTTATATTCTTTGATACCGACGGAATAGAGATCTGGCGCTCAGTGGGGGCGGTAGACGCTGATAAAGTCCGCCAATCGCTGCAGTAGCATAATTTTAGTGGTAGTACCTAACCAGGAGGAAATGATGGAGCTGGGTGCATTTTCAATCAGTCTTACAGTTAAAGATCTTGAAATTTCAAGGGATTTTTATCAGAAACTGGGCTTTCAAGAGGTTGGTGGGGATCTTTCCCAACATTGGTTGATCCTGAGAAATGGCGATACAACCATTGGACTGTTCCAGGGTATGTTCGACAGGAATTCATTAACATTTAATCCCGGCTGGGATAATAAAGCCAATCATCTGGATTCTTTTACAGATATTCGCATATTGCAGCGACAATTAAAGGAAAAAGGGTTGGAACTCATCAGCGAAGTGGATGAAAATGCAACTGGACCAGCCAGTTTTATGTTGCTGGATCCTGATGGGAATCCAATTCTGGTCGATCAGCACCGCTGAGAAGGAGTAACCGGAGGCCTTGGCCGCTCTTAAATCTACCCTGGGCTCACTTTGATAATGGAGGGTACTTGTGTTATTCGCAAGTGCCCTTTTTTGTTTAAGGAAGAAGAGAACGGGAATGTAAAGAGTAGTTTTGTAAGAGGTAAGGCGTATAAAGGGTTGGTAGATCGTAGTTTTTCAGCGGGCTTATGATGTGGCTGGGATCAAATCGCTTTATGCCTTACACTTTACGACTTTCCCAGGCAATCATTTTTAAATTGATACTAGACTGGTTGTAGACTCTTAACCAGGGGATTATGCGTTCTTCTGATAAGGATGCCTATCATATCCAAATATTTGTTATGATTAAAAATAAATATGATTAGCAAAATTCTTAACCCTGAAAATATTTGGAGATAATGTGATGTATTTATTGGAAATATTCTGTCAAACTGAGCAGAGAGAACAAGTGTTGGACACCTTACATAAGGCAGGAGTGGACATGATAGGCAACTATGACCATTGTTGGGCCATTGGCTCAGTGACAGGATCACATCGGGCCCTGGAGGGATCAAATCCTGTCTTTGGATCATCTGGTGAAGTGGAAAGCTATCCGCTCTCAAAAATTGAGATCAATGTTGAAGGTGATCAGGTTGCATCGATTGTCAAAGAGCTAAAGGAATTTTTGGGCTGGGAAGAACCTTTGGTTAACGTGATCAAGTTATATAACGATGAATTCGACTTCTAAATCAAGGGACTTTAAACAACAAACTAACCAGGCGGATCAAAACGCAGAGCAGTAACAATCTATATTGGAACAAGGTGTTATCCGCCACCGCAGGACCGGTTTGTACCACCTGGATTCGTAAAATAATCTGATAACAAGCCTCCCACCAAGGGAGGTTTATTTATGTCCCGCTCAATCCTGAATTTATCTCACTAGTTTAACTTCAAAATTTTATTTGGATTATGATAGAGGATGTTATTAAAACCCATGGAGGATCTATTGTGAATCAAAATGACGCTGTGGAACAACATGCTCTCGGCCAATCCCTACTGCTGCATCTTCTACCGGGTGTCCTGACCGCCGGAGGCTATTTTGCCTTGATCCCATTATTCCGCCAGTGGGGATATCCCTCAATGATGGCATTCATGTGCGCTGTGGTCGTGATCTTAATACCCGCTGAGTTGGGTTATCTGCTATATCAAGGCAAAAAGAAAAATGGGCGTTTCTCCTTAAGCGGCGTGGTGTCTTATCGGGCATCGATACCGATCCAGCAGTACTTTCTGTGGGTTCCAGTATTGGTTGTGCTGATGGGCATTATCTTTATGCCGCTGAAACCTGTCGATGCTTTCCTGCAACAAAAACTCTTTGCCTGGGTTCCTGTGTTGGACAGCGGCTTAAATGCAGGGTATTCGAAGGAAGCCTTGATTATCACCACCGCGATGTTAGCAATTTTCGGAGCGGTGATTGCCCCTACAGTGGAAGAGTTCTATTTCCGGGGTTATTTGCTGCCGAGGATGGGATACGCAGGAAAGTGGGCTCCTCTATTTCATACTTTTTTATTTGGCCTCTATCATGTCTGGACACCGTGGATGTTCCTGACGCGCACGCTGGGCATGCTGCCCATCACGTATGCAGTGCGGCGGAAAAATTTGAATCTGGCGATTATTGTCCATATCTTGGTCAATACGTTAGATGTCATCACCGCAGTCAGCTTCATTATTGGGATGAGCAGTATGGCCTGAGCCCACTAATAATTGTAGGCATGGGCCCTGCTCGCTCAATGATAGACATCTAGGGTTGTGCGGTTTCCACCACCGAAGGGCAGGTTCTCCCCCCGGTCCTTGCCCTTGGGATTCAATGCAAAACGGAGTTCTATCCTGCCAGATCGAAATCCAGCGCCTGGAGCAATGAAGAGAGTGCCAGATAGTTTAGAAATCACTCTCGATCATCTGTCTTGCCTGACCCACAATTTATATAAACAACCGCATATTTTTATGAGATAATGGACTTGTTTTTACTGGATCAGGTGCGCCTTTTCTGGTAAATATCGATCCAAATATCTTAACAGGAAAAACACTTAATGAAATCCTCCCCGATTTTACCCAATGAAAAAAAGATTACCTGGTTAATGGTGCTTGTTTTCCTCATCCTGGTGATTGGTTTTTCGGTTACTACCGGGTTGAGCTACTTCTTAACCAAAGACTACATCGTTGATACGGAAATTTCTCAAACCCTGCCACTGATCAGCGATACAATTTACACCGGAATTATGGAGGAATTGATAACTCCCATCAATACCTCGTCTTTGATGGCTAGTGATACTTTCCTGATCGACTGGGTTCAAGCGGGAGAAAAAGACCTTCAATCGCTCTCCAATTACCTGGCATTGATTAAAGAAGAATATGGATATTCCAGCACATTCTTTGTCTCTAATCTCAGCCGCAATTACTATACTTCTCATGGAATCCTGAAACAGATTTCCCCTGACGATGAGCACGATTCCTGGTATTTCCAATTTATTGATTCAAATGTTGACACAGACCTTGATGTGGATACAGACCAGGCTGCGAATAATACCTTGACTGTGTTCATTAACCACCGCCTTAAAACATCGGACCATCAACTCCTGGGCGTGATTGGGGTGGGGTTGGAAATTTCAGATATAAGTAATAAGTTACTAGAATACCAGGAACGTTTTAATCATCAGGTCTATTTTGTTGATTCCTCTGGATTAATTCAGGTTCATCCCAACCGTAATTATGTAGAAACGAAAACCATGGCTGACATCACTGAACTCGATCTGTCATCCGAGGTTGTTTTTAATAAAGACAAAACAGTCAATATCATTGAATACGAGAATTCTGTTGGAGAGAATGTTCTCTCTGTACGTTATTTCCCTGAGTTTGATTGGTTCTTGATCATAGAAAAAAACCACGGAGATAATCTTCTGGGCGCCAAAAAGGTTATCTGGCAGAATCTGTTGATTGGATTAGGAGCATCTTTGTTGGTTGGCTTTTTGATCTGGCAGTTGATTCGCATATTTCATCAAAGGCTCTCAGTTTTAGCAGCTACAGATCCACTGACAGAATTATCAAATCGGAGATCGTTTTCTTCAGCCGCCGATCGTGAAATTAAACTTGCTCAACGCTATCATAATCCGTTAAGCCTGCTGATGATTGATATTGAAAAATTTAAAAACGTGAACGATGAATATGGTCATGTATTTGGGGATCAATTGTTGAGAACTATAGCCCTGACCATTCAAGAATCCCTGCGTGAGACTGACTTAATCGGCCGCTGGGGTGGTGACGAATTTGTCGTTTTATTGATCAATACTGGTTTGGAAGAAGCGCAAAAGACAGCGGATAGGATTAAAAAAGCTGTCAGTGAAGTAAGCAGTTTAGCCGGGACATCCATCAAAAAACAGCATATTTATATCGGCATAACCGACAATAGCATGCCTGATACCACTTTTTCAGATTTAATTAAGGTTGCTGACCAAAACTTAATCCGTTCAAAACAAGTAGCCAAGAAAAAATAATTTCCTGGCTGGGACAAGACCCTTAATCTGCCAGGCTGCAGCTTCTCCCCTCGGTCCTTGCCCTTTTGATTGAATGCAAAACGGAGTACTATCCTGTCAGCGCAATATCGCCAGGAGCAGATAGGTGACCGGAAAAATACTTCACTTTTTATTCCCGGCCTAAATTTTAAACTGCGTCTGGTAGAGCTCTTTATATAAACCCCCTTCATCCATCAGCGTGTCGTGGGTTCCCTGCTGGACCAGGCGTCCTTTGTCAAAAACCAGGATTCTGTCCGCAGCCAGTATTGTAGAAAGTCTGTGAGCGATAACCAGGCTGGTTCGTTGCTTCATGATTTTTTTCATGGCACCCTGGATCAATTCCTCCGATAAGGAATCCAGGCTTGAGGTTGCTTCATCCAGGATCAGGATCCTGGGGTCTCTCAATACTACCCGGGCGATAGCAACGCGCTGCCTTTCCCCGCCGCTGAGCCGATATCCTCTTTCCCCAACAACAGTGTCATATTTATCCGGTAATCCCTGAATGAATCCGTCAATATTCGCTACCCGGGCAGCTTTGACCATTTGCCCCTCAGTTGCCTCGGGATTGGCATAGAGCAGATTTGCCCGGATGGTATCGTAGAACAGGAATGTTTCCTGGGTGACCATGCCGATGTTCTTTGAAAGCGATCTTAAACTCACGTCTTTGATATCCAGGCCGTCGATCAGGATCCTTCCGCTGGAAGGGTCGTACAACCGGGGCAGCAGATAGGTCGCGGTGGTTTTTCCTGCGCCGCTGGGGCCAACCAGGGCGGTCAGTTCTCCCGGCTTGATCTCAAAATTGATCTCTTCTAGCGCCCAGGCCTGCTCAACCTGCTCAGGTGTTTCATCTGGTTCAGATCGCTCGATTCCGCGCTTCAGATGAGCCATTCCATCTGATCGCCAGGAAATTCTGGCTATATCATCTAATCCAACTTTGTCTGTGTCCGAATCCTGATATCTGAAACTGACATTTTCGAATTGGATCAAGCCTGAGACTTCTCCTAAATCCCTGGCCAGAGGGATTTCTACGATCTCCAGCGGCAGATCCAGCACTTCAAAAACCCTCTCAAAACTGACCATACTTTCCACAAATTGAACCTGGGCGTTTGTCAGGGCCATTAATGGTCCATACATGCCGGCCAGATAGGTTCCAAAGGCCACGATCGTCCCAATGGTAAATTCACCTCGCAGCACAAGGTGCCCGCCTACCCAGAACACGATGGCAGAACCAACCGCACTGACGACGCTGAGCAGCATAAAAAACCAGTGCCCTACAACTGCGGATCGAATGCCAATATCCCTGACCTCTTTGGCATGTATTTTAAATCTCTCTCCCTCGCTGTCTTCCCTGCCAAAGAGCTTTACCAGTAATGCACCACTGACATTCAGGGTCTCGTTCATGGTTGCATTCATCTCGGCATTATTTTCCAGGGATCTTCTCCGCAGATTTCTGAGGATCTTTCCAACTCTCCTGGCCGGGATTAAAAATAAGGGAAGAATGGCCAGCCCCAATAACGTCAAGCGCCATTCAAGGGCGATCATGATGCTCAAAGTTGCTACCAGGGTGACAAAATTGGAGACGATGGTTACCAGGGTATTGCTGATCGCCCGCTGGGCGCCGATGACGTCGTTGTTCAGCCTCGACATCAACTCCCCGGTTCTTGTTTCTGTAAAAAAGCGCAGTGACATGCGCTGCAGATGCTTGTAAAGCGTCTGGCGAAGATCGAATATCACTCCCTCTCCTACAGAAGCATTTAGCCTGCGCTGCCAGACACCGATGATGCCATTAATAACGGGAATCCCCACCATGCCCAGGGCTAACCAGTTGATGCGAGAGAAATTCCTTTCCGGAATGGCCACATCGATCAAGTCCCGGTAAAGCAAGGGGGAGATCAAACTTATGCCAGAGATTATCAGGATAGTCGCCAGCAAGGCAGCTACCTGCCGCCAGTACGGCTGGGCAAATTTCCAGGCTTTGTTGACTAGCTCCCGGTTGATTGCGGGTCGTTCTTTTTGATCATCATGCGTTAAATATGAAAACCATCCACCGGAATGCATACCCATTACGATCTCCTTGTTTTGGTGAGGGTACTACCGTCAAGGATCCAAAAAAATGATGTCCCTGATGGAATCCTACCCCAATTCAACTTTTTTGAGATTTGTTTAGGAAGATATATATAGCGTTCTTAGAAAGAACCTGTCAATTTCCAGGTCAAAAGGAAAACAGTGGTAAAATAAACAAAATTTTTAACACAATAATCATATATATTTTTCAGGGTTGTGAGGATTCAATTCTCAGTGGTTTTTTATTCGGGAGATATAGGCGTTGAGCTGTACTCAGCCATATACTCCATACTAAAGGAGAGGTAAATCTATGGCTCACCCACTTGTAGCTCAACTCCGTTTTGCCCGCAGTGAATTCGCCCGTTGTTTAGAGGGTATTTCGGACGAAGATTCCCGAAAGCGTCTCTTGCCGATGAACTGCATCAGCTGGATGATTGGTCACCTGGCTGCCCAGGAACAGGAGTATTTCGTGTTTTTTCCCGGGGGAGAAGTACCTCATCCCCAATTAAATATCTCCCACGGATACGGCCAACCCGCAGTCACTCCGCCGCTGGCTGAGATGTGGCAGGTCTGGGGGGATATAACTGCGGCAGCAGATACATTCCTGGATACGGTCACTGCAGATCAACTTGATGTTTTTTTGGAACAGGATTCAACGGCGGTTGGGGATTCCCTATTTGCTTACGGGCAGGTAAATGATGACATGCTAGCCAAAAAGAGTGTCCAATCAAGAGAAAACATTGGTACCAGGATCTTGCGGACCACCTATCATTACTTTTTTCACACAGGTGAAGCTCATGCCATTCGCCAGCAATTAGGGCACAAGGATTTGCCGTATTTCGTAGGTGGTATGCCTGATAATTTATTCAAGGAATGATGGTTCGTATACTTGATAATTGGTTTTAAATATAATGTAAAAAGGAAATTTATGAATAAAAAATGGATTACCCGTACGATCTTGCTGCTTATTGTTGTTTTCCTCAGCCAAAGCTGCAGTGGAGCTCCTGAGGTGTTGGAAGCTACCAGTATACCAACTGAAATGGATCCTGCTCCCTCAGCGACAACGACCTCGATTCCACCAACAAATACGCCGATTCCGCCCACACCTACCCCAACGCGGGAAGTGATCAATCAAGGGAATGTTCAGCGCCTGATAAGCCCCTGGGAATTTTCCATCTCCGACGACGGATTCAGGACAGTTGCTATTTCTCCGGACGGACAGCGTATAGTAGCTGGAACCGGCCAAAATTTGGATAGCCCGGATCAGAAACTGCGCTTGTGGGATGCCGCCAGCGGTGAATTGTTGGCAGAGTCTGACAAACTGAATACCATTATCTGGGATCTTGTTTATCATCCTGCCGGAAGCCTGCTGGCAGTTGGCCTGGATAATGGTTTGGTGCAGATGCGCAATCCCCTGGATCTAAGCCTGGTCCAGCAGTATTATCTCCCGGGACCGGTGAATAGTTTGAGCATCTCTCCTGACGGCACAAAATTGGCTGCCGGCGTGGCGGATAATGGAAGTGGGACGGTTTATATCCTTGATCTGGTCAGCGGGGAAAACCTGCTGAGTTTCTGGGCTCATCCGTACAGTGTGGCTGATATGGATTTTTCTCCAGATGGGACTCTGCTGGCGACCGGCGCGGTGGATCGAATGGTTAAGGTTTGGAATAGCTCGACAGGTGCGCTGCTCCAGAGCCTGCCCCTGGAAGGCCAGGGAACTACAGTTGAATTTTCCCACGACGGGGGTTTGCTGGCTTCCGGTTACTGCGACAATTCCGAGAATTATGTTTGCCTGGAGGCGAGTGTTGTCTTGTGGTCCACAACTACCTGGAGCCCATTCCAATATCTGTATGGTTGTGGGGATTGGTGTGAAGGCCTGGCTTATTCAGATGCCGATGACCTGATAGTTGGGGTGGATAGAAATGGATCCATGACTTTCTGGCGGGTGAGCGATGGCTGGATCGAGTCCTCTGTTCAGCTCTCCAATTCCGGGGCGAGTGCAGTAGCGATCTCCAACGATGGGTTTCTTCTGGCAGCAGCCGCCAACGATCTTGTGAGTGCCTGGCGAATTGAACAGTAAATTCCGGTTCAACAATCGAAGAGTGCTTGTGTAAATTGCAAGCGCTCTTTTTTGTTAAATGGCAGGCTGGTTGGATAGATCTGAGGTGAATAGAGGGTGTTTGACTACTGATTGAGCACCGGACAGGTGAGTCATACCGCTTTACATCTGAACAATATTTTTATAAATCTTCCTGGTCAGTCAGCAGGTTGCTCCACAACTTATCAGATTTTTCGGTTATCATTAAGATAATGGGAGGTATTCGCCATGAAAAACCTGTCCCGAAGAATTGATTTTATCCCTCTGGCCTTGTTTTTATTCTGGTAGGCTGTTCACCTTCGACTCCGGGAAGAATAGAGCCTACTAACATAAATATCCCGATCAGAAACCCAATCCAGCCTCATCGATGCGATGATCCAGTTGAAGAGTCTACCCCAGAATACCGAACTTCACACTCACTCCCACCCCACCCGGAACCAGCTCAGAGAGATACCGATCAGGCTAGATTGATGAGCAATCTGGAGTGATCTCCGTTGTTGGTACCAGATAATCTTAATGGGTTGGCTATTTCTTGGTGGACAACCCCTTGATCCCGATAACTGATGGTGTTGTTCAGTCTTTTGACTGGTCAATTGATGGGATCACTGATTGTCATTTGCGCTTTTGTCATGATTAGACAGCAGCTACCGGGTTTATGATCTGTTCGAGAATGTACAAAACTTGTGGAAATCACGATAACATGAATGGTTGTGTGCGAGATCGCTGATAGAGATACTAGATGGCTGCAATTTTCCCGGGACGGGAATCTGTTTTCAGGTATTGCACTTGAGGAGAAACTACACTGGAAATCAAGATCCCTCGTTGGGCTTATCGAATACTTATCTGGAAATCAAGATTCCATTTTTGCTATTTTTCGAAGTCTGACTGGAGAACATTGTGTCCGCTTTGACAGAGCAACCGGGTGATTAGTAAATTTCCTCCTGAGGTTGTGTTTTCATCGCAAGGAACCAGTTTAGCCCTTTCTGTTTTTATTGCTTCTTCGCCGGCTATACAACCAAATGCCGATGCTCAGAGGGGTTTTTATATGATAAGGTCTGTCGAGATCGATCTTGTTTGATGTTCAAACGGGTGACCATTGGGGAAGCTTTTTGACGATACCGATGAACTTAGTCTGTGGATCTGGAATATTCCACGGTTGGCCAATACCTGGTGGTTGGAACAGATCAAGCAGCGGAAGCCTGGGATGTGAAGGGAGGTTTAACTTACCAGTGTGGAATGTCCAAATGGCCATTGATCACATTTTCTCCAACAGCAGAAATTGCTGCCGTCTCATGTGCTCCTTTTGAGGAAGACTCCTATCAGTTTCTTTGGGATCTGGAATCCGGGAAGTTCAGTCCAGATTGCAGAGGCGCCAGGAAATATATTCCCAGAGAGCTCAGGTTTTCCATGGATGGCCGTTTGTTGGTTGGGCTTTCCGACGGCGGAAAGATCTCGATCTGGAATGGTGAAACCGGAGAGTATCTGACTACTCATCCTGAACCTTTCGGTGCCCCGCTTGGACGTCAATTTTACCGGGGATGGCAGGCTGATCGCAGTCTTGCTTGAAGATGGGCGATTGAAATTGTATGGCGTGAAGTAAAACGGGTTTCTTTTTATGTTCGAAGGGTGCTTGTGATTGTCGCTGGCACCCTTTTTTGTTTATTAATTGCAGTAATGGGAATCTTGGGCGGGCTTTGGTAAGGAGTAAGGAGTAAGGCGTATATGTGTTGGAGGATCGTGGTTTATCGTCAGGTTTATGATGCATCTGCGATCAAAACACTTTAGGCCTTGCACTTGACGTTTTTGCAAACAGGGAGCAGATTCATCCCCCAGGTATTAAATAACCAAATAGCAGGACTGATTTGAACCGGGATGTTTGTTGTCTCCTGGTATTGTTGTTAAAAACCTATAAGTTCTGATGATTAATTTTGCATCAGGATTGATTGTAGAGTAGTATTAGGGTAGGCAACATTCCCAAGAAAGGATAGAACCTGATCCTTTTCCCTGCTACATCACAAAAATTCACTTTAACCGTATATTTCCAAACTTTATAAGAAGGGAGAGCGAAAATGGATAATGAAAAAAAATGTCCCGTAACCGGCAGCAGCGCTAAACCCATCGCTGGGGGCGGCACATCAAACCGGGACTGGTGGCCGAACCAGTTAAACCTCAAGATCCTTCATCAACATTCACACCTGGCCAATCCCCTGGGTGCGGCGTTCAACTACGCCGAGGAATTCAAGAAACTTGATCTGGCGGCTGTGAAAAAGGACCTCTACGCCTTGATGACAGATTCACAAGAGTGGTGGCCGGCCGATTATGGTCACTATGGTGGGCTTTTCATTCGTATGGCCTGGCACAGCGCAGGCACTTATCGTACAGGCGACGGCCGGGGAGGGGCGGGGTCAGGGAGCCAGCGCTTAGCGCCGCTCAACAGCTGGCCAGATAATGTCAACCTTGATAAAGCCCGAAGGCTGCTGTGGCCGATCAAGCAGAAATACGGCAAGAAAATTTCCTGGGCCGACCTGATGATCCTGGCTGGCAACTGCGCTCTGGAGTCGATGGGCTTTAAGACCTTTGGCTTCGCTGGCGGTCGCGAAGATGTCTGGGAACCGGAAGAGGATATTTATTGGGGTGCTGAGGAAGAATGGCTGGCTACCAGCGATAAACCCAAAAGCCGTTACAGCGGTGAGCGTGATCTGGAGGATCCGCTGGCTGCTGTGCAGATGGGTCTGATCTATGTCAACCCGGAAGGCCCGGACGGCAACCCTGACCCGGTGGCCTCCGGTATTGACGTTCGGGAGACTTTTGCCCGGATGGCGATGAACGATGAAGAGACTGTTGCCCTGGTTGCCGGCGGACATACTTTTGGCAAAAGCCATGGTGCCGGCGATGTGGCCCTGGTTGGTCCCGAACCTGAAGCAGCTGGTATAGAAGAACAAGGCCTGGGTTGGAAGAGCAGCTTTGGCAGCGGCAAGGGCGGCGATACGATCAGCAGCGGCATTGAGGGTGCCTGGAAGCCGAACCCGACCCAATGGGATATGGGTTATTTTAAAGTGCTTTTTAAATATGAATGGGAATTGGTCAAAAGCCCGGCCGGCGCCCATCAGTGGCTGGCAAAGGACGTTGCTGAAGAGGACATGGTGGTGGATGCCCACGACCCGTCCAAGAAACACAGGCCGATGATGACTACCGCGGACCTCTCCCTGCGCTACGACCCGGTCTATGAACCGATCGCGCGCCGCTACCAGCAGAACCCCGAGGACTTTGCGGATGCCTTTGCCAGGGCCTGGTTTAAGCTGACCCATCGGGATATGGGCCCCTATTCACGTTATCTCGGCCCGGAGGTCCCGGCCGAAAAATTGATTTGGCAGGATCCGGTGCCCCCAGTTGATCATGAGCTGATCAGCGAGAAGGACATCACAGATCTGAAGGTAAAGATCCTTGGTTCCGGTCTGTCTGTTTCCCAACTGGTCTCTACGGCCTGGGCGGCAGCATCCACATTCCGCGGCTCCGATAAACGGGGTGGGGCGAACGGCGCCCGCATCCGTCTCGCACCGCAGAAGGATTGGGAAGTAAACCAGCCAGCCCAGCTGAAAAAGGTGCTGCAGGTCCTTGAGGGAATCCAAAAGGAGTTCAACAGCGCTCAAAATGGTGGCAAGATGGTTTCGCTGGCTGACTTGATTGTCCTGGGTGGAAACGCAGGTGTCGAAAAAGCTGCCGAGAATGCCGGACACGATGTTACCGTTCCCTTCAGTCCGGGGCGCATGGATGCGTCACAGGATCAAACCGACCTGGAATCATTCGCCGTACTCGAACCAAACGCGGATGGATTCCGAAACTACCTCAAAACCAAATTCACTGTATCAGCAGAGGAGCTTCTGATTGATCGTGCCCAACTCCTGACGTTAACGGCTCCTGAGATGACGGTGCTTGTAGGCGGTTTGCGGGTCTTGAATGCCAACTATGGAGGTTCTAAACATGGAGTCTTTACCAAACGGGAAGAGACGCTCACTAATGATTTCTTTGTAAATCTGCTTGACATGAACACCACCTGGAAGGCAGCTTCGGAAGATGACGACATTTTCGAGGGATATGATCGGGCAACAGGCAAACTAAAGTGGTCTGGTACCCGGGTTGACCTTATCTTCGGTTCAAACTCCCAACTCAGGGCTTTAGCGGAAGTCTATGCAAGTGGGGATGCAAAGGAAAAATTCCTGCATGATTTTGTGGCGGTGTGGAATAAGGTCATGAACCTTGACCGCTTCGACCTCGCCTGATCGAGATAGACCAAACAGGAGGTGCCGCTTGCGGCACCTCCTGTTGTTTCAGAAAATTTATAGGTGAATAGAATGATTACTGATATTAATGAATTTTTCAATCAGGATAATAAATGGCAAGCAGAGTTTCAGAAATTAAGAATGATCGTTCTTGATAGTCAGCTGGATGAAGAATTGAAATGGGGAAAACCTACTTACACGTTTCAGGGAAAAAATATCGTTTTAATACATGGATTTAAAAAATATTGTGCGCTTTTGTTTATGAAAGGTGTCCTGTTAAAAGATACCGATAATATTCTGATCCAACAAACAGAAAACGTACAGGCGGCACGCCAGATTCGTTTCACGGATATACAAGAGATAGTTGAGATGGAACCCATCTTAAAAGCCTATATTTCTGAAGCTATTGAAGTTGAAAAAGCCGGCTTGACAGTGGATTATAAAAAGAATACAGAGTTTTTAATTCCTGAAGAATTCCAGAATAAATTAGATGAAAACCCTGATTTGAAAGCTGCCTTTGAAGTGTTGACACCAGGACGACAAAGAGCTTACCTTCTTCATTTTTCTGGGCCCAAACAATCCAAAACCCGGGCGTCAAGGGTTGAAAAATGGACACCGTATATTCTCAATGGAAAGGGTTTAAATGATCGCTAATTTCGATCTAGACCAGGATAACCGAACAGTACTCCAGCCGTTTTTCCTGCCCTGTCACAGGCTTGGATCCTGGATAGTAGAGGGATTCATTTTAAGTTATGATAAGAGTTGTTACCCGTTCCAGGGCAGGATAAATACTAAGACTATTATCTTGCACAGTAAGACCTGGATCGTTGACCCGAAAGAAATCGATCATACCATTCTGAATGGTTTAACTTGCACCGGCTTTTGATTTATTGTAGGGCCCATTTAATTGGTGGGTTATAAAGTTGTGTTTTAGCTGACCTGTAAATCCAATACTTGATAGATGCAGAGAAGGTATATCACAATGGACAAACCAGCGAAACTTGCCTTTTCCGATGAAGCCACATTTACTTTTCTTCAAGGTGTTGTCCTTTTCCCGATTATCACCATAGTCGCCCTTTTTGCAGTTGTACTGGTTACCACCGATACCACCCTGGCTGAACTTGGATTGTCATTCTTTGCTATGGGAGGGGTGCCGGTCATAATTGTGGGTATTTTTGGATCAGTTGCTTTGGGTCATAGAATCAGCGAGATCTGGGCGATCAACCGCATGTTCAGGGGAGATATCTGGGAGTGCTGGCAGTTTTCATCCTCAGCCTGGGGTGCGCAGGTGGAAGGCGTATGCAATCTGATCAACCCCAAGGTTGAAGGGTTGGAAGCCTACATGGGAGTGGTAAATAGCTCAATCTTTGGAGCAGTAGTAGCAATTATCATGGACATCATAGTGTTCTTCGCGGTCAAAGATCCAATGGTGAAAAAAGTATTGTGGACAACTTCCGGTGTTGTGTTCCTGCTATTTGTAGGTGCCGGTCTTTTTGAACCCATGGTAGAAAGAATTAAGGCAAATCGCTACCGCCGTAAGGCCTTGAAATTTCCTGAACCGCGCGTCTGGTTTGGGCCCAATGACATCTATCACGAAGCGCTGGGCCACACATCCCTGAAGGAGCTGCACAAGATTACTGATCAGACCAAATCCCGCAAAGCGATCCAGTTCACCGTTGTGGTTTCGTCGGACTCATACGACGATTTGGTGAAACTGCGCTTTCCAGTGCCGTCTGGATCTGAAGAGCGAGCTGCCAGACTGGTACTGCGCTACCGCCATGAACGTTTACAATCTCGATCTTATTGAACTTTTCTCCGCTTATTCCGAATAGCCTGCAAGGATACGGTTTCCCAAGGGAACCGTATCTTAATATGTCATATATTGTTAATAATAATAAAGTATATTAACTATTACTTATCGGTTATCAATTATCAGTTATCTTGGAGGTTTATAATGGTTTCTTTTTCATCTATTAATTGGCTGGCTGTTGTCGTGGGCACCATCTTGTCGATGGTCCTGGGCGCCCTGTGGTACGGTCCGCTTTTTGGCCAGTACTGGCTGAAGTTGATTGGCAAGACCGAAGATGAGCTCGAGTCCAACCCGGTCATGTATATCAAGACCGCAGTGGCTGCATTTATTGGTATGTTGACCCTGAACCTGGTAGTGGTCTCCTTTGGGGCAACGGATATACTTTCGGGCCTACTAGCGGGGGGATTCATCTTCCTGGGAATTGGCGCGACCACAACATTTGTTTACACTAATTTCGAAGGACCTTCTGAGAAAGTCTGGTTCCTTTATATTGTTTACAACCTGCTGGTCTACCTGATCATGGGTGCTGTGTTTGCCATCTGGTAAATATGATGGCTGAACTGAAAACGCAAAAAAATGATGCCAGCATAGAAGATTTCCTGCAGGGGGTGGAAAATAATACCCGCCGGGAGAACAGCTTTGAGGTCCTGGATATGATGAGGGAAATCACCGGAGACCAGGGGTCAATGTGGGGTCCAAGTATTGTCGGTTTTGGGGATTTTAGTTACACCAACACCACAAATAAGGACTACAAGTGGTTCAAAACTGGTTTCTCTCCTCGCAAGCAGAGTTTGACCCTGTACATTATGGATGGATTTGAGTCCTATAATGAGATCCTGTCCAGGTTGGGAAAATATAAAACAGGAAAATCCTGTTTGTATATCAATAAACTGGCCGATGTGGATCGGGATGTGTTGCGGGAGCTGATCCAGGCAGCAATTGATTTTATGGAAACTGCGTTTCCGACAGGGGACGGAAGCCGGGGGACGGGATAGCGGAATTCATTCCCAGTTTAATCATAATCAAAAGGGCGGCCCTCTGGGCCGCCCTTTTTAGATATTTTTGATCAACTGGGCCGTTTATTCATTATCTTCCGCATCCCCGCGTCTTTTAAAGGCAGCTGAAAATACGAGTCCCACTCCCACACCAACTCCGATTCCAACGGCGATATTATCCAGAGCCACAGCCAATGCGATACCAACACCCAACCCCACCAAGAACCCCGCAGGATTAAATTTCATCATGTTTATAGATGCCCTTCTGTTTACCTTCTAACGATACCCTGCTGCCAGGCGTAAACAGCTGCCTGGGTGCGGTCCGCCAGGTGGAGTTTGCTGAGAATGTTGCTGACATGGCCCTTCACGGTGTTGACTGAGATCACCAGGTTTTCAGCGATTTCGCTGTTGGACTGTCCCTTGGCGATCAGTTTCAGAACTTCCATTTCCCTTTCTGTGAGTTCAGTATAGGGATTTAGTTCTTCCCTGTTGGCACCATGCAGTTCTTGAATGACCCTGGAGGCAACCCTGGGATGTAGAGTGGCCTCTCCCTGGGAAGCGCGGCGAAGGGCATCGGCTAGTTCATCCATTTTGACATCCTTGAGAATATAAGATATGGCTCCTGCTTGCAAAGCCGGGAATATGTATTCATCCTGATGATAGGAGGTTAAAACCACGATCTTTGTTCGGGGGCTGACAGCTTTAACCTGGCGAGTAGCCTCCACTCCATCCATTTTGGCCATCACCAGGTCCATTAAAACCACATCAGGGACGGTTTTTTGGACCAGATTAACAGCTTCTGTGCCCGATTTTGCTTCCCCGACAACTTCGAAGTCGGGCTGTGATGCAAGGAAGGCGCTAACACCGCTCCGAACAACCTCGTGGTCATCTACTAATAAAACAGTGATAGGTAATGACATATTGTTACCTCCTCTCAGGGGAGAGAGTTAATTGGCGCTTGAACGAATATTTGCGTTCCAGCTCCTGGTTGGCTGATTATCTTCATATTTCCGTTGATCAAGTCGATTCGTTCCTGAATGGATTTCAAACCAATCCCATATGATTGCTCTGCAGGTATAAATCCTATCCCGTCATCTTCAATATTGACCTGGATATCAGTTCGGCTGTAAGAGATGGTTATTTCTGCCCTTTTTGCGAAACTATGGCGGGCGACATTGGAGATAGCACCCTGCAAGATCCTGTAGAGGGTCTGCTCGATTTCCAATGGAATTGTCCGTTCACCTGTGACGCGGACCAGGATGGGAATACCGAGCATGTTTTCAGTTTCAGCAGCTAACTGGCGGGTAGCCTTTACTAGGCCTTCCCCTTTAAGTGCGGCGGGCCGCAGTTCGTGGATCAAATCAGTTAATTCCCTGCGAACTTCATCCACCAATCGCTCTGCCTCGATAAGATTGGTTACTGCGCTGTCAGGATCCCTTTGATAAAGGGAGTGGGCTGCGGCTAATTGGGCAGAGGCGGCGAAAGCCTGCTGTTTTACACTGTCATGCAGTTCCCGGGCCAGGCGGTTGCGTTCTTCCATGATGGTGATTTCCTGCCGCTCATCCAGAAGATTGTCCATCTGCACAGCCATATTATTGAGGGTGTGGCCCAGTTCTGCCAGTTCATCCCGGTTGTGATCATCCACCAAAACGGTGAAGTTCCCCTGGCTCCAGGCCCGGGCAGAGGTTGTTACCATGTCCAATCGAGCCGTCAAAAATTTTGCTGTCAGGAAACCGAAGATAATGCCGAACAATCCGGCCAGCCCGGTTGTTGCGATCAGGATCAGGAGAATCTGGCGGGAAATTTGCTCCCATTGAAGGATTTCTGTGATCCTTGATTTATGTTGAAATGCGAGAAACCCCACAGTCTTGAGGGGGTTTTCTTCATCTGGGATCGGAACCACACCGATGATGACATTCTCCTCTTTTCTCTGGACCAGGGTATCGTAATTCCTGGATCCGTAAAGGGCACGTTGAAATGAGCCTGCCAGCCCGGGTATTATCTCCGGATCGAAAGCATGCCCGGCCTTGGTGTTTTCCACTAGGCTGTGAGGAATGGAATCGATTATGTTGCCTTCTGTGTCGAGATAGATAATAGACAGAATATTGGTGTTGCTGGCATTAATGATGAAATTACCGATCTCGATTGGTTTGATATCAACAACAGTAGCGGAAAAACCACCCAGGAATTGGGCCAGTCCCAGCTTATCTGGTGGGGATGAAGAAAGAAATCGGCTGCCGATCGATATATACTCACCCAGGGAGATGTCGAGCCTGTTAATGTCAAGTTTTTCAGCCAGACGCTGTTCGTCGAAGTTGACTACTTCCGCTACCGAGAGCTCATCGATGATCTCTTCCTTGGAGACTCTAGCTTCTGTTACAACCCAGATCGAGAGACCCATGATCCCGATGATCTCGGCCATCACCAATGCGATAATCGTTACGCCGAAATAGCTGAATGTTAATCTCCAGCGAAGGCGACTGAATTGATCTAAAAATGTTGACCAGAATTTGACCATAACTATACTATAAGCCAGCCACCCGGTAGGGGCAAGATAGATAATATCGTGAACATATCATAGCAAAACAGTGGAATACAGACAATCTCAGCAGGTGTTGTCTTGCACCATCCTTGAGGATGGGGAAAAAATCATCCGTTAGGGGCTTCAAAAACCCAGAGATATTGGCTATCATCCTAACCAGAAAAGAAACTACTCATTCTTTTCTTCTTCTTCCTGAAATGAGATGGACTGAGTGATGGTCAGTCCATCTCATTCGTTATGGGATGATCCCTTTCTCCGATAGGGCATTCTAATCACCCATCAGATGCGCTTCCAGAGTGTTATACAAAGATTATCCTTCCGCAGGATTTGTTCCCGATGTTAATGGATTACCATCAAGCCAGGTAATAAAATCACCCCGGCGGCAACCGGGGTGAAGCTAAGAGAAGCAATCAGTTCTGGGCAGAACATTTTTGCCTTCTTATATTTAAGTATACCAACTTTCAGATCGAAAGAGAATAGTTTTATTACCTTTTGGAAATTCTTGCCAAATAATCAGGTTTAACGAGGAGGTGATACCCGACCAGATTGCACAATAAGTATATATATGTACCTATCTAACCTTATGCTAAGAGGAGAAAATCAAGATGCAGAAAAAATTCCTGACCATAGTGTCAATCATGATCCTGGGCAGCCTGCTGTTATCTGCTTGTGGGCCTAAAGTAAAAGAAGGTTCCGTAGCAGCCGGAGAAGGCCTGGTTACATGGCGTGGATATGATGATACTGACATTCCAACTCTGGATCCGCAGTTGGGTGAGGATGTGGTTTCCATTAACTACATCGAGAACCTGTTTGTCCACCTGACAAACTATGACCTTGTCACCGCTGACATTGTCCCAGAGGCGGCAACCTCCTGGGAGATCAGTGATGATGGTCTGATTTACACATTCCATCTGCGCACAGACATTCCATGGGTGAAACACAATCCCGAGACTGGAGAAGTGAAACAGGAAGTGGACCCTGATGGCAAACCGCTATTTGTGACAGCAGAAGATTTTGTTTATGGTATTAAACGAGCCTGCAACCCCAACACGGGATCCTACTACTCCGGTATCATCGGCGGCGTGATCAAAGGCTGCGGGGATGTCTATAATATCGAAGACCCTGAAAATATTCCCCAGGAAATGATTGATGCCATTGGTGTCTCAGCGCCTGACGCCAAAACCCTGGTGATCGAACTGCCCCAGCCAGCAGCATATTTCCTATCCATGAGTCCGATGTGGACCATTGCGGCAACACCGTCATGGGCCATCGAAGAACATGGTGAGGAGTGGATCGAGGCTGGCAATATCGTAACCAATGGCCGCTTTGTTTTAAACGCGTGGGAACACGGTGTATCACGCCGCATTCTTCGCAATCCGCTTATGCCTGAAGATATGCAGGGCAGCGGCAATCTGGATGCGCTGGAAGTAAACGTAGTTCCTGATGTCAGCACGGGTTATGCTCTCTGGCTCAATAACCAGATAGAAATATCGGGCATCCCGGACGCTGAGCTGCAGGTCCATCTGGTTGATTTTGGTGATGAGACCATTCAGACCCCGACCCTGGGTGTGTTTTATATCGCCTTCCGCCAGTCAAAAGCGCCTTTCGACAATGTGCATGTCCGCCGGGCCTTCTCGGCTGCCTATGACCGGGTTGCCCATGTGAATGTTGTTGAACAGGATCAGGGGTTGCCCATGACCCACTTCGCTCCTCCTGGTATCTTTGGCGCTCCACCAATTTCTGAAGTAGGAATTTCCTTTGATCCAGAATACGCCCGGGAGCAGTTAGCTCTGGGCGGATACCCGGATTGTGAAGGTTTCCCCCAGGTGACTTTGCTGGGATACTCCGGTGAACATACCTTAAACTGGATCGAATTTGCCCAGGCTCAATGGGAAGAGAACCTTGGTTGTTCTGCAGATCTAATTCAAATCGAACAACAGACATTTGCGGACCTGTTGATCGCCACAAAAACAGATGACGAGGAGGCGCCCCATATGTGGACGCTGGCCTGGGGTCCTGACTATGCTGACGAGAACAACTGGGTCGGTGATGTGCTAGACTGCAATATAGAAGTCCGCATGCACCGCACCTGCGGTGAAGTTGACGATCTGGTTGAACAGGCTCGTTTTGAGTCCGATCCTGCAATCCGGAAAGAACTCTACCGGGAGATCGAAGATATGTACTTCGGTTACGAGGGTGAAATTCCCTTCTTCCCGATCTATGTGGAAATCGCTTATGTTGCTGAACATTCCTGGGTTGATCGTAATGTAGCCCTGTTCGGTGGTGAGCAGTATTATAACTGGAGCATCGATCAGGCAGCTCAACTGGCTGCGCAGCAATAGGTTCTTGTTGTTTTGAATGAAAAAAAGCGCAACCCATCCGGGTTGCGCTTTTTTTAGTTCAATTATCCTGAGTACAGCGAAGAATCTACAAAACGATCCCATGTAGTTGGTATTGAACAAAATAAGTGATCATGGTCAGGTTGGCAGATCCAATGTTCTGGTGAGAAATATCAGCCCCTGAAAATCAATTTCTGGCTCCCGGGATGCCCTGCTTCTTAAACCTTTTTCCTTGCGTTTCTAATTTATTACCTACAGAGTTGTTATTAAGCTGGAAAAGTTCCCCCCTACCTTATTGGTTCTGTTAGGAGAGCTTGAAATTAAATTTATCAAGAGTCGGATTGAGTATAATATATTTGCTTCATATTCAATCCCAGCAAAATTCCGGTTAACATAGTTTTCTGTTGCGGCTGGGGGAATTTGAAGGACATGTTAGAATTATCAGTACTGGACAGCAGGTATTTATCAGTTTCATTTTTTAAGTTTTGGTTATCCTCGTGTGAAACAAAAATGCTCATGAGGATGTACTGCTGTCTCAGGTAGTGAAGGTTTAATAGAGGAGAAAATCAGGTGGTCCAGTATTCAATTTTATTCGCGGATGGGGATCCAAATGTCACCCAACGTTTTTCAGGAACGTTAAGGGCAAATGGATTTGATACCAAAAGCACAACTTCCGGGATAGAAGCCCTGGGGTTATATAAAAGTGGATCACAGGATCTTGTTATCACCGATCTGGGACTGTCAGAAATGGATGGCATGACGCTGTTGGAAGAGTTAAAGAAATATGATCCAACAGTCAAAGTGATTATTACTACAGCTAATGCTGATAAGGACGTGATCACCAGGGCGTTCAGGATGGGTGTGCTTGATGTTATGGAAAAACCGCTTGACCCTGAGTTATTAATTTCCAGGATCAGGGATTTTTTGGCACGGGAAGATCGGGCGCTGGAAGGGAATTTGAAGATGATGAGTCTTGCAAGCATCATTCAAATCAATTGCGATGAACGCAACCAGGCTCAATTATCCCTCAATCACCTCGGAAAGGACGGGACTATTTTCTTCAATGATGGAGAAATGGTCCATGCAGAAGTGGGTGATTTGATTGGTGATGAGGCAATCTATGCTCTCTTAAACTGGGAGGATGGCACTTTTAAGCTCAGAATGGGGGCAAGGCCGGGATCGATAACCATTAATAAAAATTGGTCTGGCCTGCTGTTGGAAGGAATGAGACGGATCGATGAGTCAAACGCTGACTGGATACCTGATTGGGAAGATGATAGCAGTCCTGCAGAGGAAAAGCAGGACAATGAACTGCAAACGAGAATTGTAAAAGCAATCATTTCAAATCGTGATGTGACCAGCGCCGTCTTGTATTCTAACGCTGGTACGTTAATTGCCCAGGAGAATAACAGTGACCCGGAGAGCGATATAGCTCTTGGGGAGCAGCTGGCGGAAAAAGCAGGTAGTATTGGTGATTTTCTTGATGGTGGAGATCTGATAAGAATCGTAGTAACAGGATCTGAAAAACGATTCTATATACAGCAGCAGGAAGATGATATGCTGTTTTTGTCCCTGACAAAACGATCTTCTGCTGAAACCGTATATGAGTCTGTACAGACTATCTATAAGCGCTACCAAGGTGCCTGACCACGGGAGTTCGAGATGATATTTCCAAAAAGAGATTCCGTTTATCAAAATTTGAACACATCATTCACTAATTTTGGAGAACTGCTCGTTGATCTAAAGGAGAACAGCTTTACTGGTGTTGTCCAGGTCAGCTATTGGGAGTATGACGGCATCTTGCTGTTGGATAGCGGGAATATTATCAATGCGATAGAAGATATTAAGGGGACTGTAATAACCGGACAGAGTGCGGTAAAGACTGTTACCGATAAAGCTAAAGAGAAGGACGGTGCGATCAGTGTTTATTCTCAAAATGGTGAAATGATCACGATGTTGGCCAGTGTGGCAAAAAGTGAGATCATTTATGAGAACTTAAGCACTGAATTTACCAGCCTTGATGCACTTGTTACAAAACTTAAAAATGAAGACCACACGGGCTTTATTGAAATTGCTTTTGAAGGATCTGAACAGCGTGGGTACATTTTCCTGCTCTCGGGTCGGGTTATTGAAGCGCTGCTGATCATTCGTGGAGAAGAAGTCTCTGGAGCAACAGTTATCAAGAGGATCCTGGAATTAACATTATCAGCTGGAGCTGTTTTTAGTGTCTACAAGGCTGCACTCGAGGAAGCATTATCAGAAAGCGAAATGATCAAGGTGAATTTTAACCTGCCGCAGCTGCTTGAAGTCTGGAGTGCTGTAATCCGAGGTGCAGAGTCGGCAGCTGGATCATTGCTGGGAAAAGAAGAATTTCTGAACACTTTCAAAGACACAATGATCGCCAAGGCAGATATTTATCCCTTCCTGGATCCATTTGCTGCGAAATTCCAATACAAAGATGGTCAAGTAACCTTTACTGGAGAAGTTAGCAAGAATTTCAGCCATGCAATTGGAGACTGTTTATGGACTACAGTCGAGACGTTGGCCGAAAAGGTCGCTCTTGACGAGAAGGATTTGTTCAGCGCGGTTCGCAAAGCAATGGATGAAGTAAAGGTAAATTATCAGGACCAAATTGGCAGATTTAATATATCCGGGATCCTGCCAGACTTGTTTTAATAACTGAAGCTGCTTATGAAAGATGGATTGAAGGAAATTAATGAATTGATCGGGACCTGGGGAAGCCTGATCTGCAATAACCAGGGAGAGATCATCCAGAGCATAGCTCCAGCCGGATTGAACAAATCCTCCCTTGAAAATATTAACCGCAATGTGATCAGCATGTTCACCTCTGCAGGTGATTCCATGCAAGGTATATCAGAAGTTGTAATTCATTATTCTCGGAAGAAGTTATTTGTTATGGACCTCGAAAAAGCATTTTTGGTCGTGATCTGCACCCCGAGTATTGATATCTCTTTATTGAGGATGGTAGTTAATGTAGTCCTGACCCGCTGGGAAGGTGATTCGAAGGTCCAGAAAGAATTGGAAAAGAGATTTGTGGAACGGATATAGAAAATCATCTGATAGTTACTTACAGGATATAAATAGGCAGTATTTTTATTGTGGTTTAGGAGAATAATTATGGCTGAAGGATTAAGAGGCAATCTTAAACAACTATCTCTGCTGGACATTCTGAAAATGCTCAGCACGGGAAGCCGATCCGGTCAGTTGGAAATCACCCAGGCTGGAAAGTCCGGAGAGATTTATCTTGAGATGGGCAATATCGTGCATGCTGTGACAGGTACTCAGATCGGTGATAGTGGAGTTTATACCTTGATGGGCTGGATGGAAGGGGATTTTGTCTTTACACCTAATGTCCCTGCTCCAGAGAAATCAATCGCTACTGCCTCTGACCAACTCTTGTTGGAAGCAGCTCGCCAGGCGGAACAATGGGATGATATCAAGAGTATTGTCTCATCCACAGATGCTGTTTTTAATATATCACCATCTGGTTCAGCCAATACAGTAAGTCTAAAACCACTTGAGTGGCAGGTCCTTGCTCAAATAAACGGAGAGCGATCGGTTGTTGAAATAGGTGAAATTCTCGGGCTGCATGAATTTGAAGTTGCTAAGATCGTATACAGCCTGACGATCGCGGGGTTGATGCATGAAATAACAGACGCAAAAGCTACTTACCGTGATATTGTAGATGAGACATTCTTTATAAATCTATCAGACGCCTTTATAGATGTTATGGGCCCAATGGGTCCGGTGATTATCGATGATGAAATTAGGCTGCTCGGAGAAGACCGGACCGCCTTTCCACAGGATAAAGCTGCTGAACTTGTTGAACGAGTCAGCTTGGAAATAAGCGACAATGCCAAAAGAGCACAATTTCAAAAACAGATGGTTGCATTTCTAAAGGGCTAACCACTCATTCTGGTTTATGGAAACACGATTACTCTCTCGTGTGATCCAGATACGTAAGGAGAAAAACAATGTTATTAAAAAACATACGACGAGGTTTGATCTTATTTGGAGCTATCGTTTTAGTGCTGGTGGTGACTGCATTCTTTAGTGCTGCAAATCTGAACCGCTCTACAAATTTAACTATCGATCTTATCGGCTTACAGGAAGTTGCTCAGGCATCAGATAATATTTCCGAAATGTTGGATGAAGAACGGATCTCAATTGGTCAATATCCACTCTCAGGTAATGAGGAAATACTAACCAGGATCAGTCTGGCCCAGGAATCTTATGATCAGAACTGGAATTTAATTGTGAATAACCTGGGTGACAAGCAACCTCAATTAATTGCCGATATTGAATCTGCCCGGGGAACGTATAAGGCCATGCTTGATGAAATTATCTCAGAATACCAGAGTAATCCGGCAGATAATCAATCCGCTAACATATTAAAGGATGCTATCAACTATTACCTGCAGAATTTGAGTCCTAAATATTCTGACCTTATCGAACCTGAATTGGCTGAACTATCACGTTTGACGGAGATTGAACGAGCAAGTGCCCGGACTAACTCATTTGTCGCCCAATCGGTTCTTGTGCTGAGCGTTATAGTGGGAATCGCTGTCATATTTGTTGTCATTTCAGCGACGATCTTCAGTAGACGTTTGTTGAATTCCATAACAGAAATTATTAATGCAGCCAACGCAATCAGCAGGGGTGATCTGGATGTACCTATTGCGGTGAACCAGACTGGTGAAATTGGTGATCTTGCTAAAGCAATCGATCGAATGAGAACAAGTCTAAAAGCTGCCATTGAGCGTCTCAGGCGCTAAGCTGTCCCGCTGTTGAGGATATGAAATTTGCTGATGCGATAAAACACTGCCCAGAGATCAACATCAGTTGCGTATTGGCAGGAAAGAGAGGAACAACAATATGAATCAAGGTTTGTATGTACCCGAAGAAATGCTGAATCAGATTGAGTATATTCTTAGTCATCTGGCTGAAAAAGCTCATACGGACAGCATTGTTCTGGCAGATATCAGCGGCCAGGTGATCGCAATAAACGGCATTATGGATGAAGGCACTCCTGATGTAGTAGCCGCTCTCGCAGCCGGGGATGTTGCCGCAATGGCAGAATTATCTAAGCGCATTGGCGAGAATGATCCTCATGGTTCTTTTTTCCATGAAGGTGAATCTAAAAGCATCTACCTGCACAATATCGCCGGTAGTTTCATCTTGATCGTTATCTATAGAGCAGAAACCCCTATTGGGTTGGTCCGTTTGTTTGCCAAACGTGCGGTGGAACAACTGCTGCCTATTACGGAAGAATTTGAAATGACCGTTGGCCCGCCATCCTCGTACGCACCGGATGACTTTAGCAAAGGCATCACCCAGGAATTGGAAGATACTTTCCCGGAAGACTAGCAGGATATTTTTAAAAGTATGTTTATAAATTGGAAATTAAGAGAAATCAACCTAAAAATCGTTTATTATGGTCCCTCATTAAGTGGGAAAACCTCTTCCCTGGAATATATTCATTCCAGGACCCATCCAGACCGGAGAGGTGAGTTGATCTCGCTTAAAACACGGGAAGATCGCACACTGTATTTTGATTACATGCAGTTCCAAATGGGTGAGATCAGTGGTTTAAAACCCCGGTTCAATATCTATACGGTACCGGGTCAAGTATATTATCGCGGGACCCGCAAATTAGTGTTAAAAGGTGTGGATGGCATCGTTTTTGTGGCTGATTTACAGATCAACCGACTGGCAGAAAATGTGGATGCCATTAAAGACCTCTATGAGGATCTGGAAGAGCTGGGTTTTGATACCAATGATGTTCCATTGGTCCTGCAGTGTAATAAACGAGACTTGCCGGGTATCGTGCCTATCGAAACTCTCAGGCATCATCTAGGCCTGAATGGAATTCCAACATTTGGAAGTGTTGCTGTTGATGGTGTTGGCGTTCTGGATGGCTTAAAATCAATTGTGAACAGAGTTGTAACAAATGCCAGAGGGAAAATCAATCCAAATCCTGCCTAGGAGAACCAAGTGACTGATAAAGGGCCCCGGGATGGGGGAAATACTCCTCAATCGTTTAATGAGATATTACAGGAAATGAACGCCGATGGGGGTTTCATCCGTTCTGTGTTGGCGACTTCAGATGGTTTTTCCATTGCCTCGGCACCAACCAATCCCGACCATGAATTAGCCAGCGCTATGATAGCTCTCTTGCAGCAGGTGAGTTTGGAAACCCAGGATAATCTGGGTTTGGCTCCTGTTGATGAAGTTACAATCCGGACCAAAGAGCATAGCTATTTGGTCTGCCGGACAATCTCAACGGGTGATGATTGTCTGTCTTTATGTGCTCTAGTGCCCCCGGGTCGTGCCTACCGCCGGGCGACCAACCAGGCTGTGAGAAAAATCCAGCATATTATTGAAGAGTGATCCTTTAGAATTTACAGATAAAAAAAGCGGCCAGGTGATAAACCTGACCGCTTTTTTTTCCTCTCCTCCTGGATAAGACTAGGGCAAATATCCATCTACCAGGTCAAAGGTATCCATGATGCGTTCCAGTGCTTCATAATCAAAGTCTGATGTCACTTGGACCTGGACTAAAACCAGATAAGCTGTCGGTGCAGCAATAGGCCGGGCTCCGATGACAAACACGTCAGCATTCCTGCCGCAATCCCAATAATCATAGGCGCCTTCGTAGACCGGATCCTCATAATCATCCCGCCCTTCCCAGTTGCAGTTGTCCTCATACCAGTGTTTTACACCATCCAGCAGTTGGATATAACCTCCAATGGCGCCCCAATCCTCTGAGGCAGTAAACCTGACGCCAGGATAATCATAATAGGATAAAAATCCATCCATATCTGGCGCTGCGATCACATCGGCAGCTTCAAAATATAAGTCACCCCAGTAATCAGTCCAGATTCCGCCATCGATCTCGTTCCATGTGTCGGGAATTTCGAGATAAAGAGCGCCGAAATCATCGGTGATTGACATATAACCGTCGCCAAATTCTTCTATCACATATGCAGAATTGGAATTGACTGGTTCATCGATTGGGCTGCCGGAGTCTGCGCCGCTATTGTTAGCATTATTTGTATTGTTGGTGTTGGCTTGACTGCCGTACGTTCCAGTAACAGATAAAGCGCGGCCGTTAAACTGGCCTTCCAGGGTTTCATTGGTATCAAAACGAATGACTTCCATCCCGAGTGGATTTTCATCACCCTGAGTGCGAATGATATCGCAGTAAGTGGCCATGCTGCCATCTTCTGAAAGAGTTAAACCTTCCAGGGTTGTGACCAGGTCTCCCGGCTCAATCCCGGCCTCATCAGCGGCGGAGCCGGACTTAACAGATGAGACCCAGATACCTGTCAGGGAACCATCTGAATTTGACACGGCGTAGGCGTTAATGCCAAGAGAATCGACATCATTACCACGTTTGAATTGATCTACGATTGGAAGAGTCACATCCCGTCCGATCGCGAAAAACTGGCCAGCTTCAGCGTAGGAAGCGTAATTCACTCCCACAATTTGACCATCACTGGTGACCAATGGCCCACCGGAATTTCCGGGATTGATGGTGGCGTCATGTTCGATGACCTGATTGACAGAAGCCCAGCTGGATTCACCACCTGCCTGTTCTTTGGAAACAATGCCTTTGGTGAGGGTAAATTCCGGATCACCAAGCGGGAATCCGGCCGCATATACTTCAAGACCTACGGATATGGGATCAGAATACCATTCCATATATGGGAATCCATCTCCATCTATGTCAATCAGAGCAAGGTCGGAACATTCTGATACGGCCAGTATCTTGGCATTATAGGATTTGGATGTATCTCCACCAACCCAGACTTTTAAGAGGGCGGCTCCTGTAACAACATGATTGTTGGTTAATGCCAATCCAGAGGAATCGATAATAAAACCAGACCCGCGCCCTGCACCGCTGAATTCTCCAAACTCAGGATCAACAAATGTGCCCTGCGCTTCGATCTGGATTACAGCGCTTTTTACATCAGCTAAAGTACTGACCAGGGTTGATCCGGCAGGAACTGATGCAGGTTCATCATCAACCTCAGCTGCTGCGGGAATGTCCCTTGCTGGCTCAGGCGCTTCAGCGCTGGGCCCGGAGCAAGAGATCAGAACAATGGCGGTGAATAAAATAAAGGTAGTGCCAAGTACTTGTTTTAATCTCATTATCTTTTCCTTGTGGTAAGAAATATTAAAATATCCTTCTGAAACAATAGCTTAACAGAAAGGCCGATCTCATTTTGCTGTATTTTAAAACCGGTTTGGAACAAGATAAACTATAACGTAGTTAACACATGCCTTCAAGGCATTTTTAGGGCATTTTCTTATCAATTTTGTTATTAGAAACCGCATGGAAATTAGCTGTGTTTTTTGGCTGGGTTTTTCCTGAATTTGTCTAATAATTGGATTAGATAACCAGTCTTATCCGAGTATGATATAAATACTCACACAGATTCAGACGCGGGGAAATTCCGAAGAAGTTCCCAGGATGAGGGAAATAAGAAATTCTTTAGGGGTATGGAAGAGAGATTATTGATAAGTTGGGAGGGTACGATGGTCGACGCAAAATTTGAACAAATAAAAAAGTTATTAAGCAGCTCAAAATCGGAAGATATCCATCAAGGTTTAGTATTGATCCGGGAGGGTCTTCCCGAGATCACCGAAGACGCCGCTCGATCTCTATTTGAGATGGTCTCGGCCCTGTTTTATATCGACTTGCTGGATCACCCGGAGCATGCCTATGTGTTGGATGAAGCGGTTGGACTTGTGGCCGATTTTGGAGAATTTGTGGTGCCGATCTTGCTGAATAACCTCGACGCCGGGGATATGAAAGCTCAGTTAACCATTGGCCACGCATTTGGACGGGTTGGAGAACCTGCGTTGGAGCCGCTTCTGGAATCCTTCAAATGTGAAGAAAGTGAAGAATGCCGGATCTTCCTGGTTTATGCTATGGGTAAGATCCATTCACCCAGAGTAATCGAGGCTTTTGAGCAGGTCTTGGGGGCTGCAAAGTCTGAGAACCTCGAACTCCGTGATACTGCTATCCGCGCCCTGGGAGGTTTTGTGGAAGTGATCAAACCTGCTGATCTCCCGCAGGAATATAAAAAAGACATGCTGGAAGCGATCCGGGTCAACCTGGCTGATTCCAGCGCAGGGGTACGCTCCAAAGCCATCCGCAGCTACGGCAAACTGGCCCGTCATGGACACCTCGATAATGAAGAGCGTCAGAAATGTAAAGAGACCTGCGAATTGCTGCTGGGTGCAGATGATCAATATGACTGGGACCGGGCATATATTGTCCGCAAAGAAGCCCAGGAAGCACTGGATTGTCTGGAAGGATGTGAGGACGCGTAAAAGAAGATAAGTCGGAAGGTGTAAATCGATTGGGATACGGAATAAGGAACCTGTTTCCTTTAAGGAAACAGGTTCCTTATTTATGTAAGCCAAACCACCTGATAAGGTTCGAGGGGGATTTCTCCGGGTTGGAAGGTCTGGTCACTCAGCAGATCCCTCCAGTTGGATGATTCCATAAGGCCCGGATCAACCTGCAATTCCACACTTTTATTTGTGATATTGATTAAACACAGAACTTTATCCCTGTTATCCTCAGTGGAGCGGAGAAGGGCAAATACCTGATTGCCGAGATCCAGTATCCGTTGGGGAGCCAGTGGGTTAAAGGCTGGATGTTCTTTGCGAATGGAAAGATAATGGGAGTAGGATTCGAAAACCTGCGCTGTCCGCGAAGTGGGATCAGATAATTCCCTTTCCAGGATACTGACCTGATATTTCTCCCGGTTAATGGATCGGGCTCGCCCGGTTTTTTCCACTTCTTTGTGGCTGTTCGGCGCCCCAAACAGGCTGTGAATATATATGCCAGGTACACCAGCCAGCGATAACATAATTGCCTGGGAGGCCATAAATCGTTTTACGCCCAGCTCCAGAGATGTGGTTTCAGGCTCATTGACCATGTCGTAGAGTGTGATATTCAATTCATAGACGCTCTGGGAGCCATCTGGATTGGTTTTATAGGATACCTGGCCGCCATGAACCAGGGTTTGGTCCACTAATCCCTGAATTTCCTCCCCTGTTAATAAACCTTCCGCCGGGCGCATGCCAATCCCGTCATGGGACGCAATAAAGTTCAGAAAAGCTGCAGAGCTTAACGGCAAATTCAAGGATTTGGCCCAGGAAGTTAAAACCGCTGCATTTCCAGTTCGAAAAGTGTGCAGAACCAGAGGACCAAGGGGGAATTGATACACCATTTGGGCTTCATCACCCAAGGATGGCTTTCCATCACTGCCATCTAATTGCTGTCCAAAGTAGCTGATATTTTCCTCGTGGGGGACGTTTGTTTCAGTGATCAGGATCACATCGGGGGCAGCCAGGTCCAGAACAGCTCGCATCAATTTTATAACCCGGTGGGTCTGGGGAAGATGGATGCATGAGGTGCCAATCTCTTTCCAGAGGTAGGCAATGGCATCCAGGCGGATGATTTGAGCTCCTTGCTGGACATAAAAAAGCAGCACATCCAGGATATCCAGCAGCACATCTGGATTGGCATAGTTTAGGTCGATCTGATCTGGGCTGAATGTGGTCCAGACATAGGCCTGCCCAGCGGATGTGTCTACGGCTGTCAATAAGGGCTGAGCTCTGGGTCGGGTGACCTGGGATAAATCCAACCCGGGATCCACTTCCAGGAAATATTCTCGGTATGGTTCCTGGTTTTGAAGATATTTTTGAAACCAATCACTCTCGCGGGAGATATGGTTGATCACTGCATCAAACATCAGGTTGCAGCATCCCCGCAGCGTTTGCAGATCTTCCCAGGAGCCCATTTCCGGGTTGACCTTTTTATAATCAATGACCGAAAAACCATCATCTGATGAATAAGGGAAGAACGGCAGTAAGTGAATTACAGAGATTTTGTTCTTCAGGTATTTTTTGATAAAGCCTGCCAGTGAAGTTAAATGAGGTTGGTCAGGGATCTGGAATTGGTCTGCATATGTGATCAGCAGCGCATCCAGCCTATTTAAGGTTTCCAGTGGAGATGATCCAGACTGGATATCCTGATAGGATTCCAAAAGTTCCTTTAAGCGGTTCCAGGTAACCTGCGCGGTTTCTTCACCGTACAGTGCGCTTAGATGATCCAGAATTCTGTCTTGAACTTTGACTGTCACAATTTCACCATTCTTCTTCCTGATCAATCCCTGAATAAAGGCTCCAGGTACCCTTTTAAGGCCTCCATGGAGTAATGCTGCAGCCCAACTTTGAAATTGTGTTCAACAACCTGCTCTCGTTGGCCGGCATCGGTCAGCATCAGAACTGCCTGATCAGCAGCTGCTTCAACAATAGAGTCCTCCACCCTGGCCAATCCATCCTCGTCGTAATCCCGGACCTGGTCACCCAGTGATATCACTTTGAATCCCTTGTCCTTGATATCTTTTTTATATACAGGATATTCAAATATCAACAGGGGGAGTTTGGCTTTTACGGCCTCCAGGAACTGGTTGCCCCATCCTTCCCACAGGCTGGGATAGGTTACAAGATCTGCCATGGTGTAGGTATCCCACAGGGAGTAGATTTTTTGATCTTCCCTGGTGGTTCGGTCGGCATCAACCCGGTCTTCGATATAGAGCAGCTCAACATTGCCGTTCTGGGCTTTTTTAGTGAGGTTTTTCTTATACCCACCGGTGGCATCGTCGCGGGCGTATCCGGCCAGGACAAGAACTATTCGGCTGTCTTCTGAAAATTTACGGCCATCGTAAAGTCCCTTTTCCCGGAGGATTTTTTGGCGCTCTGGTGTGTTGAGGGCTTTGGTAAAATCAATTGCCAGTTCAATTCCTTTCCGGGATACTATCCTGGTCGCCTGCAGCAAAACAATGTCATTCTCAGAGAGGCCGATCTCAGCCCGCAGATCTTTGTTATAAGTATCCTTCTCCCAGGCCGGGGTCGCAAAATCAAAAACGTTGGGAACTACTACGGATGGGATTCCTTTCCGCTCCAGCAGTTCAGCCTGGGCGAGGCTGTTGATGACAGAATGTTTAATTGTTGGATCGTGGGGAGGTAAATATTTATCGGCCAGTTCAACCGCCCCGGCGCAGGTTAAGGTAATACCTTCCCTCCGCTCCCAGTAAAAGTCGTGGTTGTGGGCTACAGCAGGGATGCCTAGCTCCCGGCGGACGATTTCCAATGCAGGAGCCACGGCAGGATTGGCTGCTACGCACCAGACATTCTCTGCCAGGATCAGATCGATCTTATTCTCCCGAATAACGTCTCTAAAACGAGCTGCGATGGCTTCCGTCATATTTGACAACTCTTCCCTGTATCCATCGGGATCAAAATCTGACAGCCGGTAAAAGGTATTCTGATTAAGGCGTTTGCTTTCCGGCAGGTGATGGTACATCTCTTTTACCAGGATTCCCTGAGCAGAGCCCAGGTCTCCACCGATCAAAAATACACTGTGTCCCAGCTCTTCCAGGATCAGCTTCCACTTTTCAATTTCCAGGGAAACACCATCCGTTCCGCCTACCTGATAGTGAAAGATACCGATATTCTTTTTATCTGTCATGCTATTAAGCTCCAAATGAATTGATTTCTTCAAGGGGTACGGCTGCCACACCAATGGCTGTATCCGCTCCGCCATAATAGACATATAGCTGATCGCCCAGGATTACCTGGCCGCAGCTGAACACCACATTTGGCACAAATCCATTAACTTCCCAATCCAGTTCTGGTTCCAGGATAGGCTGGGATTGGCGTTTGATCACCCGGGTGGGATCGTCAAGGTCCAGCAGGGCAATGCCCAGGCTGTATTTGCGTGGTTTGCTGCCTACGCCGTGATAGATCATCACCCAACCATGATCGGTTTTCAGGGGGGGACCGGCGAGTCCGATCTTATCATCTTCCCAATCTGAATCCGGGATGGAGCTCATCAGACGCTGATGATCTCCCCAATCTGTCAGATTCCTAGAAAAAGCAACCCAGATATCCGGGGCCCGGCGGTGGAACATCAGGTAGCGTCCGTCAACCTTCTCAGGAAGCAGGGCGGCATCTTTGTTGGGTTCATCCAGCATGACTCCCTGGCGTTCCCAATGGATCAAATTGGATGATGTCGCCAGGCTTATTCTGTAATCACCATTAAAACGACCGCCATAGCCGGTATATAACATGTAGAATTTCCCATCCATCCAGGTGATCCGTGGATCTTCAGGACCGCGCAGTTCCTGGGGGACATCGTTACTCAGGATCGGAGTTTCAAGGCGCTCAAAATTGATCCCATCACCACTGACCGCGTATCCGAGGCTGTTGATATATTTTCCCTGCTGGCCGTTGGAGGTGATATCCGTCGCCCGGTAGACCAGATGCACCAGATCGTTGTGGTAGACGGCTGCTGTGTTAAATACGGCAGCAGCTTCCCAGAGATTATTTTCTTTGGGTTCCAGAATTGGCTTATCCGTGAGTCGCTGTAGCTGTATCAAGATTCCAACCTCCAGGTATGGAGCAGACGCCAGCTAATGCTTTCCCACCAGGAACCAGGCCAATCCTCGGAGAAAAATTCCAGGAAGTGAAAGGTATTTGCCAGGAAAGGTCCTGTGAAATCAGGACCATCTTCCATCCATTTAAAAACATTATCATATAGCTCATTGGGGACATCCCGGAATGAAAATGTGATGTGAGGATGGAAAGGCCGTCCCAGATCTGACTCTTTGAAGTCACAGTCATCTGCTATATAGGGACGCGTGAGATCAACCAGGTTTTCCCTGAAGTTCAGGAGAGGGATGTTTGGCTTTCCATTTATAGTCATCAGGCTCAGGCCAAATCCAATAGGATCTACCCGGTAGTCTTCCACGGAAACTGGCAGTGCGGATTGATCCTGGAAAAAGGCATCCAGCTCTTCCTGAAGTTGGCTGGTAGGTCTGTCGTTTTTCTTGAAGAATCCCTTGATTGTGCAGTGGACTGGAAATCGGTCTGCGGCAGTAAAACCAAACTGTTTACGCAGCATGATATGCGCCTGAGAGACATTTCTGGCAACAGGATATGGAGGTATCAGATATACAGCAAATCGCGAATCTGTCATAAGATATTCCCTACTCCGGAATGACCCGGAGAGTGATAATTTGATAAGGTTTGAATGTACATGGTATTAAATTATCCTTAAGCATCAGCTCTTCCAGGTTTTCTTCCAGGATATTGGTCCGGTAGGCTTTTGCAGCCGGGAAACCGACCTGGAGGCAGAACGAACCCCGGGAACGCTGGGTTTCATACAGGCGGATGATCAACCCCTTGCCATCCTGGGCTTTTTTGATAGTTTCGATTACCAGGGCGGGCTGATCCACTGTTACCAGGCTGAACGATTCTGCCCTTTTTTCACCATCTGTTTTCCCTTCCCAGACCAGGAGTGGGTTGTTGACGGCATAAGCCTGTCTGATGGTCTTCTCGTCCCAGGACCCCTGGTGGGGATAGAGGCTGTATTTGAAAGTGTGTTTTCCAAGGTCCGCTTCCGGGTCCGGTGCGGTTGTGCCCCGTAAGAGGGTCAAGCGCATAATATTGCCGTGAATGTCATGGCCGTATTTGCAGTCATTGATCAAGCTGACCCCATAGCCGCCTTCACTGAGGTCAACCCATTTCTGAGCTGCGGTCTCAAAACGAGCCCAATCCCAGCTGGTGTTTTGGTGGGTAGGGCGTTCGACATTACCCCACTGGATCTCGTAAGTGGCAGTGGGAGAGAAAACATCAATCGGGAAAGCGACTTTGAGCAGTACTTTCCGTTCCTGCCAATCGATTTCGTTGTTAATGTCCAGCCGGCGGCTGTTGTGGTCCAGGGAGATTTGCTGGGTGTAGGGGCTGGAAAGTATCTGGCGCTTGATCTCGATAGTCGCCCTATAGGTCTCGTTTTCAATGACCTTGATCGAGGAAGCCGGCTCAGCCAGCCACTTTTTGTCGTCGTAAAAAATATCAATATCCCAGGCGTCCCAGTTCAATGGACGATCTTCGAAGGCAAGCCACTGGTTGGCAAGACTCCCTTCCTGCAGAACCTCCCGCTGATTTTCCTTATCATAAATGCGGGTAATGTCCCCATCAGAATTGATCTCAACCCGCAGATATTCGTTTTCCAGCAAATCCTTTTTACAGATCAGTGTACCGGGTTTGGGAGAATCAATTTTCTCTGGAATTGGTGTCAAGCTGTAGGGTGCCAGCTTTCCAGACCCCGTGAGTTTCCCGTTGACTAAAATTGGCTCATCCCGCTCAAAAGAGGTGGGATTTACCAGCAGGTGGGATCCAAATCTCCTGGACAGGCTTAATAGAGCGGATTCCTGGATCTGTTGGGAAATTTTATCCACTTCCTGGTACTGAAGGAGGGATTCCTTGTATACCGGGGCAATTGAGCTGCCGGGTAGAATGTCATGGAATTGATTTAAACATACCAGCTTCCAGGCTGTGTCCAGTAAGTGATAAGGGTATGGATAACCTGGATCAAAAAGGGAAGCCGTGGATGCCAGGAACTCGGCATCATGAAGGGAGAATTCCATTTTTCGGTTGGCCCGTTTGTTCCTGGCCTGGGTAGTATATGTCCCCCGGTGGAATTCCAGGTATAACTCGCCGTTCCAAACCGGGAGTCTTTCACTGACTGCTTCCAGCTGGCGGTAAAAATCGATTACCTTGCCGGATTTTACCCGCGGCGCGGAAGGGAACTCTTGCATCTCGAGTATATTTTCGATCATCTCCTGGGTGGGGCCGCCGCCCCCGTCACCCCAACCGTAGGACATCAGCATCGGCAGAGTCTTGCCGGGAGGAGCATCGTCCTTGTTCTGGAAGTTCAGCCAGGTACCCAGGATCTGTCCCGGGGATGCGTCGGCATTATAGGTGGAGGCGTGCACGCTCTCAGGGTTTTTAGTAGTGCTGAAATGGGTCAATACCCGGGTGCCGTCCAGCCCCTGCCACCAGAAAGAGTCAAATGGCAGGCGGTTGTACTGGCTCCACCCGATCTTGATCGTGAAGAAATATTCCAGACCGGCTTCTTTGATCAGCTGGGGCAGATTCCAGGCATAACCGAAGACATCCGGGAGCCATAAAACTGGTGATTCCGCGTCTGGACCAAAATGGTCCCTGAAAAATTCCCGACCCAGTAAAAATTGCCTAACCAGCGATTCGCCGCTGGAGATATTGCAATCAGCTTCGACCCACATACCACCAATCGGTTCCCAGCGGCCGCTCTTGACCCGATCTTTGATTTCCTGGAACATTTCCGGGTCATCTTTGATCAGGTAATCATAAAGCTGGGGTTGGCTTTGTGTGAAAGAAAACGCAGGATATCTTTCCATCAAGCGCAGGGCGTTAATGAAGGAACGGCGTGATTTCTGGCGGGTTTGCCCCAGGGTCCAAAGCCAGGCCACATCTATGTGCGCATGGCCGATAGCGGTGAGATCCACGTCGAGGGCCTGACCAGCCTTTTTTAATTCCGTCTTTCAGACACTGGTGAGCCCCAGGGATGGAGTTATAAAAATCATCCTTAATGGGGAGCCGCAGATCAACCTGGAGGAAGGCCTCATCCAGAGCTGTGAGGATTTTATAGTAGGCCGGGTCCTGCTGATCGAGGTGTTTGGCAATGCCGGCTGCCACCCGGGCTGTGGCCAGGAAAGCGCGGGTTTCGGGATGGATCTGAACTACTTCACAGAATCCCATCTTTAGCCGGTTTGTCATATCGCCCATGGTGGTGCCGCCGATCCCGGACCATCCGGTCAGGGTCAGGGAATGTTCCTGGCCGTCTTGATATTCAGGGGGCAGGATGACTTCCTGATGGTGGCGGTCGCAGGAGGCAGATTGTTTTCCATCCAGATATACCAGGGCTTCGGGATGTGAAAAATCTCCCGCTATGCCAATCGGCAGGTATAAAGCTGCAGGGACTTTTTTATCCCATCCACCAGGTACGACAAAATTTGTGATCAGGATAAAATCTACCCGGGGCGTAATCCAATAGCTTCCAGGTGGCGCCTCTTCCCAGTCGGCCTCAAGATCCATATTCTCATCTAGAGGAAGCCCGGGTCCTTCCAGCTCCCGGTACAAAAAAGGAGGGATTGGTTCACGATGTTGATAAACCAGTCCCTCAATTTCTGATAGGCGACGACTGATCTTATCCAGAGTAAAACGGATCTGGTGGCGCATAGGTCCTCTTGTTAATCTTTATCAGTGTCTTTTTTTACCTGTTTTCCATCAGTCGTTAATTGCCAGGGTTGTTTCCGGATCGAAAAACCGGAGCGTTTCTTGTTTGAAATTAAAATGAACAGGAGAACCGGCAGCTATGGAAAGTTTTGCGGGTGCAACAGCCTTAATGATATTGCCATCCAGCTGGATGGCAACAACCTGGTGAGAGCCCTGAGGTTCTGTAACCAGGCAGTTTGCCGAAAGAGCCGAATCTTTCGTCATCGACTAGAATGATATTCTCCGGCCGGATGCCCAGGATCAGATGGTCCTTTTTATAATTCTGGAAATGTTTGGCCATCTCCGGTTCAAGCAGCAGGTTAAGGTGGGGATTGACCAGGTGGGTGCCGTCGGATTCGTTCTGGATTTTTACATCCATGAAATTGGTTGGCGGGGTGCCGATAAAATCAGCCACAAAAATGCTGCGGCTGCGGTGGTAGACATCATCAGGGGATCCAACCTGGATAACTTCACCGTCTTTCATGATCACAATTCGGTCGGCCATACTCATGGCTTCGGATTGGTCATGGGTCACGAATACAGTGGTGGCCCCGGCTTTATCATGAATGGCTTTCAACTCTGTGCGCATGGAAACACGCAGTTTAGCGTCCAGGTTTGAAAGAGGTTCATCCATTAAGAAGATATCCGGATCCACTGCAATGGCCCGGGAGACAGCTACACGCTGCTGCTGTCCACCTGAGAGCTGGGATGGTAATCGCTCCAGCAGCATTTCGATTTTCGCCAACCGGGCAGCTTCTCTTACCCGCTGGTCGATCTCATCCTTGGGCAGATTTTTAAGTTTAAGCGCAAAGGCAATATTATCGTACACAGACATATGGGGCCAAACTGCATAATTCTGGAAGATCATACTGACGTTGCGTTTGCGGGGGGGGAGTTCTGTCACATCGCGGTCGCCAATAAAGATATTACCTGTGGTGGCTTCTTCCAGGCCAGCTACCATGCGCATGGCAGTGGTTTTCCCGCAGCCGGAAGGTCCTAAAAGGACCAGGAATTCCTTTTCTTCCACCTCGAGATTAAAATCCTTGACTGCGATCACATTTCGGCCAAATTGTTTGGTGACATTTTGCATTCTTAAGGTTGCCATAGTTATTTCTCCTAAATGGTCACGCCTCCCCACATCTGCTGAATATATCTGCGGATGAAGAAGGTAAATATCAAAGAGGGTATCGCCATTACTAAACCACCGGCTGCAGCCAGATTGACATTACCAACGGCTCCGAGGAGAGATTGATAGACAACAACTGGAAAGGTGGGATTAAACTGTGTCAAAATAATGGCGGAAACAGTTTCGTTCCAGGCACCTAAGAAAGCATACATGGCGGCTGCTGCCAGACCAGGCAGTGCCAGGGGCAAGGTGACCCTCATGAAAGTCTGCCACTTGGTAGCCCCAAACACCTGGGCTGCTTCTTCAAGCGTTTCGGGGATACCCATAAAGATGCTGGCGGTGATCCAGACAGTAAGGGCAATAGATCCAACCGAATACACCAGGGTAAGGCCTATAGGGCGGTCATAAAAACCCATGTTAGAGAGGATGATCACCATCGGCAGAGCGATGGCCACACCAGGGAACATACGCACAAATAATACGCTGAATTTAAGGGCGTCCCGCCCGGCGAATATATATCGGGCAAAAGCGTAACCAGCCATACCGCCAATTGACAACGAAACCAGAATAGTTAAACCTGCGATCTGAAAACTACGCAACAAAGCTGGAACAGCATCACGTGTTATTTGAAAGAAAGTACTGTAATTTAAAAAGAGATTCTTACGGGCACTAAAGTAAATAGTATCCTCTGCTCCGCCTTCAAGCTCAGCGATTCGGTCCTCGATTTGAGGGATGGAGTAGGGAGTACCGATTTGGGCTTTCATGTAGACTGACATTTTTTCCAATTCAGCCGTATCCAGCACTGTTTGATATTCCTCTTCGAACTTGTCATAGACGCTGAGCAGATAGCCGCGATTCCCGTGGGTAAGGGAGTATTCTGTTTTCAGGGACGGCACCAAAGGAAGTGGAAATTCATAGGCTTCCCGGGTGCTTAAAAATGAGAGCGAGACCAGGAAAAATACCGGCAGAAGGATGCTTACTGCCAGGGTAGTGATGAAGAGATAGAATATGGTCTTGCTGATCAGTTTGGAGAGCCTAAATTGTTTCTTGATTTTTGTTGTCATTGGGCTGCCTCCTTCTTTCCCCCAAATGCTCCAGAAACCCTCAGGTAAAGCAGGGCAACCATGGAAACGATAAAGGAGACGACGATGGCGTATCCGCTGGCCATCTGGAAGCTGATATCCAGGCCAGGTACTTCCTTATAATAATAAACAATGCGCTCAACTAGCACAGGCATACGTGAGAATCCAACCAGCAGCACGATAATCAACCAGATCTGGATCGCAGAAATTAATCTCAATATGATGGCAGTTTGGATTGTTGGGGCCAGCAAGGGGACAGTTATTTTTCGGAGTACCGTGATGTAATTTCCACCAAAAACATAACCAGCTTCGATGGTTTCCTCAGGGATATTCTGCAGGCCAGCCAAAAGGATGATCATTACTGAAGGTATCACCTGCCAGGCATCTATCAAGATGATCAACGCCAGCAGTTTCCATTCCGATCCAGCCAACCAGTAGATCTTTGCCCCTTCGGCAATGATGCCTAAATAATATAGCAGGCTGTTAATCCAGCCATGGGCAGTAAAACCTGTCAGCCACATAGCACCTACAGCGACTGCCGGAAGAGCCATGGGAACCATAGCTACAAATAAAAAGATAGTAGACCCGGCGAATTTTCGATTGATCAACAAGGCCAGGAATAAGGCGCCGAGAAATTCAAGGGTCACAGAAAAGAAAACAAGAATTGCAGTATTTCGTAAAGCAACTAAAAAGTTAGGATCTGTTAAAACCATGACGTAATTCTGGAGTGTAAAAGCTCCAGCTGCAGTACGGAAGCTTTCTATCATCGTTATAAGAACAGGACGTAACCAGAAAAAAGCGTAATATATCACAACTGGCGCGATCAGCAGATAAGGAACTGCTTTTGATCCTAAGTCACGAAACCTTTTTGCTCGAACGGCAGTGGTCATAGGAAATCCTTTTCTAAGAAGGATAGGACCGGTTTCCCGGTCCTATCCATTCAACTAACTTTAGTACAAATTACTTCAGGAGGCCGACGATGCAAGCTTCAGCAACGTCAAGTCTTTCCTGGGTAACATCAAGTCCAGGCAGAATGGTGTCTTCGAAGACATCATCGTAGCAGGCTTTGACTGCACCCCAGTCCTGGTAGTCGCTTCCGGGAACACCAGAAACTACACCATTGTTGAGGACCAGAACGGCTTTGTTGATGACTTCATCGATGGCTTCGTCACCGATGTAATCGCGGGCTTCTTCCACGGGAGGAATGAATCCACCGGTGCCTTTGGCCAGTTTAACCTGGATGTCAGGTCGGGTGAGGTACTCAAGGAAGGAAATTGCCAGATCATAATTGGCGGATCCCTTCATCACAGCATAACCACTGACGCCGGCAATGGAGCCGATGCCGACGGGTCCGCTGGGGGCGGGAGCCAGGGTAAAGGCGGTCTCATTGGAGGCGTAAACCTGTCCAGCGCGGGCGTTGTGGAAGACTGTTAACCAGGCTTCTTCGCGCATCATGGGGTCTACACAGCTGTCGATGTTAAGAACGGTGGGAACAAATCCACCAGCTTTACCAATGGTTTCCCAAACTTTCCAGGCAGCCATAGCGCCTTCGGAATTTGCATCGGGGAATCCGGCGCCATAGGACAGGCCGGTGCCGCCAAACATGTAAACCCAGGATTTGGAAGGAATACCGGTGATGCAGACTTTGCCTTCGCCTTCACCTTCGGCTACGGCGACGGCCCAGGCAGCATACTGATCCCATGTGATGGCATCAAGATCAACGCCGTCGGGAAGGTAAGGCAGGGCTTTATTGTTGGCTAAAAGCAGGTAAACATCGGCGCCAACTGGCAGGAAGTATTGCTTGCCATCTCTGTTGGTGTCGGTGACAAAGGCTTCACTGAAAGTTCGATCAGTCCAGCCGGCGACCACATCGGTGAGGTCCTCAACCCAGCCATTATCGAGCCACTGGGGCATGGAACCATTGTGCGACACGACGATATCGGTGGTCACGTGGTTGGTGGTCTGCTGTACTTCAGCGCGCTGAAGCAGGGTTGCGTCATCAATGATCTGGAAGTTAACGGTTACACCGTGCTCTTCCTCGAAAGGCTTAATGATCTCATTGATGAAGAACAGCTGCTCTGCTGGGGGGCTGAATAGTCGGGAAGAGAAAACCAGGGTCTTGGAAGGAACCATAACCTCTTCTGTTACGATTTCTGTGATTGTCTCGCCTTCTTTTTCGACAATCACGGTTTCAATGATGGTCTCCGGCTGACAAGCTGACAGCAGCGCGGCACCAATGAAGACGATCAGTAATACGATAGAAAACTTCTTCATAACTTTCCTCCATCCTTATGGATAATGGTTAACAAACAACATTGGTACTTGGTTGTACGTTTTTAGTGAGGACATCACCTCCTTTAATTTTCAGCAATTTTTTAGTTTTTAGTTCCTATACTTGATTGACGAATCATCAAAGACGGCTGGAGAAGAATTTGATCCTGGTCGAGTGTTTCGCCCCGGATCTGTTTAATTAACATTTCACAAACCATCTCCCCGATCTGATAAATGGGCTGATGGACAGTGGTCAGGGGAGGATGACAGTGTTCTGCCAGGGGGATATTGTCAAAACCGGTGATGGCAATCTCATTTCCAACTTCCATTCCCAGCTGCTGGGCGGCGCTGATGACACCCAGAGCCATCAAGTCATTGCTGGCGACAATGGCCGTGGGCGGATCTTCGCTGGTGAGCAGGTCTGTGCCCAGCTGATAACCAGCCCGCTGAGTGAGATCACCGGTAACCATTAAACGTTCATCCATCTCGAGATTGTTATCTTTTAAACCAGCCAGGAAACCCTGGCGGCGGTAATGTCCAAACATAAATTCAGCCGGTGCATCCAGGTAGGCAATACGTTTGTGCCCCAAGTCGGCCAGATGGCAGGTGATCAACTCCATACCGTATTCGCCGTCCTCATCCACATAAGCGTAATCATCATGATCCAGCATGCGGCCAAAAGCCACAAAGGGGATCTGCATCTGGGATAAAAACTTGATGCGCTGGTCCTGCTGCCTGGTGCGGACAATGATAAAACCATCCACACGGGGGCTGCGGACATTCTTTTCATAAGCCTGCAGCTCCATGGTTCCGGGAGGGCGGGTGGAAACCAAAAGATCAAATCCGAGCTTTGCAGCCTGGTTGCCGATCCCGGCCAGGAATTCGCTGAAAAATGGGTCAGAAAAACGGGGCCCGAAGGTAGGCATGATAAAGCCGATTGTGTCGGTGCGTTGTTTTTGAAGGCGCTGGGCGTGGATATTGGGGATATATCCCATTTCTTCGGCAACTAAACGGACCTCTGCCTTGGTCTCAGGACTGACATCATCAAAATCATGGAGTGCCCGAGAGACTGTGGTGACGGATTTTCCGACCCGGTTTGCTATATCTTTGAGGGTGATTGACATATGTGGGGGAGATCCTTGACCCAAAACGTTTAAGTACTGCTTTGATGATAAACCAAAACGTTTTGGATTTCAATGATGTGGGGGGTTTTAAGAAGAAAATCATATTTCCCGTACCTGTGGGGGAGTTTATTAAAGGAAAGGGTAGTTGTAGGGGGGGAATGCGGAAAAGTGTGAAGAGTAAGGCGATTAGGGTTCAGAGATTGAAAATCCCAGTATACATGTTCAGGATGACATAGTTGTGGGTCTACGGAATTCGGGAGGTCTTCTGCTGGCCCTCGGCCTCCAGCGCAGATTGTTTCCTGGAGGAAACAGTTTCCTGTCTTGCAGCTAGAATCGTTTAGAATAATGGTATTCATTCAGTCAAGGAAGGAATTAATGTATTCAAAGAAATCCAGGATAACTCTCATAACAGCCATCTTGATCTCCCTCTCCCTGGCCTGTGTGGTCACGGGAAAAGAACAAACATCGGAGATCAGTTCGGAAGACACCATTGCCACCTCGGTGGCGGCCACGATTGCTGCTAATCAGGCTGATGATTCTTCCGCAGATGCGCTCCCACCCACCCAACACCCAACGGTGACGGCAGGTCCAAAAGAGCCAAATTTCAATTATGCTGGAGTCAGTTTTTATTTTAATCAACTCCTGGCGGACGATATCACAGCGGGTGTTACCCCCGGAAATTACGAGGAAAACAATCCCTGGTGGAGTACGCCGGAACACCGGGAATACCTTTTTAATAACTGGGCTCTGTCAGGCACATTTCATACCCCAACCATCAGGGTTTACCCTGCAGCTGATTTCCGGGCTATCAATGAGAATGTGAGCAACGGTCTCGATGCCCTGCAGGTTGCCCTGGACACCCAACCCGCGGACCATGTTGGATTGGCGGTTTCGGATATGTTTAACGCGGGACAACTTTATCAATCCAATGTGGAATATCTTGATTTCCAGAATGGACGGGGTGCTCGCTGGCTGGCTCAATATGGACAGGCTTATTACAGTGTGGGCTGGCCTTATCTGTTTTATGCCTATCAGGGTTTTACTGATGATGGCAAGTATTACATCAGCATTATCTTTCCAGTTAATCACCCTGATTTACCACACCCCGAAATGGTAAATATGGAAGAAATAGCCCAGGATTATGAGGCCTATCGGGATGGGATCGTGGCCCAGCTGGAAAGTGAAAGCGGGAATACCTTTGTGCCGTCACTGGTGCTGCTGGATGAGCTGGTGGCGTCGCTGACAGTGCTTGATCAATGAGGGAGGTAAATAGTAAATTGTAAGTTGACTAAGTTCCAGAAATTTTAATGTGTAGGGGCGACCCGTTGGGTCGCCCTGAATTTGTTAAATTGTCATCAAGAGGAGGATGCGGGTTCCTTAAAGGAACCCGCATCCTATTTAAAGACAGGATAACCAATCTCTTCCATAGACCCAGATTTCGGTTCATCCCAGGGATTATCAGGAATTCCAAATTATGCCTGGAATTTTGTGCGAGGACATTAAATATGATTAAACAACTCTTTTTTACCTATGTAAATACCATATCCAAAATATTCATCCAAATCAGGGGGTATTAACCCTTCCTCACCGATCGATTTCAGGAATTCCCGATAATTAGGATCACGCAGGTATAACAAGAATGCCTGGACCAGGGAACCCATGAAACCGCCCCATCCGTAGCGGTCCAGGATGCCGCGGGATTCCTCGCGGGTGCTGATGGTGCTGGTGCGCTGGAAAATATCCACCAACCCGGCATCTTCCATCAATTTGACCCATTCTGCGGGCTGAAGGGGAGTGACATTAGCGCCCAGGTCCTGGGAAGCCCAGGCCTGGATCTCTTCCGGAACAGGTGTTTTTAGCCAGGTGCCTTCATTAAGACCAATGAATCCTCCGGGTTTTGTGACCCGGACATATTCCTGGAGGGCTTTGTTCTTATCTGCAGGGAAAGCGGTGACCGATTCGGTGATCACCACGTTAAATGAATCGTCTTCAAAAGGCAGTGTCATGGCGTCCGCTTGCTGGAATTCCACCAGGTCAGACAGTTTCAAGCGTTTGGCACGCGCACGTGAGCGAGCGACCATGCGGGGATTGATATCCACTCCCATCACCCGGCAGCCCATGCAGCGAGCCAGGTGGCAGGACGTGACACCCACACCACAGCCGACGTCCAGCACATAGCTGAGGGGCGTGATGCGTGTGCGATCAATCAGCTCCTTGGTGGCTTCCTGTCCACCGAGGTGTTTGGTGAGCCCGATCTGGGCTGCAAAATCAAAAAATTTGTCTGTGTGTTCCATGTGTGGGTATGATAGAGCAGGGGGGTGCTTTCGACAAGATGCGGGAGGGTGGTTTTAAGGTAGTTAGGTAGTACTGGTCGTATAGGAGTGAGGAGTAAGTAGTAAATAGTAAGTCGATTGGGAAGAAGTTAGAGGTTTTTGGATTCCTGGCGGTTGTCATTAAGAGGTTGCGGACCAATCGAAGCAATCTGAATTCAAAACCTGAGGTTATCAATAACTATCATTCAAATAAATCAGCGGACTGGATTTATATCTCAGGAATCTACAAAGAAATAAGATCTCAGATTAATATCGTCCAGATTGCTTCGTCCACCTCGGCTGGGCTCGGTGTCCTCGCAATGACAAATAATAATTAACAAAAAGGGAGAGCGCCAGCTCTCCCTCACACTTAATTATACATTGGTTTGGCGATTGGTGACTCACTTGTCCCAAATATTAAGGACAAGCCTCGCGATAGGCGTCCAGTTGGCGGTTTTTGAGGATTAGACTGAAACCCATTTCCCTGGCGAGAGGACAGATGTCCGCGAGTACGATACCTGTGTCGGTGTACTCTGCGGCAAATACTGGTTTACCAGCCTGGATAAAGGGCAGCATCTCTTCACACCAATCCTGATCAAAACAATCTTCAGTAAGTGCCCAATCAAAATGAGGCAGCAGATCAAGAACCTGTTCAGAATCGTTTTTCAAGCCGATTGAAAGCCCCCGGAGATGGGCTTCTTCTGCCAGCCAGATATTAAAAGCCAACTGATCTTCATAACTGAGCGGAAAACCTGTCTTGTTAGTGTAGGCATCGATATTGTCGGGTTCTACTCCAACAAATCCCTTGGCAGCACACTCGTCGAGGCGGGAACGCAGGACGGGAGCGAGCAGATCAATCTGGCGGATATCCAACCATTTCTCGCCCGGCCAGCCCTGATAATCATTGCCCAGAACCTCAGGGGGGAATTTGTCGGCGTCCGGGCGCCAATCCTCCCAGCTGCCAGCATTCAGGTAACAAACCGCAACTCGGCCATCTGTTTTTAGTTTCTGTATAATCCTCAGGACTGGTTTCGAACAGATCCAAATCATACATAGCTGTATTGAAGGAGAAATCTATTTCCCCATCGAGCTGCCACTGCCAGGTAGTATTCACTTCGGGCCGCCACCAAGCGCTCCCACTTACTGTTGTGGGTGGGATTGGATTTTCTCCTGGGGGCGGCTCTCCAATAGGAGTTGGGGAATTCCAATCATCATCGCCTGCATCAGTACCAGGGAGCAAGCTGCAGCTGGCAGCCAGGAAGATCATCAATACCGCGAGAAATTTTATCTTCACTTTCATGATTTCCCGGAGAAGGTCTAGTCCTTCAGCTTAATGGCAGGTTTTTTCTTTTTAGCTGATTTACTTTTTCCTTCACCAGGTTTGAACACCAGGCCGATCCCGGCAGGAATCAGTAATAAGACAACCAGCCCCGCCATGATAGCCCCGAAGAACAGCATCGGAACCGGTTCTGATACTTCCGGAACCAAACCGCCGGGATTGTAGGTGATGGATTCTTCCTCCGCATCTGTTGTTGGATTGGAGGCGTCAGCCAGGCTAACCGAGAGGGCCCGATTGACCCCATCGCGCAAGTTAGAAGGGGAGGTATAGGTCAGCTGGTATTCACTCTTAAAGGCGACAGCGTAGGATTGATAAATTTCACTCAGGCTCTCCTGATCATTGGCGTAAGCGTATACACCGCCGGCATTTTCAGCCAGGTAGGTGAGCGCTTCTTCATCAATGGCCGAATACTCCCCCAGGTCCTGATCGGGGTCGCCCAGCCCGATAGTGGAGATTGATAAACCGGCCGGGCCGATACCTTCTAAAACGGATTCGGGCGTGGATTGACTTAAGGTATCCAACCCGTCGGTGATGGCCACGATTGATTTCCTGCCCTTGACCTCACTTAAGATATTAATGCCTTCGAGCAGGGCATCATACATGACAGTATCTTCATCGGCTTCTAAACCATCGATGGCGCTCAAGATCAAGTTTCGATCAGTGGTGATCTCCTGCACGTAAAAGATCTCGGTGTGAAAGGCTAACAAACCGATCCTGTCTGTTGGCCGGAGCTGTTCCACAAATACCCGGGCTGCTGCCTTGGCGGCTTCAAGTTTCCCGGCATAGAGCATGCTGCCTGAAATGTCCATGGCTAACAGTGTGGTGAATGGATCGATCTGCCCCACCCCTTCAACCTGATCCAGTGGAATTTCTACCTCGTTTTCCATCAGCCTGATCCGGGATGGATCCACACCAACCGGCTCGCCATCACCATCCGTAACCGTGACGTAAACGGTGACCTTGGGGAAGTCCGTGGTATCGATCTGGGTGATGCGGATATGGGTTTCATCTGCCTGGTGATAGGGACTGAATCCAGTCAGGGTTAACAGGGAAACCAGGATAATTAAAACATGGATGATCTTAGCTTTCCTCATGGTTATTTCCTCTCGTGATAAACCAGTTCAGTATTGCCAACTTTGATCACCTGGTTTTTGCGTAAACTAGTTATTTCGATCTTCTTGCCGTTGATAAAGGTACCGCTCAGGCTGAGGTCTTTGAGGTTAAAGTGGCTATCTTCTCCCTTTAGCAGGGCATGCTGGGGATCGACATCCGGGTCAGGCAAAACGATATCTGATTTGAGCGGGCTGCTGCCGATAAAAGCAGAAGGACCATTTTTCTTGACGAACTTATCCAGGATGAACTCTGAGCCTTTCATTTTTCCGCTGGTCACTTCCAGCCAGACCCGGGAAAGCAGCAGGACAATCAGGGCGATGAAGATCCCGACTGAAGCGCCCATCAAGGTAAGTCCGATGGCTTTGCCGTAAAGGGGATTCTGGAATAAAGAACCGATACTTTCCAGGACGACTCCGCCTAAGAGACCTCCGATGGCTCCACCCAGAGCGGGTTTCCAGGCTTCACTACCGCTGGTGATGGCAAATGCAGTCCCGATCAGAAGGCCAAAAACAGCCCAGCCAATCGCCCTGCCCAGTAATCCTCCACCAATAAACTGGAATAATGCTTCAGCAATCGGCAGGCCAATCGCTCCACCTATCAGTCCCAGGCCGCCGCTGAAAAGGCCGGATTTCAGGACCTGGAGCAGGTTTCTTGAATTCAGCCCTTCAGATAGTCCAATCAAGGCGCCAATACTCAGGCCGATCAATCCGCCGACAACGATCTCGCTCAGATAGATATTTGACCAAAAGGATAAACCAACTACGTTGCTGGCCTGCCAGCCAATCAGTCCTCCCATGGCGCCCAGGACAGCATAATAATAGAGCCTCATCAATCTACTCATTTTCCATCACTCCCTCTGATCCAGTAAGTTCTTCTGTCATATTGGTCCAGCGGACAATGCTGCAGTATCTTTCCGGGACCAATTCATGGAATCCGAAATAAAGCTTGGCATCCAGATTCCCATCTTTATCCCTGATAAAATACCCGGCTGTGTGGCCGTGCGGTTCGATTACCAGGGCAACCTGCCAGTGATGCGGGAAAAAAGAATTGTGCAAAAACAGGTCGTGATTGGATAAAAACACGCTCATTTTTGGATGGGTGTGATACCATCCCACCAATTCTTTATCCGGGAATTTCTCTTCCATGATCTCAAACATTGCCAGTTGACTATCTTGTGTGAAGGTTAGATACGCACTGCCGCGCCGGGTATGAAGGGCGGGCAAACACCTCTCAACAACGATGAATTCTTCACCTGTGTCATGATCTTTTCTCCAGTTACCGATCAGCCATCCGCCAATTTCGTTGTCCATATCGCTCTGGGCATGGACATTTGCCCTGACGTACGCTTTTTGAGTCATAAATACAGTGATACCCGGCTGGCTGGGATGAGTCAGTTCGATGTTGGAGCGCCAGTGCCGGGATTGTTTAAAGGGGATATAACCCGGCTGGGGGGTTGGTGTCTCTATCGGCAGTAAACGGATATTGGCGGTAGTCATAATAAATAATTCCGGGAGTGGGGCTGTTTTTCGCCCCACGCCATCTCAACCTGCTGTTACATCTGCGGTCATAACGATCTGGTCATTTTCGGGCACACCGGCTTCCGCCAATGTCTCTTCTTCCTGAAGCTCCCTTCCCAGCGCTTTGCTGTCCAGGCGGTAGCCCATCGGGCGTCCGTCCGGTCCGGTGGTGGGAAGTTCCAGGGATGTGGTCAATTCCGGGATCAATTCCTTTACTTCAACATCATCCGGAACTTCAGCAGTGCGAGTCCCTCCAGAGGGGAGTACAAGTGTAACTGTAATGTCAGCCATGGTATTACCTCCAATTGAATATTCTTATTTGATAAGGGTACTGATAATGGCCTTAATTGGTTATTTCAATTTGATCTTTGGTTTAGTGGCAGTTTCTTTTTTCAATTTGACCCGTTCAGGCCGCAGAAGCTCGCGGGTATCAACTGGAAAAACGTCGGGATGCTCCTGGCGGTATTTCCGGCTCCAACGGGCTGCCTCGGGATCCCAGGGAAAGGGCGGTTTGGTGGGATCGTCGTGATAATTCTTGTACTGCACCATCTCGCCGATCATGATCACCAGGCGATCTAGAGAGCGGCTGGCTGTCCACCAGGCGGCATCCACACAGACGGAGCCGTTATGATGATTGATATTGGGGTGCCAGACGGGGGTCAGCCACTGCATGCCCGGCCAGCGCTGGGGGTATTGATTATGCAGGTAGATCTCCACCTGATGTTTGCTGCCCAGCTTTGGCTGGCCGTTTTTGTCGACTCCGACAATGCCTTTGCATTTATAGGTAACTATATACCTTTCCGGGGCCATGCCTTTTATGGTTGATACGGTTTTGAATTCGATCAAGTCGCTTTGTGCTGCCAGATCCTGCATGCGTTTGTGATCGGCTTTAAGGCGGCGCATCCTGGGGCTCTGGTCCAGAGAGATACGGGCACTGCCCGCGCCACCGGCAGTGATATCAGCCGTTAACACGAGGCGGTCCTCAGCGGGTACACCGGCATCTGTCAGGGTCTCGTACTCCTGAAGTTCACGCCCCAGGGCTTTGCTGTCGAGGCGGTAGCCCATCGGCCGGCCGTCTGGCCCAACAGTAGGCAGCCCCAGCAAGGATGTCATTTCTGCCAGCAGGTCGCGGATGATCACGTCATCAGGGATCTCTGCTTTGCGGGCCCCTCCATTTGGGAGCACAATTGTTACATCAATTTCTGGCATAAGGTTCTCCTCTTGGTCCTAATTTATTCGTGAGAATGAGGAATCTGGCAAGCGCCGGTGATTCCCCAGCAATCTGCATGATGGCGGGTTTTACAGATGGGACAGATCTTCACCCCGCGAGGATCATGGTCCAGGACCGGGTCCAGGCAGTAGGGGCAGGTGTGTTCTATTTCGCCCACAAATTTGATCTCTTTTTTGACTTTCTTCCTGGACCTGGTGGTTTTCTTCTTTATGGATGACCCTGGCCCTGCAGCCAGTTTATTGGGGGTCGCTTTTTTCGCAGTTGTTTTCGGGGTGGTTTTTGTGATTTTCTTCGCGGCTGTTTTCTTCACAGTCGTTTTTTGATTTGTCTTCGAGGGGGCGACTTTTAAGGCTGTGGATTTCTTCTTTGACCCTGATCCATTTTTCTTCGAACTTCCTTTAGCTGCCTTTGGCCAGGGTTTTTTGTTTACTGCAGGAGCCGGTGAAGGTTTAATGTCAGGTCTTATTACAGGACTTGAGATCTGAGGAGATGATGCCGAGGTGGGTGTGTCCAAAACCATGGAAGGCGGTCTGAAAGCCACCAGGACCAATACAGCACCAAAAGCAGCAAATCCCAATTGAATCAGGCCCTGCCAATCGGGGAAATTATTCGATTGGAAAAACAGGTTGACGCCCAGGAAACCAGCTGAAAGTAAATAAAGCACAGCCAGGCTCAGGGCTGTGGTTAAAAGCGATACCAGCAGTTTAAGGATCAGGGTATATCCTTTTAAGAAACGGCGGGCGGAAAATCCTGCCAGTATGCCAACCAGGATCACGATCGAATATTTTAAAAGGGTGATATCAACAGCCTGGCGGAACAGGATGGCCAACAGCAATACCATGCTGCTCAAGACAGTTTGCAGGGTAAGAATAAATATCTTCCCTATAACTGAGTTGATGATCTTGTCCGGTAAGGTTAAATCAGCCATAGTTAAAACCGTGTCTAGATGCCCTTTCAGGCAGGTCAGTCCTTGAGTTTGATTTTGCCAGCAGCGGGATTTTTACCAGGGATTTTGATTTTGACTTTTTCACCGATCTTAATGCGGTCTCGCAGCGGCACCTCGCCGGTTGTGTCTTCAAAATCACTAAAATGAAGCGTTTCATTCAGGTCGCCGGTTAATTCATAAAAGCGGTATTCCTGACTATTTCTAGCTCTCAGGATATGCAAGGCAGGGATGCCTATACTGGCCAGGGTGTGGTGTAAAAAGGGTTCTTCACCCGTGATCAGGTGAGTCATTTTCACTTCACGCATCTCCCCGCAGTTGGGGCAGTGGGCTGCTTCAAAACTCACCTCAGACATGGGTTTGATGGTATTTTCTGCTTTGCTGCAGCTGGCACATACCAATTCCAGGACAATTTCCTGGTCCAATTCGATCACGGCCTCGTTGCCCAGGTCAATTTTAATGATTTTCAGAAGCTCTTGAATGGTTGCGGTTTCGGCCCGAAGCGGCAGTTCAGTGATATCCCCGTAAATCCAGTGGCTTTCACAATCTTCTTGATGGGTATAAGCAGTGGTGTGCATGTGGTTGGTCAGGCCGTTGTAATGGATGACCTTGCCGGCTTCTACATCCATATCATGGATCAGCTTCAGGGCTTCCTGGGACTGCATGGCGCCGATGATGGAAGCGATGGTTGGTGTGGTGGGTACCTTGCCGAGCAGGATGTTCTGGCGGGCTAAAAGGGGGCAGGAGTAGCGCACAGCCAGATCACGCCGGGCCTGTTCCGTTAAGGTGCATTCATAACAAGCGCCTTGGCCCGGGACAAATACCCGCACAAGGCCCAATAATTCCTGGATGGCGCCATCGACCCAGGGTTTTCCCATCCAGTGTGAAAAACGGTTGATGGCCAGACGAGCTTCCCGGTTATCCAGGCAGCCGATCACCACATCCATCCGACGGACGATACCCAGTCCCAGTTCGGTAGTGACATCCCCATGCAGATACTGGATATTGGTTTGAGGATTGAGCTCCTTGGCGCGAGCGGCAACCACCTGGGATTTTTTGCGTTTGGTATCCGTCTCCCGGAAAAGAACCGAGCGGCTGAGATTGGCTGCTTCGATGGTATCAAAGTCGATCACCAGGATCTGGCCGACACCCATCAGGGTCAGGTTCTTGACTACCTCGTTGCCCAGTGCGCCTGCTCCCACAACCAGCACTTTGGCGTCAGCGACCTTGTCGCGGTCCCACCAGGAAATGAAATCGAAGGTCCCCAAACGGTCTTCTTTGAGGTTGGGAATCTTAAGCGGTTTTTCCTTGGCAACCGGCAAACGCCGTGGTCCCGGAGGGGGTTCCCCTTCTTTGGCAGCTTTTTTATGGATAGTGACTTTAGTTTCAGATTGGGCCAATTCGCGGGCTTTCACAGCGACAGAGCCTTCGATCGGGCGTACAAACCATCCCACACCGGGCCGGGCTTCGATCAGTTTGTGTTCAGCCAGGATCTTCAGGGCTTCCCGTAAACTGGAGCGGCTGACGTCCAGCTGTTCTCCCAGATCTCGTTCGGAGGGCAGCTGGTGATTGGGTGGGAATTCTCCCTCCAGGATCAAGGCCGCGATCTTGCCGGCCACGATTTCGGAGAGTGATTTTTGTAAAACAGGCTGAATTTTCATAGGTTGCTCTGGTATGCTGGTCTGACCAATATACCAGCTTTATAACAAACAGCTGGCTAGTTGTCAACGATGAAAATGGAGGTGTAAGGGGTAAAGAGTAAAGTGTAAGGCGAAAAAGGGCAGTAGATATCCAAATCTTTGATTGGAATAAGGTTCTAATTATAGTTGGGATACTGTCGAGATTGCTTCGCATGCTGCCCATGCTCGCAATGACAGCCTAGAGTTTGTCATTGCGAGCAGCGAACGAAGTGAGAAGCCTGCCCTGAGAGAAGTCGAAGGGCGGCAATCTGTATTGAATCGGGGCTGACCCTAACAGGGTGCTTCGCAAAGTCCTCATTATGGGCTGATACCGAATCCTTCGGTTCCCTCAGGACAGGCTTGGCCTGCGCCGACGTTTAAGGATCATATGATCATAATCTCTGCGTGGAAGAAGATATAAATCATCGATGTGATCTAATTCGGATTGCTTCTTTTGCTGCCCATCCTCGTTATGACAGTTTGGGTTTACTGCAACCGCATGCTATTATAAATATAGAGCTAACCCCAGGAGGTTGATATGTTAGAAAAAGTATATGACCATATTATTATGGATATCAAACAGAACACCCGCACTGATACGATCTTCATCATCGTGGCCTTGTTCCTGAATTTCTTGTCCCTGGGCATCAATTCCGGGATAGCTAACGACGACGGCTCGGCTGCTACCTGGGCCATGATCACCTTTATTATTCTGGTGGTTGTGGTGAATCTGGTTGTAATTTTTGGCCTGCTGAAAGGCAAGGATACACGTAATAAGTTGATCAACGGCCTGCTCAAGATGTACAAGGATCAGAATGTGGATCAGTATTATGATTCCTCCATCATCAGCAACTACGATAAGCGGTACCTGCTGTTCATCCTGGCTGTGATATCTACGGGACTGACAGCGATCGTGATTCCGTTGATCCTTAAGTTCCTGGATTGATTTTCTTCGCTGTGCGAATGACGGAGGTGAAGAGACAGGAATTTAGCGACGGGAATGAAGAAACTGGTCGGGGGATCCCTTTTACCGGTCGGGCGTGTCAGCGCCCTCCGATATCATTATCCCGGTCGAAAGCGCAGCTTTCATCCGGTCGGGGTCTTCCAGTATAATTTCTAATGAAACTGAATATTACTAATAAGGAATTCTGATATGAATGAAACCATCGACCCCATCACAACCGAAATCCGAAAAGCCATCGAACACCGGGCGACCTGGATGTATCTACTGCTCAAAGAAGCCCGGGAGAGAGGACTGGATTGGGACGATTTTGGCCGGGCGGCAGTGAAGGCCACGGGCGGAATCCATGGGCAGCTAAAGAAGGACAAGATGAAGAATCCTGACAGCATGGAAGAGTTCCAGACTGTATTCGCGGGAGAGACCAGCCAGAAAGTGTTTGAAATGGAGGTTGTGGCCGCTGATGAAGAAAAATATCATCTGGACTTTCACTACTGTCCCCTGGTAAGTGCCTGGGAAAAACTGGGAGCGTCCCCGGAGGATATCCAACATCTATGTGATATTGCCATGGATGGGGATCGAGGCATGGCCAGTCAGTTCCCGGAGTTTGAGTTCACGTTAGGGCATACGATTGCGGAGGGGGGTACCGTTTGTCAAATTAGATTTGATGAAAGACGGAGTAAGTAGGAAATGAGTAGTAGTAGTAAATGAGACTATGGGTCAGTAAGAGGAGATTGCAGGGGCGACGCATTGCGTCGCCCTTTTTTATTTGTCATTCTGACATTGACCCGGAGGGAAACCGAGGGGGAAATGGAAGAATCCATAAAATGCTCAACTCCATAGGCGATGGACTTGAAAAGGTGATCTGAATATGGATCCTTCCACCTCAGCTGCGTTCGGTGTCAGGATGACACTGTTTATTTACTGGGCTTTAGGTTATAGTCCCCGTCTTCCGTCGAGTGCATGAGCACCCATCCGGTCTGAAACGCAGCTGCTCTACTCCGGTAAAAAGGTCAGCTCGACGGTCATGCCCCAGCGCAGGTCGGGGTGGCTTTCATCCAGGCTGATGGTGACGGTATAAAGGATATCGCCGGACTGGGTGGTGAAGGACTGCCCGATCTTTTCCACGCGGCCCATCAGAAGTTCCTCGGGCAGGGCATCGGGAACGATCTCAACCACCTGGCCAGGGAAGATCTTGACAACTTCCAGCTCGGTCAGGTCGCTGGTTTCAATTTTTAACTCACTCAGGTCAGCCAGCTGGGCGGCCCGGTACTCAGGGCCAATAAACTGGCCGGAATCGATATTTATATCCGTTAATGTTCCGGCATAGGGGGCTTTTAGGATGAAATCATCCAGCACCTTTTGAGAAGCAGCCAGGCCAGCCTCGGCGGCAGCAAGGCGGGATTCCAGGAGTTCTTTTTGATCGAGGTCAAATCCTTCTTCGAGGTACATTTCATAGTCTCTGAGCGCTTCGGCTTCGGCAGCCAGGGCGGCATCCAGATCTGCCCGCGGGCCGTCAATCTCCCACAGGGCTTCTTCCAGATCACGCTGGGCCTGGTTGTAATCTTCCCGGGCATCATCCAAATCGTCCTCGGCTGACTGCCTGGCATAATTGGTATCATCCACATCCTGGTATTTATCCCATTCTTCCAGGGCGTCATCCAGGTCGCTTTCACGATCGCGGACCTCTATCCGGGCATCATCAACCCGGTCTTCCAGGTAATCCAGATCGAGGTCTTCCCATTCCTGTTCGGCTTCTCCCCTTCGTGCCTGGGCGTCCTGGTAAACCTGCCAGGCCCGGGCGCCAGCCAGATCTGTGGTCCGGTTGAAATCATCGTAGGCCTGGCGGGCCAGGACCAATTCCAGTTCAGCCGCTGCTGCCCCGGCCTGGGCGGCCTCACTGCCGTCAAGGCGGATCAGATCCTGATCCCTGGCAACCTGATCTCCTTCCTCTACCAGGATCTCCGCGACCTTGCCCTGGACTGAAAAATTCAGCCAGCTGGATTGGATGGGAAGCAGGTGCCCTTCAGCAATGACATAGTTGGTAGAGACACTTTCCTCCCTCAGCGGAGTGGGCGTTTCTTCCGCCCCGCAAGCACTTAAAACCAGGACGATCAGCAGGCTAACGGCCAAGATCAAATAACGTTTTTTTGTTTTCATATTTTTATCCTTTTTATTGGCAGGAAAAATAACTGCCTTATTCATAAGCTAAAACTTCACGAATGGTCAGCCGCGCCGCACTGCGGGCGGGCAGAACACTGGCCAGGGAGGAGAGCAGAATCACCAATCCCAGCCAGATCAAATATCCCAGGGGGGTGAAGATCACCGTAATCGGGGTGGCAAAAACAGCGTTGCTGACAATAGCAGATAACTAAATAGGTAAAGGGCACGGCCAGGATCATTCCCAATCCAAATGAGATCAGGCCGATCAATAGACCTTCGATGATCACCATGCGGGTAATCTCCCGGTCGGTGGCTCCGATGGCGCGCATGATGCCGATCTCCCTGGTCCGCTCCAATACATTCATGCTCATGGTTCCGGTCAGGCCCATTGAGCCTACTGTGGCTGTCAGCAGAGCCATGATCAACAGGAAGGTGATCAGGATATCGAGGCTTTCTGAAGCCTTATCAAGGGTGGAGAGCCCGGGGGTGGCCTCCTGGACCTGGAAACCCTGCTCCCGGAAGTAGACATCCAGCTCTTTGGCCATCATCCCCTGGTACTCCCGGTCATGCTGATCTGTCACGATCCGGTATGAGAAGGAGCGGTTGGCCAGGTTCTGCTCCCGGGAAATATATTCATAGGGCGCGTAGGCGATGGTGCCTTCCAGTCCGATGAACTTAAAGACGCCCACCACTTCCCAGCGCTCCTCTTTGCCCTGGAACTTAACCGGAATGGTATCGCCTGATTTTAAGGAAGGATAATAATCGTAAATACCTTCACTGACGGCCATTTTTTTCTGATCATCCGCCTTGATCCAGCGGCCTTCCACCATCATTGGGTTTACCAGGCCGCTCTCAGCTGGAGGCGCCAGGATGCTGATATTCTCGGCTGTGGATCCATCCGGGAACAGGATCTCGGTCGTGGAATAAGTCCAACCTTCGACATGGATAATACGCGGGTCCTGGTAGGCGTACTGCTTGATCTCTTCCAGCCTGTAGGGCCGTTCCAGATCGAAGGTGACATCGGCCAGGAAATAATTGCCAATATTTTCCACATAATCATGCAGAGAGACCCGGACATTAAAGACGGAGATAAAAATGGCTCCGCCCATGGTCAGGGTGAAGAGGGTCAACAGCAGCCGGCCCTTCTGGCGGAAGGTGTTTCGGAGGGAGATCAACAGCTGGCGGGGGAGCCGGATGCCCCGGTCTGCCAGGGCCCGGGTGGCATTAAGCTGGAACTGTTCAAAACGTGATTCGCGATCCTTGCCTGATGGATCCTTCCCGCTGGAAGCCCGGGTCTGGTCTCCATCCAATGCTTTCTGAACGGTAACTTTCGAGCCCCGGATGACAGGAACAAATCCGGCAATCAGGGGAACCAGCATGCCCACTGCGACCTGGAGCACAAAGGAAAAAGGAACAATGCGGTAGCCCAGCAGGGAAAATCCCATTGTGGTGGCAATATACTGAGACAGGGCATAGGCTCCCTGGCCTCCGGCCGGGACGGCGATCAACAGAGACAATAAACCAAAGACCAGCAGCATCACCAGGTACATGCGGAAGATGATCTGGTCCTGCCCGCCGATCAGCTTCATGACCCCGATGTGGCGCAGGTGCTGGTTGAGCAGGGCGCTGAGGGTGTTGGCGATCAGGGAACTGGATAGAAAAACGATCAATACACCCAGGGCCATCAGAATACCCAGGACGGCGTTAATGGTGGATTCCAGGGGGTGTTCATGGGTTTTAGAGCGGAAGCTCCGGCCCACGGTGGATCCGTTCTTTTCGATCTTCTCGGTCAGGTCGGCCAGGACAGCCCGAATGTGTTCGTCATCATCCTGCCCGGTCTCGACGGTGGCAAAGAGCCGGTTGAAGATATCCGGTTCCTCAAAGAATTTCAAGGTGTCATTGGTGATATAAGCCAGAGGCGGGGAAAGGAAATCGATCGCCCCGGTGGAGGAATCCTGAACGATCCCCACCACCAGGATCTCCTTAATACTTCCATCAGAGAGCTGGATTTCCAGCATTTCCCCGGGATCGATGTTAATGTCTTCCAGGACATCCTTTTCCAGCAGGATCTGGTTCTTGCCCGGCTCTGACCAGGCCGCTGATGGGCTCCAGCAGGTTGATCTGGTTTTCCTGGAAGCTTTCCAGAGCCACTACATCCACGGTGGTCCATTTGCTGTCTCCTGCCCCGCGGACGCGGATGTTAAAGACCCGGCGGGCCTCGGCTTCTTTGATGCCCTCAAAATTGCGCACGGTATGCAGCAGGTCCTGGTCGAAATCACTCAGGCGGATCTCCATGTTGGAAGGATTGTTGGATGCGTAGCTCTCTCCCATATCCTCTGAGATGATCACATAAGCGCCGGCGATGACACCGATAGCAAAGACACCCACCGCGATGGATAAAACCACCAGGATGGTGCGGAATTTGTTATCGATCAGATCTGAAATTACTTTTCGCCAGCGGGGGCGCATATTCACTCCTGTAAGTCCTGGATCCGGCCTCAGCCTGATCCAAATAATCCTTTCTTTTTGCCCCGGGTCATTTGCTGATTTTCTTTTAAACGCTTCTGGACAATGCGGCAGATGGCTTCCTCAGTGAGAGGAGATTGGTCCATCAGCCATTGAAAATCCGCCCGGGGAAGGGCTAAGAGTTCCACCGGTCCTTCATCGGAGGCCCTCACGCTGGCGATGGCCTTGCCGCCCTCGAGCAGCGAGATCTCGCCAAAAAAATCGTTCTTCTTCAAGGAGGTGATCACGAGATCATCCCGGAAACGTCCCTGGAGCACGATCTCGACCTGACCGCTCTGGATCATGTAAAAATTCTCCACGCGATTGCGCTGCTCCAGGATAGTCGCCCCGGGTTGATAATAAAGAGCCTCAACCCGATGACTCAGTTCCATCATCAGCGGATGGGTCAAGAGCGGCAGGGCCTGGGCGATGGTCTCATTCACCAGTTCGCCATCGGAGATAAATATTGTCCGGGAAGCCCGTTCGGTCATCGAAGGATCATGGGTGACCATCAGGATGGTTTTCCCTCGCCGGGAAAGCTCTTCAAAAAGATCGATGATCTTTCCGGCAGAACGGGAATCCAGGTTGCCGGTGGGTTCATCGGCCACCAGGATTGGAGCATCAGTGGCCAGGGCGCGGGCAATGGCTGCGCTTTGCTGCTGGCCCCGCGAGACAGCTCGGGGGAGCTGCTGGGCCTGGTCTTCCAACCCAACCAGGGCTAATAATTCGAGTGCTTTTTTGGGCCGCTGATCGATCTCATACATGCCCACATAATCCATGGGCAGCATCACGTTTTCGAGCAGGTTAAGCATGGGCAGGAGCTGGAAGAACTGGAAAACGATGCCCAGGTTGCGCCCCCGCCACAGTGAGCGCTGGCTTTCGCTGAGCGAATAGATATCCTTGCCATCCACCAGGACCTGGCCGCCAGTGGGGTGGTCAATGCCAGTGAGCATATTCAGCAGGGTCGATTTACCGCTGCCGGACTTGCCGATCAGCGCCGCAAATTCACCCTGTTCCAGGGTCAGGTCAATGCCCCGCAGGGCAGTGAAGCTGCCTGCAGTGGTCTGGTAGGTTTTCTGCACACCAAACATCTGGATCAACCCCTCATTCTGAGCCGCGGGAAAACTGCCGGACTGAATTTTCATGACTCGCTGCCCTCTCCGACAAATTGGCCATCGGCTATTTGAATGTGGCGCGAGAAACGGGGTAAAAGCCCCTGATCATGGGTGACCATAATAATGGTGCGGTTGTCTCCAATCAATTGCTGAAAAAGGTTAAAAATATGGTCTGCGGTGACTGAATCCAGGCTGCCGGTAGGTTCATCTGCCACCAGCAGGGGAGGGTCGTTGGCCAGGGCGCGGGCAATGGCCACTCGCTGCTGCTGACCGCCTGAGATCTGGGAGGGGTATTTGTCGATATGATCGCTGAGCTCGACCATCTCTAATAATTCCAGGGCCCGCTCCCGGCTTTTGCGGGGGTGGTACAGCCCGCTGAGGTCCATAGGCATGACCACGTTCTGTACCAGGGTGAGCATGGGCAGGAGCTGGAAGGACTGGTAGATCACACCCAGGTTGCGTCCGCGCCAGAGCGTGATCTCGTTTTCGCTCAATTCTGTCAGGTTGACAGAGACCCCATTGGTATGAGCTTTCACCTGGCCGGCGCTGGCCTGGTCGACCCCGGTGATCATATTCAGCAGGGTTGATTTCCCGGCTCCGGATTTACCAACCACACCCAGGAATTCCCCGCGATAGATATCGAGGTCGATGCCTTGCAGAGCAGGGAAAGAACCTGCTTTGGTGAGGTAGTTCTTCACCACACCGCGCAGTTCGATCAGGGGGGATGTAGGGTCAGTCATTTTGGTTCAATTTCCATAACATATACATATTTATCCGGCTGTCATACCGCCTGGGTCATTACCAGCCAGGTGGGTTTGATGATCATTTCTGTGAAGATCTCTCCCATTTTCTGGGGAGTGTGTTTGAGGTCGTTCTCCAGCCACCAGCGCATCAGCGAAAAAGTGGAGGTGATAATATGGTTGGCGGCCACACCGGCGGGGATATTCTCCTGGGGCAGGCCGGAGAGGATCAGTTCGGTTTTTTGGCAGGCTCCGGTCATGACCGGCTCGAGCAAAAATCGCAGACCGTCGTCCAGCAGCAGGAAGCGGAAGACCTTGGTATTATCCTGAATATGCTGGAACAGGGTATCCCCGATCTGCTGGAAAAAAACCACCGGGTCCTGGATCAAATCCCCAGTGAGGGGCAGGTCAAGGATCTCATAAAATTGGTCCAGCCGGTCCTGGGCCACGCTGATCAAAAGTTCATCCAGACCGGTATAGTGCCGGAAGTAGGTCCGGTAGCCAATATCAGCCCGGCGGGTGACGTCCTGGATGGTGATATTCTTGTAACCCTTTTCCATAGCTTCAGCGATTAAGGCTTCACCGAGTAGTTTTTGGGTCCGGCGGACGCGTTTATCCTGGGTCATAAGAGTGGCACCTTTGATGCATTATGGCAGTCAATGGGTCATAATTCTAGTACTGGTGGGCAGGAGGGTCAAGGTGCTGGGGATCATATAGGGCATACAAGATTGTCAGGGTGGATGTGACGGGAGTCATTTTGGTGGATGCTGCGCATCCGACGGGAGACGGGAGACGGAGGACGGGGGAGCAGAGACGGGGGACGGAGGGCAGACTGGGACCGGGGGACTGGGGACGGAGGACGGAAGATATATTTCTTTTTTCATTCTTGTGAGTAGGTTTTTGATGCCTTATACTTTTATTATAAAGGTCCAATACACACACGGAGAGGTGTTATGCTGAAAACAAGACCCCCTCTGGCCTTAATGATCTCCAGCCTGGCCTGCATGAATTCCGAGGTCCATCTGGTTGTGACCCAGGATGAGAACCAGCCAGGAAATTTTGAAGATGAGGTTTCGAATTAATGGATAATCAGCCAATGTGGTATATGAAAATTCTTTATTCAAATTTGATCCCGGATTGGATTCTGCGGCCGGTATTAAGCTGGACCACGGGACTGAAGATCCGCCAGCTGGAGCGCATGCCCCAGGGGCAAGCGGAAGACCGCCGCCGGGCGCTGCTGGAGAAATTTGACCAGAGCCCGATCGCGATCGTTCCCCATCTGCCCAATCTCCAGCATTATGAAGTACCGCCGGCCTTTTTCCAGCTGGTGCTCGGTAAACGCCTAAAATACAGCTGCTGCTGGTGGGAGAACCCTGATACCAATTTGGATCAGGCTGAAGAAGCCATGCTGGATCTCACCTGCCGCCGGGCCGGGATGGAAAACGGTCTCAAGGTGCTTGATCTGGGCTGCGGCTGGGGGTCCTTAAGCCTCTGGATCGCAGAACATTATCCTGCCTGCCAGATTACGGCGGTCAGCAATTCCCGCGACCAGATCGAGTTCATCAACCAGCAAGCCAATCAGAAAGGATATGCGAATCTGGAAGCGCGGGTGGTGGATGTCAACCAGCTCGAAAACACCCTGCAGGGGAGTTTTGACCGGGTCATCTCGATTGAAATGTTCGAACATATGAAAAACTACCGGCGGCTGATGAAGATCGTCAGTGACCTGCTGTCCCCCACAGGCCGGCTCTTTGTCCATCATTTCAGCCATCGGTCTTTTTGTTATGAATATGAAACAGACCAAAGCGGGGGCTGGATGGCCCAGACCTTTTTTACAGGCGGGACTATGCCCTCAGATGACTTGCTGCTCCATTTCCAGGAGGACCTGGTGCTGGAGGACCACTGGCGGGTGGGCGGTACCCACTACCAGCGCACCCTGCGGGCCTGGCTGGAGAAGATGGATGCTTCTGAACAGGCCGTCAAGCAGGTCCTGGCAGCTACTTATGGTCCGGAAAATATCCGGCAGTGGTGGGTGAACTGGCGCTTGTTTTTCCTGGCCTGCGAAATGACCTGGGCCCACCGGGGTGGGCGCGAATACCTTGTTTCCCATTATCTGTTTAAGAAACGTCCCTGATCGAGTGGCGAATGATTCTGTAGTAAGGAACCGTTCTTATTTCGCTGCGTTGGATTCCTGATTTATACCAGGTGTAAGGCCTGGGTGATGCAGGGCGTCTAAATACCATGAAAACAATAAAACGGAGCATAATCCCGGTATTTATTTTAATATTGGTTTCCCTGTCAGCCTGTGCCGATCAGGCACCTCCTGAACAACTTCCCCTGCCCACAATCACTGCACCAACCTTCAGGCAACCAGTATCTACTCCCTCACAGGAGGGGTATGATTTTGGTTTAACGTACCAGAATGCTGACGGCAATCGCCTGGTTGAAGGGCAGGGCAGGATCCTGAATAGCGAACCGCTGCAGATCGAGCTGGAGGGCGAGATCCACTGGCTGGTTGGCCTCCCATATGGGAGCGGATCTTTGTGGACTGCGACGCTGGTGGACGGCACGATCGAGAGCTACAGCGTTCAGGATGGACAGGTAGCAAGTTTTGACATTGGCCTGGAACCGCTTCCTCCCGGTATGCCGCCCCTGATCCTGGCTCAGGTAGGTGAACGCTATCTCAACTTACCTCCAGCATCCGGAACCTCACATCTCACTCACCCTGTCAGCCTCAATCCCGAATCCGGCCGAGTGGTATTTATCACCAGCGAGGGAGACCTTGTTTTATGGGAACAGGGAGCTGAGATCGACCGACTGGATGTAAATGCCCTGCCGGATGCCCGGTTAATCGGTGATGAAAATGGTAGGCTTTTATTCCTGTCCGATCCCACTGACCGCTACGACCATGGTGTATTGGGAGACAACCTGGAAGCGGCTTCGATCACCCTGGTGGAGACCGATCCGGTATTGAAATTAGTCGCCCGAATCGAGATCCCGTCTCCGGCGGTGATTGAAGGAATTGCCCCCATCTGGACAGACCTGAATGGCGATGGAACAAGAGAGATCCTGGTTACGGTAAGCGATTATGATATTGGCGCTCGATTGGTCCTTTATAACGAAGATGGAGAAAATCTGGCCGAGGGCCCAGCCGCCGGCCAGGCGTACCGCTGGCGCCATCAGCTGGCGGCCGCGCCTCTGGGTCCGGATGGCCAAATCCTGATTATTGATGTTTTGCGTCCCCACCTGGATGCCACCCTGGAGTTTTTTAGCTGGGAAGGGGATAGGTTGGTATTAAAAGGAGAGCTGCCCGGCTTCAGCAGCCACCAGATCGGCTCCCGCAACCTGGACATGGCCCTGGTGGGCGACCTGGATGGGGATGGAAAACTTGAGGTTGTAGTGCCGGGCCTGGGACAGGAATCCCTGCATGGAATTGGGTATCTGGATGGAATTACTGATATCTTGTGGACGATCTCTTTGGGCGGGCGGTTAACCAGCAACCTGGTGGGTGTTACACAATCAGATGGATCATTGGCCCTGGGAGCAGGTGTGGGGGAATGGTTATTCGTTTGGGAGTAGGGGTGACTCCCCCTCGACTTCGCTCGGGGCAGGGTTGTCGCCCGTTTGTCATTCTGACACTGGCACCGAGGTTTACCGAGGGGGAAGTGGAAGAATCCATATAGCGATCATTTGTTATCGGCGATGAGCCTGTAGAGGCTAAGTCTATATGGATCCTTCCATCTCCTCCTTATCTGCGTTCGGAGCCGATGTCAGGATGACAGACAATATTGATATCCGCCTCTGTCGGGCATTTCAGTGCCCCCCGCTCGCATAATAAAAGAGCCACAGAAATGTGGCTCTTTTTTATTGTCTGAACAGGCTGGTGGCGGCAGGGTGATCTTCAGTTGCCGGGTTGGTTTCTGCCGTGGGTTATTTATCCGTGCAGTAGGACGGGGTCGCGGCCCCGACCCTGGCTTCGGGAACTACCCATTTGCAGCCGGATTCTTTGCAGGTAGTCTGGTTTTTGATATCGGCGCACTCCAGTTCCGGTTCTGGTTCGGGACAGGGGGGTGGGGGATCAAAGAATGGCAGGTCCGCAGTGAACAGCAAGTTGCCCGGGATCTCAGCCAGAGCCTGATCGATCTGGACTGCAGGCAGATAGACAAAGCAGGACTCACCCCCATAGGAGGCCATCTTCCACTCGGTGTTCCGGTCGCGGGCCGTTATGGGCAGTATTTCTCCCCGCCCGATGACTCCCAGCGGGTCGCAGATCAGTTCTAGCCCTACACGGCACCAGGTTTGTTCGGGCATGGGATACCAGAGCATGGGCTCCTCGTATTCGTCCCAGCCAAAATTCAGGATGACATCCTGGGTGCCAGGTCCGAGGGTAACAGTTTTTGAGGCAACCAGGTCAGTGGTGAAGGGATCGGTCCAGATCCCGTTGTTCAGGTCCGGGGTGAAGGGAGCGCCGTTTTGATTCACTGTCTGGTTCTTGCTGAGGGAGACGCAGTAGGTGCCCGGCGCCAGGACATGGAAGTATTCTTGATGCCAATCATAGTCGAATTTCATTTGATCCAGGCCTGTGGAGGGGCAGGGGCCGGCGCCCAGGTCCACGGTGTAATTCCAGAAATCCAATCGCCAAAATTTTGCTGCCGTCGGCATATATGCGGTTATCTTCCTGGTTCAGGGCGCAGCCCGGATTAAGGACCGTGCCGCTGGAGTTGAGATCCCCTGTCTGATCGCAGGATGTCCTGGTAGAGTCTGACATTAATGCGGGCAGCGTCGTCAGAGATGTACTGGTTCTGCCAGCAGCTGTGTCCTCGACCCAGTGGAACTGGAAGGCATCTGACCAGGGTCCGACCGAACTGCCCATCCGGGCAGCTACCCGCCAGAAAAGCGAGGAACAGTTGGGGAAGGTCTCAGAGAGGTGCATGAAGTATAGTTCCGTGGTTGTACCTGAAAGCACGATATCGGTGAAAGCAGCGTCGGTGGCGAACTGGTAGTCGTAGAACTCCGGCAGGCATCCACCGGGGTAGCTCCACTGAAAATCCTGGGGACCGGAGTGGGTGATCCAGTTATCATTTTCAGGATTTCCTCCTTGTGCCAGGGGTACTTCTATCTCGGGTGCGGTAAGCAGGGTTCCTGTGCAGGCAGGACCGGTGTAAAAGAAATCATACTCAGACCAGGGTCCGATATAATCACCGCTTTCTTGGGGATCATAGTCATTCCGGGCCTGCATCATCCAGCTGTATTCCTTCCCTGGCACCAGCGAGTCCTCCGGTAAGGGTATAGGATGAGATATCCCCATCCAGGGTCCGGTTGAGCTGTCGTATCCCCAGGGTTTGTTTTCCTTGATGTACAGGTGGAAATTGTCCGGCTCGCAGCTGTCGCTGCCGTGCCATTCGAATCTGGGGTTGAGAGAGGTCACCAGCACATGGGCAATAGGACTGTCCTGAAGTACTTCGTAGACCGAGACCCCCGCATTGCTGCAGTTGCAGCCAGACAGCAGCAGGGCGACCAGGAATCCCATACCCAGAAAGAATTTTTGCCTCTTCATGATACTCTCCTTAGTGTGATTTGATCTGTTCGGGAGCAGGGTCCGGATTTGTTTGCACCAGGGTGGCCTTGTTGTTTGGATGCCAGGAATCACCTGGTTGTCCCGTTAATTGGTCTGTTCCCATTCTATATATAGAACGGGATTCGATCTGTTTTTGTTACACCACTAAAGGGGGCCAATAAAGGAGGGAATCCCGATCGGATGCGGGATTTGCCTTTATCATAGCATGGTTTTGGCTGGTTTTACCAGGCCAGGGACGGAGAGAGCGGAGTGAGGGACGTGGCAATCTCAACAAGGATATAATTCTTCCATGCGATCTGACCATTCACCCCCAGGGCGAAAAAGAAACTCAAATTCCACCACGAAAATACTGGGACTGATCCTGCTTGGATTGGTTCTGGTATTGGCTGGGTTAGTAGGGGCTGTGATGATTATCAATCGCATCCCGGAGCCGCTGGGTAGTGATCCCTCCCCGGCCGGGGTTTCCGTTGCAGCCGATACGCCATCACAGACCGAGGGATCCCCTTCCACACAAAGCCTTGAAGAAGAACTTCCCCCGGAGTTAACCGGACAAACGAGCAGAACCTATGGCTTTGAATACAGCTGCCAATCGTATTCCCTTTCCCTGCCGATATTTGACAGCCTGTATGATTATTTTGCAGCTACAGATAAATCATTTTATTATCAGGGATCACTGCCGCCTGACTGGCAGGAAGAATATTATCTGCAATTCCTGGAATCTGAGTATGATCTGGAAGCCATTAGAAGCCTTGTGGCAGCTGTAGCTGGTCTCTGAATACAAGTGAGGATGAATTGGTGATGGCCTTAACAAGCCTGGTCCAGAACCTGACCTATGATTGTGAAAAACTGTTCAGTTATGAATACCAGGATGGCGAGGGATTTGAAACTAATTTCCCCTATGAAACATTATATTTGCAGGAGGGTGTGTGTGGTGACAGCTCGATCTTGCTGGGGAAAATACTGGGGGAAGTAGGATATGGAAGCGCGTTTCTGCTGTATAACCAGAATAATCATATGGCGCTGGGGGTCCAATGTCCTGTTGAAGTTGCCACCTATCTCAAAGATGGGGTTGGGTACTGTTATATTGAAACAACGGGACCGTTCAGGATTGGCGTTAAACCCAGCACCCTGGCCGGGCAGGATTTCAGGGAAGAACCTCAGATCATCCCTATCTCGGACGGTAAATCATTTACCCGCATGGTTTCTTTAGCGGAAGAGCTGGAGCGGGATGTCCTGACCTATGGCGAGTTCATTCGCCAATTAGCTACCTGTCAGGAAATTTCACTGTATAAGGATATCAGCGACAGGGAAACGGGTCTGGTTTTAAAATTAGCTGCCATCGATCAGAAGAAAGTGCAGCTGGATGCGGCTGATGTGATATATCAAGGAGAACTGCAGAAATATAATGAGATGGGATGTAAGGGTACGCTTCCCCAGGACAAATATGACCTGTGTGTTGCCCAGGAAAATTCCTAAATCAGAAAGTTGCCATTTTTAATGAGGTAGTGGAAGAATATAATCAAACCCTCGATGAGTATCGATCACTGTATGACCAGTACGCGAGTTCATTTGATGCCTTTGAAGCTGTGATGCAAAGCTCCAGGCAGGGCTGTGCGGTTGTGACTGCCGACAGCCTGGACAAACAGGCAGAGGTGGATGCTGTTGAACAGTGATCTTTGCTGCGCCCATCCCGTCTCCGGTTCCCGGTCATGAGCTTTTCCCCCGTCGGGCGCAAAGCGCCCCTTACTAGTCCAAGATCTGGACCTGGTCATTAAAGGCCCAATACCCCGAGACATGGACGGCTTCTTCTATGGGTGTGGGGTAATACCAGACCGCGTTGGGTAAATCCTTTCCGGACACTTCCAGATCGAAGTACTTTGCAAGGCCCTTCCAGGAACATTCTTCACAATAGTCGCTGGAGGACAAATATTCCAGCTTGACAGTATCCTGGGGAAAATAGTGTTTGCCTTCCACTACCAGGGTTTGTTTCGCTTCTGCGATAATCTCTTGATTCCAAATTGCTTTCATTTTTTCACCTAACTGCTTTTCATTTTTCTTAAATAAATAAACTTGTGCTGCCTAGGTCAGACGGTCTGAGGCTGCTATTCCTTACTGTTTTGGTTTCTGAACTCCAGGGGATGAGGAGATATCTAAGGCGTAAAGATATAAGACGATTTGGGACCAGTACTTGTTCATCGATACCACGTAATCAGCTCAAGTTGTCATTGCGAGGAGTCCGAAGGGACGACGTGGCAATCTCGCTTCGATACCACTTTTCAGCTTCCAAAGTTAAATCAAGCCAATCTGGATTGAGCGTGGAAATTAGTTCAACTTTTTTAATCCGCGATCCTGCCTTGATTTTCTTCTCTCTGGTAATTGCAGTTCTGACGTCTCCATGGACTTCATAGTAGACCAGTTTCCTCATTTTGTACTTCTGGGAAAACTGACCTCCTTCTCCCTGTTTATGCTGCTGAACACGCCTGAATAAATTATTTGTAATTCCAGTATACAGGGTTGTATTGTGCAGATTGGTCAGGATATAGACAAAATATTTTTTTTCCCCCATAGGTTCATCATAAAATATGATGTTATCGCTGTCTACAGGCGAGATTGCCGCGTCCCCCTCGTGGGACTCGGGGTCCTCGCAATGACAGGCTGGACTAGTCGGGGGTTGTTTAACTTCGCTGCGCTCGCGACGGGTTGTTCACTGGGTTCACGACCGAAATAATGAGACCGGTTTAGGGAAACAGTTAACCGGTCGGATCAGCGCAGCTTTCCTCCGGCTCCGCGTCAGAAGTGAACCATCAAGTAAGATTAACCTCCCTCACCCTCGTCTACCTATATGTAAGTTTTCAACCTATAAATCAATCAACGATCGAGTGAGGGTAGACCAGCATGAACAAGACCATCGTCAAATTATTTATCAAACTGCATAATTTTATTTACAAACTGACCGGCGGCAGAGTCGGCAGCAAAATGGGAGAGAATAAGATCCTGCTGCTGACCACCAAAGGACGTAAAAGCGGCATCGAATACACCACCCCGCTGGGGTATTTTGACCATCAGGAGGGTTATTTGATCATCGCTTCCAATGGCGGGCAGGCAAAACATCCCGATTGGTACTTCAACCTGAAAAGTGATCCCCAGGTGAAGCTTCAGATCAAGGATCAGGCCTTGACCGCCAGGGCCGAAATCTTGGATGAGTCAACCCGGGCCACGGTCTGGGAACGTATTCTAGCCCGGGCTCCCCAATACGGGGAGTATGAAAAAAGTACCGACCGACTGATCCCGGTGGTCTGGCTCCAGCCCGGTTATTAACTTCTTCGTTGTTCTTTCACAGAGTGAAGGACCACGATGTAGCAAGTGAGGAATTAGATATGTCGCTAACCAAAAGAAACTTCATATTGATGATCCTATTTGTGGCTGTCCTCTCCGCCCTTGGGGGCGGCCTGGCGGGAGGATTGCTGCTATCACAACGGCAGACCATCTCCCTTGCGGAATCACAGGATGTTAGTAGACGCTGGGCTGACTGAGCCCTCTGCTCTTGCCAATGAAGAAAACACCTTTGTGGTGGTTGATACCAATATCGAGACATCGATCACGGGTGTGGTTCAGCAGGTAGGTCCGGCTGTTGTCACAGTGCTGGGAACTGTGGATGTGCCCACAGAAGGCGGGGAAACATCCCCGTCTGAGGTCAGTGGCAGCGGGGTTTTTATCACCGGAGATGGATATCTGATCACCAATGAGCATGTGGTTGATGGCGCCAGGAATTTCCGGGTTGTCCTGCAGGATGGCCGGGTACTGGATGCCAGCCTGATCGGCAGTGATGTTTTTTCCGACCTGGCTGTGCTGAAAACGGAAGAACCGTCCCCTGCGTTTGCGACGTTGGGAAACTCAGATTTGCTGGATCCTGGTGAAACTGTGGTTGCCATTGGATCACCCCTGGGGATGTTCATGAATTCGGTCACAACAGGCGTCGTCAGCGGTGTGGGCAGATCCATTAACAGCGGCCGGGGGTATGTGATCGAAGACCTGATCCAGACTGATGCAGCGATCAATCAGGGCAACTCAGGCGGCCCGCTGGTCAATCTGGTCGGGGAAGTGATCGGGATCAACAACCTGGTTGTCCGCGGCAGCGGCAGAGGATCAGTCGCACAAGGATTGGGATTTGCCATCCCCTCCAACACAGTCCAGGCCGTTGCCAACCAGATCATTGCCACAGGAGACTTTCTCCGTCCCTTCTAGGTGTGCAGTGGCAGCCCATCAATCCTGGTATCTCCCGTACGTATAATCTGCCAGCAGAGTGGGGGGTCTATGTGTCTGGTGTGCAGCAGGGCGGTCCGGCAGCAGAGGCTGGCGTCCTGGAAAATGATATCATCATCCGGGTGGGAGATATTGTTCTGGGTGCAGAGGATCCCTTTATCAATGTGCTTTATGAATACCATCCTGGTGATAACCTCCAGATCGGATTGTTAAGGGATGGCGAAGAAATCACTCTCGAGCTCGTCGCAGGAGGTTCGTGAGATTCAGCGCCTTCGGCGCGAACGGAGATGGATTGTTCACTGCGTTCACGACCGGAGTTCGCTTCGCTCACGACCGGGGACGGACGACCGGGGATGGACGACCGGGTTGTAATCTGGTATTGATAGTTGCCATCCAGGGTGTCAGTGCTTCGTCACTCGTTCCTTGCAATGACAAACAAAAAGGGCGACGCATCGCGTCGCCCCTACATTCTGCTCACGCTAAACCTTAATCACCTTACAATTTACAATTTACTCACTCCTACCGTCCCCCGGCGGGAGCTTCGCTCCCAACCTCAGTCAATCGGGAAGAAAACTCTCAGAGCCAGATAGTCTGGTTCCTGAAACAAGCGGGCCGACCGAGCTGCTTGGATTTCTTCCTCGGTTAACTGCCCATTTATCTCATCCGGGCTGAACAGCTGGCCATTTTGTGTGTTGTATACCAGTAGGGCTACTGTTCCGTCCGGGGAGACTGCCCCCTCAACGTCAAACGCACGTTTGGGTGTTTGATCAGGCAGCTTGGCGGTTGTCCAGCTAAAACCGCGGTCCCTGGTCCAGGCCAGATAGAAAACTGGAGGGAGATTCGTGGCCTCCTGGTATCTGCGGGATGCCTCCATCAGGTCGGAAAACTCCTCACTGCTCACTTCGGCTAAAGTCTCGCCACTCTCTATGGAAACGAATCTGACCCCCTCATCATAAGGTCCGAAGGTGAGAAGCTCCCCTGTATCGATGTCAACCATCTGGATACCGTCAGATCCCTGTTCCATCCGAACCCTGGCACTTCCCAGTTCAAGGACAAATGAAGGCGGGTCATCATAGGAGACCAGCATGAAAACTGTATCCCCGGCGGCGCCAATTAAATCAGGCTGCTGAAATTCTCCGCCAGTTCCAAAGGGCAAGAGCTGGAACTGTTTTCCAACACCATCTGGGCCTGGCGTGCAGAGGCCGGAAGGCCCAAGGCCAGTGATCAATTCAACCTGGCCGCCGAGCCCTGGCCGGATGGATTTCCTGTCCGGGGGAATATCATCCAGGTTCAGGTCGGAGATCTTCGGGCGATTTTCAAAATCAAAAATCACCCAGTTCAGTCCATCTTCGGAGAAGGCCTCCACTCTATCATAACCAACCAGGCCGCCTTTTAATACGACAAAACCTTCCTCAATCCAGAAAAGTTCTCCCTGGGATTCATCTTTTTTCACAACTTCAAAATCCAGCTCGACTTCAGTGATCTGCACCCCGTCCGGATAGGCAGTATCCTGCGCAATAACATCAGGGCAGAATAAAAGGGATTCTGGTGTCCCGGATGGCGTGGGTGGTGGATCTTCTGTCTCTGTGGGAGGGGTTGTTGGGGTGGCAAGATCAAGGGTAGTCAGTGGAAATTAAAGGTGTGGCTTGTGATTCAGCTGATTCAACCCCGGCCGGGGTGCCGCTGCAGGCAGTTGCGAAAATTGCCAGGGTAAATAAGGTACAGGAAAAGACCGCGTCTGCTTACCATTAAAGTTTTCCTCACTTTGGTTTTACCAATAAATTGTTGATTGCTCTCGAACAATCATAAAGTATATAACGGAGGGTAGGTATTAAAGTTATGTTAAATTTCTGGTATGTGCAGGAAGAGCCGGAACTGGATCTTAAGACAGCGGACAGCTGATCTCGATCCTTCTCAGCGGCACTCCCTGCCGGGTCTGAATATGCTACAATCCAAAAAAATACCTGATTAGATCCAATGGGAGAATCCATGTGGTATCTGAAACTCTTGTATGCCAATTTGATCCCGGACCCTGTCCTGCGCTGGGTCCTAAACTGGACCACAGCACAAAAGATCCGCCAATGGGAGCGCCTGCCGCAGGAAATCCAGGAAAGCGACCGCCGGGCCCTGCTGGAGAAGTTCGATCAGAGCCCGATTGCCATCGTTCCCCATCTCCCCAACCAGCAGCATTATGAGGTGCCGCCGGGATTTTTCGAGCTGGTGCTGGGCAAAAGGTTGAAATACAGCTGCTGCCTGTGGCCTGATCAAGACACCACGCTGGACCAGGCTGAGGAGCACATGCTGGATTTGGTCTGTAAGCGGGCCGGGCTGGAGGACGGCATGCGTGTGCTGGATCTGGGATGCGGCTGGGGTTCTTTGAGCCTGTGGGTGGCTGAAAAATATCCCCGCTGCCAGATCACTGCCCTTTCCAACTCGCGGGACCAGATCGATTTCATTACCTCACAGGCCCGGGAGAGGGGTTTTGAGAATTTGGAAGCCAGGGTTGTGGATGTAAACCAACTGGCAGAAAAAGTGGGGGAAACATATGACCGGGTGTTTTCGATCGAAATGTTCGAACACATGAAAAACTACCGCCAGCTGATGAAGGTCATCAGCGGCTTACTCCGACCCGGGGGGCGTTTATTTGTGCACTATTTCAGCCACCGCCAGTTCGCCTATGAATTTGAAGCAGAGGACCAGGGAAGCTGGATGGCCCAGACCTTTTTCACTGGCGGGACCATGCCTTCGGATGATCTGCTGCTGCACTACCAGCAGGACCTGCATCTGATGGACCACTGGCGCATCAGTGGTGAACATTATCAAAAGACCTTGCGGGCCTGGCTGGATAAAATGGACCGGGCTGAAACGGCGGTCAAAGAAGTGCTGGCGGAAACCTATGGTCCGGAAAACCTTAATCAATGGTGGGTCAACTGGCGCCTGTTTTTCCTGGCCTGCGAAATGACCTGGGCCTTCCGGGGAGGCAGGGAGTACCTGGTTTCGCATTACCTGTTTGAGAAGTAGCACGTCTAGCGGGCTGACCGAATTTTCGCTGCGCGAAGGATGGGTTGTTCGCGGAGCCTGGCCTGAACGAAGTGAAGGGCTCACGACCGGCATGAAGAGACGGGCAGGGAGAGACCGGTGTGAAGAGACAGGTTTGGGTTATAGTCAACCTGTCGGGCGCGAACGCGCCCAAGCCCGTCCTCGGTCAGATGCGAAACATCACTGCGCTCACGACCGGCAAGGAGAGACGGGCATGATGAGACTGGCATAAAGAGACCGGTTTGGGCTATCGTTAACCCGTCGGGCACGTAGTGCCCTCTTTGAGGCTCATGCCCCGGGCGCAATTAGGGATGGATTACTTATCTACCAATAAATTCCATCCAGCTGATGCCCCAATCTAACGATGGGATTGCGGGTATGGGAGGGATGGATGGTTTAGCCGGGGTGGGCGGTGCTGCTGGAATGGGAGGTTCCGGTGGTAGCGAGAGGGTAGGCAGGATCGGGCCGCCAATTGCACCTGACAAAAAAGCTACAGCGTCACCACGATGATCACGGAAAAATCCTTCCAGAAGCAGGCCGAGATGCTCCCCGTTAGGGCCATAAACGTTTTCTTTAATTCTAACCGCAGCATGGCTGCCATCAAGATCATAAATGTTCTGATCATTTTTCCAGCCAACCACCTGACCTTCTCTATCATAGATTGGATTCATGGTAAATTCCTTTTTGACCCTTGTTTAATCATTTTTCAAATCCAGCTAAAATAGATAATTGATCTTCCAAAGCTTATGATAACTACAATTCATCTCCAGTATATGATTACAAATCATTTTGATCATGTATTTTACGATTAATCTTTGACTTATCTCCTATCATCCATGTAGGTTTATCAAATGAAAATTTCCGAACACAAGTCACTTAATCGACTTACTACTTACTAAACCACTACTTACGTTCTTCTCGCCTTTGTGAGTCTTTCCCAGAAGGGCTTATACAGGAAACTCCGTTCGTCCAATTGGCATAATTGCTCATACATGGCTTTATTTACTGTCAAGGCCAGAATGTCTGGCGGTACATGCTCCCTCATTGCCAAATCTGTCGCTCCCAGGGCAGCTTTGGGTACATCAGACTCCAGGTCTCCCAGGATGGCGGCCATTTGTCCGCAGCCTGAACCAAAAGCAGCAATCATCGGATGATCAGTGATGGAAGCATTGTTATACTCTGCTCCGTGAAGCAGCAGACTTAATTGATCAGGATTAACATAAAATGTCACCGTCTTAAGGTGTTGATATTGATCATCTTTTAATGGCCCAATCACAACAAATTGGTTCTCTATCCAATAAGGTTTCTGATTTTCAAACCACTTGAGCATCAGTTCATCGGATGACTTAAAACCTTCGCGCTGATTCAATCTCCTGGCAAAGACAGGCAGTTTTTCACGCTCTGTTTGGGCGGATTTTTGAACCCAGGCCGGCATGACTCCCCCCATCCAATACCCTCCGCCCTGGCAGCTGCAATTTCCTTCGGTTATGATGATACTTTCACCCTTGAGCCAATTTTTATAGCAGGAAAAGATACATCTTTCAGGTTTGGCAAAGGGTTCAAAGGGTTTTGTGTCCGTCACATCGTAGAATCCGATCAGTGGGGTCCTTAGACCTGCTATTTCCAGAAGTTTTGAAGGGTCTGGTTTCATTTTTTTCCTTGCTGGGCATGATTGAGATGATTGGGTCCCCTGGATGATGATCAATCATTTTCATTTGCAGGAGTTGAGATGCTGTCTTGATCCTGCTTAGATCCAGTTCTTAGTCCTTATCATAATCCAAAAATGATCCTGGATCTAATCGAATAGGA
>CAWAOV010000004.1:0-377746 GCA_963783765.1 uncultured Chloroflexia bacterium | reverse complement strand
AATATCGTGATCACGCTGCTGCAGTGATCATTCACAGAGCCCTGGAAAACGCAGTTGATCTGGCACGAGAGAGGGGACAGTGAAAGATATCTCAGTCACTTTCACTCTGAACGGGAATAAAACCTCGCTCACCAGCCTTCCCAACCGGACTCTATTGGAAGTCCTGCGAGAGGATCTGGGATTAACCGGTGCGAAAGATGCTTGTGGAGGTGAAGGGGAATGTGGTGCCTGCACGGTCATCATGAATGGTAAACCCGTAAATTCCTGCCTGGTCTTCATTGGACAGGCGGAAAGTACCCAGATCACCACGATTGAAGGATTAATGGAAAAAGGGCAGTATCATCGTCTTCAAAAGGCATTTGTTGAGGTTGGCGCGGTACAGTGCGGTTTTTGTACACCAGGCGCAATTTTGGCAGCAAAAGCATTACTGGATCAAAACTCACATCCATCTGATGCTGAGATTCGGGAAGGATTATCTGGCAATCTATGCCGTTGTACCGGGTATAACAAGATGATCGATGCTATCCATCTGGCAGAAGAAGGGGGGCTGGATGACTGATCATTTCCGCACTGTCGGGAAATCAATGCTCCGCAAAGATGGCTGGGATAAAACAACCGGAAGGGCACTTTATACAGCCGATATCCCCGTAGAAAATTTACGGGTTGGAATGATTCTGCGCTCACCCCATCACTATGCCAGGATACTGGAGATCGATAAAAAACAGTCCCTTGAGATTCCTGGAGTACTGGCGGTATTAACATCGGATGATATTCCTGGAGCTAAAGTTTTTGGTTCCCTGATCCCTGATCAACCCTCGCTGGCAATTGATGTAGTCCGGCATCTGGGAGAGCCAGTAGTATTAATCGTCGCGGAGACCAAAGAAATCGCTGAAGAAGCAGCTAAACAGATCCAGGTTTCATATGAACCTTTAACGCCAATTTTTGATCCCGTTTTAGCTGCAAAAGATGATGCTCCCCACATACACAAGGATGGCAATATCATTACTCACCTGAATATCACCGATGGTGATGTTGAAGCAGGGTTTGAGAAGGCCGACTTTATCCTGGAAGATATATATATATTGCCCCGCATTCACCCGGGATATATGGAACCTGAAACCTCCCTGGCAGTCTGGGAGGAGGATCAGAGTGTCACGGTCTGGGTGAGTTCCCAGCATCCCTTTACAGATCAAGATTTTATCGCAGCAGCCCTGGATATACCAATTGAAAAGGTTCGGGTTAAAAGCGGCGTGATTGGCGGTGCTTTTGGCGGTAAGGAAGACTCCAGTTTATCGATCCTGGCAGCCCTGGCAGCATGGGCTATCAAAGGTTCAGTCCGGCTTGTAAATTCTCGCAGAGAATCCTTTCTTGCTCATCCTAAACGGCATCCCGCTCAAATTCACTATAAACTGGGTGCCAGATCGGACGGCACATTTACAGCATTAAAAGCGGAAGCATACCTTGATACAGGAGCATATGCTTCCTACGGCCCTGCAGTTGCCATGATCCTGACAGAAACGCTGGCAGGCGCTTACCGGATTCCTAATGTGCACGTCGAAAGCTCCGTTGTATATACCAATTCTCCACTTTCAGGTGCGATGCGCGGTTTTGGCAGCCCGCAATCCCATTTTGCGGTAGAGAGCATGGTGGACAGTATGGCGGAAGTTGTTGGTATGGATCCAGTGCAGCTCCGCGAAGTTAATATCCTGAAAGTGGGGGATAAGATGTTCACGGGAGTAATCTTGAATGAAACGGCAAACGCCCTGCCGATCTGCCTTGATAAAGCTCGCGAGGTAATGGATCGCTTCCAGTCGGTTGAAGCCGCACCAGGTAAAATAGCTGGCGTTGGAATGGCTCTGGCGGCCCAATCAATGGGTCTGGGTGCTAATGTTCCCGATGACTCTTCCCATCGGTTGGAATGGACGCCAGAGGGCAAGGTACTCATCCATCTTGGTTCTCCGGATCTGGGACAGGGTTTGGCGATGGCAGTTGAGCAGATCACAGCGGAAGCGCTGGGTTTGCCGTATCACCAGGTAGAATCTCTGCCTTTAGATACGCTGGATAGGCCCAATGGCAATGTTACCTGCGCTTCCCGGATGACATATATGGCAGGCAATGCCCTGATCGATGCTTCGGAAAAATTGATCCAGGAACTTTTGAGCAGGGCTGGAGAACTTCTGGAAATACCCGCAAAAAAATTAACTTATAAAGAAGGGCAGATTATTAAAGAGGATGGGTCAAAGCTCCCAGTGGTTGAGTTCCTTGGCCGTTTGGCAGAAGAATCCATCATCCTGACCAGCGAAAGCACATTCAGTTTCCCTTATCCGGAGGAAACTACCCCCAAGGGTTTGCCAATTGGCATGCCTCATGTTTTGTATTGTTTTGGCGCCCAGGTCGCCAGGGTTGAGGTAGATCCGGATTTGGGAACCGTAGAAGTCACTCACTTTGCTGCGATCCATGATGTGGGAAAGGTGATCAGCCAATCCGGAGTAGAAGGCCAGATCGAGGGTGGTGTAGCGACCGGATTGGGTTATGCGCTGTATGAGACTATGTTGAAGAAAGATGATCAATGGGTTGACAGTTTTACAGAATATCTGCTGCCAACTTCCAAAGATCTGCCTGTTCATTACGAAAATATTATCCTGGAGATTCCAGAAGCCAGCGGCCCCTATGGGGCTAAAGGTATCGGGGAGATACCCCTCGTACCAACTGCACCAGCCGTAGCAAATGCAGTTAAGAATGCAGTCGGAATTAGAGTAAAGAGGCTGCCAATCACTCCAGCACGTGTGTTGGGTTTTGTTGATTGAGCGAAGTTATTTTTATAGAAAAGGCTGAATCTTATGAGCAATTCTAATCAAGAGAAATGGGGTCCAAAGCTGATTGACGCGTTATTGCCAGTATTCGCCACGCTGGCAGCGCTGCTGGTAGGCGCAATTATGCTTCTTCTCCTGAAGGTAAACCCGATCGAAGCCTATAGAGCAATGTGGGATGGAGCCTTCGGCAGCCAGAATGCCCTGGCAGAGACTTTGACTAAGGCAACGCCGCTGCTGCTGGTTGGCCTTGGGATCTGCATCTCGTTCCGGGGTGACGTCATTAATATCGGCGGGGAAGGCCAGATGATCGTGGGGGCGATCCTGGGCACGCTGGTTGGCATTAACCTGGTAGATTGGCCGGGATGGGCGGTAGTTCCCATAGCTTTGGTAGCTGGATTTATCGGCGGGGCAATCTGGGGTGGCATCCCTGGCGTGTTGAAAGCCTATTTTAAAGTCAACGAAATTCTCAGCACGGTGATGATGAATGCAATTGCTGTCCAGTTGATGAACTTTTTACTGCGGGGACCAATGATCGATCCCTCCCAGGCAGAGCTGGCGTCAAAGATCCCTCAGACAGCGCGTTTGATAGATGCATTCCGATTGCCGCGCTGGGTTCCCACCAGGCTGCATCTCGGGGCGTTGATCGCCGTGGTTTTAGCGATCCTGGTTTATATCCTGCTGTGGCGGACAACCTGGGGATACAGGATCAGGGCAGTAGGTCAGAATCCTGATGCCTCTCGTTATGCCGGGGTAAAGGTCAGAAATTATATCGTCTTGGCTTTGATCCTGAGTGGAGCGTTTGCGGGTCTGGCAGGCGTGATGCAGGTATATGGTGTGAACTACCGCATGATCACTGATGGATCGGCTTCCGGATTTACAGGAAGCGCAGGTTTTAACGGGATTGTGGCCGCCCTGTTTGGAGGGCTGCATCCCATTGGAACGATCCCGGCTTCGATCCTGTTCGGGGCTTTGCTGGTGGGTGCAAATAAAATGCAGCGGGTGGTGCAGGTTCCATCCGCCCTGATCACTGCCCTAAACGGGTTGGTTGTAGTCTTTGTGGTCAGCAGCGAGATTTGGAGGCGCCGCAGACAGAGCAGGCGATTAGCTGCAGCAATTCTGCCGGGAGAAGAAGAGAACCCATCGGATCCGGACACGATAGGCAATGAGGAGGTGGCAGCATGATTTCAGATCTCCTTTCAATGACCGTTTTGGTTGGCATTTTATCCTCTGGCATTCGCCTGGCAACGCCATATCTATATGCAGCGATCGGTGAAACATTCAGTCAGCGCAGTGGTGTTTTGAACCTTGGTGTTGATGGACAAATGCTTTTAGGGGCTTTTGCCGCATTTTATGTGGCGATTAAAACTGGTAATCTCTGGTTAGGGATCCTGGCTGCCATGATTGTGGGCGCCCTGATGGGATTGGCTATGGCTTTTGTTACCGTGAATCTGCATGCGGAACAGGGTATCAGCGGTATTGGATTCTATCTTTTTGGCCTGGGATTGAGCGACCTCTTATTCCAGAAACTGCTCGGCACGGTTGAAACAGTCAAAGGATTCCGCAAACTCGATATTCCTGTCTTAAGTGATCTGCCAGTTTTGGGTGAGATTTTCTTCCGCCAGAATATCCTGGTCTATATTGCTTTTGCGCTGGTGCCCATCGCCTGGTTTATCCTCAATAAAACCACACTTGGTTTGAAAATTCGTGCGGTGGGAGAAAATCCAGAAGCGGCAGACTCCCTGGGTGTGAGCATATCCAGGATCCGATATTTCACCATTATCCTGGGAGGCACCCTTTCAGGAGTAGCTGGCGCATCGATGTCGATTGCCTTGTTAAATGTATTCCAACAGAATATGACCAGCGGCTTAGGTTTTATTGCGGTTGCCCTGGTCTATTTTGGGGCCTGGCGCCCCTGGGGAGTTTTGGGAGGAGCATTACTATTCAGTTTGGTAAACTCCCTCCAGCTCTGGATCCAGGTCTTGGGGATCCCTGTCCCATCTGATATCGCCGTAATGATGCCCTATATATTAACAATCCTGGTACTGGTTGCGACCGTATCGAGAGTGCGGGCACCTTCCGCGCTTACAAAACCATTTGAAAGAGGGGATTAAAGTAAATTGATCGGAGGTGATAAGGGAAAAAATTATATTATTCACAAAACATCTTATTGTATTGATCAATTACTTAGGAGAAGATAATGAAGAAGTTCAGAATACTGATTACGTGTATTGATTTTATTTGCTGTTATTCTGGGTGCCTGCCAGGCCCAGGACCAGCCCCTGCCGTTGATGAACCAAGTGCAGAAGAAAACCGGCTATGGAAGAGAAGGAACCTTTCCGGGTAGCAGTTGTTATGCCCAGCGCCATCAATGACCTGGCTTTCAGCCAGAGCATGTACGATGCGCTCTTGACCATTCAGGCGGAAATGGGCGGCGAAGAAGCGATGGAAATCGTTTACTCTGATGGCATGTTTGTGGTCGATGATGCTGCTGCTGCGATCCGGGATTATGCTGCTGAAGGTTATGACCTGGTGATCGCCCATGGTTCCCAGTATGGAAGTTCCCTGCAGGAAATTGCTCCGGATTTCCCGGAAACCAGTTTTGCCTGGGGAACCACTGTTGATACCTTTGGCATTGATAATATCTTTGCCTATGAAGCAGCTTCTGATCAAGGTGGATATGTGAATGGCGTTCTCGCAGCCAGCCTGTCCGAAACTGGAATCCTTGGGTGTTGTTGGTCCGATCGAAACTGGTGATGCCAAACTGTATGTCGATGGATTTGTTGCTGGAGCAAAAGCAACCGATCCAAATGTTCAGGTCAATGTGAACTACATTGGTTCTTTCTCTGATGTCGCTCTGGCGTCAGAAGCTGCCAATACCCATATTGCCGCTGGCGCAGATGGTTTGACCGGAACTGCCCAGATGGTTGTGGGCGCTATTGGTGTTGCTGAAGAGAGTGGAGCGCATGTGGTTTGGCACCCAGTCTTCCCAGACTGAACTGGCACCAACAATTGTTGTCGCCAACCAGGTTTATCACTGGGATGTTGTCCTGAATGAGATCATTGACCTGATGGAGAAGGAACCCTTGGTGGAACATCCTTCGTGATCGGTCTGGCCAATGGTGGAGAGGTTATGGACTTCAATGAAGCTTCGATTTGCCCGCAGATGTGAAAAGTCTGGCAATGGATACAGTAGATGGCATCATCGATGGCACAATCACCATAAACCTTGGTGAATAATTGTTATCGATAAAGTAACATATAACTTTTTCCCCCTTCCTTGTTGTAAGTAAGCAGGGAAGGGGGGATAAAAAGTGTTTGGGTAAAGTTTGGAGATCAGTTTCATTAGAAACTGCCCTCCCAGGTTTATCATAAATAAAATGTATAGAAAAGGGTCTCTTATGACTGATTCAAATATTCTTCCTTCTGGACATACCCGGATAAATCATTTGGACATGCAAGGGATCACAAAAAGATTTCCAGGTGTTTTAGCCAACGATAACGTTGATTTCAGCGTTCGTTCTGGTGAAGTGCATGCCTTGCTTGGTGAGAATGGCGCCGGGAAAACGACGTTAATGAAGGTCCTTTATGGGCTGTATCATGCTGATGAAGGACAAATCCTGCTTAATGACGCTCCAGTGGAAATTCTCTCTCCCACAGACGCGATCAATCACGGGATTGGAATGATCCATCAGCATTTTATGCTGGTGAGTCTCTCACGGTTGCTGAAAATGTAGCTCTTGGGTTTGAAGTCATCCCGGGAACCTTTGACTGATCTGGATAAGGTTTCTGACAGGATCATTGAGTTAGCGAAGATCTATGGTCTGGATATCGATCCCGGGGCTATATTTGGCAGCTTTCGGTTGGACAGCAGCAGCGTGTGGAAATAATCAAAGCCCTTTATCGGGGTGCTGCTTTGTTGATCCTGGATGAACCTACTGCTGTGTTAACCCCCCAGGAAGTGGATGAGTTCTTTATGATCATCCGGGAAATGGCCAAGGATGGGCATGGTTTGATCTTCATTTCCCATAAACTGCATGAAGTGATCGATATCAGCGACCGTGTTTCAGTCTTGAGGGATGGTAAAAAAGTTGGCACCTATCAGACTGCAGATGCCACCAAAGCCGACCTTGCTCGCTGGATGGTTGGCCGGGATGTGGATTTCCGCCCTGAGATTGAGAAGGTCGAACTGGGAGAAATCCGCCTTGAAGTTGACGGCGCTTCCTGCAAAAGTGACCGCGGACTCCCGGACTTCAGAATATCAGTCTGGAAGTCCATTCAGGAGAGATCCTTGGAATTGCTGGCGTGTCTGGCAATGGACAGCGGGAGCTGGCCGAGGTAATCACTGGATTGCGTGATATGACAGGTGGCCGAATTGAATTGGATGGAGTAGATATCTCCAATCTGTCGCCAGCTGGAAGGACTGATCGGGCGCTCTCGTATATCCCCGAGGAAAGAATGAAAGATGGCATGATCAAGGATTTCACTGTCGCAGAAAATTTGATCTTAAGAGAACACCATAAAGAACCGTTTTCTAAGGCGGGATTTCTTAATCTGAAGGCTATTGCATCTCATAGTGCTGATCTGATTAACAATTATCAGATCAAGACCCCCTCCCAGGAAACCTCCGCAAAAAGCCTTTCTGGAGGCAATATTCAGAAAGTGGTGGTTGCTCGCGAACTATCCAGAGCGCCTCGAGTGATGATTGCTGCCCAGCCCACCAGGGGATTGGATGTGGGAGCGATGGAATATGTCCGGGAACGTTTGCTGAAGGAAAGGAAGTCAGGTACTGCAATTCTGCTGATATCTGAAGACCTGGATGAGATCTTTGCTTTGGCGGACCGGATTGCTGTGATCTATGAAGGCCAGATCATGGGAATTGTTGGACGGGACGAAGCAACACCTGAAAAATTAGGTTTATTAATGGCCGGTGTAAAGGAAGGAGTTTAAAAGTAATGGGAAGTTTTGTTGGTTATAAATGTTCAATTTGTGGATCCGAGTATCAACCGGATGAAGTCACATATACCTGCCCGAAAGATAATGGAATTCTCGATGTAGTGCTTGATTATCCAGCCCTGAAAAAGAAATCAGACAGAAGAGTTGATCTTAAAGGATGAAGCCTTCACTTGTGGCGTTATTTTCCACTGATCCCTGTTAAGCAGATTGATCGGAGAAGGCACAACCTTAAGATCCGCGGGATGGACACCTGTATTTTCACCTCCGCAGATCAAAGATGAGCTTGGTTTAAAACAACTTTGGATCAAGGATGAAAGCAGCAACCCGACCGCATCATTCAAAGACCGTGCCAGTGCTGTCCTGGTTGCCAGGGCCAAGGAGATCGGTGCAGAGGTAATTGTCACAGCCTCAACTGGAAATGCTGGCGCTGCTCTGGCGGGTATGGCCGCAGCAGTGGATCAGGAGTCTGTCATCTTCGCACCAAAAACCGCACCCCCGGCAAAGATCGCTCAGTTGTTGATCTACGGAGCCCAGGTGATACTGGTTGATGATAATTATGATGCTGCTTATAAATTGTCCCTGGAAGCATCAGAAGAATTTGGCTGGTATAACCGCAACACCGGCTACAATCCCTTCACTGCGGAAGGTAAAAAGACCGCCGCTTATGAGATCTGGGAACAGGTTCTGCTCGCCAATCAACTGGATCGCCCCTTATGTGTATTTGTTTCTGTCGGTGACGGTAACATTATCTCAGGTATCCATAAAGGATTTAAAGACCTGTATGAAATAGGCCAGATATCAGTCATGCCCCGAATATTTGGCTGCCAGTCGACTGGTTCGGCGGCGATTTATAACGCCTACAAATCAGGAAAAGAAGAGATTATTCCTGTGCAGGCGACCACCATGGCGGACAGCATCTCCGTCAACTTGCCCAGTGACGGCCTGAGGGCTCTCCGAGCAGCGACCGAAACCGATGGAGCTTATGTGGCGGTGGATGACCAGAAGATCCTTGAAGCGATTTCCGATCTGGGTGCAGTGGGTATCTTTGCAGAGCCAGCCGGAGCGACTGCCCTGGCAGGATTAAAGGCAGCCCTTAGAGATGGACAGGTCACTAAAGAGGATCCCATTCTGGTTATGAATACAGGCAGCGGTTTGAAAGACGTGAAAGCTGCCAGGCAGGCTGCTGGCGAAGCTCCAGTTATCACACCGACTCTGGATGAAGTAAAGAAACTTCTGGATAGCTGATCCCTGGAGATTATCCAGGAAAGGCAGGATAAATATGACATCCAAACCAACCTATACCATCATTGCCCCGATCTATAACGAGATCGATACTATCCAGACTCTCTATCAAAGGGTCTGCGAAGTGATGGATTCGACAGGCGAACCCTGGGAATTTGTTATGGTTGATGATGGATCATCACCTGGATAGATCATCTGGAAATGCAGGGGATCACAAAAAGGTTTCCAGGTGTGTTGGCCAACGACAGTGTTGATTTTAGTGTTCGTTCTGGTGAAGTGCATGCCTTGCTTGGAGAGAATGGCGCCGGGAAAACGACATTAATGAAGGTGCTTTATGGCCTGTATCATGCTGATGAAGGACAAATCCTGCTTAATGATGCGCCAGTGGAAATTCTCTCTCCCACAGACGCGATCAATCACGGGATTGGAATGATCCATCAGCATTTTATGCTGGTCGAATCTCTCACCGTTGCTGAAAATGTAGCGCTGGGTTTGAAGTCATCCCGGGAACCTTTGACTGATCTGGATAAGGTTTCGGACAGGATCGTTGAGTTAGCGAAGATCTATGGTTTGGATATCGATCCTGGGGCGTATATCTGGCAGCTTTCGGTTGGGCAGCAGCAGCGTGTGGAAATAATCAAATCCATTTATCGGGGCGCTGCTCTGTTGATCCTGGATGAACCTACTGCTGTTTTAACCCCCCAGGAAGTGGATGAGTTCTTTATGATCATCCGGGAAATGGCCAAGGATGGGCATGGTTTGATCTTCATCTCCCATAAACTGCATGAAGTGATCGATATCAGCGACAGGGTATCAGTCTTGAGGGATGGTAAAAAAGTTGGCACCTTCCAGACAGCAAATGCCACCAAAGCCGACCTCGCTCGTTGGATGGTTGGCCGGGATGTTGATTTTCGTCCTGAGATTGAGAAGGTCGAATTGGGAGAAATCCGCCTTGAAGTAGATGGTGCTTCTTGTAAAAGTGACCGCGGCACTCCCGGGCTGAGGAATATCAGTCTGGAAGTCCGTTCTGGAGAGATCCTTGGTATTGCAGGTGTATCGGGCAATGGACAGCGGGAACTGGCCGAGGTAATCACCGGACTGCGAGATATGACAGCCGGCCGAATTGAATTGGATGGCGTGGATATCTCCAATTTGTCGCCTGCTGAAAGGACTGACCGGGCGCTATCGTACATCCCTGAGGAAAGAATGAAGGATGGCATGATCAAGGGATTCACTGTGGCGGAAAACTTGATCTTAAGAGAACATCATAAAAAACCGTTTTCTAAAACCGGATTTCTTAAATCTGAAAGCTATTGCATCTCATAGTGCTGATTTGATTAAGAATTATCAGATCAAGACCCCCTCCCAGGAGACCTCTGCAAAAAGCCTTTCTGGAGGCAATATTCAGAAAGTGGTGGTTGCCCGCGAACTATCCAGAGCGCCTCGAGTGATTATTGCTGCCCAGCCCACCAGGGGATTGGATGTGGGAGCGATGGAATATGTCCGGGAACGTTTGCTGAAGGAAAGGAAGTCAGGTACTGCAATTTTGCTGATATCTGAAGACCTGGATGAGATCTTTGCTTTGGCGGACCGGGTTGCTGTGATCTATGAAGGCCAGATCATGGGTATTGTTGGACGGGACGAAGCCACACCTCAAAAATTGGGTTTATTAATGGCCGGTGTAAAGGAAGGAGTATAAAAGTATGGGAAGTTTTGTTGGTTATAAATGTTCAATTTGCGGCGCAGCATATCAACCGGATGAAGTCACGTATACCTGCCCGAAGGATAATGGAATCCTGGATGTAGTGCTTGATTATCCAGCCCTTAAAAAGAAATCAACAGAAGAGTTGATCTTAAAGGATGAAGCCTCACTGTGGCGTTATTTTCCATTGATCCCTGTCAAGCAGATGATCGGAGAAGGCACAACCTTAAGATCCGCGGGATGGACGCCTGTATTTTCACCTCCGCAGATCAAAGACGAGCTCGGTTTAAAACAGCTTTGGATCAAAGATGAAAGCAGCAACCCGACGGCATCATTTAAAGACCGTGCCAGTGCTGTCCTGGTTGCCAGGGCCAAGGAGATCGGTGCAGAGGTGATTGTCACAGCCTCAACTGGAAATGCCGGCGCTGCTCTGGCGGGCATGGCTGCTGCTGTGGATCAGGAGTCGGTTATCTTCGCACCAAAAACCGCACCCCCGGCTAAGATCGCCCAGTTGTTGATCTACGGAGCGCGGGTGATACTGGTTGATGATAATTATGACGCCGCTTATAAGTTGTCCCTGGAAGCAACACAAGAATTTGGCTGGTATAACCGCAATACCGGCTACAATCCCTTCACCGCGGAAGGAAAAAAGACCGCTGCTTACGAGATTTGGGAACAGGTGCTGCTCGCCAATCAACTGGATCGCCCTTTATGTGTATTTGTTTCTGTCGGTGACGGGAACATTATCTCAGGCATCCATAAAGGGTTTAAAGACCTGTACGAGATAGGCCAGATATCAGTCATGCCTCGGATATTTGGCTGCCAGTCCACAGGATCAGCAGCGATCTATAACGCCTACAAATCAGGAAAAGAAGAGATCATTCCTGTGCAGGCGACCACCATGGCGGACAGCATCTCCGTGAACCTGCCCAGTGACGGCCTGAGGGCTCTCCGGGCAGCTACCGAAACCGATGGTGCTTATGTGGCGGTGGAAGACCAGAAGATCCTGGAAGCGATTTCCAGCCTGGGCGCAGTGGGTATCTTTGCAGAACCAGCAGGAGCGGCAGCCCTGGCAGGATTAAAGGCGGCCCTCAAGCAGGGACTGGTGACAAAAGAGGATCCCATTCTGGTTATGAATACAGGCAGCGGGTTGAAGGACGTAAAAGCTGCCAGGCAGGCTGCTGGCGAAGCCCCAGTCATCACACCGACTCTGGATGAAGTAAAGAAACTTCTGGATAGCTGATCCCTGGAGAAAATCCAGGAAAGGCAGGAAAATATGGCATCCAAACCAACCTATACCATCATTGCTCCGATCTATAACGAGATCGACAATATCCAGACTCTCTATCAAAGGGTTTGTGAAGTGATGGATTCGACCGGCGAGCCCTGGGAATTTGTCATGGTTGATGATGGATCATCAGATGGGTCCACCGCTGCGATCCTGGAGCTGCAGAAAAAGGATGCCAAGATCGTTCCAGTTATCTTTGCCCGTAATTTTGGCCATCAGATAGCTGTGTCTGCCGGTCTGGATTACAGCCAGGGGGAAGCAGTGACCATTATCGACGCGGATCTGCAGGACCCGCCTGAAGTGATCCTGGACTTGATCGAAAAATGGAAAGAAGGCTACGAAGTTGTGTATGCGACTCGTTCCAGTCGCGAGGGAGAGAGCTGGTTTAAGTTATTTACCGCTTCTGCGTTTTATCGGTTGATCCAGCGCATAACAGATGTGAACCTGCCTATGGACACGGGGGATTTCCGGTTATTGGACAGGAAAGTAGTCGAGGTGATGGGTCAAATGAGGGAGAAACACCGTTTCTTGCGCGGTATGTCGGTTTGGGTGGGTTTCCGCCAAACTGGTGTGGAGTATGAGCGGGCAGAAAGGTTTGCCGGTGAGACTAAATATCCCCTCAAGAAGATGTTTAAATTGGCCAATGATGCGATAACGGGTTTTTCTTATTTTCCACTGCAGTTGGCCACCTATCTGGGATTTTTTATCACCGGGATCAGCTTTCTCGCTGTCCTGGCTCTGATAATCCTCAGGTTGGCAGGATCACAATTCTTGATAGGGCAGGCAGCAGTCTTGATCGCTGTACTATTCCTGGGTGGTGTGCAATTGATTTCTCTGGGTATGATAGGGGAATATATTGGAAGATTATATGATGAAGCAAAAGGAAGACCACTATATATCGTTCGCGGTGATTTGGAGGTGAAGAAAGAATAGGTTTGATTATATTAGTAATTTAGAGATATACCTTTTATCAATAATTTAGTACGGAAAGGAAAACAAGATGATCAATTTGAAGATGGACAAGAAACAATTGGAAAGAACAGTTGAACGTGCCAAAGAGCGGAATATCATTATTCCAACTTTTGCTCAAATGAAAAATCCGGAGCTGATCCCGGACAGCGTCAAGGAAGAGCTTAAAAATATCGGTCTGTGGGATATCACATCCCGCAACCTGTTCCGGATCACCTGGAAAAATGAGCCTGTGGCTCAAGGCGGCGGTTATGGCGGCGTGAATTTTGTTGAACTGCCTTCCAGCTTAACCGGTGTTGATGCCAGGATCATTGCCCTGGTTGGGAAATGGTTCCCCACTGGTGCCCATAAGGTGGGCGCTACCTTTGGCTGTCTGGTACCCCCGCTGGTAACTGGCCAATTTGATCCCACCTACCATCAGGCTGTCTGGCCCTCCACCGGCAACTACTGCCGCGGCGGCGCCTATGATGCAGCTCTTCTGGCTTGTGAATCCATTGCCATTCTTCCGGAAGGCATGAGCCGGGAACGTTTTGAATGGCTTGAAAAAGTAGCCGGCGAAGTGATTGCTACCCCAGGATCCGAGAGCAATGTGAAGGAAATTTATGACAAAGTCTGGGAACTTCGTGGCTCCCGGGACAATGTTTTCGTTTTCAACCAGTTTGACGAGTTTGGCAACTACCTGTGGCATTATGAGATCACTGGCCATGCTATGGAAGAGGTCCTGCAGCAGGTTATGGGCCCCAATGATGAATACCGGGGAGTTTGTCTCACGACCGGTTCTGCTGGAACACTGGGCTGCGGTGATTATATGAAACAGATCTTCCCCAAAAGCAAAGTTGTTGCTGGTGAAGCGCTGCAGTGCCCAACGCTGCTGGAAAACGGTTTTGGCGCTCACCGCATCGAGGGTATTGGCGATAAACACGTACCCTGGATCCATAACATGAAAAATACTGATATGATCATGGCCATTGACGACAATACTGTGGTTAACCTGGCCCGTTTGTTCAACGAACCTGAAGGTCATAAATACCTGGTTGAAAAAGGTGTATCCCAAGAACTGGTTGATAAACTTGATCTGTTGGGATTCTCCAGCATCGCCAACACAGTCATGGCAATCAAGATGGCCAAGTACTACGAGATGGACGAAAGTGATATCGTCCTGACTGTCTGGACAGATTCTATGGAACTGTACGGCAGCCGCCTGAAAGAAATGCATGATGAAGTAGGTGAATATACAAAAATGGATGCCGGACGTACCCATGCTCAATACCTGGAAGGTATATCTCCCAATTATCTGCAGGAATTGACCTATGAAGATCAGCGCCGAGTCCACAACCTGAAGTACTTCACCTGGGTTGAGCAGCAGGGTAAAACCTACGAAGAAATCCAATCCCAGTGGTACGATAAAGATTACTGGACCAACTTCCAGGAACAAATTCCTGAGATCGATGAATTGATCACGGAGTTCAATGACAAAGTTGGGTTGATCTAAGAAGTAGATAGACATGAACTTAGGAAACTGTTTCCTCTCCGGAAACAGTTTCCTTTTTATTTAAACCAGGATGCGGGATCCTGAAGGATTCCGTTTATCTTCGATGTTTGCTGACCTATCCAGAAAGCTAACTTCCCAAAGGATCCCGCATCCTACTCCAGAACCTATTGATTTTCTTTCATTTCACATTCATAATGAACAAAAAGGGGGAATTATGAATGAGTCGTATTTATCTCCTGATGCTTTGATCCTGGTTGCGATCATCCCTACACCGGAAGACCTCCAGGTTGCCCGGATCCTGGGCTGGTACAGGATCCCATCCCGAACAGCTCCCCGGATCTTGAATGTGGATTACCTGGCTTTTTACCAGCCGGCAGCATTCCAGGATCGCAGATGGCGGATCGAATTCCTGGCGCCGGTGATGGGTTATGAATTAACCACCCGGGCTGAGCTGCTCAGGGAGGAAATTGACCATCCCCGAGCGGATGAAGAATATTTTAAAGTCCAGTTGGGACCGGTTCAGCCCCTTCGGCAGCCGATCGGGGCAGGGGATTGGAAACGATTTACCTTTTTATATACAACCGGAGAATATTTCCGGGGAGCAAGGGTCCTCACTGATCTGACAGTCGCGCCGGCAGAGCGCAGGAGACTATGGAAAGCCCTCAGGGAACGGGGAACAAATTCAACAGTGTATCAGGCAGAATTGGATGATCTGGATACGATTCCCCTGGACATTTTATCGGTCTTATTAGGGATTCCAGAAAAATAATCATTTGATTTTCAAGGATTTGTCAGATCGACACAGCTCCTTTTTGGTAAGCTGAAAAACCGTCTGGGGTATAATTCAAAAGATGGATTTTTGGCTGGTTTTCGGCCATCAATAAAGGAAAAATGATGAAAAAAATACTGATTAAGAATGGCACAGTGATTACTCCACTTGACACCATTAAAATAGACTTGTTGATCGAAGGTGAAAAGATCACCCAGCTTGGCAGCAACCTGGAGGCTGATGGAGCTGAGGTAATTGATGCTTCTGGAAAATACCTCATGCCAGGCGGTATCGATCCTCATGTTCACCTCGACCTGGCCATGTTTGATACCGTCTCCTCGGACGACCATTACAGTGGGCACAAAGCAGCAGCCTTCGGGGGCACTACAACAGTGATGGATTTTGTTGAGGATAAGGATCCGGACCTGCTGAAGAATATCGCTGCCTTGCGTGAAAAGGCAGATCCCAAAGCAGCCATTGATTTCAGTTTCCATATCAATATCACTACATTCAATGAAAAGGTAGCAGCGCAGATCCCATCAATCCTTGAGAGCGGCGTGACTACCCTGAAAGTATTCACAGCCTATAACAACCGCTTGCGCCTGCAGGACGGTGAGATCTTTGAATTGATGCAAATTGCCGCTAAACATGGTTTTTTAACCATGCTTCACGCAGAAAATGGGGATGTGATTGATATCCTTGTTGATCAGGCTCTCCAAGCAGGCCACACCGAACCGATCTGGCATGCCAGAACTCGACCCGCCTGGGGTGCAGTTGAGGCAGTTTTACGGAGTGCTGCTTTGGCTGCTCAGGCAGATGCTCCCCTGTATATCGTGCATATGAATACGGCGGGTGGCATAGACCAGCTGGCATATGCCAGGGAAAGAGGGGTTCCAGTGATGGGTGAAACCTGCCCTCAATATATGTTCTTCACCGAAAAGGATCTGGAAAGGCCGGATGGTGCCAAATGGATTTGCTCTCCACCTATGAGAACAGAGGACGATAATGATCGCATCTGGAAGGGCTTGATGGAAGATACGCTGCAAACCGTAGGTACTGATCACTGTCCCTTTTTCTATGATGGGACAAAGGCGATCTCTTATGAAGGTGAAGATATCATGATCCCTGGTAAAGAATTGGGGAAGGATGACTTCACCAAGATTCCCAACGGTTTGCCAGGTGTTGCGGATCGAATGCCGATCCTGTGGACAGAAGGTGTTGTCAAGGGCAGGATCACACCCAACCAGTTTGTGGCTTATACCAGTGCCAACCCAGCTCGTATTTTTGGTTTATATCCCCAAAAAGGTTGCCTTGAACCTGGATCGGACGCAGATCTGGTGATCTGGGACCCGGATAAAAAATTGGTATATGGGGTGGATGTTGCCCATCAGCGAACGGATTACAACCTGTATGAGGGTTGGGAGCTGCAGGGTTATCCTGAAAAAGTATTCTTGAGAGGAAAATGCATCGTTGACGGGGATAAATGGTTGGGAAAACGGGGCCAGGGCCGATTTATCGCCAGAAAACCATTTGCTGAGGTGATTTAATGGCATAGTGGATTGATTAACAGGGTGGTTAAGAGTTCACCCTGTTAGATAAATAGAACTAGATCACGCATCTGAAAGTGAGGGGGTTAGTAAACTGAAGATGCGTGATTGTTTTAAGGCCACAACAAAAAAGTGGGAGGGAAAAATCACACCAGGATGTGTGATCCTGAAATTTGAGATTGGGGGATTTTTGACACAAGGATGCGTGATCCTGAGAGATAGATAAGAATATTGGATTATTGTCTAAAGATTTGATAAATCTGTGGTTAAAAGGATCACGCATCCTTTTTAACCTGATGGGGGAATATTATGCAAAAAAATCAATCTCTATTTGGTAAATATCTGCATTTATTTAATAAGGGGAATCACAAAGATGCATTATTTAAACAGGAAGAAAACTATTATCAATTTCTTGAGTTATACAAGAAGTATTTAAAACCAGTCGCGCTATTATACGCTTATTGTTTGTTACCCACACATTTTCACTTTTTGATCAAAGTGAAAGAAATCATTGATATTGGAGATATCTGTCAGAGTAACGATATGTTTTGGTATCAGTACAATTCGTTTTTAGGTATTTATACAAAATTAAGTAATAAAGTAAATAATAGATCTGGTTGTCTGTTCAATGGTGGTTACTCTCATCTAATCGAATCTGATAACAAATCATTCTGCCAATTAATCGTTTATATCCATCAAAACCCAGAACTCTATGGGATTGTCTCAGATTATCGCTTATGGCCTTTCTCTTCATATTTTGCATACAGAAGAAAGGATAGAAGATCAATAATTGCCAAAGACCTGTTCTTCAATGACGTTTATTATCGACAAATAATGGAACCTGGAAATTGTTCTTACACTTCAATTCCAGATGGATTGTAAAGACATTTTTTTGAACGGGGATATTGAGGTGTTTCATGTCCAGTAAGAGGATTGAACCAGGTTTGATCTACCATATTTATAATCGAGGTAATAATCGCTGCAGGATTTTTATTGATGACCGCAACTATACGTATTTTCTGGATTTATACAAACGGTATCTATTACCTGTAACAGAACTATTTGCTTATTGTCTGATGCCGAATTATTTTCATTACCTTCTGAGGATATTGGATAAGAAGCAACTAGAGTTGAATAAATACACAGAAGAATCTTTATCCGTTCAATTCGCTACCTGTTTTGGTACTTATACTAAGGCTTTTAATAATAAGTATCAGAGGACAGGCACTCTATTTGAAGGACGTTTCCAGAGGAAAGTCATTAAAAATCACAACCAATTAGTGAGAACATTGGTTTATATTCACAAGAATCCTCAAAAACATGGTTATGTTGCTGGTTTTCAGGAATGGAAATTTTCTTCCTATGAGAATTATCGGATAAAGGATCCTGGGCCTTTATTAAATAATGATTTGATTAATGATGCGGATATTCACGATAGTATAATGAAGTTGCATTATGACAGGCTGGATTTTGATAATATGCTCGATGATTAATAGTTGTATGTGAACGGCAGAAAAGGATGCGTGATCCTAAAGATATCATTCAATTATTAATGTTTGTCCATTCCTACATATTAGTCAATACCAAAAGGATCACGCATCCTCATTTCAATTAATGAACGCACACAAATAACATTATGAAAAACACTAACCATTAACAACTTCAATTTCAACTGGGGTACCAGGACCTATGTCATGGGCATCCTCAATCTGACCCCGGATAGTTTTTCCGGAGACGGGCTTATGGATCTGGACCAGGAGGCCGCCTTTCAGCAGGCCCGGGATTTTGTAAAGGCCGGGGTTGATATCCTTGATGTGGGCGGCGAAAGCACCCGCCCGGGGGCCGCTCCTGTTTCCGCACAGCAGGAAATGGATCGGGTCATTCCTCTTATCAAATGGCTGGCGGCGGAATTTGATACTCTGATCTCCATTGATACCTACAAAGCCAGCGTAGCGGATGAAGCTATCAAATCAGGCGCCTCGATCCTGAACGATGTCTGGGGGCTAAAGGCCGATCCGGCCTTGGCTGCTGTAGCCTTCGAGGCCGATGTGCCTGTGATCCTGATGCACAACCGCAGCAACCCCAATAATGCTGCCATCAAAGAACAGTTAGGGCCCAGATATATCGGTATGGAATACGATGATCTCTTGGAAGATGTAAAGTCCGAACTGATGGAAAGCGTGGATCTGGCTCACAAGGCTGGCATCCCTGATCAAAAGATTGTTCTCGATCCGGGGATCGGTTTTGGGAAAACCGTGGAACAGAATCTTGAACTCTTGAACCACCTGGATGAGATCCGGTCCCTGGGTTATCCTGTCCTGCTGGGGCCATCCCGCAAATCTTTTATTGGCTACACATTAGATCTGCCGCTAGATGACCGGGTGGAGGGGACGGCTGCCGCAGTGGCTGTCGGCATTACCCGCGGAGCCGATATCATCCGGGTTCATGACGTGCCGCAAATGATCCGGATCGCCAGGATGACAGATGCGATTGTTAGATAATCGAGAGGGGATCGTTTACATATTACAGGTAATTCCACAGCAGATTATGTTTTCACGTTTTTCGTCCAATAACCAGATATGTATCTCATTTTGAGTAGGTGGTTATTGGACAACTCATCAATAAAAGGAGATTGCCACAATGATCAGTAGTTTAAAGGATTGCACCGTTTTAAACAACGGGCTTAAAATGCCCTGGCTGGGGTTTGGCGTTTTTCAAATCAAGGATGGCCAGGAAGTGGAAGAGTCTGTCAAACATGCTCTGGAATTTGGCTATCGCAGTATTGATACCGCGACCGTGTACAAAAATGAGCGGGGCGTTGGTAAAGCGATCCGTGACAGCGGTGTCCCGCGTGAGGATATATTCCTGACCACTAAAGTTTGGAACGATGACCAACGCGAGAAACGTATACTGGCAGCATTCGAAGAAAGCCTGGAACGGTTGGATACCGAATATGTGGATTTGTACCTGGTCCATTGGCCTGTGAAAGGTTGTTATATGGATACCTGGCAGGAGATGGAAAAGATTTATCAAAGCGGCCGTGCTAAAGCAATCGGGGTCAGTAACTTTTTAGTCCACCACCTTGAAGATATATTGAGTGCCAGCCAGGTAGTCCCCAGTGTGAATCAGGTGGAATTTCATCCTTTCCTCCTTCAACCTGATCTGCTTAAGTTTTGTCAAAGCCACGAGATCCAGGTGGAAGCCTGGAGCCCCTTAATGCAGGGTCAGATCATCACCGAAAAGACTCATCAGGTATTGGCTGAAAAGTATCACAAGACTCCCGCGCAAATCGTTTTACGCTGGGATCTGCAGCATGAAGTGGTTACGATTCCCAAATCAACCCACGCCAACCGCATCGCCGAAAACGCTCAGATTTTCGACTTTGAGCTTTCTCAGGAAGATATGGAACTGATAGATGCGCTGGATCAAGGAAAGCGCGTTGGACCGGATCCGGACACCTTCACTTTCTAAGCGAGAACCGAGTTGTTTTGAGATCGATAGATCGTTTTTATGAAGGCGATTTTGTCATGAAACTACCTGCCCAGTAAATTAATGGGCAGCTCGATACTGAATAAAAAAATCATAACCCGGGCATATTTTTCCCCGGGTTATTTTTATTCTTACGCCAAGTTAATACTCATTTGTTACCCTAATAGAATAGCAGCTTCAAAGGGAGGAGTTTATGGCAGATACTCATAAACCACAGCTGGATGATACCAGCGGTCCAATCGCTTTCCAAACAGAAATTAAAGAATTATTAAATATCCTGGTTCACTCCCTTTATACCAAGAGGGAGATCTTCCTGCGGGAATTGCTTTCCAACGCATCGGATGCTTTAACCCAGATGCGTTTTATCCAGCAAACAGACCGGGAGATCCTCGATCCATCCCTGGATCTGGAAATCCGGATTGAAGTAGACCCGGAAGAAAAAATCCTCAAGATCTCTGACACAGGGATAGGCATGACCAGTGAGGAGATGAAAACCAATCTGGGAACAATCGCCCAATCAGGCGCCAAAGCATTTTTGGAAGCCGCCGAAGGTGATAAGAATGATCTGGTGGACGTGATCGGCCGTTTTGGGGTTGGGTTTTATTCCGTTTTTATGGCCGCGGAGTGGGTTAAGGTCACTTCCCACAGCTACCAGCCGGAGGAAAAAGCATCCTCCTGGTTTGCGACCGGCGCCGATACCTTTGAAATGGGTTCTTCTGATAAGGAAACCAGGGGAACAACTATCGAAGTTAAATTGAATGAAGATGCCCAGGAATTCCTGGATATTAACAGGATCCGGGAGATCATAAAAACCCATTCAGATTATGTGCCGTTCCCGATATTCATTGAAGGTGAAGAAGAACAGACCAATCAGCAAACTGCGATCTGGCGCGAGAATCCCCGTTCTGTAGAGGATGATCAATACCAGGAGTTCTATCGCCAGTTAACCTTGGAATTGGAACAGCCGCTGGAAAAGATCCATTTTGTAGCTGACGCGCCATTGATGATCTATGCTTTATTATATTTACCCGCTAAACCGGATCGAGGACTATTCACTCTCCGGGAGCAGGATGGTTTAAAACTATTCGCCAGAAAGATATTAATCGAGGATTATTCCAAAGATCTGCTGCCTCCCTATTTCAGATTCATCCAGGGGGTTGTTGACGCGGAAGATCTGCCATTAAATGTGTCCCGTGAAAGTGTCCAGGCTTCTGCAGTGATCGGTAAGATCAATAAGATCCTGACCAACCAGGTCATCCAAAAATTAAAGCAAATGGCCAACAAGGACCCGGAAAAGTATCTGGAATTCTGGGTTGAGTTTGGACAGTTCCTCAAGGAAGGCGTGGCAGCTAATGATGACAACCGGGAGGAATTATCCCCCTTGCTGCGTTTCAGATCCACGACCTTGCCCGATAAATGGTCATCGCTGGATGATTATCTGGAGCACATGCAGCCGGGCCAGGAAAAGATCTATTACATCCTGGGTGATGATGAAAACTCAGTTTCACGCAGTCCCCATTTGGATTATTTCCAGACTCATTGTTATGAAGTGATCACCTTAACTGATCCAGTGGATTCCTTTATGCTGCTCGGTTTGAGAGAATATAAGGATAAACCTCTTCAGAATGTAGCAGATTCCGATCTTCAACTTCCCGATCAGTCTGAAGAAGTTGAACAGCAAGATGAGGAAAAACCGCCCCCTTTATCTGATGACGCTGTTGAAAACTTGATAAAAACATTTCAAGATATTTTGGGAGACCGAATTACCGAGGTTCGAGTGACTGACCGCTTGACCAGTTCTGTTGCCAGACTAGTTGACGCCAAGGGATCCCTGGGACAGGAAATGCAGCGTGTGTACCGGATGATGGATAGGGATTACCAGATCCCGAAAAAGGTCCTGGAAATCAATCCAGAGCATAACATTCTGCAAAAGATGAGTCAGCTTTCAGATGATGATTACCGCAGAGAACTTATCGCTGAACAAATATTTGAAAGCACCTTGTTGATCGAGGGACTTCACCCGGATCCGGCATCAATGATCCCACGCATTCAAGAACTGATGGAATCCGCCCTGAATGGGCATTAGATTTCCATAGATAGATAAAACGGGATGGAAAGTACTCCATCCCGTTTTTTTATAAACCTGGCAGGTAATCGCCAGACTTTTTTGTTCTGGTGGAAAGAAGCAGGAAAATAATTGCCCCCAGGAATCCTGCGGCGCCCCCGCCATACCAGATAGCGCTGGGGTTGAAGGTATCACTTAGAAAACCCCCCAGCAGAGGACCAATCATGGATCCGGCACCCATCGTCAACGCCAGCATGCTCATATAACGGCCGCGCATGGTTTCCGGAGCCCGGTTTGCAGTATAGGTGCTTGCTGTAGGAATGACCATCAATTCCCCGATCGTGACAATCACCATGCTGATCCAGAAACCCCAGAATCCAGTTCCAAATGCAATGCTGCCAACTCCCAGGCCATATAACAGGGTACCGATGCCCATGATCAACAGAGGACGATAGCGGGAGGTTTTTCGGGTAACAAAAAGCTGAAGTAAAACCACCATCACGGCATTTGTAGTTGGAATTAGCCCGTACAGGTTCTCGGACAAGCCGAAGTTTTCGATGGCATGAACACCGAGCAAAACCCAGAGAATACTGCCAGAGATCTGCCTGAGGGTAAAACCAACAATAAAACTGGAAAAAACCCTGTCCTTGAATATGTTCAGATAAGATTTGATATTCGCGGATAGTTTTTCCTGGATCTCCCGGGCGGCATCTGGCAAAGTTTCCACCGTAAAGAATCCGATCAACAGGGCGAAGAATATTGATGTGCCAGCTGCTATGGCAAATGTGATCTTATAGGAGGAAGCGATCATCAGCCCTCCGATAGCCGGTCCCAGCGCCACACCGACATTTTTGCTGAGGCGGGTCAGTGCATAGGCATCATCCCGTTTTTCTGGAATGACAAGATCGGCAACCATAGCATCAGCACCAACTCTATAAAGAGGTCGAAATGCGCCCCGGATTGCCATCAGGAAGGCAAACTGCCAATACGTATGAGCAGGGATCATCGCTGCCAGTGCTGCTCCAGTGACCACAAGGCTGATGACCATGGTCCACTTGCGGCCGATCTTGTCAGCGATAGACCCGGCAATGAAAGATGACAACAGGCTCATTACAGCGCTAATTGTTGTGAGGGTTGTAATGATCGTCAGGGGCAGACTTAACTCATCGGCGAGATAGATCACCATAAAAGGCCAGATCATGCTCATACCGAAAAAACTGACCAGCATACCCCAGAACAGCAGCCAGAATTGTGAAGGATAAGTTCTGAGATAGAGTTTGATTTTTCCCAGCTTAGAGATATCTACTGGAAGTTTGCGGTCAGGTTTGTCCATAAAATCTGATACCAAAAATAGATTGGAGCCGATAATGTACTCATTGTAATTCAGTCTGATTTCTGAACAAGGTGGATTTTTATGGGATAAAAACCATTTGAGATCTTTATTGGCTGATAGAAGGAGATGGCATCGTTTATAATAAGTTACTGTTGACAAACCATAATACTACCTGGAATATATATGACTCATATCTTGGTGACAAATGATGATGGTGTAACCGCTCCGGGACTATTTGCCCTGGCGGATGCTTTAAGGGGATTGGGGAAGGTCAGTGTCCTGGCTCCGGATAGAAACTGGTCGGCTTCCGGACATGTAAAAACAATGCATAGGCCTTTACGCGTCAAGGAGGTTCAACTGGAGGATGGCAGTACTGCCCTCGCCAGTGATGGAGCTCCCTCAGATTGTGTTTCTCTGGCGGTACTGGGGATCTTATCGGATATCGACCTGGTTGTATCAGGGATCAACCCCCATGCCAATATTGGCCATGACGTGACCTATTCAGGCACAGTGACCGCGGCTATGGAAGCTGTTATTTGGGGTTTACCGGGCCTCGCAGTATCGCTGGACAGCCCTGACAATCACCTGGCCGCATTGGATTATAAACCGGCTGCTGAATACGCCCGCAGGGTGGCAGAAATGATGTTAAAAGATGAATTCCCAAAAGAGGTGGTATTAAACCTGAACGTGCCGTATCTGCCACTAGAAGAGATTAAGGGCCTGCAGATAACCCGCCAGGGACTGCGTGTTTACCACGATGAATTACTTACCCGCAAAGATCCCCGTGGCGTTCCTTATTATTGGCTGGGCGGTGACCCGCCAGGCGGTATCCCGGACCAGGGAACTGATTTTGGCGCAATTAAAAGAGGTTATGCTTCCTTGACCCCTCTGAAGCTTGATCTTACCGCGGAAGATTCGATGGAACTGCTGACCGGTCTGATAGCTGGATAAAGGTTTGATTTAGATCTTGAAGAGACTAGTGGAAACACCTGAAACAAAATTACCTGCCAATAATCGATTTATCCGCTATTTCCTGGTCTTATTCTTAGGAGGGCTGACTTTAACCTGGTTAATCAACACACCTCCAGGTTTGATGGGAAAATCTGATGCCCTTGCCTATGCAGTCTGTCATCGGATTGGATCCCATTCCCATTATTTTGGTGAAAGGCCATTTTCACTCTGTGCCCGCTGTACTGGACAATATCTCGGATTTTTATGGGGGTTTGGATATCAGCTGGTCCGGGCAAAAAAGAGGGCTGGTTTTCCCCCTCCTGGCGCCCTTGTTTTGTTGATCGTTCTGTTCCTTCTTTATCTGTTTGATGGCGTGAATTCAGTGATCCACCTTTACCCGGGTTTGGATCACCTCTCTCTCTATCAACCTGATAATACGCTGCGCTTATTCACTGGCCTTGGTTTTGGGATTGTGATCAGCTCAGTATTGTTCCCTCTGGCCGGGCAAACTATCTGGTCCGAGATCTCACCCTTACCAGTGATTCAGAAATTCTGGGAGTGGCTGATCCTTCTGGGAGGAGCGCTTGGAATAGGTTTAGTGATCTTGACTGGAAACCCCCTTCTTACCTATCCACTGATTTTGCTCAGCACCGCAGGCTTATTAATCCTGTTGACTGTCCTCTATAGTGTGATCTGGATCCTGGTCAGGAAAAAGGAAAATTCCTTTAAAAACTGGTCTGAATTGGTATGGTGGGGGATAGCAGGATTATCATCTGCGTTATTACAAATCGCGCTGATAGACCTGGTCCGTTTTACATTCACAGGTACCTGGAGCGGTTTCCTCGATTATTAGTTTTGGTTCTATAATAAAGTTATGCTGGTGAGTCCTGGTAGTTGTTTCCATCAGATTGGATGGATTTGCCGGGTAGAAGTCTGTTTATATCTCAATTTGTTGGATTGAGTTGCTGAGAGATCAAACACCTTGGATAGGAGGGAATGATGGCCCAGTGGAAAAATCGCCTTAGGCTCCTTATTATCCCATTACTCCTTTTATTAACAGCAATTCACCAGGATGATGTCAGGGCGGATGTGGGAATTCCACCTGCCCAGCCGGGATCTTCCCTGTCACCTGGTGACCTTATCACAAACGTCCAAATGGTCTCTGAAGAAGTTGAGATCACTATCCTTAAAGAAACTGACACTGCATTAATTTCGGCAATTTTCCAGATGCGGAATAACGGCACAGAGGATGAAGAGATCGATGTTTGGTTCCCTTACGGTGAAAAGTTTCCCAACAGCAAGGGAATAAAGATCATCCAGGCGCGTGATTTTCAGGCCTGGGTTGAAGATGAGAAGGTGGACATCACTATTGAAAAAAGTGATGAGTGGAATCTAATCTGGGCCCACTGGAAGGTAAGATTCCCAGCAGGTTCGCCAATTACGATCCAGGTATCATATCGTGTTCCGCCAAATCGTCTTGAACCTCCCCATTATAACTTCACCTATATTCTAGAAACGGGAGCAGGCTGGCTGGGTGTAATCGAGAAGGCAGAAATCACGATCAATACACCTTACTCGCTTCAGGAATTGGATAATCTTCTGGGAATTGGGGATGTATTTTCCGCTCAACCCAGCGGTTATACTGTCAATCCCGATAGGATTGTATGGATCTTCGAAAATCTTGAGCCCACAGAAGATGACAATATCAATTTTAGTCCCCTCTCACCAAATAGCTGGTACGCAATCCATGACTCATTGATAACACTGGAAAATAATCCGGATGATTGGGAAGCTCATGATGAACTGGTTGATGGACTTTATACTTGGAAGCTGAATCGAGAATGGGCTGAACGTGAAGGACTCGTCGACTCCTTCACTGAGATGGACAGAATTATAAAAATGATCGGTAATTCCTATCTCAAAGTCCTTGATCTATCACCTCCAGACGTATCTCGCTATAGTTCTGCGCTGATTTATTTCAGCAGTTATCCACAACTGATCGGAGGCACTCAACTACAAGAAATGTTCAATGAGGCACTTGAACTATTTCCGGAGGATGAGCAGCTGGTTTGGAACTATGAAAGAGCCCTTGAAAAGGGATTGTTTGAGGTGGATTTGATCCCTGAAAGCTCAACTTCAACACCACCTGAGATCTCAGCGACTGCAGGCGCAACACCTGATACAGGAATTACTGCAGAATTACCGTCTGAACCTATCTCCGCCTCATTCCCTCTGATTGTGGGCATGCTCTTCATTGGCGCAGCCATTGTGCTGATGATTATTGCCATCAGGCGCAGGGAGAAAAGTGATTCTATAACCGATTAGTTCAGAAAGAATTGAAGGGCTTTATCAGGGGAAAATGAGATCTGGATCGAATCGCCTGGTTGGGGGATTTCCACCCCGCAATCTGTGCAGGTAAAGGCTAGCTGTATATTTTCCACATCGATCTTCAGATGTATTGCGGAACCGCTGAACGAACTGCTGACCAGCCTGCCGGCCAGTATGGTTGATCGCTCTTTTTCCTTGGTCCCGATATCTACCTGGTCTGGTCGGATCAAGACCAAACCCTTTCCCTGATGAGATTCTTTGACCTGCCAGGTTCCAATTTTCGTTTTTAAGAGAGAACCTTCATTATTTGGTTGGGCTTCTCCTTCTAGTAAGTTATTCATTCCCAGGAATTGGGCGATATAGGAGGAGTTGGGTTGATGATAGATCTCTCGGGGAGTGCCGATCTGGGCGGCCTTACCATTTCCAAGGATCACAACCCTGTCAGCAATGCGGAAAGCTTCTTCCTGATCATGAGTAACGTAGAGGGCAGTCTGGGATGCGCTTTTTAGAATGTCACGAAGTTCTTCAACCAGCCTTTCCCTGATGCTTCTGTCCAGGGCGCCGAGCGGTTCGTCAAGCATTACCAGGCGAGGTTCCGGCGCGAGAGATCTTGCCAAAGCAATTCTCTGTTGTTCTCCCCCGGAGAGCGTTGCCGGGTCTCGATCTTCAAAACCTTCCAGACCAACCAGTTGTAGAACCCCTTTTACTCGTTTTGCAGTAATTTCCCGGCCAGTACCAGCCATTTTTAGGCCGAAGGCGACATTTTCAGCTATGTTCTTATGGGGGAAGAGCACATATTCCTGGAACATCAATCCAAAATTCCGCAAGTGAGCAGGGGTGCCCAGCAGGGATTCACCATCCCAGAGAATATCTCCCTGGTCAGGTTCTGCCAGGCCGGCAATGATTTCCAGCAGTGTGGTCTTCCCGCTGCCGCTGGGGCCCAATAAAGCCAGGATCTCACCCTTCGCCTGTTGGAATGAGATCCCTTGCAGAATCTCAGTCCCCTCAAAACTCTTTTTGATGTTCCGAATTTCTAATCCACCCATATTAATCCAAGGGTACAATTCAATAAAATCAGTTGTATCTGACAAATCCGAGTATAACATATCCAATTTTGATGGATCTATGGGGATGGAAGATTATTGGGAGAGGTAGGAGATATGAAGGTTTATTTTGCTTGTTCTATCAGCGGCGGGAGGAAGGACGAAAAGGCCTATCAGTACCTGGTGGGTGTGATGATAGGGATGGGGATAGATGTCCCAACTGCACATATTGCTGAGACTGGAATTGAGGAGATTGATGATCAGAAGGAACCCTTGGATATTTACCAGCGGGATGTCAGCTGGATCCGGGAAAGTGACATACTTGTGGCTGAAATAAGCACTCCTTCCCATGGTGTAGGGTATGAGATCGGTTATGCGCTGAGTCTCGATATGCCAGTGTTGTGTTTATATAAAGAAGGGGTTGTGGTTACGAAGATGATCAGCGGCAATCCTGATCCTTTGCTCTCGGTGATGGCTTATGCGGATCTTCAGCAGGCAGAGGAAATACTATATACTTACCTGACGGCTTTTCAAGTAGATTAAATTGAACAGCCGGGAACTATTTGGGAGGGATTTTCGTCTATTGGATGCTTGAAATAGCATAAATCCAGAGTCGAAGAGGAGCATACCAATGAGAAAGAGAGTTGTGGTTATCAGACGTATTGTGATGATCAGCTTGGCAGTGATCATGCTGGTTGGAAATACCCTGGCTTGTACGCTGCCGGGTGGAGGGCAAAATGGCCCTGTAACTCCCCAGCCAATTCCTATTGATCAAATTGAAAACAGCACCGTTGAACAGGGAGGACCTGCAATGAATGGTGATGGTGGTGGATCGGGATTATCGATTCTTTTAAGTGACGGCCAGGAAGTGCCATCGGTTATTGAGAGATTGGTCCCGGTGAGAGGGTTGCCGTTAACGGAAGAAGAGATCGAATCCATCCTGGACCGCCTGGCGCCCTGGGTGGAAGATCAAGGCCTGGAAGTGGATTTTCGCCTCCCGGAGCAGATCTTAAGACCTCCGCTGACCGGCAATACTATCCCGGACACTTTTCCGAGCTCAATTGATCTTTCAAAACCTCAACCGGTTTTTGGGGAGGAATTGGAAGTCCTGAGGTATGCCCCTGATGGGGAAGTGGCCATTGCTCCTTTTATCAGCGTTACTTTCAATCAGCCTATGATTGCGTTGAATACCCTGGAAGCCCTGGCTGAAGAGGATGTGCCGGTGCAGGTTACACCTTTGATTCCAGGATCCTGGCGCTGGTTGGGAACCAGGACGCTGAATTTCCTCTCGGATTCTGATCTGTACGACCGTTTGCCGATGGCCACTGAATACCTGGTAACCATCCCCGCAGGTGTAGAATCCGCTGTTGGAAAAACCCTGCAGGATACGGTCCAGTTCCGTTTTTCAACACCGGCGCCCAGCATGGCGGAATATTATCCTTCTTATGGACCCCAACCGCTGGAACCGCTGTTTTTTATCTCCTTTGATCAGCGCATAGACCCATCAGCTGTTATCGATCACATCCAGGTCACTGCCGGTAATCTTCCGGTGCAGATCAAATTGGCCAGCGATGAAGAGATCCAGGCGGATGAATATGTCAGCAGTCGGGTCGACAATGCTGAGGATGGCCGCTGGCTGGCTTTCAGGGCGCTTGAGCCGCTGCCGGCCGATACTGGCATATCTGTAGTAATCAAAGCCGGTACTCCTTCCGCAGAAGGGCCTCTGGTGACAGATTATGATCAGAGTTATTCCTTTTCAACCTATGCGCCACTAAAAATTGATGAACACGGCTGTTCCTGGGGTGATGAACCCTGCCGGCCGTTGACCCCTTTATATATTCGCTTTAACAACCCCATCGATCTGGATGCTTACGATGGCAGTATGGTGACCATTGAACCTGAACTTCCCAACGCAACCGTGAATATTTACGGAAATACCATCAATATCCAGGGAAATACGCAGGGCAGGACAACCTACTGGGTTACAGTGGACAGTTCGATCAAAGATCAATTTGGTCAGACCCTGGGGAATAATGAAAGACTGAAATTCAAGATCGGTTCTGCAGATCCGGTTTTATTCGGACCGGATGAGATCTTTATCACCATGGATCCAGCCGACCGGGACCCGGCGCTGTCTCTCTACACGATCAACTACAACAAGCTGAAAGTTGAGATCTACAAGGTAGAACCTTCTGACTGGCCGGATTTTCTGCAGTATCTGCAGGATTATCAACGGACGGATCTTTTCCTCTCGCCTCCAGGCAAGAAAGTTTATGATGATACAGTGCAAATCGAATCCCCGGCGGACAAACTTACCGAGGTTTATGTTCCACTGGCAGAGCACCTGGACGGGGACAGCGGGCAATTCATCGTGATTGCCAAACCACCCAAAGGGTTGTTCGAGGAGGAACGCTACTGGGAGCATGTTAATGTCTGGGTTCAGATAACAGATATCGGCCTGGATGCTTTTGTGGACCACACTGAAATGGTGGTCTGGGCTACGGATCTGCTGACTGGAGCCCCCCTTGATAACGTAAAAATCAAACCAGGATCAGATACTGTAATCGGGACGACAGGCCAAAATGGTGTGACAAAGTTTGATCTTCCCTATGAAGGTATCCCGTACCTGGTCGCAGAGAAAGGAGATGACCTGGCATTTTTGCCGCCATCTTCCTATTACTGGAGCGAAAGCGGCTGGAGCAGGCGTTCCCTGGTGGATGAGCTGCGCTGGTATGTCTTCGACGACCGCCAGATGTATAAACCCGGAGAAGAAGTTTATTTGAAGGGTTGGATGCGCAGGATCGGGACCGATGAGTCCGGTGATGTTGAGCTGGTTGGTGATCAGGTCAGCCAGGTTTCCTACCAGGTCATTGGATCCCAGGGTAATGAGCTGGCGACTGGCCAGGCGGATGTTAATTCCCTGGGTGGATTTGACTTCCACTTTACGCTGCCGGAAAATGCCAACCTGGGATATACCCAGGTGATCATCAATCCTGTAGGTTCAATGTCCGGGATTTCCTACAACAATTACTATCACCAGATCCAGGTCCAGGAATTCCGCCGGCCTGAGTTTGAGGTCAGCGCCCGCAATGAGACCACAGGACCGTATTATGTTGGGGATCATGCTGTTTTGGCTGTGGAAGCCAAGTATTATGCTGGTGGACCGCTGCCCAATGCGGAAACCAACTGGTATGTTATGTCCACGCCAACCAACTATCAACCGCCCAATTGGTCTGATTTCAGTTTTGGCTATTGGACCCCCTGGTGGTTTTATGATTATTACTATAATGACAATTCCGGAACTGAGGGAACCAGCTTCAGCGGCGTCACTGATGCCTCCGGGAACCATTACCTGAGAATGGATTTTGAATCGATGGAATCTCCCCGGCCCTACAGTGTGGTCGCGGAGGGGACTGTCTTTGATGTCAACCGCCAGGCCTGGACAGGATCAACCAGCCTGACAGTTCACCCGGCAGATCTTTATGTCGGCATGCGCACAGAGCGCTACTTTGTCGAGATGGGGGATCCATTGGAACTGGATTTGATCGTGACCGATCTGGACGGCAGCCCTGTCACGGATCGACCGATCAATGTTGAAGCAGCCCGGCTGGAATGGAAATACCAGGATGGACGCTGGCAGGAAGTGCCGGTTGACATCCAGGAATGTGTGGTTGGCTCGACGGAAGAACCTGTCAGCTGCGAGTTTGAAACTCCCCGGGGTGGACGCTACCAGATCACCGCGGTGGTGATGGATTCTGAGGGCAGGATCAATCAGAGCCGCATGACCCGCTGGGTCAGCGGCGGAGAGCGTCCACCTTCCCGTGATGTGGAGCAGGAGCAAGTCAACCTGATCCCGGATCAGGAAATCTATCAGCCGGGAGATGTGGCTGAGATCCTGGTTCAGGCACCTTTCAGCAATGCGGAAGGTTTGTTGACGATCAGCCGCAATGGCATCATCTCCACAGAAAGTTTCACGATAGATGGCAGCAGCCATACCCTGCGGATCCCGATCGAGGAGAAATATATCCCGAATCTGTATGTAAAAGTGGACCTGGTTGGATCAACTGCCAGGACTGATGACCAGGGAGAAGCGTTGGAAGGCGCTCCTCCGCGGCCTGCATTTGCAGCCGGACAGATCAATCTGTCCATCCCACCTTTCAAGAGAACCCTGGATCTGTTGGTTGAACCCCGGGAGGAAAAGCTGCAGCCGGGTGAGCAAACCTGGCTGGATGTCACAGTCCGGGATGCCTCCGGTGAACCGCTATCCGGTGTTGAGCTGGCGGTGGTTGTTGTGGATGAGGCCATTCTGGGATTGACCAACTACCAGTTGGCTGATCCGCTGTCGGTCTTTTACGCGACCCGACCGGCGGATACCAGCAGCTACTACACCCGCTCCAGCATCCTGCTGGCCAATCCGGGAGCGCTGTTGGACCAGGCTGCTGATGAGATCAGAGCCATGCCACAGGCAACAATGGCCTTTGAAGGGGAAGTGATGGAAGAAGCCCTGGCTTCAGCGCCTGCCATGGAAATGGCGGATGCAGATATGGAAGCCAAAGGCATGGGTATGGATAATGGAACAGCTGCAGGAGAAACGATTCAGATCAGGATCGATTTTAATCCCCTGGCAACCTTTGCTCCCGAAGTAAAAACCAACACTAATGGAAAAGCAGCAGTTAAAATCAATCTGCCGGATAATCTGACCCGCTACCGGATCATGGTGGTTGCGGTTGATGACAGCGGCAGGCAGTATGGCTCTGGAGAATCCAGCATTACGGCCCGGCTGCCTCTGATGGTTCGGCCTTCGGCTCCCAGGTTCCTGAATTTTGGGGATCAGTTTGAAATGCCGATTGTGCTTCAAAACCAGACTGATGAGTTAATGGAAGCTGAGGTGATCATCCAGTCCAGCAACCTTGAGCTGGATGGTGATATGGGTATGAGAGTCAGGATCCCGGCCAATGACCGCATTGAGGTGCGATTCCCGATGTCAGCTGAGATGGCTGGAACCGCAAAGTTCCGCGTAGCAGCGACTTCAGGTGAATACGCTGATGCCGCTGCCGGTGAAATGCCGGTCTACACACCTGCAACAACAGAAGCATTCGCGACCTACGGTGTGCTTGATGAGGGTGCTGTGATCCAGCCAATTGCCAGACCGGAAGATGTATTTTCACAGTTTGGTGGATTGGAGATCAATACCTCATCCACCGCTTTACAAGCTTTAACCGATGCTTTGATGTATCTATATTCCTATCCCTATGAATGTTCAGAACAGATGGCATCCCGCATCCTGGGCATTGCCGCCCTGCGGGACGTACTGACTGCTTTTGATGCAGATGGTATGCCATCTCCCCAGGAAATGGAAGACCGGGTGGACCGAGACCTGGAAATGCTGGGCATAATCCAGAACTATGATGGCGGCTTCCCGTATTGGCGCCGGGGACAGGAATCTATCCCCTACAATACCATCCATGTAGCGCATTCCCTGGCCCGGGCCCGGCAGAAAGGGTTCGAAGTCTCGGATGAGATGTGGTATTCAACTTTGGAATACCTGCGCTATATCGAGAATTACTATCCTTACTGGTATGGCGAGTATACTCGCAATACACTCAGCGCCTATGCTCTTTATGTCCGGGACCTGATGGAAGATCCCGATCCGGCCAAAGCCCGGGATCTGTATCTTCGCTCTGGATTTGACAATATCTCCATGGCTGGCATCGGCTGGATCTGGCAGGTGCTGGTAGATGATGCCGGGTCATTGGGAGAGTTGGAGGAAATCCGGACCTGGGTGGCCAATCGTGTTGTGGAAACCCCCGGGGCAGCCAACTTTACCACCTACTACGATGATCAAACCTATCTGCTGCTGAGTTCAAATCGCAAAACTGACGCAGTAATGCTTGATACGATGATCGCGGATGATCCGGACAGCGACCTGATTCCCAAATTAGTTACTGGACTCCTGGCGCACCGGAAACGGGGCCACTGGAGCAGCACGCAGGAAAATGTCTTTGTGCTTTTGGCTTTGGACCGCTACTTCAATACCTATGAATCTGTCGAACCGGATTTTGTAGCCCGGATCTGGCTGGGAGATACCTATGCCGGGGAACATGAATATGTTGGCTACAGCACCGATCGACACCTGACTGACGTTCCTATGAGCTACCTGGTGGATACCGATCAGGAGCAGCAGGATTTGATCATCAGCAAAGAAGGTCCTGGAAGGCTCTATTATCGGTTGGGTTTGAAATACGCCCCGACAGATCTACAGCTGGATCCGCTGGAGATGGGATTTGTTGTTCAGCGTGAGTATGAAGCAGTGGATGATCCTGATGATGTCAAGAGGTTAGAGGATGGCACCTGGGTGATCAAGGCTGGAGCGCGGGTGAGGGTCCGGATCACGATGATTGCGGATAACCGCCGCTACCATGTGGCCCTGGTGGATCCGCTTCCCGCTGGTTTGGAGATCATTAATCCTGCGCTGGCAGTTTCAGGCAGCATCCCCCAGGATCCCGACAGCTCAGATTCCAGCTATGGATGGTGGTGGTGGTGGGGACCCTGGTATGAACACCAGAATATGCGTGATGAGCGGGCGGAAGCCTTCACTTCATTGCTGTGGGACGGTGTCTTCGAATATACCTACGTAGCCCGAGCTACAACCCCGGGAACTTTTGTAGTACCGCCCGCCAAAGCCGAGGAAATGTATTCTCCCGAAGTATTTGGCCGCAGCGGCAGTGATAAGGTGATTGTGGAGTAGATTAAGAAAATAAGCTCCCGGAGTTTATTGAAACTCCGGGAGCTGGTATCAACAGACGAGGGATTGAGTCCTTTCAAAGGACTCAATCCCTTTCTTTATTAGGGAGTGAAGGCAAATTCACTGACAAAGCAGTTTCCGCCCAGATCTTCCTGGGTGCAGGCCGTGATGGTCGCATAGGAATAATGATCAGTGGGATCTTCACTCAGATCAAAGCTGATCGTAAAGCCAGACTCACCAGGGAATAGAAGATCCTCATTTGCGGCCAGGTCACATCCTCCTGCTGCCATGAATGAATTCATTTCCGATACGCCAGTCTGTTCGTCAGTTACAGTATCCAGTACATGGACAGATATTGATTCAATGGTTACAGGACCAGTATTCTCTATCGTGAATTCCACCCGCCAGGCACCAGCACAGGTTTCGAGCTCTCGATATTCCGCTCTGAATTCAGGGACTGTATTTGGTGTGGGGCCGGGTGTAAAGATCGGCAGCGGTTCTGTATCCCCGGATGTCTCCGCGTAAAAACCCCAGATCCAGCAGAACTCGTCATCCACTTCCGGATTGGCTATGTACAACCAGGCGCCGGAAGGATCGATTCCATAAACTGTTGACTCATCACCTACGAAAAAACCAGCAAGATAGGGATATACTTTTCCGGGTCCTGAGCGGCAGTTGGTATCCAAAGATACTGCCACAGTGATTGGTTCAAAAATTCCAGAGCCAGGTGTTGACGTGCTGGTCGGCTCCGGTGTTGGCGTATTCGGTGCTGGTCGGCGCAGGGGTTTCTGTAGGTGTAAACACTGCTTGGGCGTCTTTGGTAGCTTGCAATTCTGCGGCCTGGGCCTCATCAGTTGCTGCAACAGCAGTGTCCAGAGCTTCCAAAAACTCCGCTTCATCCAGGCGATTTCCACAAGCAGTGTTGAACAATGCGATTCCTGTGATCAGCATAATGAGTAGAACTGAAATTGTATTCTTTTTCATGATTGTCTCCTTCCCGTTTTTTGCAGATTGGGACTGCCCGGGGTAGGGCGATCTTTGGTAAAACAGAAAAATATCTTATCAGTTTTATCTTGTTAGGGATAGTGATCTTTTAAATGGACGAGAGTTATGTGATCGGGAACTCTACCTGGAAAGTTGTTCCAGCACCGATCTTGCTCTCAACAGAAATAATGCCGCCCTGGGCTTCTACAAGTTTTTTAGTAATGGACAGGCCCAGACCCGAAGAACCATTTCCAGCCGCCCTTGATTTATCTACTCTGAAGGATCGATCAAAAATATAGGGAAGATCTTCATCCGAAATGCCAGGACCATCATCTGCAACCTGCAGGGTCAGATTATTCCTTGTCTGAACAGCTGAAACCTCAATTTTCCCGCCTGGGGATAAAACTTGAATGGCATTATTGATCAAGTTGCCGAGGATCTGAGTCAGGCGATCAGGATCCAGATTCACACGGGGTAAACTGTGATTACTGTTCAGGATGAACAAGATTCCTTTTTCATTGGCAAGGGGTGAAAAGGCAGATTCAACTTGCTGCAGGATAAAGTCGGGATTGATATTTTGGATCTGGAACGACAATTCTTCTGAATCGAGCAGACTCAGGGTTTTTAAATCGTCAATCAAGTAATTCAGGTGCTGGGCTTGCTGGTGCATCACTTCGTAGATCTCCGGGGAGCCTTCCATTTTTCCATCGCTCATAGCTTCAGTGTAGCCCTGCATAATGGTGAGCGGTGTACGTAGATCGTGGGCGATATCCGCGGTCATCTGTTTTCTGGCCAGATCGGATTTTTCAAGGTCTGCGCTCATGCTGTTGAATGAGGATGCCAATTTTCCCAGTTCGTCTTTGGATTGGATATCCACCTGGTAACCCAGCTCGCCGCTGGCAACTTTTTCAGTCGCATTGGCCAGCTTGCGGATTGGACGAGTGAAGGATTGGATCAAGAAACCTCCCAGGATGAGGGCGATCAATAGAGTCACCAGCGAGCTGATGATCAAACCCTGCTGCACAGTCCCGAGGAAATTCTGTTGAATATTATTTCTTGGCCCCTGAAAAGCTGCCGGGACCAGCCAGCCAACAATTTCACCATCAACTTCAAGAGGGATACCCTTTTCGACATCATTCATCGGAATTGCGGCGCCTGGTTTTGGTCCTCCAGGCCCTGGGCTTGTATCCAGGATCTCACCTGAAGCATGAGGTTAGGATAAATGGAATGTTATTATTGGATTGATTACCTTGAGGGTTGCCAGCTTGATTATTGTGCTGGGTGAAGGGAAATACTTCCTGGAAAGGAATATGGGCATCTTCCCAGCTTCCGGTGGAGGAGTAATATTCAGTCAACGCTTCAACCAGGACTTGTTGGTCCTGGCCTCTGATAAAATCATCAAATGCTTCCTGGGTTCTGTTCTGGATAAAAAACGAGGTGAATAAAGCCCCGATAATACTGACCACAACCAGCACCAGGGTGATTTTAGCACTGAGGGAACGTATCATCGGTTATTTCCTTTCCCTGGCAAAGCGGTAACCGGTTCCATACACTGTTTGGATATAGATAGGATCAGAAGGATCAGGTTCGATCTTTTCCCGCAGGTTGTGGATATGCACATCGACTGTGCGTTCATAACCTTCCAGGAAAGTAGTTTCACCCAGGCTCTCCAGCAGCTCCGCCCGGCTGAAGGATCTGCCCGGAGCAGCCATCATGGCGGCCAGAAGATCGAATTCGGAAGGGGTTAATTCCACTGGCTGTTCCTTGATCTCAACAATATGACCAACGATATCCAGGCTGATATCTGCTGCCCTGAGGATCTCGGTTTTGGGTTGGCCTTTACTGGTCCGGCGCAAAAGCGCATTTATTCGGGCTGTCAATTCCCGCAAACTGAAGGGCTTGGTGACATAATCATCGGCGCCCAGCTCCAGGCCAAGAACCTTATCGGTTTCCTCTACCTTTGCTGTTAAAACCAGGATGGGAGTATCAGATTCCATGGTGTAAATACGGATAAAATCACTGCCGCCCATTTCCGGCATCATCATGTCCAAAACGATGCAGTCCGGTTTATCCTCCCGGGCCACAAATAAGGCTTTTTGACCATTTTCAGCAGTTAAAACCTGAAAACCTTCTCCGGTTAAATAAGCCTTTAACATTTCCCGAATATCGGGATTATCATCGACAACTAAAATCTTTTTTGCCATAGTACCTCTTCCTGAATAATCTTTAAGAATTATACCTGTATCATGATAATCTTGAGAGAGCCGGACTTCTTGCGCCTGTCCGGCTCTCGGTGAGGAGAAGAGAAATGGATCTCAACGTTTATTTTTTACTGATCAGCTGGTGGTTTTCCACCACGCATACCGGAAGGCCTTTCTCCATCAAAACCAGGTCGTCCGCCGAAATCTCCAGCTGCCCTTCCACCCAGATCGAATAATGGACCATCCAAATATCCTTTTTCAAGACCTTCCAAAAGCCAGTCAGCCTGATCCTGGGATATGTCCCCGTTGGCGAGGGCTTCTTCAATCCTGGTTTGCATATTTTCCTGCCTGATCTGCTGCATATTTTCACGATAGGCTTCCAGGTCCACCCCGGCTTCATCTGCCAGCTCCTGGATGGATTTTCCATCCTGAATCTGGTCTTGAAGTTCCTCGGCGGTCAGGCCCAGTAATTCAGCCAGGGATTCACGTCCGCGGGGGTCATCACCCTGGGCGTAAGCAATACCCACCACAGATATTCCTGCCACTGCAACTACTAACAATCCAATCAAAGTGTATTTAATAATCGGTTTCATTTTTTTGTCTCCTTGTGAATCTTCTAAGACAACGGTCTTATGCAAGGGATCCAGCCTCAGTATATCGGGAGGTTGTTTAGAAATTATTAAGGGTGTGTGGAGATTTGGTTAACTTTAAGTGAGGAAACTGTTTCCTCGAAGGAAACAGTTTCCTGTCTGCGGTTGGAATCCCGCATCCTGCGTTAGGGTGGATACACACCTCCTTTCCAAGTTTAGTCCGTGGGTTTCCAGCAGACCGTTGAGATGCTGGATGGATCCCCTTATAAGATAAAGGGCAGGTATTTAGAGAATATGTAGAAGCAGTGGAGGTTTTGTAAAGTCTTGATAAGGATGCGTGATCCTTGGGATAGTAGATCAACAAGTTACTTTCTATGTAGTTATGATTTATGTTGTACTTAGGATCACGCATCCTATACATACGATATAATCTTTTTTATATGGAACCAAACGATAAAAACCCAGTAGATGGTTATCAGCTGGAATACAGTCCCAAATACCAGACCTATCGGTACTTGATGCAAAACCGCATCAACGAAGTCCTTTTGGTTTCCAGTATTTATGACTCCTTTATCATTGAGGAAGATGCCCGGCTTTCGGACCAAATCTTTGAGGAGTTCCATAACCTCAACCTGCGCACCTTACCGCATATTTTTCGGGCAACCTCTGTCAAACAGGCTCTGGGTCTGCTCAAAGAACGTAAATTCGACCTTGTGATCACAATGAGGCGCCTGGGCGAGATCAATCCCCTCTTGTTCGCAGACCAGGTCAAAGCTATTCAGGATATCCCGGTTGTGCTCCTTCTGAACAACTCATCAGAGCTGCAGTACCTACCTGCCAAATCTCTGAAAAACAGCAATATCGACCACACATTTGTCTGGAATGGAAATTCCACAGTATTTGTAGCTATTATGAAACTGTTGGAAGACCGAATGAACGTGGACGCAGATATCATTACCGGTGATACTCGGGTAATCATTGTGGTTGAAGATTCTATCCGTTTCTATTCCCTGTATCTCCCGGTCCTTTATTCCGAGATCATGCAGCAAACCCAGCGTCTGATATCCGAGGGCGCCAATGATTACATGTCTTTGCTGCAAATGAGGTCCCGACCAAAGATCTTACTCGCCAGCAACTATGAAAAAGCCTGGGAGATGTATCAAAAGTATGAAGACCATCTACTGGGAATGATCACGGATATCCGATTCCCCAGGAAGGGCCAGTTAGAGGATGAGGCAGGTTTTGATCTGGTCCGCCGGATCCGGAAACAAGCGCCTACGCTGCCAATCATGTTCCAGTCCAGTAATGAAAAGAACCGGAAGGAAGCTGAAGAACTGCAAGGGTTCTTTGTGAACAAAAATTCGCATTCTCTCCTGCAGGAGTTAAGGACTTTCCTGCTGAATTATATGGGGTTTGGTTGTTTCACCTTCCGTATGCCGGACGACAGCATCGTGGGTATGGCAGATACCCTCTATGAACTACGTGATCAATTGCGAAAGATACCCCTGGAATCTTTTGTTTATCATGCCCAGAACGATCATTTTTCCGGCTGGCTGGCTGCCAGGGGTGAATTTGCTGTTGCCCGTCAGGTAAAACCCGTTAAAGTATCGGAATTTGAGAATAAGGAAGATTTACGCCAGCTGATCATCAGCTCGGTGGATGACATCCTGCAGGAACGCATGGGCATAATCGTGGATTTTGACCGGGATAATTATCATCCCCAATCCCGTTTTATCCGCCTCCGCCCGGGTTCGCTGGGCGGGAAGGGCAGGGGGCTGGCTTTTCTGCTTTTTTTACGATCATCCTATAATGCCGGTTTCCGCAAGGAATTCCCTGAGGTAGATATTCAAGTACCCCAGACTGTGGTGATCGGGACAGATGAGTTTGGCCATTTCATGCGGGAAAATAACCTGTATGACTATGTTGCTACAGAACATGAGGATATTGAGATCAAGGAACGTTTCCTTCAGAGTGATCTCCCGGGTGAGTTATGGGATGATCTGCGTTTTATTTACAGGGACCAGGCAAATCCTCTAGCTGTTCGTTCATCCAGTATTTTTGAAGATTCTCTATTCCAGCCTTTTGCCGGGGTCTTTTCCACCTATATGCTGTCCAACAGCCACCCGGACCTGGAAGTGCGTTTGCGTCAACTGGTTTCCGCAATCAAACTTGTCTATGCTTCAACCTATTTGAAACTGGCCCGCTCCTATGCAGAAACGCTGAGTATATCCCTGGGCGAATCCCGTATGGCTGTCGTGATCCAGGAGGTAGTAGGCCAGAAACACGGAGAGCGTTATTACCCGGATTTTTCGGGAACAGCTGCGTCTTATAATTATTATCCGTTGGGAAAACACCTTCAACCTGAAGACCGGATCGCCTTCGCGGCCCTTGGCCTGGGAAAAACAGTTGTGGATGGCGGCCTGTCGCGACGCTTCAGTCCCAAACGCCCCCAGGTGAATATTTTCGCCAATATAGAAGAGGAGATCAAAAGCAGCCAGAGATCTTTCTTTGCTGTCCGTTTATCACAAGATGAAAATATAAATCTTGATCAGGGAGAGTACAGTTTTCTTGAAAGCTGCTCTTTGCGGGATGCGATAGAAGACCAAACCCTGGCAGAGGTTGCTGATACCTACGATCCTCAGGGTGGACGACTGACCAGCGGCTTCTGGGATGAAAAGGCAGGCTCCCCGGTAGTGACTTTTAACCGCCAGCTGAAATACAGCACTTTCCCCCTGGCAGAGATCATCAACCGCGTATTACAACTGGGGGAAAAGGCTATGGGATGTCCTGTTGAAGTGGAATATGCAGGTAATTTCTCACAGCAAAAAGGTGAAATGTCAATGTTCCGCCTGCTCCAGCTGCGGCCATTCCTGGAACATGAAGAATCAATTATGATCGATGATCTTGATCTTCCAGATGAAGACTTGTTGGTTTCCTCTTCCGTAGTCTCGGGCTACAGGTCAATCTCGGATATTCAAGATATTATCTATGTTAAACCGGATGATTTTGACCTGACCCAAACCATTGAGATGGTGGATGAGATCATGACTCTCAACCGAAAACTGGTTGAAGAAGGCAGCCCTTATATCCTGATCGGTCCTGGCCGATGGGGAACCTGCGAACGCCACCTGGGTATTCCGGTTGTCTGGTCAGATATTAATGGGGCGAGAGTGATCATGGAAGTTGATCTGGAGGATTTCCAGGTGGATCATTCCCAGGGCAGCCACTTCTTCCATAATATATCTTCTGCCGGCATACCCTACTTTTTTGTCAAATACAATTCCAAAACGGATTTCCTGGATTGGGATTGGCTTCAAGCCATCAAACCTGTTCAGGAGACAACCTATTTCCGCCATATCCGGACTAAAAAACCGCTGACAGTGATTGCCAACGGTAAAAAACGTTCCGGTTTGATCATTAAGCCGAAGTAATAGCTAGGCTCCCGGAAAATATTGAAGAATAATCGGGAGCCTTTTTTTTATTTGATCCCCTTGATCCACTCCGCTGCCCGCTCCAGTTCTTTTTCCAATAAGGGACCTTCCGTTTCAGCCACGTAAAAACCTTCCGGCGGCAGAACGATTTCTGCTCCTTTTTTCTCCAGTCTGTCAGAGATCGGTTTTGCCGCATATCCGAATATATTGACTAAAAAGGCCAATATCTTTACTTTATTGATCTCTTCTTTGGTGAAGCGTGTGTCAAATGCGGCTGCTTTGATACCTTCCAGCCCTCCCCTGGGAATGATCTTGATCCAGTTTTTAATCGCAGGAGTGGCGGTAAATCCCTGCGTTGGGGAACCAACTACCAGGAAATTGATTCCAAATATATCACCAGGCTGAACATCAGAAGCGGGCATAACCAAGACCCTTCCAGATGTTTCTAAGGCTGAACCGATTGTTTCAGCGACCAATTTGGTATTGCCAAACTGGGAATCGTACACTACCAGGCTTCTCACTTTTGATGCTCCTTGATAATTTTCTTTAATTATTCTCCATATACTTGTCTTGGAGCCAGTATATCAGGATATTCATCCACTAACCCACGCCGGATGTTAAAACAGGCGTGACATTCATCCACATATTCAGCTGCTGAATCCAACTCTAATTCTTCAATTAACCCAGCCGGACCCTTACGGATCAGGGGGCCGCAGATTGGATGTTGATCCGGACTATATTCTTTTAGGATCTCTGAAAGTGGTTTTTCCCAGAAGTTGCCAATGCTGATACCCTGGCAGATCTGAATATTGCCGTAAGAATCGACATGCACCCGGGAAGGGGATACCAGGTCTTCATAGGGGCATTCCGTCAGTTCACTCCAGGGCCTGGTGGGCAGCCCTCCGGTAAGTGTGTCTGCTGCCCGGCCGCGGAATTTTGCACCCCCGCCGATCAGTGAGCGCCCTTTTTCTCCGGGCGGAGGTTCTATCACCTCTGGAGGATCGATGCGGATCGGAAATGTGTCTAATTTTAATTGATCACCGACCTTGCGGGCGATCAGGGCAGGGTTGTCACGATCATCCCCGTAGTGGAAAGTATCATCGCTAACTGATAGAACCGACAACCCGGCGTCTGCCAGAGGCCCCAACCAGAGATAGGCATCTTCTTCTGCCAGGGCGCCATAAGCATTGGAGACTATGCCGACCTGAAAGCCTTTTTGATGAGCTCTTTTTATGCTTTCCAGAAGCAGGGGGTAATAGAGGGTGGGCTCGCCGCCTTCATAGTAGATCATATTTATGGTGCCGATCTTCAAAGCTTCCTGAAGTACATGCTCTACCTGCTGGATGGTGAAGGTGCCGGGTGTAGTGGGGCTGCAGTATAAAAAACAGTGCTCACATTCAAAGTTGCAGCGGTAGGTAAGGAGAAAGTGGATTTCGGATAAGCATTATCACCTTCCTGTTATATTATTCCCACTTCAGGCATTAAAGGAACAACAGCAATTCATATCACTCCTGGCCAGAGTGTGGTAGATCGTCTAAATAGTTTTCGTCCGCTGTAAAGTACTACGCGTATCTCATATGATAGGAAGTACCTTCTCCGAATCAATTATCCGCTGGATGAATTTCATCTGAGATCAAATACAAGATCTAGTTCTGGCGCAGAATACATACCTTGGCTCCTGGGCCTGCGCCAGATACACAATCATTATTCAATGTCGGATTGATCCCAGATTCTTCAACGATATGGATCCTTACCGTATCATTAGAACATGAGCCGGTAATTGTAGCCCTGATTTGATTAACCCCGTCGAAAGTTTTGCACGGGACAATTATCGTCGTCTGGATGATTGGCTGTTCCGTGATAGCCAATTGGCGCTTCCCGGAAGATGCCATCGTTGTTGACATGTTCCATCAGCATCGATCCAGAGATCTAAATTGACGGTGGGATATTCTCGTATTCCAGGTGGACATGTCTCCCCATCACCAGCATTGATATCAAGTACTTCCAGGTGACTGAACCGATAAACTGAACAGGGTATCTTCTTTGGGCAGCTTACCATTAGCTGTTCGGTCTTCTGACCATCTCCAGCAGAAGTCGTTGGTGTTGGGGTTGGTTGAGATGTTTGCTTCGGGCTGCAACCGGAAATGTATTAGGATCAGCAAGCATGCTGAAAATAAGAAATAAAAATGAGAATTTTCGATTTTCCCTTGAACATTTGGACCGCCTCCTTCCCCCACAGTGAATCCATCCAGCCGGGATAATGATGGCGGCAGAGCTGCTGAAGGGAGCAAATACTCCCTCTACTCATTATAGAATAGGTTTCCTCCTAATGGGATGTAAAGTTGTTTCTTAAAGCATCTGTGATCGTCTTTTTAACCTTTTCATCCGGGTTGTTCCCTTTCGGAACCAATTCCAGGCAGGCAGGATCAAAATCATATTCTTCCCTCCACTCCAGGTGATTTTCTGCCAGTTCAGCAATACTTTCTCCAATATAGTCACTTCCTCATCGGTCATGGTAGGGTGCAGGGATACCCGGATCCAGCCCGGTTTTTCAGAATAATCTCCCTTGTCGATCAGATCGGTAATGTGGTGGGAACGGCCCGGGTCGATATTCAGCAGATAATGTCCGTAAGTGCCGGCGCAGGAACAGCCGCCCCGGGTTTGGATGCCGAATTTGTCATTGAGCAGTTTTACACCCAGGTTAAAGTGCAGGTCATCGATATAAAATGAGACCACCGCCAGCCGTCCTGATGCTGGGGGGCGAGGATGTGCAGATTGGGCAGGGGAGAGATGATCTCCCACAGCAGAGTCTAAGAAGATGGTGCTCCCTCGCCAGGATCTTGTCCACCCCCATCTCTTCTTTGAGCGTGATGCACATGGCGGCCTTGATGGTTTGCAGGAAGGCCGGCGTGCCCCCATCTTCCCGGGCTTCAATATCATCGATGATATTTATGTTCCCCCCAGGGATTTGTCCAGTCAACTGTACCTCCCCCGGGATTTATCCGGGACTTTGCGGTGGTAGAGATCGCGGTTGAAGATGATCACGCCGGAGGATCCGGGTCCTCCCAGGAATTTATGGGGAGAAAAGAAAATAGCATCCAGGTCGGCATCCTCCAGATCTGGATGCATATCGATTTTCACATAGGGTGCTGAACAGGCAAAATCAACAAAACAATAACCGCCGGCTTTGTGCATCATTTGGGCAATCTCATGATAAGGTGTTGGAGATCCCGGTCACGTTGGAGCAGGCTGTGATTGAGGCGATCTTAATGGGACGGTCCTGATATTTTTTGAGGAGTTTTTCCAGGGAAGAGAGATCGACCAGTCCATCCTCTGTTGGTTGGATAATCTCTACGGTAGCCATGGTTTCCAACCAGCTTGTATGGTTGGAGTGATGTTCCATATGGGTGATAAAAACAACCGGACATTCCTCTTCCGGGAGGAGTCAGATTCAGATCTTGATTTGCTTTCAAACCCAACATACGCTGGAATTTATTGACCAATCCGGTCATTCCTGAGCTTCTGGTAATGATGATGTCCCTCTTATTGGCATTGACATGGTCTTTGATCCGCCGCTGGGCAGTGTGGTAGGCGTGGGTCATGGCCATACCCGTGGTACTGGTCTCTGTATGGGTATTGGCAACCAGGGGCATGATCGTTTCCCGCAGGCGATCTTCGATCGGTCCGTATAAACGGCCGCTGGCAACCCAATCGGCATAGATTATTGGTCGGCTTTTTCCATCCGGGCAATCGATTTGGGTATCAATACCTATAATGCCTTCTCTGAATTTTTGAAAGTGATCTGTCATGGTCTCATTTCCTGCTAACTCCATATTCATTACGTAGAATATAATCCGGATCTTCTGCCACTAGCTGGAAAAATCTTTTCACATCCCTGGGCGAACGGATGCGGTGAAATCTAATATGGGAATATTCTTCTGCATTAATATAACCGATATTTCGTTTCACGTGCCTGTGGTAGCCCCGAATGGTCCAGAGGACAATCGAGTCCTTGCTGAACAGCATCTTAAGATTTTCCCTGTTCCCTGTTCCGGGCCAGAGCTCTTCCTGAGTGAATAATCGACATGTTGCCCGTTTAACTGCCTGATAGAGTGTCCGGGCAAAACTGAAATTCAACCAAACCACAGCCTGGACACGGTCCCATTTAAATCCCATAGTGCGTGTGTAATTTCCGTCCAGAACCCATTTCTCTTGATTGAGCATTTCTGTTAATTTTGGAAAAAACTCTTCATCTGGAGGAAAATACCAATTGGGGCCCCAAAAAACAGCATCCATTTCAATAAATGGATGATCTAGAATATTTGCCAGCTTGCGACCAAATGTGGTCTTGCCGCTTCCGCTGGTTCCGATAACATTGATTCTCACACCATAATTGTAGCGTAAAAAAACAAATGCGCCGCAGCTGAGCTGGGCGCATAACACCATCAAATGGGGGATTGGATCCAGTTAAAAGGATCCAATCCCTGGTAATTTTTTATGGTTTCCAGACTGTCCAGACCTTGCCGACCAGATCGGGACCTGGTGTGAGTGTGGGATCACCGGGTTCCCAACCGGAGGGAGTCACCTCGCCGGTTTTGACAACATGCTGGAAGGCTTTCACCTGGCGGAGCAATTCTTTTGGATTGCGTCCCACTTCAGGGGTGAGCACTTCCATGGCCCGGACCACAAAATCGGGGTCAATGATAAAGCGGCCGCGGATATCCACCCCGGCGGCTTCGTCGTAAACGCCGTAGGCTGAACCAATCTTGCCGCCGCCGTCGGAGAGCATGGGGAATGGAACACCGCCGTCCACCATCTTGGAAAGCTCTTCGGCCTGCCAGATTTTGTGCACAAAACGGCTGTCGGTGCTGAGGGATAATACTTCTACGTCTAAAGCTTTGAATTCGGGATAGAGGGCAGCGACCGCTGCCAATTCAGTCGGTCAAACGTAAGTAAAGTCCCCCGGATAAAAACATAAAACGATCCATTTGCCTTTATAATCGGAGAGCCTGATGGGTTTAAAACCTTCTCCGGCTACAAATGCGCTGGCCTCAAAATCAATGGCCTCTTTGCCAACTTTTGCTACCACTTTTTTCACCTCCTGGATGAAGCCTGGACCACCGCTGGCGGGTTCATCTTTCCCATCCATGATCGGGCCCACGACCGGCTTTACACAGCCGTCTTTTAATTTGGACATTTATTCTCCTTGTTCAAAATGATGGAGATTGACTTATTTATTATATTATACTACTGCCCACTATTTGTGACAGGTGATAGATCGGGTTATTCTTTGTTTGAAAAAGATATGAAATATTTGTTAAATGGTTGGTATTGAGAATTCAACGATTTGATTGCCGGCAGGTATTTTTACACTCTTAAAGGTACCGAATAATAATTCTATAGTAGATTGTTCACCGTTTAGATTAACTCTCCAATCTGGATCCCAGTTATCTATATAACTTAAATATCCATTATATGGTGTGTCGATCTGGATTTTTATTTTATCTCCTGAGAATTCTAATACTTCGATCACCACATCATTCTTATAGATGTTGAAGTCTTTAATAAAATCCTCAATCAATACATGATCAATATCTTTGGTGAAGAAAATTCTTGTTCCATCATTTATACCCAATAATTGATTTCTAGCTGTAGACTGGTTATCAGTGTCATTAAGAAAATCAACATAACGCTGATAGTGCCAGCTTTCCCGACTCGCCAAAGTGTTATATTCCCCATTCAGGGGAATAGGAAGCCCTTTTTGTATTCTTGGGGATTCAAAACCATCAGAATATATTTGATCAGGATCAAGTTTATATGTGTGTGTTAATTCTTTGGCTTTGGCATCAACGATCCAGATCCAATTTGATATCCGACCTCCCCGGGCATCAAATATCGTGAATAAAATAAGAAAAAGATAGAGGGGAACCGGTGAAAGCTTAACAGATGGTGTTCTCATTAAGGAGAAGATCAATCCAAAAAACAACAAACAACTTGTGATTGATAGAGATAAAAATATGTATGGGTTTCCTCCATCGATCCATTCCCAATATTTGGAAAGATTTGTTTCAGCGAGGTTATGATATTGATAAATGAGGATTCCCACTGCAATCAGGATCATCAAAACGATTTCAACCAATGATTTTTTTAGATAGTCCTTGTTTTTTAGAAAATGCTCGAAATACTGGATAGAATATCCAAGCAATATCGAAATAATTGGAAGCAGAATAATATTAATTCGAGCCCATACCCGCAAACTGCTAAAACCAGGTAGGTTATTCCACAGGAAAACCCATAATTTGTTTGTAGGTGAGATATTTCCATCACAGCTTAGGTAGACGATAAAAATTATCCAAATCAGAATGAAAATTGATAAGGACCTGGAAAATAATAAATCACGAGTATTATTCCTGATCAGGCCTGATATGATGAAGAATAAAATAATTAATAGGCAGAATATTCCAAAATATATCCATCCCTCAGAGGTGGCAGCTGGTGGAAAAAGCAAGGATCCAACGAAATCCTTGAATGTGGCACTCCATCTGCCACTGGACCATATAAGTTGTTTCCCAGCCCGGTTTGTAGTCTGACCTAATAATCCTTGCATCTCTCGCAAGTACGGGTATAACAAGACTAAGGATGTTATTCCTGAACCTAATAATGATCCTAAAAAGATAATCCATTTAATTGGGCGAGAATCAAAGAATAGTTGCTTTCGGAATTGGGGAATACTAATAATTAGTAGGTAAGGTGGTACCAAGAAAATTAAATAATATACAAAATACGGATAACCAGCAGTAATGGTATTTATAGAAGCAAAAATCAAAAAAAGAGACTTTATCAGAGCATCTTTGAATGTTTTTGTGAATGATAACTTGACGAGAATCCAAAGGATCCAAGGATACCAGGCAGCGGCATGTACTGCATTAGGAAACCTGGCAGTTTCAATAAGTTTAAAGGATATCGGAATAATAAAACTAACTACTAAGGATGAAAATTTTGTAATCTTAAATTCTTTCAGTAAAAAATACAGTCCCAGTGCAAAAATTGATATACCAGTTATAGTAAATACCTGGTAACTCAATATTGAGATTCCATTCCTGAGCCGGCCGAAAACTGCATAAGGAATGTTTAGAAAATAGAATGTTTGTGTTAATGGGCTGGAGTAAAATGGGAAGCCACTAGCTTCTGAGGCTGCCCAAAGGGGGATTTTGAACTGACTTAGATGGGCTATCAAGTAATTTTTATATGTGAAATACCACGGAATGAAATCATTTTGAATTGTTTTACTGAATGGTGTAGGAATGACCAATTCCCAGAAGAATATATAGGGCCAAATAAAAACAAATGTTGGGTAAAGATATGTTTCAATCCAGATCTTTGAGCGAGAATAGTATTCTTCCAATTTTGAATATACTTCGAGTTCTTGTCCAAAAAAAGAGAATAATATTCCAAGAAAAATTAACAATCCTGATAAAACACCCCCTATCTTTTGGATCCTTCCAATTTCTAACCCCTCTGAAATTAAAAGAACCAGCGGGATAAAAATAGCAACTGCAAATAGCGTTTGACTAATCGGTTTATTTTTCATTCTTGGGAAGGCTGAGATTATTGTTTGGATTAATTTAATGATTCCTTAAAGCCGCAGGTCTGATAAAATTTTCATATTTATCATAAGGTCTAAGACCAACTACTGATACAACTTCAGATCCTTTCTCTTTTAATCTCTTGCTCCCAATTTCCGTGCCGCAGCCTGCATCAATCACTTTTGCTTTTTCAAGATCGATCTCAGATAAAAAATCAGCAATTAACACAGCCAGTCTTCTGTCCGCATCATATGAATTCATGATTTCGTCGAAGGAATCTGCTAACTTTTCGTGTGTTAAAGAGCGATCATCTTTATTCATCGATTTTGTTTTTCTCTCGTCTTCTGCTCCATTGAAGAGATTTGATGACGTATAATGGCCTATCCTTAACTTCTTCAAATATCATCCCAACGTATTGGGCTACAACACCGAGAGAAAGTATTTGAATTCCACCAATTATTAATATTGTACTTATCGTAGATGTCCACCCTTGTACTGCAATTCCCAATAAAGAGATCGCCAAAATATATAAGAGATATAAACCACCGAGGATAGATAAAAATAATCCGGTCCAGGTGATTAATTCAAGAGGTATTGTCGAGAAGGAAAATAATCCATGTCGAGCTAGTTTTAGGCTCTTCCTTAATGTGTAACTCGGTTGTCCCGATTTTCGTTGGGGCTCTTTATAAAATAATGTTGCGTAATTCCAACCAGTCCACGGAACCATGCCGCGAAGGTATCTGTGAGTTTCACGCATATTTCTTAATGTGTCGACAACAGCTCTCCGCATCAATCGAAAATCAGCACTTCCCGGTATAACATCAATGTTGGCGAATTTTTTCATAAAGAAATAAAAGCCCCGGGATGATATTTTTTTGAAAAGTTTCCCGCTATTTTCGTTTGATCTTATTGTGTAGACGATATCAATACCACTATTAAACAGTTCCAGCATTTTTGGTATCAACGAAGGTGGATGTTGTAAGTCGCTGTCCATGACGATTACTGCATCACCCTCAGCGATATCCAATCCGGCTGTTAAAGCATATTGGTGGCCAAAGTTCCTGCTTAATGAAATTATTGTTAAGTTTTCTTCTTCAGTGGCGATTTCATTAAGGACAGGTAATGTGTCATCATCACTACCATCATCGACAAAAATCAATTCATAGCTTATGTCTAAATTAGCTAGAACTTCAATTAATTCGTTATAAAAAAAGCGCACATTTTCTGATTCGTTGTAGAAGGGCGAGACGATAGTCAATTGCATGATTGTAATCTCATAATATAGCTTTTAGGATACACAAATTATAGCATGCCCGAATGTCTAGTTAATCTCAGGTAAGAATAAAAACCAATACATAAAATGCTAAACACAGGGTGGATGCCTAACCAGACCGATTTTGATTGATGGAGAAACGTGAGGGTTCTGAAAAAGGTAAAATTTAAAAGCATAAAAGGGCGGCTTCTTCCTGTAAAAAGTCAGGATTGATCTGGCGCCCTTTTATATTTAATTCATCTGGATTTTTCGCTTATCAGGATCCCAGGGCCTCTTCCACTCGCACTCTTTTGACTGCCCGTTTCAAGTGGATTTTTTGCGGTAAGCGGGACAATATTTGAATATTGCGCAGCACCCAGATCGGATAGATGATGCCGAACCCAATCCCTATCACAGGTGGTATTGCCAATTCTAAGGGGTAGGGCGCTCCCTGCCAGATTAGAGAGATATATACCAGGCCGGAACCAAACAGGTAAATTCCACTAACCAATAAACCCAGAATGAACCCCCCTAAAGCCCGTTTCCAAACTCCATACGCCGCCAGTAAGGAGAGGGGACCGGTGATCAGAAGATCAGCCCAGGGGATGAGGACTGCCAACAAGTCTTTTTGTTGATAAATCGGTCCATCCCCCCAGGTATAGAGGGCGCCAACAATGGCGAAGATTCCCGTTGATAAAAATAGCCAGGAGAATAATGTACGTGGCCTTCCCTGTTTGGTTCATGTTCAGCCCTTTATAGGAGGAGAAGAAATTTTCTGTTCAATATACGGAAATATTCATATTTTGTTGTAAATATCTCCATCCGCCGTCCCTTCCAGCCCTTGTTATAATCAGTGTATATGTTTAGAAACCGATATCGCAGGATCCTGCTCTTTTTTGCCCGGATGGTTATCAGGATAGCCTTCTGCGATATTTTTCTGTCAAAAATTGGTTTGAGAAAAATCTCCGAACGAAAGCGCACAGAACGGTTAATTGATGAGGCCAAGCGCTACCGCCATCTGGCTGTCGAGATGGGGGGAGTGTTAATCAAAGTTGGACAATTCCTTTCTGCCCGGGTGGATATGCTGCCTGCGGAAGTGACTGATGAATTGAGTGACCTTCAAGACCAGGTGCCTGAGGAAGATTTTCAGCGCATCCGCCAACTGGCAGAGCAGGAACTGGGTCAGTCCCTGGATGAATGTTTTGCGGAATTTGAAACAGAACCCCTGGCATCGGCTTCTCTGGGGCAGGTGCACCGGGCAGTTTTGAATAAGGTAGACGCACTGGCGGTAGACGGGGAGAATGAAATTACAAAGGTAGTTGTGAAGATCCAACGCCCGGATATCAAGGCCATAATTGATGTGGACTTATCTGCGTTCCGGATCGTCACTGGCTGGCTCCAGCGTTACAAACCGATCCGGAAACGGGTCGATCTGCCGGCTTTGATGGAGGAATTCTCAACAATACTGGGTCAGGAAATTGACTATATCAATGAGGGCAATAACGCTGAGCGTTTCTGGGAGACCTATAAATCCAATCCCGATATCAAAGTCCCCCGTGTGATCTGGGTTAAAACAACTGAGCGCGTTCTGGTTTTGGAAGATGTTTACGCCATTAAGATCACCAACTACAGAGAGATCAAGGAAGCCGGTGTGCCCTTGACTGAGGTCGCCCTGCGGCTGTTTGGCAGTTATATGGAGCAGATCTTTGATAAAGAGTTCTTCCATGCTGATCCTCACCCTGGCAACTTATTTGTGATTCCGCCAGCAGAATCACCAACAGGCGCCTGGCAGCTGGCTTTTGTTGATTTTGGCATGGTCGGCCAGGTACCGCCCACTGCTGTGGATGGGCTGAGAGAAGCCGCGATTGCGGTCGGCACCCAGGATGCAGGCAGAATTGTTAAAGCTTACGAAAAACTAGGGTTCCTGTTACCGGGAGCTGACCTGGAGCAAATTGAAATGGCGGAAGCCAAAGCTTTTGAACGCTTCTGGGGCAAAAGCATGTCTGAACTCCAGGATATCGACCACAGGGAATTGATGGCCTTTGCGGAAGAATTCAGGGATTTGATGTATGATATGCCTTTCCAAATTCCTCAGGATTTACTTCTATTAGGTCGCACGGTTGCTATTCTCTCCGGTATGTGCACCGGGTTGGATCCCGGGTTTAATGTATGGGAGAGTATCCGGCCGTACGCTGAGGATCTGGTAAAGTCGGAACTGACTGGAAATTGGGAGACGTGGTGGGCGGAAATTGAACCGCTGCTGCGCTCGCTTGTCAGCTTACCGCGCCGCTTGGATGGCATGCTGGATCAGGTAGAAAGGGGAGAACTGCGGGTCCAGGCACCCGGGCTTGAAACCCATCTGGCAAATATAGAAAAAAACCTCCAGGGTTTAACCGGGGCGGTACTATTTGCAGCTTTATTTATAGGTGGGATGCAATTAATCCTGGCAGGTTTTTCCCTGCCAGGTTATATCTTACTGGGAAGTGCTCTTATCCCCCTGCTGGTAATGCTTTTCCGGTAGATCGGAAATTCCAGGATTACAGCTCTTCTTCGTCAAATTTGTCCAGAGCAGCATCGATCAAACTGCGCAGTCCTTGAAGGACTTCTCTCTGGGCAGCCTGGCGGTGTTCCTTAACCTGTGGTGGAAACATTGCATCGAGCCCTTTTTTAAACTCTTCTTTTGCGGTGCCAAAGTGATCCTTGGCTTCCTGGGGAACATGTCCCGGATTGGGTGTCTTGGTTTCTTCAGTCATCTTTCTAAACTCCTTTAATAAGGTAGTCCCTCAGCTTTATTATGGATTGAAGCTGGCTAAAGGTCAAGTTTTATCTGGAGAGATATCTGTTAAAAACATCCCTCTATGTATATATACGGGATTATGGAGATGAAGTTTCAGTTTCAGGACTGGGATTTCCTGGAACTGATTTGGAAGTAGATCAGGATAAGGCCTGCACCAATGAACAGTTAATAAAACAAAAACGAGGTGTTTGGTAGTGCCCGGGGCATAAGCGAAAATATCAAAACTGAGATTGCCAGTGGCATGCAGATAGTGTGGCAGCCATAATGCTGCGCCGGTTCCCATAATAACACCAGGCAGAGAAGACCGAGGAACGTGATCACGAATGCAATAAATATCAAGAAATCAGACTCCAAACCCCATTTTCATCTGATTTGTGCCTACTACCCAAAAAAGGGGCAAGTGCCAGATGTATGGATCAGCTCCTATCAAGAGGGAGCTGAGTGCTGGACTCATTCTCTGGCCAAGTTTTTCCTGTAAATAACCCCGCCACCCTAACTCCTCAACACCAGCCTGAAGAAAATATAAAAAGACAACAAGTGGAATTGTATTGGGTTGGTAGAGGATCTCGGCTAGAAAAACCAGACTCCGGGATTGGATCACCAATTAATGTCGTGATTCCGATAGCCATGCCGTGAAGAACTGGCCAGATGGTCAGAATGATCAGGTACCAGGCTGGCCGGATGCGTTTAAAATCATAGATCCGCTGCCGGAACTCAGATGATCTGGAGTCAGATCACTGTCAATATAATTGACTATGATCGCAGCCAGTCCAGGGCCAAACGCACCCACTAATGCTGCAGCCAATAAATAGGGGGAACTTTGATAATCAACCTGGCTGAATGCGACAGGAATCCAAATCGCCCATGAATGGCAAAGCTTAATATCAGGTAGAGTGTGAGGTGTTTTTTTGAGGAGTGAAGCATTATTCTGCGGCAGGAGAAACAGCTGGTTCTGGTTCTTCTTTTGTTAATGCGGTATATCCCCCCAGGCCTGCAAATACAAATGATAAGACAGATATACCGAGGGTGAGTGGTTTTAATCCCAACAACGTTAGTGCAGTCATACCGCCTACAAGGTATCCATTAAAAGCCGAGAACCAGACATCCTTTGATTTCATTACCCGGGCAGTGATCCAGCCGCCAACAAATAAGCCAATGAACCCTGAAATGATTCCTGTGATCAATTGATATTGAGGTTCAGGATCCCTGGCCAGCCAGAGAAGAAACAATACAATTTGTGCGGTAGACAGCGTAGCCAGGAAGGACAGGAACCCGGCGATGATAATTTTCATTATAGAAGCAGTTTTATTTCCCATATCCTTAATCATAAACGATTTTACAAAGCTAAGTTTACAGATATTTTAGGTGACTCATTCAGACGTTGGGACTCCATCGATGAATTTTTTATAATCATTAGGAATTTTGAGATTAAATGTGGTGTGGAGCTGTTTGACGTCGTGGTAGTCATTTTCATCCAGAGGATAGCCTGTATGATATTCCATCAGATATTTTTGGTGGGATACAGCGAACCGGATGACCGTTAATCTTCCCTGTCCCGCTGAATGCCTCAATGGAATAGGCCACGCCGAAGGTATGATTTCCCTGGCCATTAAAGGTACAAGAATGGATATCTATCAGGTGTCCTTGATCATTACCATAAACGAAATTGCATTCCCAACTGTCATCCCGGGGGACTTCAACATAACCTCGTTCCTCCAATAAGGTCCGAATCCGGGGTACATCTTTATGGTAAACAGCGATATCAAGATCTTCATGAGGGCGGGTCTGTTCACCTACCAAAGCATCCACAGCCCATCCGCCATCCAGGATGACCTCGATCCCGTTCTCGTTCAGCAGGTGGACGAATTTAAGGACGGCATCGGCGGGCATGTTAGGGTTGGTCATAAGGTAATTTTAGTGGATTTCCTGTTCAGGGGGTAGTATGTTGATGGAAAAAAACAATAAATTGGAATGAGATCAGGGGAGTGGCGCGTTGGGAGCTTCGATCCCCCCACATAATGACAAATTTAAAACTGGCTTTTTTTATCTAGCTTCCACCTTTGGCCGGAAGCTATGATTTTGGAAACCCTCGGTCTCATTACTCTTGTATAAGAAAACAGGACCACGCCCAAAGAGCATAGTCCTGTTTTATAGTTTACTGTACCGTTGAGGTTTACCCAAACTTATACGCAACGCCAAAACCGCCACGCGGGTTTTTCCAGGAGATGTTCAGGTAGGGGCACAGGACACGGCATGTGCCGCATTCCACACAGCTCTGAACAGCGATTTGTACAGTCCGCCCATCCTGGGGCCGATAGGCGCCTACAGGGCAGAATGTGATGCAAGGCTGGTTCTCACATGCCTGGCAAACCGCGGGGTCAATGATGGCCAGATGTAATTCCTGCTCGTCGGTGAAATATTTCAACGACATTAACATATCGTCGATATAAACTACAGGAAGCTCACGTTTTTTTGTGTTTTTTTCCATAGCAGCTATCCTTTTCTAGATACCGATAATTGACCGGCCAAAGGCGATGATATCGCCTATCGCTTTGAATAGCGGGCGTCGGCTGGTGAGGGATCGTAAAATATCCTTGTACAATTTGCGTTTTGGTTTTCCAAACCCGGTGAAGAACATGCCCAGGGCATCATTGATGAAGGTTGGGTAGATATCCATGAATTGGGGATGGTTCTTCAGGAAAGTGGAGAATTTACGATATTGTTTAAGGTCCTGGAGGACAAATAGATCGCTCAACTTATCCTGGTAGGTTGAGAGTGTCTTGGCTGAGAAATCACCCTTTTTATGAGCTTCCACAGCTGTCAGGCCGGCCTGTTTGCCAGCAGTGATGGCCATATTGGTGCCTTCCCAATGCAAGGCATTAACCATTGAGGCCGCATCTCCAGCTACCAGAGCGCCATCGGTGTATAGTTTGGGCATTGTTGTCCAGCCGCCCTCGGGGATCAAATGTGCTCCATATTCCATCATTTGCCCGTCCTTGATCAGGGGGGCGATCGCCGGGTGCTCCAGATACCGCTGGAGCAGTTCATAGGGTTTTATACCTGATTCCTGGAGGGCATCCAAAGTGACGCCTACACCCAGGGATAGAGCGCTGTTGGCAGTGTAAAGAAATCCCAGTCCTGCCATTCCCATCGATACATCACCCATCACAGAAATCGCCATGCCGTGGTCATTATCAGGCAGGCCTAAACGGGCGTTGATATCCTTGGCGGGGATCGAGATTAACTGTTTGACCGCCAGGGCGGTTTTGGAGATTTTGATATCGTGGTCGATCAAACCCAGTTTCTGGGTCAAAAGGTTATTTACACCTTCACAGACAATGACCACCGGAGCGTAAACATCACCCTCTGGCCGGTCTGTCTGGACACCCACAACTTTGCCATCCTCAAAGAGGAAATCCGTAACCAAGGTTTTGGGGATGATAAAAGCACCTTCTGCGACAGCCTGTTCAGCCCACCACAGGTCAAACTCGGCCCGCAGCGCCACAAAAGCGTCAATAGGATCGTTGTTCACGACCCCACCCTGAACAGTGGCTTTTACCAGACCATCATCTGAGAGGAACCAGAAGCCGGTCTCGGTGATGGGGCGTTCCAGGGGAGGTTTGCGGTCGAAGAAATCGGGATAGATATCAACCAGGGCGTGAGTGTATAAAGCTCCACCGAAGTAGTTTTTGCTGCCGGGTTTAACACCGCGTTCGATTACGGCAACATTTAAACCTTCCCGGGCAACGATAGCAGCCGCAGTTGATCCGGCCATACCGGCCCCAACGACAATGACATCGTATTGTAATTTATCTTTGCTCATGCCGAAGCTCCTTTCTGAGCACGGAGTTGTTTGATCATTTCAGGGATGACCTCATAAAGGTCGCCCACAACACCCAGGGATGCAACTTCAAAAATCGGCGCCTGGGGATCTGTGTTAATGGCCAGAATATAGTCAGAATCTTGCATGCCAACCTTGTGCTGGATGGCGCCGGAAATTCCACAGGCTACATACAGCTTGGGGCGAACGTGTTTTCCCGTTTGGCCCACCTGATGGGCATAGTCGATCCAGCCGCCGTCTACCGCGGCTCGACTTGAGCCAACCACACCACCCAGCTCATCAGCCAATTCCTTGATCAATTCAAATCCCTTGGGATTGCCAAGTCCTTTACCTCCTGAGACTATCACATCAGCGTACTCAAGGTTGAGGCTAGCAGTTTGATCAGTGATGAACTCCACTAGAGTTGCGGCCATCATTTCCGGCGTTACATCAAAACTTTCTTTGATGATTTCACCTTTGGCTTTAGGTTTGCGAGTTGGAGTTTCAAATACCCGGGGACGGACTGTGGCCATCTGCGGTGTATGGTCCTTGCAGACAATAGTGGCGATCACGTTGCCGCCAAAGGCGGGGCGGGTTGCCAATAATAACTTTTTCTCGATCTTGCGAAAAGGACCCATTTCCAGCTTGGTGCAGTCTGCGGTCAGTCCAGTTTTTACAGAGGTGGCAACTGCTCCGGCCAGGTCACGGCCCAGCGTGGTGGCTCCTATTAAAAAGACCTCTGGTTTGTATTTCCGGATCAGGTGGTTGAGGGCTTCGGTATAAGGGCGGTTGAGATAATGTTCAAAAGCCGGGTCGTCAACCTGATAGATCCGTTGTGCGCCGTACATCATGGCTTCTTTGGCAACATTATCTACATCATGGCCTACAAGGATGCCTTCCACGACGGCGTCTTCACCACTGGCCTGTAATTCATCAGCCACTTCAGAGACCAGGCGATTAGCTACACCGAGAAGTTCGGCTGCCACAGGATGCATTTCCCCGTGGTTCTGTTCAATAAATACCCAAAATCGTCTGGTCATCTTAGATCCTCCAGTAGGGAAGTAATGCTTGAATCGGAGAGCATCTTCCCAAGGGCAGTTTCCACCGCATCGGCAAGGCCCTTTTCTGCAACGATAATTGTTTCTGCTGGTTCATGAGCTTCCGGTGAACCGGATTTGGCCACCATGGTGGGGGAACCACCCAGGCCGATCTGATCGACGTCGTAGGCGACAGGTTCTTGCGCGGACCAGACTTCCGGTTTGTACTTAAGGGAGGAGATCAGGTCAGGTAAAGCAGCGTAGGGGATATCAGCTATAGCCTTTTCGGCTGTTAAAGCAGCTGGAAGGGAGGTTTTTATGATCTCTTTTCCGCTTTCAGTCTTGCGGACGATCAATGCATAACCTTCTTCTTCATTGATATCCTGGATATCCACCGCATAGGTGACCAGGGGTAACCCCAAGCGGATTGCCACGCCAGGGCCAACCTGGGCGGTATCACCGTCAATGGCTTGTTTGCCAAAAAAGACCAGGTCAACATGATCGTCTTGATCGATCTTACGAATGGCTTCTGCCAGCACGTATGAAGTGGCCAGGGTGTCGCTTCCAGCAAACGCTCGATCGGAGATCAACACACCCCGGTCAGCGCCCATTTCGATGCATTCCTGAAGGGCTTCTTCAGCAGCTGGCGGACCCATGGTGATCACGGTTAACTTTCCCCCCAATTTTTTCTTCCATTCTGCGGCGGATGCCACAGCATGGGCGTCATAGGGGTTGAGAATGGCAGGAACACCTTTACGGATCATACTGCCTGTTTCAGGGTCAATTCGGATGTTGGTGGTGTCGGGAACTTGTTTGACACTTACTAATAAATGGATCATCGGTCACCTCAATGAAAAATCGTATTATCTATTGGTTTTCATTATAAGTCCAAATGTGAATTTTACCACACGCATGAAGCAGAGATTCTAACCAAAGAAGATAGAAAACAGTAAGGAATGCATAGATCTACTGGTCAAATCTGACAGTTGTTTTTTGTCTGTCAGGAAGTGGATTTTACGATGCAGGATATCATCGGGAATAGTTTTTTCCCGAGCAGACTCGTGTTTCTGTCAGTGATGGCAGGAATTAATAAGCAGACTAGAGAATTTCGGTGATCAGGGAAAGGTCTTCCGGCCAGAGGCCATCTTTGATCCGCAATCTTTTTTCAGCACGAAGCCAATCAAGAAGAGCATAGATCTCATCATATTCCTTGCTGTGGCTGTCCGAGAAGTGCTGGATCAGCTCCTCAATACAGGCTGCATACAGCACTGTTGGAGGGATCTTTGCCAATTTCATTTCGAATATATCGTCATGTTCTTTCGAGACTGCATGTCGTTTGGCGAGCAGGATCTCTAACCTCTTCAATAAATCGCATTTCAGTGGTACGTTTCCGCTCGATCTCGAAAATGGGTGCTTTGGATTCGATCAGGCATTTTGTTGAATCTAAATCATCATCCGTGATTATCTGGATCTTGCCCCCGAAGGTGAAGGCTTCCAACTTTATTCCCTTGCGATCGGTAATGATTAAAATTCCCGGAGTAATTTGATACATACTTTGATGAGTCCAGGGATGATTTATGGTCAAATGTTCGATGGATTCCTTTGGATAAGCGATAGATGGGAAAACTGGCAGCTTAACGGTTTTTGGATCAAAATGCATTTCGGTGGGATCTTTAGATATATTGATCTCAAGTCCCGGGTGGCCGGCAGATTGGGAATAAGGTTTTGGTGAGAAGCTGTAGCCCAACTGTTGATTATTTGGCTTACTGGTTTCTGTCATCATTTTCCTTCTTTTGTGTTCTAAACTCACAATTCCATTATATCGCTGAAATAGGCATGTTCCCAGAGCGCTGGCAAAAGGGACGACTTCTTTTGTCTGTGGAATCCGGATAGAAACTGACTCTGTTCTTGCGAGTATTTATTGGATCATACTAGTTGCAACTCTGAAAATAGAAAAGGTTGTGATGAGAATTAGGACGAAAAAAAATATCACCCAAAACTGTTTCCCTTGCTGAGCGAAATACCCTGGGCTGACGATAGCGGTGTAGATCAACATGCCTGATGCAACCAGGTAGAGAATTGGCGCCCAAGTACCAGCCAGCTAAGAGGCTGATCCCACTGACTATAAGAGCTAAGGCAGTGATCAGTTCACCGATGATATGGAACCAGATCCGGATCGGTTCAGTTTCCAGTTCGGGGATTTGTTTACTAATGAAGGACATAGTCCATTGGCCGATCATACCAAGGCCGATAACAATCGCGAATATTGAAGAGAATGTCATAGTGTTTTCCTTGTTTTAAGAGCTTTTGTAGCAATGAATATCTCGGTGAATTGATCAAAAAGTTCATCACCCCCATCTTCATAAAAACCAGCAATAATAAATCCGGCCTCGATCTGTCCCTGGATCTGGTCCGTGAGGGTATGCCCAAACTCAAAAGGGTATTTCTGTTCTATGTACTCTGATTTCTTGGCAGGAGATAGGGATTTTGTATCAGAATAAGGGATTGGATTTACCAAATGAAAAACTTTTGTTTGTTCTGCTTTTTCCCAATCAATCATATACATCAACGGGTTATTGAACCCGGAGAGCAGCACCCCGCCATCTTTCAGAACCCGGTAGCTTTCTTTCCAGACTGGCAGAATATCATCGATAAAACAGTTTGATACTGGATGGAAGATCAGATCAAATGATTCGTTTCCAAAAAGGCTTAGGTCCTGCATATTGCCCTGGACTGTTTTGAGAGCCAATCCAAACTCATTCGCCAGATTCTGATCCTGCTTAAGCTGTTGATCGGAATTATCAAATACTGTCACCTTTGCCCCTGCTGAAGCCAGGACCGGCCCTTGCTGTCCTCCACCACAAGCCAGGCATAAGATGCGCTTTCCTCTGACGTCTCCAAGCCAATCTTCCGGTACCGGCTTTTTTGGGGTTAACAGCAGCTCATATTGCCCTTTATTTGCTTTTTTAATGACCTCTTTTGATACAGGAATCGTCCAGGTATTGCCTCTCTTGACTTCTTCATTCCAGGCTGCCCGGTTGTGGTCCAGAATATTCATAACATTTCTTCCTAGATATTTGTATTTTATTGAAGATCTTCAGGTATCAATGAAAACATCGCCGCATCGATATTATTACCCCCTAATTTCAGACGCCTGCGGAGGATGCCTTCAAAAGTTGCGCCGGCTTTTTCTGCCACCCGGCGGCTGGCCCAGTTTTCCACCCCGGTGACGATTTCGATCCGGCGCAGGCCAAGCTGCTCAAAACCAAATTGAGCCAGCACTTTGGTAGTTTCTGTGGCAAAACCTGCACCGGATCGATCGGTCCGGATCCAGTATCCCAGATTTGCCAGCCGATAAGTTTGATTGATATGATTGATTCCCGAGCTTCCCAGAATTTGATTTTTCTCAGTATCTATGATCGAAAACTGGTAATTTGTACCCTCTTCCCAGGCTGCGATGAGTGTTTTGATCCAGGTGTTTGCCATCTCAATTGAAAAATCAGCCCTGTACCAATCCATCCATGGACTTAGGGCAGTTGCTGATACCTGGATAGCCTCTACTAGAGCGGGTCCATCGTCCATGATGGACGGTCGAAGCAAGATCCTGCCGCTTTTCTGTTTCAGCTCGATATCTCTCGGAATAGTTAAGGTATTCAATTTTTTATCTCACTCTGTTTTGTAATTTTTTTCGATTCCCCAGATGTAGATCTGGCTGTTAAAACAACCGGCGGCCAAAAGTTTTCCATCAGGAGAAAAATCAATTGCCATACATTGGTCATCGTGGGGGAGTGTCCTTAATAAATCACAGCTGCCGCAACGGTAAATGGGCACCCGCCTGGATCAGTAAGAAGTAAGCCGTTAGAAGAGTAGAGCACAGCACAATCTTGGTATTACTTCTAGAACCTGGTTGACTTACTTACTTTTTACTAAACTACTCCTTACTGCGCCGAAGGCGCTGTCGGGTGGAGTGGGGTAGATGAAGCTCAAGGAAAGTAATTATTTGGATCTATTTCACTCACCGATGAACTCTCCATCCCGACTCTTGATAAAATCAGCTGAGAGTGGCATGAAAGATGAGAGAAACCTACCATCATCAATGGATGCTATGACCCGCAGGTTTCCCTTATCATCCCCAGGTGTATCCCAGAAGGCTTGGATCTCAATCCAATAATCAGTACCGCTTGGACCATTTATTTCGAAATTTTGAGGGGACCCAATCAAAGTGGATAGTTCCTTGTGGTCCTTGGTTCGTAAAACTTCCAGTTCTTGAATGAGGATGGTCTTCGCTTCTTTTTTATTCATATGGTTTCATCCTTGTGCATCTTCAGTAAGCTCCTGATTAGGTTTTCTGGATCTGAGTATCCACCCTGAGGAAATTCTTCAGGAAATACCTTTAGCGCTGGTGAAGGGCTCCCGCAGCTCTTCACCCGTATAAAATAAATAGTTGGATAGTTTTAATAGGGAAAAGTTTTATCATATCGTTGTTATTGGCGTCCTCCCTCCGTTGTTGGAGGAAGTGATGTGCAGGTTTCTCTTGGCGTTTTTATCTTCCGGAGCTGGAATCAGTGTAGGATTTCAGCCACAAGAAATGTTATCCCAACAATCGATCCAAAAAAAATCCAGCCGGCGCCAATAACGATTCCAAACCAGGAAAATATTTTACTAATTTTTGTTCCACCTGTTTTCTTAATATCTTTAAGCGCAAGAATACCCGTCATAAAGGTCGCTATTACAGCGAGATTACGGAGAGGCAAAATTACACCATCCGTGATCCTTATGACAAGCTCTGCGGTCCCGGCCGAGTTATATACTGCAAATGGGATGACAATAAATAAGATGGCTGTAATCCCACTTATGAAACTAATCACTGCCAGGCGGTTCGTTCTGTCAGGATATTCCAATTTTTCTCCCAATTCGGTTTTTCATATTGAAATTGTGAATGGCGATCTTATTATATATCTTTCAGCGGGTTTTTAACTGTGTTTGATAATTCCAATATTTATGGTTTCTGCATGCCTGCTTGATCCAAAACATAATAAGGATCAAAAAAACCTGACGGATGAGTTTTATAAAGCACCTGCCGCAACGGTAAATGGGCACCCGCCTGGATCAGTAAGTAGTAAGCCGTTAGATGAGTAGAGCACGGCACAATCTTGGTAGTACTTCTAGAACCTGGTCGACTTACTTCTTTTACTAAACAACTCCTTACTTCGCCGAAGGCGCTGGCGGGTGATCCCTCCTGAGCGAAGTCGAAGGAGAGCGGGGGTCACGTTTTTGTGTGTCCAGATCACTGGGCTGCTAAGGATTCTATTATATTTGAACAACCCCCCTGGCAGATATACTCAGCATGGTCATCGATACTCTCAAATTTTCGACCAACAATCTCCGAGCATTCGAATTTATAATCAGAGCTCTCTAAAAATCTCTTAATAATCTTATCGATCCATGCAGCCGTAAAGTCTAATCCAACAGTCTCTTCTGTTTGACTCATTGCCTGAATCCATATTACAGTCCCTAATGCCCCGCAGGCACCTCCACTTAAGCCAATACCTCCAGCTAATCCTGCTGCCATTACCGCATGTTTCTTTGATGCCCCCATCTTTTTTGCTACCAGCGTTGTGCAACTTACTAGCTGGGAGGGGACAGCGAAATTTCCTTCAGAAAGAGCTTCATCTATCTCATGATATGCAACTGGGGCATAACGTGCAGCCAGACTGAAGCAGCCGATTGGGCCACCTTTTACAAAAAACTTCAGTATCGGCAGCAGCAGATTTTCTCCCTGCATGTTTATTTCTGTTATTTCAAGACAGTTGATTTGATTTCTTGAACGCGTACGGAAGGCTTCTACAGCCTTTTGGGATGCAAATATGGCCCCAGCTTCAGCTTGTGAATCTGATCCATAAACTCGATATGCCTGGGCACCGGCAGCAAGTGCTGCTCCCCAAAGCATGCCACACTGGTAGCCCTGGGCCGCTATTCCCCCCGCCAAGATCATTGTAGCCTTCTCTTCTGCCTTCAGTGGATGACCGAATGAGTCGTCAACGACACTCATGATCGTTTCTGATCAGGTTCCTTCTTTGAGAAATTTCCGGATTGTTTTGATCGATGATATTCTTTTCTTTGTTTCAGCCATCAGATTCCCTTTTTATATTCTGTTCATTTGTTATGAATCCATTTATGTAAATTTGCTGGGCCATTCCATTCCCAAATTCTATAAACCTAACAGAAAGGCTTCGCGAAGCACTCTTAACGGAGCTTGGGGTACTCACCCGAGTAAGTATGGAGTAAATAGTATTAGGTCCTATCAACGCATAATAGTGCTTATGCCACCGGAAATTAATCTTCTTACAACTTACTAAACTACTCCTTCCTGCGTCGAAGCCGCTGTCGGGTGGTCACTCCTGAGCGAAGTCGAAGGAGAGTGGGGGTCAGGCGGCTCAAATCGAATTGTGAATCCTTCTTCGCAGAGTCATCCTCAATGGGGGAATGCTAGTTCGCCAATCAGATACAGCGTTATCAGCCCACCAATCACAGTAGATACATAAACCAGAAGGGCATTCTCCTTTCGCTTCACAAGTACCAAAAGACCTGTGATGAAGCCCGAGATGCCAGCGGCCATTCCAGCAAGCATGGATAGCGCTAATAAAGGCCTGGCGGTAATATCCGCCAGGATAGTGCGGCCTGCCGGGACAGATTCGTAGACAGATTGTGGTAACGATAAGCCGAAGACAAACAAGATTGGCATCACGGCTATTAGCCCGACCGACCATCTGCCCAGCGATGTTCTCGGCATAAGCCTCCAGGATCGTTCTGACATACCCACCTCCTTTCAAAACAAAAGACTGTACTATCGTAGCCGCCTAATGTAAATTATCTTTCTAGCGCGCGATAAGATCTTAGGCGTTAGGCATCTATTTTGTACTCTTCCAGTGTAGCATAAAAACAAAAACCTCTCTGGGGTGCACTTCAGGGAGAGGTTCTTGTTTTGTTTAATTTTTTTTCGAGTCAAGTTTTAAGGACCACCGGAAGCAGCGATGTCAGCCAGGACGTCAGCCACGGTCACCAAGGGAACTGATTCCAGACAGGATGGTGTGACGATGGCATTTAGCTGGAAATAGCGGTGGTGGGCGAGGCCGACATTTGGGGCCTGCGCGATACCTGGATCATAACCGATCCAGCCATCCGCTGTTCGAGCCAATATCGGACGGGGGTATCCGGCAGATTCTACGCCCCACACATCTGCACTTGAATCTGGTACTCGATATACCTCGATTTGATAATTAGCGGTGAACTGGCAGGTATTGTCACAAGCTGTCATGATCATGCTTATTGCGATAACAATCAGGATTAGGATTAGATACTTTTTGTTGAACATTTTTATCTCCTCAATTCCAGTGCACAAGAAGGGCATACCTCCAGGGGAATTTCCCCGGAGGTATGCTGGTATAGTCGATTTATTCAGGGACAGATGCAGGTGGAGGTTGTGTCATTGATCGGGTAGTAGGTCCCTCCAGCGGCTATACAGGCCCGTTCGCCAAGATCGGCGCTGCAGGCTGTTTCAACGGGTTTGGGAACGGGGATCAGGACAGCAGGCAGCATATATACCGGATCCGGGCAGTCGGGGAGCCACAGTGTGAACGGCTGTTCAGTACCTTCCATACCTTCCGGGATATTGAACATGAAGTATGCTCGATCAGGGAAACCTTGCTGGCTGATCAGATAGGCCACTTCATTCCCAAATTTTGCGACATATTCATTGCGGAGGTCACTATCTGGATCAAAACCCGGGAAGATGCCTTCTGACACTTTCATATAACGTAGGAAGCTGTCGAGTATCAGGAGGCAGATTGAGCAGTACGAATGAGGGTTCCAGGTTCTCGAAAGGATTGCAAATATCCGCTTTGACTTTGATCTCCGTAATCCCTGATATCTCCGGCAGTGCCGCTGGAATCTAAGCTGGCATGTGCTGGTGTACCAGTCATTGTCAGGATTACACGTAAGGTATAGGTGCCCGGCAGTTGAGTAAGACACAGCCCGGGAGAAAAATTGATGGTCTGGCTTGCTCCCGGCGCAAGATCCGGAACGGCTCTCGGCCAGCTGGGTTGGGATTTGGCCCCATGCCGTAATGGGGGAACAATATCATTTGATATCCCGAAGCGGTAACGTCACCCTGATTTTGAATTGTTACGTCCACCTGGCGAAGGTGTTTTCAGTACAGGTCAGCCGCTGACCTGGAATCACCGGTGATAACCATATTCGCCTCGCCAACTTCAGGTACCGGCGTTGGTATCATATCTGCCATGACATCCGGCAATGTCACCACGGGAACTGAGACGAGACAGAAAGGGCTTAGCGTGGCATTCAACTGGATCCAGCGGTGGCGGGCCAGGCCGGTATTGCTGCCTGGGCAATTCCGGGATCAAAGCCGACCCAGCCATCTGCAGTCCGCGCCAGGACTTCATGGCTATCACCTGCTGAAAGAATGCCAAATACATCTGAAGCTGGATCAGGCAGGCGGTATATCGTCAGGTCCATGGTACCCGTGACCATACAGGGACCTTCATCGCATCCGGCTGCAACAACGCTTATACCTAGCACAATCAGGATTAGAATTAGATACTTTTTTTTGAACATTTTTGCCTCCTCAATTCCAGTGCGGGGTAAGGGCCTACCTCCAGTGGAATTAACCCGGAGGTAGGCTGGTAAGTCAATTCATTCAGGGACAGATGCAGGTGGAGGTTGTGTCATTGATCGGGTAGTAAGTCCCTCCAGCGGCTATACAGGCCCGTTCGCCAAGATCGGCACTGCAGGTTGATTCAACAGGTTTGGGAACCGGGATTAGAACAGCCGGCAGCTCATATACCGGATCAGGGCAGTCAGGCAGCCAAAGTGTGAATGGCTGGTCAGTTCCTTCCATACCCTCCGGAATGTTGAACATGAAGTAAGCCCGGCCTGGGAAACCCTGCTGACTGATCAGATAGGCTTCTTCCTTACCCAGCCACGCTATATATGGGAGGGCAGGCTCAACCTCAAAACCTGGGAAAATGCCCTCTGCCACTCTCAGATACACAGGCAGGTTCCCGGTATCGGGTGGCAGGTTCAGCAGCACAAGCGAGATTTCCTCTCCTTCAAGTGGATCACAGCTTGTTGAGGGCTCTGGCATCTGCGTCGGAGGAAGGGGTGGTGGTTGAGGTGAAGTGGAGTATTGTCTCTCGAAGGCGCCGATATCCGCAGTGTGGCTGCCAGATCCAGGAATAGGTCTCGTTTCACCACGTTGATCCATCAGGACTGGGCCGCCAGAAATCGAGCTGATAGTAGCCATATCGATTACTGGACTGTCAGAATCTACGTGATGTGTCAGTGTGGGTCCCCCATTGTCGGAAAGGGTTAGGTCGATTTTTAAATCACTAAAGCTGCCAAGAATGATGGAAAAGGGGCAGGAAGTATGGAGCGCGACATTCTCGTCCCAATCAACGAAGGTGCCAGTATTAATGCAGCCATTTGAGCAATTTGCAACGATAATGTTCTTGACCGCCATATTTCCGCTGTTGACGATGTTGGAATGCATAATTGTTGAAAAAATCACCTCAGCACTGCCCTGATTGTTGATTGCCTCAGCAGTGCTGCATGTATATATATTAAAAGTACTGTTAACTACCGTCAGGTTCCCCAGGTTATAAATCCCGTGCCCGTCCCCCTCTGCTGTATAACCGTCGAGCAGGCTCTGATCAAGGGAGAGTGTTCCGGTATTATAGATCGCTCCTCCGTGTGCTACATCACATTCCGTGTCAAGGTGGCTAGGCAGGCCCCACATAATATATAAACCGCCGGCGCGGGTTTCCTCGAATGTGGATTGAAGGATCTCAGTCTCACCTTCCACATAGAGGGCTCCGCCTCCATGGCAGGCATAACTTACCTCACTCCATACCTTCTTGAGTTTGACGTTGCTGCTTGGTCCTGCATAGATCATTCCTCCAACACCATAGGCTAAATTTCCGCTGAAATTGTTGGTGGACAGAGTAAGATCTCCAGCCAGATTGTAAATTGCCCCACCATCCCCGGTTGGGTATGAACTACTTCCGGATGTGTTGCGCAGAAAGTCGCTGTTGTAGACCTCAAGGTCACCACCTTCTGTGTAGATTGCACCGCCATGGAATTCATAGGAGTGATTATTATCGAATGTGCTCCCTGTGATCATGATGTCTGCTTCTGTGGTGGCGTTGTAGATAGCGCCGCCATTGTCAAGGGCGAAATTTCTATCGAAGCTGACATTCTCAAATACAGCTATGGGTCCCAATGTACCGCCATGGAAGATGGCGCCGCCGTTGCCGGAGCCATTGATTTCAAATAGCGTTTCCTTGAGGGTTAATACTCCCAGGTTATAAATCGCCCCACCTTCACCATGCCAGGCATGGTTATCTAGAAATACGCTTCGCTCAGCCCGAAAACCACCTTCATCATTAAAAATCGCTCCTCCGCGTGAATTGGGCTGTACGCCAGAAGTGATCAGCGCATAGCCATTTTCCAGGGTGAGATCTTCAATACGCAGGTTACCGCTTCCGGTGATGAAAAAAAAACGGAAACCGATGCTTGTGTCGCGCAACAGGGTGGCGTTATTGCCTTCGATGACGATCTTGGTTGTCACGACTGGGAGTGCGTTGGGGCCCTGACCGCCGTCTGAATTGTCCTTATTGGAAAATGGATAGGTGCAGTTCGGTTCCAGGATGAGCCTGGTGGTGTCGCTGTTGGCATTGGCGTCGTTTATGGCATCAACCAGGTCTCCGACGTTGCAGGCGACGTTGATCTCCGCTGCCGGAGTGCAGGATGTGAGGAAAATGGAAAGGAACAGAAACAGGGCCAGGCAGGTTAGATTTTTTCTCTTCAGGTAAATTAAAGTATGTATTCCAGACATTTCTGATTCCTCGATTCCAATGCATGGTCAGGGCATTCCTCCGGGGTGATTTCACCGGAGGAATGTTGTTTTGCCGATTTATTCAGGGACAGATGCAGGTAGAGGTTTTGTCATTGATCGGGTAGTAAGTCCCTCCAGCGGCTATACAGGCCCGTTCGCCAAGATCGGCGCTGCAGGAAGGAGTAACCGGTTTAGGCACAGGGATCTGGACTGCAGGAAGTTCATAGATTGATATTTCTGGACAATCTGCCCAAGTGAGTTTGAACGGCAGTTCTGTCCCTTCCACTCCCTCGGGGATGTGGATCATGCAAACGGCCCGATCATCAAATCCTTGGTGACTGCAGCCGATAGATTTCAACTCTCCGAGCTGAGCTTCAAATTGTTCAACAATATCATCTGAAAATGGGCCATTGAATTTTACATACAATGGAAGAATGCGAGTATCCCATGGTAAATTGAGGAAGACGAAATCGATTGGTTCCAGATCAAACTGGGGGCAGGCAAACTCGGTGACTGTGATTGGCGTGTCTTCGTATGCACCGTAAAGGCCGACGTTGTCCGGATCGCCCAGGGTGTACCAGGAATCGGTTACCAGGGTGCGCAGCGTGTAGTATCCTCCGCTGGAGTACATAACTCCAGGAGAGAATAATACGGTGTGGCTCTCGCCAGGCGCCAGTTCAGGCAGCAGTTCATAACCAGCTGGATTGGGGGGACCATCGCCGTATTGGGGGACCAGAACCAGCTCAAAACCTGCAGCAGGCCCTGTACCGATGTTGGTGACGGTCACCTCAACTTCCTCGAAGGTATTTACGTGGATAGTGGTGCTGTCCAGGTGAACGGTGGTGATTTCCATGTAGGGGTTTTGTAAATTATCAAACTGGAATTGCCAACCGAAGTCAAGGTCTGTTGTTGCCTGTCCTTCAATGATAGTTACTTCGTATTCGCCACCTGTAGGAGAGGTAAATCCACCTGGAATCAGGAGTGATGTATTTGGTTCAACAAGAGGATCAATGCTGACGCAGTGAGTTCCAGCGTTGGGCGAGGGCAGTGTAAATTGGTAGCTGCCATCTGGCTGGCTTAATGTTGTTAAATCAGCACCAGCTGCAGCACATGTGCCGCTTCCGTAGACCAGCTCGATGCCTGCGAAAGGCGCCTCACCAGGATCTTGGACGCTGTCTCCGTTATAGTCATGCCAAACAATCCCTGCCAGAACGGCGGGATTCTGTGTATATCCACCCGTGGCACCCAGTTCTAAGGAACCAAGATCAGCACCTGAACCGTGGGGTCTGGGTTCTCCGCGCTGGTCCATGGGCGGGAAGAAACCCGAGGCGGCGTTCTTCGCGGGGCTGCTGGGATGGAAAGCGTGGGTCAGGGTCGGGCCGCCGTTATTGGCCAGCGGATCCAGGAGTGGATTGTCATTGATTGTAAAACCGTCGCAGCTACCATCGTTATCTAGATTGTCACCATGGATGAGGCTAGTAGCTGGGTAACTGCAGTTTTGGGGAAGGTTGTCTGCAATGATTGAATTGAAGATAGAGAGTGTATCCGTTGCGGACCAGACTGCCCCGGATGAAATGCCAACGTTGTTGGCTATCGTGGAATAGCTTATCGAAAGGTCGCCGCTGGTCATGATCGCTGCGCCGCTGGCCAGACCTGAGAGTGTGGTTGAGTTGCCAGAGATTGTGCTGTTGACAATTGATAAGTTACCGCCATAAGCATTCGCGATCCCGCCGCCAGATTGGCTGGCGATATTACCAACAATTGTGCTGGCATCAATGACAGCAATGCCCATGTTTTGGATAGCGCCGCCCGATTCGCCGGGAACATTTGAGATATTCACTTCATTATTCATCAGGGTGCTGTTCCTGACTGTTAGATTACCTAGATTATAGATACCGCCGCCGTTTTGCATGGCCCGGTTGTAATCCAGTGTGCTGTTGAGTACGAGTACTGTTCCTGCATTGAATATCGCTCCTCCTGAATTAGGGATTTCAGGTGTTGTATCTGCGGGATTCATAGCCAGTCCGTCATGAAGGACGATGTCATTCAGGGTCAGATCTCCTCCCTGAGAGACATGGAAAAGTCTAATGGCTGATTTCTGGGCTCCAGTACTCCGGCGGACCATAGCGCCATTGCCATTGATAATGATCGAACTGGTGATCGAGGGAGTGCCGTTGTTACCGTCGACAGTATTGTCAACCGTGCCCAGCTGATAGACACAGCCCGCTTCAAGGTTGATGGTGTCCGGGCCGGGGCCGTTGCTGTTGGCGTTATTGATCGATAAGATCAGGTACTCGGTTGAGCAGGGTGGAGGCCCACCACAGCCAGTCAGGATCAGGCTAAAAACGAATTAAGACAGCTGCAATCAGGATAGTTTTGGTTGACGAAGACATCAGAGTTTCCTCCCAGTTGGAATAATAGGGTTATTCACTTAATAAACGGAAAAAAAGGGTGTAATGTTACAACCGGTAAGGATGATATATTCAGTGTAACTTAATTTCCATGGATATTAACAAAAAAACCTCTCAAAAGAGAGGTTTTTTAGGAAAAGAAGCAAGGGAAAATTCCGGAGCTTGTTTTAGCTCAGGAAGCATCAATGATGGTTTTAATTCAATCCCAATTCTATTTCAGCCAATTTAGTTCCTTCCACGCGAGCCTTGATCTTGGCAAAGGCGATATCGCGGGAGGTGCCGGCGTCATCAGCAAAGGGGCTGAAACCGCAATCGTCAGTTGTGCCCAGCTGGGAGACAGGGATATGGTTGGCGGCGGCCAGGACACGGTCCCGGACGATTTCAGCGCTCTCAACTTCGGGGTTATTAACGTCGGTGACGCCAACAAAGACTTTTTGATTGTGTTTGAGATTTTTAGCGATCTCTCTCAGGGCTTTGGCAGGATCTTTTTCACTGGCCATCTGGACATAAAAACTTCCAACTTCCAGGTTGAAGAGGTCGGGGATCAGTTCCTCGTAGGGAACATCAGCGCTGTGAGTGGAGTCATGATCTCCGCCCGGGCAGACATGCACTCCGATCTTCTGGCGTTCTTCTGGTGTGAAATGGGACAGGACCTGGTTGTTGAGGTCCACGAAACTCTTCAGCAAAGCCTTGGAAGGATCCAGTTTGATAGCCAGGCGGCCTTCGGTGAAATCGATCTGCACTGATTCGGCGCCGTTGCGGAAGCAGCTGCGGATATCTTCCACGGCGCTTTCGACCAGATCGGAGATGAATTCTTCCTGGCTGTAACCTTCAATGCCATCTGCCGGGTATAAAAGGGACATGGCTGAGGCGCTGATCACTGCCTGTTTAACCGGGCGGTCAGTGAATTTTTTCAGGCGCGGCAGATAAGAGCCGGCATATTCGCCATAGCGGAAAGGACCTTCTGTCAGGCGGGGCAGCTGGCGTTTGTGGCCATCAACAAAGGGGATTTCCACACCGTCAGGGGCCAGGTTGGTGATATTGGACAAAGGATAAGTAGCAAAAGAACTTTTGGTTTGTTCACCATCAGTGAAAACAGTGGAGCCGGCTTTTTCAAAACCTTCCACAGTCTCCTTGACGGCTTCATCGTAGAGTTTGTTGAGTTCTTCGGGGCTCGCACCAGATGCAAGGGCGTTCTGCAAGGCAGCGGGGCGGGGCAGGGATCCAATCGGTTCTGTAGGAATGCTCATTTTTATCTCTCCTGAAAACAGTAAAACACCAGTAATAGCCATTAATAAGTGTTGAATATTATCATAATAATAATAGTATATCAAGGCTTTTCAGGACTTTTTTCCAATTTCAAAAGGTTTGGATACCTATCCAACCATAAAGTTATATCCATTGAATACTGGTAACCAGGTGTTGATAAAAGATAGGACCAGCAGGAGGTGCAAAATGATCAAAGAGAACCATTTTCTCTTTTTAGATAAGACCAACACTAGAAAGGTCAGCCAAATTAAGGGATAAATGCCGATACTGAACGCAGTTACCAGGTCCGGCAGGGCTCCGCTTTGAAGGAAATTCAGAGAACCAACAACGATGGCAATTGGCCAGGAGATAATGGATATGCCCTGCCAGAATAAGGTTTCAAGAAGCTGCCTGGTATTGAAGAAAGAACCACTTTGAAGGAGTAGGGGAAGAGCGGTGGTGCAGAAGAGCAAATTAACTGCCAGCGAGATCCAGATCAGTTTTGGGGAGGGATTATCAGTATTATTAATCATAAATCCAATATAACTGATTTGATTTACCAAATTCTCTCACCTGGCTCTCAAATCCTATCCATTATTGAAGGCACTTCAAAAAAAAAGAACCACTTTTTAGTAAGAGGTTCTTTTTGATCGATCAATTTTTAGTAAACCCTGGATTGGTTCTACATTAATTCCTTGACCCTTCCTACCTGGCCATCAGCCAGCCGGACTTTGATGCCGTGGGGATGAGAAGGGGAGTTTGTTAAAATATCTTTTACAGTGCCTTCGGTCAATTTGCCGGATCCCTGATCTTTTTTTAAGGTGATCCGGACCCGAGCACCGATCTTGATTTCTGCTCTTTTTATTTCTTTCATTTTTATTCCAATCTGAAGATAATTTTCCCGGTAGTGAATGTCAATAGCGAAAATGGACCAGGATCCGTCCAAAGTTTTTATCATCTTTTTCAACCCGGTGAACCTGGGATCGAATATGTTTTTGATTGAGGAACCGTAAAACCCGTTTTTTTAATTGGCCGCTGCCTTTACCAGGAATAATTTCAACCAGCTTGATCCGGTTTTCAACAGCTTCTTGAATCACACGATTCAATTCTTCTTCGATTATTTCTCCCCGGTTATAAATGTCATGCAGATCCAGTTTAATTTTGGCCATTAGTTTTTCTTCAAAGTGGCCAGGTACAAGGCCTCAACCTTTTCCCTGGCCCAGGGAGTCCGGCGCAGGAATTTAAGGCTGGATTTAACGGATGGATCATCGGTAAAACAGCGGATCTTAATCCGGCTGCCCAATTCTTTCCAGCCATAATGGTCCACAAGGCTGGTAACGATCTGCTCCAGTGTGATCCCGTGTAAGGGGTTATTGGGCTGGATTTGAGTCATAACAGGTTACCTGTCAGTAAAATGTTCATCAATGATACAGTGTAACATATCAACCTGGTCGAAATTAGCCTCGCGGCATTGGCCTTAAGAAAAAAGAACCACTCTATTTAGAGTGGTTCTTTTTAGCTGGCGGGGACGACCGGATTCGAACCGGCGATCTCGGCCTTGACAGGGCCGCATGTTAACCGCTACACCACGCCCCCAGCGATTTTCTATTCTAACATATTCGGTTTTCAAGTCAAGATATTATTATGGACCGGTTATACGCTGACGCTCATGACCGGAGACGGAAGACCGGTTCTGTCTCTGGTCATCTGTCTTCTGTCGGGCGCAAAGCGCCCAATCCGTCTCCCGTCCCCCGTCGGGAGCGAAGCTCCCCTTCCGTTCCCTGGTCTTCGGGCTGTATACAAAACATTCCCTAAAATTCCCCTACATCTCCAACCCTGAAATATTCCATTAGCAGCATGCCAGCCAGCGTTGCGGACATCAGGATCGTGCTCAGCGCCATCGCCTGGCCGTAGTTCAAGGCTCCCGGGCGGGATAATAAACGGTAGATCACCACTGGCACAGTGGGATATTCCGGCCGGGTTATTAATGAACTGGCTCCAAATTCCCCGATCGAGATAGTAAAGGCAAAGGTTGCCGCTACTAACAGGGCCCGGCCTACCAGGGGCAAATCAATTTCCCGGGTGATCATCCGGGGAGATGCTCCCAAAACTGCCGCCGCCTCACGAAGTTTTGGTTGAATGCTGGCCAGGGCTGGCGTCAGGCTGCGGACCACAAAGGGAAAAGCCACCAGCGTATGGGCGATAGGCACGAGCAGGGGTGAGGTTCGCAGATCAAAGAAGGGTGTGTTTAATGCCACCAGAAAACCCAGCCCCAGGGTCACGGCTGAAGTGCCAAGCGGCAGCATCAAGACTGGATCAAGGATCCTGTCCATCAGGGTCAGATTTTTCTTGGCCAATGCCCAGGCTGCCGGCAGTCCCAGTGCCAGAGCCAGGACCACGGTGATCAATCCATATCCCAGCGAGACTCCCAGGGCAGTGGTGGGCGGCACATAAAAGAGCGATTGGCGGGGATTTTCCCCCAGAGCCTGATAAAAGGCCAGTGTCAAGGGAGATCCTGGCCCCGATCCGCTGAAAGATCTCAAGGCCAGGGAGGCCAAAGGACTGATCAGGAAGACCAGCAATAAAATGATTAATATCCCTGCAAAGACCCTGTTCCGTTGAGAGGTGAGCGGCTGTTGTGTTGCCTTGCGGGAGGTCAATTCAACAGGCCGATTTAGATGAGCAGTCAAGCGCGTATAGATCACAGTTAAGATTAATGTAAATCCTACCTGGATCAATGACAGGGTGGCTGCCAGGGGCAGGTTGAACAAACTGATGGTTTGATAATAGATCTCCACTTCCAACGTGGCAAAAAGCGGACCTCCGAGCACCAGCACTACACCAAATGAGGTGAAGTCAAAAATAAATACCAGCAAGGAAGCAGCTAAGATAGCAGGCAGCAGCAAGGGCAGGGTGATCTCTTTCAAGGTTTTCCAGCGGTTGGCGCCCAGAACCCGGGCTGCTTTTTCCAAACGGGGATCAAGCCTGCTCCAATAATCTCCCACTACCCGTAAAACTATGGTTGTGTTGTAAAAGACATGGGCAGTCAGGATAGCGGCAAAACTGTTTACAAATTGGATCGGCGGGGCATCCAGCTGGAAAACCTTGATCAGGATTTCGTTTGCCAATCCATTGGGACCTAAAAGGGCATAAAAACCAGCTGCAACCACCAGGGTAGGCATCACAAATGGCACGCCAGTCAGAGCACGGAGCAGTTTTTTCCCCCTGAATTGAAATCTCCCGAACAAATAAGCGCCAGGCAAACCGACGACCAGGGTTAAGAGGGTCGATAAAAAGGCTTGTTTGAAGGTAAAAGCCACCACGCTGCCAACAGTTGGGGAATTGATAATCTCCCACAGGCCAACCAGGAACCTTTTATCTGATCGGGCAAAACTGAGTTGCGTGATCTTGGCAAGTGGAAAGAAGAAAAAGGTACCCAAAAACAGGATCGGAAGGATCCATAAAAGAAGAGTGCGGGTTTTTGAGCGGGAGATGAATTTCATTTATTTTAGAAGAGGATGCGTGATCCTATTAATTATTGTTAACTAAAGTCATTCATCAAGTTATTTGTAAGTATACAATCACAAGGATCACGCATCCTTATTATCTTACCTCAAAATTGTTTCCGTCCAGTCGCTGATCCATTTTTCTCGATTTCCTGCGATCTGAGCTGGTGTGATATCAGCAGTGATTTCCGGCACTTCAAGATATTTCTGGAAAGTCTCTTCCAGGACTGCATTTCTATTGACCGGGAAGACATACATATTCAGGGGTATATCTTCCTGGAAGGCAGCTGAAAGCATATAATCGACCCATTTCTCAGCCATCTCGCGGTTGGGTGTACCATTCAGGATGCCCACAAATTCGATCTGCCGGAAACAAGTCCCGGGAGTTGTGACCGCGGCTGTGGGAGCATCATCAAGCGGTTCTTCTGAGAACAGGACTTCAAATGGCGGACTGGATCCATACGACACTACGATCGGGTCTGGACCGCCTGCCTGGCTGAAAGCACTGTAATAAGCGGTTTCCCAGTCATTTACGATATTAACTCCATTATTTATCAGCTCTTCCCAGTATGCCAGGTAGCCATCCTCCCCAAAATATCCAACGGTGGTCATCAGGAAAGCCAGTCCAGGCGATGAAGTAGCGGGGTTCTGTACAGTCAGCAAGCCTTGATATTCTGGATCGATAAGGTCTTCCAGGGAATCCGGCACTGCCAGGTTATTTTCCTCAAAATAAGATTTCTGGTAGTTGAGGCATACATCACCAAAGTTGACCGGTAAAGCCCTGTAGCTTTGATCGAGTATAAAGACTGGATCGATCTCCTTCAGGAGTGGCGATTGATATTCTTCAAAGATACCTTCTTCCAGAGCCCGGCTCAAGAAGGTGTTATCCACACCGTAAAAAACATCGGCCAGGGGATTATCTTTCGAGAGGGCAGCTTTGTTGACCGCTGTGCCTGTATCACCAACTTCCAGGAATTGGATATCGACATTATTTTCGATTTCAAAATAGTCTATAACGGACTCGGACACAGCAAAAGAGTCATGGGTCATTACAGTCAGAACCTGAGGTTGATTGGAAGCAGGGGTGCAGGCCGATGTCAGTAAAATCAAACCAAACAATAATAAAAAGATCTTCTTCATCCTATATTTCCTCCAAAGGAACTTTTCGGGTGTGAATCACGGTTAACAGGCCGCTATAAAGGTGGATAGTGCCTCTTTTTTCTGTAAGTTGATTGCTGAGACCCCGGGTTTTGCCGAATTCAAGAGCCTCATTTTTTAAGCTATACAGGAACCCAGTTATACTGACCACTGAATCTCCAGGTTGGCCGGGAACCAGTGAAACCATATCCCCCGGGTCACCCACCAGGGTGAGCAAATCCCCGGAATGGAGCAGATGGACTTCTTCTGCGCCGTTGATAAGTGTAGTGGGAGTAGTGAGGTCGGGGTGGGCCAGCAAGAATAGATTTCCGAAGGTCATATCGAGCCGCCCGCCAATAGCGCCGTAAACCACTATCTTGTCTGCGCCTCGGTCCTGGGCCAGCATGATTGCCAGCTCCAGATCGGTTTGGTCTTTATCTTCCGGGTGCTGGATGATTTCCACACCTTCCCCGCGCCATTTATCCACCAGAGATGGGTCTGTTGAATCCAGGTCTCCAATCAATATCCTGGGTTGGATGTCCAGTGCCTGGCAGTGTCGGCTGCCCCCGTCCGCAGCTATGACGAGGTCGTTTTCTCGGATGTGTAGAGGATTGATTGGAGCAGTGAACTCTCCGTTAGCAAAGATGTGTGTTTTCATAATTATTTACAGGATGCGGGATCCTCCTTGTAATAGTAGTAGCTATATTGCTTGATGATGATCAAAATCCTGGCAAACCTATAAGATTCCTGCATCCTGCCAGTGTGGAATGAAAAAACTCCTCTCGGTGGAGGAGTTTGCTTTTTTAATGCATCCCTCCGCCGGCATGATCCGGATCAGGTTCGCGGGTCGAAAACATTTGTTTTCCTCTCAGCCGCAGTGCGACTCCCCGTGCTTCTAAATTGTCACAGGTAGTATAGGTTCAGGATGAAATAATGTCAAGTAAACAGGGTATTAGATATTTAATGAGAGCATGCAGAAGACAGAATGGGGGGATGGTAGCTGGAAAAATGTCCCTCCCAGGTTTCCTCCTCAACATCCAGATCAATTAAAGGTTTTTAATGCATTCCGTAAAATAACCTGATTTTCCGGGTTGAACTGGCCCATCACCTGCCTCGTGACCCGGAAGATCCTCGGTTTGGCGGCTGCAGCTACCTGCCGTTCCAGAAAATAGGCTGTCTCCTGTTCGGACCGTTTTCCCAGGGTTCTCAAGAGGGCAGTGATCTCTTTCACCAGACCGGTTTCTTCTGTCTGGAGGATCTCCGCCAGGAGATTGTAGATCAGTGGCAGATTATCGAAATTTTGATTTGCTGCGAATGCCAGCAATCCAAAAAGAGCTGCCTGATGGTCCTTTTTAGATCCAGATTTGACCAAGTCACCGAAAAAACCAAATACAACCTTAGGTTTTTCTTCAGCCAGACGGACGAGACCTCGGGTCATGATCTTTCGGCGAATATTCTCAGCAGTGCAGATCTTCATCCAGGATTTTACTCGATCAAGAACATTTTCTGGTTTGATAGGCGGCACTTTCCCGAGGCAGATGATCGCCAACTGGCGGAACTCGTTCCACTCCACTTCCCATAAGGCATCAATCAGTTTTAGGCTGATATCTGGTTCTTCGTTCAACAAATCTTCAAGTTCATTGATCAGCGCCCAGAGTACGGGAGCAGGAACTTGATAAGTCTGCAGTGTTAATGGAGTTCGGGCGAGAGAGGTCTGGCGGATACGAGCCGCGTAAAATGCCAACAGATCATGCAATCCAGAGATGAATTTTTCAGGATTGGAAAAATTTTCACACAGATCAGCACACTGGATCTTCAGTCTAGCCGGGTTAATGGCGGTCATGGTAGAAGATTGTTCAAAACGGAAGCAGCGGAGTCAACGTCCGGAACAGTAATGATCCGGTTTTGATCTACCGCCGGTATATATTCCCCGAGTTCTGTTTTAAAAGTGCCTCAGGGTCTCTTCCCATCCCAGCCCTATAACGATCAGAGGTTTTGGACTTTCTGGATGGATCTGGAGCTCTGACCAGCTCAGGACAACTTCTGCAAGGGTGCCGATCCCGCCTGGCAGGGCGATGGCCGCCTGGCATTCATCGATCAATCTGTAAAGCCGTTCCCGAAGTTTTGGGCAGCGCTTTTGTTCTTTGACCCATTGGTTTGGGGCCACAGGACGCCAACTTTCAATTTCATCACAGGTTACACCAATAACATGGCCGCCAGCTTCTGAAGCCCCACGTGAAACTGCTTCCATGGTGCCAATATATCCCCCTGTTTGGACGGCAAAACCGGCCCTGGCTAGAAGGCTTCCCAGCCGTTGAGCATCCTTATAAGGTTGTGATCCGGGTTTAGGCAGTGAACCGCCAAAAACAGTGATGGTTTTCATGGGGGTATTATACTCTATCAATAATTAGGATGCGGGATCCTTGATGGGTTAGAGTGAGTTTGGAAATAATTCGAAAATTAGAAACCTGGTAATAACCTGAGGATCCCGCATCCTCTCTCCGTCATTGGGGTACAATATCCTAGACCCAACCGCGCAGCGGGGAAGACTTTATGGATATCATATTGACTCACGAAAGGACCGATTTTGACGGCCTGGCATCATTGCTGGGAGCATATCTCCTGGACCAGAATCTGGTCCCGGTCCTGCCCCGCCAACTCAACCGCAATGTGGAGGCCTTTTTGACGCTCTATGGCGTGGAACTCCCGTTTGTGGACCCCCGCGATCTACCTGGTGATCCGATTGAATCAGTCTGCCTGGTGGATACCCAGGCGATGACCAGCATCAAGGGTATGGTCAAGGATCTCAAAGTCCAGGTAATTGATCACCACCAATCTAAAGGAGATATCCCGGAAAACTGGGATATGACCATACGTGAAACCGGAGCAACCACCACCATCTTCGTTCAGGCCATTCAGGAACGAGACCTGCTGCTGACTCCCGTTGAAGCCACCTTGCTGTTATTGGGGATCTATGAGGATACAGGTTCCTTGACCTATACCCGCACAACAGCTGAGGATATTTTCGCAGCTGGGATCCTGGTGGAACGGGGCGCCAGTCTTTCCATCGTCACAGATTATATAAATCATCCACTTTCCATGGCCCAACAGCGGGTTTATGAAGATTTACGGGCCAACTCCGAGAGTTTGATCATCCATGGGCACAGTCTGATCCTGGCTCAAGCCGATGCTACAGATCTGGAAGAAGAGCTATCCAGCCTGGCTCATAAATTAAGGGACCTGCTGGATCCGGACGCATTATTTTTGATCATCAACACATCCGGTGGTGTGCAAATCATTGCCCGTTCAACCTCGGATCATATTGATGTTTGTGAAGTTCTATCTACTTTTGAGGGTGGGGGTGGTCATCCGAGAGCGGCAGCTGCCCTGGTGCATAAAATTTCCTCGTCAGAGATCTATAAAACCTTAACCAAGATCCTGCCCCAGTATGTCAAACCAGCTATCCGCGCCAAGGATATCATGTCGAAAGATCCCCAGACTTTGGCGTTAAATACACCCGTGGCTGAAGTAGCAGAGTTAATGATGCAGTATGGTTTTGAAGGCTACCCTGTTGTGGATAAAGATGAGATCGTGGGCCTGGTTACCCGCCGGGCGGTCGATCGGGCTCTGGCTCATAAATTGGACGTCACAGTAGAAAGCATAATGGAAGCCGGCAATGTGCGCGTATTTCCGGCAGATTCGATTGAATACATTCAAGATGTCATGATGGAATCTGGTTGGGGGCAGATCCCGGTTGTAAGTTCCCGTTCCAAGACTATTGTTGGAATTATCACCCGCACTGATTTGATCAAGATCCTGGCACCTCACCGACCAACACCCGGCAGGCAAAATCTCTCCCACCGCTTGGAATCAACACTGCCGGAAGTACGTTTGGCATTGTTAAACAAGATCGCTGATGTCGCGGCAGAGCAGAAATCTGCCCTCTATATTGTGGGTGGATTTGTCCGTGATCTTTTACTGGATATTCCAAGCTTAGATTTTGATCTCGTTGTGGAAGGTGACGCCCTTAATCTGGCCCAGACCGTCAAGGAACATTATGGCGGCAGGGTGACCAGCCACAGCCGTTTTGGTACTGCCAAATGGTTCATAAACAAGGATGAGATTGATATCTTGGGTTCAACAAAGAAGGTCAAAGAAGCCCTTCCTGACGCGCTGGATTTCATCAGCGCCCGAAGGGAATTCTATACTCATCCAACTGCTTTGCCAACGGTAGCACGGGGAAGCATTAAATTGGATCTGCACAGGCGTGACTTCACCATTAATACACTTGCCATGCGCCTGGACGGTCATCATTATGGTGAGTTATATGATTTCTGGGGCGGATTGGCCGATCTCAAAGCAAAACAGGTAAAAGTCCTTCATTCCTTGTCATTTGTTGACGATCCGACCCGCATTATGCGTGCTGTGCGTTATGAACAACGTTATGGTTTTGACCTGGATGGAAGGACCGAAAGTTTGCTGCTGGATGCTAAAGATTTACTCAAGCGAGTATCTGGTGACCGGATCCGCCATGAATTTGACCGGATATTCGAAGAAAAGAATGCAGCTCAAATGCTTGACCGTTTAAATGAACTTACTATCCTGGAAACCATACACCCTGATCTGCTTTGGAATGAGGATATCAAAGCCCTTATGAATTCCATGCCCTGCAAAGATGCACCCGCGGAATGGAATATCGACGGAGAGGGGATTGGTGTTCCATTTGAAAAGGCACTGTATTATTCCTTATGGTTGTTGCATGCACCCGTCGGTAGTGATGTCTGTAAACGCTTGCGCCTGGTCAGCGGCTTGACGGATATCATTCACCAGGCATCTAAACTAAGAGAAATACTGGAAGATCTTGATGGTCGGCCAGCCAGTGAATCGACAGCCATTTTGGGTCGATTTTCTAATCTTGCCATCTTCGCAGTTTATATGAGTACAAAAGAACCCAAATTGAAGGGCATCCTGTCACGATATTTATCTTCCTTGCAGTATGTCCAAACCAATATTACTGGCAAGCACCTCCAGGAAGAAGGATTGGCTCCAGGTCCGCGATATGCGGAGATTCTCACCCGGCTGCGTAATGCCTGGCTGGATGGTGAGATCAGCTCTAAAAAAGAAGAAAAGCAGTATTTAAAGGAACTTCTGGATCAGGGAGAGGAAGAAACCCCTGCAGTTGATGGGGGTCAGGATCAATAAAAAATCAAATTCTGACGGAGGACTGGCCATGATAGAATGCCTTGCCAGCCCTTATCCTTCATGATAGAATGATAGTCCAGAGGGGGGAAGCAATATTGGCGGCGTCGGAAAGTGGGTTTACCCACTTTTTTTATTGCCAACCAAGCCTGAGCCATCCCTCCCGGTAAATGTAGTCGGAGATATTGAAATGAAAACAGAATTTGCTTTGGCCTTTAAACAGGTCCTGAACGAAAAAAACCTTCCCGAGGATATCATTGTCGAAGCATTAAAGGATGCAATGGTATCTGCTTATCGTCGGTCTGTGAATGCCTCCAGCGCTCAGAAAGTCGAGGCTGAGATCGATCTTGAATCCGGTGAAGTAACCGTCTTTGTTGAAAAAGAGGTCGTTGAGGATATCCATGACAATCGGACGGAAGTCCTGATCGAAGAAGCTCGGAAAGTGAACCCGGATACTGTCTTGGGTGACCTGGAAATGGTTGAAAGTACCCCTGAGGATTTTGGCAGGGTTGCAGCTCAAACAGCCCGCCAGGTGATCCAGCAGCGCATTCGTCAGGCGGAACGCCAGTCCCAGTATGAATATTACAGCGAGAAAATCGGTGAAGTCGTCACTGGTGTGATCCAGGCTGTCCATCGCCATGAACTGACCATTGGCTTAAATATCAATGCTGAGGGTAAAATGCCCCGCAATCAGCAGATAACCAAGGAATATTACAGGGTCCATGACCGTATTCGAGCATTGTTATTGGATGTGGAAGAAACTACCAGAGAACCTCGTATTATCCTCTCCCGCGGACACCGCGACTTCTTGCGGCGCTTGCTGGAGAATGAAGTCCCCGAGATCTACCAGGGGTTGGTAGAAATTAGATCTATTGCCCGCGAAGCCGGATACAGATCAAAAGTGGCGGTATCTGCCCTCAAACCAGGGGTGGATCCTGTTGGTGCCTGTGTTGGCATCCGCGGTGTGCGCATCCAGGCCATTGTGCGTGAATTAAGCGATGAGAAAATCGACGTTATTGAATGGAATCCCAACACTGAGGAGTTTATTGCCAAGGCATTAAGTCCAGCCAGGGTTTTGAGCGTTTACCTGAACAAAGAATCCGATGGTATGCCCACCGCTACGGTGGTAGTCCCTGAGGATCAGCTCAGTCTGGCGATTGGCCGCAACGGGCAGAATGCCCGCCTGGCAGCTAAACTTTCCGGTTGGCGGATCGATATCAAAGGCCTGTTCGAAGCTGTATCCGATACGCTATTTAAGATTCAAGACAACCCCAAATATGCTCAATTCCAGGATCTGGAAGCTGCCACCATCCCCCGCATAGAAGCTGTGATGGCCAAAAAAGCGGATGGCCGGCCGATCACACCGGAAGAATACCGGGAGCTGCATAATTTCAACAGCCGTGTGGAATCCGGCCTGATCAAGGAACGCCAGGCAATTACCAAGCAGCAGCAGGCCCGCATTCATGCGGCCAAAGCCGCCGTACCGGATGATGCCTACGATCTGCCGATCATGACCCTTGGCCTTCCCACCAAAGTCGAGAATCTGCTTGATGAAGCAGACTTCACCAATGTCGGTGAGCTGGCTTACCGCCTGCTGCTGGTGCCGGATATGATCAATGACATTGATGGTATTGGCCCTTCTTCTATCAAACAAATCGAGAGTGCCCTGGAAGTGATGATTGGCTACAAACCCCTTCCAGAAGAGTATGATATTGTGGAAGATATCGTTTTTGAAGAGGAAACTCCTGAAGAAAAAGAAACTCAACAGGAAGAAACTATTGATGAAACTGAAGTTGATGATGCGGCAAAAGATCAAACTGAAGAACCAGCTGCAGACAAAACTGATGGGGAAGAAATCGCAGAGGAATCTGCAGATCCCTCAGATGAAGGAGCTGAAGTGGAATCCGCTGAAATAGAAGAGGCAGAAACAGCGGAGGAAGCTCCTGAAGAGGTTGAAGCTGATGACGCTGATGAATCCGAGCAATCTGCTGAAGAAGAGGAAGTTGAAGAAGAACCGCAAGAAGTAGATGATAAAGATGAGGATAAAGTCGATTCAGAGGATGAAATAGAGGAAGAGGAGTAAATCCGTCAAGATCGATGACCAGAAGCAAGCATAAACCCCAACGCATGTGTGTGGCTTGCAGGCAAAGCCAGGATAAAAAATCACTGGTTCGGCTGGTTCGGACACCTGAAGGTGTGGTTGTAGATCCAACCGGGAAAATGCCAGGCAGAGGCGCATATTTACATGCTGATCCCAATTGTTGGGAACAAGGAGTTAATAAACATCTGGAAAAAGCGCTGAATACGACCTTAAATGAGGCCAATCGGAAAGAACTAATAACCTATCAAGATTCATTTATGAATGATGAAGATTGATTTGTATGAGTAATAAATCAGGACCAACGAGGTAATACATGAGTGAAAACGGACAAGAGCTAAAACAAATTGAACTACCAATCAGTATCACTGTCCGCGATTTGGCCCAGACACTGGATGCCAGTCCAATCGAGATAATCAAGACGTTAATGGCGAACGGCATGATGGCCAATATCAATCAGGTGATTGATTTTGATACAGCGGCCATTATCTCATCAGAAATGGGTTTCGAAGCGGTCGCACAACTTGTAGAAGAAGAGGAACAGGTAGAAGAAATAGCTGTCCCACTCTGGCGCCAAAAGCTAGAGCAGGAAGATAAAGGGCAGCTGGTTACCCGGCCGCCAGTCGTGGCTATTTTGGGACATGTTGATCATGGGAAAACATCCCTGCTGGATGCTATCAGGCAAACCTCAGTGCAAGAAGGTGAAGCCGGAGGTATTACCCAGCATATTGGTGCATATCAAATTCTGCATGATGGAAAGCCCATCACTTTCCTGGATACGCCTGGCCACGCAGCATTTACCGCGATGCGCGCCCGCGGCGCTCAAGGAGCAGATATAGTAGTGCTGGTTGTGGCAGCGGATGACGGGGTCATGCCCCAAACAGAAGAGGCCATAGCTCACACTCGGGCAGCCCAGGTATCGATGATCGTTGCCCTGAATAAGATCGATAAATCAAATGCTGCTCCAGACCAGGTAAAACAACAGCTGGCGGATATTGGCATAGTGGCGGATGAGTGGGATGGCGACACAATCATTGTTCCAGTTTCTGCTATTGAAAAAACTGGTTTGGATGACCTGATGGAAGCTATCTTGCTGGTTGCGGATGACCTGGATATCCAGGCAAATCCTGAAGGAGATGTTTTTGGGACTGTCATTGAAGCCGAACTGACCAAGGGCCGCGGGGTGATGGCCACGCTGCTGATCCAGAACGGCACATTAAAAGTCGGTGATACAGTGCTTGCTGGTACTTCCTACGGACGTATCAAGGCTATGTTTGATTACACTGGCGCCAAGATCAAGGAAGCTGGACCAGCTGTACCGGTTTCAGTGATGGGTTTAAGTGATGTTCCCAAAGCAGGTCAGTTATACAGCGTGGTTGAGAATGAAAAAACCGCCCGTGAGTTGATCGCAGATCGAGAGGCTAAACCAGAACGGCTGGAAGAGTTCGATGATTCAGCGGCGAACCTGGAAATGCTTTTTGCCCGGGTCCAGGCTGGTGAAGAAGAAGAATTAAGGTTGATCATCAAAGCTGATGTCCAGGGATCCCTGGAACCGATCGTGAACTCAGTTCAAGATTTGAAAAGCGGCGGAGAACAGGAAATTGGTGTAAAGGTTATTCATGCCGGTACAGGCAATATCACAAATGACGACGTGAAGCTGGCATCTACGACTAATTCGATCATCCTTGGATTTAATGTTGGTCCAGACAGTGGAGCTAAACGCCTGGCGGATGCCGAAGGTATTTCCATCAGAAAATATAAAATCATCTATCATCTGATTGATGATATAGAAAAAGCTCTCAAAGGTATGCTGGAACCGGTTGAAAAGAAGATCCTGATCGGTCGAGCTGCGGTGCTGGCTATTTTCCCCTCCGGGAAATACGAACAGGTGGCTGGCTGCAAGGTAGAAACTGGCGAAATTCGTAGAAATGCCAAGATCCGTGTGCTGCGGGATGGCAAGATCGCCTTTGAAGGGGAAATCGCTTCCCTGAAACGCCACAAGGACGATGTTAATGAAGTCCGAGATGGTTTTGAATTTGGTATTGGATTAAAAGGATACTCCGGTTTTGAAGAAGGGGATATCCTGGAAAGTTATGTCATTGAATGGGTAACGGAGTTTTAAGGAAGAATATGGTTTCAGAATCAAGAACAGATCGTATAGCCGATAGGATTAAAAGAGAGATCTCCTTGTTATTTATGCAGGAGATAAGTGATCCCCGTTTGGAAGGTGTGAATATCACCAGTGTTGAATTGGATCGAGAACTGTCCTACGCAGATATTTATGTTTCAGCCTTGGATGGTTCTGATCGAAAAAAAGACATCATGATTGCCTTAAGAAAAGCATCGGGGTTTGTCCGTTCTCAGCTGGCAGCAAGTATTTCCCATTTGCGTACATTCCCTCACCTGCGATTTCACTGGGACCCAATCCCTGATCGGGTAGGTCGCCTCGATGAAATCTTTGCAGAGTTGGATGCTGAAGAGGATCTCAAGGATCTGGATGAATAAGGATCAGATTCAAGCATTTGGAAAACTTGTATCAAGAGCAGACCGGATTTTGATCATATCCCATATCCGCCCCGATGGTGACGCGGTTGGTTCATTGATCGGATTGGGATTAATTCTTGAGGAAATGGGTAAAGAAGTAAACCTGGTTCTTGAAGATGGTGTCCCCAAGGTCTTTCACCACCTGACAGGATCTGACAGGGTGATCAGAGAAGCTGTTGGTATATTTGATCTAATGATCGTTGTGGACTGCTCGGATATTGATAGAATTGGGTCTGTACTGGATGAATATGGGGAACCTGATGTCAATATCGACCATCATCCAACCAATACCCAGTTTGCGAAATTGAATTTAGTCCGTGATAATGCAGTTGCCACTGCTGAGATCATATTTGATATTGCGAAAGAACTATCCTATTCCCTGAACCTGCCTATTGCGGAAGCATTATTAACTGGCTTGTTGACAGACAGTCTGGGTTTTAGAACATCCAACTCCAATCCCCAAACATTACGAATAGCAGCTGACCTCCAGGAAATGGGTGCCAACCTTCCTGAACTGTACAGGAAAGCCATGTCGGAGAAGTCCTTAGAGGCAGTTAAATACTGGGGACAAGGTTTATCGAGAATTCAATTAGAGGACAGGCTGGTTTGGACTTCTTTGTCTTTGGAAGACCGGATTACTGCAGAGTATCCTGGCCGCGATGATGCGGATTTGATAAATGTTTTGTCCAGGATCAAGGATGCAGATGTCAGTGTGGTTTTTGTGGAACAGAAAGATGGAACCGTAAAAGTAAGCTGGCGGTCCCAACCTGGGTTTGATGTTTCCCTAACAGCCACTCAATTTGGCGGAGGGGGCCATAAACCGGCCGCCGGAGCTGAGATCAAAGGCGATTTAGAACGAGTGCAGGAAGAAGTACTTGAGGCTACCAGAAAATTGCTCCAGTAGAGTGATTAGGTTGGTATGTTCTCATCATTAACAGTTGGGGAGATTTAGAAAATGAACAACGATCAATTGAAAGATTTTATTACTGGCGCCTTGGTGATAGACAAACCGGTGGGAATGACATCCCATGATGTCGTGAAAGTTGTCCGGAATGGGACAGGGATTCGCAGGGCTGGGCACACCGGCACATTGGATCCCCGCGCTTCGGGTGTTTTGGTTGTATTGATTGGACCAGCAGTACGATTGAGCGAATTCCTCTCCGCTTCTGACAAACGCTACCAGGCTATCTTAAGATTTGGTGTGGCGACTGATACGTATGATACCGAGGGGAAACAGGTTGGAGAAACCAAATCAGTTGACCATATCACAGAAGAAAATTTCCAAAATCTACTTCGTGATTATGAGGGCAAAATTGCCCAGGTCCCACCAGCTCATTCCGCGGTTAAGGTCAATGGAGAAAAAGCCTATGACCTGGCCCGCAGGGGGGAAGAAGTCCATTTGGAACCGCGCATGATCGATGTGTATAACCTGGAATTGTTGGAGTGGGCACCCCCTGAAGCAGTGATTGATGTATACGCTTCCTCAGGCACTTATGTCCGCTCCTTGGCCAATGATCTTGGAGCTGATCTGGGTGTCGGCGCGCATCTCACTGGACTGCGCAGGACTAAAAACGGTCAGTTCACATTGAGGGATGCTGTGCGTTTACAGGATTTAAAAGAATCCTTTGAGGTAGGAGATTGGTATAAACATTTAATTCCGGCTGCTGAAACATTATCAGATTGGCATACCCTGGAATTAACGCCAGATGATGTAGAAATGATCAAACATGGCCAACGAATCCAGGCTGAACCGGAATCCAGCGGTTGGGCCAGAGGGTTAAGCGAACAGGGGGATCTAATTGCACTGCTGGAAGCCTCTGAAGGGGATGATACCTGGCAGCCCCGTAAGGTATTCATCACCTCCTGATTGGAATAAATATGCAGCATTTTCGCAATCTCAGTAAGATCTCTTTGGAAAAATCACGAGTGACCATTGGAAGTTTTGATGGTGTACATATTGGTCATCAGCAGATTATCCGATCTCTGGTAGATGGTGCCCATCAAGCTGGACAGCCAGCCGCTGTAGTGACCTTCCATCCCCACCCCCAATTAGTTTTGAAGGACGAAATTAGGCCCTATTATCTGACACTGCCGGATAAAAGAGCAGAACTGCTGGGAGAATTGGGTGTTGATCTGGTTTTAACATATCCATTCTCACAATCAACATCCCTGATGAGTCCGGAAAGTTTTATCTCGCAGCTGCATGATCATTTTGCTTTCTCCGAACTATGGGTTGGATACGATTTTGCCCTTGGCAAAGATCGTGAGGGTACACCCTCCCACCTGCGAGAGATTGGTCTGAAGTATAAATTTGAAGTCCAGGAAATTCCAGCTTATTACCATGAGGGAGAATTGGTTTCTTCGAGCTTGATTCGCAATCAGATCCGCGCTGGTATGATCCGGGAAGCAGCTGTACTGCTGGGCCGGCCTTTTGAAATCAGCGGTGAAGTGATCAAGGGAGAGGACCGCGGTAAGAGCCTGGGATTCGCAACTTCAAACCTGGATGTTGCTCCCGATGTAGTGGATATCAAACCGGGCGTTTATGCTTGCCGGGCACATGTTAGGGGAGAGTCTTTTCCAGCTGTGACCAATATTGGCTACCGGCCGACATTTGGGGATGATCTGAGCGCTCCCCGCATTGAGGCTCATTTATTGGACTTTTCCCGTGATCTCTATGGTGAAATAATGGACTTGGTTTTCATTGAACGCTTGCGGGATGAAATGAAATTTACCGATGTTAGTGATCTGGTAAAACAAATTCGGAGAGATGTGGATCAAACCAGGAGGATTCTGGCCATTTAACGAGCATCCTTGCCAGATAGGTTCTGTTTGGTATAATTTCCAAGCTGACTAGACCGCTTTGCGGCGAAGGCTGCGGAACTGGAGACCTGCTAGAAAGCAGAAAAATAATTATTTTAGGAGATAGCAGACGTCATGACGATGTTAAAGGAACAAAAAGAAGAGATCATCAAGGAATTTGGACGACACGAGAACGATACTGGCTCACCTGAAGTCCAGATTGCCCTTACGACCACCAGGATTAAAGAACTGACAGGCCATCTTCAGGAACACACCCACGATGAATCCTCCAGGCGAGGATTATTGAAGCTGGTAGGTCAGCGCCGCAGATTATTGGCATATCTTCGACGAGAAGATTATCAAAGATATGTTGCGATCAGTGATCGTTTGGGCTTACGAAGGAAATAGTTAGAGATAACCGAGTGGGTGCTCCAAATGACCCCTCGGTTTTATTTTTATATCAGGCAGGATATAAGCTGGCCGGGGAAATGCGGTTGTCAGTGCGGTTAGGTTGAGTTGGAAAGGGGGACCCAACCAGGCGGTGGATCACTTTCTCCCTGAGGAATAAAACTGAATAGTATATTAGACGAACGTTTAACTGATTACTCAACTGTAAAATGTTATCAAGTCCGAGCATTTTAGGCAGGTTGGGTATTGGGAGGTAACGACATTTTAATGTCCTTAGTTCCCAATCCCTGACCCTAAATATGCCGGCAGGAGGCAAAAATGAAACCTGAAGTAAAGAAGTATACAGCTGTAGTTGAAGGAAAAGAGATCACTATCGAAACCGGGAAACTGGCTGGACAGGCGGGAGGCTCCGTTACCGTCCAACTAGGAGAATCGATCATGCTTGGCAACGCCACAATGAGCGACAGTGCTCGTGATGGCGCAGATTTTTTCCCGCTAACCGTCAATTATGAAGAGCGTATGTACGCCAATGGTTCTATCCCTGGCAGTTTCTTCCGCCGTGAAGGACGCCCAGGAGAAGACGCAACTTTAACTTGCCGTTTGATCGATCGTCCTTTAAGACCGTTATTCCCCAAGGATTTGCGGAATGAAGTTCAATTGATCTTATATGCTCTCTCATCCGATGACCTGCCCATGGATGTCCTGGGTATCAATGCTGCGTCAGCGGCGTTGGTCATCTCAGATATTCCCTGGGAAGGACCTATCGGCGGCATCCGGGTAGGGCGCATTGATGGAAAATTCATTGCTTTCCCCACTTTTGATGAGATCAAAGAATCAGATCTGGATCTGGCCATGGCTGGAAGCCGTGAGGCTATTCTCACCGTGGAAAGTAATTCGAATGAAATTTCTGAAGAGGTTATTCTGGAAGCGCTTGAATGGGGACATAAAGCTATTCAACCACTGATCGATGCCCAGGAAAAAATGGCCCAGGAACTCGGAAAAGAGAAGAAGGCCTACCAGTCATTCAAAATCAGTGACGAACTGAAAACTGAAGTGGAAGGTAAAGCCCTTGCTCCAATTAAAGAAGTCCTTGAAAAGAACCTTGAAAAAGTTGATTTCCGCAAGTCTCTCGATGTAGTTCGTGATCAAGTGCTGGAATCCTTCGCGGAGAATGAAGATGTTGACCCCTCAGATGTCAAAGAAGCCTTCGAGGGTGTGTTAAAATCCGCCATCCGCAACCGTGTCCTTGAAACAGGCAAACGGGTTGATGGCCGGGACCTGACCACAGTACGTGATATCTGGTGTGAAGTTGATTCCACCCCCCGTCCTCATGGCGTTGGATTGTTCACACGCGGCCAAACGCAGGTGATGACCATGACTACGCTTGGCACACCGAGGGACGCCCAGATGATCGACAATCTGTCACCTCAGGATAATAAACGCTACATGCATCACTACAATTTCCCTCCCTTCTCAGTTGGTGAAGTCCGCTTCTTACGTGGAACTTCCCGACGGGAAGTAGGTCACGGTGCCCTGGCTGAACGAGCCCTGCTGCCCGTGCTCCCATCTGAAGAGGATTTTCCTTACACGCTGCGCCTTGTATCAGAAGTGCTGTCCTCCAACGGCTCTTCCTCTATGGCTTCGGTTTGCGGGTCCACCCTGTCTTTGATGGACACTGGTGTTCCTATCAAAGCCCCGGTTGCAGGTGTGGCAATGGGTCTGGTGATGGAAGGTGAAAAATACGCTATCCTGACGGATATTCAGGGTTTGGAAGATCATATTGGAAATATGGATTTTAAAGTAGCTGGTACTGATAAGGGCATCACTGCTCTGCAGATGGATATCAAGCTGAAAGGTTTATCCTCCAAGGTGATGTCCGAATCTCTGAGTCAGGCCAAAGAAGCTCGCGCTCTGATCATGAGCAAAATGCTGGAGACCATCTCTGAACCACGCCAGGAATTGAAACCCCACGTACCCCGCATCCAGGCAATCCGTATCCCTGTGGATAAGATTGGCGCTATCATCGGCCCAGGCGGAAAAACCATCCGTGAGATCCAGGAAAGTACAGGAGCCAAGATCGACATTGATGACGATGGTCTGGTATACATCGCAACCGACGATGGTGAAAGCGCCCGTCAGGCACGAGAACGAATTGAAGGCCTGACCGCAACACCAGAAGTTGGCCGCATTTATACCGGCCGTGTGGTTGGTATCAAGACCTTTGGTGCTTTTGTTGAGATCATCCCGGGTATTGACGGCCTGGTACACATTTCTCAGCTGGAATCCAGCCATGTCAAGAACGTTGAAGATGTTGTTGAGTTTGGTGATGAGATCACAGTGATGGTTACTGATATCAGCAAAGATGGCAAGATCCGCCTTTCCCGCCAGGCAGTTCTGGAAGGTTGGTCCCTGGAAGAGGCTCAACAGGCAGACCGCAAGAAATAAAAAACCAATCAAGAGATACCTAAAAATCCGGCTGGTTTACCAGCCGGATTTTATATTCAGGCTTCCCATGGTCGGACAAGTAAGATATTCCCCCCCAGGTAATCTGAATATGTATAAAAAATTTATATAAAATAGCCAATATGAGCAGCCTGGACAGCCCCTTTAGGCTAAATTTGGTAAAATGTGGAAGTGATATTGTTGTTTATTAAAGATTGAAATAAGGAGTAATTCGAATGAGCAAAAAAGAAATTGGCATCACACCTTTAGGCGCCCGTGTTGTAATTCAACCGCTCGAGGAAGAAAACCGAACAGACAGTGGTTTGTACATCCCTGATACCGCCAAAGAAAAACCTCAGACAGGCCTTGTGGTCGCTGTTGGTGAAAGCACTGAAGACGTAAAAATCACCGTGAAAGTTGGCGACAAAGTTCTCTTCCCGAAATACACCGGAACCGAAATCAAATTTGGTGGGGAAGACTATAATATCATGGACTTTGAAAAAGTCCTGGCAGTGCTTGCATAATCTGAAAGATGACTGAATCTTCCCAGAAAATTCACCAGTGTGTGATTATCGGCTCAGGTCCCGCCGGTTTGTCCGCGGCCTTATATGCAGCCCGGGCAGATCTGGCACCAGTTGTGTTATCAGGTATGGACCTTGGCGGGCAGGTATCGAAAACTGATGCCATTGAAAATTATCCCGGTTTTGTGGATGGCATACAGGGTCCTGATCTGGTAGAAGTATTCCAGAAACAGGCAGAAAGGTTTGGTGCGGAGATCGTTTTTGATTCCGCGACTGAGGTTGATCTTTCAGAAAGGCCGTTTAAAGTAACCACTTATGGTGGTGAATACCTGGCTGAATCCCTGATCATTGCCACAGGTGCCTCAATTCGAGAATTGGGTGTGCCTGGGGAAACCGAGTTAACCGGTAGGGGAGTATCCTACTGCGCTACCTGTGATGGACACTTCTTCAAGGAGAAGGACTTGATCGTGGTGGGTGGTGGTGACAGTGCCCTCAAAGAAGGCATCTTCCTGACTCGTTTTGCCAAATCCGTGACCATAGTTCACCGTAGAGATGAACTCAGGGCAGGGCCGTACCTGGCAAAAAAGGCGCAGAATAATCCCAAGATCAGTTTTATCTGGGACACTGTTGTGACCGAGATCATTGGTGATGGAACTGTAAATTCTGTTCGTTTGAAAAATAAAAAAACCGGTGAGGAAGTCCTTCATAACACGGATGGAATTTTTATCTTCATTGGCCATGATCCAAATACTGAATTATTCAAGGATCGACTTGATACGGACGAAAACGGCTATCTGATCCTTGATAAACAGATGCATACTAATTTGCATGGTGTATTCGCTGCTGGTGAAGTGGGAGATCCCCATTTCCAGCAGGTGGTCATCTCCGCAGGTATGGGGGCAGCTGCAGCCATGGAAGTGGTTGAGTTTCTGGAAGAAGAAAAATAAATAATAATGTTAAGGATACGGTTTCCTTCAAGGAAACCGTATCCTTCTTTATTTAAATAAAAACGCGGCGTTCATTGAACGCCGCGTTTTTTTGTATTGGATCAGTTTGGTAATTATTCCGCTTCTTCAAGTTCCCTCATGGCGTTAAAGGCAGCGATACTTACTTCGAGAATATCCTCGGATGGTTCATTGGTTGTTAGCCGCTGCAGTGCCAAATTGGGTTTTACAAGCAGTTTAACGAAGGGACGATGCAGGTTCTTTGCTGTCCACTGCAAATATTCATAAGCGATTCCAGCCAGGACCGGCAGCAGCAGGATGCGGCTGATCAGGCGCCAAAAAAGGCTCATTGGACCCAGAGCCGTAAATAACAGCACTGAAAATATGACCACGATCAGCAGGAAAGCTGTTCCGCAGCGGGGATGTTCAAGGCTAAACTGCTTAACATTCTTTGGGGTTAATTCCGCGTTGGCTTCAAAAGCGTTGATCACTTTGTGCTCCGCGCCGTGGTAAGAAAAAACACGTTTGATATCTTCCATCTGCCCGATGCCCCACATATAGGCGATCAGGAATAATAGGCGGACCAAACCCTCTAGAAGGTTGCCAATCCAGGGTTTCCAGCTGAAGAGTCTTTCTACTGCTTGTCCAACTCCGGCAGGGATCAGGAAGAAGATCAAGATGGCGATGGTCATAGATAGAGCAAAAGTGAAAAACAGGGCAGGTCCTTCGATCTTTTCGTCTTCCCCGGTCTGGGTATTGGCGGAAATAGTCAGGGCTTTCATGCCCAGTATCAAGGCATCATTAAGTCCGATCAAGCCCCGTAAAAAGGGGATTTTCATGATCTTGCTCTGATAGATCTTATTCAGCTTTTCAGTGTGAATGGTGATCTCGCCTTCCGGTGTGCGCATGGCGATTGCGGCTGCTTTTTTCCCGCGCATCATCACACCTTCGATGACTGCTTGGCCGCCGTAGTTGGGTAATTTTGTTGTTGTGGGGTGTTTGAACTCATAAATTATAGATTGAAGAAGAAATGGACCAGAGCTTCAATTCCTTTATAAAAAGTGGGTAAATGGATTTTTTCATTGGGGGCGTGCATGTTATCACTTGGTAATCCAAAACCGATGTTTACTGAATCCACGCCAAGCGTTTGTTGAATATGAACTACAACTGGCACGCTGCCGCCTTCCCGTTTAAAGATCGGGCGTTTACCCCAAGTGGATTCTGCCGCTTGGACATATGCTTCAATCCATTTAGAATTTCGATCACTTAGCGATGGGAAATCTTTTGACATTTGAACCAGATCCCAGGTAACAGTTTCTGGAGCATTATCGGCCAGATATTTTTTGAATTGTTCGTAGACTTCAATCGGGTCCTGGTCTGCAACTAGCCGGCAGGAGACTTTAGCCATCGCATAGGCAGGTAGGACTGTTTTTTGGCCTTTATCGATAAAACCTGAGTATAGACCGTTGATCTCCAGGGTGGGGCGGGCGCCTGTGCGCTCCACGGAAGTGTATCCCTCTTCACCGAATAAGGCTTTAACTCCACCCTGCTCCAGGAAGAATTCTTCACCGATAGGAAGTTTGTTGAGTTCCTCCCGTTCATCATCATCCAGCGGTTTCACCCGGTCATAGAAACCTGGCAGGGTTACGCGGCCTTTTTTATCATGAAGTCCTGATAATAAATCAGCCATCACCTGGGCTGGATTGTGGATCGCACCCCCAAAAGAACCTGAGTGCATGTCCTGTTTGGGACCCTGGACGCGAAGTTCAAAGTAAGCAATCCCACGCAGGGCGTAAGTGACTGTAGGTTGGTCGGGAGCCTGCATGCCAGTATCAGGATTCAGGAAGAAGTCACAGGCTAGCAGATCCTGATTATCTTTGATGAAGGTTTCCAGATAGGATCCGCCGATTTCCTCTTCGCCTTCGATCAGGAATTTGACATTGATCGGTAGATTTCCGGTCTGGCGTATCGCGTCTATAGCACTGAATGTGGCTACGATCTGGCCTTTCATGTCAGTTGCGCCGCGGGCATAGAGGTTTTCGCCTTTTTCTGTGGGTGTAAAAGGATCTGAGTCCCATTCATCCAGCGGATCTTCCGGCTGGACATCATAGTGTCCATAGATTAACACCGTGGGTTTATCCGCGCCCGCAGATAGATCTTCTGCATAAACGATCGGATGGCGCGGGGTAGGGTAGATTTCAACCTTTTCCATGCCCAGATCGGTCAATTCGCTTTTTAGCCATTCGGCTGCTTTTTTGATATCTCCAACTCGTTCGGGATCTGTAGAAACAGAAGGAATGGAGACGATCTGAATCATTTTTTCCAGCGATTGTTTTTTATGCTGCTCGGCGTACTTAAGCGCTAATTGGCGATGGTCTGACATCGGCTGACTCCTCTACTGCAGATTCATTTCTGATAACTGGGTCAATTTTACCGCAGACTAACCAGACTGGGTACTGAGGCAGGTCAGTTTAATGTTAATCTCATTCTAAAAGTCTTTTTTTTAGCTTCATGTATAATGATTGATACCTATTTTCCAAATAATAATCATTATTAGCTGAACCTGATTGGAAATTAGATTTGATTGTGAGTACAATATCTAATCGTGATTGACAACATTCCTGATTATTTGATCGGTTTATCAACACCAATGAGGTTTTTATGAACTATTTTCAAGACTATCTTCAACCAAAATCTATCTCTGAGGCACTGAAAAATTTGACAGAAGGAACTGGGTCAACAGCTGTGATAGCTGGTGGCACAGATCTGCTGCTTGAACTTCGCCAGGGCCGGCATCCTGCTGTAGATCGGCTGGTAGATATATCTGAGATTCCGGAGTTAAAACAAATCACCAGAGATGGGGAGCAGATCATCATCGGAGCAGGCGTGACCCATAAAATGATCATCTCTGATCCACTCCTCCAGGAACATGCCCGCTGTGTGGTTGAAGGCTGTGGATTGATCGGCGGCCCCCAGGTCAGAAATGTGGCTACCATTGGCGGCAATGTATCTCATGCTTTGCCAGCCGGAGACGGCACGATCTCCCTCCTGGCCCTGGACACAGAAGTTCAGATCGTTTCCAGAGAGGGTTCAGGGTGGCAGCCCCTGATCGAGATCTTTGCCGGTCCGGGCAAGGTAAATTTTGATCGCTCCGAGGCAATTGTGACCGGTTTCAGGTTTGAAGCCAAGGGAGAAAGGGAAGGATCTGCATTTCACAGGGTGATGCGTCCCCAAGGTGTGGCAATCGCGATCTTGAATATGGCAGCCTGGGTGAAATTAGATGAAGATGGGAATTTATTAAAGGTGCGTGTTTCTTGCGGCCCCGCCGGCCCAAGACCCTTCAGGGCTGGAAAAACAGAAGAATATTTAACTGGTAAAAACTTGAATGACTCAGTTTTGCAGGAAGCATCGAAAATCCTGGCAGAAGAAGTCAGCTTGAGGACAAGCAAACATCGGGCAACCAAAGAATATCGCCATCAACTTTTACCGGTATTGCTCCGGAAGGTATTGGATACTGCCGTGGAGAGGGCCAGGCTGTAACCAGCCTCGAAGGGAGAAAAAATATGAATACATTAAATTTCATTGTCAATGAACAGAAACACAACCTGGAAATTGAAGCCGACGAAATGCTAGCTGATGTGCTTCGCTATCGATTGGGATTGACCGGTACTAAGATCAGCTGTGGTGAAGCGGAATGCGGTGTTTGCACGGTATTGGTGGATGGGGAGCCGATTCTGTCCTGCAATTATCCTGCTTTAAAAGCACAAGGCAAACACGTGACGACCATTGAGGGCCTGGCAAAGGGGGATGAACTTCATCCTGTTCAGGAAGCTTTTGTGAAACATGGCGCGGTGCAGTGTGGATTCTGTACGCCGGGCCAGATCATGACAGCCACAGCTCTTTTGCAGGAAAAGCCAGATCCTACAAACAAAGATATTGAATATGCACTGAATGATACCCTCTGCCGCTGCGGCACTTATCCGATGATCACCAATGCCATCCATGCGGCAGCGGACAAGATCAATCAAGGAAAATCTATAACATACCCCGAATTTGATTTTGGCGGCGGAATGGAAGTTGTCGGTCAGGTAGTTCCCCGACCGGAAGCCAATCAAAAGGTCACAGGAGAAGCTATTTACACGGATGATATCAGCTTCCCGGACATGTTATTTGGCGCTACATTGAGGGCCGGCATCCCCCATGGCCGTGTGAAAAAACTTGATATATCCAAAGCCCAGGCGCTGCCGGGTGTCCATGCTGTCCTGACAGCTGAGGATATTCCAGGCAGAATCAATCACGGGGAGATCATACAGGATTGGCCGGCTTTGGTGGGGATTGGTGAAAAAGCTCGTTATGTAGGTGATGCCATTGCCGTTGTGGCGGCTGATACTTATGATTTAGCTTTGAAAGCCCTGGATCTGATCGATCTGGAAATGGAACCTTTACCCATGGTAACAAATCCGGTGGATGCGAGAAAAGAAGGAGCTGCTCTTGTTCATGAAAGTGGAAATCTTCTAAAACACATTAAAGTCGATAAAGGTGATATAGAAAAAGGGTTTGCTGAAGCTGAGATGATTATCGAGGACACTTATTTCACTCCTTCTTATGATCATGTCTTCATGGAACCGGAATGCAGCATTGCCAGGCCTCTGGACGATGGGAAAATGGAAATCCTGGTTGGATCCCAGATCCCGTATTCGGACCGCCGGCAGGTTGCGGCTGCTCTTGATCTACCTTTAGAAAAAGTACGCGTTCGCAGCCCCTTGGTTGGGGGAGGTTTTGGTGGAAAAGAAGATATCGCGGGCCAAATCCATGCAGCTCTTTTGGCCAATGCAACCGGTAAACCGGTCAAGGTCTTGTATGACCGCCATGAAAGTTTACTGGTTCATCCTAAAAGGCATGCGACCCAGATCAATGTCAAGTTGGGTTTCAAAAATGACGGGACCATGGTTGCGGCTCAAACCGAGCTGTACGGCGATACGGGGGCTTACGCCTCGCTGGGCGCCAAGGTGATGGGCAGAGCGACGACCCACTCAACAGGCCCATATATTGTTCCCAATGTGAAGATCGATTGTTATGCCATGTATACCAACAATCCACCCTCTGGAGCATTCCGCGGGTTTGGGGCACTGCAGGCTGCGTTTGCGATCGAATGCCTGATGGATCAGGTAGCTGAGAAGCTGGGTATCGAGCCAGTAGAACTGAGACGAATAAATGCCCTTCGAACTGGGTCAATTACCAATACCGGCCAGCGTTTAACTGAAAGCGTTGGTTTGCTGGAATGTATAGAAAAAACTGAGAAAGAGATGCTTTCCTATACAGCTGGGGAGGACCCCTTCATGGCTCGCGAAGTTGAGGGTGAGCCCAATAAACGAAGGGCCTGGGGATTTGCGGTCACATTTAAGAACACGGGCTTGGGTGAAGGCGCTCCGGATAACGCATCTGCCGAGATCGAACTGCTGGAAGACGGCATTGTGGAAACCCGGATTTCTTCCGCCGAGATTGGACAGGGACTGGTCACGGTGCTGCAAATGGTCACTGCGCAGGAACTGAGCCTACCGATCGACCAGGTTCGAGTCTATCTTTCAGATACTGATCTGACCCCGGATGGTGGGCCAACCACAGGATCCCGCCAGACCTATATCTCAGGTAATGCGGCCAAATTTGCTGCAATATCCTTGAGGAATAGTATGCTGGCAACGCTGTCTGAGAAATATAATCAACCTCCCGAGAAAATTACCTTTAATCACGGAAAGGTCCAGGTAAATGACCAGGAACTGACCTTCCAAGAAGTAGGTGCCATGATGAGGGAAGAGGGGCGGGTTCCTAAACTAGTCTATGATTACAAAGCTCCCAAAACAACGCCGCTTGGAGAAGCAGGGGATAAACATTTTGCTTATTCCTTTGCAGCTCAGGCAATTGAGGTTGAGGTAAATCTGGACACCGGAGAAGTCTCCGTCACCAAGGCTGTTGGTGCAACCGATGTTGGTAAAGCCATTAATCCTCTTGGTTTGCAAGGACAGGTGGAAGGTGGATTGATCATGGGGATTGGCCATGCTCTCACCGAAGAATTCATTGTTGAAGATGGCCAGGTATTCACAGACTATTTATCTCGCTACCGCATGCCATCCATTCATCATGTTCCAGAAGTTATCAAGGCGATTATTGTCGAAGATCCCACAGCAGAAGGTCCTTACGGTGGGAAAGGCGTGGGAGAAATTTCAACCATGCCAGTTCCTCCTGCGATCGTTAATGCGGTCTATAATGCTTGTGGTGTCCGATTCCATACCATACCGATCGACCAGGATTGGCTGGCAGGGGAGATCAAAAACAAGAAGTAGACTTTTGGAGATATGGCAGGGACAGGATAGGATTATTTACCTATACTATCCCTGCTGACCTCATGGTACAATTTTAAAAACATGGATCGGTGGTCGTTGGCGGGTATTGTACTCCCAGCGGCGCCAGAAAAAAAACTGGTGAAAAGTGCTACCGTCCTTTCGAGCTAGAGTCGCCGATCCTATGAATAAAAGATATATTTTTATTGTTAACCAGTTAATTCCTTCCTCACATCACCAAAATCCCTTGTACAAATGTTTCACAGGATGGTTTCCTGTGAATTTTTTGTTTAAGAAAAGTAATTATGTTGATTGAATTGCCTTATTCCTTGCCCGGGAAGATTTTCCGAAGCCCCATGCCATTCAGCCGTTTTGATGAAGTGGATGTCTGGTCGTCTTTCCTGGAGCAGGAAGTAGATCTGGTTGTGGTATTAACAGAACAGCAGGAATATTTAGTCTATGCGGGCAAAGACCTGCCGGCTTTTTATCGTTCCCAGGGCATGGAAACCCTGCATATCCCTGTGCCAGACTTTGGTGTTCCAGTTGATCTGGATAGCTGGCAGAATGGCCTGGAAGCAGTACTTTCAGCAGCCGAAAGCGGGAGGAACGTTGTTATTCACTGCTTGGCGGGAGTGGGAAGGACAGGAACTTTCCTGGCCTGCCTTGCCAAAGAAAAAATGGATCTGGATGGAATGGATGCCATTCGTTGGGTGAGGGATTCCATTCGGGGAGCGATGGAAAACAGTATCCAGGAAGAGTTTGTCATCAATTATCAACGGGAATAATCCGGTTAGTTTTAATCATAAGGAGGACTTTATGATCATCAAAAATGGAAAATTGATTACCTGGGAAGAAGATAATCAGATCCTGGAGAACAGCCAGCTGTTGATCAAGGATGGGAGGATCAAAGAGATTGGCCCGGATCTGGTAGGTAAAAATCCAGATGAGGAAGTTATCGATGCCGGGGGACAGTATGTTATGCCCGGTAATATCTGCGCTCATACTCATTTTTATGGTGCCTATGCCCGAGGAATGGGTATCCCTGGTGATGCGCCGAAAGATTTTCCGGAGATTCTGGAAAAACTATGGTGGCCGCTGGATATGGCGCTGGATGAGGAAGCAGTACGGTACTCAGCCCTGGTATTTGCAGTAGATGCCATTAAAAACGGCACCACAACTCTATTTGACCACCATGCTTCACCATCATTTATCGATGGTTCTCTGGATGTGATAGGCGATGTGTTGTTGGATGCTGGGCTGCGTGGCGTTCTGTGTTATGAAGTTACCGATCGCAATGGACCTGAAGGTGCCAAGAAGGGTATTGAGGAAAATGCCCGTTTTATCAAAAAAGCGGCCGGGATCGATAGTTTAGGGGCTGCTTTTGGACTGCATGCCAGCCTGACTTTAAATGATGATACTTTAGAGGCTTGCCGGGATGCGATCAGCGATACCGCTGGTTTCCATATTCATGTTGGTGAACATCAGGCAGATGAATATGACAGCTTGAAGAGAGGAGGACTGCGTGTGGTTGATAGGCTCAAGAAATTTGGAATCTTGGGTCCTAGATCAATCGTTGCTCATGGTGTCCATATTGACCAGGCAGAAGCTGTTCAGCTGGCTGAAACTGGAACCTGGCTGACGCATCAAGCCCGTTCCAATATGAATAATGCGGTTGGTGTGGCAGAAATTGAAGATTTCCTGCGCCTTGGCATCAAAGTGGGTCTTGGTACAGATGGTTTTTATCATGCGATGTGGGAAGAATGGAAAACAGCTTATTTCCTGCATAAAGTCCACCGGCTGGATCCTCGCAGAATGAGCGCAATTGATATTGTCCAGATGGGAGTTTATAACAACGCCGCCTTGGCGAATTTATATCTGCCAGAAGCCACACTGGGTGTTATCAAACCGGATGCAGCAGCAGATTTGATCTTTGTAGATTATCACCCATACACGCCCCTTAACGCGGGAAACTTGCCCTGGCAGATCATATTCGGATTCCAGGAAAGCATGATCACATCAACCATGGTGGCTGGTAAATTCTTAATGAAAGATAAAGTTCTGTTGACGCTGGATGAAGAGAAAATCGCCGCAGAATCCCGGGCAATTGCCCCGGAGATCTGGAAGAGGTATGAAAGTTTTGTTGGGAAATATTCCTGAAAATAGTTAAACAAGAAAATTAAGAGAGGTGTAAATGTCTGAAAAAATAACCATTGCCATCCTGGGAGGGACCGGGAATGAAGGCACAGGATTGGCGCTGCGCTGGGCTTCCTATGGCTATGATGTCATTATTGGATCCAGGCAAGAGGAAAAAGCTCTCCTGGTGACAAAAGAGATCAATGAGATTCTCGGAAAAGAACTGGTTCGCGGGATGGAAAACGGGGCTGCAGCACGGGCAGCGGATATTAATGTGCTTACAGTTGTAGCCAAGGCTCACGAGGCAGCATTAACTGGATTGAAGGATGATCTGCAGGGAAAGATCCTGGTGGATGCAACCGCCCGAATCCAGTTTCCTAACCCAAAACCTCCGGCTCCTCCGTCAGCAGCCAGGTTAGCCCAGGACCTGCTTGGTGAAGGTGTCCGGGTAGTGGCTGCCTTCCAAAATATCCCTGCCAGCTCGCTCAAAAACCTTGAAAAAGAACTGGATAGTGATGTTTTGGTTTGCGCAGACCATCGGGAAGATGCCGACAAGGTCAGTGAATTGATCAGAGCAGCCGGAATGAATGCCTTTTATGTGGGGGATCTGGACCTGGCAATCACACTGGAAGGCTTGACAGCGGTGTTGGTTTATTTGAATAAGTACAACGGGATTAAACACGCCAGCATTAAAATCGTAGGATCCTGAAGGAGATAAGTGACCTCACATCCTGGAAGCACCCTGCAGTTGATCGCTCTGGCGGATTTCCCCATGATCCAAAAAGGGGATAATCTGGCACAGATCATTCAGGCCTCGCTGGATTTAAATCAGATCGATCTCCAGGATGGTGATGTGCTGGTAATTGCCCAGAAAGTGATCTCTAAGGCGGAAGACCGACAGGTGATGTTAAATTCTGTTGTACCTTCTCCAGAGGCATTGACCCTGGCGGAAAAAACGGATAAAGATCCCAGGCTTGTGGAATTGATCCTTCAAGAAAGCGCTGAAGTATTGCGCCATAGACCGGGCTTGATCATTGTTCAGCATAAACTTGGTTTTGTGTGTGCCAATGCTGGCATTGATCGCTCTAATGTCCAGCAGGGAGAAGATTTATTCGATGGCAGTGTGCTGCTCCTTCCGGTAGACCCGGATAGTTCTGCCCGGGAAATTCGCCTGGCATTGGAAAAGACCTGGAAGAAAAAAATTGGTGTGCTTATAATTGATTCACACGGCCGGGCCTGGCGCAATGGGACCGTAGGGATTTCGATCGGGTTTTCTGGATTGCCAGGTATTATCGACTTAAGAGGTGAGCCAGATCTGTTTGGCTATGAATTGAAGGTAACATATATTGCTGCAGCTGATGAACTCGCGGCAGCCGCTTCCCTGATGATGGGACAGGCGAATGAAGGTCTTCCCGTGGTTCATGTCCGTGGTTTTCCCTATCCTCTCAGGGAGGGTTCCTTTGAAGAGCTTCCGAGAGAGTTGGAGCGTGATTTTTTTAGGTGAAGTTTATTTCAGTGATGAATTTGAGTGAATGAATAAGGTGATCTCTGAATGAAAGTTTTAGCCCTGGCCGGCGGAGTAGGCGGCGCAAAATTAGCAGATGGGATCTATCGCCTGATCCCTAAAGTGGATTTGACAGTGATTGTCAATACTGGCGATGATTTTACGCATTATGGGTTAAATATCTCCCCGGATCTTGACACAGTTTGTTATAACCTGGCTGGAATGGAAAATCCTGAGACTGGCTGGGGCAGGGGGTCTGAAGGTTGGGAAACAATGGAATTGATCAAACAGCTGGGCGGCCCGGATTGGTTTTCCCTGGGAAACCGTGATCTGGCAACTCATTTGGAACGGACCCGCCGCCTGGGTAAGGGCGAGCCGTTATCCAGGATCACGGCAGACTTTTGCGAGACTTGGGGAATCACTGCCCGTATCCTCCCTATGAGTGATGATCCGGTGCCTACACTGGTGAAAACCGATCAGGGATTGCTGCCTTTTCAGGAGTATTTTGTCAAGCTCGCTTCAAAACCTGAGGTCAGTGGGTTTGTATTCAAGGATGTTGAAAGCTCCAAACCTGCCCCTGGTGTGATCGCCGAGATCGAACGGGCTGATTTGGTGGTGATCTGTCCTTCTAATCCCTGGGTGAGCATCGCACCGATTTTGTCGGTTCCGGGGATAATGGAGGCATTACAGAAGAAGATTGTCCTGGCTGTTTCACCGATCATTGGCGGGGAAGCAGTTAAGGGACCGGCGGCAAAAATGTACCGGGAAATGGGTATTCAACCTTCTGCTTTGGCGGTGGCGGAAGGTTATAGTGATCTAATCACAGGTTTTATCTTAGATCAGAAAGACAAGCCATTAATTAAGGATATCATTTCAGTCTTTGATGGGAATATCTGGATATTAAACGCTGATACCTGGATGAAAAACCGCCAGGAACGCATCCGCCTGGCCGGTGAAGTTGTGATTTTTGGCAATCAATTAATTAAGGAGGTATAAGAATGGCTTTATGGGCAATCGTACCTGTCAAGCCTCTTCGTAGGGGGAAATCTCGCCTTGCCAAAGTTATTTCTGCTGAAGAAAGGGCAGATTTGAATCAATATTTATTGGAGCATACTATCCAGGTTTTATCAACGATCGATGAGATCGAGCATATCCTGGTGATCAGTCGGGATACTGAAGCTCTGGCCCTGGCCCGTGACCTGGGAGCAAGAACCGTCCAGGAGTATGGAAGTCCAGGCCTCAACACTGCATTAACCCGGGCCGTCGAAATAGCTAAATCCTATGGAACCTGTGGAATTTTAGTTCTCCCGGCCGACTTACCACGGTTGGATGCAGAGGATATCAGAAAAATCCTGGACCATCGTAAAAAACCACCAGTTGTTGTAATTGCACCAGACCGGAAGAGGGAAGGAACCAATGCCCTTTTTGTCTCTCCACCTAATTTGATAGATTTTAATTACGGCAACGGATCCTTTAAGAGACATAGTGAAGCAGCCCTGGAAGCTGGAGCCCGCCTGGAGGTTTGTGACCTGGTTTCTTTGGAGCTTGACCTGGATGAACCAGAGGATCTGGCATTAATCGAAGCAGAATTGAGAAATCACAAATAAAGAATTTTATTCACTATTTACGGAGGAATACTATGACTAAACCTGCTGCACTTTATTTACAGGATGCCCATGATCTACGGGATGGCCTCGAGTATGTTCGTTATGCTGAAGAAAAAGGTTTTGATGCTGTCTGGCAGGCGGAATCACGCCTGGTGAGGGATGCGATTGTCCCCATGGCGGCTTATGCAGCTGTGACCGAAAAGATCAAGATAGGCTCTGGTGTAATTAATAACTGGACCCGGAACATTGGCCTCCTGGCATCAACCTTCCTGACCCTGGATGATCTTGCGCCCGACCGAATGATTTGTGGTATTGGTGCCTGGTGGGATCCCCTGGCTGAAAATGTCGGTATCAGCCGCAAAAAACCACTTACTGCCATGCGGGAAACTGTGGAAGTGATGCGCCGTTTGTTGAATATGGAAAACGTGACTTTCGATGGCGAATTTGTCCATGTTAATGGGATCGAGCTGGATGTTGTTCATGGCAACACCAATCCCCGCAATGTGCCGATCATGATCGGTGCAACTGGCCCGAAGATGCTTCAATTGGCTGGAGAGATCTGCGATGGTGTGGTGATGAATTACTGTGTTCCTGTCGAATATAACAAAATGGCTTTGAAAAATATCGAAATCGGCGCCAAAAAAGCCGGCAAGACCCTGGATGACATTGACCGCCCTCAGCTGGTTGTATGTTCCGTTTCAGAAGATTATGATGCAGCGATGGATTCCAGCCGGCAATTGCTGACCCAGTATCTGGCTCAACAGCCTCACATCGCCATAGCGTCCGGCGTTTCAAACGATGTTGTGGCTGAGATCCAGTCGATTTTAGGCTGGCCTGCAACCCATGAGCAGATCCAGGCGGCCAAACACCTTGTCACAGATGAGCTTATCCACCGCATCACAGCTTCTGGCACACCAGATGTTGCCCGTGAAAAGGTAGATCAGTATCGGGCAGAAGGCTGCACCACGCCAATTTTGTATCCAGTTGGTGGAGAAGTTAAACTTTTGGTTGATACTTTTGCCACATAGTAGGTAGAAAAATCTGTCCTGGAGAGATACGCTCCCTGGATTTGAGTTATCTCTCCAGGACATTTGCAAGAGGAAATTGAATATGATCACTGAATATAATCGTCCTAAAACCCTGGCGGAACTGGTTACGCTGGTTTCGAGAAAATCTCCCCGAACGATCGTGCTGGGAGGTGGCCTGTATATCAATGAAGTCATCAAGGAACCAATAGCTGTAGCCGATCTGCAAGATCTAGGATTATCCGATATCCAGAAAAAAGGAAAAAACCTCCACCTCGGAGCGGCGGTCACACTCCAGTCTTTATTGGACTCAGACCAGATTCCCGCTGCTTTGGCGGAAAGCATAAAACACCAGGAGACTAATAATAGACGCCAGGTTGCTACCCTGGCTGGATGCCTGGTAGCCGCCAATGGACGTTCAGCGGTTGGAGGTGTTTTCCTGGCTCTGGATGCCGAGCTAGTTATCGCTGGAAAGAAAGATGTCAAAGAAGAACTTAGATTGGGCGATTTCCTGCCAGTTCGGGAAGAGAAATTAGCCGGCCGGGTGATAACTGAGATCAGGATTCCCATGGAGGTCCGGGCAGCCTATCAATACGTTGCCAGGACTCCTGCTGACTTACCGATTGTGGGCGCCGCTGTGGTTCAATGGCCTTCCGGAAGGACCCGGGTAGTATTGATTGGTTATGGTGAGCAGCCTGTGATGGTGCTGGATGGCCCTCAGGCAGACGGAGCCGTACAAGCTGCCAGGGATGCATATTCGGATGCGGATGATCAGTGGGCCGGCGCTGCATATCGATCAGATGCAGCAGGTATCCTGGTGAAACGCTGTTTAGAAAAGATTAAAGAGAACGATTAAGGAATAATCATCATGATCGATATTGAACTGACAATAAATTATCAAGACTATCAGCTTCATATCCATCCCGGCGAACGTTTATATTACGTGCTGCGGAGATTGGGGTATAGAAGTGTGAAATTTGGTGATGAACACGGCAAATCTGGAGCAGATACGGTCCTGCTGGATGGAAAACCTGTCAACGCTTATTTAATGCTCGCAGCTCAGGCTGAAGGTCATTATATTGAGACGATTGAGATGATGGGAGAACAACCCAAGCCAGGATGGAAAGAGAGCAGGGGATTACATATCCTTCAGCAGGAATTCGTAAAAACTGGCGCAATTCAATGCGGCTACTGTACACCAGCCCAGATCCTGGTAGCCAAAGAGTTGTTGTTCCGGGAAGCGAATCCAACTGAGGAGCAAGTTAGAGATGCCCTGGCTGGTGTTTTATGCCGCTGCACAGGCTATCTAAAACCAGTTGAGGCGGTTCTCCGGGCTGCTGCCCGGCTGCGGGGTGAAGAAGTTCCGCCTATTGAAGATCCGATTCAGGTTCCGCCAGAATGGATGGGGACGGATATTAAGGATTCCATTCCGGCCACACGGACAATTGAAGTGGATGGAGCGACATTAACGGCAGAAAGAGTGATCACAGAATTAAAAGTGATAAACAGCCCTGATACCTGGCGACAGATTGGAAAACCTAAAGAAAAAGTTGACGCAGTGAAACTTGTCCAGGGCAAACCAGCCTTTGCAGCTGATTTTGAGCGCCGGGATATGTTATTTGCCAAAGTGCTGCACAGCCCATACGCCCATGCCAGGATAAAATCCATCAATACGACAAAAGCGCTGGAGATACCGGGCGTTCGGACCGTTTTAACCCATCATGATCTTCCTCGTGTTCCTTATTCCACGGCAGGTCAATCAGACCCGATCCCGGGCCCGCTGGACTGCTACTCTCTGGACAATAAGGTCCGCTTTGTAGGGGATCGGGTTGCATTTGTTGCGGCAGAATCCGAAGAAATTGCTGAAAAAGCACTGCAGGCTATCGAAGTGGAATATGAGATTCTGGATGCAATTCTGGATACCCGGGAATCTATGAAGCCTGGTGCTCCGATTATTCATGACCAGGATGACTATGTCAACTTTGCAGACTCGGATCCCTCAAAGAACCTGGCAGCTGAGATACGGATCGATATTGGTGATATAGAAGAAGGATTTAAACAGGCTGACAGGATCTTCGAGGCAGAATATGAGGTTCCCAAAGTTCAACAGGCTCATATCGAGCCCCATGCCGTGGTCACTTATTGGGATGAGGATGACCGCCTTGTTATCCGAACCAGCACTCAGGTGCCTTTTCATGTCCGAAGGATGATCGCTCCGGTTCTGGATTTGCCTGTAAAAAGGATCCGGGTCATCAAACCCCGCGTTGGTGGTGCATTTGGTGGAAAACAGGAGATGTTAATTGAAGATGTGGCTGCCCACCTGACGATAGCTACCGGGCAACCGGTTCAGTATGTATATACGAGGGAAGAGGAATTTATTGCTTCCCGCTCCCGCCACCCGATGAGAATTCAGCTGAAAACCGGGGTTAAAAATGACGGGACGATGACTGCCAATGCTATGTATGCCTTGAGTGACACAGGTGCCAACGGCGCCCACGCGTTAACTGTGACCGGGAATACTACAAAAGCGATGGCCTTATATGTTGGGGATGGTTCATTCCGGGAGTCCCCCAATATCCGTTTTTACGCTGATATAGTCTATACCAACACCCCGCCTTCCGGAGCCTATCGGGGTTATGGTGTTCCCCAGGGTTTTTGGCCCGTTGAACGTCATATGGAATTCATTGCCCATGAGATGGGACTGGATCCGCTGGAGTTTCGCCTGAAAAACGCCCTGAAATCTGGTGAGATACATCCTTTCAGTGTAGCTTGGAGCGAAGGTAGAGAGCCAGTCCCCGAAATGATCCAGACCAACGGACTGGTTGAATGTGTTGAGAAAGGCAAAGAATCCATCGGTTGGGATAAAAAGCTGGCGGATAAAAATTGGCAGAACGTACCCGGAAAACCTCACCTGAAACGTGGTTTAGGGGTTGCGCTTGTAATGCAGGGAACAGCTATTCCCTACCTGGATATGGGTGGTGCAAGCATCAAACTTAATGATGATGGATCGTTTAACCTGCTGGTCGGAGCTACAGACCTTGGAACAGGTTCGGATACAGTATTAGGTCAAATGGCTGCCGAGATCCTGGGTGTACATCTGGATGACATCATTGTTTACTCATCAGACACAGATTTTACACCCTTTGACAAAGGTGCTTATGCTTCCAGCACAACCTACATTTCCGGAGCGGCGGTTGTAGATGCCGCTAATAAAGTGGCAGAGAGGATCAGGGCAAGGGCTGTTATGGTTCTGGAATCCCGCCTGGAAGGTTTAAAATTCAAAGCCAGCGACATCGAATTGGCTGACTGCTGTGCGATTGCCCCGGATGGGCATGCAGTCTCCTTGCAGGACATCGCTTTGCATTCCCTCCATCATGCCAACCAGGAACAGATTATGGCTGTGGGGTCTTATGTATCTCCGGTCTCTCCACCGCCATTTGCAGCCCAATTTGCTGAAGTGACCGTGGATGTAGAAACCGGCCAGGTTGTTGTAGATCACCTGGTAATGGCGGTCGATGCGGGTGTGATCATCAACCCTGTGACTGCCTCTGGCCAGGTTGAAGGTGGTATGACCCAGGCCCTTGGATATGCTGTATCAGAGGAAATGGTATATGACGAAAAAGGCAGAGCTCGTGAGAAGGATTTCAGGGATTACCATATCTTTGAAGCCCATGAAATGCCCATTCTGGATACTATTTTTATAGAAACTTATGAACCTTCCCATCCATTTGGGGTAAAAGCTGTTGCTGAGATTCCTCTAGATGGGGTTGCGCCCGCAGTCGGGAACGCGGTTTATAATGCCTGCGGAGCAAATATCCTTGATAATCCGGTGACACCTGAGAAAATTTGGCAGGAGTTGCGAGGTAAATAGGCCTGATGCCCAAGATAAGAAGAATGCCCAGGAGTGAGTTACCCTGGGCATTTTCATCATCTAGGAGGGGAGGCCAAAAGCGTGAAGACTGCCAATCTGTTATAATTTAGTAGTTATTAACCTGTTGAAAATAAGGGGCAGAAAGGCTCCTTTTGTAGAAAAATAGGTTGGTTTTAGCTATGGAAATAATTACCTATGTAATTGGACACGTAAATCCAGATACTGACTCAATTGCTTCCGCAATTGGGTATGCCTGGCTGCTCAGGGAACGGGATGGGATGAACGCCGTGCCTGCCAGAGCTGGTACGACCAATCCCCAAACTACCTGGGTGTTAAAGCGATTGGGATTGGACGCACCGTGTTTGTTAACAGATGTCTCTCCTCGTTTTGAAGCGGTCGCCCGGCGCATGGATACTACATCTCCTGATGAACCGCTCAGGAACGCCTGGGAAATCGCCAGCCGGACAGGTGGAGTGGCTGCTATTGTGAATGAGGATGGCACCCCATTCGGCCTGATCACCGGATTAACCCTGTTTTCTTTCCTGGCAGAGCTAGTTGGTCCGCATCCAGAAGGCCAGGATATGCGAATAGCGGAATTACTTGAGATGCCCTGCCATGAGGCTGCCGATACTGATGTCCCCCAATTCAAAGCAGGCAGCCGCATCCGCGATGCTGTAAACAGGATCCTCAGGCAAGAGAGGAATTATTTCATTGTAGTGGATGATGAAGGGCAGTATATTGGACTCTCAAGACAGAGAGATATCCTTAACCCTCCTCGGGTCAGGGTTGTTCTGGTCGATCATAACGAAAAAGAACAGGCTGTTGGCGCTCTTGAAGAAGCGGAATTACTGGAAATCATCGACCACCATAAACTTGGTAATCCTTTTACGAGAGCCCCAATTCGATTCACCACGGAAGTTGTTGGCAGCACAAGCACGATCATTGCTGAGCGCATCCTGGAAGCTGGTTTGAGTGCACCAGCAGATATTGCAGGCATTCTGATGGCTGGTATTTTTTCGGACACTCTATTTTTCACCTCACCGACCACTACAGACCGGGATAGGAAAGCTGCAGAAAGACTGGGGCGCAGAGCTTTTTCAGTCAACAGTCCCCTTCATGGAGAGACCATAGAATCGTACGGAGATTCTGTCTTAAAAGCTGGGGCAGATATGTCCACCCGGGATCCAGATGAGATCGTTGCCTCAGACACAAAAACCTATACCTCGGGAAATTTGAACTTTGGAATCGCCCAGGCGGAAGTTACCGATTTGATGCAGGTGGACAAACATTTACATGAGCTGGAGTTAGCTATGGAGCGACTTCGAGTTGGCCGGGCCCTTGATTTCACAATACTGATGGTGACAGATGTTGTTCAGGGATCAAGCCGGTTGATTGTAAATAACTCTCCTCCGACTTTTGACGATCTGCCTTATCCAGAAAGCCCTGATGGTACCAGGTTTGCCAAAGGTGTTGTCTCCAGAAAGAAACAACTTTTACCAGTCATTTTAAGTTTGCTGGAAACCTGATCCGCGGACAGGTATATGATATGAGTGAAGTATTATCAGCATTAGCTGATTTACCAAAAACAGGAACGGCAGCTGCTCTGTGCACAATCATCAGCGCCAAGGGATCAACTCCCCGTAAAGCAGGCTGCAAAATGTTGGTTTATGCCACTGGATCCATCGTCGGTACTGTTGGCGGGGGGGAAGTGGAGGGCAGAGTAATCCAGGAAGCGCTTGATTCAATTCAGTCCGGAGAAAACAAGATCATTTCTTATGATTTGATCAATCCGGACGATGGTGATCCTGGAATTTGCGGAGGGATCATGGAGGTTTTTATAGATCCATTAACCCAGCCGGCGGACCTGATCGTTGTTGGCGGCGGCCATGTAGGCAAGGCCGTTGTTTATTTGGCAAAGTGGTTGGGTTTTCGAGTGATCCTGAGCGATGATAGGGAAAATTTTTGTACACCTGCCTCTGTGCCGGGAGCAGATGAATATATCCACTGTTCCCTGGAGGATCTACCATCCAGGATTGAGTTTTCTCCTCAATCAGTGGTAGTCATGGCAACTCGGAACAATCAGGTCGATATCCGGGGACTGCCTGAACTGCTGGCAGCCCCTACAGCTTATATCGGTGTGATCAGCTCACGCAGAAGATGGAAACTTACTGAGGACCAGCTGCTTGAAGCAGGAATAGAGAAAAAAGATTAAACCGCATCCATGCCCCCATAGGATTGGATATCAAAGCTGAAACACCAGAGGAAATTGCGCTAAGCATTCTTGCAGAAGTTCTCCAGGTTGTTCGGAATGCTAGTGGAAAAGGATTATCATAAGCGCGATTGGTGGATTTCGTAAGAACTGATGAGGAAAAATATATGTGGCAAGAGTATATCAACGCAACTTCAATAGAACAGGTACTCTCCCTGTTAGCAGCAAATAAAAGCGAAGCCAGGATCATTGCTGGTGGTACGGATTTGGTGCTGGAAATGCGCCAGGATTTTCATCAGGGAGTAAAAACCCTGATCGATATTTCCAGAGTTGATTCCTTACGTGAAATCAGCCTCGATGGTGATGGATATATTCACATTGGTGCTGGAGTTACCCACAATCAATGTGTTGACTCGAAAATAATCCGTCAGGGAGCTCTCCCACTGGCATCGGCATCCTGGGAAGTTGGTGCTCCTCAGATCAGGAATACTGGAACGATAGTTGGTAATCTGGTCACAGCATCTCCAGCGAATGACACCATCGTACCGCTGGTAGCTTTAAACGCCGAATTAAAAATCCGATCCTTGGAAGGAGAACGGCAAATAGCTTTGTGTGATTTTTACACTGGTGTCCGGAAACATGTGCTTCAGCCAGATGAATTGGTCACGGAAATCATCTTTCCTGGAATGGGAGCTGATCAAAGAGGTGAATATCTCAAATTAGGCCTCCGGAAAGCTCAGGCGATCTCCCTTGTGAATATGGCTGTAGTGCTGACTTTTGAGGGAGATAAGATTGGATCCGCCAGTATCACTCTGGGCGCAGTGGCCCCCACGATCATCCATGCTTCGGAGGCTGAAGCGTACCTGATAGGAAAGGAATTGTCTGAAAGTGTAATTGAGCAAACAGCTGATCTTGCCAGAGCTGCAGCCCGCCCCATCGACGATATCCGGAGTTCTGCAGATTACAGGCAGGAGATTACCCGGGTTTTGGTGAAAAGAGGACTCTCCCATATCCAAGCGGGGGAGGAAGGGGCGAAGTTACCTGATAAACCTGTCTTGTTATTGAATAAATCAGCAGATCATGGAAAACTCCCTCTTGGTGAGGAACCCTTGGTCCCTGGAATAAATCCGATTATCACGCGTATCAATGGGGAAGAATTTACGTTTTATAAAGGGCATAGGGGAACTCTGCTTCACCTGATACGTGATTATGCTCAGCTGACTGGAACAAAGGTTGGCTGCGAAGAAGGGGAATGTGGGGCTTGCACGGTCTTCCTTGATGGGATGGCTGTAATGTCCTGTTTAGTGCCCGCACCCAGGGCTCATCAGGCAGAGATTATTACGATTGAAGGCCTGGGTGATGAAGAACATCTGCACCCGGTTCAAGAATCGTTCATTGAAGCGGGAGCAGTCCAGTGCGGATACTGTACCCCTGGTTTTATCATGTCCGCCGCGAAACTTCTGGAAGAAATTCCTCATCCATCGGAGGAAGAGGTCAAAACAGCGATCTCAGGAAACCTATGCCGCTGCACGGGTTATTACAAAATCCTCCAGGCTATTGAGGAAGCTAGTCATAAAGAAGGTGCTTAATGGGACGATATCAACAGTATCAGAGAGATGGCAGTGATAAACCTTCGAATGTCCATCCTATTTGGCGGGGCATTGGTTTCTTGCTGCTTGGTGTTATCGCGATTATGTCCTACGCAGGAGCAAATTTGCTTGTGGAGGCAAATAAAACCAAGTTTTGGATTGTTGTTCCGGCAGGTATTCGAGGTGGTGTCTCCTGGGCTCCTGATTTGTTTGCGGAGTTGATTGTCATGTTTTTCTTGATGATGATCGGATTTGGCGCGCTTACCATTGTGTATTCAATAATTTATAGGATCACCCGGCCCCGGGACCTGTTCAAATTGCTCAAGTAAGTTTTATTGTCGGGGATGAATGAAGCAGCAGTGTTTTTAAGACCAGTCAGTATAAAAATAAAATGTATTCAATAAGTGTTGGTTTGTTATGCCGTTTAATTTTCGTTTATATTTAATTGATTTCTATTACAGTTTGTTTCGTTCCAAGGGAACACCTGCCAGGTTATCAAAAAAAAGGGTGTTCCTTTTGTTATTTTTGTTTTTCTGTTATCCATTGTGGAATATCTATATTCGGATTGGTTATTTCTTAGATTTAATGTTTTTTCCTCAATTCAAGAAGACAATGTCCCCTGATCCGGTTTTCATAATTGGTAATTATCGTTCAGGATCAACTTTCTTCCACCGCTTATTATTGAGAGATGATCAATTTACGTGTTTAAAAGCCTGGGAAATATATTTTGCTCCCGCACTGGTCCATCGGAGTGTGATTCGTTTTATCCTGCGCGTTAGCAAACTGATCGGCAGTCCGGTCCAGAAGGCCGTTGCGGCTTTTGATGAGATGATGAATGATATATATACCATGCATAAAACCGGGTTATATACCTATGAACAGGATTCTCAACTTTTTTATCACACCTGGTCTTCATATAATATTTTTGCGATTTCACCTTTTCCCGAATTAGCCAGAAGGTACATTTACTATGATCAGAATGTTCCGAAAGAGGAACGAGCTAAACAGTTTGGTTATTATCGGGATGTATTAAAACGGCATATGTATATCCATCCGGATCAGATCTATTTAGCTAAAAATCCAGATTTCTCTCCAGCGGTTGAAACCATACTGGAAACTTTTCCAAATGCGAAATTCATCAATCTGGTTCGCCCTCCTGAACAGATGATTCCCTCATCAATAAATCTCTGGGCTCATAACTGGCGGGCGTATGGGACACCTGAAGAGGAATTTCCCCAGGTTGATGTGATCAAGGAACATGCCAGTCATTGGTATCGTTATCCGCATAAGGTATTATCTGGTCTGCCGGCTGATCGCTACCAAGTCGTTTTATTCGAGGATCTTATTGATGATCCCGAGGCTGAAGTAACTCGTATTTACAGGAACTTTGGATTGGAAGTTTCAAATGAGTTCCATCATGTCTTGGAAGAAGTTACGGTTGAATCCAGGAACTATACTGGATTTGGTAATTATTCAATGGACAAAATGGGCGTTGAGATCGATTCTCTCAAGATGGAATTTGCCCCGGATATAAAAGCCTACAAAAATAATGTTCCTGTTGAGGAACATGCAGCCGTGAAGGCCAAGGGATAGATTATGGAACGAACTGTACCATATACCGCTTCTGAGGAAGTTGAGCTTTATCAGCGGACATATTATTCACTGCTGCGATCGTCTGATACTGTACAGATCCGCTCTATTGAGGAAGTCCATGCAGGGATGAATTCACTGCTGCATCAACATGCCAGGCACCAGGAACCGGATATGACTGCTTTCATATACGCTCTCCTGCGGCTTCCGGAGTGTATTAAAGATACCAAAGAGATTGTACTGGGTCAAACTGGGTCCGTATTTAAAGAAGCCGGTCTGGGCAATGTCTGGGAATGGGAACAAGTGAACGGTAAAGCCCGCCGCCGGCGTTGTTTTTATAGTTCCGAATTGAATACCCTGGCTTGTATTATTGCCAGCCGTTCTGATATCGATGATGTCATCCCCATGTTAACTGCTTTTCAGATTGAATGGAATAAGATCCACCAGCTGCTGCAATATCTGCCAGATAATCTTGACCTCGTAGGTATGCATAAACATCACGATGCCTGGTATAACCTGGCAGAAGCTTTGATGATGTCAGTCAGTGACCTGACACGCTGGCGCTCCATTTGTGGAGATGATTTTGTCCATTGGATCGAGAAGATCAAATCCCGCGAGCTGAATTTTCAAGTCCGTTTGTTAAATGGCTCATTAATTGAATACAACCGGGCAACCAGTGATTGGTGGAAAGTAATTGCTGAAAAAGTCCCGGAGCTAATGACCCGACCGATCTATTTTATTTCCAGCAACACGCATAGTTTTGCTAACTTGCTATCCGGATTTGCACTGGAGAATCAGAAGGAAATTAATCAATTCCTGGTGGATTCCGGTCAGGAAGAGTTACTTGCCGAATGGCACCAAATCCAGTCTCTCCAGGTCCCCTCCAGTGAGGAGAATTTCTGGTATTACGCTTTGAAGAAATATCTTCAGGAACCGGGCAATGAGAAAGTGGTAAAGCGCCAGGCAGATCACGAAAAAAAATGTGGTATTCATCGCATAACCAGCGAGAATTCCTTTGATGTTGATGCCCAGGTTTTTGACTTGTCGAAACTGAAACCGGAATGGTTGGATCCCAGGATCACAAACGGATCTGAAAATATGGATTATCTGGCTCAAAGTGATGCTCTGATCCTAAATATTGACTATCCATTGGGGTTGGCCGCCTATAACTTATTAATGGAAGTAGCAGAAAATGCAGGCCATATGCTTGGCGTTTATGTTCTTGGGAAAGCCGCCACTCTTAATGGAGTTGTTGGGGATGTCATGATCCCTTATGTGGTGCATGATGAACACTCCCGAAATACTTACTTATGCCCGCGGGCATTCGAAGCCAGGGATGTCAGTCAGTATCTGGTTTATGGAACGGTGCTGGATAATCAAAAAGCAGTCACAGTCAAGGGAACATTCCTCCAGAATCCAACCTATATGGACGTTTTTTACAGGGAAGGATATACCGGCATTGAAATGGAGGCCGGCCCCTATATGTCTGCGGTTTTTGAAATGTTCAGGCCGTATCGCCATCCTGTTGACGAAATTGTGAACCTCGACAGGGTGCCGTTCGACCTAGGGATTCTCCACTACGCCTCAGACCGGCCGCTCAGCAAAGGCAAGAACCTGGGCGCAGGAACATTGTCGTATTACGGAATGGATCCGACTTATGCTTGTTCACTGGCAGTGATCAAGAGAATTTTTGATTTAGAGAAAAAACGGTTGACCAACAGCTGATAGACCTGGACGATGGGGATAAAAAAATGAGTGAAATCGGAAAATCACATTTAAGAATTGATGCCCTGGACAAAGTATTGGGAAAAGCAAATTACTCCGGAGATATATTCATGCCGGATATGCTTTATATGAAGATCCTTTTTTCTGGACGTCCACACGCAATTGTCAAATCCATCGATACCACCAAAGCCTCAGCCCTGGATGGTGTCGTTTTGGTGTTGACTTCAACCGATGTTCCTGTAAATGAGTATGGCCTGCAGATCCCGGACCAGCCGGTCCTCTGTGGACCTGGTTCAGGCAAACCATATGCAGACCGGGTACGATTTGTGGGTGACCAGGTTGCAGCAGTCATCGCCGAAACAGAAAGTATTGCTGCAGCAGCCTGTGAACTGATTGAAGTGGTGTATGAAGACCTGCCTACCTTGCTGGATCCCTACGAATCAGTCCAGAAAGGAGCGATGTTACTTCATCCGGATAAGGAAGATAATGTATATAAGTACTTACGGATCAGGAAAGGGGACATCAAGGATGGTTTTGAAAATGCAGATGTTATTGTAGGAGGCGTATATCAAACACCAGTCCAGGAGCATGCTTATCTTCAACCAGAAGCTGGTGTAGCTTATATTGATGACCAGGATCGAGTAACGGTAGCTGCTGCAGGCCAATGGGCCCATGATGAGCAGAAGCAAATTGCCCATGCCCTGGATCTTGAACGGGATCAGATCCGAATCATTCACCCGGCCATTGGCGGTGCGTTTGGCGGACGAGAGGATCTATCTATCCAGGTCGTGTTGGCACTGGCAGTATTCCGCTTGAAGGAAAGAGGGATTCTCCGGCCGGTGAAGATCGTTTGGAGCCGGGAAGAATCGATTATTGGTCACCATAAACGCCATGCCTATCACATCAAGACCCGCTGGGGAGCAACAAAAGAGGGAAAGATTACCGCTGCCGAAGTGGATATTCTTGCAGATGGCGGGGCTTATATGTATACCTCCAATAAGGTGTTAACCAATGCCCTGATCGCATGTACAAGCGTGTATGATATACCAAATATCAAAGTGGATGCCAGAGCTGTAGCTACCAACAAAGTTCCTGGCGGCGCTTTCCGTGGGTTTGGGGGTCCACAAGGTGCATTTGCTGCCGAAAGCCAGATGAATAAATTGGCCGAGATATTGGATATAGACCCTGTTGAACTTCGGATAATAAACGCGATGGATCAAGATTCCCTGACTTCGGTGCAGACTCCGTTGCCAGGTACAGCGAATATTGCTGATGTCCTGGAACGGGGCGCTGCGGAATCATTTTGGGTGAAGAAAGATGGGAGCTGGCACAAAAAGCCCAGAAAGGCAGAGGATGATAATAGTGTATTGAAGCGCGGTATTGGATATGCCGGCGGGATGAAGAATATTGGTTTTTCTGGTGGATACCAGGAAAATTCCTGGGCAACTGTTGAATTATATGGCGAGGGGGAAATTGAAAAGGTAATTGTCCGTCATGCTGCTGCAGAGGTTGGGCAGGGGACACACACTGCGATTGTGCAAATGACGGCGGATGCTGTTGGTGTCCCGGTTGAGATGGTTGAGATCATCAGCGCGGATACTGGCGAGACCAACGATTCTGGAAGTGTTTCTGCTTCCAGAATGACCTTTATGGCCGGTAACAGTGTTTATGAGGCTGCCGAAAAGGCTTTAGAGAAATGGGCCAATGAAGAAAGGCCGGCGATAGTCACCCATCAGTACCTGGCACCAAAGACAACAAGTATTGATCCAGAAACCGGCGAATCTTTTCCAAATATCGCCTATGGGTATATGGCCCAGGCTGTTGAACTCACAGTAGACACTGAGACAGGCCAGATCACTGTAGAGAAGATTTACTCTACCCATGATGTCGGGAAGGCCATCAACCCGGATCAGTTACGGGGGCAGATCGAAGGGGGTGTAATTCAGGCTCTGGGTTATGTGCTCACAGAAGATTTTATCGATGAGGGTGGTTATGTAAAGACAGATAAACTGTCAACCTACCTGATTCCGACAGTGCAGGATATACCGCCTGTTTTGGAGTCAATTGTAATGGAAACACCTGATCCAAATGGCCCGAAGGGAGCATTGGGTATGGCCGAGATGCCCTTTATTGCCCTGGCCCCGGCGATTACTGCTGCAGTTCATGATGCCACCGGTATTTGGTTTGACGAATTCCCTTTAACCCCAGAACGTGTACTAAGAGGACTTGGAAAGATCTAATACCAGGGAGCAAGTAAGACATTGGAGTCCTACAGAAACGGCAAAGCAGTTCTTCGATTTCTGTACAATAATTTTATTAATAATCGGGGAACAAATTACAGGCTCACGGCCAAGAGATTGGGGGTATTATTCCTGGCTTTGTGTATTTATGTACCAATTGAATTGGTTATCTGGACTGGATTGATCCTGGATGAGGTTTTCTTTCCGAAATACCATGATATCAAGATCAGCCAGCCGGTGTTCATTATCGGTAATCCCCGCAGTGGAACAACTTTTCTGCAGCGACTATTGGCCCGCGATTCTGCAAATTTCCTTTCTATGAGGACCTGGGAGATTTTTGGATCGCCTTCCATTGTGATGAGAAAATTGATCAGCGGCGCGGTGAGATTTGCCCGCGCGATCGGAATGCCTGTTACGAGAAGGATCAGGAAGATGGAACAACTCTGGAAGGATGATGACAGGATCCATCGATTCAGGCTCCGGGCTCCTGAGGAAGATGAATATCTGTTCATCCATATTTTTTCTACTCTGAAGATCTGGTCTTTCGCGTCAATGGAAGAAGAAGCTGATCCTTATATCTTTTATGATCAGAAGATCTCAGCTAAAGATAAGATCCGAAATATGTCGTTTTATGAAAGTTGTATCCAGCGACATTATCAATACCACGGTCATTTAAAAAAACATTATTTATCCAAAAACCCCAATTTCTCTCCGGCAGTTGGTACTCTTTTGGAAAAATTTCCTGATGCAAAATTCATCTACCTGGTCAGGGATCCGATGAAAGCCGTTCCTTCTCACATCAGCCTCAAGGAACGCGAATGGCAGATGCTGGGTTCACCTCTCGAAAAATATGCCTGTGCTGATTTCATAATTAAATCATCTGAGCATTGGTACAATTATCCATTAATGAGATTGAAGGATCTTCCCCAAGATCAGGCAATTGTTGTAAAATTTGATGATCTTGTCGGAGATGCTGAAGGTACTATTTTAAGAATTTATAAACAATTTGGCTTTTCAATAACTGAAGATTTTCAATCACAAATAAAACAAGAAAGTAAAAAAGCCAGAAATCACAAAAGTCAACATCTATACTCCCTATCTGAGATGGGAGTCAGTCAGCAAGAGATGATGGATCGTTTCGGGCATGTGATTGACGAATTTGGTTTTACTACCTAGTGATCTTTCTGAGGACAGAAAATGAAAATAGTATTCACTTCAATATTTCAATCCGGTCATGGAGGGGGAGCAGGACGGGTTGCCCATGAGCTAGCTCATCACTTTGCCCTGGTACATGATGTGGTGATGGTCTGTCCTGCAGATAAGACTGGCATCATCAAGCATGAATTTGGTTTACAGATCTATGGTATTCGCAGTGCTGGTAATGCTGAGTTCCAAATGCCTGATCTTTCTTCCAAGGCAGTCCGCCAATTATTCGAATTTTTAGATGATTTTCAGCCAGATATCATTCATGCTCACGAACCAGCACTGATGGGATTGATCGGGCAGATCTGGGCCAAAATGAACCAGGTTCCTTTTGTTCATACGACCCATGTTTTACCATCCAAGGCTGTAGAGTTCGGAACCTCAGAAGCTATTCATGTCCCATCTCCAATCCTGAAAAGTTCGTTGACTGAATATGCAATTCATAATGTCCTGGGGAATTTCTTCAGGAATTGTGATGCCTTGATAGCCTTAAATAAATCCGCATATGAGTCGATCAGGGAGTTTGGTTTCGAAGGACCAATATTTGTGGTTCCCAATGGGAGGGCCTTATCACACTACAATCAACATCAGTTTGCTGACAATTCATCAAAACAGAAGGTGCTGGTATTTATTGGCTTTTTGTCTGACCGAAAAAACCAATATTATTTGTTGAAAACTCTTAAAGCGCTGCCAGATAACTACACTTTACGCTTGGTCGGAAAACCACTCAATCCTGAGTACAAGATTAAACTGGAAAAATATATCCAAAAAAACAACCTGAAAAACGTGGAATTTGTGGGACAAATTATTCATGAACAGATCCCCGACTATCTTGAAGGGGCGCATGTATTTCCTTCAGCATCAAAAATGGAAGTTCAGAGCCTGGTTGTGATTGAAGCCTTAGCGTCAGGAACACCAGTGGTTGGTTTATCCAATGAAACGATTGATGAACTTGTGAGTGATGACGTAGGTGCCTGGCTGGCAAAGGACCAAAAGCCAGCTATGTTTGCTGCCCAGATAGAGAGGATCTGTAATTTGCCGCCTGAGGAGTATCAAAGAATCTGTCAAAATGCACGAGATCGTGTGAAACATCTGGATTGGTCCAATATTGTTGCTTTAACGGTTGAGGCGTATCTGGAAATCCTGAAGATCAATATAGATGTCTCTGATAAGGAAAGTGATATGTTGACCAGTTTGGTCAGATTCTTCACGCTGGGTGATCTTAGAGATTATTTAATGGATATGATCGATGAAACCAGACATAATCGAACAGCAGAATCGAGTTTGCGCCGGCGCGTAAAAGTGCCTTTGAAAATGCAGTCCTGGATCCGAGTCCCTTCATCAACCTGGTTGATATCAGGATTTACTATAGTAGTATCTGTCCTAGGATATTTATTTATGAAGGGAAAAGGTGATAAAAAAGGGGATTAACGAGAGTTTTATTGGTGGTGAATTTTCTAATGGATTTCCGGTCGTCTATCCATATTGTATGCACCAACCTGTTGTATAATAGTGGCTTGGTAATAAATCCTTTTCAGTGCTGGATTTGTTGCCGTTAGTATGCATAATAAGAAGATTTTCTTGGGAGTGATTGATGAAAGACTATTTAGTTCGTGGAAATATTAAGGATATCGATCCAAAATTATATGAGCTTATTAAGATTGAAGAGGAACGCCAATACCGGCGATTGATCCTGATTCCAAGCGAGAGTATGACGCCTAAATCCGTCAGGCGGGCTCTGGGAAGTGGTTTCCATAACATCTATGCTGAGGGATATTCATTTGATCTGACAGGCGGTTTATCAGAAGACGAGTTGTTTGATTATGATAAACTTCTCACGGAATATCGGCGTTACTCAGATGACCGATATTACAAAGGTGTGGAATATGCAGATATCCTGGAAGGGATCGCTTGCCAGCGGGCAGCCCAGGCTTTTGCAAATGAAGAAAAAACAGCTCTCGATATATATGTGAATGTGCAGCCGCTCTCTGGCGGCCCTGCCAATAACGCGGTGTACCACGGCCTGGTTAATTTGGGTGATACAGTCATGGGAATGAACCTGCTGCATGGCGGACACTTATCCCATGGTTCCAGGGTAAACCGATCGGGAGAGTTTTATAATATTGTCTCCTATTCTGTGGATCCAGAGACGGAATTGCTGGATTATGATGATATCGAACGGCTTGCGATCCAGCACAGGCCAAAAATGATCATCGCTGGTGTGTCATCTTATTCCTGGCAGCTGGATTGGGCCAGATTTAGGGAAATCGCTGATAAGGTCGGCGCATATTTACTGGCGGATATCTCACATGTAGCGGGATTGATCGTTGCCGGTGAATATCCATCCCCCATTAGCCACGCCCATATTATCTCAACCACAACACATAAAACCCTGCTTGGACCGAGGGGTGCGATTTTAATGAGCACAGACCTGGATATTATCAAGAAAATCGACCGGGCAGTATTCCCAGGTGAGCAGGGTGGTCCTCATGTGAATGTCTTTGGAGCAATGGCAATTGCGTTTAAACTGGCACAGACACCCGAACATAAAGCTTTAATGAAACAGATCGTTAAGAACTGCAAAGTGTTAAACGACCATCTGCAGGAACGAGGTTTCAGGATTCCCTTTGGGGGAACGAACACCCATTTAACCAATATTGATACAAAATCAGTCAAAGGGAAAGATGGGGCCTGGTTAAGTGGTGACCTGGCTGCCCGCATTCTGGATGTGGCAGGCTTAGTCACCAACCGCAATACTATCCCCGGAGATGTCTCCGCCCTGAATCCATCTGGTGTCCGTTTAGGCACACCCTGGATCAGCCAGCGAGGTTTGAAGGAAGAAGAAACCAAACAAGTAGCAGATATCATCGCAGACGTTCTGTTCTCCTGTGAACCGTTCTACCAGGGACGCAGACTGAGAGCAAAAGTAGATTTCAAAACCCTGGAAGAAGCGAAATTGAAGGTTCGTGATCTGGCTCAAAACGCCGGCATCGACTACAAACCACAATCCCATGGTTATCCCCATTTTTATTATTTGGATGATACTGTTGAAGAAGGAAAAACCACCTCTTCCTATATCATCAGCGGTGAAAAATCCCGTGAATTCCTGGATTATCTTGTCAGCAGTGATATTGAGATCATGGAATGTGGCCAGAACCAGCCAACTATCTTGTACACACCAGATATCAACATTACCGCAATGCTCACCTGTGATGAGCTGCAAAGTTTTCACCTCACTGTGCCAGCGGAATATTCCGGTCTGGTCTTAAGCTGGCTCCGGGCCGTGTCGGATGGTTATGTCCGCGTGGACGAAGATGTATTGAAGAAAATACCCGGTCCGGTGATCGTCCGTGAATCAGATCGAAAGTATGATTCCATAGTCGAAGGGGACCCATATGGCAAAAACAAGCCTTTTTACCTTGGTATGAAGGCAGAAAAAGGCGATCCGCTGCCGGATTTTGTTTGGGAAGAAAAAGAGGAAACAGAATTACAACGAACAAAGCTCTATGATCTGCATGTAGAATTGGGAGCCAGAATGGTTCCTTTTGCAGGCTGGGAGATGCCTGTCCGCTACGATTCCGTTCTGGAAGAACATAATGCGGTGCGTACATCCGCAGGTTTATTTGATGTATCTCATATGGGCGTGTTTCAGGTAGAAGGGCCTGATGCGATGGCTTTCCTTGACAGTGTAGTGAGTAACGATATCTCTACGCTGGAAGTTGGGGAATCTGCTTATGCCCATTTTCTAGATCCTGATGGGAAGGTGCTGGATGATACCTTGATCTATCGACGGATTGATCTGGAATATATGATCGTTGTAAATGCTTCTAATGAAAAGAAGATCTGGAAATGGTTGAACGAAGTGAAAGCCGGTACAGTTAAAATTGATAATCAACGTCCCTGGTCAAAAGCTTATGGTAGGCGCACGATCCTTAGAGATCTGAAGAATCCCCTTGAAGGAGCTGACCAGCGGGTGGATATTGCTCTGCAAGGTCCCAAATCAAGGGATATCTTATTTGCTCTGGGGTTCGACGCAAGTGAAAAGAGGAAGATCAACCACTTAAGATGGGCAGAATTGTGTGAAGTGAAAAACGATGAGTACGATCTGGTGGTATCAAGAACAGGTTATACAGGGGAACGTTTAGCCTATGAGTTATTTGTTCACCCTGATAAAGTGGAGTCTCTATTCCGCCAGCTGCTTGAGATTGGCAAACCATTTGGCATCAAACCTTGCGGGCTGGGAGCCCGGGATTCATTGAGGACAGAAGCAGGGCTTCCCCTTTATGGTCATGAGATGGCTGGTCCGATGGATATCGGTGTGGGTGGGGCGGGTTTTGGGTCCTACGTAAAAGTGAATAAACCCTGGTTTATCGGGCGCGAGGCCTATTTAGCCCAGGAAGCAGCCCGGGAACAGATCATCGTGCGATTCCGCTTCAGTGAAAAACGGGTCCGGAAAGCTCATTATGGTGATCCTGTGATGGATGATCAGGGTAGAGTGATCGGTAAGGTGACCAGCTGCGCCAATGATACAGAAGGTTATTTCCTCGGCCAGGCATATATCAATAAAAGGTACGCCAAAAAAGGCACACTCCTGTATATTTATCAGGATGTCGAAAAACGAAAAGGAAGCGAGTTATCCGATCTGAGTTATGGAGAGCGGGTTTCTTTACCGGATACCGCAACGATATTACGCAGATTCCCCCGGATATAAGAATATACGCTGGAATTGAAAAAGGCGTTAGAGAAAATCTCTAACGCCTTTTTTTGTTATTCCTTGTTCGTGGGACTTCATTGCTCCCAAAGATTAAAGTCTTTTAAGTTGGATCCACCGATAAATTCTCTCAGAATTGAATTGTCTGGAATCATGTCGATATCAAGCGGCAGGAACCACTCCAGGAATGCTAATAATCTCTTAGCTTCGATCCGCTCCAGGGTGTCGGATGGAACCTGGCGGAGGACTGGTTCAGCTACAGATTTGAGGGCTGACATTTCATAGACCAGAGCCGAGTTGAACATGGCATCGGCGTTATCCTGGTAGGGGAATATGTACTGTTTTTCTCCCCGCCGGACAGATTCCCAGCGCCTGATGGTTTCTGTCGCAGAGTAGCCCCGTTCTCTAGAATCCCGGACAATCCTGCGGATCAGCCGTGTATCGGTAGTTGAGACACGGTTATGGCGGTCAAGGTTAAGCTGGGTTAATGCTGAAATATAGATGCGGTAGGTGCTGGATAGAGGAAACTCTGGCAGCAATTCAGGGTTAAGCCCATGGATCCCTTCCAGGATGATAATTTGGCCCGGTCGGAGCTGGACAGTATCACCTGGTTTGCTTATTCCAGTCTGAAAATCATAATGGGGAAGTTGAACCTTATCACCATCGATCAAATGTTGGATATCGTTGGGATAATTTTTTACGGTTGACTGCTTCAAGCGCTTCGAAATTCCATTCTCCAAACTCATCCCGGGGTGTAAATTCCCTGTCCACGAAGTATTTGTCCATTTCCAGCGGGAAGGGTGAGATTCCCCGCGCCAGGAGCTGAATTGTCAGGCGTTTTGAGAAGGTGGTTTTGCCTGAAGAGGAAGGACCTGCGATCAAGATGACATCGATCTCTTCTGCTCTTTCTTCGATCTGGGCAGCGATTTCAGCAATGTGCTGTTCATGCAGTGCTTCAGAGACCAGAATTAATTTCCTGGTCTGGCCCTGATCGATAGAATCATTTAATGCCCCCACGCTGTCAATACCCAGACGGTGGAGCCAGCCCCCATATCGCTTAAACACATTAAGCAGCGTGGAATATTTTGGAATTGGCTGAAGGATAATGGGATTCTTTCGACGGGGGTATCGAATGATAAACCCATCTTCCATCATGACCAGGTCAAACCATTTTAAATAACCGGTTGACGGGACCATATAGCCATGATGGTAGTCCAACCGGTCGCCTAGTTTGTATAATGTCAAGTAATCTTTCTTCCTGTGGGTTAATAACCTGACTTTGTCCTTATAGCCCTTCTTCTCAAAATATTCTATGCCCTCCTGTAATGATATTTTTAAGCGCTCGAAGCTGATATTCGCTTCCACAAGCTCTCTCATGCGATTCTCAAGCTGGGTTATTTCCTCTTCGTTGAGCGGAGCTCGGCGATAGACCTGGCAGAAATACCCTCCGGATGTCACTGAATGATCTACAGTTAAAATTGCATCGGGAAAGAGATCACTAAAGGCGCTCTCTAAGAGGTAATGTCAGTGACCGGCGGTAAAAACGCATGCCATCGGAACTCTCCATTGTGATTGGGTGTACATCAACATCCATCTTGATGGGATAGGAAAGTTCAGTCAATTTGCCGTTAACTATCGCACCGACTATAGGAGGGGTTCCCCTTTCTTCGAGCAGAACAAGAAACTCTTCAAGAGTTCCACCTCGGGGGCCTGATATCACCTCTCCATTGGAAAGATGCACTTCTACATTTTCACTTGGTTCAACAAAATTATATTTTTCATTATTGGCCATAGGTGCCATATCCTGTTATTTTTTATTCCACAGATATTTTATCACTTCGTGTGAAGACCTAAAAAGCCCGGACTGGTATTTCATCCGGGCTTTTGGGCTTTTGCCTATTTTGATACTACTTCACAGGCAGGATATTAACTTCCGTAATCTTCTGGTAGCTGTGTTTTCAGGATCAACTCCTTGGCTGCTTTAACCTCATCCAGGCGGCCGAATGGCGCCTTTGTGGGTGCATTATGGAGAATTTCCGGGTTATTCTTTGCTTCGTCTGCGATTTGCAGCAAGGCATCAACAAATGCATCGAGGGTTTCCCGTGTTTCAGTTTCGGTGGGTTCGATCATCAATGCCTCAGGGACGATCAACGGGAAGTAGTTTGTGGGCGGGTGGAATCCAAAATCGATCAATCGTTTGGATATATCCAGGGCCCGAACACCAGGGGCATCCTCCCATTTGGCTTCTGTCACAAACTCATGCATGCATAATCGTTCGTAAGGGATATGATAAATATCCTTTACCCGGGCCTGGATGTAGTTCGCATTAAGTACTGCGTGGGTTGAAACGCCCAGTAAACCATTTTTGCCCAGGCAGATCATATAAGTGAACGCGCGGACCACAACACCAAAATGGCCGTGGAAGGATTTCACCCTTCCAATTGTCTTTTCTGGTGTGACAAGGTCATAAACCGCTGGATTTTCTTCATCACCTTCAGAGGTCATCTTTACCACAGGAGCTGGCAGGAATTCAGCCAGTTCTTTCGTAACACCAACCGGCCCTGATCCCGGTCCACCACCTCCGTGGGGAGTTGAGAAGGTTTTATGGAGATTGAAGTGCATCACATCAATACCCGTCTCAGCAGGTTTGTAAACACCAAGCAGGGCGTTCATATTGGCGCCATCCCCGTATACTAAGCCGCCTTTTTCATGAACGATCTGGCAAGCCTCGACGATATTCTCGTCAAAAAGCCCCAGGGTATTAGGATTGGTGATCATTAATCCTGCCAGGGTATCATCGCATTCTGCTTTGAGTGCTTCCAGATCGACATTTCCGTTCTCGTCCGATTTCAATTCAACGATTGTTAATCCACTCATCGCTGAGGAAGCCGGATTGGTTCCATGGGCAGAATCCGGGACCAGCATTTTGGTCCGTTTTGTATCTCCCCGGGAATCATGATAGGCCCGGATGATTAACACACCTGTCAATTCACCGTGAGCACCTGCTGCAGGCTGCAGGGAGACTGCATCAAATCCACTGATCTCAGCCAACCATTGCTGGGTTTCGTGCATTAAACCCAAAGCTCCCTGAACTGTTTCCACGGGTTGTAGGGGATGGATTTGGCTGAAACCTGGCAGGCGGGCTGTTTCCTCATTGATCTTGGGATTGTATTTCATGGTACATGATCCCAAAGGATAAAAACCATTATCTATCGAGTGATTTAATTGAGAGATATTGGTAAAGTGTCTGATCACCTCATTTTCTGGAACCTCTGGTAAGGGCAGTTGCTCCCGTAGAAAATCTTTGGGGAATTCAGCCAGAGGTACATCAGGGGCCGGGAAGCGGATACCTTTGCGACCGGGTCTGGAGAGTTCAAAGATAGTCTGTTCAGTCATGATATTCCTCCTCCAGCACCTCAACCAGGTAATCGATCTCAGAGCGGGCATTCATTTCGGTCACGGCAACCAATAATTCATGTTTCAAATCAGGATAATCTTGGCCGAGGTCATACCCACCCAGGATATCACGGGTAAGCAGCAGCTGATTGATCTCTTCTGCGGGGGCAGGGCAGTGGACTACAAATTCGTTAAAAAACGGTTGAACAGGATTGACCATAAAACCAGGCACAGTGCTGATCTTTTCAGCAGCGTAATGAGCTTTATGATAATTCAGTTCTGCCAGTTCTTTTAATCCACTTTTACCTAACAAGCTGAGGTAAACAGTCGCAGCCAGGGCGATCAAGCCCTGGTTGGTGCAGATATTTGAGGTTGCTTGTTCCCTGCGGATATGCTGTTCACGTGTATTCAGGGTCAGAACGTAACCACGGTTGCCACGATTGTCAACCGTCTCTCCTGCCAAACGGCCGGCCATTTTGCGAACATATTGTTTTTTGGTAGCAAATAGCCCCAGGTAGGGTCCCCCAAAAGCCATAGGGATCCCTAAGGGCTGACCTTCACCAGTTACGATATCGGCATCGAATTCACTGGGTGGCTTGATCAAACCCAGAGCAATCGGATTCACATGGACAGAGAAGAGCGCTTTCTGAGCATGAGCGGCTTCCGAAAGTTTTGTCAGATCATAGATCCTGCCAAAGAAATCCGGATATTGGACCAGGACCAGAGCAGTATTCTCATCAATGAGATCTATCAGATCATCTGGTTTGGCCTCTGCGTTCAGATCCTCTCCCACGATCTCAATATCCATCCCTTGCATATAGGTATGAATTGTCTCCCGGTATTGGGGATTGACTGCCTGCGACAGAACAATTTTGCGCTTCTTCCCGCGGAAGTTGTGATAAGCCATATTAACTGCTTCTGCCACAGATGTTGCGCCGTCGTAATGGGAGGCATTGGCAACATCCATTCCAGTCAATGCTGCGATCAAACTTTGATATTCAAAGATCGCTTGCAGCGTTCCCTGGGCGATTTCAGGCTGGTATGGCGTATAGGCTGAGTAGAATTCACCCCGCCTGAGGATCGAGTCAACAGCAGCAGGAATATAATGATTGTAGGCGCCAGCTCCCAGGAAAGATACCAGCTCTTGGGGAGTTTCGTTTACAGAGGAGATATATTGGAGCTCATCCAGGGCTTCCATCTCGGTGATGCCATCAGGGAGGTTGAGGGAGGGGAATTTCCCTTTATCGGGTAGGCACTGGAATAGATCTTCCAGCTCCTCGACTCCAATCACCTTCAGCATCGCCTCTCGGTCAGCCTGGGTATGAGGTGTATACATATTCAGATCCTTTTCTACGATTAAATAATCTGTATCAGCGTATGGGAAAGACTTCCGGCAGGCCGGTATTTAATGATCTCTTTCCAGGTTTTTGTAGGTGTCTGCATCCATCAATCCGTCCAGTTGGGCGGGATCAGACATTTTGATCTTAACCAGCCAGGCTTTTCCAAATGGATCCTCGTTAATGAGCTCAGGGGCATCCATCAGGGATTCGTTGATAGCGGTGATTTCACCACTGACAGGCATATATACATCCGCTGCAGCTTTAACTGATTCAATTACTGCGCAAGTTTCTCCCTGGTCCAGAGAATCTCCCTCAAGAGCCACGATTTCCACAAAAACAATATCAGATAGCTGGTCCTGGGCGTAGTCAGTGATGCCCATGACCACGTCATCTCCTTCTACAAGAACCCATTCATCATTCTTGGTATATTTTAATTCAGCAGGCGTTTTCATAATTACTCCTTTCCTAAATAGTGATGCTCAAATCCGTTAAACAAAAAAACACACGCAAAGAAAGCCGGCGTGTGCCTCTGTCTGGGGACCTGAGAGATTTTTGCTCCTTCGGTGTCCGGGGACTCTCCAGAGGTTTGAAAATACAAGGTCCGTTTACCTGAGAGTTTGATCTGCCGTATTTTGCCAGTTTTCACAGCAGTTTTGCCCCTTCGGTGCCCTTGGTGGGACTCTCCCTTGCAATTGTTTATTTTCAACTGGCTTAATTATACCAAAATTCTACCAAGATTATCTAATGAAACAACCCTGCTGTTATCAGCAGGGTTGGGGGATATATCAAAGGTGATCAAGATTCTTTACTGGTTTTGAGGTAAAGCAAGTTCTTCTGTTTTATGCCTGCGGACCAGATTTTTTACATGTGCCAGCAAAGTAAAGGATGAAACTGGTTTGACCAGGTAATCATCGGCGCCCAGGTTTAGTGTCTTGGTGATGATTTCAGAAGATTCAATTGCTGATATAATCAGAATTGGTGTTCTGGTCATCTCCCGGATAGCTTTACACAGCTGCCAGCCGTCCATTTCTGGCATTAGAAGGTCAAGGATGATCAGATCAAGCATCACCCGTTGAACGATGTCGATGCTTTCTCGACTCGAATTAGTGGTTAATACGTTATAGTCCTTGGATTCCAATAGACGTTTAAATACCGCTGATGTGGAAGGATCGTTATCGATCACTAAAATCGTTGGACTGATTTTTTGATATGGGTTTGTCATAAGTGGTTCTATTACAACATATAAAGATTGATTCGTAAACAGAGATCACTTTACAGCCAGCTAACAAAAGGCATTTTGGGGTACTCCGTGATAACAAATTGGATAGTTACCAGTGTGGGAGGATTTTCTCTCAAAAAATGATTGAAATACCTTCAATAGCGTTATAATACACTGAGAAGTTCTAAGTAGGGACTATGTCAATCGTTAATGTCATTACATATCATTTATTGCAGGTTCATTCATAAATATGGGAGATCGTACAGTATCAGGAAAAGCGTTCATTGAAACGCTATTTGAATTCAGCAAATTGATCTCTCATACAGAGGATGTATCTGATGTGTTCCCTGACCTTGTTGTGCTGGCCAGGAAACTCATCATTTTCGATAATTTTGTGATCTATCTGGAAGAGAATGGAGATTTGCTGCCTGCTTTTGCCAAATCAATTGGCAGGGGTCGGGCTTTGGAAGCTGATATTGCCTGGGGAGAATCTTTCGTTGAGAAAGTTTTTGAATCCAACTCTCTGGAAATCCATCAAGATGTTGTCCAAGGACCAAATGAAGACAGATTGAAAGTTCCCTACTTTATCGGATCTCCCCTTCGACACGGAAAACTAACCGTGGGGGTTTTGACCATGATTCGTTTTGGCGGTCCGGAGTTTAATGCCCAGGATCAAAAAACTTTCACATTCATTGCTGACCACATCGCCCAGCTGCTGGAACGAGATGTTCTGGTAAAGACAATTGACAAGATTGAGGGATCCCAGAGAATGTGGGCTATGCAGGAAAATTTTGTTGCCACAGTTTCTCACGATCTTAGAACACCATTAGGTTTTATCAAGGGATATACAACAACTCTCCTGCGGGAAGACACAAATTGGGATGTGCCAACCTACCGGGAATTCTTGGGTATTATTGATGATGAAGCAGACCGGCTTCAGGAATTGATTGACAATCTGCTGGATTCCTCCAGGCTCCAATCAGGCACCCTGCAAATGAACCTGCAAACTGTTCGTCTGGATGTGGTTCTGCGAGATATGATCCAGCGTTCTCAGCTGCGGGAGATCAATGTTAATCTTGAGCTTGAGATTGAAAATCAGGGAGTAATTGTCCGGGCTGATCCGATGCGCCTGGGACAGGTCTTTGACAATTTAATCAATAATGCTACCAAATATGCACCGGAATCGACTGTGATCATCAGATTATTTGTAGATGGTGATAACGCTGTGATCAATGTGATCGATGACGGCCCTGGAATAGACAAAGAACATTTGGAAAGGATCTTTCAGAGATTTTATAGGGTACCGGAAACTCGCATGAGTGTGCGGGGCAGCGGACTGGGATTATATATATGCCGCCAAATTATTATTGCCCATAGCGGGACGATTAAGGCGGAATCGGACATTGGGCAAGGGACGACTTTTTATATCACTATGCCAATTGTGGAAGGTGATGAGTCGGATTAATTGAGGAGATCGGGAGATATGGAAAAGGGAACCATCTTAATTGTCGATGATGAACCCAGGTATATCCAATTGATCGCTGCCAACCTGGTTGTGGACGGTTTTGACGTCCTCGAGGCCCTGGATGGAGAAAAAGCGGTTGAAATCGTATCAGAGAAAGAAATTGATCTGGTACTTCTTGATGTGATGATGCCGAAGCTGGATGGCTTTGAAACCTGCCGCCGCATCAGGGGTTTCTCTCAGGTGCCAATCATTATGGTAACTGCCAAAGGTGATGAAAGTGACCGGGTCCAAGGCCTTAATGTTGGGGCGGATGACTACATCGTAAAACCATTTTCTGCTTCTGAACTGTTGGCCCGTGTCAGGGCTGTTTTGAGGCGATCGATGTTCTCTCGTGATGTCTCCCAACCCGTGATCTTTAACCATGGAGATTTGAAGATCGATTTTGCCCGGGCAGAAGTATTCCTGAAAGAGGAAAAAATATTACTCTCAGCTACGGAATATCGCCTGCTGCTCCAGTTTTCTCATAATAAAGGAAGAATTCTAACCACTGAGGAATTACTATCTTCTGTTTGGGGAGACGGGTATAAAAATGACAAGGAAATCCTCTGGGTAACGATTTCCAGATTACGAAGCAAACTGGAAGAGGATCCCAGTAATCCGATCCATATTGTAACCCGGACTGGTATGGGATATACCATGCCCAATTTAACTGAATAGGCTGAGGAAATCTGATTATGGATTACCAATTGGCGATTAATATCTTATCAAAAAAGATGGGCGTTCTGCTGCGAACTGCCAGAACCCAGAGGGGAGAGTCTAAAAAGACCTGTGGAGAGATCATTGGTGTTACTTCCCGTACAATAAATAAATATGAGATAGGGGAAAAATCCCCCTCACTGCCGGAATTAGAGGTCTTGGCTTATTATCTAGATGTTCCCCTGGAACGGTTCTGGGAGGATATGGCCCCAGACAGCCAAGATAAGATGGAAGGTCTGAAGAACCTGGCTCAACGGCTTGAGCTCAGGAACTTGAAAATTGGTGCATCATTGCGGATGTTCCGTCAGAATGCGTCGTTAAGCATGAAGGATGTCTCGGAAAGATTGGGATTGACCACATATCGCCTTAAATCATATGAAAAGGGCAGTTTTGCAGTACCGGTTGCTGAGTTAAACGCACTGCTGCGTTTATATGATAAGGAATTGAGTGACCTGGTTGTTGATAGCGGTCCGATCGCAGATTGGGCTTATGCGAAAAAAGCTGGAGAGGCTTTTGTGGAATTGCCGAAAGAACTTCAGGAATTTATCCTTAAACCAGTGAACCGCCCCTATCTGGAAATTGCCATGAAACTCAGTCAAATGTCTGTAGATAAAATGCGCGATGTTGCAGAAGGATTATTGGATATTACATTGTAGTTGATGCCCCATGACAGAAAATAAAAACAAACCAGCTCTTGTTGAAGGGGAAGCTAAAGAACTCTATAGGGCAGGTAAATTCCAGAAGGCGGCCGATGGTTTTTCTCAGGCCGCCGATTTATTTCTGGCCGGGGGAGATGACATCCTCGCGGCTGAGATGAAGAATAATCAATCTGTGGCTTTGCTTAAGGCTAAAAAACCCCGTCTGGCGCTGGATGCTGTTAGGGGCACTGCCGGAGTGTTCCATCAGGCAGGAGAAGTCTTAAAAGAAGCTATGGCTCTGGCCAATCAAGCGACCGCTTTGAAGGATTTGGGAAAGAAGCAGGAAGCAGTAGATGATTTTTTACTGGCCGCTGAGATATTCAAGGATCTTGGGGAGAAGCAGATGTATCTGCAGACCATGCAATCTATCTCTGCTTTGAAATTAAAGACACGTAATATACTCGGGGCCTTATTCTCCATGCAGGAAGGCTTGGAAGAATTGGAGAAGCCGAATTTGAGGCAAAAACTGCTTCTTAACCTGTTAAAAATTCCTCAGAACATGATCGATAAATAAACTGATCTTATTCAGTCTATTCGACCTCGATATAACTGGACCTTTATGATGTTAAATGTATGGCATGATCTAAAAATCAGGAAAGCGGATCACAGCGACCAAGCTGCCCTGATACAGCTCCTTCAAAGAAAATCGTTCATCCACCGCCATCTGGGATGGGAATCTCCCCTGGCCTGGATTGATAAAGACCCTTTTTATATACTTGAGTCAGAATATGGAATTGTGGCAGTTTTGGCTTTTCCTCCTGACGAGGATCAAATCACCTGGCTGCGTTTATTTGCAGTCCGGTCTGGATTTCCAATTGCGGAAGCCTGGAAGAAACTCTGGCCGATGGCAATTTCCTGGATGGGTAAACATTATCCTGGAATTTTAGTTAACTCACTGGTGCTGAACAGCGAGATGGAGAACCTATTAACCGGGGCTGGATTTAATGAGGTATACCAGGTTGTTGTTCTGGTCTGGGATAGCGCCCGAGCAAATTGGCCTGATACGAATCCAGATTTAGCGGTCAGGGATATGCTGCCGGACGATTTTCAACGAGTTTACGAGATTGATCTGAGCGCCTTTGATTTGATCTGGCGCAACAGCATGAGCCAGCTGAGGGCAGCCCATCAGGAAGCCTTTTCTGCCAGGGTAATAGAAAAGGAAGGGAGAGTCGCAGCCTATCAGATCAGTACAACAAATCCTCAGGGCGGCCACCTGGCCAGGTTGGCAGTGGATCCGGACTGTCAAAAACAAGGGTTGGCAACACGGTTAATGGAAGATATGCTGGATTCTTTTCAAAATCAGGGGATCGTTGAAGTTACCGTCAATACCCAATCAAATAACAGCGGCTCCCTGGACCTGTACCGGAAGTTTGGATTTATCAGGCAGGAAGAGACTTACCCGGTTTTGCAGTATAAAACCGGATCCTGAGACGAAAACAAGGGGGAAAAAGAGATCTGGAATTAAATCAACGACAAAAGATAAACAATCAAGGGGCTGATTACCAGGCTGGGAAGAAAATTTCCAACTCTGATCGGTTTAATTTCCAATAGACTGCTGAGAGCCAATCCTAACAGCAATAAGCCTCCTGTAGCTGTTAACTCTGCTACCATCGCAGGTGTCATAAAACCCTGGAGTTGGACAGCCAATAAACTGAAAAATCCCTGGTAAATAAATACGATCGGGGCTGAAAAAAGCACCCCAATACCTAGCGTAGACGCCATGGCTAATGCGGCAAATCCATCCATCACGGATTTGATAGCCAGCAGTTGAAAATCACCTACCAGGCCATCCTGGATGGCACCAAGAATAGCCATCGGACCTGTGCAAAAGAGAATTGAACTGGCCATAAAACCAGCTATAAAAACTCTGCGACCTGGATCAGCGTTTTGGTCCTTGTTGAATTTTGCTTCCAGGATCTCACCAAGCTTGTTAATTCGATCTTCGATTTTAAGATATTCTCCCAGCTAAGCCGCCAATCAGGATCCCTCCCAGGACGATCAAAGAATTATTCGTCTCCAGGAACATGCTGATAGAAATGCCGATAGTAAATAACCCTAATCCGATAATTATGGTTTCCCTGGATCTTTCGGACAGGAATTTTCCGAAACGGAGGCCCAACAATCCTCCCAGGATAATGGAAGCGGTATTGATAATGGTCCCGGTCATGATGGATTTCCTGGAGCAGGGGGTGGGTTTTGGGAGCTGAATACCTCAAGGACAAAACATAAGGAGGAGAGGCGATTCAGATAAGAGAGAGCGGTTTCTGAATATAATAACTCCGCTTCATGCAATGCAACCAGATCCCTTTCCGCCCGGCGGACAATTGTGCGAGCCAATCCCAGGGCAGCGGAGGGTAAATTTTCACCGGGAATAATGAAGTCCCTGGAAGATTCGGTTTGTGATCCAAAGTGGTCGATCTGCTCTTCCAACCAGGTGATGCGCTCTGATTCCAGATCCGGGATCTTTTCTGGATTGGGTTTATCCAGGGCCACGATCGCCATAATCCGGTAGAGATCTTTCTGGGTTGTTTTTATTAGCTGGTTTATGCCCGGATCCGTTGTTTGCGCTCTGGCAAAACCCAGGGCGGCAGAAGCTTCATCCAGTGAACCGAGCGTCTGGATGCGGAGGTGTGTTTTGGATAAGCGGCCTTTGCCGATCTGATCGGTTTCCCCCTGATCCCCCCTGGATGTGTAGAATTTGTTCATGGTAGGATTATACCTTAGGATAATTTTGGTCAATCTGCCAAGCAAGGCAGGTATGATAAAATTGGGTCACAAATCTTGATTTAAGATTATAAGAGAGGAAATCATGCAAATTCGTTGTTATAGCTGCAAAATGCCCATATCTATTGGCCGAGCCTCTGTGAATCAGGCTCTGAACATAATCCATGAGGATGATTTGGTTTATTATGATTTTTCCTGCCCAAAATGCAGAAAATCCAACCGGGTCTCCAAAGAATCAACTGCTGCATGCTTCTCCCACCTGGGAGTATCAACCTACTGAAAAACCGCTGGAAAATATGACAGACTCAAAGAAAGAAGCGGAGAATAAATCAATAGATACTGAAGCTCCAGCTAAGAAAACATCGGCAAAGAAAGCGCCTGCGAAAAAGACTCCAGCTGCGAAAGCTCCGGCAAAAAAAGCTCCAGCGAAAAAAACACCGGCCAAAAAAGCACCAGCCAAGAAAACGCCTGCAAAAAAGACTCCCGCAAAGAAAAATTTAAAGAAGGAATAATTATTTATTGGGATAGTTAAAGAAAAAAATGTGGGATCTGAGTTTATATCCAATACAACTGAGTTTCTTTTGTAAAAAAACTGACTGCCGATCAATAAGTGGTCAGGCTTTCGTTTTCTGCTCCCTGCCAGGAATCATATTTCCCTTCCGTATAGATAGTTTATATCAAGCAATCTGTTTTTAAGGCCAGTGGAGAGATCACTCTCAGTAAATCTCCACCCCCAATTTCCCTGGGGATTGCCGGGGTAGTTCATTCTGGCCTGGTTATCCAGGTTTAGAAGATCTTGAAGGGGGGCAATGGAAAATACTGCCCTGGATGACCAGGCAGCCGTGATCAAATCCCAGGCGATATCCTCACCGGAAGTTTGTAAATAACGCTGTGCAAAAGTGCGTTCTCCTTCCCCGATGCGCTTGAACCATCCAACAGCAGTATCGTTATCATGAGTACCGGTATATACCACGCAATTTTCAGGATAATGATGGGGCAAAAATTCGTTTGTTTCGCCACTGTCAAAGGCAAAAACCAGGATCTTCATGCCTGGCAAATTGAATTGATCTCTAAGTTTATAATACTTCTGGAGATATTTCCCCCAGATCTTCAGCGATGATCGGTAAATTGCCAAACTCTTCCTGAATTCGAGTCAAAAACTCTGCTCCAGGGCCATCAACCCAGCGGCCATGAATGGCTGTTTCTTCTCCGGCTGGAATTTCCCAGTAATCAGCAAATGCCCTGAAATGATCGAGGCGCACAATATCTACCAAAGAAAAAACGGATTTTAATCGTTTGATCCACCACTGGAATGTCCTCTTTTTCATGAACCTCCCAACGATAAAGTGGATTTCCCCACAGCTGGCCAGTCTCTGAAAAATAATCTGGCGGGACTCCTGCAACCACAGTTAATTTGCCGTCAGGACCGATATATAATAACTCCCGGTGTGTCCAGGCATCGGCACTGTCATGGGCAATAAATATTGGAATATCGCCGATAATCTTGATCCCTTTCCGATTGGCATAACCCTTCAGTTTGTTCCACTGTTTGTAAAACAAAAATTGGAAGTATTTCTGGCGCTGGATAGCATATATATGTTCTTCCTTGAAAGATTCCAGTGCTCCTGGATCACGATCACGATATTCATCAGCCCAGGCAGCCCAAGGTTGGCCTCCATGGAATTCCTTTAATGCCATAAATAAAGCATAATCATCCAGCCAATCTTCTTGTTCTTGATAAAATAAATCAGCTTCTTTGTGAACGTTTTTACCGGCAAATCTGAAATGTTCATAAGATCGATGCAGAAGATCCAGTTTCCAATAGATGACGTCCCCATAATCGACAGCCGAGGTCCTGAATGCTGGGAGATTTTTTAGATCGTTTCCATGAATTAATTCCTGCTCCAGAAGGTCATCGGGGCTGATCAGGTATGGATTACCGGCAAAAGCAGAAAAACACTGATAGGGTGAATCACCATAACCTGTCGGACCCAGCGGCAATACTTGCCATAAACCAGTGCTAGAATCTGAGAGAAAATCCACCCAGCGCCTGGCCTGCGGGCCCAGGTCACCAATTCCATATGGGCCGGGAAGGCTCGTAGGATGTAGTAAAACTCCAGAATTACGGTTAAAGATCATAATTATTGGATACCTGAACAAATCCCAGGATCATCTGATATTTTTATCTAACGGGAAGATATTCATAAGGAGATAAGTTCTTCGTATAATTCTAAATACTGTAAAGCTGATTTTTTCCAGGAAAATTCTAAATTCATGCCTCTGCGTTGTAATGCTCTCCAGCGGGGTTGGTCCTTGGATCTTAAGAATATGCCCTGACATGGGCCAGTGCGGCCGGAACCTCATCCTGTGATCTGATAGTCTGAATGCGGATATGGGTTTTGGATATTCTTCCTATTCCGATCTGGCTGGTTTTATCTTGATCTCCCTTAGATGTGTAGAATTTGGTCATGGCTGGATTATACCTTAGGATGATAATGATGATAAACCCTGAAAAGGCAGGTATGATAAAATGTGTGCACGACTACTTAATTTGAGAATATTAGTAAGGAAATCATACAATTAGAGCTGTAAATTGGTCATTTCTGTTGGCCAGGTTTTGGGGAACCATACGTTATATAGACATCCATGAAGATGATTTGATCTTTTTTGATTTTCGCTGTCTACAATGGATTAAATCTAAACCGGTCTCCAAAGAATTACTTTTTATTCAAAAACATCAAATTCCATATAGTTTTATCCCCTGCATGGGCTGAGATTTTATCCTCCTCCAAGCCAGGGTGCAATTCCGTATCAAACTGCTATTGAAAACCACCACGGATTTATGGATGAGACTATCTGAAATTTACCTTTACTCAATAATTTAAAACGGTAACAATGTCCTGCCAAAGTATGTTAAGGAAAAAAGTGAAAAAAAGAGTTCTGACTATCTTTCTCCTGTTGTCTGCTGTGGAGGGGTTGATCACTGCTTTTTTGATATTTAATCAACGATCGGATCAAGCGATATATTATCTCAATAGTGGGTTTACCGCTAAAAATTTCCTGCTACTTGTTTTTGTGCTTTGCATAAGCGCAGCAGCGTTCGTTGTATCTTTTCTCAACCATAGGTCAAATAATTTACTGGAAAATGTTCAAACATTTATCGAACCGGACCAGAATTTTTTTGGAATTATTTTGATTTCTTTTTTTGTTTTAGTTGAATGTACCTGGGATATCATTTTTCTTCGTGCAAATATACCATCCGGTTATTATTATGATTACATCCAATTATTAAAATCTATCCTGCCTGTACTGGTTTTGGGAATATTCTTCAGCCTTCAACTAATCTTGGTAGTTCTAATTATCAGACAGGTAAAACCTTTTAGTATCAAGAATATGAACTTCAAAAAATCTCCAGAAAAACTCGTATTCGCCGGGCTTCTTCTTGTATTGGGATTTTTTAAGGTTGTTGGATCTGGATATATATCATTTTCAAACCGCACAGCTGTTTCTACAATATTTGGTGATTTGTCGCCAACGGGCCCACCATTAATACACGAACAGGTTGTGATAATTACTATACTAATAATTATTATTGCCTATTGTGTATATCGATTTTCAAAAAACCGACCTAACTTTCCACCAATCCGATCTGATATTATTCTCGCTACTTTACTCTGGATTGGTGCATATCTTCTCTGGTCATCAATTCCGATTGAGGGAAATTGGTATATAGATATCTCAACTTCACCCATATCAACAGTTTATCCAAGCTCAGATGCTTTTTATTATGATAAGGAAGCATTTAATGTTCTTCTTACCGGTGAATTTTTGGACAACACTACCCATGTGATGTACTCATTTTTTGTTATGTTGTTGCACCTTATCGGAGGGAATGAATTTCTCGGTTTTATTAATCTGCAAGTAGCAACATTAGCATTGATACCTGTTGTTTTATTCAAATTTACCTCATATCTGTCTTCAAAAATTGCTGGTTTTTTGGTTGGGGTATTATTTATTATTCGGGAACGAAATGGATTGCTCCTAGCTGGAGATATTAATGGTTCATTGGTCAATCAGCTGATGACTGAGAACCTTGCCATACTCTGTTTAATTGTATATTTATTAATAATTGTTATCTGGCTCGAAAATACGGATAAGAAGAACCTTCCTTACCTTGCTGGAGGTTTGATTGGCGTTTCTCTACTGATAAGGTCAGAATTTTTAGCTGTTCTAATTGCTGTAAGCGGTGCAGCATTAATTCATTTATGGAATAGAAAGCCAGACTGGTTCAGAGGTATGATCAAGATGTGGATCATTGCATTAATTATTATCACTCCATGGATGGGAAGAAATCTGGCAAGGTTTGGCACCTTCTCCCTTGATAAAGCTGGCTTCTTTGAGAAAACGTTAAAAGGATATTTTAATGGCTTATCGTATACACTGGATGAAGGTGCACAAGATAATCTGCAAAATGATCCGATGGAGGATTATTTTACCTCTGCCCGTTCTGCTCATAAACCGAATCTTCATACTTTTTCAAATCATCTTGCTAGCAGCACTTTGGAATCTATCATTTACTTACCCAGTAGCCATCAACCCCTGTTTACAATCTTTGAATTGACTCCCTACCAGTATCAAAATGAAATTCCTGATAGCGGGTTATTTTCTGAAAAATACATTGACCGTTATGTGAGAAGTCTTCCATATTTTTGGTATCGGTGGGATGGAAGAATTGAACCCAGGTCGTATTATTCCATTTTTGAAACGCTAGTCTTGATCTCGATCGGAGTGGCGTTGTTGTGGAAGTTTAGACGAAAATCATTCCTGGTCCTGCCGGCTGTATTTATCGCAATAATCTTTATCTGGGCATGGGCTGGCTACTCAGGAGGTCGGTTCACTAAGACTGCAGATTGGATTACACTTGTTTATTATGGAATTGGTTTGTCTGTCTTAATAGGATTTCTATGGCAAAAATTCAACCCGGGCAGTGGATTTCTCGCTAATATGAGTGAAATTCGAGAATTCTCAAGAACCAGAAAGTATGTAACAAGCAATGATTGGGTTATTGGAATTGGAACGATAGGTTTAATCCTTTTGGGGTTATCTCCGATTGTTGCGGAATTGGCTCTTCCAACACAATATAGTAAAGGAATTCTGGTTGATGCGATGAAGGAAATTTCTCTTGAATCTGATAATGCAGATGATTTAATGAATGAAAAATTTGCCAATGAAATTTTGAATAATCCACAAGAACCAATCTATGGAAAAGCTCTTTATCCACGCTATTTTGAGAGAGGTGAAACACTTCCAGATGATCGAAGAGGTACGATTCCGCCCGCCGACTTAAATAGGTTCGATTTTTATATCGTGGGAACTGAGAATTATTGGATTTCATTACCCCTTGATAATCCAGAGCACTTATTTCCTCACTATACTGACGTAGTTATTTTTGGAACGCTTAAACGTACTGCTAATTTCGAATTAAGGCAGGGATACTTACCATATGTTCAAGCTGATCTAGTTTACGTTATTGGGGATGATGGCAACATTAGAAAATTCCCATGCAATGGTTCCGAATGTTCTCAGAATAATGGAGAATAAAGTCTAAAATACTATTATGATAGGAATTAAAATTTGCATTAATTGTGAGGATAATTCCTTCGGCGTTGATCAATAACGATTGCTTATAGAGTACCTAATTTATATTATTTGATCGAAACCTCATTGTTAAATCTTCTATTAGATCTGCTTTAGAAAATCTCAAATCCCATTTCCCTTGAGAATTTTCACGATAGTTCATTCTAAACCGAATGTCTAAACTCAGCTGATCCTGCTGGGGGAAAATGAAAATACTGTTTTTGATGACTAGACCGCTCTGATCAAATCCCAGGCAATATCCTCGTTTCTGATATAAAATCCACCCAGCGCCTGGCCTGGGGGCCCAGGTCACCAATTCCATATGGGCCGGGAAGGCTCGTAGGATGTAGTAAAACTCCAGAATTACGGTTAAAGATCATAAATATTGGATACCTGTATAAATCCCAGGATCATCTGATATTGTTATTTACTGGGAAGACACTCATAAGGAGAAAAGTTCTTCGTATAATTCTAAATACTGTAAAGCTGATTTTTTCCAGGAAAATTCTACATTCATTCCTCTGCGCTGTAATCCTCTCCAGCGGCGTTGGTCTCCGTATATATTGATCGCCCGGCGTAAAGTATCAGCCAGGGCAGGGGAGGAGGCTTCTTCGAACAGAAAACCAGTACTCTTTTTCTGATCACCCAGATCATAATCAATGATCGTGTCTTTTAATCCTCCGGTGGCCCGGGCCAGCGGCACACAACCATAACGCATACCGATCATTTGGGTCAATCCACAGGGTTCGTAACGGGATGGGATCATAATCATATCGGATCCGCCGTAAATCCGTCTGGCCAGGGAGCCATCGAACTTCAACACAGATCGAATTCTGGCATGATCTTGATCCAACTTTTGGGCAGCATCCTCCAGATCCTTATCCCCTGTACCGAGGATGACTGCCTGGTAATCCAGGTCAGTGATCATCTCCAGTGCAGCTGGCACAAGATCCACTCCTTTCTGGAAATCCATCCGGTTGATCATGGCTAGCAGCGGGATGTTCAGGTCAGGCTCAAGCCCTAATTCCTCCAGCAGCTCCTTTTTATTATCCTTTCTGCGCTCCAATGTATCACTGGAATAGTTCACAGGAAGGTTGGGATCAGATCCCGGATTCCAGGAGTCCTGATCCAATCCATTCAGGATACCAAGCAGATCACCTCTCCGGGATGCCAGGAACTCTTCCAGGTGAGCGCCAAATTCAGGTGTTAACATTTCACTCGCATAACCCGGGGATACAGTGTTGATCTTGTCCGCGGTCAAGAGACCCAGGGCCAGAGGAAGATGTTCTGCCCAATTAGGAAGCGCGGACAGATGGGCTCGCGGTAACCCGAAAGATAATAAAGCAGTTTCTGTATCATGGCCAAGATACGGGAGATTATGCACTGTTAGCAGGGATTTTGTATTCTGATAAAATTTGTCATTCTTTCTGATCAATTGCAGATGATATACAGCAGGTGAAGCATGCCAGTCATGAGCATGTAAGATATCAGGCTGCCACTTGATTTATTCTGAGCAGTTCCATGGCTGCCAGGGAGAAAAAACAGAACTTGGTTCCATCCTGGAAATTATCCCCACTATAAACTGCCACATTTGCTGCAACAGGAGGGCCGTCAATCAGATAGAATGGCACCCCCTCGATCTCGGTTTGAAATACTTCGGAAATCATGGGACCCTGATTGTGGGCGATTTCAAAACTTGCCACAGGAGAGAGATCCAACCCCATATTCTTAAGGTGAGGATAAAGTGGTAGGACAACCCGGATATCAGGTGATCCTGGGAGGGACCTTAATGCGGCTGGCAGGGATCCTGCTACATCACCAAGACCGCCGATTTTTACCAGAGGGGCTGCCTCTGCTGCCAGGAAAGCTACTTTTAGAGGAGTCATAAATTGAGATGATAGTTGTTTTTACTGCTTGGATTATACTTTATCTCCTTTGAAACCACCTCAATGGTAATAATGAAGCATAGACAAGATAGGATGAATTAATTATCTCTGGTACAAATATTGCACTATATGATGCAGGAAATAGTAGATTTCCATATTTTTAAGTGATAAAACCTTTCAGAAAAGGGTATTAATATGTTCAAATCAGAGAGAATTATGCTCTTCCTGCTCATCGGTATCTGCCTGATCGTCAGTGTTGTTTTGATTGACACACTGATGGATCCAGCATTATTGATCAGAACAGTTTATGCCAGAATTACAGATTCTCCAGATCCTTCAACAGAAGGAATCTTCATCCCTGAAATAGAGGGTGAATACATAGAGGAGATCCTGGATGCGGCAGCCCCATTACTCCAGGAGGGTTGGGATTGGTTCCGGAGTGAAGGTTTCGCCTTTGAAATCCAGTTTCCAAAGGAAATTGTCCGGAAATCGATCCTGAACCAGTCAGCCCTCAATTCCGGGGTGGGTGTAAACCTTGAAGCTCCGGTGTGGGAATTCCGTTTGGATGATCAGAAATATTTCCAGGGTACCAATCTTGTGGATGCTTCTATTTTGATCCACGTCCTGGAAGGGAAAGATCAGGAAAATTATTGTTCGTCATTTAAGCCTGGCAGCATCTACCAGACCCCGAACCAGTATCGCGATTCTCTCATAGAAGTAGAGATCAATGGAGTTCCGTTTGTGAAAGATGAGGTTATTGAAGGTGTAATGGGTGAGTTTTATCACCGCATCAGCTACAGGGCCTTTGCAAAAGGTGCCTGTTATGAGTTGACTCAACTGCTTCACTATCAAAACTTTACTGGATTTTCAGATGGACAGATTTCTGAATTTGATAAAAACTTGGTGATCGCTGAATTGGACAAAGTTCTGGAAACTTTCATATTGCTCGATGTGGATCCCACGTTCCCGGAACAGAGTTACCCTGTACCCAAAACATTATCCAGGGCTGTTTCTAAAGCCACCTCGGGAAATGTGGATGGCATTGATGTTTCTCACTGGCAGGGAGATATCGGTTGGAATAAAGTTGCTGGTGCAGGGTATGTTTTTGCCTTTGTTAAAGGTACAGAAGGTGTTGGCTGGACTGATAGCATGTTCCATAACAACATGGCAGAAGGTGACAACGCCGGCGTTTATATGGGTATCTATCACTTCGCCAGACCTGACCTTGGAAATTCTGGAGCAGAAGAGGCGAATTATTTCTTAAGTGTTGCTGGAGATTATCTCAAGAGTGGTTATTTGCGTCCGGTTCTGGACCTTGAGGTAGGTTATTCCCTGGGGAAAACTGCCCTTTCTGCCTGGGTTGTGGAATGGATGGAAACAGTAGAGAATCGGACGGGAATCCCACCTCTGATCTATACTAATCCGAATTTTATCAATTATTACTTAAATGACACAGTAATCAAATATGATCTCTGGGTAGCTCATTGGACCTGCGAACCTGTACCTTCATATAATGTTCCTAATACCGGTACATGGCGGGATTGGGCTTTCTGGCAGTACTATGGTCCAGGTGGCTGCGGGGGAAATGCAGGTTATGTTCCGGGAATCTCCACCAATATCGATTTGAATATATTCAATGGCGTAGAAACAGGTCTTGAGGAATATGATGCTCTGTCAGGACTGTGGGTATCCTTAACCAGTGACGCTTATTTTGTGCCTGCGCCTTACTATGCCGATATTACAGGCAATGTCAATGGTGATATTACTGGATTAATTGACTTCGCATTTTGGTGGGATTGTTCAGCCTTGGAGGCTGACCTGAGCGTGGTTGAAGGCAGTTGTGGCGCTCTGCCGGTTCCAGCGGATGGAGAATGTGAATACAATGATCTGGGTTTGAGATGTATTGGTGTGGAAAACGAAGAACAGCTAGCTGAACACACTTATAGGGATATTGGTAACTATACAGCGAAAGTGATCGTTGAGAGAGGTGCAGAACCTCCAGCAGAGGATCGATATAAGATCGCTACCTATAATCCTATCCGTTCTACAGTTTTGACTCCCTCCCCAGAAGTAAAGTGGGAATATTGGTGAACCATACTTCCTGAATGCGGCTGTAAAATTACACACTTCCGTATCGGGCGTCCTCCAGGTAAGCATTACCGACCAGGTGACTTCTGAACTGGAAGATCAAATATGTATATCTGTTATCGGTGATAACGAATCTACAGAAAGGTTTGATTTTTCTCTTCAAAATACCGATAGTGGAGAAAAATTCTATGTGGTCGACACCAGATATCGCCCCGGGGGAGAATGTCCCATTGAGGATGAACATGAGAATGATCAAACCAAGAATTATCATGTGACTTGGGTCGATGAACAAGCAGTTCTCGAAATTCGGGATGAAACAGGTGAAATGGTTACCGCCGGATCGATTGTAGATCTGGGTGACATCGAACCATTCCAGCTAGTGGAAAGTGTGTATACTGTCTATAATCCTTCCTTAGTGAACGGACTGCAGATCCTCAGCGCTACATTTGAAAGCCTCAATAATGTGGTCAATCCCCGGCTTGTACCTGATGAAGCTATCGATGTTGAACCCGAGGGAGAAGTTCCTCTGGCCTTGAGTTTTGAAGTACAATCCAGCGGACCATTTTCCTTTGATGTGGTTCTTGACCATGATGCATCCAATCCAACACCTTATCGCTTTACCGTTGCGGGCAGCGGCGTTCTGGGAAACAATCCCATTCAATTGATCAACCCGCAGCCAGCGTCTCCGGGACAGAGCTTGGTCGGCGAGACCTTCTTATTGTCCGTTGAGGTTGATCTCGATGCACCGGTCTCCGGAACTCTTCAGGTGAGTGTCATTGATCAGAATGAAGTTACGATCAGCGCCCCAGTATGTGAGGAGATTCCAGCTGCAGGGCAGGGCAGTTATAATTTTGATTTCTCCTGGACCGAAAACGAAAGTGGATTGCAGGATTACCAGATCTGGGCCAGGTATCGGGACCATGGTGTTTGCCCGGTAGATGATACAGATGAGTATGATATCTCCCAGGGATATCAAGTTGATTGGCTGGAAGACAGCCCAGTCCTGGAGTTGAAGAATTCTGAGGATGAACCGCTGCTTTCCGGAGCCGTGGAGGACCTGGGTGACCTTAACCTGTACCAGACACACTCACGGCAATACTACATTAATAATCCCTCGACAACAAATGACTTCCAGATCTCAGATGTAAGTTTCGAAAATCTGGTTAATGTGATTAACCTGGAAATTGACACACCAACCCCGATCAGCATTGGATCAGGAGAAGAGATCCTGATAGAGATTACTTTTGAGGTAGAGGACCCGGGAGAGTTTTCCTTTGGTGTGAACCTGGACCATGACGCCTCCAATCCGACTCCATACACCTTCAGTGTATCGGGTGAAGGGATCTTGGCTTTCAATCCTATTCAATCGATCACTCCCGAACCTCTCTCTCCAGGTGAGATCTTGATCGGTGAGGTGTTTGGCCTTCACGCAGCAGTTACCTACGATGCTCCTGTTAATGGTGCCCTGGTGGTGAATCTGCTTGATTATGAAAATAATCCTATCCAGGAAGCTAGATGTCAGGAGATAACGGAAGTTGGAACTGGAACATATATTGCTGATTTTTCCTGGTCTGAGACCGGAGTACTTCTGAACGACTATACGATCCGGGCAGATTTTTATTCCCGGGACGGATGTCCTCCAGTTGGAGAGTCAATTGCAGAATTATCCATGACATACCAGGTTGATTGGCTGGAAGAGCTTCCCAGATTGGAAATTACCCAAAAAGATGGCACATTGATCCCATCTGGTGAAACCATCGATCTAGGACAGTTTGAATATTATCAAATCGTCGAACTGAGCTATATTCTTCGCAATACATCTTCAACAAGCTCTCTGGAAATCAATGATATTTGGATTGAGAATCTTGAAAATCTTAGCAAAGCTGATACGAATCCTGAGGCGGGATTTGTGATTGATCCAGAAGGGGAAAACGCTCTAGATGTATCCTTCCAGGCTGATAAAACGGGTTTATTCTCGTTTGACCTGGTTATTGATCACCAGGCAAGTAATTCGTCCCCATACAGGATCACTTTCCAGGGCAGTGTTGTGATGACAGATAACCCGATCAAATTTATTGTTCCAACTCCGCCTTCACCTGGAGGTTCGTTGATCGGTGTTGAATTCCCGCTAAGAATTGAAGTAGGAATTGATGCGCCCGCTGCTGGAGCTCTTCAGGTCAGTTTGATCGATAAAATAACAGGTCAGGTAAGTGACCAGGAATGTATGTCTATCGATGACAATCTGGATCAGGCACGGACTTTCAATCTATCCTTGTTAAACTCAGATCCTGGATTCAGGGAATATTCCATCTCGGCCCGTTATCGAGCCCAGGGCAATTGTCCCATTGTGGATTCTCATGAAAGCGACTTAACCCAAAAGTACGTCGTTAGTTGGCAAGAGGATAAACCTGAACTTGATGTGAGAGATGCGGAAGGTTCTCTGGTTTCCAGTGGAGATACTATTGATTTAGGACAGCTTGGATATTTCCAGCTTGTAGAATTGGCTTATACCTTAGCCAACACTTCAACAACATCCAGCCTTGAGGTTAGTGGAATCAGCTTTGAGAATCTAGTCAATCTGGCTGGTGTAGAAGTAACTCCTGCCGGATCGATCAACCTCGGACCTGGGGAAGAACAGCAGGTCGAAGTAGTGTTCCAGGTGACGGAATTTGGAAACTTCTCCTTTGATCTGGTTGCAGAACATGATGCGGATAATTCAAATCCGTATCGTTTCTCAATCCTGGGTTCAGGATCGCTGGTTGAAAATCCTGTCTACGAGATGACCCTCATTCCTGTTTCTCCCGCCAGCCTATTTGTATCAGAGATCTTCGAACTGGAGATTCAGGCAGAGATAAATCCTCCAGCGCCTGGTGTGATGGAAGTTGTTGTCTATGAAAAAGATACCAATGATATTGTTGGTTCGACTTGTTTACCCGTTCTGGCACAACATTCTTTATTGAATGTTGACTTGAGCTGGACAGAAACCAAGTCAGGCGATGTGATGTATGGTATCCAGTTAGGTTATCATGCCGGAAGTCTCTGTCCGACCGGAAACGATCCAGACGCTGTTCTGGAAGAGAACTACCAGATCAGTTGGCTAATCCATCAACCAGTTCTGATTGTAAATCGACCAGAAGGTGTCACAATTTTCGATGGAACGACAGATTTTGTTGGTGAACACGATTTCTTCAGATTTGTTGAAGTCACCTATGTGATCGAAAATAAGGATGAAGCAGCTCCACTGATAATCAATGATATTCAAATTGAGAATATGGAGAACTTGCGGGAAGTTCTTATTGATCCTGCCTTGCCGATTGAACTTGCTCCGGGTGAATCCCGTGAAATAAAGATCAATTTCCAAATCCTGATGCTGGAGCCATTCTCCTTTGATCTGATATGGGATCATAATGGATCCAACGCCAATCCCTACACTACAGGCGTAGAAGGCACAAGCAAACTTAATCTGGGTGACGGAGTTCCTGAACAATCCTGGCTCTACAAATTTGTGGAATCTTTGATCAGATCTGGTTTTTTCCTGAAATTACCACCAATCTGGACTGGAAAGTAGTCGACTAACTTAAGCCAGATATAGTTGAATAATGAATAACAAAAAGAGCACCCCTGATATTTCCGGGGTGTTTTTTTGTATTTTATATCCTCTTGTTATTTATTGTGATTTCGATACAATGGGATTAGATAGGGGAAAACAGAAAAAAATTAACAGTACCAGGAAAGGATACCTGAACAACCTGATTCATCTATAATTAACCTAACAAAACTACTGATCTTAGAATAACTTTATGATCAAGAAACTAATTACGCCACGAATACTTCTGGTTTTATTGCTCTTGGCCCTGGTAATGGTTTTAAGCCGCCCCGGGCGTGTGCTGGCAGACGGTGAACCCCAGCGCCAGGAAATCATCACAATAAACTACACTGAGTATGAATGGTGGTTGGTTCACTGGCAAAATAACAACCTTGCTTGTGAGATAAAGATTGACCATGAAGGAGATCCCACAGGAACGGAAGTCTATAACCAATGTGGGAAAAAGATATATGATTTATGGTTTAATTCAGCTCCGTGTTCAGGGACTAACAAGAAATGTGAGGGAATGTACCTGTTTTTGGCAGGTTTTGAGAAGAAAGAAAAGGATATCCAGATAGAATTACCAACGGCCAGTGTCTGGATAGATGTGAAAGATTGTATATCTATCAGGAACACCGGTATTTGTGTGGATATCCCTTCTCTTGTGATCAGTGCGAAAGAACCGCTCCCTAACGAGGCTATCTCCAGGATCCAGGGAACAATGAATAACGTGCCTTTTATCTGTTATGGCAGTAGCTGTGAACTCCAATTGCGGGTAACTGGAGAAAATGGAATGCCAATTGAATTTTGGGCAGACTCAAGTTATGGAGACAGCTCAGCTCATTACCGAGGCCGCATTCGTGTATCTGAAAGTATAGATGAGTTGACCGTTACCTCTGGTTGGCAGGTTGATATACTCAGCGAAATAGAGGATTTTAATACAATAGATGGCTGTGCCCAGATCTGGCAAGCCTTTCCTCCCCTGGGTGCTCCTCCCGAATGGTTATCAAGTCCATCCCATCCTTATTTGCTGGAGACAGATGAACCTTATTTGTACCTGGCCGGGCAATTGATATTTCGGGGTTATGTGGACGTAAGTGAGTGTGATTATTTTGGTCTGTTGGCCAACGGGTATGCCTCACAATGTGGTTTAGAGAAGGCTAGAGCTACAGTGCGTTTGTGGCAAAACACATTTGACACCTATATCGTGCAGGTTGCTCGAGAATCAGGAATCCCATCCCAGCTCTTGAAAAGGATCTTTGCCAAAGAGTCGCAATTCTGGCCGGAGACAAATAAATTATACTATTTTGAATATGGCCCAGGACATATCAATGAGCTTGGAGCTGATACTGCTTTACTGTGGAACCATGATTTTTATGATCAATTTTGCCCGCTGGTATTAGATAAGAATATTTGCCGGGTGGGGTATGCTCAATTAGATGATTGGAATCAGGTGCTTTTAAGAGGAGCGCTATTAGCTGAGATGGAGATAGATTTGCCATTAAGGGGTGAGATTATTGATGATGAACAAGCCTATACAAGTGTCACTCTTTTTTCTGAAACCTTATTGGGCAACTGCTCCCAAGTGAAACAAATTGTAACGAATGAACTGGACCGGATCCCAGGTGAAGTGTTAGATTATGAGGATTTGTGGCGATTGACATTAGTGAATTATCATGCAGGTCCCGGCTGCCTATCAGACGCGGTCATGGAAGTTACTGCAGATGATCTCCCCCTGGACTGGGAATCCGTCTCATTAAAACTTGAAAATATTTGTCCCGAAGCCCTAGATTATGTAGCCGATATTGTTAACTGATCCAAATTAATTACCACTTAGTCATAATCTAAAACTGTCCGTTGGGGCAGTTTTTGTTATCTTGATAGGTAAAATAGTAGATATGGAGATTGAGGTATAATCGAGGGGTATTATTGATTGACATCATGAAAATTTTCCGATCAATCGATCAAATCACCAAGAGCAAAATAGTGGTATTTTTATAATCCTGACATAGATCAATGAACCTGTCCAAGAGAACGATTACATCAGCTTCCTGGAATATTGTTGTCAATATAACGATATTTATTGTCGTTATTATCAGACAGATCATCCTGGCTCGAATATTGGATTTTGAGGTTTTTGGGATCTATGCCTTTACATCCTCTATTGTGATATTCAGCCTTGCCTTTCCAAACTTTGGGATGGCTCCTGCTTTATTGAATAAAGTTTCTGGATCTGAAGATTCCGACCAATTAGCCGCTGTTTATTTTACATTGAAAGCTCTCTTCATAGTTGCCTGGGCAATCGTCATGGTGGGAGGAGGGGTTTTCTTCCTGGACCGTGATTACATCCTGGCGTTTGTAGTCTTAGTGATTGCAAATGGGCTAAGTGAAATATTTTCCCAAACATCGCGTTTGATGCTTATCAGCCAGGTCACAGTCCGCCGATTGGTTTTATTAAGATTGATCTCTGTTTTATTATCATTAGTGGTCTCTACCATTCTTGCGCTTAATGGAGTAGGAATCTGGACCTTGTTGTCTAACGATATCTTGCTGGCTATCGTCATGATTGTTGGCTTATCCATCTGGAATCCTGTTTGGAAACCAAAGATCCTATGGGTGAAAGAGAAAGTACATTACTTCTTGGACATGGGTCGGAAGAATCTCTTAGCAGAGATATTATCAAACAGTCTGGATAGACTTGATGATATTTGGACTGGAATATTTTTAGGTGAAGTGCAGATGGCATTTTATTCCAAAGCGTACAACTACGCAAATCTCCCCAGAAGGTTTTTAGCCGATCCGCTGATGAGTGTTATCCGGGGTAATTATTCAGAGTTGAGAGATGACCGACAAGGGCTTTCAAGATCATTCTTTTTCTTTGTCTCATTTTTAATCCGAACGGGATTCTTTATTGGCGGTATTTTATTCATTATTGCACCTGAATTTATCGAGATAGTATTGGGGGAACGATGGTTGCCAATGCTGAGTACATACCAGCTTATGCTGGTATTTACACTGATTGATCCAATTAAATATGCGATTGGTTATATATTCATAGTGAACGAAAAGCCAGAAGTGATTGTTAGGGCTAGAATAATCCAGTTAGGCGTGATGTTAGTGGGTTTATTCATCCTCGGAAATCTTTATGGGATTATTGGTGTGGCAGTGGCTGTGGACAGCATGTTATTGGTCGGTTTAGTACATCAATTGGTTCTTGTTAGAGAATTAGTGGATTATTCGATCAAAGATCTGTTCCTGGCTCCGATCTTATCCTTCATTTCAGGACTTGGATTGTATTATTTGATCTCAAACTGGGTTAAACCAGAATCGATCTTTGTGATTGGGGGGATGAAAATCTTATTATTCTCCCTTGGATTTTTGCTATTATTCTTGCTTCAGGAATATAAAACGATCAGAGATGAATATCTTCCTCTGGTTAAGAGGGCTTTTCGGGGTTAACTTTTATGCGAAAAAAATTATCTTACTTGAACCGAATTTTCAAAGCGTACCTGACCAATGCAAACAGCCATCTGACATTCTGGCATGGGACTCCGAAAATCAACCCGGATTTTTCCACGGACCAGCTGGGTCCTTATTACATGCTATTTGAGGAAAAAGCTGACTACTCAGCAGATTTAGATGATCGTGGGATCCCACTGTTGAATTATCACGGCAGTGTTGGTCTTCAATATAATCCGATTGCGATCGCCCAATTTGGATTGGGGAACTACAATCGATTTAGATCTACGAATGATCAAATGAGCAGGGATAAGTTCATTCTAGCTGCCGATTGGCTTGTTGAAAATCTGGAACTCAATGATTTCGGTATTTCTGTTTGGAATCATCATTTTGATTGGGAGTATAGAGATACACTAAAATCACCCTGGTATTCCGCCTTATCTCAAGGACAAGGGATTTCCTGCCTGCTGCGGGCTCATCAGCTAACTAATGAAGAGAGATATTTGGATGCAGCAGAAAAAGCTCTGGGTTCTTTTTTAGTTGGGATGGAGAAGGGAGGAGTCGTTTATTGGGATGAGGAAGGCTATTTGTGGTTGGAAGAAGCCATTGTCAACCCTCCTACTCATATTCTCAATGGCTTCCTCTGGGCGATCTGGGGTTTTTATGATTATTACATTTACTCAAAAGAACCAAAAGCGAAAGATTTATTCGATCAGGGAGTAAAAACCTTGGTCCATTATTTACACAGTTATGATACGGGTTTCTGGTCTTTATATGAACATGGGGGAAAGAAAATGATGGTGTTAGCCAGCCCGTTTTATCACAACCTTCATATTGTTCAATTGCGAATTATGGGTATGTTGACAGGACAAGAGATTTTCATCACCTATTCGGATAAATGGAAAGCATACCAGGGGGATTTCCTGAAACACTATTTTTCGCTTATGTATAAAGTTATCTTTAAGATCTTTTATTATTAGTTCCCAAATTTTAACCAGTAACTTCTAATCATGGTAATCCTAAAAAAGATCAGGCAAGGATCAAATTTGGATAAGAAAACGAAAGACCCTGCTAGAAAGATCCTTATGATCGGACCTGTACCACCACCGGTTGGTGGGGCAAGGGTGTTATTCCTGAACACTGTTGAATACATGGAATCATTGGACGGTATCGATCAGAAAGTTATTCCGTTGTGGAACCTGAATAGCACGCTGACGAGGAAATTGATAACTGCCTTTGGGATTCTTATCAAAGTTCTTTTTATCGGAAAAAAGTATGATGTGATCTCTTTTTGGTCTTCCAGGACAAGTATGTTATATTTCGGCTCGGTGATGAAAATTGCCAGCTTGATCCTAAATAAACCTCTCGTCTTCCGTCTTTTTGGAATTGGTTTCGATAAATCAATTCATGAGCTAACATTGATAAAAAGAATCCTGACACGATTTTTCTTTCTATCTGCTGATATGATCTTGCTTGAAACCCAGATGGCGGTAGATTTGATGAAAGCCGAATTTCCAACAGCTAATATAGCGCTACATACTAATTACCGGAGAATTTCCGATATTGCGGTCATGCCTCGCAAACAGTGCAGGCGTTTCATATATTTAGGCAGGGTGCGGAAAAATAAAGGAATACTTGAGATCATTGAAGCTGCGGAATCAATTACTACTGAGGATCTGGCAGTGGAAATTTATGGTCCATTTGAAGGGACTCTATCACAAGACATTTTCGAAAACTGCAATACCGTAAAATACGGCGGTATTATAGACCCAGCAAATGTATCAGATGTACTACGTGAATTCGACGCATTATTATTACCAACATTCTACGAAGGGGAAGGACACCCGGGGGCGATTTTAGAAGCGTATGCTTCCGGGCTGCCAGTAATTGCCAGCAACAGACAGACCATTGCTGAGATAGTCGATGGCAGCAGCGGGATATTAATCAAGCCACATGATGTTGATAGCCTTCGGGATGCAATGATCAAGTTAATTAATGAACCAGATTTTTATCAAAAATTGATCCGCGGAGCCTTGCAAAAAAGGCAGGATTTCTCATTAACTCACGGTGTTGAAAGGTTTTTATCCATTTGTGATGATTTATATCAGGTCCAGACTGAATAAAAAACCAGAGCAATATTCCTTTATTTGATGTTGTATCTGAGTGATTTCATGCAATATCGTCCTTTTACCGGTGCTGACTTCTATTTCAAAATTTGGTCAACCATGTTAACTCTCCCAAGGGGAGAATCCCCCAGATCATTCAGGCGTATGGATTCAACTCAAAAGCCCTGAAACGAGTACTAACGCTATTCTTCTCCATATTTAAGGGCTAATATCCGCTTTTATGTTTTATCGTATAATAGTACCGCTTACCGGGGTATGTTCCGCCAGGTTAGGGGAAGACTTGTTTCAATAAGATAGGATTTATTGCTGGATATTTGAATGCATATATTATTAATTCACCAAGTGTACACTGGATTGAATCAATCAGGCGGAACCCGCCATGCTGAATTAGGGACCTATTTAATCGAGAAGGGACACCAGTTTACTGTCATCGGCAGTAAAAATAATTATTTTACAGGAGAAACCCAAGAAGAATTGGGTTCGGGACCGATCCGCTTTTTTGGCGCTGACACTTATTTTGGTTTACATAAAAGCTATATTCACAGGGCGTTAAACTTTCTAAGCTTCATGGTATCTTCTTTTCTGATAGGACTCAGGATCAAAAAAGTCGATCTCGTTTGGGGAACTTCACCTCCCCTTTTTCAAATACTGCCCGCCTGGTTGCTTGCGAAAATCAACCGGATCCCGTTTGTTTTTGAGGTCCGGGATCTTTGGCCGGCATTCCCTGTGGGTTTGGGTGTAATTAGTAATAAGTTTCTTATCTGGATGGCTGAAAAAGTGGAGGTCTTTTTCTACAAAGGAGCGGATCACCTGGTGATCAATTCTCCAGGTTTTAAGGACTACCTCCTGGGAAAAGGTATTCCTGAGGGGAAGATTAGTGTCGTGCCAAATGGAGTTGATATCCGCCAATTCCCTCCTCAGAGTGATGGTGATGATTTCAGAAAAGAATATGACCTCGAGAATGCCCTGGTTGTCTTGTATGCGGGAGCTCATGGACTTGCGAATGATCTTGAAACTGTTCTTCTGGCAGCGGAACAACTGAAAAATTCTCCGGAGATTGTCTTTGCCTTTGTTGGGGATGGTAAATCTAAACCCGAATTAAGACTATTTTCTGAAAAGTTGGCATTAACAAATGTTCGTTTTATTCCATCTCAACCAAAATCAAGTATGCCTCAGGTACTGGCTGCCGCAGATATCTGCCTGGCAGTTTTAAAAGATATTCCATTATTTAAAACAACTTATCCTAATAAGGTATTTGATTATATGGCCGCTGGAAAACCCACCCTCTTAATGATCGATGGTGTGATCAGGGAGGTAGTTGAAAATGCGCGAGGTGGCATTTTTGTACAACCTGGTGATCCAAAGGCGTTAGTGGATGCGATAAAATTATTAGCAAACCAGCCTGAACGAAGAAAAGATATGGGAATAGCTGCAAGAGAATATTTAAAGGATAACTTTCGGAGGGCTGACCAAGCGGACGCGATGGAAAAAATATTTAAGGATTTATTATCAAGGGATTGATTGGGCATGCGCAATTATAAATTAACCATCAAACGTATTTTTGATATTATTTCATCTTTTCTTCTTCTGGTATTGTTGTCACCCCTGATCTTGGTAATATCTGTCGTGATTTTATTTTCAATGGGAAAGCCGATACTTTACAAACAACCGCGCATTGGTTTTCAAGGTAAAGAGTTTATTATTTATAAGTTCAGAACCATGTCTGGGAAAAAAGACCAACAAGGAAATCTATTACCTGATGGTGAGAGGCTGACCAGGGTTGGTAGGTTTCTGCGCAGCACGACAATGGATGAACTCCCTGAATTAGTGAATGTCTTACTGGGGGACATGAGTGCTGTTGGTCCAAGACCACTGTTGGTGGAGTATAAAGACCTTTATTCATCAGATCAATGGAGACGTCATGAAATGCCACCAGGTATGGCAGGACCAGTTCTGGCTGGGGGAAGGAATTCTTTATCCTGGGATAAGAAATTTGAAAGAGACTTATGGTATGTGGATAATTGGTCTTTAAGGTTGGATATGGAAATAATCTTAAAGACAGCAGTACGAGTGATAAAGAGAGATGGTATTAGCGCGGAAGGTTTTGCGACTATGCCGCCCTTTGAAGGTTCGGATAAGGATAAGTAAATCAAATGAAAATATCCATGTCTTCCCCAATCATCAATCCTGAGGATATGCAAGTTGTTAATGACGTCCTGAAATCAGGTCATTTGAGTTTAGGGCCTAAACTCAAAGAATTTGAAGATCAGGCAGCATCCTTTGTGGGTTGTAAATATGGCGTGGGAGTGAATTCCGGTACCAGCGGATTACACCTGGCTGTCATCGCCGCAGGTATTAAAGAAGGGGATCTGGTCATCACGACTCCTTTTTCCTTTATCGCTTCCGCAAATTGTTTGTTATATGAACGAGCTACCCCGATATTTGTTGATATCGATCCCCTGACCTACAACATTGATCCTGTTCAAATAGCCCAGGCTGCAGAGGATCTTACTATCGGCGGGGAAGCAGCTGACCTTTGGCTGCCGTCAAAACTAAGGGGGCAAAAGACAAAAAATATATTAAAAACAATCCTTCCTGTGGATGCTTTTGGTCAGCCGGCAGATTATGATTCCATCCAGAAAGTGGCTGATGATTTCGGACTGAATATTATCGAGGACTCGTGTGAAGCTCTGGGTTCTGAGTACAAAGGCAGAAAAGCTGGAACCTTGGGGGATGTAGGGGTCTTTGCATTTTACCCGAATAAACAGATGACCACTGGTGAAGGGGGCATGTTGGTCACCGATAACGAGGAATGGGCTTCCCTTTTCCTTTCATTAAGGAACCAGGGACGAGATATATTTGACGCATGGTTGAATCATACCCGCCTTGGATATAACTACAGATTGAATGAGATGAGTTCGGCATTGGGATTGTCCCAGTTAAATCGAATTGAGGAACTCTTGAAAAGGCGAGAAACTGTTGTAGGGTGGTATAACCAGTATTTAAAAGAAGTAGAAGAGATCCGCCTACCGGTTATAGTTCCTGAAACAACAAAAATGGGTTGGTTTGTATATGTCATTCAGACCAAGTCGTTGGAATCCAGGAACCGGTTGATGAAGGAGCTTAAGACCAATGGTATACCTTCCCGGCCATATTTTACCCCGATCCATTTACAACCTTTTTATGCCCAGAAATTTGGATACAGTCGGGGAGATTTTCCGCAGACAGAGTTGGCTGGCGACTGTTGCCTGGCTTTACCATTCTCGGGAGCCATGACAGTGGAAGAAGTTCAACAGGTAAGTACTATAATTAAGAATATTTATAGTTCCTGATCAGTCAGGTAAGGGATATAATCCTGTGTTTTCATCATTGAAAAATAGACATTTTGTGTTAATCGATCTTCTGCTGCTTTCCCTGACCCCTACTATCGCATTAAGCCTGCGTTTGCAGATTCCCTGGGATTCACAGTATACAAATCCTTTGATAATCTATACGGTCCTGGCCTTGATCGTTAAAATTATTGTGTTCTATTTTGCCGGTATTTATCGACAATTCTGGCGATATGCGAGCATTGACTCGATGATCACTATTCTTTGGGGTGTGGGTGTAGCCAGTGTGATAATCACTGGTGTTGTTTTTTCCTTGTACGGAACAGGTCTCATTGGAACTCCATCAATACCAAGATCCATTCCTTTGATAGACGGTATGTTAACCCTGTTAGTGATTGGCGGGACCAGGCTGAGTTTAAGAGTTGTGGAGTATCAAGCTGGAGGTGGTCATGCCAACCCAGAAGGGAAGCGAGTCCTCCTGGCTGGTGCGGGAGATGCAGGGCAGATTGTTGCCCGAGAGATCCATCAGAGTAAATTTGTCCAAGATAATCTGATAGGTTTTGTAGATGATGATCCAGCAAAGAAAGGAACGTTGATTCATGGTGTAGAAGTATTGGGGTGTATCGCTGATATCCCCGAGATAGCTCAAGATAGAGATATCGAAGAAGTGATCATTGCGATGCCAACTGCAACAGGATCGGTGATCCGGGAAGTTGTTCACCTTTGTGAGAAAAGCAATTTATCCGTAAAAACTCTGCCAGGTATATACGAACTGATTTCAGGAGATGTGAGTGTAAATCGACTGAGAGAAGTACAGATCGGGGATCTCCTCCGGAGAGATCCAGTTGTGGTTCATTCTACCCGCGTGAAAGATCTAATAAATGGTAAGCGGATCCTGGTAACCGGAGCCGGGGGGTCTATCGGTTCAGAGTTATGTGAACAAATAGTTCGCTGTGATCCTGAAAAACTGATTGCTTTAGGACATGGTGAAAACAGCCTTTATAAGCTCCCCGGGAAACTGTCATTCTGGACTGAGAAGGATCAAGATGACCGCCTGGAGCTGGTAATCGCAGATATTAGGGACCAATCCAGGATCGATAAAATATTCAGTCGCTTTAAGCCAGATATTGTTTACCATGCTGCTGCCCATAAACACGTTCCGCTCATGGAAGATAATATTGAAGATGCCATTACTAATAATATTGAAGGCACTCGGATTCTCACAAATCTCTGTAAAATTCATCAGATCAATCATTTTGTATTAATCTCAACAGATAAAGCTGTGGAGCCGACCTCTGTAATGGGAATGACCAAACGTGTTGCTGAATTAATTGTTCAAAAAGCAGCAGTTGATTCCGGCAGAGCATATGTCACAGTCCGGTTTGGCAATGTATTGGGAAGTCGGGGGAGCGTTGTACCTCTTTTTAAACGTCAAATCGCAGCGGGCGGACCAATCACCATTACCAATCCAAAAATGGAACGATTTTTTATGACCATTCAGGAAGCGGTTCAATTAGTCCTTCAAGCATCTGCAATGGGAAGCAAAGGTGAACTATTTGTCCTGGATATGGGAGATCAAGTAAAGATTGTAGATTTGGCTAAGGATCTAATCCAATTGTCTGGGTTATCGGTAGGTGAAGATATTGAAATCGTATTTACAGGATCCCGCCCAGGGGAGAAGATTTCAGAACGATTGTTTTCTGATCAGGAAAACCCTATCAAATCCCAGCATGAAAAAATACTTATCATCGAGAAAGATTCTGTCCCCCAACATAGCTCCCTGGAATCAGCTCTGGACTTATTGATTTAACACGCAAAAAATGGCGATAGGAAAGAAGCATTGAATTTGTTATTTGATTTAGTCTAGTGATATCTGCGGAATCATCCCCACCTATCTGTTCTGAGAGAATTAAAATCCAAACAACTGCATCTTGATGGAATTTCGCATCAGGATTGCTGGCAGGGGGATTTAGGATTGGATTTGTACGTCACGTTCCCGGGGATCCTCTAACTAGCCCTTTTTTAATCCAGCATCTGAAGATGACAATTCTCAAACCAGGTTTAAAAAAACTATAATATTAGGGGATGTTATACTTCTAGTGTTGCCTGGAATACATTTGTGGGACTAAGAATTATGAAATTGGATAAATCAAAAATTTCTACCTATTTGCCATTCATTACAATACCATCGGGTTGGGCAGCTTTGGGATTTACTCTGTTTTCACAGCCTGGATTGGTCTCAACTCTTGATATATTTGCTTCATCTGCTCAAGGGAATCTTAGAAAAGTTGGGGTTTTTGGTGTCTTAGCCTTGTTTTTACTGGTAGTTATCACGCTGACATTATATTGGATTGATTTGACTTTCATGTCAGGTAAATATTTTTCATTTTTATCCCGATTTAGGAAATCCATAAATAAACAACCTGCTAAAAGGTATTGGCTGACTGCGCTACTACTCTTGGCCTTATTATTTCTACAACTGTCGTTAAATACACAGATTGACAATATGCTGGATGAAATTTTCCTTTCCTTGATCCAACCACTTCTCATTTGGGGATTTATATTCACAATCCTGTCTTTCTTAATGGGGTTGCTGCCATCTGATGGGGAAGAATTTATAATCGATGATTATTGGAAAATAAGTGCTGCACTGTTTATTATATTTTTTTCTGTGGGACTGGTGCTTCAGCTGTTGGGTTATGGATATACTGATACAAGTAAGCTCAATGGAAACTTTGATCTAACAGGATACCCAATTTTAGACTATCAAGTATTTTTAGCTTCGATACCAGCATTATTAGTATCTTATTTGATAGGAAAACTTCCTCAATCAAAGAGTACTGAGTTTCTTCGGAAGCTGAAACTATATGATGTAATTATATCCCTGGCTTTATTCGTAACAGCTATAGTAGTTTGGAAGGCATTTCCAATCCAAACTCATATGTTCTATGATCAACCTCGTCCTCCAACCTATGAGTATTTTCCGAATTCAGACGCTAACCTTTATGACAGAACAGCTTTGAATTTGCTAACGACCGGAAAATTTCAAACGTATACCTATCGTTTTGAAGATTATATTGGCAGGCGCCCAAATTTGGTTCTCTATCTAGCATTATTGCATAAAATTACCCAAACTGATTATCCAGCGATGATCTCTCTCCAGCAGATCGTATTCTCGTTGATACCAGTTTTGATCTATTTATTATGTATGTCACTGCACACAAGAACCTCCGGCATTTTGGCGGGATTGTTATTAATAATCAGGGAAAGGAATGGGCTGGTTTTGTCAAACACAGTTACTGGAGTGCATTCCCAGTTGTTAATGTCAGAAATTCCAACTATGATGTTGTTAATATTATTCCTGATCATACTTAACAAAACTGTGCAGGAAAATTCCAGAAAAACATTCTGGGCGATATTAGCAGGAGGAATTTTAGGAACAGCAATGCTTATCCGACAGGAGGTTGTTGTATTATTCCCATTCATAACTCTGGGATTACTTCTTGTCAAATGGAAAAAATTCAAGGCTGTTATTATGCAGACAGGTTTGCTTCTGGTTGGTATCTTGCTGGTAATATCCCCCTGGATTGTCAGGAATTTTCAAGTATCAGGAAAGCTTTATTTTGATATCCCGGGAAATAGACTGGATTATATTTTCCGGACGATTGGTTTGGATAATAATTGGTGGAAGAAGGATTTGAAAAACGACTCTGAAAATAGTATCTGGATGGATGAGACGATATCTACTGAATATTTGAGTCAACCACCGGATCTATCAGCTATCGTAAAGAATGGTTCAGTCTGGCCAGAAAATGTTACCAGTCAAGATGGATCTGATTCAGATCCATCGCGTTTCAATATAATAGTAAATCATTTTACAAATCAGCTTGTGCAATCTGTAGTTTATCTACCCAGTTATCCAATTTATACAGATATCGATTATTTTTCTAAGATGATGATTGGTAAATTAGACCGCTATTATGGGGGAGTGTTATATTCACCGCAGAGTTATGTAAAAACATTACCCTATTGGTGGCCAGACTGGAATGGGAAAATCCCTCCCAAATCAATCCTTCCTGTTGCTGGAGTTGTATTATTAATCGCTGTGGGTTGTAGTGCTGCCTGGAAAAAGGAGCGGGTCACAGCTATCTTTCCCTTGTTTTCCTATCTGGGTTATATATCAGTTTACTCATTGGTCCGTGGTTCCGGGGGAAGATTTCTTCAAGAAATTGATTGGATAGCTCTGGTATATTTTAGTATTGGGTTGGTGGACATCCTGAATTTTATAATTCATGGACGCGGTAGAAAACCAGACTCCCTTCAGAAAACTTTATCCCAGGATAATCAGGATTTCCCGACAGGAAGACGTTTTTCCTGGGCGGCCTATCCGGTTTTGATATTCCTATTGTTATTTGCAGGATCATTGCCGGTAATTGTTGAGAAATTAATACCAACATCGTATCCGGAACAGTCTTTACTAAATGCAACCAATGAAATTCTTCAAGTTTCTCAGGAAGTGGAGACACTTCAGGAACAGAATCTGCTTTCTGAATTCTTAACTCAAGAGGGAACTGCGACAGTAGGAAAGGCATATTACCCGCGGTTTTTTGAGGCAGGAGAAAATCTGGTTGATATTAGAGCTGAAGTCCTGGGGAAAATGGATGACAGGTATAACTATGACCGCACGGAATTCTATTTAATCGGATCTGATACCCTCTGGGTAGTTCTAAAAAGCGCCAACATACCTGATATTCTTCCCAATGGTAGTGAGGTTTTTGCTATCGGCTGTATGCAGGATGGAGCCCTGGATGCGGTTGCCGTGTTTCTCTTGAAAGAAGGTGATATTCAACGGGTCTACTGGCGGGATGGTAGAAATACGGGTCCATATCAATGTCCCCTCCAGGAACCGGTAACCTTAAGTTATCAATTATCTGGTGCTAATGGATCACATTAAGAAGGTGTTGAGAAATCCTTTCTTTGTGATTTAGCTGGTAATAAGTATCTGGTTTTATTTTAGTAGGGAAATTCAAAAAAAAGATCAGGAATAGATGAGAAAAAAAATCTTGTGTATTACCCTAAATCAATTTGGGTATCAAATCAATATGTATCATTACATCAAGTACCTGAAAGAGAATTATGATTTTTCTTATATGTGTGTTGATTATGGGTATGAGAAGGTTAATCTTTCAGGGGTAGATGTGCATTATATTGATAAAGAAAATTCAGGTTACAGGCAAATAACTAAATCCCTTCTAGCCATCAGGAAATTGTTAAGAAATAATGCGTATGATTTGGTTATTATTAAGCATTTTCCGTTATCCAGTTTTATAAATATATTCACAAGAGATAAAATAATACTTCATGTAGATTCTGGTGCTGTCTCTGCTGGTAAATTGTATAATGTTTTGTTTAACATTCTAGTGAAGTTTGAATCATTATTCTTTCAATATATAATTACTCTATCAGAAAATCTTAGGAAGTATTTATGTCTGCCGAAAGGAAAAACAGATATAGTCCCATTAGGATCAGAGAGATTTAGCAGTATTAATTATGATTACAGCAAGCTGAAATTAATTTATATCGGAACATTAAATTGGCGGAGAATTTACGAAACTATCGATGGATTTTATCAATTTTACGAGAAGTATAGTCCTGAGATAGGCATGAGTTACACGATCATTGGTTACGGGAACAAATATGAAGTGGAAAAGATAAAAAATAGAATAAAGAAACTTGGCCTGGAAGATATTATTAATTTTCAAGGAACAGTTCCCTATCATAAATTATCAGAATATGTAAGTAAGTGTAATGTTGGAGTTTCGTACATACCAATCACACCAGAATATGATGTTCAGCCACCAACAAAGACCATTGAATATCTAATGGCTGGTCTTCCAACTATTGCTACGGCAACAGAAGAAAACAAAAAACTAATGAACAAAAAGAGGGGTGTTGTAATTGATGATTCGAGTGATGGTTTTTACGAAGGTTTATGCGAAATTATGAATTCTTCATACAATAATGATGAAATCAGACAGAGTATGGAAGATTATTCATGGGAGAGAATCGTTAACGCCTATCTAAAACCGGTCATAGAAAGAATTTTACTTCCAATTGACAATAGGTAATGGCTATCCTGTAATACCGACCTTTCTACCTGCCTGGCTTTTTGTCAATTTCAACCAGTGGATGAGGAAAGTCTAAACAGAGGTCTTTTTAGGAATTATTTGATCATTATAGTGATCGATGCCAAAACGGTTTGCCCACCAAAGAATTTTTTCTTTCTGCTCCGAATTCAATCCAGACTCCCATTGGGAGATCCTGGATTTATATTCACTATCATCCTCTAACGATGTCTCCTGCTGTTGTATAAATTTGTACGGTTGATCCTTCAGATCAAGCCAATTGATAATTTCATTGAATTTTTGATAATTTGATAAATAAATATCCTCATAATGAACGAAGAAATAATCCTGATCTTTAAGGGAGTCTAATGCAATTAATTGTTCAAGAGCCCACCAAATTGCGTGAATACCAACTGGATCTGTTTCTTTTTCAATATCGGATAAGTATGGCTGTAAATAATCCTCTATAATATCGGGATTAGATAATAATTCTTGGAGATTTACTTCCCAATTAAGTCTTAAACGAGAAAATATTACTGCGCATGGGTGCCGCATTACGAATATTATCTTTGGGTTAAAATTATTGGATATATAACCTAACATGAAATTGGCTCTGATGACTTTTATTAGGTACCCATTAGGAAAAAAAGTATAGCGCTTTTTATCAGTCCATAAATTTCTAATAGTACCCGATAAAGCTCTTGTTAGAAGTGTGTTCCACTCAGGATAATTTCCTTGGGCACGAAGGTAAGGCGAGGTAATTACAGGTTTGCTCTCTTGTTTAACTCCAAGTAATTCTCGTGCCTCAACGACAAAATTCGGGTTCAATGGTTCAAAGATCGGTTGATAATTTAATGATTCTGCTAAAGTGTTTAGAATCCAAGACGTCCCACTTCTACCAGAGCCAGCTATTAGTATTGTTTCATCGGATTTGATTTCCCTGCCAGTTATGAACATCCCCAGTTTCTCAAGAGAAACATTTATTAAGATTTTAAATTCTCTGTAATATCTATATGAATTAGATAGCTTCTGTTTTAATAGTTTGTTCATCGTCCATTACCTAAAAGAGTTGGTCAAAGTTTAGTCATAGGATTGTAGCATACTCACCCGAATTGCTGATAAAATATCTCAGATATACAGATGTATCATCAGGGAAAAGCTAAATGATAGTTAAAAATTACAAGGACTAGTATGAAAACGATCTGTGTGCTGGGTTTAGGTTACATTGGTTTACCAACTGCGGCCATGTTTGCTACTCATGGATTTGATGTTCTTGGTGTCGATATTAAGGATGATGTTATAACTACGCTGCAGAATGGGGAAATTCATATCGATGAACCCGGTTTAAAAACTCTAGTAAGAGGGGCGATCAATTCCGGGAATCTGAACGTATCCCCAGCTCCTGCTGAAAGTGATGTGTTTATCATTGCAGTCCCAACCCCTATTACAGACCAGAAAAAGGCTAACCTGAGTTTTGTGGAATCGGCTGCCAGGGCTATCGTGCCATATCTGCGGAAAGGGAACCTCGTGATCCTGGAAGCAACGTCTCCTCCACGGACCACAATAGATCTGGTTCAGCCTATCCTGGAAGAATCGGGATATATTGGCGGAAATGACTTCCTTTTGGCATATTCTCCCGAGAGAGTACTTCCTGGAAAAATCCTTCAAGAACTAGTTCATAATTCGAGGGTGATTGGCGGTGTGAATGTTGAATCTGCCGAAAAAGGACGCTTGCTTTATCAGTCATTTGTGGAAGGTGAAATAATATTAACTGACACGACGACTGCGGAGATGGTGAAATTGATGGAAAACACCTATCGTGATATTAACATCGCGGCAGCCAATGAATTCTCAAAATTAGCACATGAGTTTAATGTAAATGTATGGGAAGCGATCGATATTGCAAATCTCCATCCTCGAGTAAATATCCTAAAACCTGGTCCCGGGGTAGGAGGTCATTGTATAAGTGTGGACCCCTGGTTTTTTGTAGAGAAAGCGCCGCAGATTTCTGGTTTAATTAAACAAGCGAGAAACACGAATGACAACCAACCCGGTTTTTATATCTCTCGATTATTGAAGGATTTTGACTCATTAAAGGGTAAGACATTCACTGTTCTGGGTTTGACATATAAACCGGATGTTGATGATATTCGTGAGAGTCCTGCCATGGTGATTGTCAATAAGATCCAGGAGTTAGGTGGATATGTAAAGGCATATGACCCTTACCTCTCAAAAGGTGAACTTGACCAACCATTCCTGACAGATAATCTTGACGAAGCTCTGTCAGATTCCCAGGGGATTTTACTCCTTGTCGATCATCATCAATTCCTTGAACTTCAGCCTGAGGAATTATCAAAAGGTCTCACAAATAAATATGTGTTTGACGCCCGAAATGTGCTCAACAAAGAGCAATGGGAAGCCGAAGGATTTGTTGTAAGAATTCTTGGAGATGGCAGAGATGATTAAAGTTCTTACAATATTTGGGACACGTCCTGAAGCAATCAAGATGGCGCCGGTGCTCCAGGAGCTTCAAAAATTCCCGGAATTAATAGAATCGAAGATTTGCGTTACAGCCCAGCACCGACAGATGTTGGATCAGGTTCTTGATTTGTTCGACCTAAAACCAGATATCGATCTGGATCTTATGAAACCCAATCAATCTCTGACAGATTTGACTGCCAGGGTGATAATAGGTTTAAGTAAAGTCATTTCAGAAATTAAACCAGACGTGGTCCTGGTGCAGGGGGATACTACTACAGTCATGGCTGGATCTCTAGCAGCTTTTTATCAAAAAATACCAATTGGCCATGTGGAAGCTGGATTGCGCACATTTGATCGTTACAACCCTTTTCCTGAGGAAATAAACCGCAGATTAACTGATGTATTAACATCCTTCTATTTTGCACCTACGGAGACAGCTCAGAATGCACTGTTGAATGAGGGTATTCCTAAAGATAAGATATTTTTAACTGGCAATACAGTGATCGATGCCTTATATCGCACAGAGCTGATGGATCCTCCCAGGGAAGTGACTGATTTGATAAAAACAGTTGGTGAAAATCGATTGCTGCTGGTTACTGCACATCGACGTGAGAATTTTGGGGCTCCGATAATAAACATTTGCCAGTCTATCAAAGAAATCACCAGGAAATACCAGGATGTTTCTGTGATCTACCCGGTCCACTTAAATCCAAATGTTCGAGATGTTATTTTCGATCAATTGGGTGATGAAGATCGGGTACATTTGATTGAACCCCTTTCGTATATATCCTTTGTCCATTTAATGAAGGCTGCATATTTAATATTAACTGATTCGGGTGGAATTCAGGAAGAAGCGCCTGCCTTAGGAACACCTGTTTTGGTTTTACGCAAAGTGACCGAAAGACCTGAAGCAGTTGAAGCCGGGACAGTAAAAGTCATTGGAACCGACCTGGAGTCAATAGTAAGGGAAACGGGAGAGTTACTAGAAAACAAGACTCATTATTTGAAAATGGCAAACGCTGTTAGCCCTTATGGTGATGGGAATGCTGCCCAGCGGATTGTTCATATTCTGTTGGATCACTTTCAAGTTACTTGAATGAATTATTTTAATACTTATGATATGTAAGTATTGGGGGAAAGCTATTTAATATACTATTTTATATCTGGTCTGAGAGAAAATTGAATTCTGCACTTTAATGTGCAATGTTTTTACAGGTAAATGGGAGGGTTTGTGAAGTACGACGTGGTTATCATTGGGGCATCCTCAGCGGGTTTATTCGCCGCTGAAATCCTGGCCAAAAATGGTAAAAAAGTTGCCCTATTTGAGAAATCTAATTTTATAGATCCTGATGCCCGGTTATATATTATTACACCTGGATTGTTCAGGGTTATGCCGGACATAAACCCTGCTCTAATTCGTCAGAAAATCACAAAATTTCATCTTCAAACAGGAAATGAACAGGCTGAAATTCAGCTTTCTTCTCCAGATCTTATCCTGGATAGGATGGAGCTCCTCCAAGATCTGAAAAAACGCGCGGAAACTTCAGGTGCAGGTATTTTTATGGAGAGTGAATTCTTGGGCTTTACATCTGATAAGCAACACCCAGGATTAAGGATACGACACCGAGGTGATGAGATACTGGTTAACACAAAGAATTTGATCAGCGCAGATGGTGTGAACAGCCAGGTTCGCCGATGTATTTTTCAGAACGAAATTCCAACAGTTCCCTTGCTTCAGGCTGAGGTTGATTTGCCTCTAAACTGGGATGATAAAGTAACCAAAGTTTGGTTCAATGTTGATAACACGCCTTATTTCTACTGGGTTATTCCTGATAAAAACCGGAAAGCAGTCGCCGGGTTAATCGCAGTTAATGGAGTTAATATCAGACATTTGCTGGATGATTTCCTGATGGATCAAGATTTGAAAGCAAAGTCCTATCAATCTGGATTGGCCGCGTTGCATTCTCCTGAATCTGAAATTGAATCTCTGGTTGGAGATATGCAGGTATTTTTTGTTGGTGATGCAGCTGGGCAAGTGAAGGTTACAACTGTGGGAGGAACTGTTACTGGCTTTTGTGGGGGTAAAGCGGCCGCGGAAGCGATTCTTACAGGCTCTTCTTATAAGGAGAAACTGAAAAGTACTCAAAGGGAACTTGACCTTCATTATTTTATAAGGACTCTGCTTGATAAAATGACTGCAGCTGATTACCAAAACTTGGTCGGTTCCTTAACATCACCAGTTCTAAAGTTATTGAACAACCATGATAGAGATAATATGCGGACCCATTTCTGGAAATTGCCAATCTTGCAGCCACGGTTCATTCCTTTGGGAGTTAAACTTTTGTTGAAATGAACCAATCAATGTCCATCCCTTGATTAGATTTCGTATAGCAAAAACCCATATTTGTTTTGATTTTCCGGAACAAATCATGGTATGATGCCGTCATAATTAGAGACAAAGTCAATTTCAGTATTAGAATAAAATCTCTACAACAGGAAAACAATGAATAACGACAAAATTAAAATCATTAAGATCCTTGTCCTCAGTCTGGCAGGACTCACTATTCTGATCGGAGTAGGATATCTTCTCTTTACCTGGAATCGGCCTTTTGATCCCGCTCTGGTGCTGCCTCCTGAAACGCAGTCTGGTGAAAATGCTGGTTTAACCTTGGAAGCTGGAACTGATGAGCCAGAAATAAATTCAGCAACATTAACGCCAACTATTGAACCGGTCTGTGGAGGTCCGCCTTCCCTCAACATCCTGATCTCGGGAGTTGCATCCAGCAGCTACCTTTATGGCCTTGCAGATGCAGTCCGGGTTGCAAGGATAGATTTTCAAACTCAGGAGGTATCCGTTCTGGCGTTGCCGCGCGATTTATGGGTTCAGATCCCGGGTTTGGAGAGCAGGGGAATCAATGCCGGAAAGTTAAACCAGGCTTATTTTTATGGTACAGAAGGTATGGGGTACTATACTGGATCGGGATACGGATCCGGTTTGCTGGCGGAAACACTTTTGTTAAATTATGACTACCGGGCAGAACGTTATCTGGCGGTGAATTTGAACAGTTTCAGGATAATTATTGATGCATTGGGTGGAATTGACGTTTATTTAAGTCAACCTGTTTATAAAAAAGTCGACGAAGAACCAAAATTATTCCTGGCTGCAGGTTCTCACCATCTAAATGGAAAAGATGCTGAAATGCTCGCTCGGCATCGGATCACGATAGGAGACCTGGGGAGGATCCAGAACCAAACAATCATTCTTAAGGCGGTAGCTGCAAAAATGCTTTCCCCATCCGGCATCGCGGCGATACCCACATTAGTAGATAAGCTGAGATCCAATGTGCAAACAGATTTAAGCCCGGCAGATATCTCCCAGTTGATCTGCCTGGCTGCGATGTTGGATTATCAGGAAGATATCCACTTCGTAACGATACCTACAGAGTTAATGCTCGAACAAATGGTATATGATCCGGCTAGAGGAATCAATACAGCAGCCCTGGTAGGGGATGAAGTGAAAATCCGTGAATTGATTTCGGATTATAAACAAGGGATCTGGCCCTGATCCTGGCTGTCTCTGGGTTTCCATTTATCTTCGTTTAACGTGGAATTAGTGAGGGAAGTGTATTACTATTACCTTTCCTTGTCGCTCGATTGCCTTTGTGATAAGATACGTCGAGGTTAAAAAATCTATTAGGAAAATATATGCTGGAATCAATTAGAAAATCACCTGTAAAGATTGGGATCATTCTCGTAGTATTGATCATCCTTAATGTTGGGGGATGGTATGCTTACCTTAATTGGGATAAACCACTGGGCGACCCCCTGAATCTCCCGACCGCGACGGCTGAAATCGGGGCGAATTTAACCCCGGTAGGATCAGATAGTGGTGAAAGCACTCCTGAAATTTCAACAGAAGCGACAGAAACTCCTTTGCCGGAATTCACTGCAACTCCGGAAATTGTCTGCGGGGATGACCCGTCAATGACTGTCCTGTTGACAGGTGTTGATTCCAAAGGGTATCTATTTGGCCTGGCGGACTCCATCCGCATTGTCAGGATTGATTTTCAGACAAAAAAAGTCACTGTACTGGCACTACCACGAGACCTTTGGGTAGATATTCCTGGGGCAGCCCAGTATGGAGTTACAAAGGGAAAACTTAATCAGGCATACTTTTATGGCACAGAAGGGATGGGTTTTTACGATGGTGGCGGGTACGGATCAGGTCTCTTGGCACACACCCTTCTTGAGAATTTCGGAATGCATATTGATTATTATGTCTCTGTAAATCTTCATGCTTTCAGGGAGATAGTTGATGCCCTGGATGGCTTGGATGTCTATCTACCAGAAGATATCTATATTAAGCAATTTGAAAAACCGAAACTTTATCTTGAGGCTGGTACCCATCACCTTGATGGAGCACAAGCAGAGCAGGTCGTAAGAGCCAGGATCGAGATCGGTGATTTTGGTCGTATTCGTAATCAAACGCTAGTGTTAAAAGCGCTCGCAGTTAAAATGTTAACGCCGAATGGCATAAAACAATTACCTGATCTAACAGCTAGATTATTGTCATACGTTTTGACAGATGTCAGCGCTGCAGATGTAAGCCAAATGGCCTGCATGGCTGCATTGATCGACCCAAAAGAGGATATCATCTTTGAAACTCTGATTCCTGTGGAAGAGGAAGCTCAAATTGGCCAATGGGTAATGGATGACTATTCCGGATACCAGGTTTATGCCCTGATCTACGATAAAGATGTCATCACCCAGCGTCTGGCTGATTTTCAAGTAGGACTATGGCCGGAACAATAGCAAAAAATACTTGTTAATAATAAAACCGGATGCTACCTGGCATCCGGTTTTTTGCTTAATGGCAATTTATTACTCTCTTTCTTGATCTCCATTCAGCAGATCCTGATATACAATAGCAATGGATTTCGCGACTGTTTTCCAGCTGAAGTTTTCTTCCACATATGGACGAGTATTTCTTTTCATTTCGGCGTTCATCAATGGTTGGTCAAAGACGATCTTGATCTTTTCAGCAAGTTGGGTTGCGTTCCTGGGCTCAAATAAAGTTCCAACCTTATTCTCTTTAACTGTGGACTTTAGGCCGCCTACTCTGGACGCAATTACACTGCTTCCACAAGCCATGGCTTCAATGGCAGTCATACCGAATGGTTCGTAATAAGAAGGGATGATGGTGACATCAGCTGCGCTGTAATACCTGGAAAGCTGATCCTGGTTTTTTCCCCCTGTAAATGTGACCTGTTTTTCAATGCCATATTCATCTATTTTGGCCATATATTTCTGATAAGGTTCTTCTGAAAGTTCTGCCCAGCTGAGAAACGGTTTATCTGTTGGTGGTCCTCCAACGATTACTACCTGGATACTGGGGTTGTCAACCAGGGAAATAGCCTCTAATAAAGTATCGATCCCTTTCCGTTCCTCGAGTCTGCCAACATAGGTGATCAGGAAATCATCTGTTGAGAAAGCAATTTCTTTCTTGGATTCTTCCTGGGATAATGGCTGGAAGAGGTCTAAATTTACACCGCAGGGAATAACGGTGATCTTTTCTGGATCAGTATGATAAAGTTCGATCAAGTCATCTCTTTCCTGAGGGTTAGTAGCGATTATCCGATCGGCAGATTGGCATAATCTCTTTTCAATTTCCAGTCGGGAATCAGGGCTATAATCCCTCACGCCCAAGGCTTCTTCTTTGATCATTCCCAGGGAATGGAATGTATGGACGAGTGGGATCCCCCAGGTGTTTTTCAGGTGCAGGCCTATGGCGCCGCTTAAGTAATAATGGCTGTGAACCAGGTGGTATTTCAAACCATGTTGGATCTGAAAGGATGGTATCCAGGCCGCTATCTCACGCAAAATATTGATCAATTCTTCTTTTTGGATCACTTGAGGAGGACCAACGGGAATTCTAATCACACGTGTTCCGCGGGAATACTTTTCCTGTTCAGATTGTTGATCATTTTCCCAGCGAGAATATACATCGACTGTTAAACCAAAAGCACCCAGGTATCGGGACAGTTCTTTAACATAGACGTTTTGTCCACCATGTTGTGGTCCTCCCAGTGCAGCCAGAGGATCCCCGTGAAGGGATATGAAAGAGACATCCCAGGACATTATATTGCCAAACCTCCTAACCGTTTGACCTTTCTTCTACTTTACGATATAGCAGTTCTTTATTGATCAAATGTTGTACGTGTCCGACATTTTGAAGTTTTAGGGCAGCGACTTGATGGGCGAAACAGACGGCTTCTTTCCAGGACTTTCCATCTAAGCGGGCTACTAGTAACCCTCCCCAGAAGGCGTCACTTCCGCCTATTACGCTGTCTACGGTGACTAATGGCAGAGGGCCAACTCTCTCTACACTGACTCCATCAGATATGGTAACAATCCCTCCACTGCGGGTTATGATCACAACTTCGGCACCCAGATCATGAAACCGTTCCATACAGGCCGTCTCCAGCTCTTTTTCATCCATGTTAGGGTCAAATAACAACCGGGCATCATCCATAGAAGGTTTGACAATAGTGATGTAGGGCATGATTTGCGCTAATACCTCCCAGGCTTCGACCTTATCTGGCCATATTCTGGGATTGTAGTTAGGGTCTAGAGAGACGATTTTCTTGTGTCGCTTTGCCAATCGTAAAGCACGATGGATTGCGGATCGGGAAGGTTCCCTTGATAAAGCAAAACAGGATGTGTGAACAGCCCGGGAGTGTATGATTAATTCTTCAGGAGTTTCCCGAATTGTGAGTAGAGAATCAGCACCTCGATTAACCTGGAAATCCGGTACACCAGTGGTTTTGGTGACAAATACAGAAGTAGTAGGCAGTTGGTCGGTCTTTATGATCCCTTTTGTGCTTACCCCAAGATATTGGAGAGATTCTTCCAGATATTCTCCGAAACGGTCTTCCCCGATCTTCGAAAGAACAGCAGACCGCGATCCCAGCAGCGATGCATAGACAGCCACATTCGCTGGCTGACCACCAAGGAAGCGTTGAAATTCCTCCGCTGTCCGGAGAGACGTGGATTGGCTGGTAGCGATAAAATCAACCAATGTTTCTCCAACTCCCAACACCTCATATTCCAGGTAAGTTTCAGCCAATTCTGTGAGGGTGATATCATTTTCCAGTTTGGGATCTATAAAATAGGGGTGAATAGACAAATATTTTCCACCCACATTATTTTCTTTTGCATACTGGAGAATATTTAGATAACCTTCAGCTGTTCTTTTCCAAATATAATGTGATAAAACACGGCGATAACCAATCTCAGCCATATTTTGCCAAAGTTCCGAATTGGAAGTAAGGCGATATAAAGCAGTACTGATTTCGTCCTGATCAGTGGGGTCCACCAGTAAACCAAATTCCTGGTCCCCTTCCAGCATACTTTCACTTGGACCTCCGAATTTTGTAACTACAGCTGGTATGCCAGAAGCCATAGCCTCTAAAGGAGCGAGTCCAAAAGGTTCATATAACGCAGTCAGGGCAAAGACAGATTTTTTAGCTGCGAAATATCTGTAAGCAGCTCCCAGCTGTTTTTGGCCCTGGATCGAGAACATGGAAACCTGCCCCCGCAGCTCTGATTCATCAATGACTTTTAGGAGAGACTCGAGCACATTTTTTTCTGTTTCACCAACCTCATCAAATCCGTTTAAGGGGTCTTCCAGGTTGCCGGTTAGAATTACCAGATTGGCTTTTTGTCTGAGTTCAATGCTGGATGCAAAGGCTTGGACCAATCCAAGGTGATTTTTCTTGGGATCCAGTCGGCTGGATGCGATAATACAAGGGAATTCCAATCGGTCTTTATTTATATCCCTCAATAATTTTTCTTTAATATATTTATGGATGCCATCTTCTCCATCCATTCGGGAAACCCGATCGAATATATCCAGATTCACACCAGGTGGAATGATCGCAAAATGGGAGTTATCTGTCCAATCCACAGAGCCTCTGTAGGCGTTATGACTGTATTGGATAAATCGTTCCTGCTCTGTGCTGGTGATATTGACAATCGAGTGGTTCATAGATAACCGTTCTGCCAGTAAACGGCGCCGGAAGAAGAAATAATCCTCCAATTCCTGGAGGTTATCACTGTTTACTTTCAGTTTATCCATTTTTTGAGCGCCAAGTGAATGGGCTGTGAAAGAGAATGGGATTCCGGTCAATTCCTTCAATAATACGCCGCATAATCCTCCATCTCCATAGTGGGAGGAAAAGAAATCCGGATCCTGGCCCTCGTTTTTATAGAACTCGACAATATTCGGAACCCAATCTGTGATCAGGTGCTGCCACAAGAGTTCCTTTCTGAGAAATTTCTCCGGTCCAGCTGGTAGACGGATGATTCGCACATTTGGCGCATCTGGATAGGCATCAAAAGTTTCCTTGAATTCAGGCCAGGCAGGATCTACGATTTGCCTGGTGAGTATATCCACCTTGTGGCCGAGTTCACCCATAGCCAGGGCAACCTGTTTTACATAGACCAGTTGGCCGCCAAAATCGGGATGTTCCGTCCAATAACTATCCGCTGGGTCAAAGTTCCCTTGGGGATTAAGAAACGCAATTCGCATAAAGATACCTCAGGATTTACTTGTTAGAAAAATCAACTGTGTAGAACTTCCTGACAACGCCGGTATTTGGATTATTATAGTAAATCACACCGACACCCATCCGGGTGTAATATTTCCCGAGAATTGTCCAGGCATGTATGTTCAGACCGTCTTTGTATACTGGCGTATGGTTCATCCACCAGTCAAATGCAGATTCAGGACTGCCACCTCCCATGAAGATCTCACCGCAGCAGCAGTTTGAATAACACCAGTTCTTATCAGCGGCTATTGCCAAACCGATCCTTTCCCAGGCTTTGGTTCCATCGGTGGATGTGTGGCTGTATGTGCCGTGGCAGGTCATGTCCTGACCGTGTTCACGGGCAGCCGTGACCAGTCTATACTTGATCGTTAATTCATTCAAGCCGTGTTGTCTTCTGACCTTGTTGATCATATCGAAGATCTGCTGTTCTTCTCCCGGAACGGGGGATGTATAAGAGCAGTACATCGGTTCAGGCGTATTTGATGGCAGGGGCGTGTTGCTGGGCAGTGGAGTATCACTTGGTAGTGGTGTGTCGCTGGGTATAGGCGTCAGGGTTGGCGGTAGAGGAGTATTCGTAAATGTTGCTGGCGTTAGATTTGGCGTGTTTGTCGGCAGAGGTGTTTTCGGGGTTAAAGTCGGTTTCGGGGTTGAAGTTGGTTTGGGGGTATTTGTCACTGCCGGAGTCGTTTTCTGTGCAGTTGGAACAGCCGTTTTCGAAGGATAAGTCGTACCCTGTGGTGCGGAATATACCTTTAAATCCTTGGTATTTCCAGTTGTTGTTGCGTAATAGCTCCATAACCAGCAATCTCTTCCTGTATTGCCCGGATCCTTGATGATCCAATAAGAATATGTTTTATCCCTACCAATCAAATTGGCCGTTCTGCCAGCCTGCAGGGGAGTCAGCTTGGCATATGAGATTCCGGGTCCGGTCCGGCAGTTGGTAGTTAGGGAAACTTTAACTGTTGTTTTTTCCTGTGGACCAGGACCTGTGTTTTTGGGAGTAGCTGTATAAGGAAGGGGAGAGCTGGTCAGAGACGGTGTTATTGGAGTGGGAGAAGTTGTTTCAGTAACGTCGATTGTCTCTGTAACTGTTGGACTGCTAGTATCTGTTAGGGTGATGGTGGGAGTATCCGAAGGAGTGAAGGTTGGTGGTGGTTCTTCGGTAGGAGTGAAAGTGGATTTAATATGGAATGGTGTTTTTGTTGAAGTGCCTTTGAGCGTATACTTCTCGGAAGTCTGGATCTCATCGCAGGCGCTTAACAGGCCTGAGATCAGGATCAATGGAAGTACTGCTTTTACAAATCTTGAATTTATTATCATCAAATTGCCCGCAAGGATAAACACCGGATATGAAATATTCCATCCATACGCTCAGGTTCGATACCGGCTGTATTCTTATTATATCGTCTAGGAAAACAGGTGCAGTGGAATTGAAAGGGTAAACAGCCTAACAGAATTGAAAGGTTAGGCCTTGATTACGCCGGGGAGACTGAAAAATCCTTGTTGACCAATAGATCTGCCCTGGGCAGGAGGGATCGGACTACTTCATGTTCCTGCTGCAAAACTTGCCAGCGGTACTCATTTGTTGGTTCTTTTCCGCGCTCAAACTGGGCTTTTTTTGTCTCATGGTAGGTAAGATCGATCAATACCTTTAAATCTGCGTCGGCCTGAATTGCGTATAGACCCTCTATGATCAAGTATTTTAACCCCTTAAATGAAGTGACCAGCAAATCTTCCTGATCGGTTAGTAGATCAATGCAGGGCATTGACACCTGATCCTGATCATCTAAGAATTCACCCAAATTTCTGTTAATTAATTCCCAGTCATACTCTTGATATCCAATACTCCCAATTCCATGTTCCTGGCGCCAAGGAGTTCGTTCAGTAGGGGAGGTGAGGTAATAATTGTCGATATGCATGATCTTGGCTGGTGAGCCCTTGGTCTTGAGCGCCCTTGCTACCTCGTGGGCAATTTCAGTTTTTCCAGAGCCTGATTCACCACCAATGGCTAAAATGACTTTATCACCTGGTTCTTTTTCCAGGTAGGCCAGGATTTCCCTGGCTGCTTTTCTGTGGTTATCTGTAATTAACAACACATCACCGAGCATATCAACACCTCTTTTTACCTAACTCATTTCTGATGGATCATAGAGAATAGGTTGCCCAATCTCCGGGCTGTACTGTGAAAACCTCTTGGTTTAGATCAATTTTCTGAGGAGCTGGACTGTCAGTTTTCAGAATTACCTGGTCAGGACGAATCTTAAAGTGATATCTGACATCCCGAAAGGAAATATTAAAGGATAATTCTTTCCAACCGGGTGGCAATTTCGGATCCAATTTTAAGATATCTCCAGTCCAATCCAATCCTGCATAGGTCCTGTATAAAAATAAGATAGTGCCTGTCATCACTCCCAGATGGATCCCTTCCCGGGTAGTACCTCCCTGTATATCGAAAAAATCACTTCGCAGCGATTCTTCATATAACTGACTGCTCAAATCGTAATTCTCTTCCCGGAAAGCAAGATACGCATGGACCAATCTGCTGAGTGTTGAGCCGTGTGATGTTCGCTGCAAATAATAATGCAGGTTTTTGGTTAATATTCCTTCAGGGGGTTCATACCCAAGTTGGCGGATCAATGACAGAATCGTATTTTCTGAGAAATTATAAAACAACATTAAAGTATCTGCCTGCTTGGCCACTTTAAATTCGTTCGGAGAGAGGTTTTCCGATTTGAGGATCCTGTCCATCCGGTGAATGTCCTGATAAGACTTTTTATAGTGTTCCCAATCCAATTCTTCCAGTTCAAAATACCCCTGGAATTGCTCCAGAATCCCTTCTTTTGAAAGAGAAATGGTTAACATACCAGAAATCTCTTTCCATTTGCCCAATTCATTATCACTGATATTTAAGGCTTCCAGCAATTTGTCTTTTTTAGCTGAAGGAAGCATATCCAGGATCTCAAATGCTTTATCAAAGGTCCATAAGGTCATTAGATTTGAATATGTGTTGTTCACTAATCCTGGTTCTGTTGCACCTGGATAGGTCTCATGAAATTCATCAGGGCCCATAACTCCACTGATGGTAAAACGGTTGGTCTGGGAGTTTTTCACTGCCAGACTGGACCAATATTGGCAGATGCTGAGAAATAGTTCAGCTCCTGAGGTGATCAAAAATTCAGAATCATGTGTTATCCAATAGTAATTCCACAGGTTATAGGCAATTGCCAGCGAGACATGGCGCTGCAGATGAGAAAAATCCGGGCCCCATTTGCCGGAGATTGGGTTCAAGTGCAGACTCTGGGTTTCTTCCCCACCATCTGAGCCGCTTTGCCAGGGGAATTGGGCTCCCTTAAACCCTTCTTTCCTGGCAGCCTGTCTGGCTGCAGGCAGTCTGCGATAGCGATACATCAAAGCAGATCGGGCAGCTTTTGGAAAATGAAGGTCGTAGAAGGGCATCACGTACAGCTCATCCCAGAAGATGTGACCCCGGTAGGCTTCTCCATGTAAACCCCGGGCAGGGATTCCGGCATCAAGTTCTGCACTGTGGGGGGATAAACTCAATAGGGAATGGTACAGGTGCAGCCTGACCATTTTTTGGACCAGTCGATCGCCTTTGATCTTTAGATCTATTTGATCCCAAATCACCTGCCAGGCATCGATGGAGAGATCATGAATGTCCTGAAAACCAGTCTGCTTTTGGATATGCTCCTGGGCTTTTTTCAGTGGATCTTTGATTTCAGGAAGATTCGAAGAATAAAGCGAGATCATTTTTTCAATACACACTGGACTGTCAGAACGGGCTTCAACTTCGAAGATTGTAGTGACCTTGCCCTGGGTTGTACTTACCTGGAAATCCGGAGATGTTTTTTCCTCACCGCAGAACACCAGGAGTTTAGCCGCTATTCCAATCTGGATGTTTGATTGGTTGGTCTCAACATTTAAATAGCTGAAGTTCCCATCTCCTCCTTGCTGGATGGGAGTTAGATGCCTGGCATTGAGTTCTCTATATCTCTTTACGCCAAGATTTGTTACAGTTCCATCCAATTCGGATCGAATTGTAATGGTTTCTGCGTAGTTAATTGGTGTGATCTTGTACTGGATAGCAGCCAGGTTTGGATCTTCCATACTCACAAATCGGGAAGATTGGATCCGGGTTTGTTTTCCTTCCCCATCACTAACCAGCATAGTTCTGCTCAGGAGCCCAGTTTTAAAGTCCAGCTTACGATGAAATTCAAGGATATTCTCTTCTCCGGGGACGAACCAATCGGCGGATCCGATTCTGAAAGTCACCGGCAGCCAGTTGGGAGAATTGACAAAGTCTTCATTGGAAACTGTTCTCCCGCCAATATTGGATTCCAGGCGATTATATAAACCGGCAATATATGTGCCGGGATAGTTTTCATCCAGGTTTGCAGGAATTTCTTCCATTGCACCCCTGGTGCAGAAATACCCGTTTCCAACTGCGCAGAGTGTTTCCCTGGTTCCTTCCCGGCTGGGATCATAGGAATTGTATTCTATCGACCAACTTTTACTCTGATCTTCCTCCGCGAACCAGTTATAAATATCAGTAAGGCTGATTTCTTGCAGATCCTCTACAACCAGGTCAGCACCGTGTAATTCAAGTTCTTCCTGGTTATTTTCCCTGGCAACACCCAGTACTAACCCGAAATGGCCTCTGTAGCCTGCTTCCACACCTGAATTTGCGTCTTCAATGATCACGGATCGATCATAGGCAGCACCAAGGTTGTCGCATGCAGTTTGGAATATATCAGGGGCCGGTTTTCCTTCCAGTCCAAGTTCAGCAGAGATGATCCCATCTACCCGGGTTTGAAAAAGATCGGTTAATCCAGTTAACTCCAGAACCCTGGCAGAATTTTTACTAGAAGTAGCCAGTCCGAGTGGAATCCCTGAATCCTTCAAGGTATGGATAAACTCCACTGAAGAGGCGTAGATCTCTACGCCATGGTCAGTTAACATCTGGTTGTAAAGCTGATTCTTGAAGTTGCCGAGGGCACAAATTGTATCCTGGCCAGGTTCCTGGGATGGATCACCAAAAGGAAGTTCAAACCCCCTCGATTCAAGGAATGATTTTACTCCAATATAACGCGGTTTTCCGTCAACATATGCCAGATAATCATCTTCATGGGTAAATTCCCGGAACGGGGTTGAAGTTCGCTCCGATTGTTCTTTGAGAAATTGATCAAACATCTTTTTCCAGGCCAGGCTGTGCAGGGGCGTGGAATTGGTGATCACTCCATCCAGATCGAAGATAACGGCATCAATTTTTGGGGTATTCATAACAGAACCAGGATACTTTCATTAGGTAGTAGGGTGAAAGGAGACGAAACAGGCACATCCCTGCCAGTCTGGCTTGAAAGAAGAAGACTGCCATTATTAAGGAGTGAAGTCTTCAGTATCTTTTCCCGATCAGTGAAATTTATAGCAATCAGGAGTTGCTCCTCCTCATTTTGCCTTAGGTACATATAACAACCTTCTGGTGTTTCAGTCAATTTTTGATAATCTCCAGTTTGCAGAGCAGGGTGTTGTTTGCGAATCTCCAACAGATTCCGGTAATAGGAAAGCATGGAGTCCGGGTCTTTCAGTTGATTCTGTAACATTAATTTCCTTATAATCCTCTGCAATGGGAAGCCAGGTCTTTTGAGTTTGTGGGGGAGAAAATCCTGCCCAGGTTTCGCCTGACCACTGCATGGGTGTCCGGTTGGGATCCCGGCCTTGTCCTTCCTGGCGGATACCAGCTGGGTCTAGGCACAGTTCCGGAGGGATATCCACATCTTTCATTCCGATCTCATCCCCATAATACAGAACGGGAGTCCCACGTAAGGTTAACAACAGCATAGCAGCGCTGCGGGCATGATCCTTTCCATATCTGCTTAATATTCGCTGGTCATCATGGTTGGCAAGAACATAGTTTGGCCAGGCATCCGGGGGTAAACTGGCTTCCAGATCATCTACCAGTTTTTGAATGGGATCGGCCTGCCAATCAGCTCCCAAAAGGGAAAAATTGATGGGAAAATGGATTTCGTCCAGATCCTCACCATAATACAAGACCCAATCCTCCAAATTAAAGATATGGATCTCTCCCATACTCATCCTGGGCTGGTTTTTACTGTATTCATCCAGAAGTTTCCTGAAGTCCCTGTATATCCTGTGTATATCAGGGTGGCCTTTATCATAAAGATGGATCTGGGTATCATAATCTCCCAGTGATTTATGGATGGATTTGGATCCTGATGGATTGAGGGGATTATCACGCATTAAAGGGTCTTTCATCAAATAATGGGCCACATCGATCCGGAATCCATCAACCCCCCGTTCCAACCAGAAACGAACTTCGCCAAAAAAGGCTTTCTGAACCTCGGGATTTCGCCAGTTCAGATCAGGCTGCTCTTTCAGGAAAGAATGTAGATAATATTGGCCGGTTTCCTGGTCCCATTCCCAGGCTCCACCGCCAAATACACTCAGCCAGTTATTGGGAGGAGAACCATCTTTCCTGGCGTTTTCCCAGACATACCAATTCCGTTTCGGATTGGTCCTGGAGGAACGGGATTCAAGGAACCATGGATGCTGGTCTGAGGAATGATTGGGCACCAGATCTATGATCAGTTTGAGATTGGCCTTGTGAATCGATTCCAGGAGTATCTCAAAATCATTCATTGTGCCAAACATTGGGTCGATATCCCTATAGTTGGCAACATCATATCCAAAATCCTTCATAGGAGAGGTAAAAAATGGCGAGATCCAAATGGCGTCGATGCCAAGGGTATTCGCGAGGTAGGGAATCTGTTGGGTGATGCCAGCTAGATCACCTATCCCGTTGCCGGTTGTATCCTTGAAGCTTCGGGGATAAATTTGATAAATAACTGCTTTCTTCCACCACTCAGTGTGTACTGACATATACTTTGATCCCTTTTGGTCAGGGGGTGACACCATTATTGTTTATAACTTCGCTGTACCATGCTGCGCTGTGTTTGGGAATTCGATCCAGGGTTTCAGGGTCAACCCGGATTAATCCGAACTTCATGGAATAACCGCGCTCCCATTCATAATTATCCAGGATACTCCATACATAATACCCCTGAACATTAGCTCCTTCCTGAATGGCTTCATGTAAAGCGATGATATGTTCTCGTAAAAAGCGGATGCGATCGAGATCGTTCACAAACCCATTTTCATCAGGCTGATCTACTGCTGCACAGCCATTTTCTGTCAGGAAGATCTTTGGATGGCCATAATTATTGGCAACATTCATGACCTCGTTTTTTAATCCGGCTGGATTGATGCCCCATCCCATTTGAGTAACACCCCATCCTGGAGCTGAATATGGTTCCAGACGGGCTTTTAACCAGCCGCCAAAATGGTCATAATATACTCTGTCCGTATTGTAATGATTTATACCGAGATAATCCGCTGCTCCTTTTAGTAGATCGAGGTCCCCTGTTTCGATCTTGGGCTGGTTTGGTCCCAGCCACTCCAGGAATTTCTCAGGGTATTTTCCTAAAAAGATCGGGTCCAGAAACAAGCTGTGGGTTTCATCATAAACTCGTTTTGTGGCCTGGATATCTTCCTCGCGATCAGATCCGGGGATAAGGTGATTGAGGTTTAAGATTAATCCTATTTCACCTCCATAATTCCCCGAGCGGTAGATATCTACTGCGTTGGCATGAGCCATTAACAAATGATGAGCTGTTTGATAAGCCAGAGTGGCATCACAAATGCCAGGTGCATGAACACCCAGTCCATATCCTAGAAAAGCGGCGACCCAGGGTTCATTATGAGTTGCCCATAGATCTACCCGATCTGCAAGTTTCTCAAATGCAATAGCTGCATATTCACCAAACCAATCGATACTGTCCCGGCAAGGCCATCCCCCGCGTTCCAGAAGGGTTACAGGGTAATCCCAGTGATAAAGTGTTGCTTTTGGGCGAATCCCAGCGTTCAGGAGTTCATCTACCAAACGGTCATAGAAGTCCAGCCCTTTTGTATTGACCTTACCTGTTCCTTCAGGCAGGATCCGGGGCCAGGACATTGTGAAGCTGTAGCTGTCCAAACCAATCTCTTTCATTAATAATACATCTTCCGGCATACGGTGATAATGGTCAGCAGCGATTTTTCCAGTATCGCCATTTAGAATGCGGTCAGGTAAACTTGAAAACTGGTCCCAGATGCTCACACCTTTGCCATCTTCATTCCAAGCCCCTTCAATTTGATAAGCCGAGGCGATCGCGCCCCAGGTGAAGTTTTCAGGAAATGGATAGTGGATTCTTTTCATATCATCACATCATATCCTTTGACGCTATTATGGAGTAGAAAAAATAAGCTGTTCAATTTTTATCATCTTTTCGGGCAATAATAAAGCCTGGGTGGTTAAGCTCCCAGGCTCTATTTTAATCCATTCAGAAAATACCAGGAAGTTAATTTATCCCTTCACTGATCCAGCCAACATACCGCGGATGAAGAAACGCTGGAGGCCGAAGAATACGACCAACGGCAGCACCATGGATACAAATGCACCTGCGGTCAGTAAATGCCAGTCCGCGCCGCGTGAGCCAACCATGTCGGCAATTCTCATCGTCAAAACCTGGACATCCGGTTTGGCACCGATGAATACCAGGGCTACCAGATAATCATTCCAGACCCACAGGAACTGGAAAATAGCAAAGGAGGCCAGAGCTGGTATAGACAGAGGAATGATCAGGCGTACGAAGATGGTAAAGTGTGATGCGCCATCAATAAAGGCAGATTCCAGGATATCCCTCGGCAGACCTTTGATGTAGTTGAACAGCAGATAGGTTGCCAGGGGAAGGCCAAAGCCAGTGTGAGCCAGCCAGATGGCCAGGAAAGTGCCATTCAGATCCAATCTCACGTAGTCTTTCAAGATTGGGACCAGAGCTATTTGAAGGGGGATCACCAGAAGAGCGACCACTATGATAAATAGCAGCTTCCGTCCAGGGAATTTCATCCAGGCGAAACCATAGGCTGCAAAAGCAGCGATTAAGATCGGGATAATTGTTGCCGGTATTGCTACTGTGATGCTGTTCAGGAAAGCGCCGACGAAATTATCACCTTCTACTGTATTGATTTCACCAGATGAAGTTTGGATCTCATAGGTTTTACCCGCTAAAACTTGTCCATAATTTTCCAGGGTGAGTTTTGGTAAGATAACCCATCTTTCATCGCTGATTCTGATTGTAGCAAGGCGTTTATTACCAGACCAGACAATCTGTCGGCCGTCCGGCGCCGTGATGCCCTCCCGGAATTCCTCAAAGGTTCCAGTCACTCCCTCGATAGTCATGACACCATCGGGGTCAGCCCCTTCTGGTATATCTAATTCTTCAACCTGAACCCATTCTCTATGTGGGAGAACTTTCCACCATCCGGAGGTTTGGATATCAAAACGGGTCCGGAAGGAGGAGATCAGCAGACCCAGGGTTGGTATGGTCCAGATGAAAACTAGCAGGAGCAGAGTGCCGTTGATAACAAAATCACGCATTCGTTGCTGAGTTTTTGCAGAGCTCATTAGAATGCCTCCTCTTCAGCAAATTGCCGCAGGTTATAAATCATGACGGGAATAACACATATTACCAGGATAATCGCGATCGCTGAGGCCATTCCTTTATTTTGGTTTGTGAAGGCCTGCCTGTAAAATTGTGTCGCAATCACGTGCGTAGCAAATTGCCCTCCTGTCATCACCCAAACTACGTCGAAGATCTTCAAAGTGAAGATCACAACCGTAGTTGCCACAGTGATGATCGTACCCATGATGTAGGGGATCATGATCCTAAAGAAATACCTGAACTTCAGTCGCACCATCAACCCGGGCAGCTTCCAATAATTCGCCGGGAATGCCCTTGATGGCTGCCGAGAAGATCACCATGGCATATCCTGTCTGGAGCCAGATCACGATAATGATCAGGAAGAGGTTATTCCATGGTTGGTTCATGGCTGTCCAGGCCTGAGGTTGTCCGCCCAATCCCACCCAAATGGCGTTTAAGAGACCGATCTGTGGTGAAGCTACATCTTTCACCTCATATATGAAGTTCCAGATCACACCAGCACCAACAAATGAGATCGCCATCGGCAGGAAGATCAATGACTTGGCAAATTTCTCAAAACGGCTGCGGTCCGCGAGGACTGCAACCAGCAAACCGAATATCACCGAGAGTGTTGCACCAAATACGATCCAGAGCAAGTTGTTCCGGAATGCAACCGTCATTATCCTTTCTGAAAAGACCGAAACGTAGTTTTGAAGCCCGATGAAGTTCTCTCCGGTTCTATCATATAAGCTCATAATGAAAGTCCTGACTGTCGGGATAGCCAGGTACCAGGACAGGATTGCGACTGCGGGTCCCACAAAGAGGAAAGGCTGCAATCTCGCGACCCAATTAGGCGGCAGCTTTTCGATCAGCCAGTTGGTAATATAATAGATCAGGGCAACTCCGCCGACTCCCCAGATGATTGCTACTAGCGCGATCACATATTTTGGCGCTTCACCATCCCGCAGGAAGATGAACCCCCTGATCATGACATATCCAGTAATGACCGGGACCACTATAGCCACAATAACCTGGCCTATGGTCGTCCCGAACCACTTAATTATGGACTTGATAGAGATCTTTGATTGAGTTGCTTGTGCCATAAATTTCTCCTTTTTCAGAGAGTTATGCAAGAAAGGGAAAAAATGCAAAGGATGTTAAAGTATTATAAACTATAAAAAAACCCTCCAAAAAGAATTTTTTGGATATCTAGCTGCCAGAAATCTCTGGATTCAGCAATTCAGGATAGGAATCCATAATACTTGGGTTATGATAGACTAAAAGTTAAATTTGTTAGTAATAATCTAAAGGCATCAGGAGAGTACCATGGCGATGAGTTCACGAGAGAGGGTATTGACAGTCTTAAATCATGAGGTTCCGGATCAGGTTCCTATCATAATGGGTGTTAGCAATGCAACAGGCATAAAAATGAAAACTTACCAGGGGATTAAAAAACTGTCAAATATTCATGCAAGCGATGAATACATATATCAGTGGCCTGAACTTGGCACAGCCTTGATCGACGAAGAGACCATGCTGCGCCTGGGCAGTGATGTCCGTGGAGTGCTTGACATTCATCCTGCTGATACCCTACACCGAAATCAGACCAGGGACCCTCATTCACCGTTCATCGATAGCTGGGGGAGTGGACAGATGGAAATTGGACCTGGCGAATGGTTCCCTGGTATTCACCCCTTAGCTGAAGCTTCATCATTAGCAGATCTTGATAATTATCCCGGCTGGCCGGATATGAAGGATCCCACTCGGATCGCTCATGTTAAATCAGCAGCTGCGGCTCTAAAGGAGCAGAATCAATTTGCCATAATGGCGATTCCGTGGCTTTTATTCCCTCTCGAACGAGCCTTCGCCATGCAGGGCATGGATACTTTTCTCCTGAACCTCGCCATTAACCCTGAATTTGCAGTTGGACTATTGCAAAAAATTGCTGCCCTTTGTAAGGATCTAATGGGACCGTTCCTGGAAGAACTGGGAGACAATGTAGATATTATCAAGATTGGTGATGACCTTGGCACACAGGAGAGCCTGTTAATGTCTCCCAAGATGTACCGGGAAATTCTCAAACCAATTCACGCTGACTACATCAGGTTCATCAAAGAACGTACAAAAGCCAAAGTGTTATTTCATACGGATGGAGATGTCTTCCCGCTGGTTGAGGATTTTATAGAAATGGGAGTTGATATCCTAAATCCAATTCAAACATCAGCCGGCAAAATGTCCGATCTGGAAGGATTAAAAAAACAGTTTGGAGATAATATGATTTTTTGCGGCGGAATTGATACACACAGAGTGCTTCCTTCTGGAACTGTAGATGAGGTTCGTCAGGAAGTGAAAAGAGTCATTCAATTATTGGGTAAGGGTGGGGGATATATGGTGTCATCTGTGCATACTATAATGAATGATGTGCCGCCAGAAAATGTACTGGCTATGGTGGATGCGGTACAAGAGTTTGGCAAGTATTAAAAAAAGAGCGCTGAAAAGCGCTCTTTTTACTATCTGTGGGGAAAAGGTTTCCAAATAGGAAACCTTTTCTATTTTTATGTACTTTACTCTTTCTCGTACGCAGTTCCATCCGCAGCGGGCATCTGGCTCCTGCCGACTACACCGGCGAGGATGATCATGGTTGCCAAGTAGGGGAACATCAACATAATCTCTGATGGGATGGCTACTTTTAAGATAGCCATTTTGGATGCCAGGGCGTCAAAGAAGCCAAATAACAACCCGGCACTGAATGATCCAAATGGATTCCAGTTTCCAAAGATCATGGCTGCCAGGCCGATAAAACCACGGCCTGCGGTCATTAACTCATCAAACCTTCCCACTGATCCAAGCGTGAAGTAGGCACCGCCAAAACCTGCCATAAATCCTCCCAGGATCACGGAAACATAACGGGTCCGGAAAACATTTATGCCCAGTGTATCAGCCGCCTTGGGATGTTCACCAACAGAGCGAGTTCTTAATCCCCACCGGGTATAGTAGAGAGCGATTGTAATGATGATCAGGAATACAAAAACTGCATAAACGAAGATATTATGCTGGAACATGATCGGTCCGATAAACGGAATATCAGATAAAACCGGGATATTGATAGTCGGGAATCTCCCCGGGTCATTCAAATTTTGGTATTTCTGAAGGAATCTTGCTGATAGGAAAGAGGTTATCCCTGTAGCAAAGATATTGATCACTGTACCCGAGATGATTTGATCAGTTTTATATTTGATGGATAAAACTGCCAGCACAGCTGCCAGTAGACCTCCTGAAAGGACCGCAGCGAGCAGTCCAATGTAAATATTGGTCAAACTACCAACCAGCGCTCCAACAAATGCACCGGTTAACATCATACCTTCAATAGCGATATTTACCACACCTGAACGTTCACATAAAACACCGGATAGAGCACCCAGGGTTAGAGGTACTGCCTTAACCAGAGCGCTTCGGATCAAACCGGCAAGGTTGAGGCTGCCATCCGCAGTTGCCCAGGTCAGAAAGGCGAAAATGAACATTCCACCCACTAAACCCAGAACCATATTGGTGCGTTTACGAAAACCTCTCGCTAGCTGGTAACCTCCAGCCACAAGGCTCAGTCCAGCCATGATATTGATCATGGGCAGGCTGTTGAATACCCAGTCAGGAATCTCTTGATCTGAACCGCCTGGAACCATCCAGAAGGTTGTTTGCACGCCAGTTTCCAGGGTCCTGGAGAACAGGAAATAGATCAGGGCGGAAACTATCAGGAACAGGATTCCCATCACCCGGCGACGGGTTGGGGATGTCTCTTTGTAGTTTGAGGTGGTTGTTTTTGTTGTCATGTTTAGTTACCTCCCCAGCCGCGCAGGGTGACAGCATCAAGATCAATATCTGGTTCTTTCAGCCTGTATATGGTTCTGATGATCGCGGGAGCAGCGATGAATGCCAGGATAAATGCCTGGAGCACTGAAATGATATCGATGGGTATACCTGCTGACAACTGCATCTGAATTGCGCCATTTCTTAAGAAACCAAACAGGATTGCTGAGAGAACTACTCCCACGGGATTGCTTTTTCCCAACAAGGCCAGCGCAATAGCATCAAAACCATAACCGGAAGAAAATGCCAGGGCAAGGTTGTGATTGACACCCAGTACTTCGTTTGCTCCGGCCAATCCGGCCAGGCCGCCAGAGAGGACCATTGCCATCACTGTGGTCTGCACGATGTTCATGCCGGCGTATTTTGCGGCTCTGGGATTGGCACCCACAGTCCGGAGGGTGTACCCCCAGGTAGTTTTGAATAGTAATAGATAAACAAGATAGGCCACGAATAAAGCAATGAAAAATCCGATATGGAAACGGATTGGTGATTTAAATAAGCGCAACAGCTTGGCTGATTCCTCAATCGGGGCACTTACAGGTGTATAACCATCCGGGTTCTTAAGTGGGCCGCGCAGCAGGAACTCGCTTAATCTGAAAGCAATGTAGTTCATCATGATCGTGTTGATCACCTCATGACCGCCAGTGGTAGCTTTTAGCAAGCCGGGGATGAAACCCCATAATCCACCGCCAATAAATCCGGCCAACAGTGAGATGGGAATATGAACTATGGCCGGCAGTCCCTTTAGGAAAATAGCTGCTGTAACCGTGGCTGCAGCACCGATATAGAGCTGTCCTTCAGCACCGATATTGAATAACCCGACCCGGAAGCCAAGCGCGACTGCCAGACCTGCAAATATGTACGGTGTTGAAACAACCAGACTTTCAAAGAAAGGGTTAAAGGCGCGCCTGATCTCTTCCCCTTCTCCAGCTTTGATAGCGCTGATGATCCTGCCCGGGTTGCCGACTGAGCCGTAAAATAACGCCTCATAGGTCGACCAGGCAGAGCTGGCTCCAGCTTTTAATCCTTCCCAGATTGAGATATCGAATGCCTGGTAAACTTCTTCTGTTGTAATGGCCACAAGCAGACCACCCAGGATCAAACCGGAGATGATTGCCAGAATTGTTAAAGTTAATGGACTCTTGGACACTTCCTCAAGAAAGATCTTCCCGGCGTCTTTTTTCTTTTTGTCTTGTGTTTTCTTATTCTCGCTCATAGATCCATTCCTTATATATAGATCTGGAATTTTCAAGCTGTTATGATCAGGCTTCAACAACTCCTGCCATCAACAAACCGATCTGTTCTTTGGTAGCCCCCTCAGCATCCACAATCGCGATGATACTCCCGTCAAACATGACTGCGATCCGGTCAGATAATTTCATGATCTCGTCCAGTTCTGTCGATACCAGTAAGATCGCACAGCCATCATCTCTTTTTTCCAATAAGCGGCTATGGATGTATTCGATCGATCCCACATCCAGGCCGCGGGTTGGTTGAGCAGCAACCAGAAATTTGATCGGACGGGAAAATTCACGGCCTACAATGACTTTCTGCTGATTGCCTCCTGAGAGAGACCCAACCGGGATCAAAGCGCTGGGAGTGCGGACATCAAAATTTTCGATGATCTTCTCGGCGTTATTTTGAACCTGATCCTCCTGGGTCATTACTCCTTTAGCGAAGGGATCCAGATAATAAGTATTCAGGACCATATTGTCTGCGATGGTTGCTGTGAGGACCAATCCGTCCCGCTGGCGGTCTTCGGGGATATGAGCAGACCCGATCTCCGTGATGGTCCGGGGTGATGCATGGGTAATGTCCTGGTCCATCAGTTTCATTTTGCCAGCCACCGGGTGGCTTAATCCGGTGATCGCTTTTACAAGTTCGGTTTGTCCATTACCCTGAACCCCGGCAATTCCCAGGATCTCGCCGCCTTTGACATCGAAACTCACTTCTTTCACTGCGACATGGTTAAGATCATCAAGCACCACCAGATCTTTTACTTCAAGCACCGTATCCTTGATGTTTGCGGGTTTTTTATTCACTTCCAGGTCGACATCGCGTCCTACCATCATTGCAGCCAGTTGATTCTGGTTGGCTTCTTTGGGTGTTGTGGTGCCAATTACTTTTCCACCCCGGATGACAGTGATCCGATCGGCAAATGTCAATACCTCTCGCAGTTTATGGGTGATGAAAATAATGGATTTTCCACTAGCAACCAGGGAGCGCATAATGGTGAATAGTTCATCCACTTCCTGAGGAGTCAATACTGCTGTAGGTTCATCGAGTATCAATATATCTGCTTTCCGGTAGAGCAATTTGATGATCTCTACTCGCTGCTGGACTCCCACGGGCAAATCGCGCACAAAGGAATCGGGATCAACTTCCAGGCTGTATTCATCGGAAATTTCGCGGATGCGGGCAGCTGGTGTTTTCCGATCCAGGAATCCCCCGGCCCGGGTTGTTTCATCACCCAGCATGACATTTTCTGTCACAGTAAAGACTGGAACGAGCATAAAATGCTGATGGACCATGCCAATACCGCGGGAGATTGCATCTCGGGGAGAACTGACATTGATCTTTTCATCATTAACAAAGATCTCACCTTCATCAGGCTCGTATAATCCATAGAGTATATTCATCAGGGTGGATTTTCCAGCACCGTTTTCTCCCAATAACGCATGAATCTCGCCTTTATTTAAGGTGAGATTTATTTTGTCATTGGCTAAAACGCCGGGAAACCGTTTGGTAATTCCTCTCAGCTCAAGGATTGGTTTCATATTTTCCTCGTTTTAATTCGTTGGGGTAAAATTGATAATGGATTTCGCAGAATTATACCATGAGAACTTGGGGGGCTTTTATGATATTTATCGTGCCATAGATAATATATTTCTGGTTTTTTAGTTGGGGATGTGGGATTTATAGAAAAAAAAGGAGGACAGCTGATGCTGTCCTCCTTTTGTATAACTTGGGCGTAAAAAATTACTCGCCGATGTTCTCGAGGGTGATTCCCTGAGCTTCCATCATGATGCGGATGCCGTCGAAGTTCTCATCAAAGATGGGGCCAACGCCGGTCCAATCATAGAATTTCTCGTTGCAGAGGGTCTCAGCACAGGCATCGGTGCTAACGTAAGCGGTGATAGCCTGGATGATCATCTGCTTCATGTCTTCGGGGAAGTCCGGTGAGAAGGACATGGTGTCGTTGGGGATCTCGGGGGAGAGAGCCAGGATGCGGACTTTCTGAACCACATCAGGTGCTTCCTCAGAGATAGCGGCGCGGGCATCGAGTACGCGGTATTCACCGCAGTACAGTTTGCCTTCGTCGTTCAAACCGCAGTCAGGAACGAACTCATCGGGGATGTCGGGGGCCATATCAACGGTCCAGGAGCCTTCCGGCAGCAAGGGGGCGCTGAAGTAGGCGGTGCCGAAGTCAGCTTCGCCGTTATAAACGGCTCGGACTGCCTGCGGGTGTCCACCGGCTTCGATGGTCTCGCCAACGGTGATGCCCATATCAGCATAAAGAGCTTGCGGATAGAGGTAACCGGAGGTTGAAGCGCCATCGGGGTAAGCCCAGGAGGCGCCTTCGAGATCTGCAAGGGTCTGGAAGTCACTGTCGCGGGCCACGAGGAAAGCGGTCCAGTAGACATTCCAGCCATAGCGCTCGGAAGCCAGTCCGGGCGTAACGCCGCAGAGCTGGTTGGCCAGAGCATAACCCATGGCGGGAATGAAGGCAACGGTGTCATCCGGGGAAGCGCACATCTCTTCGATGGTGGCTGCGTAGGAGGTCGGAACACTGACATCAACGTAAACACCGGCGGCAGCAAGCAGAGCCTGCTCGATCAATTCGCCGCTGGCGATCATGAAGTCAACATCCACGGACGGGACAAAGAGAACCTTGATGGGTTTTTCCACGCTGCCAAGTTCACCAGCAGCTGGAGGAGCAGGGGGCAGAGTGGCGACTTCACCAGCGATGATGCCAGCGGCGAGGTCTTCGATCTCAGCTTGGAGTTCTGCGGAAACATCTACACCGCCGTAACCCAGGCCAACACCGCCATTCTCGAGTGTGCCTGTGTAGTTACCACCGGCGAAGGTGCCATCCATAACAGCAGCGATGGTCTCATAGACGTACTTGTCCATGTTCTTCAGAGCGCTAGCCAGAACGATCCCGGCCTGATTGGCGTACTGCACGGACCAATCATTGTCAACACCGATGATCATACCGGTGCCGCGTTCTTCAAGAACTGCCAGGGTGCCAGCGCCAACGGGGCCAGCAACGGGCATGATGATGTCTGCGCCTTCGTCAAGCAGGGATTCGCCCAAGGTGCGGCCGTCATCGGTGCTTTCGAAGTTGCCTGCGAAGAGTCCATCCTGGGCCGCAACATCCCAACCCAATGTCTGGACGGAGGTGCCGTGAACCTCATTGTATTTCTGGACACCCAAAACAAAACCATCCATGAAGATGGTCACGGGCGGAATGTTGATGCCGCCGTAGGTGGCCACAGTGCCGGTCTCAGTCATTCCGGCAGCCAGGTAGCCAGCCAGGAAAGTAGCCTCGTTGATAGCAAAGCCAGAGCCGTACAGGTTGTCGGCTGCCAGGTAATCGACATCGACGATGCCGAACAGCTGGTCAGGGTTGGCAGCGGAAGCTGCGGCAGTGGCGTCACCAAGCAGGAAGCCGACGGACATGATCAGATCGCAGCCTTCCTCGAGGAAAGCGTTGATGTTGGCTTCATAGTCAGTCTGCTGCTGGGATTCGAGGTACTTGGCCTCGATGCCGAAGTCTGCAACTGCGTCTTCCATGCCTTTCCAGGCAGTGGCGTTGAAGGATTTGTCGTCAATTCCGCCAACATCGGTAACCTGGCAAGCCAGGAAGGCTTTTTCAACTACTTCTTCAACTACTTCTTCAACCACGTCGTCAACGACTACGGGTTCTTCTGTCTGACCGCCGCAAGCACCCAGAATAAGGGAGCTGACGATCAAGAGGGCAATCATTGCCCAAAAGAAACGTTTCGATTTCATTCTTCTATCTCCTTAAATGTAATAATAGGTAAAGGATGTGAAACAAGTGTGTAAAATAAATTTCCCTTGCACCTCCTCAGATCAAAATGTAAGCAGTCGTTAAAATATATCACACACGGTAGTGTTAAAAAAGTGATTAAACTCATTAGTAATGAGATATATATAGTATGAAAGAACTGACAGTTAATGAGGTTGGCAGAACCATTTATTTTATCCCTCAATATAAATCCAATGGAGTTGGTTAAATAAACAATAAGTTTTGGATATCATCACCAGTTGGTTAAGGGTACCCATAGTCATTATTTGATAATCTCAAATCTGTGATACAGAAATCTTTTTTGCGAATTCCAGATAACGTTGTAATGATAAATGCTCATTAATTGGTCCTATAAAACCAATTTTATATTCTGCTACCGCTTGTCCCAAGCGGGCAGCAGTCAAAGCTGAATAACCTTCACACAGCCCCGTCAGCAATCCTGACCAGTATGCATCACCTGCCCCGGTAACGTCCACGACAGGGACCGGATTAGGATGAATCTGGATTCGTTTTCCTTCACTTGTACCCAGGAGTGATCCTTCACTTCCCATAGTGAGCACAACAATATCAGGACCCAGGTTGAGGAACTCTTCCAGATACTGGATTGGTTTTAAATCTGGGCCAAAGATTCGGATACTGTCGTCCAATGAGGGCTTGGTGATGGTGATATATTTATAAAATTCTTTCAGAGAAGACCGATAATCTGGTAGATCTGGCCAGATCCCGGGATGGTAATTGGGATCGAGGGATATGATCTTTCCTTGATCTTGATTGGCTTTGAGTACGGCCAGGATAGTGCTCCGGCAGGGATCTCTGGAAAGCGCAAAAGCAGAGGTATGAATGAATTTACATTCAGATGCTGCCGATAATAAGTTCTCTGTTAAGGAAAGATGTTGATCTGCACCGCGGTAAATGTTGAAATCCGGTGTACCTGACTGGCGGGCAACAGGTATTAATGTTGTAGGTGCATGTTCAGTGGTTTGGAGGGAATCAAGGTTCACGCCAATTTGAGAAAGATGTTCTGTGAGGAATTTACCAAATCCGTCATTTCCCAGGCAGGCCCCGAGTGTTGTTGAATACCCAAGCCGCGTCAGGTTTATGGCCAGGTTCGATACTGCACCACCTGCGTATCTCTCATAACATACAGCCTCTTGCAGTGAGTTTACAATATCAGTGGAAATAAGGTCGATAACAATTTCCCCCAACATTAAGAAACAAGTATTTTTAGAAGTTTCCATGCGGTGGTTTTTCTCAGGCATTCGATAAATGAAAGATGATTTAATATATTCTAGTGTATATGGTTGCAGAGATCTTGTCAATTAACTTTCGGACACAAACATATCGTGATCACCAAAATGATTATGATACAGGAGTACTGATGGGAGATAGGAAATTATCTCAATCAACACGGTATAGTACAATTGAAAAATCCAGATAATGAAAGGTTTTGTTTGTAATGAAAGTTTTATCAATAAGTGATCAGATTGATCCCAGGATTTACAGCGACTCGTTGAAAGATCGGCACGGGGACGTGGAGTTTGTGCTTTCCTGTGGAGATCTGTCTTATATGTATCTGGAATATGTAATAACTACCTTGAACCGTCCGCTGTATTTTGTCCATGGAAACCATGATCCCCAACAGGAGCTTAATTTGGGTGAGCCCAGATCTTACCCTTTGGGAGCGGAAAATTTACACTGCAAGATTTACAGAAAACATGGATTACTTCTGGCAGGTGTCGAAGGAAGTATTCAATATAATCGGAGAACGCCCTATCAATATACCCAGGGTAGAATGTGGAACCATGTTTTTCAACTTATCCCTGCTCTGTTATTCAATAAATTGAGATATGGGCGATTTCTGGATATTTTTGTGACCCACGCTCCACCCCAGGGGACTCATGAAGGGGAAGATTGGACACACCAGGGAATAAAAGCGTTCCGTTGGTTTATTGATACTTTTCAACCGTCCTATCATTTTCATGGACATATCCATATATATCGTCCGGGTACTGTGAAAGAAACCCAAGTAGGAAAAACCTTGGTGATTAACACTTTCCAGTCCAGGGTTACAGAAATCAATTCAGAATTTAAATAAGCGGAAATAACTAGCGGCAGATCAGAACCGGGAGCTGGATCTCACGCAGCACCTTGTCGACAGCACTTCCCAACATCACATCAATCAAAGAGTTCCCGCTGTATCCCCCAATCAGGATCAGATCAATCTGTCCTGATTGATGCATTTTGTAGATATGATCGGATACTGGGTCCTGGCTGATAATATACTGGACGGTAAGGGGGAATCGTTTCAAATATTTCCTGGCCTCATCCTGTATGATTTCAGGATTATTTACTCCAAATTCACTGGTGAGGACATTCACGGTGGAACCGTGTTGGGATCCAAAGTAAGCTGCAATGAAGAGGGCTTCTTTGGCCTTGATACTGCCATCATAGGCTAAAAGGAGATTATTCAGAGAGGTTGGTGCAGCGGGGACTGTTAAGATGGGGACAGGACAATTGCGGATCAAAGTCGTTATACCCGAACTTAGACGATTGATGGGCTCATTCCCGGGGGGGTGATTCAGAGGTAGAAGGATGATGTCTGCAAAACGGGCATGATCACATAGAATTTTACCTGTTTCCCCGGTTGCAACCATAAAGTCAAATTCTGAAATACCAGCATTCTGGCAGTGAGATAGAAAAGCTTCCTCAAGGGAATGATGTTCATCCTGGTTGTTATCTGGATGGACATGAACAGCATGAATTCGGCTTTTTTCCAATTTAGAGAGGATGATCGCCTGATCAAGTGCCTGCCAAGCAGTTGGGCTGTCATCCATAGCCACGATCAGGTCATTCATTAAATGTTCGAGGATGGTCATTTGGGCAAGTTTTTCCCGCCAGGTACCAGGCGGCGGTCCATCCTCAAATGCAGCCGGCACAACCCGGTTGATTATTTTTGATAAGAACCTTATACCTGATTTTTTTCCCGTGCCATGTTTTTCTGACAGATCAGTTAACGCAGCTTCTGCCCCGATATCCCAACCCATTTCCTCTTCCAGGCTTGCCCGATGATCGGCAGCCCATAAATACAGATCTGTAGCAGTTCGATCTGGAAAATCATATAATATATCCCGTTTAAGGATTATATTCACTACTGGGAGGAAGACTTCCCTATACCAATTTGCGGCAGCTTCTTCGTAGGGTATTTCCTGCTGTTTTTCTAATCCCAAATAATAACGGTGGACTTCTATATGTTCTAACAGGGTAGGGTAGGCACCTGCTTTAGTTGTCGACAGATCAGCGCTGGGTTTGATCCAGTCTAACTTTGTTTTTTCAAGGAACTTTACCTGCTCAGATTTGATGATCAGTTCATCAGGAGTGAAATCTGGTGTAAGATCAACTTTTGTTTCCACTTCAGTAACATAGGCCTGGATGGTAGTATTACCCATTTGTCGGGCAACAGAGACCCGGTGATTACCATCCCGTACAAAATATACATCACCAATCCTATACACATCTATTGCGGGCAAACCTGATAAACCATGGGACGTTGCCATTACTCTGGCCCAGCGGCTTTCATCTATGGAGGCTTTGGGAAGGAATTTCCGGGTGAAATCATGGTAGCGCCCAACACTTCCGACAATTGCATTCAGGGGGATTTCTTCCAGATGTTCAGCGCTCTTTTCGATAGCTTGCAGCTGATGGCGGACTTCTTCGTAAGAATGGAGTTCAGAATTTTCAGAATGACCTGATAGGCGAGCCAACAGTTCCTGAATCGCAGCCCCGCGCCTGGCTTTTTTATAATCCTCCAATGCTTTAAAGTAATCGCTCTTAAACATACCTTTATCCTGTCATGTTCAATCCAAGTATAGCCGATATTGGATTAATAATAATCAATTATGTATAAGTTGCAACACTACTTAACCTTATGGGTACTTAATTAAATTTCATCCGGGTGTCTGGTAAACTAAAATCAGGAAGAGCAGTATCCTAGCTTAAGGAATGGATATGAAATATGTAAGCGTAAGTGAAATGATAGCCATAGAAAAGGCATCCGATGCGGCTGGTCATTCCTATGCTGCAATGATGGAAGCGGCAGGCAGGGGATTGGCTGAGCTGATCGATAAACGATATGGTGTACCGCAGGGCAGGAAGGTCATAGCTCTGGTCGGCTCTGGAAACAATGGAGGTGATGCCCTGGTAGCACTGGATTATTTGATGGCATGGGGATGGGATGCAGCAGTGCTCTTTTTAAGGGAGCGACATGTTGAAGATCCATTGGTCAAACGAGTTGTGGATCGCGGATGTATCCTGCATGATTATTACGATCCAGATCAACTCTCGATCGATCTTCAATTTGAACTGGCTGGTGCCGACCTGATTATTGATGGTGTGCTTGGAACGGGCATAAAACTCCCACTCCGACCGCCCCTTGATTATTTGCTGGGAATGATAAAAAAAGTTTTGGATGGGCTCGAGGAACAACCCACCATCGTCGCAGTGGATTGTCCATCCGGTGTAGATTGTGATACTGGTGAAGTTTCTCCGGTTTGTCTGGCTGCTGATCTGACTGTGACGATGGCTGCCATTAAGGCTGGCACTCTTCACTTTCCCGCCTATCATTACCTGGGTAAACTTGAGATAGTGGATATCGGGTTGCCTTCTGAACTACCTGAATTTGAACGTATATCCAGGGAAACTATTGAAGAAGATTGGGTCATTTCAAAGCTGCCCGAACGGCCATTGGATGCCCATAAGGGAACTTTTGGGACGAGTTTAATTATTGCCGGATCTGAAGAATACCCCGGGGCTGTTGTTTTGGCTGGAACAGCAGCTTATAGAATTGGATCCGGTTTGGTGACAATCGCCGTGCCAGAGGGGATCTACCAGGGATTGATCAAAACGCTGCCTGAAGCCACCTGGCTCGTTCTCAAAGACGAGAACGGGGGTATCTCAGAAAAAGCAAGCGATCAATTATTGGATGCAATCCAGAAACCTACAGCATGCCTGATTGGACCAGGATTGGGAACTAGAACAAGTTCCGGAAGATTCATTGAGAATTTCATTCAATTTGGGGATTTGCCTCCACTGATAATAGATGCAGACGGTTTGAGGCTTCTTTCCGGTATTAAAAATTGGCAGGAAAAAATACCAGAAAGTTGTGTGTTAACCCCTCATCCTGGAGAAATGTCAGTGTTAACGGGCTTACCAGTAGAAAAGATCCAAAAATCAAGAGTGGAAATCGCGGAAGAATATGCCAAACGCTGGAAACAGGTCGTGTTGTTAAAAGGAGCCCATTCAATCATCGCTGCACCAGATGGCCGGACGAAAATCTTAATCTCAGCCAATCCTGCCCTGGCCAGAGCAGGCAGTGGAGATGTTTTGGCAGGTGTAATAACTGGTTTGATTTCCCAGGGGTTAAAGCCATTTGATGCGGCAGTTCCGGCTCTTGGATACATGCCAGGGCAGGCGTATTAGCTGAGCGGATCCAGGGCAGTCCGGCTGCGGTTCTGGCCGGCGATATTTCTAATTCGATCGGGCAGGTTCTTTCAGATTTAATGAACAAACCTGCCAGGTAATATGGCAGGTTTGATGTTGGCCTTCTGGTCTCTGAAGCAGGGTTATGCTTTTGCTTCGTCTTCCGACTTTTTGCCACCTTTGGTTGCTTTTGTGATCTTTTGTTTTTGTTCTTCCAGGATAACCCGGCCCTGTTCCTGAAGGCCTTTGGCCTGATCCTGGAGTTTCTGGGTGTATTCCTGGGCCGCGACCCTGGCTTCAGCAGCAGCTGATTCAGCTCGCTGACGGGCGTCTTCGACAGTTTCGAGAGCCTTGTCTTTCAGTTCCAGGCTCTTATCAAGGATAACTTTCCTGGTTTCTTCTCCGGATTGAGGTGCCAATAGAAGGGCAGTGATCGCACCAGCAATTCCGCCCAGCAATAATCCAGACATAAAGGCGCCAAATTCATTGTTGTTATCAGACATTATTCACACTCCTAGTTTGTATAAAAAGAAAAATTATTTCTTATCGGGCTTAAAGAAATCGGCAATTCTGGTTAATCCAGCTAGATATTGATTCATTTTTAGAACAGGTTCCACCAGATGTTCACTTAAGAAAGCAGTTGTGCCCTTGAACGTGTTGACTGTTTCATTGGTAGAGTCAAGAATAGGCTTGATCTCATTTTGAAGCAGCAAAGTTAACCTTGCCAACTGAATGATCAGAATGATCATCACAATCCCGATCAGCAGGAATTCCAGCGCCATAAAAATAATAAAGATATCTCTGACGCGGGCTGTATCTGTACCAGGCTGAAGAAGTAATACAAGACCGGTTCCAGCCAGGCCAAGGATCAGGATGGCACCAAGAACAAGGCCAATTTTCTTTCCCACCGACCCTTTTTTCTCAGTTGTTTCCTCTATAAGATCTGTATCTTCGAGGGGTATGGAATTGCGCAGTAAAGGTTGGGACTCTGTCATAATAGTACGATTATAACATAAACTGATTAACGTCTTTTGTAACCCCAATCAGGCCATTTAGTGACTCTTATTAATTTCAAAAGAGGCATGCCGAGCGATAGACAAGCCTCTTTCTTTGGTGGAGATGGCGGGAATCGAACCCGCGTCCGAAAGATTTTACCGCTCGGACGTCTACGAGCGTAGGCAATTGTTTGTTTTTATCAGCAGGACTACAACTGCCCAAAGTGTCTACTGATTAGCCGCTGGAACCCGAAAGCCCCTCTTAGGCCGGAATAGCGACGTCACCCGACGGCACTCCTGCTTTCTGACGTTCAGACTCCTCCAGCAGGAGATTGAAGGAGGTGAACGAGATTACCTTAAGGTAATCGTCTGTCTTACCCAGGCTTATGCAGCGAGGGGAAGAGCAGCATATTCAGTGCGGTTGGCACTTAAGGTTTTGCGCTGATTTTACGAGAACGGCGCCTCTCGGCTCGCGATCCGGGGTCAACCTCTTCCGTCGATACCTTTCATCCCCGATGAGTCTATTATAACATAGGGGATATTTGGGCATTTGAATGAAGGATATAAGAAAAAAAGTCCGAAATAGATAAGATTAGGACTGCTCTGAAACGGGTTCGATGCAATCTTCATGTAAACCGCAGTTCATCCTCCAGCAATGGCTTTCGCGGGAAAGCAGTTCTTCTGCCTCTTCAGGTCCCCAGGTTCCGGGATCATAAACTGCCAGATCATCTGTGTTATGGTCTTCCCAGGATTGGATCAAGGGGTCGATAATTGTCCAGGCTGCTTCGATGCCGTCACTTCGCGTGAACAGAGAAGGATCGCCGGCAATAGCCTCGCTTAATAAACGTTCGTAGGCATCAGGTAGTTTTTTATTGCCAAAATAGCGCTGGTAGTGGAACTCCATATCCACCGGCCGCATATTTTGTTCCGAATCTGGTTCTTTGGCCTGGAATTTCAGGTGAATACCCTCATCAGGTTGGATGCAAATCGACAGGATATTGGGAGTAATTTGCTCAGGGTCGGATAATCCAAACATCAAGTGTGGTGGGCGCTGGAATTCGATATTGATCTCGGTTGCTTTGCGTTTGAGCGATTTTCCAGAGCGAATATAAAACGGAACTCCCTTCCAGCGCCAATTATCAATATAAAGCTTCAATGCTGCGTAAGTTGGGGTGCGGGAATAATCTTCTACACCACTTGCTGAACAGTATCCAACGTATTGGGCCGCAACGGAATCTTCCCTTTTAAGGGGCCGGATGGACCGCAGCAGTTTAACCCTCTCATTTCGGATCGCATCCGCGTTGAAGGATGCGGGAGCTTCCATAGCAACCAGAGAAAGAAGTTGAAAGAGGTGATTTTGAAACATATCCCTCAAAATCCCGGCTTTATCATAATAATCTGCCCGATGGCCGACATCGACACTTTCGGCTACAGTGATTTGAATATTATCGATATAGCGGCGGTCCCAAACGGGCTCAAAGATTGTGTTTGCAAACCGGAAAAATAGAATATTTTGGGCAGTCTCTTTACCAAGGTAGTGATCAATCCGATAGATCTGGTCTTCTGAGAAGATCTCATGGATGCTGTCGTTTAATGCCCGGGCTGTGGCCAGATCCCTTCCGTAAGGTTTTTCAATGATCATATGCCGCCAGGGAGAGCTTTCTCCCAAGGTTTGTTTGGCGAGGCCGGACTTACCCAGATTTATTACAGTCTGTGTGTAAAATTCAGGTGAAATGGCCAGGTAATAGAGCCGGTTTGATGCCCCATTTTCCAGCTCCGACAATTTTGTGGATAGGTTAGTATAGTCAGCAGGGTCGGTCAGATTACCGCTTAAGTAGTGGATCTTTTGAGAGAACTTTTCCCAACTTTCAGCCTGAAATGAGTCTGGACTGAATTTATGTAAACCAGCCAGTAAATGATCTCTGAATTCCTCGTCTGTGAATGGTGATCGGCTCGTTCCGAGAATGTTAATATCTGGCAATCGTTCCTTTTGGTAAAGGTTATATAACGCCGGGATGAGTTTCCTCTGGGTTAAGTCCCCCGAGGCGCCAAAGATCAGGATAGATATAGGAAGATTATTCATAGTTTACTTTTATAGAGAGACGATTAGGTCATTATTATTTGGGTATTGTTTGAAGCATATTTGGTGAATTATATCTGCCATATATGCTGGCTTGATCCAATTGGAAGTGTTTGCACCAGGCATAGCCTGGCGATTCTGGGGAGTATCAATAGTACCAGGAATGATACACCTGGCTGTAAGACCTTCAGCCATTCCTTCCGCTGCGATGCTTTCAGTTAACCTCAATACTGCTGCTTTTGCTGCGCTGTAGGATCCCATATTCTTTTTCCCCTGCAGGGAGGGTCTGGCACCTATGGTAATGATCATACCATCCTGTTGTTTGATCATTATCGGGATGACGGATTTGGTGATATTTAAAAGAGTCTTGACATTGAGATCCATCATCAGATCCCACTTTTCTGAGCTGATTTCATGGACCTTTTCTCCCATCTGAAACCCCCCTGTTGTGTGCACCAGACAATCAATGCTTTCAAAGCTCTCCAGTGCAAATTCAACCGCTGATTGAACATGTTTTTGATCTGTCAGATCAACCCCTGGAAGAAGAAGATGTTGGTTGGATTTCTCCAGATGGGGATATCGCTCCCTGATCCGGTCAGGATGACGATCAAGCAAGATCAACGAATTGCCTTCCTGGAAGAACTTTTCTACAACTGCTGATCCCAGGTTACCCGCTGGTCCAGTGACTAAAACGACTTTCCCGGCTTTACTATTTTTTGATGTCATCAGAATTTATCTCAAGAATGGTGAATTATTACTATCGAAAACAGCCATGATTTAATTATTTGATGATTGATAGCGGGTTATTCTTACCGGGAATGGATCTAAAGCTACACTTTATTCCCATTCTATGGTGCCGGGAGGTTTACTGGTGATGTCATAAACAACACGGTTAATCCCCTTGACTTCATTGACGATCCGGTTGGAGATTCTGGCCAGAAGCTCGGATGGAAGCCGGGACCAATCAGCGGTCATAAAATCATCAGTTGTGACTGCTCTGAGGGCGATCACATCTTCATAAGTGCGCTGGTCGCCCATAACACCAACTGATTTAACCGGCAATAACACCGCAAAGGCTTGAGATGATCCGCGTTCAGTACCATCTTTGAAGTACTGGAGCAGATTTTCTTTACCCAGTTCCTGGAGGTAGATGAAATCCGCTTCTCTTAACCGATCGACCCTTTCAGGAGTTACTTCACCGAGACAACGGATAGCCAGACCCGGTCCGGGAAAAGGTTGCCGCCAAACCAGGGTGGGGGGCAGTCCTAGTTCTTCTCCAATCTTCCTCACTTCATCTTTGAATAAATAACGTAAGGGTTCAACAAGCTTGAAGGTGATATTCTCTGGCAGACCACCAACATTGTGGTGAGTTTTGATTGTTTCAGATTCCGGTCTATCTGGGGAAGCTGATTCAACTACATCAGGATAGATAGTTCCCTGAACCAGGTAATCAGGAGTATCTAATTTCCGAGCGTGTTCTTCAAAAATACGGATGAAGCGATTGCCGATTTTGGAGCGTTTGTCTTCTGGATCTTTGATACCCTGCAGATCCTGAAAGAATAGATTTGCTGCCTGAACAGTATGCAGATTGATATTCAGGCTATCTTGAAGGGCAGCCTGTACATCCGGGACCTCGTTTTTGCGGAGCAGTCCAGTATCAACAAACACTGCATCCAATTGATCCCCAACAGCTTTGTGTACCAGCGCGGTGGCTACGCTGGAATCGACACCACCACTAACTGCAGACAGAACTTTTGAATTTCCAACCACTTTCTTAATATGAGCGATACTGTCCTTGATGATTGATGCAGGAGTCCAACCTGCATTGATATTGCAGATCTGAAACAGGAAATTACTGATGATCTCGGTACCGATCGAAGTGTGTTTCACCTCCGGGTGAAATTGGACCCCGAAAAACCGGCGTTTGAGATCACCCATAGCTGCGATGGGTGTATTATCTGAAGTTGCCAACCGGGAGAATCCTGAGGGAAGTTCAGTTATTTGATCTCCATGAGACATCCAGACTTGATGAATACCCATGGGGATCAGAGGGTTGTTTTCTCCGGCAGTAATTTGCGTATAGCCGTATTCTCTGGCGCTGGAGGCGGTAATTTTCCCATCCAGAGCATCCGCCATGGCTTGCATCCCATAACAAATTCCCAGAACCGGGATATTGAGTGTCAGCAGGAAAGGTGGAAATTTTGGTGCGTTTTTAGTGTAGATCGATGCCGGACCTCCGGAGAGGATCAAACCTGCTGGTTGGATCTCATTGATGGTTTCTTCGGAAGTTGTCCATGGGAGTTGAAGGGAATAGACGGATAGTTCTCTAATGATCCGGGTGATTAGCTGAGTGTATTGTGAACCAAAATCAAGAATTACAATCGTATCCTGTTTCATGATCTATGGAATTTTATACCGTCCTCTGACATGGACGTTATCCTTGCGAGAGATTCTACATGGACCCCCATTGCTTCCAGGAGGTTTCGTCCCTCTTCGAAGGTCTTTTCTATTAACGCACCAACCCCAACAACTGTTGCTCCGGCGATCTCTGCCAGACGGATCAATCCTTCAATTGTTTTACCTGTCGCTAAGAAATCATCAATAATCAAAACTCGTTCTCCCGCCCCCAAATATTCCGGAGATACGATGAGTTCGACGGTTCTGCCTTTTGTGTGGGAAGGTGATAAAGTCAATAATACCTGGTCAGGCATGGTGATAGGTTTATGTTTCCGGGCAAACACAACCGGGATATTCAGATGAAGCCCGGCAGAAACCGCGGGCGCGATGCCGGAAATTTCGGCTGTCAATATTTTTGTAGCAGAGAAATTCATGAATAGTTTGGCAAATTCCTTTCCTGCTTCATTCATTAATACAGGATCGACCTGGTGGTTAACAAAACCATCCACTTTAAGAATGCCGTTCCCGATATATTGTCCTTCTTTAAGGATTCGGTCTTCTAATAATTTCACAATTCCTCCCTTGATTAATTTCCCTCAGTATACACTGAAAAATGGTATTTCCAGAAAGATAACTCAAATATAAAAAAAGATTAACCAAAAAAACCACTCCTGGAACTGGAGTGGTTTCTTTTCTGCGTCAGTATCTAAAGAATACTATCCCTTGGAGGGCATATAGCGGGAAAGTTTCATTGCCAGATTGGAGAGGGGCAGAGTCTGAAGCCAAACTTTACCTGGTCCTTTTAATGTTGCCAGGAATAAACCTTCACCTGCAAAAAGGATATTTTTAAGCCCTTTTACGGCCGAGATGTCGTAATCGACTGTCGGTTCAAAAACGGCGATATGTCCGGGATCAACTTTCATGATTTCGCCAGCCCCAAGATCAACAACTCGAACTTCCCCCGGTATCTCTAAGAATGCAATTCCGGGTCCGGTTATCTTCTGTAAAATAAAACCCTCACCTCCAAATAATCCAGCCCCAAGTCGTTTTCGAAAATGCATTTCGATTTTTACAGATTCTTCAGCACACATGAAAGCATCTTTCTGGCAGATCAGACTTTGACCAGCTGTTAAATTCAAATCAATAACTTTACCGGGAAATTCTGGAGTGAAGGTGATCAATCCGTCCTGGCTTTTGCATGTATAAGTGGTTAAGAACAATGATTCTCCAGCCAACATTCTGCCCAGCCCTGCGCCAAGCCCGCCGCGAGTACTGGTGTCCATATCAAACGAGCCTCTCATCCAGGCCATTCCACCAGATTCTGAGTAGATGGATTCTCCTTGTTTTAGATGAATATCAACAGACTCCATCAGGGTACCGCTTTTTTTGTACTGCATCTATTCCTCCCGAGTTTTGTGAAATGATCTTGTCACCGCAAAATTATACCCAGTATTTCTTTACCGGTTTAAAGACTATCCGGTACAATAGTAACTTGCTATTCATATATACGGAAAACCCATGAAAATGTTGTACCTCGGAGAACTGGCAGCCATCATCACCTCAATTACCTATGCAGTGAATTCCACGCTCTTCACTGTCGCTGGTAGAGTAGTAGGATCGACCGTTGTTAATCGCGTAAGACTGTTCGCGGCCTTCCTGTTCCTGACCCTGGCACATTGGATTTTTTTGGGCAGCCTCTGGCCGGTGGGAGCGGATTGGAATCGCTGGTTCTGGCTGGGTTTATCTGGCATCATAGGTTTAGTACTGGGTGACGCTTTTTTATTCCAGGCTTTTGTGTTGGTTGGGCCGCGGTTGTCAATGTTAATGATGAGCTTGGCTCCCATTATAGCGGCGATCACAGCCTGGGTTTTCCTGGGGGAATTTTTAACCTTATGGCAGATAGGTGGCATCTTCACAACTTTGATCGGTGTAGGTTGGGTTGTGCTGGATAAGAATAAGAACCAGACCCAGAAAAAAGAGAATTATCTCAAAGGTATACTTTTTGGTCTGGGTGGTGCGGCAGGCCAGGGATTAGGAGTGGTTCTGGCCAAGATCGGGCTTGGGGGCAGTTTTTCGCCGATCTCAGCCAATTTTATACGAATGGTGACAGCAATGGTGGTAATCTGGGTAGTGACACTTTTTCAGAAAGAGTTCTTAAGTACAATCAAAAAAGTTGTCATAAACCCAAAAGCTTTATGGAGCATCATCGGAGGCGCCTTTTCGGGGCCATTTCTTGGTGTATCCCTCTCTCTTTTTGCGCTGCAGCACACCAGCATAGGTGTTGCAAGCACGTTAATGGCACTACCGCCAATCTTCTTATTACCTGTAGAATATTTCTATTTTAAAGAGAGAATGGGGTGGGGGGCTATCGCTGGTACTGTAATCGCTATGATAGGTGTTGGTATGTTATTCTTGATTTAATAAACTAAATTAAGCGGGTTACTGCTGACATGCTATAATGCAGAAAATTAGATTTTAGAATATTTTTTTGTTGTGGAAGTAGGTGGAGGAAGGATGTATAAAACACATACATGTGGTGAACTGAATATCAAACATGTTGGCCAGGAAGTTACCCTGGCTGGCTGGGTTGACCGATTGCGCGATCTAGGCGGGGTCAGTTTTATTGACCTGCGGGATCGTTTTGGAATTGTTCAGATCGTATCAAACCCCGAAACATCCCCAGAAGTCCATCAAGCTCTGACGCCAGTGCGTACAGAATGGGTGATTCAGGCGATCGGTATCGTCCGGAAAAGGCCAGAAGGCATGAAAAACCTTGATCTGCCCACAGGAGAGATTGAAGTTGAACTTTCCCGGATCGAAATTCTGAATCCTGCGATTACACCACCTTTCCTTATTAACCAGGAAGAAGATGTCGAAGAACAAACCCGGTTGAAATTCAGGTATTTGGATCTGCGCCGGCCGAGGATGCGGGATAATATCATCCTGCGGCACAAGGTCGTGGCTTTCATCCGCAGATACCTGGATAAAAAGGATTTTCTCGAGATCGAAACTCCGATCCTGTTTAAAACTACTCCAGAGGGAGCCCGGGATTATATCGTGCCATCCCGAGTTCATCCTGGACAATTTTACGCTTTGCCTCAATCTCCCCAGCAGTTAAAACAGATGCTTATGGTAGCAGGCATGGAGAGATATTTTCAGATTGCACGCTGTTTTCGTGATGAGGATCAGCGCGGTGACCGCCAGCCGGAGTTTACACAGCTGGATATCGAGATGTCCTTTGTGGAGCGGCATGATGTGATGGCGCTGCTTGAAGGTCTGTATACGGAACTGGTTGCAGAAGTCACGCCTGACAAAAAGGTCATGGAAACCCCCTGGCCCCAATTTACTTACCAGGAAGCCCTGGACCGATTTGGAAAAGACAACCCGGATGTCAGGTTTGGATTGGAGTTGGTAGATATTTCTGACCTGGCCCCTGATTCTGGTTTCAGGGTATTTAGTGACGTAGTAGAAAAAGGCGGGTTGGTAAAGGGTATCAATGTCAAAGGTTTGGGCGATTACAGCCGGAAACAGATCGATGAACTGACTGAATATGTTAAACAGTACGGTGCTGGAGGGCTGGCCTACCTGGCATTGACAACTGAAGGCGAAGAACGATCATCTTTTGCGAAATTCCTCTCAGCAGAAGTTAAAGATGATTTGGTAAAACGCCTGCAGGGATCCCCCGGGGATCTGCTGCTATTTGTGGCTGATATTCCGGAAATTGTAAATGAGAGCCTGGGCAGGCTGCGGGAGGAATTGCGTGATCGCCTGGACTTGGTAGATAAGGATGTCCTGGGTTTTTGCTGGGTAATTGATTTTCCACTTGTGAATTGGAACAAGGATGAAAAACGCTGGGATCCCAGCCATCACCTGTTCACAAGCCCGATGATGGAAGATATCCATGCCCTGGACGAGGACCCATCCCAGGTGCGGGGACAGCAGTATGACCTGGTTTTGAATGGTTATGAGATTGGAGGAGGATCAATCAGGATCCATAAAGCGGATCTGCAGGAAAAGATCTTTGGCTTGATTGGCCTTGATATGGATGTGGCCCGGGAGCGTTTTGGACATATGCTGCGTGCTTTTTCGTATGGAACTCCTCCTCATGGAGGTATTGCCTCCGGGATCGATCGTTTATGTATGCTGTTGGCAGATGAGCCTAATATCCGTGAGGTAATTGCATTTCCAAAGAACCAATCCGCCAGGGATATGATGGGGAATGCACCGTCTTCTGTTGAGCCCGGTCAGCTGGAGGAACTGCACATACAAGTGATTCTAAAGTAGGTTTCTTGCCAAAGAATTTCCCCTGTTCAGTCGGGATTACATATGGTAAAGTGTATCCACCCTACTGTGTTCGCGATGTGATCTACGTGTTTTGAGCCAACACTAACTTTAAGGGGTCCTATATTGATGGAGCAACGCGATAGGCCTGAGCCAAGGCGAAACTCCTGATGCGGACACCCAATCTGCGAAAGCAGGTTCAAGACTAAATCACACACGGCATGGTGGGGTCTTTTTATTTAATCTGGTAAGTGAGCAGCTGAGAAGAAGAACCCGGATGGAGATCCTAAGGGATCAATTTGGCGATCGCGATTTGAATTATCTGATGATGGTCAAAAGCCAAAGTTGGCAGTCCATTCAAGGAAAACCAGGCGGCATCTGCTGCATCATCACCCGCCTGGACATTAATTTGATCCTCAGCCTTCAGAACAGATCCAAAACAAGTGGATATAACCCGGCCACGGGGATCCCGATCCGGATCGCTGAAGGTCTGAATTTGAGTAAGTTGGATATTTTCAACCCCGGTTTCCTCGAATAATTCCCTGTGGGCCGCTTGTTCGAGAGATTCATCCATCTCAACAAAGCCCCCTGGAAGGGCAAAATTGCCTTGATACGGTTCATGGTTGCGTTTGATGAGTAAGATTTGATACTCATCTCCAAATGGTCTGAATATTGCAACATCTACAGTAACGGAAGGCCTTGGATACTCATAAGTATACAATGTCGTAAACTCCTTAACACGGGAGAATTATGGTATGAAACTCGTTTATAATTTTAGTATAGTTGTTATAAAAAGTGTAAAAAACCTCATTGAGGAGGGTATTTCCATGGATAAAATCAAATTTCGCCATATACTTGTGGCTATGATTGTTTTAACAGTGCTGACAGGCTGTACTTTACCTGGATTTTCAACACCAACACCGTTTTCCTTCCCAACCCCAGATAAAACCATGACAGCCTTGTTTGAGCCTACTCAGGAGGCACCGGCAACATCTGCATCTTCCTCAGCTGGGACAGGTGAAAAGACCTCAACTCCCAAAGTGGTGGTAACCAGTACACCCGAGGTCACAGCAACTGGTGAATTGGATCTAACCGAAACTCTGGAAGTGACGGAAACACTGGATGCAACCGAAGCTACCTTTGAAGGTCCAGCTGTTCGCAGCGGACCATCTATAACGGCAAGCTATATTGATAAAAACCTCAACATTGATGGGGATTTATATGAATGGGATCCCCCAATTCAAAAAGTGATCAATTATGTTGTATATGGGGCCGATAAATGGACCGATGAGTCGGATTGTTCTGGAACAGTGGTAGCGGGATGGGACGAGGATTATCTCTATATTGGTGTCCGTGTTAAAGATGATAAATATGTTCAGGAAGCCAAGAAAGAACAGATGTATCTCGGTGACAGTATTGAGATCCTTTTTGATCGCTATGTAAGCGCCGACTATAGTTTGCATTCATTATCTGCAGACGATTATCAGCTTGGTGTCTCACCCGGGCAGTATGGAATTGAGACCTGTTTGATCGTAAATGGCAAAGTTGCAACTGGATGTACTCCTCAGCCTCCTCAAGCTTACTTGTGGTTCCCAAAAGTGGATGCTGGGAAGAAAACTGAGGTTAAGATTGGTTCCATTGAAAGTGGGAAAGGCTATCAGGTTGAATTTAAAATACCCTGGAGTTTGCTTGGTGTTGCTTACCCGGCTGCCGGGAATCATTTCGGTTTTGCCATATCCATTAACGATAATGACAAAGCGGATTCGTTGAACCAACAATCTGTTGTCAGTAATGTGCCTGGGAGATATTTTGCAGATCCCACAACCTGGGGTGACCTGTATCTGAAATAGGAAAATTACTACTAAAATAAAAAAGCGGAACAGCTTAGCTGTTCCGCTTTTTTTATATTGTTTTCAGAGATTTATTAGTCCAGATAAGCTTGCAGTTTTTCCTGGATGCGGGGGTTTCGAAGCCGTCTTAATGCCTGGGCTTCGATCTGGCGAATTCTCTCGCGGGTCACGCCCATTTTTTTGCCGACTTCGTTTAATGTCAATGTACGACCGTCAACTAAGCCGTAACGCATCTCAAGGATCTTGGTTTCCCGGGGAGGGAGTTCTGCCAGGGCTTCCTGGAGATGTTCCCGGAGCAGTATCCCAGTAGCCTCTTCGTCTGGAGGTGTTACATCTGTATCTGCGATGAAATCACCGAGCTGGGCATCGTCTTCTTTGCCTGTGGGCATTTCAAGTGATAATGGACGCCGGGCATGTTTCATCATGTCCTGGACATCATCCGGTGTAACATTGAGGGCTTCAGCCAGTTCATCTTGATTTGGGTCGCGATTTAGATCCTGTTTCAGCTGATGCTGCATGCGGATCATTTTATTGATCTTGTCACCCATATGGACCGGAACACGGATGGTTCGGCCCTGGTCAGCAATTGCGCGGGTGATCGCCTGGCGGATCCACCAGGTTGCATAGGTGCTGAATTTATAACCGCGATCACGTTCAAATTTCAGTGCGGCGCGCATCATACCGATATTGCCTTCCTGGATCAAATCAAGGAAGGACACACCACGACCGACATATTTTTTAGCGATGCTGATCACAAGTCTGGAGTTGGCTTGAATAAGATGCTCAAATGCTTCCCAACCCTCATCGACGATCTTGCTGAGGTTCTCCCTCTCTTCGAGAGTGAGTTCTTCTTCAGCCAGCCTTGTTTGGGCTTTGCGTCCAATATCGATCAGGCTGGTCAGTTTCTGTTCTTCATCCCTGGTCAGCAGGGGAACTTTGCCAGCTTGTTTGATATAAAGGCCAACGGTATCGTTGGTGCTGATATTCTCCAGAGGATCATCCTCATCGAAGAGGTCATTATCATGATTTTGGATAATATCATCATCCTCTTCCTCAATCAGTTCTTCCGCTTCGTCTTCACTTTCCACATAGGGGATATCGGCCGTTAGAAGAGCAGCAAAAGCTTCTTCCAGCTGGTCGACATTATTTTCCGCCTTGGGATAAATCTCTGAGATATCATCCAGCGTGACATAACCTTTGTCACTACCGATCTGCAGCAGATGAGCCAGGGGATTTTCGTATTCAACAGTCTGTTCTTTATTTATCTCTTTAGTCATTCTTAACACTTCACCGATAACCTTTATCTAATGACACTTAAAACCCATCCACTTTCCCTAAATCGACGGGCGTATGGATGGGTTTGATGTTGAACTGGATTTGTATTATAGCAATAGAGCCCATTTTTACAAGGGGCAATAATTAATTCCAATACAAGTTTAACAATTCCAAAAGTCCAATTAAAAAGATATTGGGAGGAACTGACCTGATCTAATTAAGAATCCAGCCAAGTTAAAAGTTGAGCCTCTATTTCAGACTTATGAACCACACTCTCAGTAAGTCTTCTGCCGGTTTTCCGTGGATTGAAATAGATTTATCATGCAGGACTGCCGGAGCGTAATAACCCTGGGAGATGATCCCTGAAACCCAGTTCTTTTTTGGTGCAGTTGATAAAAATACCTGATAGGCCAGCGCCTGCTCAGAAAAACCGGTTCCAATATCCGCAACTATCGGGGCTGGTGAAGAGAATGTTGAGAGTGGGTAACAAGGACTAAACTCATCAGAACAATCAGGATTCCAGCCAGATACAGATGGGTACTGAATTTGGAGGACCAGACTTTTATTATCAGGCTGCAGCCAATTGGACCAGAAATCATGAACTTCTCCATCGAGCGAAAGATTGGCTGTATTAACCAATTCTTCCAGACTTGTTTCTGGTGTGATAAACAATTTAGGATTCCAGTTCAGGTTTACTTGGTCCACGTGTTCAAAATAATTTGGAGCTGTTTCTTTTGAAGGGAGTGACATAGACCAGGCAATGGTTCCCGAAAAGCGGGCGTTAACATCATTCATGATCTCTACCCAGCGTATTTCAGAATCAGCCGGAACACCTGAAGGGGTACCATCGGATAATTTTCCACCAGGTAAAGCAGGTGAAAGCCAATCGCCTCCCAGGATAAGCATGTCTGCACCCTGGATCTGGGCTGTTTCAGCATAATGGATTGCGAAAGCATGATATTGGTCAAACCAGGAATTCCACCAGCTGAAATCCAGCGGAGCAGTTGACCACCAATCGGCAGCAGTTTCTGGGAAGTGAGGTTGGGGGTGGATCGCAACATGGAGTCCTTGGGAAAACGCGCTGCTGGTCATAGTGCTGAGATCTATCCAGAGAGGATCCTGATTTGGGTCAGGTTCGATTACAGGAGGATTTTGGTGAGTGAAACTCCAGGTTGGGGTTAAGATGATCCATCCGCTGTTCAGGTTTACGATCTCGGGGATAGCGGCTGTCATCTGAATTGAATCTGCGGGCTTGCTGCCAGACATGAACTCAATCCCGGTAATAAAATCTTCTCCACGGGGTGTTATTTGTGGAAGCGGGGCGGGGGGTTCAAAGGGAGCGGATTCCAACCAGGCCCAATCATCCACGGTATCCGCAATATATTGCGGCTCAGCGCTGGGAGAAACCTTACGACCTTGTGGGTTAATTCCGGATGTCGCTGCATCATCAGCAACACCACATTCGCCTTCGCGGCAGTACCGGTATGATAGATCAGAGAGGATATCAAAAGGAGAAAACAGGATAAAGACCCAATGGTTTGGAGCAATTTCTGTCATCGGCAGAGGAGTCGTCCATCCATATGGATTAAATTGGATATAAACCATTTCGCCGGCAGGTGTATGTTCGGGGGTCCAAAGATCAAAAGTGATCGAATCCTTTGGTCCAGATTTCCAGGTTAGAACATCATCTGTAGAGTTGAACCGGCTGATCAGGAACGATAAACCGCCTTATAAAAAAGGATCCATCATCACTGTGTTCTGCATTCCAGAAACCATCACCGAGAGTGTATTTATATCGAATTTCGGCGCCAACGGGCAGGGAAAGGATTATTCCATAACGATTTCCCCCGGCAGATGTCAATTGGGGCATTCTGGAAGGAATTGTGTTCATACCACCCGGGAGATTCCCAAAAGTATTCCCAAGCTGGTACAGGTTGCCGACTAAGCGAACGCTGTTCTCAGGTGTACCTATTGGAACTGAAACCAAAAAAGTCACATCTACAAATTTTCTGGGAGTAATTGTTAAATTTGCCTCGGTATTTGCTTGAGAGGCAACTTCTGCTCCCTGCTGAATTTCCTGGTAAGTGCCGTCAGGAGCGTAAACAACCAGATTGTGGACTCCAGGAGGGAGTCCAGGCAGCATGTATGAACCGGAAGCAGTTGTGAAGGCCTGGACACCGCCGCCAATCACTAACATGCCGGGCACTGGTTTCCCGGTTGTTGAGTCACTGATGATCCCGGAAATCCTGCCGGGTTCCGGCCAATAATATGATGTGTCGGACCATTTGCTGACAACATCTCTAATCTCAAGTGGATTATCAGCCTGGGCCATTCTGTAGCGAACTTGTTCATCATCCTGGGTATGTTCTATCACTGCATATTGATTTTGCCGTGTATAGCGATATTTGATGATGGTGTGCTGAGGGACTTCTAACGTAACCTGGTAGATCAATCCTTGATCCAGGTTGGCTTCGCCCAGGGAAGGTTCCATTGGATGGGCAGTCGCATTTACGCCGAGGCCGGTCACTTCGTCCAACCTGCTCAAGTAAATGATCTCTCCCTCGGGTGTATTGAGTGGAATTTGGACATAAAAAGTCACTTCCACCATCACATCACCTGAGGAGTCAGAGTTGAGCTTTGGAAAAATAGTTTCCAGTGAAAAACTTCCGCAGCTGCTGAGTATAAAACTCACCAGTAAAAAGACGCTAACTAATATCCGTTTTGGGCGAGAAATCGACATCTCAGATCTCCGTTTTGATGAGGTGTATGAGTATTTCAAGGTTGACGATTTTTCGAATAGGGATCTCAATTGCATTTTTAGCTGTGAGATTAATGATAAATATACCGTTCTCCACTGAAATTCCTTCAATATAATCCCAGGGCACTTCTGTTTTAGGGAGGATCAGTTTTTCCTTTGAAATTGACACAGCGCCAAATGGAAGGGTTTTCCCTTTAACAAAGGCCTGTGATAACTTGGGCTGCAGATGTTTGTAGGTATGTTTTTTTATGATCTTTTTTAATCCTTCCTGGTCTTTGATCCCAGGATGGCATTGCAGCGGGCGATAGTTCTTAGAATATAAGATAGTGTACTGTTTTTTCCGTTTTGGCAATCGGAATAAGGACCTATTGATAGAATAAGTTGTTATTCCCACGATCTCTTCCCATTTCAGCTGCCGTTTCCGGCCCGGGGGAAAATGGAAATCTAATCCCCAACTGTAGACATCGATCCAGGTATGAGCTCTTTTCAACCGACGGAAGGTATAGAGCAGCAGGAGGATCACCAGGACCCCGGCAATATAAAACCAGGTTCTTCCCCAGGCAGCTGCAGCCGCTGGACCAAAGGAGGAGTAGCCATATAATGTGCGCCACAAGCCATATCCGAGCGGTGCCAGTACAATAAGAATTAAGGGCAAGAAGACCCTGAAAAGATCCCGCCAGCTTAATTCCTGGAGGTGGTATTTGGTGATGGGGGTGGCTGGTTGGGATTCTGTCATACACAAAAACTGGTCTACTTTAGCTGAATGCTAAGATTATAGACCAGTTTAGGTTTGTGTGCACAACAAATCAGATCTGCATCCTAAAGGATATAGGTCTTTCCTTGTTTCAGGCCGGGGTAAAGTATACGTCAGTTGGTTTTAGTTTGCTGTTGCGAATGAATTGGGGTTTGAGTTTCATACCCACCCAATCCAGGCTGGCTTCCATAGGATCAACACCCATTAATCGACTGAGAAGAAGAGTGTTAACACCCTCAAATTCTACAAGAACAAGCACATAAGGTGTTTGGTCAAGGAATGCCTCAGAACCAAAGTGGCAAACTGTGAAGGTATGAATTGAAGCCTGGTTCTCTGTGATATCTATCCAATTTGTTTCGGAACCGGAATACATATCATGACCGCGGGGGGTTGCGTAGGTATAACCGGAATCTGGATCCTGATTGGCAAGGATCCTTTTATTGGATAATCCCGCAAACCAAGGACTGTCTTGAGCGTAGGAATGCAGGTAAATAATGTTATACGGCATTTCGATCAGGATAGGAGTCATCTCCTTCAGCCATGCCAGCGCTTCAGGTGTTGTTTCCTTGGGAAAAGGTAAATTATGAACGATCGTGCCCCCCAGGGTTTCTTCTTGTTTGTGAGGTATTTTTGTCATCGTTCCTCCTTATTCCTGTTCCAAAATGCTGACAGTAACATAGGTGCCTGTGCCAGCATGTGAGTGGATAGCCCCTTTCCGGGCATCCTTGACCTGAAGGGTATTGTCATCAAAATGCTTTTTAATCGATCCCTGCAGCTGCCAGATTGCAAAAACTGCCTGCATCAATCCGGTTGCACCAACCGGATGACCACAAGCGATCAAGCCCCCGGATGGATTAACAGGGCAGACTGGTTTCTCTGCCAGATCTAAGCCATAGTCAATATCCGGCATGAAAGCCTTCCCTGAAGCAGCAAATGGACCTCCTTCACCATATCGACAAAGGCCCAGATCCTCATAAGTTTGGATCTCGCTGGAAGTGTAAGCGTCATGAAGTTCAACAAAATCAAGTTCTTCGATCGGATCATAAATGCCGGATTGTTTATACGCCATATTACCGGCAGTTCTTCCTGCCCGGAATGAATGAACTCCCGGGTACCGTGTGCCATGATCCCAGAGCTTTTTATAATACTTCATGGTGTCGCTGGAGTCTTTCTCTTGCTCAGTTGCGTAGTCTTCGATAAAAGTATCGTAATCGACATGGGGCCGATCAGACATTCGCATGGCATCAGTTCCCCTTCCGATACCGGTTACTTTCACCAGTGGGCGGGGGATCTTTGCGCCGGCTTTCTCCAGTTTCTGGATGCCCTCTTCGGATGCCAGGATTGTGGCTGCTGCGCCATCTGACATCACACAGATATCCAGGCGGGTTAAAGGCCAGGCAACCATTGGTGCATTCCGCACATCTTGAATAGAATAACGGTTTCTTTTCTGTGCATATGGATTATGGAAAGCGTTGATATGGTTCTTGACACTGACATGAGCCATATCTTCCACGCTTGTGCCATATTCTTTCATATGACGGGTAACCATCATGGCGTAATAACCTGAATAAAAACCTCCCACCGGGTAATCAAATGAAACATCCGATGCCAGTGCGATAAACTCATTTCCCTTCCAGGTTTCTACATGACTCATGGTTTCAAAACCATAAGCGGCTATGACGTCCATATGGCCACTGGCGATCGATTTCCAGGCTTCCTGAAAACAAAGGCCACCAGTTGCTCCACCACCTTCCACCCGGTGGCTGGGTTTGGGGCATAACCCCAAATAATCCTGGGCCATAATGGCTGCCATCAACTGGCGGCTGAAGTGATCAGAAAAATAGGATGCTACCGAACCCTCAACGATCTTTGTGAAATCAGGAAAACTGATCTGGAGATCTTCAAGAGCATAATCGTAGGCTTCTTTGATCACTGCCTGATAGGTTTTGTCCGGACGAGTTTTGGCAAACTTAGAAACTCCCCCGGAGATGGCATATACAGGTCTCATAGATCCACGCTCCCTTCGTCAATAGTGACGGGTAGATGATAGAACTACGCGGGCACACATTATCAGCAGTAACTGCTGATATTCAAATGTGAAGACGTGCTAATCTATTTTTTACCGATAAAATAATTATTGAAAAGCGGGGTGCTGCCCCGGGAATGTAACAGCGATGTGGTTATTTATTTGAAGGTTCTTTATCTAGAGACTCTGTATCTGGAGCCTCTTTATCTGTGGGTTCAGGGATTTGGCCGGTTTTAGATATCGTTTCCGGGCTGGATGATCCACTCCAAGATGATGTGTTTAGAAGGTCTTCGCCACCTATCTTAGGAAAGCTGTTTTTTGTCATCATTCGGAGCTCGTTCAATTCCTCAAGTTCTGCTTCCCGCATTAACCGCTGCGGTAAATATTGTATTTCACTGACACCTTTGCGGATATTTTGCCACCAAGTGGATTTGATGATAGAGCGCAGGAATTTTCCCATTTTACGCCCGGCTGAGATCATGCCTTCAGGGCCAAGAACCAAAATACCAATGATCAGGACAAAAACAATTTCTAGGGGGCCAATACCAAATATGTTCATGCGGATTTATCTACATCCTGGGACTGAATATGTTGAAGTGATTGGATGATCTCGTTTTGTCGATCAGCCAGGGAACCCAATACGCCGTTCACGAATCTAGGTGCGCTGTCTGATCCATATAATTTTGCCAATTCAACAGCCTCGTTGATAGCTACTTTGAGGGGGATATCATCTGCAATGGCAAATTCCCAGATAGCAATCCGGAGGATATTTCTATCAATTACAGCTACTTGGTCCAGGGGCCAGTCCGGGGCGTGATCGGCGATGAAATGATCAAGCTCACTGCGGATAGGAAGAACCCCCAGCACTATTTTTCGAAAGAAATGGACTAGCTCATCATCCAGATCTGCGTCCGCCATTCTTTCAGTTAAAACAACGCCAACCGGGTGGTCCGTGATATCCAGCTCGTATAAGGCCTGGAGAGCAATCCCCCGCGCCCGGGTGCGGTCCTTCATAAGGTTTTAATCCTCAGGGACCAGGTTATTCTGATAATCAATATCTTCGATATGTACGTTGATCGTGCCGACATCCATACCAACCATTTTTGAAATGGCCAATGAAACCTCTTCTTGAACTTTTTTGCTGGTTTCCCGGATATTGGCTTTATCTGTCAGTACCAGGTGCAAATCTGCGTAAACAGAACCGTCTTCTTCCACCGTAATTTCAACCCCATCATCCCGGTTGCGGCTAAAAAGGGTATTCACAGTGCTGGGTGTCAGTGCCAGGCGACTGACTCCTTCCACCTGAAGAGCAGTTAATCGAACGATTGTTGATAGAACACCTGGAGCTATAGTGGTTTTTCCCGGGGGACGTTCAGTTGTTGCCATAATATCTCCCAAAGTTAAGTATTTCACTCAGTAATGACTTTTTTATTATAACCTATCGGTGATTAAAACACAGACGGCCGTGATAATCACGGCCCGTCCGATTAATTGATAAACTTTATAAGATTATTTATTTTGCTACAACTTCACGACCGCGGTAATAACCACAGTGAGGGCATACACGGTGGGGTAAGCGTTTTTCACCACAGTTGCTGCATTGCACCAACTGCTTTGGTTTTAACGCATCATGAGCGCGTCGGCGGTTTTTACGACCTTTGGAAGTGCGTTGTTTTGGTAGAGGTGTCATATCATTAACTCCTGCTTCTTTTAACACGAATAATCGTGATAATTACTCTTCTTTTACAGCAGGTAGATTATACGGAGTAGGGGGGTTTAAGTCAAGATGATTGCTCTCCTCAAAAAACACTACCTGGTCAATAAACAGAGAAGAAAACAGGGTCAAGATAAGATACTGACCAGTTGAGATCACCCAGGAGAGGCGTTTCCTGGGAGCAGGAATCGGGTAGAAACCCTGGCGGTGCGCCGTATCCGGCATTAGTAAACATCCACCAGCGCAGGGTTCGTTCTTCCACTCCCAAGGGTTGGAGGATGGTATAGGCTGCTCTGCAGAGCAATTCGGCATAACGGTCGGTATCAATTAATTTGGGATCAGGCCTTTTTTCCAGGTCCCAGGCAAATACGCCGGGTTTTCCCCGGGTATAGAGAAAACGCACCCGCTGGCCGGGTATCAAATTCTTGCCGATCTCTGCCAGCTGGGCAGCCGCCCTTGCAGCAGGGGAAGGTACTTTATATTGCTCCAGACTCCGGCTGATCTTCTGGGAGATCAGTAATTCTTCCAGGGGGATCTGCCGCTGCCGCAGGGTTGATAATCGGGCTTGTAGCAGAGCGTTAACCCTGGGCAGCTGATCCACAAGCTGGCCGGCGTCTGGAGCGTCTGCCAGCAGATCAAGCATTTCGCGCTGAACTTTCTTGACCCATTTTGAGGTGTCGTCACGCCTTACCTCGATTCCCCGAACCTTCCAGGTGCCATTCTGGAAAAGTCCGAAATAGCGGTTGGCCACCGGCACCCGGGGGTCTGGCCGTGAGCTTAAGAAAGCGATCCAGCGGTAAATGCCATCCAGATTGATTGGAAGGCCGGTGCGGTCCAGGATCTCTTCTAACAGGGGTTGAAAGTCAGCGATCTGGGTGGCGCCTTCCTTCTGGACCCAGAGCCCGTCAACATACATGTGAAGGACCCGGAATCCCAGCTCCTCAGCAGCTTCTTTGGCCCGCAGCAGTGCTTCCCTCCCGTAAGCCGTCACAGCTTCGTGAGCCTCAATGCGCCCGAAGCGGGCGTTTTTATAACCCAGGTACCCAAAACAGGTGACCAGCAGCCATTTGTGGGCTGAAGAGCGGGCTTGGAAAGGCTGCCAGCGGATATCGCGGGGATCCATGCCTGCCAGTTCCTGTTTCAACCGGATCCTTTTTTCAAGCAGGGGCTGCAGGGTATCAGGAACCAGGCCGCGCTGATCCTGGTCGATGCTCAGTTCCAACTCGGGCACAAATGTGCTGTTCTGACTGCTTTTGCCGACGGTTTCCGGGGAAATATTAAAGTGCTCCATGATGCTGGGATACATGGATATAAAATCTATTTCTGCCACATTGGCATGCAGACCGACAGTTGGCTGGTAGACCATGCCACCCCGATCCGCCTGGAGCAAGTTATAGGCTGATTTGGACCATTCCACTTGCTGTTTATGCCAGGGTACTAAGACATCTTGTCGGAGAGCTGTTAATATTTGCATTGAGGAAATTCCCGTGCCGGGAGAAACCCGGGCAGCTGTCTGGATGCGCAGGCTGGTCACCCGGGCCATTTCATAAACACCCTCCAGTCCATAGTCATGATACATGACCGTGTTCTCTGTGGAAATGTGAATGCGGCCAAATAAACGGGCCTGGGGTCCACGATAGATCACTCCTCCGTAGGAGTGATAAAAACGCTCTTCGCGGCGTTCAACCCCGCGCCCTGTTTCCCGGCTCAGAGAGAGGGTGAGATGGTGTTTTTCCATTAACTGGTGGAGTTTATCGATCAGCCAGTTATCTCCCCAGACTGTTAGCAGCAAATCAGGATCATAACGGCGGAGCAGAGCTTGCAGCTTCACCAGTAAACCTTTTTCGTCCCGGAAGGGGAAGGTATAGTGTTTTCCCGATATGTGCACCTTCAGGCTGGTTGGTTCTTTATGGTCTGGATTGGCATCAGGGACCAGGGACATTACCAGCAAAGGGACCTGGGGGCTGTCAATTGTCCAGGGTGAATCGAGGGTTTCCAGGGTTTCGATCTCACCTTCATCCGTGGTCAGCACCCGGCAGCGCGCCAGGGGGAAGATGCCGGTTCTGGCTGCGTAGCGCAGATCAACCGAGATATCGGCATTATAGTAAGCCAAACCAGGGAAGCTCCTTTTTAACTGGTTAAAGAGCTTTTCCTGGGCCAGCGGGGTTTCGGTCATGATCTCGAGGACTGGAAGAGGTTTCTCCACAAAAAGGTCCTGCTTTTCGACACGTGATAGCTGGAGATTCAGCGGCAGCGATTTCAGGTAGCGCCACAAGGTTCTTAGATCGCTGCTGGAGCCGTGAACGTAGAAGGGTGTCGGGAAAGGCTGGTGCAGTCGGTGCCGCTGGATTCCGTCTTCATCCAAAAACCACAGGATCACGCCCTGGACTGGATCTGGATAGATATCCAGCAGCCAGCCCAGGATCTCATTGCTGGAGGACATGACGGATCTCTGCGACTTCCTGCCTTAACCGGACGACCTCTTTGTGTTCCTCCAACAGCATGGACAGTAGAAAGGTTTCAAAAGGCAGCGCGTGGGAAGCATAGGAAGCAGCCGCAAGGTGTTTTTGGGCTGAGGCGAATAAGTCATCCAGGATTTGCTGGTCACTGCTGCGCAGGGCCCGGCGGAAACGGGCAAAAGCAGCGCGTTCTTTTAAGAATGTTTGGGTGATTGAGGTTACGGTTCGTCCCATTGGATTTCCTTTAGAGCAAGGTGAGTTGAGTGGCAGGATAATGGGGTTCAAAAACCCAAACCCGGTCCATACTTTCCCGGATCCGAACCAAAAAAGGCTCTTCAGCGGGCTGCGGATGCAGCACCACCAGGACCGGGGTGTGGCGGGCATTTTCCCTCAGGCGGTGGAGGCAGCTATCCAGCAGGCGGAGCCGCTCGGGCAGGGAAGCGTTTTCGTCCTGGAAAGTGGCCAGCAGGTTTAAGACCAGGGTGGGAATGCCTGGCGGAGCAGGACTTTCCAATAGGGTTGTCATCTGGTAGCAGGTGAAAGCCCGGGCGATCTGGATCCGCTCCAGGGCAGTGTAGAGCAGCAGGTCCCGGCGCCGAAGCTCACGATTGAGGGTTAACACGTCAAAGCGATTGCCCCCATCCAGAACGCGGACCGGACCGGTTTGGGCCAGCTCGGCAATAAACTGCAGGGAAGCCTTGCGTTGAAAATCGGAAGGCGCGATCAGCAGCTGCAGGGAAGGGGCGTTTGGCAGGGTAATGAGTTCCATAAACCAACCTTATCAGGTCGGTTGGTGAACGACCATCGCCGTTTGGCTGACATTAGGGATGAAAAAAGGGCTACCCCAAAAGGGGAAGATTGATCAGGCAGCCCACTGTGAAAAGTCCCAGTCGGAAAGGATCTTACGCAGTTCCAGTTTGCTGCGCAGGCCGAATTTGCGTTTGGCATTGCGCAAATGGGTTTTGACAGTGGCCGGGGAAATGATCAATTGGTCTGCGATTTCCTTATTGGTATAGCTTAAGCAGGCCAGGGCGGTGATCTCTTTCTCGCGCGGGGTGAGGGATTTCCAGGTTTTCAGATTCCTGGTGGCTTCCTGGCGATGCTGCAGGGCAAAACTCAACATCCTTTGCCCGACTTCGTTCAGGGGTTGTTCTTCTTCTCTGGCCAGGCTCGTGAGAGCCAGACTCAGCGGCTGGTCCAATTTGATGAATTGGGCCGGCTGAAAGAGATATTTGAGTGAATCTAAAACACGGGTTGGTAACATATCTGCCAGTTGTTAGTCTAGAACGCTTGTTCTATATTATACATAAAGAGAGATAGTTTTACAAGGGGCAAGTTGATAAGACCGCTGGCCGCATAGCGGTCAGCGGGGGCAGAAGACCGGGTTTATAAACCCGGTCTTCTGTCATCCGTCTTTGGCCTATTTGGTTGTGAAATTACGTGATCAGGGACTCAGTCTCAGCAGTGATTCAGCCTGGCGCTGGATGTGAGCTAGATCCCAGAGCATGGGGTGGTAATAAATGTTGCGCCATAGATCTGCCATATCGATGTAATGAGGGTGGTAGGCATGGCCGGATTGACCGGTGGTATGGACGCTGAGTGAATTGGCCAGATCATCCAGGTTAACGATCATGCGCATGGACGGCAGCCAATCGATCAGATAAGGATTGGTGGGGTCCCAACCGGTAGCATTTACGATCTCGTTGCCGCCGGCGGCCGGGAACGGTCCGCGGTTGAAGAATTTATTTATAAATGGGAAACTGCTCATGACCTGATTTTGGAAGGTAATGGTATGGAGCTCTCCCCACTGCCAGTTGCTGGGATCCGCACCAAATTCCTTTTTTATTTCTTGGTAGGATTCTTCAAAAGTCAATCGGAAGATATCAGCCATGTTTTCCCGTTCTGTTGTGGAGCTATCATTCCACCAGGGATTCTCCGGCTGGGTGATCAGCTGGCGAAAAATTTCCTTTGCTGTTGATCCAACACCGATATGATAATCGTTTGGAAGATTATCCTGCATGGTGTTGGTCACCAGGTTTTGCCAGAATGTCATGAACAGGGTCGCCGGCGCTGAATTCATATCCGCCTGGAAATCCCAACCGAGCAGGATCTGCTGGGCAGACCTCAGTTCTGGGTCCGTAAAGTTAAGTTTCAGAATTTCAGGGACAAGTACGGCTGCGATCTGGTCGTAATTATCTCCCTGCATGGCTTTCAGGGTTGCAATGTTGATCGGCTTGGGGGCTGCTTCCAGCAAGTCGACGATGCGCTGCGCTCGAAATCCCCGGCTCCATTCTTCGGAGATCAGGTAGGGATATTCCTGGCCAACTACAGCGTTATTGGCAGTGACGATATACCCTTCCGGTGGATTGAGTGTGTAGGGCAGCTCTTCATAAGGAATATATCCCTGCCACTCATAATCACCGTTCCAGCCTGGCACCGGGAGCATACCGTCATGTCCTTCAACACGAATGGGGATATTGCCAGGCATCTGGTAACCAATATTGCCGTCTATATCGGCATATATCAAGTTCTGGGAGGGGACTTTAAAATAGCGGGCTGCTTCCCGGAATTCGTCCCAATTTTTGGCGAGGTTGATATCCCACATGGCGCAGAAGACACAGCTTGGTTCCAGGGCAGTCCATCTTAATGCCAATGCAAAATCATCTGGGAGAGCCAATCCCGTTGACTGATCAAAATCATCCAATCCGTATTCAGATCCGATGATGGGCCCGTGGCTTGTCAGGTAGACCTGGTGTTCGACAGGATCTTTGCCGGCGACCTGGATCACCTCAAGCACAGATTCCATTTCTCTCCATCCATCTGGTGTCAGATATTGTGTGGGATGTTCAGGATTGATTTTTTCAATATAAAGGTCCATCACATCTGGACCAACATTGGTCAAACCCCAGGCAATATGGTCGTTGTGCCCGATGACAACCCCTGGTACGCCGGCAAAGGAGAATCCTGCCACATCCAGCTGGCACTCATCCGTTTTTTCCAGGCAGTGCAACCCGACCTCATACCAGATCGAAGGCATCTGGGCTCCCAGGTGGGGATCATTTACAAGATAAGGTTTTCCGGTATCTGTCAGATCTCCATGGACAACCCAACTGTTGGAGCCGATCCCTTCAAAACCTCCTCCTGAGATCTGATCCAGGTTTGCAGCCGAGCGCTGAAAATTCTCCATCGAATTGATCACACCCTGCCAGATAGGGTCAACCAGATATGAGTAGGGGGGAATCGAGGCGTTTGTGTTTTGGGTCTTAACCTCTTTATCAATTGAAAATCCGGGCACGATGATTGGATGGTCTGATGGGTAGGGTGGATAGATGAATTCCAGTTGATTGCGCGGGAGGGTTTTAAGGAGTTTTGCCCGATCGATCTCTGAGTCCAGGTTACCCCGTAAATCCCAGGCCATTGCCTTCCCCCAGGTTAAGCTATTAAGCGGTGTCCAGGGTGGGGGCTCGTATCCTGAGTTGAGCAGGCCAAGGAAGAGATATTCCAGACTGAGATCTGAACCTTTTGAATCTGCGATATAAGCATTAACTCCTGCTGAATAGGCGTCCAGGATTGCCATCTCAGCGGGACCTAATAATTCCAATTCCTGTTGGGAAACTCTTTCCCAGCCAAGAGTTCTCAGAAACTTATCTGTTTCCAGCATAGGTTTTCCGACTAACTCCGCCAACCTGCCGCTGCCTAAATGGCGTGAAAAATCCATTTGCCAGAATCTGTCCTGGGCATGCACATAACCCTGGCTGAAATACAGGTCATGGTGAGTTGTTGCATATATATGGGGAATGCCGTATCCATCCCGGTAGATCCGCACTGATCCATCCAGACCAGCGATCTGGATCTCTCCTTCAACGACAGGAAATGAATTTTTAGCGGCTCTGCGGACAAGGGGTGGTGTGATAAGGGCAGTGATTACTCCCAGGAAAATCAGCACAATGATCGTACCAAATAAGACCCTTCCAATTCTTTTTAGCCATTGGAATCCTCCTTCTGACGCGCAGACAGGAAAATATAGTATGTAGGCCGTATCTAACCTGTTTTTTATAACACCTCAAAAGCCGAGGAAGTTATGTTCCTTTCTCTCCGAGTGTCGCCCGTAAATAACTTTCGATAAATGGATCAATGTCGCCATCCAGGACCGCTTCAGTATTGCCCATTTCAAAATCAGTGCGGTGGTCCTTGACCATATGATATGGATGGAGCACATAAGATCTGATCTGGCTTCCCCATTCAGCTTTCTGGTATTCCCCTCTGAGTTCTTCGATTTTATCTTTTCGTTCTTGTTGTTGTAAAGCTACCAGCCGCCCTTTGAGCACTTTCATTGCCATCTCCCGGTTCTGGGTCTGGGAACGTTCGTTCTGGCAGCTGGCAACGACGCCGGTTGGAATGTGGGTGATGCGGACTGCTGTATCGTTCTTTTGCACACTCTGTCCACCGGCCCCACCCGAGCGAAATGTATCGATCCTCAAATCATTGGCATCAATCTGAATATCCTGATCATCATCAACCTGGGGCATTATTTCCACCAGCACAAAAGAAGTATGCCTGCGGTTGGAGGAGTCAAAAGGAGAGATTCTTACCAGGCGGTGAACCCCTTTTTCCGAGCGCAGGTAGCCATAAGCATATAATCCACTAATTGAGATAGTAGTGCTTTTAATTCCAGCTTCTTCACCCTGGGTAAGATCAAGGGTTTCGGTCTTGAAACCTCTTTTTTCTGCCCAGCGCAGATACATGCGCTGCAGCATTTCCGCCCAATCCTGGGCATCGTTCCCTCCTGCACCGGCATGGATTGCAAGCAGGGCATCACCCCGATCATATACTCCGGAGAGCATGGCGTCAAATTCCCGCTTTTCTATTTCCTCCTGGAGTGCGAGGACTTCATTTTCGAGTTCTTCCTGAAGGCTTTCATCCTCTAATTCAGCCAATTCCATTAAATCCTTGAGGCGTTGACCAAGTATTGCCCAGTTCTTTAACTCCCCTTCCAGGTCTGCGAGGGTTTTCATTACCTTCCGGGCCCGGTTTTGGTTATCCCATAGATCGGATGCCTGGGATTCCTTCCTTAATTTTTCAAGCAGTTTTTGTTTACCGGGGACGTCAAAGACGCTCCAGTAAATTCTGGATTTTTTTCTGACTCTCTGACAAGATGCTGGTTAAGGATTCCATAACTATACTCCGTTTTTTTTCCACAAAGGGATGTTTATTCAGTGTGTGAATGATTGGCGCTGACCCAGAATTGATACAGGGCAATGCCAACTGATTGGGCCAGATTCAGCGAATCAACTGCGTCTGCCTGTGGGATACTGACACTGGTTCCGAATTGATGATATTCTTCCCCGAGGCCAGGTGCTTCTCCACCAAATACCAGGGCAGAGGGAGTCGTGAAACTGACATCTGGAAGGGCAATTTTACCATCGGTCATAAATGGATAGATGGCATGTTTTGGCTGAACACCCCAATAGTCCGTAAATGTCCGGTATTTCTGAAACCGCAGATGGAAAACAGCTCCCATGGAAGCCCGGATCACTTTTGGATCAAATGGATCCGCTGCTGGTTCGATCAGGGCCAGATCTTTAATGCCAAATCCAAGCATGGAGCGCATGATCGTTCCCAGATTTCCCATACTGGTTGGATTTACCAGCACAAGGTGATCCTGGTCTGGAGCTATCCCGGTGGGAAATTTTTTAAAGACGCCGATAGCATAGGTATTGCCCCTCATTGCCAGTTTGTCGACCAATTTGTCATTTTCAATGATCTCGATCTGCAGGGTTCCTGCCAGGGTGCGAATTTTATCAATGCCCTGATTATGGGCGCCTTTTGAATGCAGCAGGATTCCGAGGACTGTTTCCGGTCGGGTATTGATCAATTCCAGTGTGGGGTAGACGCCAAAGCAGTATGTAAAATCAAATTCTTTCTGATATCGTTTTAGTTTTTGTTGCATAGTTTTCTCATTCCTGGTTGATGATACTGGTTACAAATGCCGCAGGATCGAACGGGACCAGATCTTCTGGTTTTTCTCCCAGACCTGCGTAAAGGATTGGCAATCCCAACTTATCCTGGATTGCAAAGGCCATACCACCTTTGGCTGACGAATCAAGTTTGGCCAGGATGATACCATCGAGTGGAATCGCATCCGCAAAGGATTCCGCCTGATGGAGGGCATTCTGTCCGGTAGTGGCATCCATTACCAGCCAGCAATGGTGGGGTGCAGATAGCAGCGCTTTGCCGGCTACCCGATATACTTTCTTTAGCTCTTCCATCAGGTTAAAGCTGGTATGCAGTCTGCCTGCTGTATCGATCAGTACCAGATCCTTGTTCCTGGATATTGCGGATTTTATACCATCAAACACCACTGCCCCGGGATCTCCATTTTGCTGACCCGAAGTGACAGGAATATTCAGCCTTTCACCCCAGATCTGTAATTGCTCAACAGCCGCGGCCCTGAATGTATCAGCGGCAATAAATTGAACATTGAGTCCCTGATCCTGAAATTGTTTTCCCAACTTGGCGATCGTGGTGGTTTTCCCGGATCCGTTCACTCCGGCAATCAAGATAACAAGGGGTTTTTCCTTGATCTGGATTCCTTTTGGGATGGTTAGGCGGGATTTAAGTTCATCGATCACCAATTTGGTCAATTCATCAGAGTGAATAACACCCTCATTCTCAGAGCGGATTTTGATTTGATCAACAATTTCCAGGCTGGTTTCTGCTCCCAGATCTGATTGGATTAATAAATCTTCCAATTCATCCCATGTTACAGGAGTGATTTCACTGCCTCCAAAAAAAGTAGCGATTTTACCAAAAGTCGATTTCCGGGTTCTGGAAAGTCCATTTTTCCATTTCTCAAGGTTATTTTCCATTCTCTGCATTATAACATGTGGGTTTTTCCAATCCTTGCTTGATTGGACTCACCTGGGGGTGATTTTCCCTCGATCCAATGATTGATTTTGTTTTGGATGAGATTTCAGTACGGTATAATTTCACAAGAATGTTTTCCTGGAATCCCCGGTGGCGGGATATGAAAAATTAGTGTGAGTCGATGATCACTGTAAAAATATTATTCTTTTCAACAATTCGAGCGCGGATTGGAAAAAAACAGCTCGAGCTTAAACTTCCTGCTGGCTCTTCCATCACTGATATTAAACGCATCCTGGCAGAAGATTATCCTGATGCAGCTCCGACAGTGATGAATATGCACTCAGCAGTTAATCAGATCTTCTCACGGGATAATACAATCATCCCTGATGAAGCAGTGATAGCTTTCTTCCCGCAGGTTACGGGGGGGTAGATCGTCAATTATTTGCGCATAGGCAATTGATGAAATTGCCAGGAAATTCTATGATCCAATGCCGGGAATGTCAAAATCCGTTTCCTAATAAATATATTTCCCCATCGCTGCCCAGCATGTGGAGGGTTATTTGGTTACTTCCCTGGACTGAAATACTTCTCTGAAAAAATCGAACCAGATCTTCCGGGCATCTGGCGCTACAAAACGAGCTTTTCCCTGCCGGAAAACGCGCCAGTGATCAGTTTGGGTGAGGGGAATACTCCCCTGGTATGGAGTACAGCCTTCAATCAACAGGTGGGTTTTAAGATGGAGAGCCAGAATCCCACTGGATCCTTTAAGGACAGAGGAACAGCTATATTAACCAGCTGGCTTCTGGCTTCTAACATAAAGGAAGCCGTAGAAGATTCCTCGGGAAACGCTGGATCATCTTTTGCTGCCTATGCTTCCAGAGCGGGAATCCGCGGAAAAATATTCATCCCGGATTTTGCTTCAGGTCCAAAGAGGCACCAGATTGAAGGGTATGGCGCGGAAGTCATCTCCATCGCCGGTCCAAGATCCAAAGCTGCAGAAGCGGTTTTAAATGAGGTAGATAAGGGAGCCGTTTATGCAAGCCATGCTTATTTGCCGCATGGAACTGCTGGTATCGCCAGTATAGCCTATGAATTATTTGAAGAGATCGGTGCAGCGCCAGGTACGGTTATCATGCCGGTAGGACACGGTAGTTTACTGCTTGGAATCTTCCTGGGATTCCAGGCGCTGCTGGAAGCGGGATTGATCTCACGGCTTCCGAGGCTTATAGGCGTTCAAGCAGCAGTCTGTGCACCTTTATTCGAGGCTTTTCAGGATGGAAGCCAGTCCACCACGCCTGTCGCAGAAGGGAAAACATTGGCTGAGGGTGTTAGCATCTTGGATCCATATCATGGAAATGAGGTATTGAAAGCTATCCAAAAAAGCCAAGGAGCCATATTAAAGGTGGAGGAATCTGAAATTCTCAGCGCTCAGGCACAATTAGCGAAATTAGGGCTTTATGTTGAAATGACCTCAGCCCTTGTCTGGGAAGGTTTGCGGCAGATTCATTCTATGACACCTGGACCAATCGTCTGTATCGTTACTGGACATGGTTTGAAAAATGGTTGAACTGTTGCCTATCCTGTGCCATTGGGTATAATAAAACCTTATCACTATAAAAGAAATGGAACTGATGGACAGCGAAATTCTTGGCAGGCCAATGAGGAGTTTGGCTGACCCTGAGTTCCAAGGAGTAAATCATGGGTCAGGTGAAGGACAAGGAGCACATCGAAACCCCCCTGGAATTTAATCAAAGAGCTGGATTGGGTTTTAAGAATATGGCGTTGTTAACTCGCGCATTAACCCATCGATCCTACATCAATGAAAATCCTGATGCATTGGCAGATAATGAACGCCTGGAATTCCTGGGAGATGCCGTTCTCGATTTTATTGTGGCAGCCTGGTTATTTCAACGATATCCTGAAATGACAGAAGGGGATTTAACCCTGGTTAGAACCGCCCTGGTTAGAACCGAACAATTGGCGGAATTTGCCAGTAAACTGGATCTGGGTAGGGCCATGCGCCTGGGACAAGGAGAGATTGTTTCGGGAGGCAGATCACGGCGGGCTTTGCTTTGTGCTGGTTTTGAAGCGCTGATCGGCGGGATTTATCTTGATCGGGGTGTAGGTGCTGTCGAAGTTTTTTTTGAGCCTTATATCATAGATGCCATTGATGAGATCCTGGTAGATGGCCATCCCAGAGATCCCAAGAGCCTGCTCCAGGAATGGACCCAGGCCAGGGCTCAGAATCCTCCCGAATATGAGACTATCAAAGAAACCGGTCCAGATCATGAAAAAGTCTTTGAAGTTAGAGTCAGTGTTAATGGCGTTGTATCTGGCACTGGCAAAGGGAATAGTAAGAGGGAAGCATCAAAAATGGCTGCCCGGAAAGCCCTGGAAGAATTATCGAAGTTAAACAATAATAATGAAAAAGGTAACTGAGATTTCATGAGATTAAAATCGATCGAACTGAACGGATTTAAAACATTCGCGACCAAAACCAATTTTGAGTTTGCGGATGAGATCACAGTTATTGTTGGCCCGAATGGATCTGGGAAGTCCAATATTGCCGATGCTGTGCGCTGGGTGCTTGGTGAACAATCCTATAAATTACTGCGCGGAAAGAAAACCCTGGATATGATCTTCAATGGCTCTGACCAGCGGCCCAGGGCGGGCATGGCAGCTGCCACAATTACATTTGATAACAGTGACGGCTGGCTTCCAATCGATTTCTCTGAAGTATCAATCACCCGCCGGGCATTCCGGGATGGTAAAAACGAATATTTACTCAATGGCCAGCAAGTACTGCTGAGGGATGTATATGAACTCCTGGGGAAATCCGGATTGGCAGATAGGACCTACACCATCATTGGACAGGGATTGGTGGATGCAGCCCTTTCCTTAAAAGCTGAAGAAAGGCGCGTGCTTTTTGAAGAGGCTGCCGGGATTGGATTGTATCGCTCAAGAAAAGCTGATGCAGAAAGGAGATTGGAGAAAACCCACCGCAATCTGGATCGGGTTGAGGATATTCTCTCTGAGCTGAAACCGCGATTAAAAAGTCTTCAACGCCAGGCCGTCCGCGCGGAACAGTATGACCAGGTCAAAGCTGACCTTCGCGTCCTGCTCCAGGAATGGTATGGCTACCATTGGGCTCGAGTTCAATCAGATTTGAATCAGGCCAAAAATACCGAAGCTAAAAATCGGTTGGACCTTGAACAAGCCCGCAAAAACCAGGCAGATTTTGATCGGGATCTATCTGAAAATCAAGCCCGGGTTCAGAGCCAGCGTTCTCGATTGAACACCTGGCACAGGCAGCTATCTGAACATCACAATCAAAAAGAGAATATCAGCCGGGAAAGGGCTGTTGTAGAGGAAAGGATACGTTCCCTTGAGAAGAGGATCCAGGATCTTGAGACTGAACGTGTTCGTTTGGAAGAACAGACAGTTCTCACTAGAGAACGGCTCGATCATTCGCGGACCGATCTGACTGCTGACCAGGGAAATCTGGCTGAATATCAGAGTAAAGCTGATCAAGCCAGGCAGACCCTGGATGAAAAACGGAACCAGATGGGTTCCCTGGAAGCGGAAGCAGCCAATGCTCAGAACGATTTTAATGAGTTCTCAAATCAACAGATCAGACTCAGATCTATGTTAGCGGACCGGATCGAGCAGATCGATAAGAAAAGAGAACGGGTTCAATTGGCAGAACAGAAGGTTCAGGAAACCAAGAACAGCTTTGAAAGTATCCAGAAGCAGTACCAAAAATTAAAAACTGAATTTGATCGGGACAGCGCTGCAAAATCGAAAATCGAAGAAGAACTGGATCAGATTCTGGAAGAGAAAGAAGAGGGCAATAAGATCCGTCAGGATCTGTTTGCGCAGCTTTCCCAGAAAAAGACCGAATACAGCCAGATAACCGCTGAACTATTAGTCCTTCAGCAAGCTGAACAGAAACTGACGGGGTACGCCGATGGCGCTAAGATCCTGTTAACGAAGTCCCGGGAAGGGAAACTGCCGGGAGCCCTGGGCACAATCAGCAATTACTTAGAAGTTCCTGAAGAATATGAAAAACCAATTGCGGCAGCCTTAGGAGAGTACCTGGATGCCGTCATCCTTGAAGAAGAGAAAGAATCTGACAAAGCGCTCGAGATCCTTCTTAAGGAAACCACCAAGGGCGTATTATTGCCATTAAACCGCTTGGTAACCCTGGATCGTCCTACCTTGAAGGATAACGTCCCTGGTGTAATCGGTGTTGCTGCAGACCTGGTGCAAGTGCCACCTAAGTATCGACCTGTCGTTGAGCTGCTGCTTGGGCGGGTATTTGTCCTAAAAGATAAAAAGGACCTGAACCGGGTTCTCTTGAACCAACCGCCAGGCACAAAAGCTGTTACGTTAAAGGGTGAGGTCTTCCACACAACAGGAGAAATTGTCGCTGGTAATGAGGGGCAGGCCGGTGTTCTCAGCAGATCCCGACAGCGAAAAAGTTGGCAGGAGAAGATCGGATCAGCCGCCAAGGAAATTACGAAATTAGAAGATAGCCTCAACAAGGTGGATTCCAAACTGACGGAGTTTTCTACCCAGGAGAGCAGTCTTAAAACGAAACTCGCAGAAGCCAGACAAGCTGTTGAAAAGATAGATGAAAAGTACCGTCAGATCTCTCTGAATAGGAACGAAGCAGAAAGACAGGTTGGCTGGGAATCCGCCCAGCATCAATTGCTTCTGAGCGAGATCTCGGAAGCTGAAAAGGACACCCTCCAATTTAAGGGAGACCTTGAAAAGATCCAAACTGATATCAAGATTTCTCAGGAGCGGGTCACAAAATCGACCAGTGCTTTACGAGGTTTTGCCCTGGATGAAGAGCGAGAGCAGTTAGCTCACTGGGAAACCCAGGTGGCAGTTGCTGAAAGGGCGCTTCAGGATGTCAATCAACGGGTTGCGGAAAGAGAAAGAGCCTGGAAGGAAGCGGATAATCAACTTAAGACGAATTCCGATCTAAGCCAGGAATACAAGGAACAGATCAAGAACCTCGCGGAAGAATCCCAATTTTTGAAAGATGGAGAGAAAACTATCCAGCAGGAAATTGATGAACTGCGGAAGTTAATTGATGAAACGGATATTGTGTTAAGTAAGGATGAAGAAGATCAGCGTGATCTGCAAGCAAAGGAAGCAGAGGCCAGGCGAATATTGAATCAATCGGAGCGTTCTTATGCCCAGGCGGATATCAATTTCACCAGGAATCGAGAAAAACTGGAATCGATCCAGGAGCGGATCAAAGAGGATATTGGCCTGGTGGAACTGCAATACAACAAGGAGATCTCAGGACCAACTCCACTGCCGCTGGAAGGATATGTCCAAAAACTTCCGGTAGTTAATGAGATCTCAAAAGATCTAGGCGGGACCATTCGCGAACAAAGAGCGCAGCTGCGAAGGCTTGGCGCCATCAATCCAGAAGCACAGCATGAATATCGTGAAGTGAATGAGCGTCATGATTTTCTAACCGAACAGCTGTCGGATCTGAGAAAAGCCGAGTCGGATTTAAAAGAAGTAATTGCAGAGCTGGATGTCCTGATGGAGCGCGAATTCAGAAAAACATTCGATGCAGTCGCAATTGAGTTTAAGGACATCTTCACCCAGTTATTCGGGGGAGGCAAAGGCCAATTGATGTTGACTGACCCGGATGATATGACGGGATCTGGAGTGGACATCACCGTGAAGTTGCCGGGGAGGAGAACCCAGGGGCTGTCTCTGCTGTCTGGTGGTGAACGGAGTCTAATCGCGGCGGCTTTAATCTTTTCTTTATTGAGGATCTCTCCCACACCATTCTGCGTTCTGGATGAAGTGGATGCCATGCTTGATGAATCCAATGTAGCCCGGTTCAGAAAATTAATCCGGGAATTGAGCTCTGAGACCCAGTTCATAGTTATTACCCATAACAGGAATACTGTCCAGGTGGCCGATATCATCTACGGTATCATCATGTCTGCTGATTCCTCCAGCCAGGTGCTCAGTCTGAAGTTGGATGAAGTAGACGAGGTGATTGATTCCTGAGTTAGTGCCAATTCTGGATTACGATCAAAAGATTAATAATGAGCTATCTGAGATCGAATTTGTTATTCGATCTCTTTTTTTTCCTCTTCAAAGTGGAAAAGCATAAAATCCTCAAATAATTGAGGAATAACAGGGGGAGTTGGGTATAATCAATCCAGAAGGGGTAATGCTCTTCAACATTATTATCTAAGCACTTATATTTGGAGTAATCTCATGGTTCCAACAACATCTGCCCAATTGGATGCGATATTAAATAGTTTCGAAAGGAATGTTCCCCATGTCCAGGCAACTGCAGTAGTCAGCACGGATGGGTTGGTAATCGCTTCTCGGCTTCCAAAAGATGTTGAGGAAGACCGGATTGGCGCGATGGGAGCGGCAATATTGTCAATTAGTTCCCGGAGTGGGGAAGAACTTGACCGGGGAGATATGATCCGCGTTCTCGTGGAAGGAACCAAAGGATATATCCTCATGCGGAGTATTGGGGAATATGCAATTTTGGTAGCCCTGGTAGAGAAAGAAGTACGTTTGGGTATGTTATTCTATGAGTGTAAAAACTGCATCCAAAAGTTAAGTGAAATTCTTTAATGTTTTCTGCGTTTGAAACATCAAGGAGGCCTGTATGCCAGATATGAAACAAGTTGTGATTGACAGGGATCTGAATCCTTACCATTCATTTTTTGCTTCTTTTTTTGCGGGGTTGGGTGAATTGGGAATGCTGAACCAAGGATCGATCAATATTGTTGCCAAACGCGCTTCAGAATATCTTTATGCATATTTGGATGCGAAAGAGATCCTTCCTGATATGAGTGCGGTTCCAGGTGATACTCAGGCAGAAGTGATCAAGAACCTGATCCTTTATGTAAATAAAATATTGAACCTGGTAGGTGAATATGATTTGCAGGAAGCCGACGATGGCCAGGTAGTGTTGTTAATAACAGGGAATAAATGCCGTATTTGCCCCAAGGGAGTTGGTGGAGCAGAGGTAAAAGGAACTTTATGCCCTATCCCCAGTCTCCTGGAAAGCTTGATCAACAAGATCGCCCAAAAAGATCTGCTGGAGCTGATCACAACGGGTATAGAAAAAGAAGGACCAACCTGTAAAGCGTATTTCAAAGTTCTCAACTGATCAGACACTCAGGAGAGTAATCATCTGTGGAAAATCTAATACACACCTTTTCAATTGTTGCTTATGACCCCCAAAAGAAGGAATGGGGAGTGGCTGTTCAGTCAAAATTCCTGGCAGCGGCAGCTGTTGTATCGTGGGCTCGGGCAAATGCGGGAGCCGTTGCCACGCAATCTTACGCGAATGTCACTTACGGTTTTCGAGGATTGGATTTAATGAGTGAAGGCCACTCCGCTGAGAAGACTATTCAACTGTTAACCGAGCATGATGAAAATATCGACTTAAGGCAAGTTGGACTGGTCGATAAGGACGGGAATGCCGCATCTTTCACTGGTAAAAAATGTAATGATTGGGCTGGACATATTGTGGGTGATGGTTATGCCTGCCAGGGAAATATTCTGGTTCCTGGCACCGTGGAGGCTATGGCAAAGGAATTCGAAAATACCCGCCAGAAAGATGGAGAACTGGCAGATTGGCTGGTAGCAGCTCTTGCAGCAGGGCAGGAAGCCGGGGGAGATAAAAGGGGCCGGCAGGCAGCTGGTTTATTGGTTGTAAGAGAGGGGGGAGGATATGGTGGTGATAACGACCGCTACCTTGATTTACGTGTAGATGATCATCCTTATCCAATCCTGAAACTGAAACAGCTTACAGAAAACCATCATCTCTATTTTGGAGAAGTTAATCCAGAGGATTTGATCCCAATGACCAATGTTGCCAGAGAGCTGCAGGGGATCATGAAAAGGACAGGACATTTCAAGAATGAGATCAATGGTGTGGTTAACGAGGATTTAATTTCTGCATTAAGGAATCTGGTTGGTGAAGAGAACCTTGAAGAACGCTGGAACGGTGATGAAAAAATGATCGACAATAAAGTAGTGGAATATTTAAGGGAAAAATTTTCTTGACACCAAAAACTAATAATGTTAGGATACATCCTATGTCTATTTCAAGTATGCGCAGCCATCATAAACCTATGAAAAATCTCCCCTAACCGGAGACGGTTTGTGCGTACAAGTACACCCTGTCATTATTCAACAAACTTTCCCCGGTCTGATCCGGGGATTTTTGTTATTAGAACCTCAAAAGGAGGATAGGCAATAAAGTAGAAAGACAACAAAAAACTAGTTTATAATAAATGTAGTTACAGATCCATCCATTCACCCTAAGGAGGAATTAGTATGAAAAAGCTATCTGTTCTATTGGTTTTTCTTCTCATTACCGGGGTTCTTCTAGGCGCTTGCGCTCCTAAAGAAGAACCTGTTGTAGTGGTTGATGAACCTGCAGTTGTTGAAGGTCCGCTCACCGATCTCGGTGGCCGGGAAATCACAATTGCCGTTGAAAATGCATATCTGCCTTTCAACTATATTGACCCGGATACCGGTGAAGGTGCCGGTTGGGACTATGATGTTTGGGATGCAATCTGCGAATTAATCAATTGCACCCCGGTTTATGTCGAAGCTGCTTGGGAAGGCATGATCCAGGCCGTGGCTGATGGCCAATTTGACGCCGCAGGCGATGGCATCACCATCACTGATGACCGCGCCGAAATTGTTGATTTCTCAGTTGGCTATGTCGCCATTGAGCAGCGCCTCTTGGTCAGGATTGATGAAGATCGCTTTGAGACCATTGAAGAGATCGTTGACAATGCCGACCTCAAACTGGGTACCCAGACCGGAACCACCAACTACGAAACCGCTGCCACCTATCTGCCGGAAGACCGCATCCAGGCTTTTGAGCAGTTCCCCTTTGCCGTTCAGGCTTTGATCGCTGGCGACATTGATGCTGTGATCATTGATGAGGTCGCAGGACAGGGTTATCTGGGCGAGAACGCTGATCAGCTGAAGCTGGTTGGTCCCTCCATGTCCAGTGATTTCCTCGGTTTCATCTTCCCCAAAGGAAGCGAAATCGTACCGCTGGTGGATGACGCCATCGAGGAATTGGCTCAGAATGGTTTCCTGAATGAGATTAATGCCAAGTACTTCGGCCCAGACTTCTCCATCACCTATGACGATCTGTTCCCGCCTGAATTCCTGGCTTGCCAGGTTACCGATGTCGGCGGAATTGACGACAAATCCTTCAACGCCACTGCCTGGAAAGGCATGGAAGACGCAGTTGCAGACTTCGGCATCGAGGCCAAGTACCTCGAATCCCAGCAGCAGACTGACTATGAAGCCAACATCAACGCTTTCCTCGAGGAAGGCTGCGATCTGATCATGTCCGTCGGCTTCCTGCTTGGTGACGCCACTGCCGCAGCTTCCGCTGCCAACCCTGACCAGCTGTTCGGCATCGTCGATGTCGATTACCTGGCAGCCGACAACCTGTACGGCTCTGGCTTTGCTATCAACGAGGCTACTTTCCTGGCTGGCTACCTGGCTGCCGGAATGACTGAGACCGGCACTGTGGCCACCTACGGCGGCATCAACATTCCGCCTGTGACCATCTTCATGGATGGTTTTGTTTTGGGTGTCCAGAAATACAATGAGGTTCACGGCACCTCCGTCCAGACATTGGGTTGGGATGTTGCGGCCCAGGATGGACTCTTCGCAGGCAACTTCGAAAGCACCGATGACGGCCGCACCTTGGGCGAATCCCTGCTTGACGAAGGCGCAGACATCATCATGCCCGTTGCTGGCCCCGTTGGCGCTGGCACCCTGGCAGTTCTTGAAGAACGCGGCACCGGTATGATCATCGGTGTTGACAATGATTGGTCCGTGCAGTACGCCAATCAGGCCGGGATCGTTCTGGCTAGCGCTCTGAAGAACATGGACAAGTACGTCTATGAGACCATCGCTGCTGTTATGGATGGCACCTTCGCCGGTGGTAACTACACAGGCACACTCGAGAATGGCGGTGTTGGCCTGGGTTACGGCGGTGTAGATGTTTCCGCAGAACTCCAAGCTGAGATCGAAGACCTCGCCGCTGGCATCATCGCTGGTGAGATCGCCACCTTGCCCTAAGCCCGAAAGATGCTTTTCATTGGAAATTTGATGAAATAGCGTGAACTAACGGTGTGTGGGTTTTTTTTCCCACACACCGTTTTGAATAATACCGAGGAGCGAACAGTGGCTGAACAACCCCAAGCAATTAAACCTATTATCGAAATAATTGATTTTTCCTCAAAGAGGAAACTACGTGATCTACCCTGGTGGTTTTTTGCTCTTATTCTAATTGCGATATATGTATTTTTCATCATCACCACCAATGAAAATTACAACGATGCTTTTAATTTCATAAAGATAGGATTGATGATAACTATCAAGACTACTTTGATTTCCTACGTGATAGCGATCTTGTTCGGACTTTTAGCGGGACTAGGAAGAATATCAAAGAGTGTTATCTTAAATAATTTATCCCGTCTTTATGTTGAACTTATCCGTGGCATACCTATCCTGGTGTTGATCTTTTTTATCGCTTTTGTAGGAGTGCCGGTGTTGGTCGATTCAATGAATAACATCGGGTATTGGTTATCCAGTCTAGGCTTGGATTTTCTAGGCAAGATCTTTACAGCAGTCACAAACCAGGATCTTTCCATGAATGCCCGGGCAATTACAGCACTGGCTTTTACATACGGTGCATATCTGGCGGAAATTTTCCGAGCTGGTATCCAGTCCATCGCCAAGGGACAAATGGAAGCTGCTCGTTCCCTGGGTATGAGCTACGGACAGTCTATGCGGTATGTAATCCTCCCCCAGGCGGTCCGCAATGTACTGCCAGCTCTGGGAAATGATTTTGTTGCTATGGTAAAGGATTCATCCCTTGTATCAGTTTTGGCAGTCAGAGATATCACCCAGGTTTCAAGGTTGTATGCTGGAAGTACTTTCCGTTTCAGGGAAGCTTATATCATCCTGGCAGTAATGTACCTGACCATGACGGTTATCCTATCGCTGGGTGTCCAGCTTCTGGAAAGGCGGTTAAAAATTCATGACTGAACAAAAACCAATCATCGTTGTCAAGGATCTTTATAAATATTTTGGTGAAATTAAGGCAGTGGATGGCGTTTCCTTGAATATTGATAAAGGAAAAGTTGTGGTTGTCATCGGCCCCAGCGGTTCAGGTAAATCCACTTTGCTGCGCTGCATTAATCACCTGGAAGAACCTACCAGCGGCGAAATCTGGATTGACGGTGAAAAATTGACTCGCGCTGCCAAACAGATCAATGAGATCAGGGCTGAGATAGGTATGGTTTTCCAGCTATTTAATCTTTTCCCACATCTGTCCGTGCTGGAAAACGTGACCCTGGCCCAAAAAGTTATCAGGGGCAGATCACAAGACGAAGCCACACAAATTGCCCTGGAAAAATTACAGAGAGTTGGCATTCCGGAAAAAGCAGATGCATTTCCGTCCAATTTGTCCGGTGGTCAGCAGCAAAGAGTGGCTATCGCCCGGGCCCTGGCTATGAATCCCAAGATTATGTTATTTGATGAACCAACCAGCGCTCTGGATCCTGAAATGATCAAGGAAGTGCTCGATGTGATGCTTGATCTCGCTCAGGAAGGTATGACCATGGTTTGTGTATCTCACGAAATGGGATTTGTGCGTTCCGCGGCGGACGAGGTTGTTTTTATGGACTTCGGAAAAGTCGTTGAGCATACCACGCCTGATGGTTTATTTTAACAACCCCCAAAATGACCGGACAAAATTGTTCCTGAGCCAAATCCTGGAACATTAACCGAAAACAGTTTTTCCAATTATTGAGGTAATCACATGTCAAGAAAAGATGGACGCGGGAATGATCAACTCCGTCCCGTAAGTATAAAGCCGGATTACGTTGAATTCCCTGAAGGATCGGTTTTGATCTCGATTGGAAAGACCAGAGTATTGTGTAATGTCAGCGTGGAGAATTCAGTCCCGGCCTGGATGGATCAGGAAGGATCCACCCGGGGATGGATCACGGCTGAGTATGCCCTTTTGCCACGGTCAACAACAACCCGGGTAAAGAGGGAAACAAGGGGATTAAGTGGACGAACGCAAGAGATAAAACGGATCATTGGCAGATCTCTGAGGGCTGCTTTTAACCTGGAACTGCTCGGGAAAAGGACTCTGATCGTGGATTGTGATGTTATCCAGGCGGATGGGGGAACACGGACTGCTTCCATCACCGGCGGATATGCTGCGCTATCTCTGGCGATCAAGAAACTTGTGGATGGGGGAGAGATCCCAGCTGATGTCTATTTATCACCGGTTGCCGCCATTAGTGTTGGCCTGATCGATGGGGAACCGGTTTTAGATCTAAATTATGAGGAGGATGCCCGGGCTGAGGCAGATTTGAATATTGTGATGAATCAGGCTGGAGAATATATCGAGATCCAGGGAACAGGTGAAGGTGCGACCTTCTCTCGAGAAATGTTAGATGCCCTGCTTGATATCGCGGCCAAAGGCATTCAAGACCTGTTACTAATTCAAAAACAATGGCATTCATCTGAGGTGAACTGATATAAAAAGTTCTCTCCTAAAAAGGGATCGTATTGATGAATACAATGCCATTTCTTAGGGTGAAAAAATTAACCGCTGCTAAATGATAAAAAAAAACCTCGCAAATATTTGCGAGGTTTCTTTTTTATTACTCACTTGCTGGAATATCTGGTGGAAGCTGAGGCTGTTCCATTGTGAGTGATTGAATATAAGATAGATATTCCTGGGGTAAGGCAGGTTCTGTGGGAACATACTTGTTCCAGTCTTCATTGATGATCAGTTGATACTGGGATTCTTTCTCAGTAAACCAATCACTGTAAGCCTGATTGCGAAGCTGTTCGTAGGAGGTAGGATCCAGCAGTAGATCATCTTTTCCCAGACATTCAAGAATATGCCAACCAAAATCGGTCTGAACCGGTTCGCTGATTTCACCAACCTCGAGTGAAAAAGCGGCTTCTTCAAAGGCCGGCACCATCTGGCCCCGGGGGAACCAATCCAGGTCGCCTCCATTTTCTTTATTTGAAGTATCAAGAGAGTATTCTGCTGCCAGATCGGCGAAGTCCTCTCCATCTGCTAATTTGGCAAGCACCTCTTTGGCTGTATCTTCTTCTTCAACCAGGATGTGGCGAATCCAGACATGTTCCGCTTTCTGTTCCACATCTGCGCTGACGATATTAATGATCTCCTGGCGGATGATGGATGTCTTGATGATCTGCCGGATGGTTTTCTCAGAGATACCTTCAAGTTTTATGCTGTCCAGGAACTCCTGGTAGTTATTGTTAAATAAATCTTCAGTATATTCAGTTGGCTGCAGGAGCGGTGTGGCCGTAATAGCTGGCCCATTATCCGTCTCTGGAGTAGCTGTTGGAGCCTGAGTGACAGCGGGCGTGGGTGTCCCATTGGCATAAAAACCAAAAGCTTCCTGGATTTCCTGATCGATACGGGCATCATCAACAATCAGGCCCATTTTATCCGCTTCAACTTGCAGGATGATGTCCTGGGTGAGCGCATTCAAAACCTCTTGTCCGACCATGAGAGGCTGCTGCAGTGATGTGACGGATAACATTAACTGCTGTTCGATATAAGCAAATACTTCCGGCGTTCCTCCCAGTTGTTGGAAGGTCATCAGCATCTGATCGATATCTACGATCATATTGCGCCTTCTCCAGCGGATTTGTTGATCAAATTCAGTGGCGTTGATGCTTTTACCTTCCAATTCGATGATTGTCGTTTTGGGTGTAAGCACAAAGCGGTCAAATACACCGTATGCAACCAGGCCAAAAACTACTACCAGGATTGAAATTGTTGTTATGATAATGATGCGCTTCTGGCGGTCTTCTCTCTCCTTCTGCGCAAGGAATTTTTTATTTTGTGGCGGCATATGTTTACTCTTTTTTTCTAACTAGATTGACTTTGCTGACTTAAACCTAGCGGAGCGATTCACCTGTAAAGGGAAGCAAGGCCAGGTGGCGGGACCGTTTGATCTCCCGGGCCAGTGCACGCTGATGTTTTGCGCAGGTACCGGTTTGGCGGCGGGAACGAATCTTGCCATGGTCGCTCACGAAGCGGCTCAGGGTCTCAATGTCCTTATAATCGATCTGCATTTTGGGATTTGCGCAAAATCTGCACTGTCTATCCGTTTGGTATTCCTCACGATTGTAACTTCTTCTTTCTGCCATGTGGTACTCCTTAAAAATATCTCTTATGTAAATTAGAACGGGTATTCATCTTCAGCTGGAGGTTCTTCAGATCCCTCATCCCCGGAACGACCATCAAACATGATCATTTCCTGGGCAACTACTTCAACAGCTGAATGATTAGCACCATCATCATCCTGCCAGCGCCGCGTATGTAAACGTCCTTCAATGTACACTTGCTGGCCTTTTGACAAGTATTGATTGCATATTTCAGCCAATTTTCCCCAGGCGACAATATTAAACCACTCTGTTTCGGTTTTCTTCTCACCATCAGCCGTAGTCCAGCTCCGATCCGTTGCTAGGCGGATTTTTGTGAGCGGTTTTCCGGAAGGGGTATAACGCATTTCGGGATCATGTCCCAATCTGCCGATGAGTAAAACTTTGTTCAGACCTCTGGCCATAAACTGCCTCCTTGTAGCAGGGAAAAAAGATCCAGGCAAATAGTCACTGGACCTGACGGCTGATCGAAATCGATCAGTCATCCCGATTGATAATCAAGAAGCGCAAAATTGATTCCTGCAAACGGAAATTGCGTTCCAGATTTACAATTGAGGTTGGTTCTAGCTTGAGGTTGAAGAGGAAATACTGGCCTTCTTTTTGATTGCGGATCAGGTAAGCCAGTTTTTGTCTTCCCCATTCTTCTGAAGACTCGATGGATCCCCCTGATTCAGTGATCCAGGTTTTTACCTTGTCTACAACTTCCGCCGTAGCGGTTTCATCAATTTCCGGGGTAACGATAATAACGAGTTCATAATCTCGCATCATATCCTCCTTTCCACGGGTTTGTCTCCAGACAGTGTGGTCAGCACGCTGGAAACGGAAAGTAAATTTGTTAGATGACCGAGGGAGAGTTTAGCATAGATAGAAGTATTTGGGAAGGGTGCTTAAGTGTGGTGTGAATCCAATTAACCAACACGGATTTAACTGATTTTGGGGGAGGTTTTTGAGGCCAGTTTATTACATTAATCATCAAATTCGGGGAGCGGGGGAAGTAGGTCCATGCCCTCTGATCGTGCAGCCCGGGTTGTGATCCTTTTTAACTCGGATCGTACGTCGGCAGGCAGTCTCGGTCCGGGATAAGTACGGATTAATGCCTGTATTTGGTCCTGAGCCCGCTCCCAGGCCGTTAGGCGGTCATCCTGGCTATTAAGATCAAGAGGTTGCCGATCGATCACCTCCGAAGGGTAGTGGGCTTCTTCCTTGAACCAGCGTAATGTGTGTTCGTGGGAGATGAAATCAGATTTGAATCCCACTTCTCTGATCAGATCCTTGGCCAGGGGTTCATCCCGGAATTGGATCCCTTTTGAGAAGTGTTTGATTGCCCCTATTATTTCGGCGTCCAGGATCAATTTTTCCGGGCTCTGGCAATTTTCATAAGCCAGCATGCCCGCTCCAGAAATCATATTCACGCCTGCCAGTGATCCAAGCAGCGCCCCGGCAGCGGATTCCATACCAGTTTGTGCATCAACGATTTTAGCATCTGAAATACCGAGATAGGCCTGGGTGGGCAAGCCCAAAGATCTTCCTATTTGCGCATAGGCAGAAGCAATTAACCAGGTACCGGGGGCGCCCATTGGTGCGGTACCATGTTTCATATCAAAAATTGCAGCTGAACCACCCCAAACAACCTTGGAGCCATTACGGGCTAACTGGGCGATTATGATCCCGCTTAAGCATTCCGCAGTATGCTGAACAAGCGTGCCTGCCAGAGTGACTGGTGAGGTGGCTCCTGCCATGGGCATGGCAACGATCTGGATCGGAATCCCGGATCGAGCATTATCCAAGATGTTTTGACAGCTGATATCACTCCATTTCAACGGTGATGAGGGGCATATATCAAAAATACCTAAAGGCCTTTCTTGGAGGGCCTGGGGTCCCCCGGCGGCTGTGGAAAGCAGCTCCTTCATTACGATCCAATTTTCTTTCTTGAATATTCCGGTGATGATGGGTTTGGTCATAAAAAGAAGTGCCAGGTAGAGACGGTATAGATCAGAGATCCCTTCAGGGACATCACTTGATACTACAGCCGTGCTCTGGGCATCGATCTGGGGAAGACATTCCACTAATTTTAGAAATTGCACCAGGTCTGCAGTAATGGCCTTGCGGGTTTGTCGGGTTTGAGAATCCAGGATATACAAAGCTGAGGAACCGGGAGTATAGAAAGTTTTACTGCTACCGTAATCCACTACTGGATCTCCCTTTAGATCATAAAGCGAGAATGCTGGCGGACAGTTTTTCAGGGTCATCGTGGATGATCCTTTCAGGAATTGAGGCAATCATATCAGTATGATTGATTTTTGCCCCTGCAGCTGATAAGAGCTCAAGTCCTTCTCCATTTAATACACGAATTCCAGGATTTTCCAGCAGACTAATTGCTTCCCGGGTGATCTTCTGTAATTCATATTCAGTTAATACTTGCAGTGATGGTTTCATAACCGTGTTATTCAAAATAAAAGAAAACCCCATCCTGGGATGTCGGGAAGGGGTATGGTATTTCTTATGATATTAACACAGATAGGGCTGAAATTTGATTTATTTTAGTATAAACCCCAGTCGATGGCATCCTCTTCCATCATAGATCGGTCCCAAAATTCCCGTCCCATTTCAATCTTTGTGGGAATGCCAAGTACTTCTTCGGTTTTGGCCCGGCACTCTTCCATGAGTTGGGGAGCATAGGGACAGAAAGGAGTGGTCAGGATCATGGTCACCAGAGCTTCTCCATCCTTGATCTGAACATTCCTGACCAGACCCAATTGGACGATATTCATCCCCAGTTCCGGATCCATCACAGCCTGAAGACCAATATGAAGTGTCTCTGCCAATCCGCGATCGGCTTTTCCAAGGTGCCACTGATCTACGATCATAACCTAAACCTCTTCTGCTTTCCCGCTAATCCTGTATTTACACTGTTTGTCTCCATCCAGAATACATTCAACCCGCTTGGGGGTGGAGGAGACGAAGTGAGCGATTAGTTCTTGATCCACAACGCAAATTTCTGGGTAATCTTCTCCCACATGATGGTAAGGGCAGCTGGCTTCAACTATATAAAAGTCCCCTTCATCTTCTTCTAGCGTGACCATAAAACCTTCTGAGGTCAGCACTTCCTGGAGCAGTTCCAGCCGTTCTTTGAGATCGAGATCCTCCAGGTTGATATCCTTGGTCAGCTCGCCGGCGATACCCTCAGCAACTTCTTTGAATATTTTTCCAAGAACCTTTTCAGGCAAACTTGATTTTAACTGTTCAAGTAATCTTAACGTCAGCTGTAAATAACGCTGGGGAAATTGTTCCATCCCTTTTGGAGTAAGGCTGAAAACCAGGTGAGGACGACCGACTCCATGTCGTTCTTCTGCAGACTGGATCAATCCCTCTGCCTCCAATTTATTGACATGATGGCGAACAGAGATCGGGTTAATATCCACGGATTCCGCTAATTCGTTGACGGTCCTCTTTTGATTGAGGAGTAGTGAACGCAGTACTCGATTGCGCGTGTTATTGCTCATTTATTCCTTTTTTTTAGACGTGCTATCATCAAAAGTCTATCATTGAACCCCTGATATGTCAATAATTTATATGATAATTATCTAAAATATTGACTTATGTGGGCATCTATGCTACAATTTTGCCTGTCAAAAAAAACGCTGAAAAGCGAAAAAAAGTATTGGAGTCATGTCATCATGTCTGAGTTAGTAATCAAAGATCTTCATGTCAATGTAGAGGACACTGAGATCTTAAAGGGTGTGAATCTTACTATCAAATCCGGAGAAGTCCATGCCGTAATGGGACCAAACGGTACCGGAAAATCTACCCTGGCTTATGCCCTGATGGGGCATCCAAAATATAGTGTCACCAAAGGGAAAGTAACCCTGGACGGCCGGGATATATTGGATCTTGATCCCAATGAACGTTCCGCGTTAGGTTTATTTTTAGCTTTTCAATATCCAGTAGCAGTCCCAGGTGTTTCCGTCGCGAATTTCCTGCGCACTGCCATTAACGCCCATCGAAGATACCAGGATCCTGAAGACAAGGGTATTTCCATTCCTGATTTTAGGAAGAAACTCAAGGAAAAAATGGCTCTCCTTAAAATGGATGAAACATTTGCCGGCAGGTATCTAAATGATGGATTTTCTGGCGGAGAGAAAAAGCGGGTCGAGATCCTTCAAATGGCCACTCTGGAACCGAAAATCTCGATTCTTGATGAAACAGATTCCGGACTTGATATTGATGCTCTGAAGATCGTTGCTGATGGCGTAAATGCGATCAGCACAGAAGATCATGGTGTTCTGGTGATCACTCATTATCAGCGGATTTTAAATTACATTAAACCGGATTTTGTGCATGTGATGTTACATGGCAAGATCGTTCAATCGGGCGGACCTGAGCTGGCTCTCAAATTGGAAGAAGAAGGTTATGAGTGGCTTCGGGAAAAACACGCTGCCTGATCGGTTTCATTTCAGAATTTCCTAAGTTATTTTTGTAGGAGTTTTTCTCATGTCAACAGACGAGAAATTAATTCAAAGTATTGGTGATTATAAGTACGGGTTCAAAGATCCTGAAGTTCAAGTATTTAAGAGCAGGAAAGGATTGGATGAAGATATAGTCAGGGATATCTCCCGGATGAAAGAAGAACCGGAATGGATGTTAAAATTCCGCCTCAAAGCCCTGGAACATTTTCAAGCCAGACCTACACCAACCTGGGGACCCGATCTTTCAACCCTCAACTTGGATGAGATCTTTTATTATGTCAAACCCATTGAAGAAGAAGCAAAATCCTGGGATGATATCCCGGATTCTATAAAAAACACATTTGACCGCCTTGGTATTCCGGAGGCGGAACAAAAGTTCCTGGCTGGTGTTGGCGCTCAATATGAATCAGAGATGATCTACCACAGCATTCATGAGACGCTGGCAGAGCAGGGTGTTTTATTTAAGAGCATAGAAGATGGCCTGAAAGAACACCCCGAATTGTTCCGGGAATATTTCGGGAAAATAATTCCATTCACAGATAATAAATATGCCGCTCTAAACAGCGCGGTCTGGTCGGGAGGATCTTTTGTTTATATCCCGCCGGGATTAAAAGTGGATCTCCCGCTTCAGGCATATTTCAGGTTGAATGTTGCCAATATCGGGCAGTTTGAGCGTACGATAATCATCGCTGATGAAGGTTCCCAGGTTCATTATGTGGAAGGCTGCACGGCGCCGACATATACAACTGATTCATTCCACTCTGGAGTGATCGAAATCATTGTCAAGAAAGATGCCCGTGTCCGGTACACAACGATCCAGAACTGGTCCAATAATGTCTACAACCTTGTGACCCAGCGGGCGAGAGTTGAAGAAAATGGCACAATGGAATGGGTGGATGCCAATTTGGGATCCAAGGTGACGATGAAGTACCCATCTTGTATGTTAGTGGGCAAAGGCGCTCATGGAGAGATCCTGTCGATGGCCTTCTCCGGTAAGGGTCAACAACATGATACTGGCGGCAAGGTTATTCACCTGGCTCCGGATACAAGCAGCAAGATTATCTCAAAATCGATCAGCAAGGATGGCGGTCGGGCTTCCTATCGCGGTTTGCTGCGGGTCAATAAGGGAAGTACCAATGTGAAATCAAACGTAGTATGCGACGCGCTGCTGCTGGATGATCATTCCCGGTCAGATACCTACCCATATATTGAGGTGGATGAACAGGATGTAACTATTGGGCATGAAGCATCTGTTTCCAAGGTAGAAGACGAGCAGCTCTTTTATTTGATGAGCAGAGGATTAAATGAAGAGGAAGCTACCAGCATGGTCGTTTCGGGATTCATCGAGCCGCTAGTCAAAGAACTGCCCATGGAATATGCAATTGAAATGAACCGCTTGATCCAGCTGCAAATGGAAGGATCGATCGGCTAACGAAGGATTTTTATGGCGAGAAAACAACCACTTCAGGGATTTTCCTTTACGCGTGAAATGGTCCATGATTCAGAGAAGCTGGCCCCGGTACTGCGAAATTTCAGAACCGAATCTTGGGATGTATATCAAGAGCTTCCGTTTCCAACCATAAAGGATGAAGCCTGGCGCAGAACATCTTTAAAGGGATTAGATTTTGGATCAATCCAGCTGCCCAATGGTCAATTGAAGAAATCAGATGAATTTGGATTTGTACCTGGTGTTCTTACTGAAGAAATTATCTCTGGCAAGTCCTCCTTAGTGCTGGATCATTCCGGAGTGCAGATTAATATATCTGCTGATCTCAAGAAAAAGGGAGTGATCCTGAGCAGTTTGAGTGCTGCAGCATCTGAATATCCAGAACTGGTAGAAAAGGTTCTGGGAAAAGTTGTATCTCCACGGGATGGGCTATTTGCTTCAGCTGTTGGAGCATTTGCTGAGTTTGGTTTATTTGTTTATGTGCCAAAGGGTGTTCAGGTTGAAGAACCTGTCTTTGGTATAAGCACTGCACCAGGCCAGGGCACAGCTCATTTTTTCCAGACAGTTATCTACCTGGAAGAGGGAGCATCTTTGAATTACATGCAGGAAACCCTCTCCCGGGGAGAGCAATCTGAAATTTCCCTGGCTGGGGAGAACCTGGAAATATTTGTTGGTCCTAATGCCCATCTCCATCTTACCGAACTGCAAAATTATGGTCCTTCCGTGTGGAGTTTTGGTCATAAAAAAGCCCTGGTAGAGAGAGATGGCACTCTTGAATGGGAGATCAGTGCCCTGGGATCTGCACTTTGCAAGCATTTTGTCTCAGTAGATTTGATAGGTAAAGGTGCAGAAGGCCGTGTCTCTGGTTTATTCTTTGCGGACCAAACCCAGCACTTGACTTATAACACCCTGCAGCGGCACCTGGCGCCCAGGACAACCAGCGATCTGCTCTTCAAAGGTGCATTGAATGGGAAAAGCCGATCTGTTTGGCGGGGCATGATCTATGTCGCTCCTGGAGCACAGCAAATTGATGGCTATCAGGCTAATCGAAATTTGATCCTCGATCCATCTGCTCGCGCGGATTCCATTCCCGGATTAGAAATCCTCAATAATGATGTCCGCTGTACCCATGGATCCACAGTAGGTAAGATTGACCAGGAGCAGCTCTTTTATTTGCTTTCGCGCGGTATTGCTAGAGGGGAAGCAGAGCAGCTGGTTATCCAAGGATTCTTTGATGATATTTTATCGAGGTTTTCGATCCCAGAAGTACGAGAAGCGCTCTGGTCAAAGATTATAGCCCGACTCAGGGCATAAAATCGGTCAATAAGCAGGCTTTACTATTCACATTTTGATGAAGCCTGATAGAATTGTCATGTTATTAATAAAGATGGAGGAAATCTTGTCAACAGTTCCATTTTCAGCACCCCCCTCAAGTGATATGAAATTCGAAATTGGAGATCACGTTGAAGTACTTTGTGATCACGATTTTGAAGACGACCGCGTTCGAGACTGGTTAGAAGGTGTGGTTGTAAAAAGAGGGCATAAAAAAGTTGCTGTGCAATTTCACAAGAATGTCTATTTAACAGACGGGTGGATGGTGCCAGATCGTGTATTGTGGTGTGCGATCGGTTCTCAGAATATCCGCAAGCCTATGCAAAGACGCCGGGCCAGATAAATTACTTTCTCCCTTGAACTGAATAATCACAGGGAGCAGAGGACTATGGCTGCCAAAATAACTGCAGGTTATGACGTAATGAAGGTCAGAGAGGATTTTCCCGTTTTAACACGAGAAGTTCATCCTGGTGTTCCCTTAACATACCTGGATTCCGCCGCTACCAGCCAAAAACCAAATGCAGTCATAGATGCAATGAGTGCCTATTATAGGAATACCAATGCGAATATTCACCGTGGTATCCATAAACTGGCTGAAGAGGCGACTTACGCTTACGAAAGTGCCCGTGAGAGGATTGCGGACTTTATCAATGCCCCATCTTCCGATGAATTAATATTCACGCGTAATACAACCGAAGCTATCAATTTGGTGGCTTATTCTTGGGGCAGGGCTTTCCTGAAAGCTGGTGACCTGATCCTGCTTACAGAAATGGAGCATCATTCGAATCTGGTTCCATGGCAGATCCTGGCAAGTGAGCTCGATCTGGAACTGGATTTTATCCCTGTCACACCAACTGGGCTTCTTGATCTGGATATTTATCAGCAGCTTTTGAAAAAAGGGCCAAAACTGCTGGGAATTACCCATATGTCCAATGTGCTCGGGACGGTCAATCCTGTAGAAGAAATCCTGCGGGATGCAAAATCAGCCGGAGCTGTGACTTTAGTGGATGGTGCTCAGGCGGTACCTCATTTTCCAATCAATATTAACAACCTGGATGTCGATTTTTATGCTTTTTCAGCCCATAAGATGTGCGGCCCAACAGGTATTGGGGCCTTATTTGGGCGGAGAGAGCTTCTGGAAAAAATGCCGCCTTTCCTGGGTGGCGGTGAAATGATCAAACGAGTTGAACTGCGGTCTTTTAAAACCAATGATCTTCCCCACAAATTTGAAGCAGGAACACCGGCAATTGCGGAAGCAGTAGGATTTGGCGCAGCGGTTGATTATTTATCAGCTCTTGGGATGGATCAAGTAGAAAGGCATGAACGCAGTGTGACCGGATATGCCATTGAAGAACTATCAAGGATTCCAGATCTTCACATTCTCGGACCTGGTATTGAGGAGAAGGGTGGTGTAGTAGCCTTTTATATCAAGGATATCCATGCTCATGATGTGGCTCAAATCCTTGACAGCAAGGGAATCGCTGTTCGGGCAGGTCATCATTGTGCCCAACCACTGCATATAAAATTTGATTTACCAGCAACATCCCGGGCCAGTTTTTACTTGTATAACACAAAGGAAGAAGTGGATCGGTTGGTTGAGGGGATCCAAAAAGTTAAAGATATATTTGCCTGAGTGACCTATTAGGATGAACCTATGGAAGACTTTTACAGGGAATTGATCATCGAGCGATATAAAACACCTCATTTCCGAGGTGTGTTGGATCCACATGATATTTCCTATGAAGATGATAATCCTGCTTGTGGTGATCATATTCAGATAGATGTTCGACTGGATGAGAATGAGATAGTAACAGAAGCCATGTTCAGTGGTGAAGGTTGCGCCATTTCCCAGGCCTCAGCAGATTTATTAATGGAATCGATCATCGGCAAAAGCATAGCTGAATTAAAGGGATTATCAAAAGAAGATATTCTTGAAAACCTGGGTATAGAACTCGGACCTGTTCGGCTGAAATGTGCATTACTGCCGTTAAAAGTCCTTAAAGCAGGGATTTACGGGATCGGTGAATCCGAAGAACTCGGCTAAACTTTACCTGGTATCCCGAAAGAAAAAAACCTCATTTTTAGAATGAGGTTTTTGTTTTTGGATTGAAATGCTTTACTGTTTTGTTAGATTCCGTATTGGGAAGCCCGGGATGGTTTACAATCGAATAACTGACTCCAGTTAATCGTGTGCGCTGGACTCGATAAGGTATAATCAGGAAGGATTTTAAGGAGCACGGAAAATGCCGTTTGTCATTGGTGAGAATGTAGGTCCCTATCGATTGGTAGAGAAACTTGGTAAAGGTGGCATGGCCACTGTATTCAAGGCATACCATCCGAGTTTGGATAGATATGTTGCCATTAAAGCCCTGCATCCTGCCTTCATGGAGCACCCCGGATTCCTGGAACGGTTTGAACGAGAAGCCAAAGTTGTTGCAAAACTTGAACATCCCAATATCGTCCCGATCTACGACTTTTCTGAACATGAAGATCGTCCCTACCTGGTTCTCAAATATGTTCGAGGGGAAACCTTAAAGGCCCGTTTAGAAAAAAACAAACTTACCTATAAAGAAACTCGCCAAATTTTCCGGGTGATTTCATCTGCTCTGGCATATGCCCACCAGGAAGGTGTTTTGCACAGGGATGTAAAACCGTCCAATGTGCTGCTGGACAAAGCTGGCGGTGTTTATCTGGCCGACTTTGGTCTGGCAAGGATCGCTGAAACCAGCCAGACAACCCTCTCTGGACAGATGATGATGGGTACTCCTCATTACATCTCGCCAGAACAGGCCAAAGGTTTGGGGAATCTGGATAGCGGAACGGATATCTATTCCCTGGGTGTGATGATGTATGAGCTGTTGGTGGGAGAGGTACCCTACCAGGCAGACACTCCCTTTTCTGTGATCCATGACCATATATACAGCCCGCTGCCTTTACCGCGGGATATGAATCCAGATCTGAATGAAGATATGGAGCGAGCTCTCTTAAAGGCGCTTGCTAAAAAACGTGAAGATAGATATGCCAACGTCTCAGAGATGATGGCTGCCTTCCTTCAAGCATTTGATTCCCTCATCAAGGATCATCCATCTGAGGGTGAAGCACCCACGCTGGCATTACATGCAGATGCCCGGAAACAGACACTGGAACGGGTCCAGGCTGAAAAAGAATTTGCGGAAACAAAGGTATTTGAGAAAGAAAAAACAGAGAAACAGGACAAGAAAAATGGGGTCCCGGGCTGGATCTGGTGGATGGCCGCACCTGCTCTGGTCTTATTCTGCCTTGGTTGGTCGATTTATCAAAATGCTCTTGAATCACCAGGACCTGATTTGATTACCTCGGAAACGCTGACACAGGAAGCCAACTTCCGGTCAGATCCAGCATTAAGCGAGATCCAAACTCTAAATGAACAGATCAGGGAAGATCCCCAGGATCCATTCCTTCGATATACGCTAGGGGTTGCTTACCTGGACGCCAATCGTCCCCAATTGGCCAGGGATGCTTTCCAGAAAGCATATCAGCTGGCAGAAGGAAATCCTGAAATCATCCTGGAATTGGGTGATAAACTGACAGATATTAATATCTGGACTTACGCAGCTTATAGTTTCCTGAAAGTTGAGCAGCTTGGTTCGCCGATTCCTCCTGAAGAATTGAAAAATAAGATCAGTGAAGCGCTATACAAAGCTGCATTTGAGGATTTTTCTTTAGAAGTTCTTTCCAGCAATCAGGATATTGAACTTGAGCCGGCTTTGCTGCATTTGCTCGAATCCCGCAGGGCTTTATTGAGCGGTAGAGTAGATGTTGCCGAACGGCTGGTCGAGCAGGTTATTGCTGAACGGCCGGATCTATTAGAAGCATACTTGCTTAAATCGGATATCCTTTTTGCCCAGGACCGTTTTGAAGAAGCCAGGGACTTATTGCTGGAATTAGAGTATTTTGAGAATTTACCTGCCTGGATAAGGCAAGAATTACGATTACAACCAGAATAATAATTTGATGGAGGAAGAATGCGGAGACCATGTGTTGCGGGAAATTGGAAAATGCATAAAACTATCAAAGAATCAACAGACCTGGTCGTCGAACTGATACCGGGATTGGACAGCATTAAAAATGTTGATAGTGTGATCTGCCCACCATTCACTGCATTGGCGATGGTATCCAATCTGGTCAAAGATTTAAAAATTGAGCTTGGCGCTCAGAACTTGTTCTGGGAAGAGCAGGGTGCATACACGGGTGAAATCTCTCCTGGAATGGTTGCTGAGATCGCTGAACATGTGATCCTGGGGCACTCGGAACGCAGAGCTTACTTCCAGGATACTGATGATGCAGTTAACAAAAAAATCCTGGCTGCTTTAAAGGCAGGTTTAAAACCAATCCTTTGTGTTGGTGAGACACTGGAAGAAAACGAAGCCGGAAAAACCGGTGAGGTAGTAAAACGTCAGTTAGTTGAGGCTCTGAAAGAAGTAAATACTGAGGAACTTGGCCAAATGATGGTTGCTTATGAACCAGTCTGGGCAATTGGCACTGGCAAGGCTGCTACTGCAGAGGGTGCCAATCAAGTCATCAAGAACCACGTCCGGGATGTACTGGCTTCCCTTTATTCAAGAGCAGCTGCGGATCAAATTCGGATTCTGTACGGAGGTTCTGTAAAACCGGCCAATGCCAAAGAGTATTTCCAGCAGCCGGATATTGATGGGGCCCTGGTTGGCGGCGCTAGCTTAAAAGCTGAGGCCTTCATCCAGATCACAGAGGCTGCGGCCTGACTTGATCAATTGCAAATAGAAAAAAAGAGGCTTCTGATAAAGAAGCCTCTTTTTATATTTGAAAAATTATTGATACTTATTGTCATCCAGTGCCAAATTGTCTATCTCCGGCATCTCCCAGTCCGGGCACGATATAACCATGATCATTCAAATGGCTGTCAATCACAGCCAGGTGAAGAGGAACATCGGGATGCGCTTTCTGCATTGCTTCAACACCTTCTGGCGCGGCCAGGATTCCCAGGAATTTTATCTTTTGTACTCCCCAGTCTTTTAATATGTCAACTGTGGCTACTGCTGATCCGCCGGTCGCCAGCATCGGATCGAGCACCATGCAAACTGAGACAGTCGGTTCAAGTGGCAATTTATTGTAATATTGGACCGGTTGGAGGGTTTGTTCGTCGCGGTACAATCCGATATGCCATACCTCTGCACTGGGCATCAAACCCCAGATTCCCTCCACCATACCTAATCCAGATCGTAAGATGGGAACCAGGCCGATCGTCTGTTTCAATTCCATGCCGGTTGTTTCAGCAAGGGGTGTTTCAACGGTTTTGGGGGCAATTGCCAGGTCCGCTGTGGCTTCATAAGCCAACAAAGCAGATATCTCACGGATCAGTTCGCGGAACTTTTTTGGTTCAGTATTTTTATCGCGAAGTCTGGTTAATTTATCGACAACAAGCGGGTGAGTGGATTCGAAAATCGTGTTCATAGTTGTCTCCTGTAGATCAACATCCAATATCCTGGATCGATACCTGTTTTTTATTCAAGCTGATTATATCCTGATGTATCTTTTTCTCCCACATTGCTACGCATTTAGGTCCACCTTCGGTATAATCTTAGACATGGATGATACACAACCAAACCGTCTGGTGGATTCAGATTCTAAACCTGGAGACCATCTGGATTATGCGCTTCGCCCTAAATCATTAAATGGAATGATCGGGCAAGATCTTATCCGGGAGAATCTTGAGATTTTAATATCCGCGGCTCAGCACAGGGAGGAAGCATTGGACCATGTTCTTTTTTATGGTCCCCCGGGGTTGGGAAAGACTACCTTGGCCCATATCCTGGCCAATGAGATGGGAGTTCATATTAAGATCACTTCCGGTCCTGCGGTCGAAAGAGCGGGGGATCTGGCGGCGATCCTGACCAATTTAAACGAAGGGGATATCCTGTTCATTGATGAGATCCACAGATTGGGACGGGCGGTGGAAGAAGTCCTTTATCCAGCTATGGAAGACTATTCCCTGGACATCATCATTGGCAAAGGGCCATCTGCCCGCTCTGTGCGCTTGAAGCTGCCCCGTTTTACTATAGTAGGAGCGACTACCAGGCTGGCACTGGTAACAGCTCCATTGCGGGCCAGATTTGGGGCCGTATATCGGTTGGATTATTACACCACAGATGCTGTCGAGAAAATCATTCACAAAGCAGCGGCACAACTTGAAGTTCCATACGAACCATCTGGCATTGAAGAAATAGCTTCTCGTTCTCGCGGTACACCCCGGGTTGCCCTGCGGCTTTTGCGAAGGGTTAGGGATTTCGCGCAGGTCAGGGGTGAGGGAGTGATCACTGCGGGGATTTCCCAGCAGGCGCTGGAATTGCTGAAAATCGATGAAAAGGGATTGGATTCAATGGATCGCCGTGTTCTCCATGCAATTGTTGTCAAGTATCAAGGAGGTCCGGTAGGTTTAAAGACAATCGCAGCATCTATCCGCGAGGATCCGGACACGATTATGGATGTAGTAGAACCGTATTTACTGCAGTTAGGATTTATGCAGCGAACTTCGCAGGGCAGGGTAGCTACCCAACAGGGGTATATCCATTTGGGTGTGGAACCCCCCCTGGACACTGTTCAACCCAGATTAATCAGCTGAGGATTTATGGATTTGATGCCATTGGCCCGTGTGGTGGCTGTATTTGCTTTGGTGCTTTTAGTCGTTGCTGGTTTGTTATTCCTGGCTGCAAAATTCAATATTTCCCTTGGAAAATTACCGGGAGATTTTGTATTCAAACGAGGTAATTTCACCTGCGCCGTCCCTCTGGTATCTTCCCTTCTGATCTCAGCAGTTATTACTGTCCTCCTCAATATCCTGCTGAAATTATTTAGAAAATAAGAAGTGAAAATTTGAAGACATCTGATTTCTCATACAACTTACCAAAGGAATATATCGCCCAGCAACCGGTTTATCCGCGCGATTCTTCCCGTTTGCTGGTTTACAACCGAGAGAGTGGGAGTGTGGACCACTGCCATTTTCATCAGCTGGTGGGACTGTTGAATGAAAATGATTTGCTTGTTATTAATCAAACCAGGGTTATTCAGGCTAGATTGTTTGCTAAAAAGATACCTACCGGTGGAAAAGCTGAACTTCTGCTTCTTCATGAGCTGGAAGAGGATACCTGGGAGGCAATGGTTGGCGGAAAGGGAATCAGACCTGGCACCAGGATCCTTGTTGATGAGGGACCAGTGGTGTATATTGAGGCGGACCTTGGTGGATCTTTAAGGAGGATCCGGTTTGAGGAACCGATTGAACCTTTACTTGAACAAATCGGGAACGTCCCTCTTCCTCCTTATATTCATGAAGATCTTGATGAACCTGAGCGTTATCAAACTGTTTACGCCAGGGAACCCGGGTCAGCTGCTGCTCCGACTGCTGGCCTGCATTTTACGCCAGCCTTGATGGAGAAGATCAAACAAAAAGGGATCCAAATTGCTGAAGTCACCCTTCATATAGGCCTGGATACATTTGCACCAGTACATGAAGATGATCCTCTGGATCACAAGATACATCAGGAATGGTGCCAACTCTCGGAGAAGACTGCTAGCCTGATTAATCAGACCAGGAATTCTGGCGGCAGAGTAATCGCCGTGGGTACAACATCGGTAAGGACCATCGAAACAGCTGCCCGTATCAGCAACATGAGTGTAGGTATAGCTCCATTTGAAGGCAAAACGAACCTGTACATTTTGCCTGGATTCAAATTCCAGGTTGTTGATTGTATGTTGACCAACTTTCACCTTCCCGAATCGACCTTGTTGATGATGGTCAGTGCGTTTTGTGGCAGGGAAAAGATCCTTGGATTATATGAAATGGCCATGGCTGAGGGATATCGTTTTTATTCCTTTGGGGACGCAATGTTTTTGGAATGATCATTATTTAGTTAGTAGTATGGGAGAATTTTGTGGAAAGTGAGAAAAAAGTAACCCCAGGCGGTCTTCTAAACCTCTTTATTGTCTATTTTGTGTGGGGCAGTACCTATCTGGCGATCCGAATTGGCATTCGAAGTGGGTCTGGTTTCCAGCCCTTCTGGTTTGGCGGACTCAGGGTCCTGGCCGCTGGCGGTATACTGCTTCTATTGGGCTTGATTCGGGGGAAGAATATTCAGACCCGGGAAAAAAGATCTAAAAGTGTTGATCGCTTCAGGTTTCCTGCTTTGGATTGGCGGAAATGGATTGGTAGTCCTTGCTGAACAGAGAATTGATTCCGGTCTGGCAGCTTTGGTGGTTGCCAGTACACCCATCTGGGTGGCGTTATTTGAGTCACTCCTGGATAGGAAGATGCCGTCATTGTTGTTAATTGGATCACTTGTTGTGGGTTTCAGCGGCATCATAATCCTCAGCCTTCCTCTGCTGACATCCGGAGTAAGGGCTGATATATTATCTATTCTGGCAGTCTTATTGGCGAGTTTCAGCTGGTCCTCTGGGCTGGTTCTGCAAACCCGGGAGCCTGTCAGCTTGAGCAAGGGCGTTAGTTCAGGTTATCAGCAGTTGTTTGGTGGTTTGTTTTTTGTCTTGATCGCATTACTTGTTCAAGAGCCTTTGCCTGTGCCAACAACTGAGGCCTGGCTGGCCTGGGGATACCTGGTTCTATTTGGTTCTATTCTGGCTTTTACTGCGTTTGTAAGTGCCTTGCAGACCCTTCCTACGAGCCTGGTCACTACCTATGCCTATGTCAATCCAGTGATTGCTGTGCTTTTGGGGTGGATGATCCTCCGGGAACCGATTACTTCATGGACCATCGTAGGAGGCTTCTTTGTATTGGTGGGCGTGACAGGAATATTCCGGGTTAATAATAAAAAAGCTCATCAGGCCCAGGATAGTATCCCTGCTGAATAAGTATATTTTCAAAATATTTGTTACGGTATAATCAACAATCATCTTATGAATAAAGTTTAATTTGGAGTTCCAATGCGCGCAGTTGATATCATAATTAAAAAACGTGATGGAAAGACCCTGAACAAGCAAGAGATCGAATATTTTGTCCAGGGTTTTACGGACGGATCCATTCCTGACTACCAAGCCTCATCCTGGGCAATGGCTGTTCTGTTAAACGGCATGACTCCTCAGGAAACCACCGATTTGACCATGGCTATGGTCAATTCGGGGGAAATACTGGATTTATCTTCTGCAGTACCTCTGGCGGTGGATAAACATTCCAGTGGAGGTGTAGGAGATAAAACCACCCTGGTTGTTGAACCACTGGTAGCCGCCTGCGGATTACCAGTAGGAAAGATGTCAGGCAGAGGTTTAGGTTTTACCGGTGGCACCCTGGATAAAATGGAATCCATCCCCGGGTTCCGGGTCAATTTGACCCAGGAAGAGTTTTTGTCCCAATTAAAGAGATTGGATTGGTTCTGGCCGGCCAAACAGCTGTTCTTGCGCCTGCCGATGGAAAATTCTATGCTCTACGTGACGTATCAGGTACAGTGGATTCCATCCCTTTGATCGCATCATCGATAATGAGTAAAAAGATCGCAGCCGGGGCGCAGGCAATTGTCCTGGATGTCAAGATCGGTTTGGGCGCCTTTATGGCAACGCAGGAAGAAGCCAAAGATCTGGCTAAATTTATGGTGGATATTGCTCACCTTGCTGGTCGTAAGGCAGTTGCCTTGATATCCGATATGAATCAGCCCCTGGGAATCGCAGTGGGGAATATTCTGGAAGTAAAAGAAGCAATTGATACTTTGCAGGGACGGGGTCCTCAAAGTTTTATAGAGCACTGCCTCGATGTGGCAGAACAGATGTTGATCCTGGGAGAAGCGGCCACTGATAGCAGGGATGCCCGCCAGAAGGCTGAAAAGGCTTTGAAAGATGGTTCAGCCTGGCAGAAATTCCTCGATCTGGTAGACGCCCAGGACGGTGATGTAACATTTGTGAAAAACCCGGATAAATTCCCCAAGGCTCCGATCATCGAAGTTATCCCGTCCACCCAAACAGGGTACCTCAGTCAGATACATGCCCGCATTGTAGGAGAAACAGCGGTAGATCTTGGAGCTGGCCGGGCGAAAAAAGATGATCAGATCGATCACGCAGTGGGGATAGAGATCTTAAGAGAAGTTGGCGACTACATCAAAGAAGGTGATGATTTATTTATTCTACACGCTGCAAGCCAGGCGGATTTTGATCAGGCCAAAGAACGGTTGCTTCTGGCCCATCAATGGAGCGAGAACCCTGTGGACCCACTTCCGCTGATTTACGACATCATCAGCTGATTTTCTTGTCTAGTTTAAATCTGTTTTGCTGGCTTCCAATTGAAGAAGGAACTTTTCAGGTCTCCTGGAATAGGTTTCCAGAGACATATCTCCATTTATCAAAGAAAGAAGAGTATCTGTCAAAAGAAAGTTTACTGGCGTTGGGATCTGATATTTTTTCCCAGCTCGGACCACTGCGCCATTGAGCTGGTCGACCTCACTTTTCCCTTTGCCACTGTATAGGTCTTTGTGAAATGAGGGCATCTTTTGACCACGTCCAGCCCCGATCATCCTGGCTAGGAACGGGTGAGAAAGCCAGGAGGGCAGCGACCGGATGACAGCGGCAAGGATCTTCACTGGAACTCCTGGTAAATTGACAGCATGAATACCCTGGATTTCCATAATTAATAAAGCTTCCCGGATCTGTTCCAGTTCTACCTGGTAGAGCGCTCGATCTGAATAGATTTCTGAAGGGGATAAATTGAGGATAGCAGAACTGGCATTTCCCAGCAGGTTGGTCACTAATTTTGACCATTTCATATCTGCGGGATTCGGGTAGAAGGAACATTTGATCCCGGCTTCCTGAAAAATGTGGACAAGATCTTTGGCAAGAGGATGGCTGCCAGCAATTCCCATTCCCCGCAATTTACTGACAATGATATTTCCTTTCCCAGGACAATCCACCGCGGAGGTGACGGTTCCCGGTATGACCAGATCATGTCCGAGGTTTTCAACCAATTTCTGATCGCTTTCAACGCCATTTTGCAAACAGAGCAGGGGGGGAAGATCATCCCGAAGGCGGATCAAATCCGGCAGGATAGGGTCAAGGTGATACGTTTTGACAGCCGATATCACCAGATCACAGCTGCGGCTCAGGGCTTGATCCAGCGAGCTGGTGAATTCTAGAGAATTGACAGCATATTTTTCCCCTTCAATCTCCATCAAAATACCCTGATTTTGAAGAGTTGTGATGTCCTTCTCTCTCTCCAGGAATATCACATCGTGTCCATGGAGGGCCAGAGATCCGCCCAGATAGGAACCGATAGCGCCAGCGCCGAGGATGAGAAATCGTTTTTTCATTATAGGAGTTTGGGGTGCTTTATTTATTAAGGTGGTTTGTGTTATTGTGTTCAAAGAAGATCCAGTTATCATTTCCCGGTTTGTATTGAACGGATGTGTACCCGGTATTAGAAAAGCGAAATATTGGCCCCTGAAAATTGGCTTGAGGAGTATGACCAGACAGGGCATGTAAAACCATATTCAAAAATCCACCATGAGAAATGATCAAATATCGCCCCGCAGGATATTTAACCAGCTTGTTTACTGCTGTGGCAGCCCTTAGATATAATTCCCACTGGCTTTCACCGGTATTGGCAATTGGCTGATGAAGGGAAATAAAATCTGGTGGGGGATGAGAGATTTTGGCTTCCTTTTCCAACAGTCCGGCCAATTCGCCGTTATCACGTTCCATCCAGATAGGATCAAACTCAAGTTTGGTTTTTATAACACCTGTGATGATCTCCGCTGTCTGTTTGGCTCTGGATTGAGGACTGGACACTGCCAGATCGAATTGGGTCCCGGCAGCAGACCAAACGGCTGCCAGCTGTTCAACCTGCTGAATACCGATATCAGTCAAAGGAAAATCAGCTTGCCCCTGGTGACGTTTTTCTGCATTGCCTATGGATTGGCCGTGCCGTAAAAATACAAATAAAGAATCGGGAGGTTTGTTTAGAATTTCCTTCATAAATTTATTTATTCCAGTCAGAATTTCCGTTTAAAAAAGCAGATCCCGTGACTTTTTTCTTTCCAGCTAGCTGGAGCTGATCCAGGATCAGGATCCCTGCACTGGTTCCTATTGCTGGGAGACCATTATATATGGTTAACACCCCAGCACCTGGAGAAGTTACGGAAACCGCCCGGACCTGGTGAATGATCAATCTAGTTTGATTCCAATAAGTAAAAGTTCCAGGCCAGGGAGAAAATGCTCGGACCATTTGCGAGAGGGATTCAGCGCTCTGTTCAAAGTTCAGTTCCCCGGCGCTCTTCTTCAATTGAGGCGCAAAGGTTGCCTGAGAGTTATCTTGTGGTTTAGGAGAGATAGCCCCGTCCAGGTACGGTGGAATTGTATTAACTAATAGATCCGCCCCTACTACTGCCAGGCGGTCAGATAATGTACCTCCTGTCTCATTTGATGTTATAACAATTGATTCCTGGGCTAAAATCGGACCGTCATCCAATCCAGGTCCCATTTTCATGATCGTCACTCCAGTATGTGAATCACCGTGCAGTATGGCTGCATTGATCGGAGAAGCTCCTCTCCAGCGCGGTAACAATGAAGCATGAACATTTAGACAGCCGAATTGGGGGAGATCGAGTACTGCAGGTTTCAGGATTTGCCCATAGGCTGCGACGCAGATAAGATCTGGATTCCAGTTCTGGATCTTATCCAGAATAAAATCCGAATTGGCGTTTTCAGGTTGAACTATATCAATGCCTAATTTAATCGCGGCAGCTTTGATGGCTGAAGGTATGAATTTTCTTCCTCTCCCGGAAGGACGATCGGGCTGAGTAATGACACCAGTGACTTGAAATCTCTCTGCCAGTTTGACCAGGGAGGGTACCGAAAAATCCGGAGTACCCATAAATACAATACGATAATCCATACTCCGATTTTAACATAGGAGGGAAAATCGCTGGGGCTTTCGTCCAGTTTGGTTTGAGTCTGTTCAGTCGGAGTTTGAGTCAGATGGATCTACAGGCTTGGAAGGTTTTCCAACCGCAACCTGATCCCGGCCTCTTGCCTTGGCCCGGAAAAGCGCTCTGTCAGCGATCACTACCAAATCATCCACATCACTTGTGTGTTCTGGACTGGTAGCTATGCCCTGGCTGATTGTTGGTTTTGGAATGGTGTTGCCTTCCACGTTAAATAACGGCAGCTCGGAGAGTGTCCTTCTGATACGGTTGGCAACCATATTGGCCTGGGATGTGGTGGCATTGGGTAGAACTATACCAAATTCCTCACCTCCCCAGCGCCCAACTGTATCAGTATTTTTGATATGGGATTTAATGGCTTGAACCGTTAATCGCAATACCTGGTCGCCAATGGTATGTCCATAGGTGTCATTATAGAGTTTAAAATGGTCGATATCGAGCATGATCAGCGATAAGGGAGATTTGGCGGCCAGGGCCTCCTGACTCTCCTTGTAGAGGATTTCAATAAAGTGATTGTGGTTGCTGACCCCTGTCAGGGAGTCTAATTTAGCCTGACGGGTAACTTCTTCATAATGGTGCGCATTCTGAATGCTTAATGCGGCTTGCTGTCCAATTTGCTCCATTAACAGCTTGTCGGTATTATTAAACATATTGGGTTTATAACTGGCCACCGCAAGCAGGCCTATCAAATTATTTTCAGTTATCAAAGGAACACCTAACCAGGAACGGGAAAGCCTTTTCTCACCAACGAGGACAGGCTTTACAGGAAGATATTCCATTTCCTTTCTCAAGTCCTGGATGAGGAGAGGTTTTTTGTTTTCAACAACCCAGCTGGATAAACCTTCGCTGGCATCTACTTTGGCAGGGGGAAACCGCTTTCCTTCATCGTAGAGGATGCGGATATCCATTTCATGAGTCTCTGGTATGTAAAGGGCCACAAAATAAGCTTCACATTGGATGACTTTCGAGAGCTGTGTATAGATTAGTTCCAGAAGGGGATCGATCTTCAAGGTACTGGTGATCGCTTTACCGATCTCATACAGGACAGCCAGCCGATCAGTTTGATCCTTAAGACTCTTATTCAAATAATGGGACTCGGTATTATCATGGAAAATGATTGTAAACCCGACCGACTTTCCCCTGGAATCTGTCAATGGGACAAAACCAAGATAGAAGAATCGTTGTTCCTCTTCTTCTCCTCCAATAGCCATGATTTTTTCCATTGTTTGGTTTTCTTTCGCCATCTCGATCCAATCAACCAGATCCGAGAGTACATCTGAATATGAACGCCCAATCACATCGACGTGATGTAATTTAATGATCTCTTCCGCTGCGGGATTGATATCAACTATGCGATCATGAAGATCAATAACAATAATTCCGTCCACTAAATTTTCTATTGTCGTCTCGCGTGCTATCGGAACAATATCCATAAATTGATGGAAATAAAAAGCATATAGGAGAAGCATTCCAGTCAAGATAAAACCCAGGGAGGTCAGGTCAACGACCAGGAATTCATCGAATCCTGTGAAATGGAGAATTTCGGCGATTCCGGGTATGGTTCCGGCCACAATTATAAGTTGAATTTCCTGGCGCATTTTCTTGGGTAAGCTGAAATTCTTTTTCACCAGGATGAAGATACCCGCCAATAACAATAAAAATGAATAGACAATATGGACCCAGAACCAGGGGCCGTTCTGAAAATCGAGATATCCCCAGCGGCCAGGGGCAATTTCGATTTCTCTCCACATCAAATTATGTAACTCGTTGGTCCAGGTCAGGATCACTGTAATTATTGGTATCAGGGCTAGCACTAGAAGAAAACCCTGATTCTTTGGGGTTTTATAATTTGTATAATGAAGACAAAAGACCAACCAGATGACAGTTGAGAGGATTATCCCAATATATTCGAGTTTTAACCAGATAATCTTTGATGATAACTGCACCGAAGAGACTAAAAAGGTATAACAAAACGACCAGATGGTTATTGAGATGAAAAGCAGAGCCAATGGGATTGCTCCCTGGCTGTGCCGCCGTCGCCATAGAATCCCCGTTGAAAAGATCCCTAATGCAACGGAGATTATTGCTGGTATGATAGCTGGTGTGAAATTTAGCTGAATCATATTTTCAATTCTCTGGATATTACTTGAATTTCGGCGATACTCATCGTTTCCGTTGAGCTGATTCATCCTTGATCATCAGCCATTTCCAGATCAAAATAGAAAGTAGCCCCTTCATTTTCTACAGCTTCGACCCAGATCTCGCCGCCATGGCGGTTGATGATCTTCTTAGACAAAGTTAATCCGATTCCTGTTCCCTGGAGCTCATCCTGAGTCTGCAGCCGCTGGAAGGTCTCAAAAACCTTCTCTTTATGTTCCATGTCAAATCCAACGCCGTTATCCTTGACATAATATATAACTCGACTGCTGGACTGGTCGGGTTGGTAACCGATGCTGATCTTAGGTTTTTTTTGTTTATTTGTGAACTTAACAGCATTGCTGATCAAATTATGGAACACCATTTTTATGAGGCTTTCATCTGCCATGCAATGCGGCAGTTCCTTAATATCGATAGTGATCTTGCGTTTTTTGATCTGGTCAGAAAAAGATTTCATTATTTCAGCAATCAATGAAGCTGTATCTATAGAGGTAGGTTTAATGATTTTCCTTCCCAAAAGAGATAATTGAATAAGGTCAGTTATCAGATTATCCATTAAGAGGGCATTATCCCGGACGTTCTCGAGATAATCCAGGGATTTTTTATCCATCTTGGCTGAAGATCCCTTAAGTAGAGTTTCTGAACTCTCTTTCACCTGATTTAACGGGATTCTGAGGTCAGTAGATATGGAGTAAGTGAAAGACTCCAATTCCTGATAAGCATCTGAAAGGCTGGTGCTCATCGCTGAGAGCTTTTCATTGGCGATTTGATAATCGTCCAAAATATTCGTTAGGGCTGCATTGAGTCGCTCAACTTCAGATACACGCTCATTCAGCTGCTGAGTCCGATCTGCAACTATATTTTCCAACTGAAGTTGGTAATGGCTTAATTTCTCCTCCACAGATTTTTGGAGGCTGATATCTGTATGCGTTCCAACAAAACGAAGGGGATTGCCATTTTCATCCTGTTCAGTGATCTTTCCCCTCCCCATGATCCAGAGCCAGGTCCCATCTTTCCGCAAGAACCTGAATTCAACCACAAACTTATCAACTTTTCCAGCAAAAAGGTCTTCTGCTTTTTTAAAGACTTCTTCAACATCATCCGGATGAACTCTTTTCCTGAACTCCTCCAAGAGGTGGGGGAACTCATCTACTTCATAACCTGCCATGGTGTAATACAGTGGATCAAAATCTACAGAATCTGTTAAAAGGTTCCAATTCCAGATGCCATCATTGCTCAGCAAACTAAATCTAGAGAGGTTCTCCTCACTTTCTCTAAGGGCTGATTCAACTTCCATAAGATCAGTCATGTCTGACGCTATGGTCAGTATCAGGTTTCTGCCATCGGGCAGCTTTGGTAGTTGTGTCAAGCGCAGAACCCAGGACCGTGTAGTTCCATTCTCTTTATAAAGGGTGTAATGGCCTTCTCGCTGTTTCTGGGGGGACTGATTGAGCTGGCTGATCTCCTCAGATATTTTGGGTGCGTTTTCACGGAAACAATAATTCAACCATTCGTCGATTGTCCTGGTTTGTCTGGGAGAATATCCGCTATTTTCCATCCAGGCATTATTTACCAGGATGATCTCCCCTTTATCGACATGCAGCATGGTTGGAAAGGGAGAATCCATTAAAGCGGACCTCAGCCTGTTTTCGCTTTGTAAACGAAATGTTTCAGCTTCTTCCCTGGCTTTAATTTCCCGGGTCATTTCCTGATTTGTCTGGGATAATGATTGTTCCTTTTCGAGCAGATCATTGTAGGTTTCTTCATATCTCTTGATAACCGTGATCAGGATCCAGACTGGAATAAAGATCCCAGACAACAGAGATGATGATCATTGCAATTGGTGTGAAGACGATGATGGGCTCTGGTATTACCCCCTGAGAATTTAAGAAGAAGATCAGGAAGATGGAAAGGATGCTTATGGCACCGTAAAGATAAGCGGTTGAACCCCCCAGGATCAATCCACCCATGACTGAGATAGTGACGTAGGCAGGAAGATAAGGACTGTAAAAACCACCACTTAAAATGATGATCACGGTATCGATGATCCAGAATCGAATAGATAAAAATATGCGCTGAGAGCATAACTTTCCCTCTCTTGATTCAAGAAATAAACAATGAGAGAAAATCCTATAAACGTTCCAGTAATAATTAATCCATTAAGAATGCTGGAAAATATAAAAGGTGTGATGCTTATGATAGCCAAACTCATCAGCAGGATGATCAGGGTTAGCGTATGAAGGATTTCCGATACGCGGGTTTGTCTGGGATCGGGCAGCTTGTGGAATCTGAGGTATTTGTCAGAGAAGCTAGCTGCAAAATCTGAAAGTTTGAAGGATTTTTTTTCTGTATTCATGAGTCAAAATTATCCAGGTCTTTTAATGGATCTTGGGCAGCTGGCTCAATACCATGTTCAGTTAACTGATCCTGCAATTTCTGAATGACTTCTTTCAACTCTGCCATTCGAATCTCACGACCGGCCATAACATCCACCATTTTTGTCAGTTCTTTGGTCCTTTCTTTTATATTAGACTCCAATGAATCTGCATAATGGCTCAGGCGTTCATATAAGCGCGCATTGTGAATAGCCTGGGCTGCCTGGGAAGCGAATAGGTTGGCGAGTTTTGCTTCAGGGGAACCAAAAGCTGATTGTTTTCTGCTGTCCATAGTGATGTAGCCGATAAAATTATCCTGAATGACAAGCGGAACGCCCATCCAACCTTTTACGTGATACATTTCACCCCATCCCTGGAAGCGTGAATCACGCATGGCATTGTCAATAATGATCGGTTTCTTCTTGCTCAGCATTTCCTGGAAGAGTTGATTCGTGCTTGGGAATGTTTTGCCTACCACCAGCTCAGGATGGGGATGATTGTGGACAGTCTCGATCCGCAGCTCACCGTTCTCAAGCAGGAAGATCGAGGCGCTGTCAAAAGATAAGGTCTCAGCCAATTTAACGAGGACCAAATTTAAAAGGTCCTTTAATGATAAGGTTGAAGAGAGTGATTTGGTTACTACCTGGAGCGCTTCAAGTTGGTCAGCAAAATTTTGAATGTCTTCCCTGATCATAACTCGCTCCGAGATATCCTGTGTTGTCCCAACCATACGTAAGGGGGAGCGATCTGGGCCGCGCTCAACAACGCGTCCCTGATTCAGGATCCAGATCCAGTGACCAGATTTATGCTTCATGCGCATTTCTGTCTGGTAGTGGTACATGTCACCAGCAAAATGTTCCAGGATCAGTTTGTTGGACTTTTCTAGATCTTCAGGGTGTGACAGCTTCTCCCAAATATCTATTGAAAAGGGAGAGAGTTCGGATTTTCTGTAACCGATCATGTCCGCAAAACGGTCGTTGATCATTATGATATTTGTTTTAAAATCCCAATCCCATAATCCTGCCCCGGTCCCGGTTACTGCCAACTCAAGGCTTTCCCGGCTTTCATCCATCTTTTTCTCAGTTTCGACCCAGATGGTATTATCTCGGATTGTGCCCTGGAAACCAGTGGTTTCTCCTGCATTATTAACAATTGCTGTCGTGGTTAAAAGAGTATGTAGAATATTGCCATCTCTGTCTACCATTTCCACAGGCAAATCATTGATATATCCGCTCCGTTCAATATCCTTTAATATATCAAGGCGTTCGTCCGGTTTCAGGTATGCCTGGCTGACTGATGTCGCTATAAGGTCTTTCTTGGATGTATAACCAAAAAGTTCGACGGTTGCCTGGTTGACATCAATCCATTTACCATCCTTTGTTGTAATGAACACCGGGTCCTTTGAGGTCGTGAAAAACCGGCGGTATTTTTCTTCACTTTCCTGGAGAGATTTGGTTTTATCTCTAATTAGTTTTCGGAGCAGCATGATGTAAATAATGAAGATGATGATTATCCCGGCAGCCAATGAAAATCCGATCACAAACCAGGGTGAACTGTTCTGCTTAAAAACATTAAGGAGGAAAGACGAATCACCCAATGAGGAAGGCAATACGCCAGGCAGAAAATCAATCGATGATAACCACGGCCGGAATATCCCAATGCCCACGACTGGAGAGGTCCGGGCAAACGTGCCATATGGTGGTTTTTTTCTGCACTGCGTTAGATCTTTCATGTTTGGTATGAGGTCTCCCGCTGAGAGGAAGAAAGCAATAACTATCCAGGTTAATTATAGTGGATACTAACTTATTTCAACCGGTAATAATGGGTACCTAACCATTTTGCAGGTTGGAAAAGTGTGGATCATGGGCTATTTGAGATGCGCATAACAATGTTGTAGGTTGAAACTTTAGTTGGATCGACCTGGTTCCGGAGTAACTGAAAAATGCTCTGACTGGATCATCTGCTGAAGAGAGCAAATAAGGTCTGGTGAAACAACTTGATTAGCTGAGGCCTGATGTAGGCAAATAGGCCGGTATAATGGATGCTGCCAGACTTCCTGTGGAACTGATCTACAAGACTGATGAACTGTTAACGTACTTGGATAAAACCAAGATTGGGTATACTGCTTTCGACCTTATTTACGTAATCTAAATCATCAATCAGATCGAAGTTTCGATCATTTACGATCAAAATGTTAAGTCTGTTTATTTCCTTCAAAGTCCCAAGGTCATTCAGTGGGTTTTTCCAGATGTCATATTGAAGATCTTGAGGACATTGATCTAGTATCTCCTCTGCCAATTTTAATTCGCTAAAATCGTTTCCCAACCAAAGTGAGTAACAAAGCGATAAAGTGTTATATGTCCAATAATATGTAATGTCATCAGAGTTGAAACCTAATTCGTCTAATTGTGCGTTTTTAAATGCATTTATTTCATTTTGATATTCTAATAAATATGTACGAGTTTCGTGATGTTTGATAATACTCTTATTGAAATTAGTAAAAAGTAATATCACAAGCCCAGTTAATAAAACGCTCATTAACACGGTAGATGATTTAGATTGATTATCGATCAAACCTGAAATAGAAATAATAACTAATGGGAATAAAGCTGAGATCGATAAAAGATATCTGGTTCCTGGTTGCTTCCCAAACATAACAAGGAGGCTGATTATTTGAATATTAATGCCAATAATAAAAGCCCAAATTGGCGCTTTGAGTTGAGTATTCTTTTTTTGAATTACATAAATAATAATAAAAAAAAGGACTGAAAAGAGCCAAAATATAAATACCGATGAATTCCGGTTCCATAACAAAATTATATTCTGATAAAAATCCGTAATTGATACAAATCCTGAAATCCCAGCACCATAACTACCTTGATGAGAAATCACTTTTATGATCCAACGAATAAAGGACTTGTAATGTTCCGCAATCACCAATGTTCCAGTCAGATATCCAGCAATAGCTCCAAAAGTTGATAATGCCGAATATTTTAAGGTATCTTTCCAATGATTACGTTCAAGTAGACTGCTGAAAAATATTGTAGATACCATACAAAAATCAAGGAAACCATATAAATATGAAACGTTGCTCCCAATCCTATTGCTATGGATATCATCCATAAAGAACGAAGGTCTTTGTATTTCCCTGATGTTACAAGAATATATAGAATAACCAATAAAAAAGTACCAACAGCAAAATTGAATGAGTTAGGTGACCAGTTAGCCAAATAAGAAAAGGAATCTTTGTGGGTTGAGAAATAAACGATGAGAGCACTAACACCTGCGAGGGACGCGGACCAAGTATTTGGAAATTTGAAGTATTTATAAATTAATCGGATCGTAGAAATGTTTAACAGGAGGATTAAAAATCGAGCTGAGTAAATAAACGCTTCTGGATGATTGATATGATAGATGTATGGATAACCATCATTAATTATGCTGATCGGTGAGAGAACGATAACAAATAAGGATCCGGCAATTTGAAGAAATGTTCCCGGATGATCCATTCTTCCATATAATTCTAGATCTTTAAATGGTGTCAGGGAGTTTAACATATAGGTAAACTCGGGATCATAATTGGAATAAATTGGCAGGGGATTGATCGCTTGTGTATATATCCAATATCCAACTACAAGGAAAATTATTAGAAAATGACCATATTTTATGAATTTATATTGGAATTGATTTCTGTCTGATTCGGGTATTGTTTCAGTAACACGGAAGGAAAGATCACGAAAAAAGTTAATAATAATAACAAATGCAAGAAATAGGAAAATTGCTAAATACCATGTGCCGATTTCTACTCGAATATTTATTGGTTGATCAACAAGCATTGGTTTTAGCAATCGTTTTACGAATATGAAGACAAAGAATATCAAGAATGGCGAACCTGCAAGATGGATTAAACTGAGTATTCTCTGAAACAGTTTTTTTTGAAAACCGGCAATGATAAACAGGATTTGAAATAGGAAAACAATACCCAATAAAAGAATCGCGTTTCGATTTAGCACTGTATGAAATAATTGCCAGATCAACCTTAAGCAGAAAAATATATTAAACACCGAAAAAAAGAGACCGGTGATCTTTTCAGATCGGAACTTAATTGATGGAAAATTCTTTAGTATCATTATAAAATCCTAAAATTGGATAATAACAAAGTCCTCTCACGCCAAACCAATTAATCGGTTTATCTGTTGATCAATATTCGTCAGGTTGCGATTATTACTATTTCGATGATTGTTTTGATAGTTGAATGTCTGCTTTTTAATGCTGAAAAATCGAATTGAAATAGTTGTGATCAAATAAACTTTAATTTTCTGGCCGCAATGCCAACCATCCGAAGTAATAATAATCCATGTCTGAACCGCTGAATATTGGTTTGGCCATACACCCTTTGCCGGTATCTAATGGGTAAGTCAATTATCTTGAGATTTTGTTTTGCTGCACCAAATAGTAGATCAAAATCTCCAAATGGATCAAAGTCACCAAAATATGAGCGTTCATTTGCTATTCGGTCGTAATCGCTTTTTAATAATACTTTTGTCCCACAGAGCGTATCTTTGATGTCTTGATCAAGCAGCCATGAAAATGTCATGCTGAAGAATTTATTTCCCAATAAATTTAAAAATCTCATCGCTTGATCTTCCATGGGGTAGACCAGACGGACCCCATTAATGAACTCTCCCTTATTCTCAACCAGGGCGTTATAAAATAGTGATAGATCTTCCGGCGGGACCGATATATCTGAATCCAGGATCATCAGGATATCCCCAGAAGCTTCGTCAAATCCAAGACGGACGGCATCGCCTTTTCCTTTTCCTGGTTGTTTGTATAGTTTGACATTTCTATCAGGATATTTTTCCATCATCTCAATAATTTTTTCATATGTATTATCAAGTGAGTGCCCTTCTACAAAAATAAGCTCAGTTCCTGATCCGAGCTCAGGTGTCCTTTGAAATAAAGGTTCAATATTTCCAGCCTCATTTCTGGCAGGAATGATAACTGAAACGGAGGGTTTCAAAGATTTGACCTCATCTCTTAGGAGTGGTTTGGCCACAAATAGATTTGTTAAGGCAAAATGTTTTATGGGCCAGATTTTTCCGAGGAATCGATTGATAAACGGAGTGAATATCGGGATGTAAAATGGGAATACGATCTCACGGGAATGGTTGATAACCTCAAAATCCTCCAGGTTGAGTATTTGTTTTATATCGTGATTTGAAAACCAATTTTGAATTAAATTTCGTTTGGCTAACCCCAGCGTTTGACCAAGAACCAAAGGTAATTCCCAGAGCTTGCTATAAGAGTTGATGATGATCCTGGTTCTCTTATGACATAATTTCTTAACTTGTGCCAGGACTTGTTGGGCATCCCACAGGTCATTGAGCAGATCAGATAATATGATGAAATCAAATTTCTCGTTGAGTGGTAGATAATGAGCATCTGCCTGGATAATGATCAAATTAGCGTGGCTTTGTTTTGAGACAAGGCACATGTTTTTAGAAAAATCCACCCCGACACCAAGAGCAGGTTTTGTTGAATTTATCAGATTGCCATCCCCGCAACCTAACTCAAGCACTTTTTGGTTGGGAGGTATGATGTATCCCAATAGATCAGCCAATCGTTTATGATAATATCCGCCAAGGCCGCTCCAAGTTGATAGTGAGTCGGCCACTCCATCCCAATGGCCCTGCCTGGTATCCCGATATTCAATCAGCCCATTGATCGCTCGATTATCCCAGTTTCGATCCATTTTCATCCTGTAGTTGATATCCATTACAAAAAAATATGGTAGGCATTATTATGCTTCTTTTTTGAAAGCAGGGCGGGTGGGACTTGACCTCACACAGGTATAACCGAGTGATTTTTAAGTCATGATGAATGTTATTTTGCCCTATTCGGAGAAGCACAGGTCCAAAGCACTACTCTATATCGAGAAAAAATCAGGAAGCCTTTTCTGATTTCTACACATTCTATCCTAATTAGACTCAAAATGCACGCAAAGCGAGGAAGGCATTTAATCACTAACCATGGTGAAACTATTTACTTTCTCGCTTTTCAAAGATGATGATTTATAGAGGCCTGCTTACATCAAAACTGTCAAATCAATAACATGGTTGCCGTTATTATCTTGAACTATTATTAGATTAGGAGTATTATTCTTTCGTTGGGGGGAACGGGGTTTCCAGTTCATAAGCGGGCCGCAGTTATTTTTATGGATTGTTCAATATCCAGGTCAGCCATAACCAGAAATATTGGGTTTCCTTGCTGTAATCAAGTGAAAAAATGGGACTCTCTTTTTTCCCCAAGCATTGATCTGTGACAATATTGGTTAATTAAAATAAAGGGTGATCCTATATGAAATTCAAAGATTTAATTCAATCAATATCCAAGCAGGTATTAAGTGCAAATTTCATTTTTTCCCACGTTTTTATTCCACTTGGAGTTTTATCAGTTTACTGCGTGTCCCTAATGTACTACCTTCCCGAAGGGGTAAACAAAGTATTTGTAGTCCGGTCCGCAAAATTATTTCTACCTATAACAGCAGCTATAGCTGTTTTATTTATTATTTACTTTTTAATAATCGGCATAAAAAAGGCAATACCACAATTTTTCAGCAGCCCAAAAGAAGAATTCCACTTAAGTGATCTTCTGCTTCCTCTGCTGCCATTAACTCCCGTTGTTCAGTACCTGATAAATAACTCGGAAATCCTAACATGGTTTGATGGAATTGTTATTTTTTGTGTATTTCTTTTGCTTGTATCAGTTCTAATTTTCATTGTCCCGCGATTATTTGTTCTAACCGGCTCGACTCGTCCATTGATGTTTTTAGGAATGGCATTTGCATTTTTATTAATTAATATGGCCTCGATGACCGGCCATTACAAATGGTATGAAGAGGGTTCTTTAAAGATCCAGCTACTGTTATTTGGTAGTATTTGTCTTATTAGCTGGATTCTCTATACATTAAAATTACGAAACCTTCTCTATCTTTTCATTCTCCTCAATTTTGTATCCAATACAATTGTCCAATTTGTAAATCTTGATGTTACAGAATCTGCATCTGACACGGATACATCTGATAACGTGCTAATCCAGATGGTTGGTGCCAGAGAACCGGTGAAAACACCAGGCATTTACCTTCTCATTTATGATGCTTATGTCGAAAATGAAACAATGCTTGGTTATGGGATTGATAATCTTGATCAACAACTATATCTGGAAGAACTGGGATTTAAAATATATCCAGATACTTACTCTTTATGGCCTACCACATTAGGCACGATGAGCCATACGCTTAACGCCTCAACGAGTTATTATGGCGAGAGAAGAAAAGCAGTATCTGGTGATGGGGTAGTTCAAAACTTACTGGAGGAATTTGGCTATAAAACTTATGGTGTATTTAATTCGTATTATCATATTAGAGGAATTATTCCCACTTACGACTATTCGTATCCTGAATCGAGCTCTCCGATAGGTCTAATAATTAAAGGCGTATTCCTGGGTGAGCTCAGGGCTGATTTAGATGTCAAGTATATTCCTCAGGAAGTTTATGTAAACGAAAAGAAAGTTGTCCTATCTGAAGTCCCTGAAGAACCTCGCTTTGTATATATGCATACCCTCTTGCCTTCCCACAGCCAAAACTCAGGAGTTTGCAGGCCCAATGAAATAGCACTTTATAGTGAAAGACTGGGGCGCGCGAATATCGAGATGCGTCAGGATCTGGCGCTGGTCATGGAGAATGATCCGGGAGCTATTTTGATTGTTGCAGGCGATCATGGTCCCCATCTAACTAAAAACTGCAAATCCAGGACAGGGGATGTATATGATATATCCGAGATAACCAGTTTTAATATTCGGGACAGGTACAGCACATTTTTAGCGATTAAATGGCCCTCATCTGATTTTGATGAATATGATGATATTTCGATTATTGAAGATATATTCCCGGCGATCTTCGCCTATATCTTTGAAGATCCGGGTTTGCTTGAATCAAGGATTGAGCCAGTAACTGACTTGGGAGATTCCCTTAGCGGAGTAGAAATCTCAGATGGTATTATCATAGGTGGACCCGACGACGGAGAACCCTTGTTCCCATAAATAATATTAACTAAATGAGAACTCTCGTTAAATCATTTTTTTGTTTTTGATCGGCACGTCAATTCCACACGGGGAATCCATGAAAATAAAAAAAGCCTGCATTTTTGCAGGCTTTTTTAGTAAACAATCTCACGATATTTGAGAGTAGGGCGGGTGGGACTCGAACCCACATGGGTTTAACCGGGGGATTTTAAGTCCCCTGCGTCTGCCAATTCCGCCACCGCCCCGAACTCTGCAACGTTAATTGTACCCATCCTTTGGATAGGGTCAAGGTCTTTCTGTAAATGGGGACTAAAAAAGAGTGTTTGCTAATTCGGATCTGTATTCAAGGACCAGGCTGTGGTTGCTGCCTAACAGTTCAAATATTCCCAGAATGACCTTTTGCGGCTGCCCCTTCCTATAGCCTTTGTCTTGTTTGAGGATCTCCAAGAGCCCATCCAGGGCAGCTGCCATATTCCCGTTTTTGATCAACTCCAGGGAACGGAAATAATAGGGATCCAGCTGATTTACTTTTTCTTTTTGGGGATCATAATCTGGCAGCAGCTGTTCGATCAGAGGAGCAAGTTTTTCCGCTCCCTGATATTCTGCGCTGGCAGGGAAATGATTGACAATGGTCAGAGCTTCCAGGTATTCTCCCTGCCAGATCAGGCTCTTTGCCAATAGCAATTTTGCTTGTCCGTTTTCTGGGATTTCTTCCAGTACTTCAAGGCAGACTTCTTCCACGTCTTGGTACAGTCCTGACTGCAAATAACTGGCAGCCTTCTCGAGTAAAAGATTCTCTGGACCAGGAGCAAAGCTCTTAACATAATCTGACAGCTGTAAATTTGAAAGCATGCCTTCCAGCTGATGGGTTATGGAGCCATTTTGAAAGGTTTTCAGAGCGGGAACAGTATGGACCTTATAATGGCTTGTTAGTTGGGGGTTTTTATCCACATCCAAATTGGCAAGCCGGAAGCGTCCCGGTTTATCAAGCGCTAAAGATTCCAGCTGGAGATTGGTCCGTTTGCAGGTATCGTCCCAGGGGGCCCAGAAATTAACCAGAACCGGCATGCGTTCAGAATAAACCAGAACCTGGTTTTCGAAATTCAATTCAGAAACAGAAATGATATCTGGTTCGTCCATATCTTGGCCTTATTCGTCTTCGGCGATCATACCCGGTTGTTCCAGATCCACAACTTCACCGTGGTGATTGATGATAACTTTAAAACCAGTCATACCCATATAGGCCCGGCCTTCTTCTGGCAGGCCTTCCTCGATCAGCTGCTCAAACTGGCGGTCGATATTCTTCAATTGTTCCAGGAATATTGCCCGGGAAAAGATATCATCCTGTCCGGACATTTTTGCAGCCTGTTCGCTGATGATCTCTTCGTGGCCTTCGATTCCGTCTTTCATCAGGTTTAATACCTGGCAGTCAACATCCGCTGAGGGGATATGTCTTTTAAATCCATCGTCATCTACAACATAACAGGGCTCTGTACCGATAAAAGTAGTTTCTACCAGCTGGTCATCTTCGTCAAAAACCAAACCGGCAAATAGGGGTTCTGCAGGCATAAATCAAATCACTCCTTTTAATGATCAGTCTGTGCCCTTCTATTGTAAAATGCCTGGAGTAAGTGGACAATAAGATATTTATAAAATCGCTTGATCCCCTCAGAGGGATTTTTGCATCGACTTAAAATAAGAATTATTCCAGAACGTCAACGTGAGTGCCGGAAACATTATAAGTAGATTGTTCATAAACGGGGACGCTGGGAAGAGTCCAGCGGTAAAGCCATTTGGATGCCTTGGATGGTAAATTGATGCAGCCGTGGCTGCGGGCTTTTCCAAAATCATTATGCCAGTACGTACCGTGGAATGCGATCCCGCTTTCGGTGATGTAAATGATCCAGGGTACACCCGGTAGATCGTAGCCGTTGTAGGCCAGGTTGCCGGCTGCCATATGGCGGGATGGCCGTTTGTAATTGGTGATGTGATGGCCTGGCGGGGTGATGTATTTTCCAGTGCTAAAATCCGCACCTGTAGCGGCTTTGACCATGTATACCGGTTTATTATATTCAAAGGCAATCACAGTCTGCGTGCTGGTATGGACTTCGATGCGCTTGAAAATAGCGGGGACGTCTGGGGATAGAAGTGATAATTCATTTTCAGGGATGACCCGCATATGAGAGGCAGGAACATAATAATCCAGATCCCATTTATCTTCCAGAATGTGATAATAAGGGGCTCCGTCCGGTCCATTCACAAGACCTTTGATCCAATGTGTGGTTTCATAATAAAAACGGTATGCCACATGATATCGTTCACCAGGTGTCCAGAGGGCATCCGTGTAGGGTACTGTAACTTCAGCTAACAGTCCCCTGGCTGGAATTTCAGTGATGACAGGATTTGGATCTGTTCGGACAGGCTGAATTCCTCCCGAGTGGGCATATCCCTCAGTGCCGATTTTGTACCAGATCCGATTGTGTTCAGGTTCGCCGGAACCGAGCACGACGCTGCTGATCGGGAAAACTGAATCTTTCCAGTGAATCCGGACACGATCACTTTCAAATGAGGGCTGTTTGTAGGTATAGATCCTCTCGTAAATCACCCTGCCTTGCTGACCATTATATATATTAAGGACAGGGTTCAATTGACGGCCGACAAGGCTGACAATCCCCAACCCGCTCAGATTTAAGAAGTCTTTCCTGGAAAAATTTTTACTCATATTTAATAATGGATATTTACTAAAGTTCCAACTCTAGCAAAATTGAATGACCATTCAGCGTCATCATTTCTCATGTTGACGCAGCCGTGGCTCATGGGGTAACCGAAATTATTATGCCAGTATGTACCGTGGATGCCATACGAGTTGTAGAAGTACATTGTCCATTGGACTCCGGGCAGATAATAACCGGGTCCAGTCATCAGTGTTGAGGTGTATTTTACATAGACCCGGAATCGTCCGGTTACAGTTGGTGTGCCTGGAAGGCCAGTGGAAACGATGAAGGTCTTTATCAACTTATCGCCGTCATAGGCATACATGCGTTGGGTGGATAGGTTGATATCAAACCAGCGCTCATCTGGGTACACACCGGAAGGCAGAACTGACTTGATATAGGATGGATACGTATTTGGCACCGGTGTCGGTTTAGGCGTCGGGGTGATAGTTGGAGTGGGGGTATTGGTCGGCGTTGGAGTTGGAGTAGGCGTATTGGTTGGCGTAGGTGTGAATGTTACCTTCCGGACATTTTCCTGGGCAGAAAGTGTAGTTTGAGCAGTAGCCTGGAAATTTGGCAGGGCAGAGGAGAAATCCGGGGTCCAGAGCCAGATTAAAACAACGCCAATTAGGATCACAGCAATCGTGGACCAGGAAAGAATTGCTGGTTTATGGGCTGTCAGGGCTTCTTTGGCGATGATAATTGGTAGTTTTACTCGTTTGGGTTTCTGGCCGGGATTTAATTTCCTAAAACGCTGAATAGCCCAGTGCATGCCTTTTTTGGCCTGGATGCTGGAAGGATTGATTTCCAGGGCCCGTTTTAGATAGGATATGCTTGCCTCTGGTGATGAGACAGATGCAAGGTATAACCAGGGTTCTTCGTAATCAGGTGCCAGTTTAACAGCTTTCAGTGCCAGTCGACGGGCGCGCTGAAGTTCGCCTCTCTTGAGGGCGGACTTGGCCTCATTTAATGCTTCGAACGCGGCTTCCGGCAGTTTTGACGGCATATTTATTCCTGTGAAATAACTTCCCTGTTCAAAAAGCACATGATGCCAGCGGTGATACCTCGGGCGGCCAAAGCTGGATTGTTGGTTAATAGATCCCGGTCCTGATTCATATAGCCGGTTTCGATGATCACCGCGGGTGTATTTGGATCGACTTCTCCAAAGGCATGATAACTGGTCATATCCTCAGTGATGCGGTGGTCATAACGCAGTCCGGTAGCTTCGCCGTAGCGGTTTTTCAAACAGGCCATCAATCTGGCAGCTTGCTCTGGGCGTTTATTATCCGCCGCTTCGGCAATTTTAAACCCGGTTCCTAATTCAGGTATATATTCACAGGTATCGGCATGAATGGATATCAGGGCGTTGCTCTGGTATCCAGCCAGATGATCGTCAAATTCCTGTAACATGTCCACCTGTACACCTTCAGCCTGGAGATACTGGCGGGTGAGGTCTGCGATCGTGTAATTAATATCGACTTCTTTAAAGCCGCCCAGACTCTCAGGGCAGACTGCACCCACGTCTTCACCATGGCCCCAATGGCCAACTACCAGCCCTACATGCAGATTCACCAAGGGAGTCGCCGCGTTAGCGCTCTCCCCGCTGCCGTTTCTTGGCTGGAAGGAGGATGATTGAAACCCGATGCCCGTGGCGGGCAGAGCGGTAAATAAAGTTGCTGAGAGGATGGCAGCCATTAAAACGTTGAGTATGCCTTTGGTGGTTTTACTCACCAGTCCGTTAGCCGGCTGCCTTCCGTGAGGATCAATTTGTCGTTTCATTCCGTTATAATACTGATAAAAGGTACACTAAGTCCTGGGTTAATTCTATCTTACTTTTCGTATAGAAACAGCTGAAGAATACTACCAGGGTACCTTTATCAGGCATAAAAAGCCTTTAAATAGCGCAGAATCGATCATTTTCTTCAATTCTGGTCGATTTTTTGCTCTCGGAAGGCCTAACTCCTATTAATTTGATTATATGCTAAGGTGCAAGATTATGACCAAAAATCTAACCCAGGATGAAGGCAAGATCCTTTTGGATATAGCTCGCCAGGCAATTGAGGATCACCTAAAAGGTATACAGAGCCCAGCTCTCGAGCTGGAAGGTCTTTCCCCTGAATTAAAAGAGAACGGCGCTTGTTTTGTCACGTTGACCATCGATGGTGTTTTGAGAGGATGTGTGGGGAGCATAGAAGAATCACAGCCCCTGGTCAAAGATGTCCGTGAAAGAGCTATTGGGGCGGCATTTCAAGATCCCCGTTTTCCAGGCCTGCAATTAGAAGAGTATCCAAATCTGAAGATAGAGGTTTCCCGCTTGACTTCTCCGGAAAAATTGGATTATTCCACACCTGAGGATCTGGTAAATAAATTAAGGCCCGGGATTGATGGTGTAATCCTTCGCCAGCGGTTCAGAAGGGCGACATTTTTGCCGCAGGTTTGGGATCAGCTTCCAGATCCGGAGCTGTTTTTGGGGCGCTTGTGTCAGAAAATGGGATTGGATGCCCTGGCGTGGAAAAAACAACACCTGGAAGTGGAAATATATCAGGCGGAAAAATTCATCGAAAACGATTAAACTAGATCCAGCTGGAATATTTCTTGCCCGGTCAGGGTGATTGTTTCATGTCCCGGACGGAATATGGTTGTTTGATCTTTCCCGCACTCAATGATCACTCCTTCAAATTTCAATTTGACAGGCCAGGGGAAAGGATTTTGATATTTTAATAATCAAAGATCTATCTTGAATGAATTGAACTCCCAAGACCTCGAGGAAAAAACTCACCGGGAAAAGTGACTCCAGAATGTCATTTTGCCCGGATCCTTGCCCGGTTTCTGCATGATAAGCGGGATACATACTGCCCGACCCTGTAACAGAAGGAATGAGGGCGGCCATCCAGCGACCAATTAGATCTGCAGCCTGATCCAGTTTTCCATATCTGAGGAAAGCCTGGCCTAAGAACAGATTCCAGGAAAATTGCACTGTTGATCCTTCTGCACCGGCCCTTGTCCTGAACCCGTAAGGACTCCAATACTGATCGGGATCCTGTAGCACATTTTGGATATAAAACTGAGCCTGGTCATCAGAGAGGATTTCCGCCCACAGCGGCAAAGTCAGTGTAATGGCATGGTCTGATGTGGAAGGTGCTGCCAGTGTTATTTGTTCCTGGGCATGAGAGCTTTTTAAGGTGCAGAAATCAAGTTTTGAAAAAACGCTCTCTGTTAACCCCCAGTTCACATCTTTACCCCAGGTAAAATTCTTTGAATGTACTTCCTCAACTCTGGAATTTCCCCGCTGATCCTGGCCGTGCAAGATGATAGTAAATTCTCCCGGTGTTTGATGGGCGTTATTATGCTGATGGTGGATCCCTATCCGGGTAGGCTGTTGAAAACCCGTTCGCAAGAGGTTCAAACCAGGTCGAATATTTTCTGAGATAGTAAATCCATTAACAACTTTATGACTGTGACTGTCCCGGGTTTGGAAGTGTCCACTGTCTGGATCTTGGGATTCCCGGAGGTATTTCAGGAGGCATTCTTTTTTACTCTCTAAATCAGATCCCAGGCTGGTTCCCGAAATATGAACCAGTTCCATCAACTTGCGGAGATCGTTAAATAATAGAGCACCCAATGCTGGAGATTCCAAATATGGATAAGGAACAAATCGATTTTCTCCGGGTGAATCTCCAGGCTCAAACCCCTCCAGATTTAAGATCATGGGATGCACTACTTCTGGAATACCGTCTCGATCTGTATCAAAATCGGTGGAAAACCAGCTCTCCAGCCATTCAGAGGCTGCTGGTAGATATTCCGACCAGATTTTGTTGTCCAGTCCGAATTGGTTGGACTGCCACAACAGTTCTGATGCCAGTAGAGCAGGGGTCTGGTTTTGCTCCGATTTTTTTTCACCCTGTTTTTGATCTTTATATACCTGCGCGAGGATATTCTTGATTAGTTCTGGTTCCAGTGGCTGTATGGATCTCAGAAGGATCAAGGCCTGGAAAGGGGAAAGTTCAAAATCAGGTGAGGTTTCTGGTTGCTCAGCGGATGGGATTTGATTAACGATCAATTTGGCCTGTTTTTGTGATAATGCCAGGGCAAAATCCCACTCCGCATCCCCGGTTGTGATCTCCAATTGTCCTTGCTGGGCAACCTTCAGGTGCGAGATCTCCCCGGGCCAGTCCAAATGAATGGTCTGCTCCAGAACTTCCAGTGCGGTGGTTTTTAGAATCAGCCAGGGCGCAAATCCAGTGGACTTTTTTTTCTCCCTTCGCTGGCACTGATAGGGTGGTCTGGAGAGATGAATATGATCCTATTTTGGGAACTGGATCCTGAGTCAAGAAGAGGACCAGGGAATCCCCTCCAATGGTTCCAGTTAAAATTGGACGGCCTTTGAATTCCTCCAGGATGATTTGATTCCCTGTTGATTGAGATTGCAGGGAACAGATCAGATCCAATAGAATGCCCCGGGTGTGATCCGTGTTGTTGGTTAGCCAATGTTCTCCACAAATGACCCCTGAATCCGGAACCCAGTAAAGAGACCGGACTTCCATCTGTTTCAGGGGCTGAAAACGGAACTCGACCCAATCCCAGGAAAAATTTTCCAGGATATAAGCTGGGATGTATTGATTTGGATCCTCAGGGATTTGGGAGGGTTCGCTGAATATTGGAGAAACCTGGAGATTATTATTTGGGGCTTTAGGATAAGGTTCAATCACGACATTGGATGGTGTATCCTTGCGTTGTCGCAGCATCCAGCACTGGTCGCGGTTGTGGGGCTTTGAATTGAATCGGTTTCCTCCTCCTAAAAGAAATCTCTCAGGAAGAGGCCTGTTCCAGGTCCGGGATTTCATATCCCTATTCTAAAGTCAGCCTTAAAACCAGTCAACTACTTCCCGGACTATGGAATTGGAAGTCAAGAAATCACCACAGCCGGAGGGTTGGATTTCTCAAATTATGCTAGAATACCTCAAGAACGAGGAGATTAAATTACGGGTAGTTTATTAATCGACAACCCAAATATTATGGCAGACTCAGAAAATCCCCAGGATCCAAAAGATAGTGTTAATAACCTGAATAATAAATCAGAAAGCCCTGAGAAGAAGTCAAAACGGGATGCTTTTGACCTCTCTGCTGATAAAACACCGGACCAGGATCCGCCTGCCAAGATTGGCAGTGATCTGGAAAGAGCGATCGGCTCTGCCCGGAGAAGACCTGTATCCTATCAAAGCACACAGGCCAGCCTGCCGGGAGACTTCGGGCCAGGTTCTGATTCGACGGAAGTATTAGGTGAAAAATCCCCTCCCCAGAAACGTTCTCCGTTGGACGACACACCACCTCCTTCTTTGGGAGCAACTCCCCATACTCCTCCACCTGCCCTGGACGAGCGCGGGATGCCGCTGCCGCGGCGGCTGGATGAACCGCAATCGCTTGGTAGAACTTCCCCTTCGTCTATCAATAGATCAAGAACAGGAACAATTCCCGTTAAACCCCAATCCAAATTTACAGTCTGGTGGAAGACCAGTGGACCTGGAAGTTTGTCCGGGGGTCAAGGTATGGGATGTGCTCTGCGCATGCTGGTGATTGGCCTTTTTGTTGGGGTAACGCTGGCAATTATTGGTGGATCAATTGCAGTGTATTATTACAATCGGATTGCGTCCACGCTGCCAGAAGTCCAAGACCTGCGGGAACAGGCTGCTCAATTTGAGACCACCCGAATTCTGGACAGGGATGGAAATATCCTCTACGAACTTGTTGATCCCACTGCGGGGAAAAGGACCTATGTCCCCCTGGATGAGATCTCACCTTTCCTGGTTGCAGCGACGATAGCAACAGAGGATGCGAATTTTTACAGTCATCCCGGATATGACGTAATGGCAATTGCCAGGTCGTTCTATTACAACCTGGTCAGCGATCAGATCGTTTCTGGTGCTTCCACTATCACTCAACAGCTGACAAAACTGCTTATTTTGGCTCCTGAAGAACAAGTCAGCCGGACTTATACCCGTAAATTGAGAGAAGCGATCCTGGCAGCTGAAATCACGCGACAATACAGCAAGGATGATATCCTTGAGCTTTACTTGAACGAGATAAATTTTGGTAATTTAGCCTATGGTGTAGAAGCTGCCGCACAGACCTATTTTAATACCTCTGCGAAAAACCTGACCCTGGGTCAATCCTCGTTCCTGGCTGGATTGCCGCAGCTTCCTGGCGTTTATGATATCTATACCAATCGCGATGTCACTCTAAAGCGGCATGAAAGTGTCCTGGTTTTGATGTATCAGACCAGCCTGGAACAGGGCTGCATCCGCGTCAGCAATAACCAGCAGCCCATATGTGTGGGCGCGGGAGAAGCTACTTCGGCTGCGGAAGAGATCAAAACCTATGACTTTCAGGCGCCTACCTGGGAAATGCATTATCCCCATTGGGTGTATTACATAACCTCCATTCTGGAAAATACCTATGATCCACAAACAATCTACCGGTCTGGATTCACGGTTTATACTACTCTCGATCCACAACTGCAGGATATCGCTCAATCGATCGTCAAGGAACAGGTAGATTCCTTACAGGCAAAACATGTCACTAATGGGGCTTTGATTGCTATGCAGCCCAGTACAGGAGAGATCCTGGCCATGGTCGGGTCGGCTGATTTTGATAATAAGGATATCCAGGGGGAGATCAATATGTCGATCAGCCCTCGCCAGCCTGGGTCATCCATAAAACCGCTCACCTACATGGCAGCTTTTGAAAAGGGCTGGACACCGGCAACCCTGATCTGGGATGTGCCATCGGAATTTCCTCCCTCAGGAGATCCCAATGACCCCAGGGATCCTTATGAACCGGTCAACTATGATGAGAAGTTCCATGGTCCAGTTACGGTTCGTTCTGCCCTGGCCAATTCTTATAATGTGCCAGCCGTCAAAACCCTTGATTTTGTTGGTATCTATGATGATCCGGATACTGAAAAAGAAGAAGGATTGATTGCATTTGCCCAGCGCCTGGGAATTACTACATTAAACCGGAATGATTATGGCCTGGCTTTAACCCTGGGAGGGGGAGAGGTCACATTACTTGATCTAACCGGCGTTTATGCCACTTTTGCAAATGGGGGATGGCAGGTGCCCCCGGTGGCGATTACCAGGATCGAAGATTATCTAGGTAATCTGGTCTTTGAGTACCAGCAGCCTCAAGGTGAGCAAGTTGTTCGGGCTGAACATGCCTACCTGATCTCATCGATCCTTTCTGATACCAATGCCCGCATCCCGGGATTTGGCACCAGCCCGGTGATCAACCTGCCTTTTAAAGCCGCCGCCAAAACTGGCACCACCAATGATTTCAGAGATAACTGGACCTTGGGTTATACCCCGGATCTGGCAGTTGGCGTATGGGTTGGCAATGCAGACTACACTCCTATGCAGGATACCAGTGGATTGACCGGAGCTGCACCGATCTGGGCTCAGGTAATGCAGGAAGGCATTCAGCAATTGACGGGTGGAAATCCGACTGGTTTTTCCAGACCGGCAGGGATCATTGAGCGTGTGATTTGTAATGTATCTGGAACAGAACCATCAAAATACTGCCCCAGCCAGCGCAGTGAATATTTTGCTGCTGATCAACCGCCCCTGGCAAGCGACCAGGATCTATGGGAAGAAGTAGTGGTGGACACCTGGACAAGTAAATTATGGTCCTCAGAATGTCTGGACTATCATACTGAAAAGTTGGGCATCCATGTGGACGATCCCTGGGCGAAAAAATGGCTGAAGAATGATCAAGATGGCAAAGCATGGGCCAAAGAAATGGGGTTGACTAAAAAACCCTATATTATTGATGAGAACAAAGTCTGCAGTGCAAGTGATTCTCGGCCCTTACTGGATTTTGGTTCTCCAAGGAATGAGGATGTGCTGCTTACGAGTCCGGTGGATATTTTTGCCAGAGTGGATGCTACCAGTGCTTTTAAGGATGCCCGGCTTGAATATGGTCCTGGCAAGGATCCAGCCCAATGGAAAGTGCTCCAGGCAATCAACGCCCCGATCACTTCTGTTTCTGAGCTCCTATCCTGGGATATCAGCGATATTCCAAGCGGGTGGGTGACCTTAAGATTATATATGACCGGCCTCAACGACGGGTATGCGGAGAGGAGGATCCAGGTCAATATCCAGGTGCCGACACCGACACCCACGCCGACATCATCACCGACTCCAACTGCGACCTTAACTCCCACGGTCACACTTACGCCTGCGGTAACAAATACGCCTACACCGACAGGGACACCAACTCCCTCACTCACACCTAATCCGCCGCCGTAGGGAAATTCCGATTAATAAATGTGAAACCAAAAGCCGGGTGATCCATCACCCGGCTTTTTGTTTTATTGAGCTATTAAGCCAGAAACACGGCGCCAATATCAGATCAGCGGCAGCTGTGGAGTATCTGATTGAAAAGGGTCCAGATCAAGCTGCTCCAGGAAGTTCATGGCCCCACTTTCCACCAAGCGCCTGATATGGCGGAATTTCACCAGCTCCCATCCAGCCTCGATCTGATCGGCCAGGGGAGGATTGTTCTGTAATTTGTAATGGATCAATCCAGCCCGGCTGCCCGGTAAAATGATCCAGCGTTTTTCAGCGCTGTTTTCTGTTTCCTTCAGAATTCTGCTTAACATACCGGATGCAGAAATGAAAAAACTGCAGCTGGCGGCACCGGCTTTATCCCATTGCAGATGAATGATTTTACCTGGAGCGGGTCTTGTGACTGATTGTATAACCCAAATTCTGTCCAAAATCCCTCAAAAAGTCTTCGATTTCATTCAGGTCTTGAACCCGCCGGGCTGGATCTTCGTTGGATTTTAGATTCCAACCGGGTATCTTGCCTGGAGCAGGTTGAGCATAGGATTCCAAACATGCCCTGATCAATCCTTCCCGGGGCGTTAATTGGGTCGGGATTTCCTGGTACATTTTCTGAAAGATCTCCCGTTCAGAAAGAGGTTCTTTTGTTTTCACAAGGAGTTCAATCATCTTTTGTTCTATGCGATCTGATTGGGGCGCTGGTGGAAAGGTCCAGTTCCTGGTGCCACCAGATATCTGTGTTTGGGTAATGCAGAAAACCCTGGCGGTAGGCGATATTATCTTCAAAATCCTTCTGCAATTGAGGAATATATTGGTCCGGGTTATTATCTTCTCCTGGGAAACCTTCCCCAACCAGCCTTCCCAGGCAGGCATTATATATTGATAAAATATGACCGGGTTCGCCGGTTTCTTTAAGATAACCAAACCCGGCTGAACGAATGATCTCGCGATAATCCTGGGTAGATTGCAGATCATAGATCCCCTTTTGAGAGACCCAGGAAGTTTCCCCCAATTTTAAATCAGGATCTATTCCAGAACTGTCCAGCTCAAAACCAGCACTGGATGCAGCACTGATCGCAGCTAGTAAAGAATTTTCCTCCACGTCTGTTAACAATCCAAAACATGGCGTTCCAGTGGGTAAGATGTGGTAGATTTCAGATAATGTGAGTTCAATGGCTCTTGTAATCCAGGGCCAATCGAAGTTCTTGATGCTGAGAATGCTTCTCAGAGGCGCAGCTGCTTCCTGCCCCCATAACCAGCCAGTCCATAAAGCGGAAAGAGCCCAAAAGGAAGGGGCAGGTTTGGGAAATACCATCACGATCGATTGAAGCTTAATCTCTTCTAATTGGGGGATCAGTTCCCTGATCCGGCCGGGAAACAAACACACCCCGCCCTTCTCAGGTGGAAGATTTGGCCAGGTTGTCACTGGCAGCGGATTATCGTCACCTGACCAGGTATCTAATGCCTCTTCAAGGGCAAACCAGGCATTCTCCTCCCTGTAAAATTCCTCATCTTCACTCTCTGGATCCCGGGGATCAAAGGGTTGGCTGCAGCGATAAAAAGCATGCAGCAGGAGAGTTTCAAGATGAGTGATCTCTTCCTCTGTGATATTAAAACTCGCCAGTTTATTAAGAATAGTGAACAATGCGTATACGGAGCGGGGCGGATAGGAATTGAGCGCATTTTCCACCTGGAAGCGGATGGGATCATCCGGCGCAGCAACCCTGGTTAACGCTCTGGCATGAGTAGGGCTATTCTCCTGGAAATCGAGGGCTTTTTTGATATCATCGCTGTTTACATCCCCAGCGGTTTCTTCACCACATTGAGTGCAGCGGCAGGTTTTCCGAACAGGTTCGCGGGTTTGCCGGGACCATGTAAAGGAGCTGGCGGTGGTTTTTCCACCGCATTGAGGGCAATCTGTTTCGTATAGGGATAGAATAAATGGCTGCAAACGCTCCTTACCCTTATAACTGGATGCCAGTTTGACCAGAGCGCTGTTTAAGTGCTCTCTGGATGGGGGATTGGCCAGAGATTCGATCAGAAATCGCAAAATAGGATTATGAACCGGGATCAGGACTTGAAATCCACTCCGGGCCGTTTCTATTACAACCTGGGGAGAGCTTCCAAATGGACACAGGATTATCCCTGTTTTGGTGGGGAGTTTTTCTAGCCACCTTTTTACTACTTGCGGCCTGTAGGCGGGCAAACAGGTTTGCAGGGGATAAACTGATTTGGGTTGTTCACCACGAATAAAAGGTTGGGTGTTCATTTCTTACCCCCGGTGGTGAAAATTATCCTCTTTCTTGGAAGGACTATTTATTGATTTTTGTAGCGTCCAGATACCTAATTTGACTGAACAGTATGAAGCAGTGCCAGGTTGGGAGCGACCATTTTGTGGATTGGGAATCCGGCAATCAAGACAATTTCCTGGCCGGCTTTAACAGGGGTTCCTTCGATGACGGCCGTATCCACGTGGGAGATCATCTCTTCAATGGTTTCAGCATGCGGAATCAGGTATGGTGTGGTCCCCCATAACATAGACAGGTATTGATAGGTTTGTAAATCCGGAGTAAATGCCAGGATAGGCACAGTGGGACGGGCTTTGGACATCAACCTGGCAGTTCGGCCGCTGCGGGTGAATACTGCGATGGCGGCTACGGCCCGGTCCTGGGCCAGTTCCCTGGCCGCTCTTGTGATATATACGGCATCATCATGACTGGAATCATCTGTTAAGTCGTGACTTACTCGGCCCCATTCATCACTGTGTTCTTCACTCTGGCAGATGATGGAAGCCATCATTTCGACTGTCTTCACTGGAAATAAACCGACAGCCGTTTCCCCCGAGAGCATTACAGCGTCACTGCCATCCAGAATTGCATTGGCTACATCTGAAGCCTCAGCTCTGGTAGGGCGGGGGCTGCTGACCATTGAATCCAGCATCTGGGTGGCAATGATCACAAAACTTAGGTGTTTATTGGCTGAGGCGATGATCTGTTTTTGGATGATGGGTACGGTTTCAGGCGGCATTTCAATGCCCAGGTCACCCCGGGCAACCATTACGCCATCTGCTGCATGGATGATTTCGTGCATGTTCTTGATGGCATCAGGATGTTCCAGTTTGGCAATAATTGGGATCATTGCTCTTTCTGGATTGATGATCCCGATGGCATCTCTCAGGCGAGTTATATCGTCAGCGGTTCGCACAAAAGACAGGGCCACCACATCAATATCCTGGCTTAATCCGAATTTAAGGTCTTTCTGGTCTTTTTCAGTTAAAGCCCTGATTTTCAGGTTTGCTCCTGGTAGATTGACTCCTTTATGGGCATTCAGGGGACCGCCCTGGATCACTTCTGTGATCACCTGATTGTCTTCAATTGCTTTTACAAGCAATTCAAGCTGGCCGTCATTGAGCAGGATCCTGCCGCCGATATGTACACTCTGGGGAAGTTCTGAGAAGTTGACATGAACCATCTTATCTGTACCGGGAACCTCTTCAGTAGTTAGAATTAACTGATTTCCCTGGATAAGCTCAACCGGGCCGTCCGCCATTTCACCCGTGCGGATCTTTGGTCCTGATAGGTCCTGCAGGATAGTAATCGGACGATTTAGCTCATTGGCGCATTCACGCAGGATTCTGGATCACACTGGCATGTTCTTCGTGGTTGCCATGGGAAAAATTAATGCGGGCCACGTCCATACCTGCTTTGAGCAGGTTTGTGATTGTTTTTTTATCCTGACTGGCAGGACCAAGAGTGGCAATGATCTTTGCCCGACGTTTCATAAGATTTCCTTCAATGTATTGTAGAGCAGAAGACTATATATAATGTAATTCCTGGGCCTGTTTTGTTAACTCTTCTCTAAAATCAGGATGGGCAACATTGATTAATGCCTGGGCTCTCTCCCTGATCGTCTTTCCATACAAGCTTGCCACGCCAAATTCAGTTACCACATAGTGGACATGATTGCGGGTGGTGATCACCCCGGCTCCTGTCTTCAAGGTAGGCACTATGCGGCTGAAATCCTTGGCTGTGCTGGGTAGGGCTATGATCGGTACGCCGCCTTTGGAACGTGATGCGCCATAGACGAAATCCAGCTGCCCGCCAACACCACTGTAGAGTTTGGTGCCGATGCTGTCAGCGCAGATCTGCCCTGTCAGGTCGATTTCGATGGCTGAGTTGATGGCAACCATGCGGTGGTTCCGGGATACAACAAAGGGATCATTGACATATTCTGTGCGCATGAACTCGATCAAAGGGTTATTGTGAACCCACTCATAGAGCCGTTTTGTGCCCAGAATGAACCCGGCGACGATCTTGCCAGGATGGAGGGTCTTTTTCGCGTTAGTGATCACTCCGGCTTCCACCAGGTCGATCACACCGTCTGAGAACAGCTCAGTATGAATGCCGAGGTCCTTTTTATCATATAGATATTTCAGGACTGCATCTGGAACAGCACCAATGCCCATCTGCATAGTGGCCTCATCAGGGATCAAATCAGCGATATAGCGGGCAATATTTTCAACTTTCTCTGAGGGTTTCCCTTCTCCCATGGACAGTTCTGGAAGTTCATAATCTACCGGAACGATATAATCGATATCGCTGACGTGAATGAATGTATCACCGAGGGTGCGGGGCATTTTTTCATTCACTTCGGCGATGATGATCTCGGCGGATTCCGCAGGGCTTTTGCTGAGTCCTACTTCCACGCCAAAACTGCAGTACCCGTGAGCGTCGGGCGGGGAGAGGTGCACAAAAGCTACATTTACTGGCAGCACCTTATTCTTAAAGAGCAGGGGGAACTCCGAGAGCAGCACTGGAGTGAAGTCAGCCCGGCCTTCCTGCACAGCTTTACGCGTATTGTGGCTGATGAACATGGTGTTGACCCGCAGGTGCCCCGCCATTTCCGGTGCGACATAGTCAGCAGAGCCAACTGTCAGCGCCTGATTGATCTCGACGTCTTTTAATTCGTGAGCCCGGTCTACCAGCGCCGCCAGGATCCTGCTGGGTACAGAGCAGTTGCCTGTCAAGAAAATCCGGTCACCTGATTTAACAGCTTTTACAGCCTCGGCTGGAGTACATACTTTTTGTTTATATTGATCTTGCCAACTCATAATTCTTTCCTGCCTTCCAAGGCGTGTTTATAAGCTTGATTGATGACGTTTCCCTGGGTGGTGTAAACCCCGCTGTGAAGGGCGGGATTTTCTTTGAGGGATTTTTCTATCCCGATTTCAGCGATCTGGGTGATGAACGGCCAGGTAGCGTTGCTCATGGCATGGGTCGCAGTCCGGCCAAGCACACCGGTCATGTTGGGGACGCAATAGTGAATTACATCTTCTTCCAAATAAGTAGGATTGCTGTGACTGGTAGGCCGGCTGGTTTCGATACAGCCGCCCTGGTCGATCGAGCAGTCAATCATGATTGAGTGACTGTGCAGCAGTTGAACCATCTCGCGGGTGACAACCACTGGTGATGGTGCTCCGGGAACCAATACTGCGCCTACGAATATATCAGCAAAAGAACAGACTTTACGGAGGTTAAAGGGATAGGAAACCAGGGTGTTGACCCGGCTGGAGAATTCCTTGTCTATCTGCTGCAGGACTTCTAGTGAGCTGTCCAGCATGTGGACGTTAGCCCCCATACCAAGGAATGTCCGGGCGGCGTTGCGTCCCACGGTTCCAGCGCCGAGGATAACCACATCTGCGGGGGGAATGCCGGGTACTCCCGAGAGGGAAAAGCCTTTTCCGCCATAATTGTTTTGGGCGAGAGTGGCGGCAATCTGGGGGACCATTCTGCCAGATAACTGGCTGAGGGGTTTGAGGACCGGTAAGCTGCCATCCTGCTCCTGGACGATCTCGTACCCGATAGCAGTGATTTTTTTATCGATCAAGGCATCTACTTTGTCCGCCCATCCGGCTGAGAGGTGCAGGAAGCCCATCAGTGTCAGGCCTTCCGGCATCCAGCTGTACTCTTCTTTGATCGGACTTGTGACCTTCAGGATCAGATCTGCCCGGCCGTAGATTTCCTCACCGCTGTAGACTATTGTTGCGCCGGCCTTCTGGTAAGTATGATCTGGGAAACCGCTTCCCAGCCCGGCTTCCTTTTCTACAAAACAGGTATGTCCCTGCTGGGTCAGCAGTTGAATACCAGCCGGGGTGAGGCCCACCCGGTATTCGTTGTCGCGACGTTCTTTTGGAATGCAGATATTCATTTAGTTCACCTCATCGTTGTTGATCAGGTTAATAATTTGACCAGGATTGCTTTTTGAGCGTGCAGACGGTTATGGGCTTGCGGGAAGAGGCGGGAGTTGGGTCCGTCCGCAACCTCGTCAGTGATTTCTTCTCCCCGGTGAGCTGGCAGGCAATGCAGGACAATGGCATCCTTTTCAGCTTGATCCAGTAATTTTTGGTTGACCTGGTAAGGCGGGAAGACCTCTTTGCGCCTGGCAGTTTCCTCATCCTGGCCCATACTGACCCAGGTGTCCGTATAGATAGCCTGGGCACCTTTGACAGCTTCAACAGGATCAGTAAGCTGGCGAATCGAGCTGCCGCTTTTCTGGGCGAATTCTTCCCCCAGTTTAACAGCTGCCTGGTCCATGCTGTATCCCTCCGGGTTGGCGATGGTGAAGTCCGCGCCGAGTTTAGCGCAGATATGCATCAAGGAAACAGCCACGTTGTTGCCGTCACCGATATAGGAGACTTTTAGCCCTTTCAGTTTGCCAAGATTTTCCTGGATAGTGAGTGCATCCGCTGCCGCCTGGCAGGGGTGGTTGTAGTCGCTTAACCCATTAATGACCGGGATATCGGCCCATTTGGCGAGTTCGACGACATGTTGATGATCAAAGACACGAGCCATGATCACATCTACGTAACCAGAGAGCACCCGGGCCACATCGGCGATCGATTCCCTTTTTCCGAGGCCGATCTCTGCCGGGGAGAGGTAAAGGGCATCGCCGCCCAGATGGCGCATGGCCATATCAAAGGAAACCCGGGTCCGCAGACTGGGTTTCTGAAATATCATGGCTAATACTTTATTCTTAAAGAGAGGGGGATTTCCTTGTTCGCTCCATTCCTTTTTCAGCTCTACAGCCAGATCCAGGATGGATTGAAGCTCCTCCGGGGTATGTTCAGCAATCGTCAGAAAATCTTTCATATCACGCTCCTGTAGATGATAATCGCTTGTAGAGAAGTATAACATGAGAGAGAAAAACGAAAAAACCTCCCGGAGCAATTATTAGCTTCAGGAGGTTTCGAAAAGTAGAGCGGGTGACGGGATTCGAACCCGTGAATGTTAGCTTGGGAAGCTAATGCCTTACCACTTGGCCACACCCGCGATATTCAGCCTGAGCATTATAACAATAAGATCAAGGCGGGTCAACTTCCACGGGTTTCCAGGATTTATTTCAACCTGAACTCTCCCACTACCGGCAAATGGTCCGAGGCTGGGGTCTGGATGACTTCGATAGTGATGACCTCAAGATCAGGGCTGGACCACAGGTAATCGATCCGTTTATAAGGGTCTGTGGCGTAGTAGCTATATCCTTCACCAACCCCGGATTCCATCCAGGAATCGATCAGGCCGGCCTTGGCGATCAGGACCATCTCCGCTGAATCCGGATCCGCGTTCAAGTCACCCACAAGTAAGGTTTGACTTTGATTGTTCCAGAACTCCAAGATCACAGGAACCTGGGCCTGCCGGATTTGGCTGTCTTTTTCAATATGGTGCAGATGGGTTACGATTACAAGAAGGGGATGTTCTTCGCCAAGGTCAATTTTCGCCCACAGATAACCGCGTCTCATGGTTGTCCCTTCCAAAGGCAGGTCACTTTCTCCAGAATCTAGGATCGGGTAGCGGCTGAGCAGGGCGTTGCCCCAAATCGGTTCTTCCGTTCCCAGAAAGAGGACCTGCATTCCAAGACGCCTTGACAACCAGGCGGTCATATCTGCTGAGCCATCCATCAAACGTCCCCTTGATACTTCCTGCAGACCAACGATATCTGCCCCCGATCTTTCGATCACCTGGGCGATGGCTTCAAAATCCTGGCCGCCATCCACGTTATATCCGGAGTGAATGTTGTAGGTCATCACTTTGACTGGAAATCCCGCCGGCTGTGCGGGGGCGGGGGGCTTTCCCCACACAACCCAACATACCAGCGGGATCAGAACCAGGGCTCCGGCTGCGATGGAGCCGGAATGATCCCAGTCTGTATTTGATTTGGCCCGGTTCTGAAAAGCGCTGGCCGTGATCAGGATAACAAGCAGCCCGGCGGCAGTGGCGGGAAAACTATCCCGGGGAATGGGCAGCGCCATGTCCAGGGCAATATAATAGGCAAACGATAATGCCAGAAATAGCACCATGCCGCCATTGACCGCAAAAGTGGTTCTCCACAACCCCTTTTTAATGCCTAGATCGTTGTTTAACCCGATCCCTGCCAGGCCCCAACCGAGGAAGAATTGGCCCAGCAGCAGGGTTAATAAAGCCAATCCTCCTAATTGATTAGCACTGAAAACAGAATAGGTGAATAAAATTCCAAAACCAATGGCCAGCAGGGGATGCAAAAGACGAGGATGGGCATATCCTAGACCCAGACCCCGGGCAGCGACCAGGTAACCTAGCATGATGATGATAAAACCTAATGGAAAATCTATCCCGGCCACTTCTTCAACCCAGCCGGAGCTTTGGAAATACAACAATTGCAGAACCATGTAGGAGCCGAGAACTAGCAAACCCAGGCTTGATTTCCTTGAAGGGTCACATAATAACCCCGGCGTAGGTTTCGGTTCCTGGAGCAGGGACCATACTATCAAACCAGCTAAAAAGACAATGATCAGCAGAGGAACGATGCCAGAAATTGTGCTCAGGTCCCTGGGCCCAAATATGCCCCGCAAGCCAGTATCGAGGGCAAATCCCAGCACCAGACCGTAGGTCCAACGTTCCGATGAATTTACGACTCGATTCCCGTGTACAACCTATGAATAAGGGTAAAAAATTAAGAAATAGACCGATCCCGGCAATATTTAGCCAAAGATCGATTCCCGGAGTTCTGCATATTTGTTCAATGATCCGTACAAGAGCTAATCCGCCGGCGGTGAACCAGATTGCGGTTCTGGCACCGGCAATCCGGCGGATCAGTGGTGCTAAAAATCCCAAGAGGAAAGTACCAAAAGCATAGGGGATCAGACTTAAGGTTCCAACTGCAGCTGTATCCCTCAGATACCAGGCCAGGCTGGGTATAAAAGATCTTATGAACTGGAGGCCAAAAGTGATGACCAGGACTGGAAGTAGATAGGATTTAATCTGGGCTATATAGAAAGAGCTTGCTCTGTTTTTCATTTTATTCTCCCTTGATCTTTATCTGGCCTGGATCTGGAATAGAAGAAAGAAAAAACAATGCCGTACTCGAGCAGGATTTGTTCAGTGGAAGGGCATTGTGAGCGAGATTTATGCTATTTATTAGATCGTTCATCGATTATCTTGATAATAGCATAGCAAGATTTTTATTTCAAACAGACCAGGTGAGCACCTGAATTATAAAATCTGTTAATAATACAACCTGTATAAATCTTGGTAGAATAGGCTGTAGTGAGCATGTAGGAGTTTGAATGACCCTGGAAGAAGGTACCAAATCATCTAAAGAACGCCTCTTGGTGACTGTTCTTTTTGCAGACATCATAGGTTTTTCTGCGCTGACTGATCAATTAAAACCTGATGAGGTTCTTTCGGTAGCTGAAGGCCTGTGGGCGGAAATCAGACAGATTATCAAGGAACATGGGGGTGTGATCACCAACCAACTGGGTGATTCCCTGATGGTGATTTGGGGAGCACCGGAATCCCATGAAGATGACACAGAAAAGGCGGTATTCGCCAGCCTGGAATTATTGGACGGGTTGGCTCGTTTTAAAGAAGCTACTTCCATTCCGGCCGCTAAGGTCCTTGAATTAAGAATGGGCATTCACACCGGACTGGCCCTGGCAGGAAATGTGGGTGTTCAAGGTGAATATACAGTATTGGGTGATACTGTAAAAATCGCCAAACGGATGGAAGAATGTGGACAGGCTGGAATGCTGATTGTCAGCGAAGCTACATATCAGTCCATCAGGGGTGCTTTTCAAGCGAAAAGGCTTGATCCGGTGCAGCTTCCGGACACCCGGGCTTTGGTTAATATCTTCCAAATCGTTGAGGAACTGCTCCAGCCAACCAAATTACGCTACAGAAGCAAAGGCGGGCTTGAGACTAACCTTGTTGGCCGCAGTGCTGAAATGGATCTTTTGGCTGAGGTTTATTTAAAATCCCAGGAAGAATATAAACCAAACCTCGCTTTGATTACCGGGGAAGTTGGTGTGGGTAAATCGCGTTTATTATTCGAATTCGCAGGACATCTTGAAACTGAAAACCCACTGATAACGGTGATGTCCAGCCGAGCGCTGGAACAAACCTCCCAGGTCCCTTATTATCTCTGGAAAGAATTTTGGTCTAACCGTTTTGAAATTAATGAGGATGACCCAGTAGAAGTATCCCAGAAGAAAACCATTGACGGTGTCCTGACGATGTGGGGCAGGGCGCTGGGCGAAGTTACAGCAGTTGAGGTAGCTCATTTTCTTGGCAGCCTGATTGGTGTCAATTGGGAAAAAAGCCGCTACCTGGATCCCTATCAAAGCAAACCAGGGGAAAAGATCGAGAGAGCTTACTATTTGGTAGGTGAGCTGCTTATGAGAGCTTCCCAGAGAGGCCCAGTGGTCCTGATCCTGGATGACTTGCAGTGGGCGGATGCAGGCAGTCTCCAATTAGTGAATTATTTATGGAAATCGATTGATAGAGATTTGCCATTGTTGATCCTTTCCAGCGCCAGAACTGAGTTCCTGGAAAATGACGAGATTGACTTTAAAGAAGCTAAACTGATCGAATTAAACCCACTACCGGTGTCGGCAGATCTGGTACGGGACGCCTACCCGGCGTTAAAGAACGAATCTGATAAGATCTTGCTTGCCCTGGCGGAAAAAGCCCAGGGGAACCCCTATTATCTGGAGGAGATGGTTAAGAACGTATTGACATCAGGGGAGATTGATGCAGCCAGGATAAATAAGCTGCCCAATACTCTTGAATCCCTGTTGAAATCACGCCTAGATTCTCTTTCGCTGGAAGGTAGGGCCACAGCCTATTTTGCCTCTGTATCAGGCAGAGTCTTCTGGAAGGGATCTGTGCTCGCTGCCTACCGGGGAGCTCCTGGGGTTACCGAGGTGCTGGATGTATCAAGCCATAATCTGGTAGGAAAAGTCGAGAGATCCCTTGATGAATTAATGGAAAAGGAGCTTGCATTTCTGCGGGTAGGCAGTTCCTTCTCAGGAGATCGGGAATATATCTTCAAACACTCGCTATTGCAGGAAGTTGCCTATGACCGCCTGCCGGATGATCTAAAAACGGCTTGCCATCATGCCGTTGCCAACTGGCTGGCTGAAAGGGTAGGCCCGGAAAGAAGCATCAGCGTGGCTCATCATTTTGAAAAAGCCGGGATCTATGATCGAGCTCAGGAATTTTATACAATGGCCGCGGAACATTCGCGATCTTTAGGAAGTTTCAAAGATGCAGATGATATCGTGTATTACGCCCGCACACTTCCAGATGATAGATTTCGTTAAGGATGTTTGATGTCAAAAATCTATCTGGATGATATCCCCCTGGATGTAGCCAGGTCCCGATTTCAAGAGCAGATCGAAGCTGCGGGATTATGGAAAGTTTTAGGCGTAGATCGCCTTCCGCTGGATGAGAACCTTGTCGGACGGATCCTGGCAGAAACACTCTGGGCCAGGATCAGCTCCCCTCATTATCATGCATCTGCAATGGACGGTTTTGCGGTCAAATCCATCAGCACCCATGGCGCGCTGGAAACCGCTCCTGTTACTCTCCAATACGGGGTAGATACAATTTATTTGGATACGGGTGATCCGCTGCCAGATTGGGCAGACGCAGTTATTCCAATAGAAAACGTTGAACCACTGAATGATGAGGGCAGTACAGCTCTCGATCCCCGCCAACCGCAATCAATCCAGATCCGGGCTGCAGTATCTCCCTGGTCTCATGTCCGCGAGATGGGTGAAGATATGGTCGCTACTCAGCTCGTTCTCCCGCAGGGACAAAAACTTAGGCCGGTCGACCTGGGTGCGGCAGCAGGAGCAGGATATGACACTCTTGATGTGGCTCGCAAACCCAGGGTGGCTGTGATCCCGACCGGAACCGAACTGGTCTATCCGGGGGATCCACTTGAGGCAGGCGATATTATTGAATATAACTCGATTGTTCTTGCCGCGCAGATCAAAGACTGGGGTGGTCAGGCGACACGGACAGAGAACATTCCGGACGATTATCAGCGAATAAAATCAGCGGTGGTCACAGCAGCCCTGGATCATGATCTGGTTATGCTGGTTGCTGGATCATCCGCGGGATCTGAGGATTATTCTGCCCAGATAGTTGAAGAGGTTGGAGAGCTGCTGGTCCATGGTGTCGCAGTTCGACCCGGACATCCGGTGATCCTGGGTATGATCAAAGGTCCAAAAAAAGATACACCCATCGTGGGAGTACCAGGTTATCCTGTTTCGGCTGCTCTGACGGCTGAAATTTTCGTGGAACCACTCCTGGCTAAATTTCTGGGCCGGATCGAGGAAAAACCGGATATCGTATCGGCTTCAATCACCCGTAAGGTCAACTCTCCAGCAGGAGATGATGAATATTTACGGGTGGCAGTGGGCTACCTGGGTGATAAAGCCCTTGCAGCACCTCTATCCAGAGGTTCTGGTGTGATCACATCCCTGGTTCGGGCGGATGGCATTGTGGTCATCCCGCGGGGTGTGCAGGGTCTCCAGGCTGGTGATCCAGTCAAGGTGCGGCTATATCGGTCCAGGGATGAACTGAAAAATACCATATTTGCGATTGGATCCCATGATCTGACCCTTGATTTACTGGCTCAGTTCCTGTCTGTTTTCCACCGCCGGCTGACATCAGTCAATGTGGGAAGTTTAGGCGGGATCATGGCTCTTAAAAGAGGGGAAACCCACCTGGCAGGCTCTCATTTATTGGATCCAGAGAGCGGGGAATACAATCTGAGATATATAAAACAGCATATTCCGGATATAGATTTGCGTATAGTCACATTGGTTGGGAGAACCCAGGGTTTGTTTCTGGCCAGGGGAAATCCAAAAAACATTCAGGGATTGGAAGATCTAAGCCGTCAGGACCTCAGTTTTGTCAATCGACAGTATGGGGCAGGAACCCGACTTTTGCTGGATTACCATTTACAGCAGCTGGGTATCGCACCTGAGAATGTCAGCGGGTATGAACATGAGGAATATACTCATTTGGGCGCCGCAGCAGTAGTGGCTTCAGGCAGGGCGGACTGTGCTTTGGGAATTGAAGCTGCTTCTTATGCCCTGGAACTGGATTTCTTACCTCTTTATTCAGAGCGATTTGATCTCTTGATCCCGGAAGAATATGCCCGATCACAACTTCTTGAACCGCTATTTGGGTTATTGGATGATCCTCAGTTCAAAAAAGCAGTATCAGAACGGCCAGGATACGATGTCTCTCGGATGGGGCAGGTAGTAAATTAGATCATGATTGGTTTAACATTATAAATATTCTTCATAAAAAACACATTCTCGTCTATAATTGGTGTTGCAAAATTTTAAGTATATTAGGTTGGAGGAAGTACGATGGCAGTTGTAAAGAGAAAAAAAGGCATTATTGGCATATTGACTGGCGGTGGTGATGTTCCGGGTCTGAATCCGGCGATCCGGGCAGTGACTATCAGAGCTCTGCGGGAAGGCTACCAGGTGATCGGTTTAAGGCGGGGCTGGGCAGGAATCATGGAAATGATCCGCGATAAAAAAGCGGATAATCAGTTTAACTTTGAGGTTTTGACCGAAGAACGTGTTAATAAGATGGGCCGAACGGGAGGTACTTTTTTACATACTTCGCGAACCCGGCCTAGCAAAGTCCCCCAGGATTCAGTACCTTTGCATCTCAGAGAAGAATATTCAGAAGAGATCAATGATCTGACACCCGAAGTGATCAAGAATTTGGATTATTTGGGTGTTGATTACCTGATCCCGATTGGCGGAGATGACACCCTGAGTTATGCGGTAGAACTTTATAGGATGGGAGTTAATGTTGTTGGCATCCCTAAAACGATGGATAACGATGTGCCTGGTACGGATTACTGCATTGGTTTCAGCACGGCAGTTACCAGGACAATTGAAATCGTGAATAATCTTCGTACCACTGCCGGTTCCCATGAACGTTTCCTGGTTCTGGAAGTATTTGGGCGTTATGCAGGATTCACTGCTATGCTGCCCACAATGGCTGGTGCAGCCAATCGCTGCGTTATCCCGGAATATAAATTTGATATTGAACGGCTGACAGAATTACTGGCTGAGGATCGGTATAAAAATCCCAGCCGTTATTCAATCGTATTAGTATCTGAAGGTGCCATGTTCACCGGTGGTGAAATGACTTTTGAGGATTCTACTCAGGATGCATACGGTCATAAAAAGCTGGGCGGGATCGGCGATCTGGTGTCTGAGGAACTGAAAAATCGCTCGTCAAAATATAATGATGGAAAGAGAATCAATGTTGTTAATCAGAAGCTTGCCTATCTAGTGCGGGGAGGCAGTCCAGATGCCATCGATTCGATCGTTCCAATGGCCTATGGCAACCTGGCACTGGATCTGATCCTGCAAGGTGTGCATGGGCGGCTGGTAGTTCTGAAAAATGGCAGATATGACAATATGCCCATTGAGGTTCTGGCAAATAGCAGCAAAGTAGTTGACGTGGAACGCTTCTACAACACAGAACGCTTAAGGCCGCATTACAAAAAATTCGCCATGAAACCCTTGTTTATCATGACTGCAGAGGACGGGTAAAGAGCAATTCTTATTCCCTGGTGTTGTATAATGATGTCAGATCAGGAAATTTGATGTTCAGTTAAGGAGTGGTAAGGTGGTTTTTCGATCAGGAAAGAGTGGTGGTTTTATTCCCAGGTGGTTTTGGTTTACTTTGATCGGATTGCCCGCAGGCCTGATGATCTGGTGGTTCCTGCGCTGGTTCTTTTTACCCTGTGATAAGCGGACATCAGCGGTTGTCATTGACACGCCCCGCTCAAAAGTAAAACGCCTTCCTATCAAGAAAGATGATTTTCAGATGTTAAAAGGCATTGGCCCCAAAAGTGCAGCAGCTATTTATCAGGCAAGCATATATTCGTTTGAACAACTGGGTTTGATGAACCAGGAAAAACTGGAACTGATATTAAAGAAGAATAACCTTCCCAGTGGAAACGCTGCCTTCTGGCAAAAACAAGCTGTCCTGGCTGCGGCTGAAGACTGGAAAGGGCTGGAGAAATTGCAGAAATAGGTGACGTTTAGTAGCTGACAAGAAAAGATGCGGGTCCCTCAAAGGAGCCCGCATCTTTATTTAAAACTTAGCGAGACACGGCCAATTTCACCATCTTGCCGGCTTTATCGAAAGTAACCCGGGCGTAATGACGGTGAACCGTTTTACCGCTGTTCTGGGGGATCTCAAACTGTTTACTCAGCGTCACCACATGCCGTTGGCCGAGAGTTTCTTCCTGGACCTTTTTTCCGAAATGGGCTGTGGCGCAGTCATGTCCATCTCCACTGCAGATATTTTTTTCCGTACTTAGGACCATTTCCGCATCTTCCATTCCAGGTAAATAACGTTTGACGACATGTTTTACATGCATCAATGTTGCGGAGGGGATATCAGTGGTCAAATTTGAGCGGTCACAGACCGTTTTGACCTCGGCGGGTTTCTGGCGAGATGAGGGCACTACGGTTTTGGACTGTTTTCTTTCTGCAGTTGAAGGACTGGCCAGGGGATCGCCAAAGTGCAGGAATGAGATTAAAGTCTTTTGGTCTTCTCCGTCCAGATAACCTTGGCGGGAATTCATTTCTCGGGCCATCTCGATCTTGGCTTTTTGCAGAGCGATTCCGCTGGCGATACCATCATGAATGAATTTCCAGAAATGTTCTGCCAGCAGGTCTGCCGCGATCAGAGGAGCTGATACAGATCCATATGCGGTCACAGATGAACCGATAACTGCATGAGAGCCCCGGGAGAGGTATTTCAATGAAATTGAATCATCAACTTCCCGACCTTTTAGGTGGGCCCCATAACAAGCCTCGGAAAATACAAATAATGGCGCGTCATCAAAGGCGTTGATATCCTGGGGCCGAAGCGCGACCGGATAGTCCGGGCCTGCGCTGCCGTTGGTGAAATCTTTCTGCCCAAACCAATCCGGGGAATCTTCCACGCCATGCAGGTTAAAGTAACCATAACGCGTAACGGGCACTGGGATCTCGGTTTCTTTCCCGTAGGGAGGAGAAGTAACCAGATCACCTCTTTCCTGGATGGATTCAAAAACATTTTGAGAGGCGGATTTCCATGCTTCGGCTACATAACCAAAACTATGGTTATGGATACGAGTTCTTTTGAACAAAGAAGTTAGCCATTCCAGGAAACGTTCCCAGATGGTTTTTCCATCCATGTTTTTCCCCATATGGTGTTCAGTGATGTTTCGCAGCATATCTAGCAGTAATCCTGGATCGCTGTCGGCGCCCCCGGGAAGACGACCAACCGGCCACTCGGGGATGAAATAATTTTCATCGACGGTGCCGTAGGGATTATCTGAGGGGACTTCTACATCAATATCCGCTACTGGATTGGGCAGTTTGTGATAGGGGACCACATCAGGGCCACCTACAATTAATAAGGCGCCTATCATCATCCCTTTTTCGTAAAGGACTTGATCTATGTCAACCAGCGCTAATTTAAGAGCCCAGGGGTCGTCAAAGAGTGTGGGTTTAAGGCCGAAGTTTGCCATACTGGATGGATCATCAGCCAGCACCATGACAGCTCCCCAGCCTGGTTTCAACCGAACGGCGAAAGTTGTTTTTCTCATTTCTTCAATAATGATGGCGGAGGTTTCCGGGCCGTATTTATTTTCCAGGCCTTTCCGTGTTGATAAGACAACGTACATGGGGAATTTACCGCCAATCCGCTTGGTTTTTTTCTGGTTTGCGAAATCCAGATCACCATCAATATTGATCAGGGTTTCTGGTGTTGGAAATCCTTTTGATTCTCTGGTTTCGCTGAAACTATGAAACTCGTTTCCATCGGCGTTTTTATCATCAGCAGAACCTGAAGGGAGCTGGTTCCTTCCCAGGGCGCCGTTCACAGCAGCAGGCAGGGGGATCTCCAGGTATGTGCTTAGATGATCAGGCCAGAGATTTTGATAGGGATGGTCCAATCCCCAGATCCTGTGAGCAACCTGTCCAGTGAGATCCAGAGAAGCAGCTTTATGGATCAAACCTACTCCAAGGTCTGATTGACCACCCTGGATCAGGGAATCTGCCAGGACCAGCAATGGTAGTAAGGTGTCCGGGAATTTCTTCTGATAATGTTCCGCAAGCTGTCGAAGAGCCAGGTCAGGAGTATCCTGGTCTCGTACCAGGAGTTCCAGATGTGTGGATGCTGCCAGGGGGGAATTTGCATTTAAGCCCAACAAAGAGGGCAGATCGATTGCCGCGGCTTTCAGGTCACCTTTATTAATATTGGATCGGATTTTCGCCAAGGGGTGAGCCCATGCCGGGAGAAATCGTTTAATTTCTGGATCACGAAAGATGCGTTGGTTGGGAGCGAGTGCGAACAACTCTCCCATAAAATCCTCTTTCAGGGTAGCTGATTTGGAAATCTCATATCGGATCTGCTGAGCTTCTGTGTAATCAGGATCAGTCTGGCAGATATTGTCCAGCAGCGCGGCGGCTTGATCCTTTTTCATGTCTTTGGCTGCAGCCTGGGCATGGATCAATTGAACTGGTAAATCACCCGGATATACTGCTAACCAGGCCAGAGCAGCTTTTCTGATAAAGCTGTATTCATTTACAGTTGCTGCGACACCAAGGATTTCGATCAGCTGGGCTCTATGCCAGGGCTGTCCCTGTCGAGGAGGTGAGAGAGGAGTGTTCTTCATAAGCTCTTATTCCAGTTTGGATTGAATTAAGTGTTGTGGGATGATTAGTCAATCATTCCATCACACCATTACTTGTTTTCGCTTTTCTCCATGCACCAGGTTCAACGTCACCAGGACGCCTAGTTGACGGTGGATCTTTAGATCGTTTGGTGCCAGCTTCGAGGCTTTCCTGAGCATATTTTCTGCCTGGCTGTATTGTTTGAGATCTTTGAGTACCTTTCCTGCCTGGTAATAACCTTCTGCTTCCTCTGGTTCGATATCGATGGCTTTCTGGATCTGTTCCAGGGCCAGGTTGTACTGCCGGCGATCATGATGTACACGCCCCAGTTCCAGTATGGCCTCATAATTGGGATCAATAAGCTTTTTTGCCTTATATAGATGATGAACTGCCTGATCAAGCTGACCCGTCTTGCGAAGCAAACGTCCTGTGACCAGGTACAGGTGGGCTTTTTGTTCTTTCGTATGACCAATCTCATCATTTTGCAGGATATCGAGAGCCGTTCGAATTGCCTGGTCCATCTCACCAGCTTCAGCCAGGGTTGCAACTAACTCAACCACCAGAGGATACTGGTCTGGATAGTGGCTTCCGATGATTCTCAATTCATCTATGGCAGCCTGTGGACCTTCAATAAGTTTGATCAAAGAAGCTTTTTGTAACTTTAGATCGAGGGAATCCTCATCGATGGAGATCGCTTTGTTGATCACGCGCATGGCTTCTTCACCCTGTTTCTGAGCGGTGAGGGTTCTGGCAAAGAGAGCCAATAATTCAGTATCGTGGGGTTCCTGGCCCATTAATGTGACCAGATGTCTTTCTGACTCCCGGTAATTACCATTTTCAAATGTTAATAACGCGGCCGTTTTTCTGGCTTCTTTATGTTCAGGTGCCAGGGTCAAAGCCTCATTGATGCTTGCCAGCGCTTCCGGCATGCGGTGTAAAGCGCGATACCCGAGTGCCCTCTGGATCCAACTATCAACATGTTCAGGATTCAGTGACAGGGCAGTATCGATGGATTTCACAGCGGTAACACTTTGTTTGGCATCCAGTTGAAGTTTGCCAAGAGCTAGGTAGTGCCCGACGTATTCAGGTTCCAACTTAATAGCTTGTTGATAATAATCAATTCTTTTTTCATAATCCACTGCCATCTCGGCTGCCATGGCATACCAACGGGGTTCTTTGTTCCAGATCTGCAGGGCTTTGGCCATGGATTCCTCAGCTGTCAGCAAGTCACCAACTGCTTTGGCAGTCAACGCCTGGAGCACAAAATAGAGAGGAATCTGGGTTTGGATAGTTCTTTTTGCGCCTTCCAGAGCGGAAGAGGAAGCTTTGAAGGCCTGATTCGGTTTGCTTTTGATCAAAGCCAGGGCTATTTGGGCATCCATGACAGGATCGTCACCAAGACCTGCGATGTGATCGAGAGCTGTCTGAGAGGCAAATACCATCTGGCGGCTGTGGCGGTAGGCAGCGATAAGGGCTGCTTTTTCAGTGCTTGTCTCAGCCAGAGATTGAAGTATTTCGGCTGATTCCTGGGAAGGAGAAAATACTGCATCTCCCCGGGCTTTCAGTTTGTTGATGATGGCTTCTTCCACTTCAAGTTCTGTAAGCGCTTTGATGCAGCTCAGAAAACTTCGATATACATCAGCAGAGATTGTTATCTGGCTGGGAGCGTTATGAATAACCTTGAATGTTTCAAAGAATCGCCTGTATTCAGCCAGGATGGTGTATCCCCGGGCTAGTTCATAAAGAGCTCGCTTTTCTGCGGGGGAGAGGTCCACGGCATGCTGTAAATGGGTTGCGGCATCATTCCAGCGCTGCGACTCCAGAGCGGTTTTGCCTAAAGCAATTTCCATTCCTGTGTTGTAGCTGCGTTCATTTGCCGGGATATTCTTCCAGACCTCTACAGCTTCTTCGTATTTAGTAATGGCCTCATACAAACTTCCCTGGCGATTTAATATCCGGGCTTGCAGTGTGTTTACCCGGTGGTGGCCAGCGTGTTGAGAGACCAGAAGATTACTGATTTCTGCTGCTTTAACTTCCTGTGATTGATCCAGGGCTAATTCGGCTGCCAGGCACAGGCTGTTGATCATATCTTCAGAAAGGATTTCTCCCTTAGGGATTGAGTTGATCGGCAGATTGGACAGCAGTTCAATTGCGGTATCTGTCCGGAGAGTTCCACAGGCCAAGTCTGCCGCCAGCGCCAGGGCCGACTCGATCTCCTCAGGTGAGCTGCCAGAATCCTGATATTCGGACAGGGCTTCCTGGGCGTGATAAAAAGCTTCTTCGTAGATCCCGATCTGGCTTTGAACTTTGGCAATCTTTTCATGGATTGCCGGCTGGTCGGGTGATAGATCGAGGGCATTGGAAAGGCTGGCAATTGCTGCCTGATGCCGGTCTCCCTTGATGAGCAGATCAGCTTTTTGAATACGCCATTCTGGTTCGTCAAGTTCAGCGCTGATTGCCTGATCCAGTATGTCCAGGGCTGTTTGATGGTCATCAAGCAGGGCATAACCAGCTGCCTGGCAGGACCAGATTTTGGGAAGCAGGGGAGAAGGTTCTGGATTTGCCTCACAAATACTGATGGCCTTGTTTAGGCTGGCCATACCAGGTTCAATTTTCTTCAGGCCGATCAATGCCTCACCAGCCAGCAGCAGATCTTCTGGCTCGACATCATCAAAATTGGAAAGCATGATAAAAGCATTGGCTGCTTCTTTATGATTTCCTGCTGAGGCTTGGGCTTGACCAAGCAGTATATAGGCAGCAGGATTATCAGGATCTATACGGATCAGTTTCTTTAGTGCGGTAATTCCCTGTTCTGGAGAACCGAGTTCTAATGTGAATGATGCAACCCAGGACAAGTTATCCGGATCCTGGGGAGCAATATCAGCAGCTTCTTTGGCCGTTTCCAGCGCATTGGCTGATAAATTGGCTGCTTGATATGCATTGGCAAGATTGCGTGTTAGTTTAAGATCTGTAGGATAACGATCATGTCCATCCTTAAGAGCTGCGATGGCTGTCTCGGTTTCTCCCAACATCAAGGCTGCTTTACCCAGCCCTGCACTGATCCTGGGTGACCAGGTCGGATTAGTCATCAAATTGCTTTCCCTGGCTTTTTGGAAAGAAAGAACAGATTTTTTATAATCACCACTGGCTGCCTGGGCGTCTCCCATTAATACCAGGGCGATTTCATTTTCGGGTTCAAGAGTTAATGCTTTGCCGAGGGCAATTGTCGCCGACTGAGGATCTTTGCCAATCTGCAGAAGTGAATCTGCATAAGCCAGAAATGCGTCCGCATTATCTGGTTCCTGGTCTACGACCTGGATCAAATAGGGCAGAGCGTTTTCAGGTTGATTGGTATCAAGCAATAGTTTCCCATAAAGGAGATTCGCTTCGTAATTGGCGGGGAACCTGTCATTGATCTCTTTAAGATGAACACGGGCCTGATCGAGATGCCCCAGAGCATAAAATGATTTGCTGATACTTAATTGAATTTCATAAGTCGATCTCTGATCAATATTTTCTGATTCAACGGCTGAATAAGCTCTCTGAAAGAATTCCAATGCTTTTGAATGATTATCAACTTCAAATTCAATCATCCCGAGCTGGTAATGGATCTTTGCCTGGGTACTGGAGGTGGATAATCCAGAGTTCAAGGTTTGCCTGGTCTGATCGATAAGACCAGAGTCCTTCTGGCATTCTGCCAGGGTCAGCCAGGATCCTTCAGCTTCTGGGGTGAGTTCTATTGCGCGGTTCAGGTGGGCGTAACCTTCCTCGGCTTGCCCCAGGTTACACAGCGCCTTTCCTTTTAATGACAGGGCAGCGCTGTTTTCCTGATCCTGGGCCAGGATTTGGTCGCAGGCAGATACTGTCCGACGATATTGTTTTGCTGAAAATGAACAATTGGCAAAATTATTTAAATCATGGAGTGGTAGAGAAGCATTCAGTATGGTTTTATTCTCAATAACAGACTGCTGTTTAGTCAGAATCGAGGCCCTGACTTCCAGGGCTTCCTGCCAGGCTTCAGCCTCTTCCAGGTATCCTGCAAGTTTTCTTTGCAAGGCCAAATCCTGGGGGAAAAGGACAGTCAGGATTTGGGCTGTCTTGGCAGCTTCCTCGTAATTACCCTGGGATCTCAAGGCTTCAATATTATTCAATTGAGATCCAAGATGATTTGGATATTTTTCCAAGTAATGTTCTGCGGCCAGCGCGCTTTCACGGAATAAACCCAACTTGAGCAGGATCGAACTGAGATTTTCCAGGGGTTTATCCTGAGATAGATTTAATGCTTGCAGCGCTAATTGTTCCGCCCGGATAGTTTGATCCTGGGCCAGGGCATATTCAGCCATGGCGATGAGCAATTCGGGATGTTCCGGAAGCGGGTTGGGCAGTTTTTCGACCAGATCGCTGATCGCTGCATATTGTTTATTTTCCAGCAGGGAAAAGATAATGTCAGCTACTTGGGTGAGATTTTCCTCTGGCAGATCTTCATTGCTGAGGGATCCTTTCAGATCTTTCCAGGCTTGATCGCTTACCCGGGGTTCATCCAGATGTGATTTAACCTTGGTCAGATTTGCTGTAACTTTCCCTTGCAGTTTCTGATTTTGATCTGCAGCCTTTTCTAACAGATGTAAGGCCTTCTGATCATGGCCTGCCAATTGATTCAAGAAGGAAAGGATCAGGATCTCCTGAATGCTGCCGCTGGCGAGGTCCAGGCTGGATAGGAGCGCCTGGGCAATCATTGCCACCAGGTCTGGAACTTCTTTTTGGATCACTTTAAACCATTTTTCGAGGTCGCCAATATCCAGAGATCCAACAACCTGGACCAGGATATCTACCAGGGACTCCGGAGTGGAGGGGTTTGAGAGTAATACCTGCAAAGCGAGCTCTGGATCGAGCTTGCTTAAGTATTCTGCAGGATCTTTCACCAGGTTAAAGAGAATTACCAATGGCATCTGCCAGTTGATCCGGTCTTTATATTGGTTCAGGATCTCGGTCCAGCTTTTCCCGGCTCTCTTTTCTCCAAGCAGAGCCAAAGCCAGCAAAAAACCGTTGATCAGATCAGGTGGTTCCTGCCCGTTCTCTTCAAATTCCTGGTATGTTTGATGGACTTGTCCCTTGATTTCTGCTGAAAGGTTGTCAAAGGATTCGACCGGGTAGGGGATCTCTTCATTGGTTTCCCTGGTGAGGAGAACAGCGCCAATCCGGCCTGGGGTCCATTCTTTGGGTTCCACCCCGATTTCCTGGATGAGAGTCTGGGAAAATTCTGAAGAGTCAAACTCTGCCCAGATCCAAGGACTGCGCCTTAAAGCGGTGATGGCCCAAGACCAGGTATCTTCAGGAAAAATGCTTTTAAGTGTTTTGAGTCGTTGAAGTTCCTGTTGTTCCATGGAGATTCCGTTAGTTGAGGCCGATATAGAGTGTCAGGACGATACCAAATACCATAAACAGGGCTCCGCTGATGATCAGGAAAACACCTATTCCTTTGGTTGTTTGGATCAGGTTGGTGGTGGCAGCCATCAAAGAGGAAGCATTGTCAACCAGGCCGGATAAATCATCCGCAATACCCTTCTGGGTGATGTGAACGAGTGATTTGCTGATAGCACTGGTGTCCTTGCCGATGGATCGGATGACCAGGATCGAAACCCCAGTTGCAAAGGTGATCAAACCGATCAGGAATAAACCTGATGCCATGGCGGATAATACACGAGCTATTTCAAAAATGGTCATAGTCATTGTAAAAACTCCTTTATACTTATTTCTCCTCTTTGTGCAAGTTATATGCCGTATGCCCAGAGAAGTGAGATGAAGCTATTTCATCCCGGATAATGAATGGTTTGGTTATATTGATGCAAGAAATAAGCCAAACACCCCTGGATCTGGTTCGCTGTAATTTCAGATCCTTCTGGCAGCTATTGACGAATAAGGGGCGGCAAGTTACAATTTTCCCGGCTAAAAAGTCATCGTCACCAGTGTGTGGCGGTCTTTTTTATTGAGACTGGGGCACCATGGTATGCGGCTTTAGCTGATAATCGTTATCCTAGAGAAGCGAAGGTAACTGCCCATTGTGGGGGGTGAGAGGCGCTTCGAGGAAGGAAAAAATGGAAAAGTATGTTTTAAATGCAGACAAAAGAGAAGTGATAGGTAAAAAGGTAAAGGCTCTCCGGCGGGAAGGTAAACTTCCGGCGGTCATTTACGGCCATGAAATCGAACCTATGCCGATCACACTGGAAACCAAGCAGGTCCACCAAATATTGAAACAAGTCGGTGCAAATACATTGATCTCCATAAAAGTGGGCAAGGATGAATTCCTGACCCTGGTCAGAGATATTCAGCGCGAAGTGATCATGCGCGATTTGCTGCACCTGGATTTTCAGGCTGTATCGCTGGAAGAAACCATCACAACCTCACTTCCAGTGGTTATGATTGGTGAAGCACCGGCGGTTACGGAATTAGAAGGTCTACTGATCGTTGGGAATGGATGAACTCCAGATCGAAGCAAAAGCGAAAGATCTGCCTGACACGGTCTCTGTGGATGTTTCAGGATTAATTGAAATTGGAGACCAAATCCTCGTCAAAGACCTGGTGATTTCCGGAGATGTCAAAATTCTTGATGACCCGGAAGGCGTTGTGATTGTGGCAACTGCCCCGACCCTGATGGAAGAAATCGTGGATGAGGTTGCGGAAGCTGCAGAACTCTTAGAGGAACTCGCGGACGCTGAACTGATGGAAGGCGTGGAAGGAGAACTCGGAGAAGAACTCGGAGAAGAAGCAGAAGAAGAATAATCCAACTTAGTATTTAGATCAACCATCCCGACTGAATTTATCCAGCCGGGATGGTTTTTCAGTTAAATGAGGGTATGATAGATTCCATGAGAGAATCAAGGGCAGTTTGGTTTTTAATCTTGGTTGTTTTTCTTGCTGGATGCATTCCTGGACCGGTTTTGGATGAAACCGATCCCACCGGGACTGTTGTGCCCGTTCTCACTCCCGATCAAACTCAAGATGCGGCAGACCGCTATCCAGATTCTGGCGTGCTGTATCTCTGGGGCATTAGCGCTGAAGCAAGTTCGGAGTTTGCCCAACCGGAATGGAGTGCGGACCAGGCTGCCGGGAAACCTGATGCACCAGGTTGTGGGGATTTTCAGTTCGCCTGGGCTTCAGCTGCCAGTGATTCAATTGACACGCTGGAGGTCTCTTTCTTGGCCTCAATTTATCCCCTGGAAATTGTGATCCATGAAAGTTATAACCCGGATCAAGTGGTTAAAGTGGAGGTTTTTAATCCTCAAACCGGTGGATACTATACGGTATTACAAAAGAATCCGGTCCAGGTAGACCGTCCCTGTCCCTACCAGCTTATTATCCCGGTTGAAGGGATAGATTTTAAAACGAACCTGGTCAGGATCACAGTGGATCAGTCTCAGCTTGGGCTGGGATGGAATGAAATCGATGCCGTGCAGTTGATTGGATCGTTTAATGAGCCCTAAACATGAACTGGTTTTTAGGGAAAATTCTTGATCAAATCGAGGAAATCCGCAACGATCTGCGCAGTAGCTCCCCATAGTATTTCCCCCTCAAACTCACTAAAGAAAATCACTGGAATTTTCACCCCCGCATTGGTTTGTGATTGCCAGTTTTTGATTTGATGATTCTCTGGATCTTCCAGCCAATCGATCGGGATCAGAATCGTTTTTTCCACCTCTTCGGTTGAGAGCTTTAGATCATAAGGCCAGGGTAAAAAACCAACATAGGGGGAGATCTCATAATCTGTTACTGTGGTGATAGAACAGGATTGACCAAGGATCTCAACATCGTCCGGGTTCAGACCGATTTCCTCTTGTGCTTCCCGTAGGGCAGTGAACTCCAAAGAACTGTCATCATGATCCGCTCTGCCGCCGGGAAAGGCGATCTGGCCGCTGTGGGGATCGTTTTGATGATGGGTGCGTTTGATAAAAAGAAGCTTCCAGATATCCCTGTCAAGTACCAGGGGTATTAATACAGCAGCAGGCAGGGTTTGCCGATTCTGAATACCAGGTAAGGGCGGACAGGCTCTGGATGATTTTGTGGTGGAGAGTGTTAGCCGCTGCCTGATCTGTTCTGGATTGATGATCATGATTGATCCAGGCGGCTGAACCAGTTTCCAATCAATAATAATAGTATACTGCCTGCCGCACCGAACCCCCCGGATACAGGACCGATCATCAGGAAATTGATCTCCCAGGTTGAACTCAGCAGATGGCCGAGGATGAAACCGATCCAGGACAGGATCAGCATCAACAATAAGCGTCCGCCGCCGCCCCCTTTAAGGAAATGAAATGCGGATCCCAGGAATGTAGCCAGGAGAAAGCTATAGATAAAGGCTGGCGCTGTCATAATTCCTCTCTTCTAATGATTCCGCCCCCCAGGCAGATCTTGTTCTGGTAAAAGACTGCAGCCTGTCCAGGAGTTATATCTGGCAGGGTTTCGAGCAGTTCAATTTTTGCTTGGATATTATTAATTGGTGCTATCCTGCCTGGAACAGCTCTGGATTTGTAGCGGATCCGGATATCTGCTTCCACTAAAGCAGGTGGATCTTGACCATCAATCCAGTTGATCCCGTCCACAAAAAATATCTTTCGCCCCAGTGTTTTCTTAAAACCTATGATCAGAGCATTCTGGGTGAGATCCTTCTTGATCACGTAGTATGGTTCTGGACCAGCGACACCCACTCCTTTTCGCTGTCCGATCGTATAATCCGCTAAACCTTGATGTTCACCCAGAATATTACCATCGAGATCAATGATCGGTCCTGGTTTGTCCATTGAGGGATCAACTTTCCGCAAGAAATCCCGATAATTACCATGACCTACAAAACAAAGATCCTGACTGTCTGGGCGCTCTGCTACAGCAAGGCCGAACGCCCGGGCGAGGTCTCTAACTTCTGGTTTAGTGTGCTTCGCCAGGGGAAATACTGTGCGGCTTAGATCATCCTGGGTCAAAACATGCAAAAAATAGGATTGATCCTTGTCGGGATCCGGATTTTGTAGAAGTTCAAACTTTCCATCAGCTGCTTGCTGGATCCTGGCATAGTGTCCGGTGGCGATATATTCTGCACCCAGAGCTGTAGCCCTGGATAACAAATACTGCCAGCGGATCTGACGGTTGCAGTTCAGGCAGGGGTTTGGTGTGACTCCTCCCGCGTATCCATCTATAAAAGGCTGAACGACTGCCTTGTAAAAAGCATCCTGGGCATCAATGACATAAAATGGGATCTCTAACTGGGCTGCGATCCGCCGAGCTTCAAGTTGGGCATCAGGAGCACAGCATCGGTTTTCCGTTTCGCTATCACTCCACAACCGGAGCATCACACCGATTACATCATACCCCTGGTCCTTGAGCAGGGCAGCGGCAACTGAGCTGTCAACACCGCCGCTCATTCCCACCACTATTCTGGCTCCGGCAGGGGGTTTCATCAGGAGGCTTCCCTCACTCTCTGGATGCACCCTGGCAAGATATCCAGGAAGAGATCTACTTCTTCCCGCGTTGTATCTTTTCCAAGGGTCACTCGCAATGAACCCAGAGCCCACGCTGGTTCATATCCCAGGCTGGTCAGTACAGATGACGGTTTTGGGTCGCCGGTTTTGCATGCTGATCCTGAGGAACAGGCAAATCCCTCACTATCCAACACCTGGATCAGCAAGTTGCCATCCAATCCTTTAAAGACAAAGCTGGCATGGTTTGGCAGGCGTTCCTCAGATTGTCCCCCGGTTAATTGACTGGCTGGCACTTCTTTAAGAACAAAATCAATGATCTGATCTCTTAGTCCTACGAGGTGCTGTTTCCTTTCATCCCCTTCTTCCTGGACCAGCCGGAAAGCCTCTGCCATGCCGACGATCAAGGGTATATTTTCGGTTGCCGCCCGCAGGCCAAATTCCTGGGATCCACCTGTCATTACCGGAAGAAGGTCAGTTCCAGTGCGGACGAATAATACACCCACACCCTTTGGTCCGTAGAATTTATGGGCTCCCAAGGATAAGAGGTCTACCCCAAGTTTCTCGACATTGATCTTAAAGTGAGCCCCGTATTGAACGGCATCGGTGTGAAGGGGTATTTCTTGCTCCCGGCAAATCTCGGCAATTTCCTTGATATGGTTTAAAGTCCCAATTTCATTATTTGCCCCCATCACAGAAACAAGGGCAGTGTCCTCACGCAGGAGATCCTTCATGTTTTTATAATCAACTGCTCCGAACCTGTTCACCGGTAAGTAACTGACTTCAAATCCATAGATGGCTGACAATTGATCCACAGTCGCCTGAATGGCAGGATGTTCAATGGGTGAGATCAGAATGTGCTTGGATCCATACTTCTCCCGCCTGGCAAAAGCAGTTCCCCGGATTGCCAGATTATCGCTTTCTGAACCACAGGAGGTGAAGATGATCTCTGAAGGAAGGGCTCCGAGATTTGCAGCGATACTGCGGCGGGACTCATCAAGAGCTTTTTCTGCCGCCTGCCCAAATCTGTGCAAGGAGGAAGGATTGCCAAAATTGTCCTTAAAATGTGGCAGCATAGCAGCGATGACCCGTTCATCAACAGGTGTGGTAGCGGCATAATCTAAGTAGATAGTTTTCATGATTTTATACTCTCAGCGATTATAGCATGTCAGTAGGTGTCTGATAAAGCGGGGTGTAAATTCTATATTAACACAGCTGGCAGACCTCAAGTTACTTCCCCAATCAATAAGCTCTTTGTTATAATAACTTGGCTCAAGCCTTATTTAATTGGGGAGGAATTATGGTGCAGGAAATAAAATTTGGAACAGATGGCTGGCGCGGCCACGTCGCTGAAATTTATACTTTTGCCAATGTAAGACGCTGTACTCAAGGTTTTGCGTCCTACCTGGCGGAGGAAGGTCTTCAAGAAAACTGGGTGGTGGTAGGTCATGACCGGCGCTACCAGGGAGAGCTTTTTGCCGCTGCAGTGGCTGAGGTGCTGGCTGGCAACGGATTGAAGGTATACCTGACAGATGGCCCGACTCCTACACCGGTGATCTCCTATGCCGTGGTAGATAAAAAAGCGGGTTCTGCTATAAATATCACTGCCTCTCATAATCCCTTTACTGATAATGGTTTTAAAGTCCGGGATAAAAACGGAGGCGCAATCGATCCTGAGGGATTAAAACGGATCGAAATGAATATTCCTGATTCGGTAGATGATGTCAAACGGATTCCCCTCCAGGAAGCCCTTGAAAAAGGCCTGGTGAAGTATTTTGATGCAGCCCCTGCATATATAGAACATATCAAAACCCTCATAGATCTTCAGCCTATTAAGGATGCCGGTTTGCGAGTGCTGGTGGATCCTATGTGGGGGAATGGAGCAGGTTGGTTTCCCACATTGATCGGTGGTGGAAAAACTGAGGTTTTTGAAATCCATCAGGATCGAAATCCGAACTTCCCGGAGATGACCCGCCCAGAGCCTATCCCACCCAATGTTGATGTTGGTTTGGCTGCCATTAGTGAGTACAAGGCCGATGTGTTATTGATCAATGATGGTGACGCAGACAGAGTTGGAATCGGGGACGAGAACGGCGAATTTGTAAACCAGCTTCGGGTTTATGCATTACTGGCATATTATTTACTGGAGGTTCGCGGAGAACGGGGACCAATCGTTAAAACCTTATCCACCACAACAATGTTAGATAAACTTGGCATTATCTATGATGTCCCGGTCTATAACACTGGGGTTGGGTTTAAGTATGTTGCCCCAAAAATGATCGAAGTGGATGCAATGATCGGCGGTGAAGAATCAGGAGGGTATGCATTTAAAGGAAACGTGCCTGAACGTGATGGTATTTTAGCCGGGCTGTATTTCCTGGATTTTATGGTCAAGATGAATAAAAAACCATCGGAGCTGCTGGAACTTCTCTTTGACAAGGTCGGCGCCCATTATTATGACCGCATTGATACACCGTTTAAAGGGGATCGAGCGGAAAAGATTAAAAGGATCGAGACAGCTAATCCTGAAACCATCGGTGGATTAAAAGTGACAGAATTGGTGACCATCGATGGCTATAAATTTGTGTTGGAAGATGGCGGCTGGCTGTTGATCCGTTTTTCCGGTACGGAACCGATTATCCGGGTATATTGTGAGACAACCCATGGTGACCGGGTAAATGCGATCTTGCAAGATGGTTTGGCAATAGCCGGCATAGATGATGAGGATTAGTGACCTTAACAGATACTCATTGTCACCTGAATTTAAATGAATATTTGGATGACCTGCCGGAGGTTATCGAGCGGGCTCACGCTGCAGGCCTTTACAGGATACTGATCCCGGCGACAGACCTGGTCTCCAGCCGCGAGATCCTCACCTTGGCTGGATCAGATCCAACTTTATTTGCAGCTGTGGGGGTGCATCCCAACAGCGGGACCAGCTGGGATGCGGGAACACTGGACAGTTTGAGAGAACTGGCTCAGCAACCCGGGGTGGTGGCGGTAGGAGAAATCGGCTTGGATTACTATCGAGACCGGACTCCCCGGGATCTCCAAAAGGAAATCCTTCATAAACAGCTGGAATTGGCCTTGGAGTTAGATCTCCCTGTAATCCTGCATGTCAGGAATAAATCCGAGCAAGACCGTTCCTGTATGGAGGATCTTTTATCCATGCTGGAGAATTGGGTAAAAAAAGCCCAACCGCCTTTCGCGGAACGCAGGCAGCCGCCGGGAGTCATTCATAGTTTTTCAGGAAATTTGATTGAAAGTCAACGGGCACTCAAGGCGGGCTTCTACATAGGCATCACTGGACCGGTGACCTTTAAGAAAGCGGTCCAGCTGAGAGAAGTGGTTAAAGCGGCAGACATCACCAAATTGCTGGTAGAAACCGATGGTCCTTATCTGGCTCCCCAGCCTTATCGGGGAAAAAGGAATGAACCAGCCCACGTTCGGCATATTATTGATAAAATAAGTGAAGTAAAAGGCTTGTCATTTAATGAGACAGCCAGACAGACAGCAGAAAATGCTGTCCGTGTATTTCAGTGGGAGTAGATAGTTGATAAATATTGGTTACTTATCATACCTTGAAGACACACTGATCGAGGTAGATCAAAAAATGATGTCAAGGTCAGAAGGGTATCATCCTGATCTGACAGCGGCCCTGGAACATTTAATGAATTCGGGGGGAAAACGAATCAGGCCGATTATCACATTATTAATTGGTTCTCTGTTTGGCGCTGACAAAGATAAATTGATTTCTCTAAGCGCTTCTATCGAGATGCTCCATACTGCAACCCTGGTCCATGATGATTTGATAGATGGCGCCTTACTGCGGCGTGGTAATCCCACCCTGAATGCTCACTGGACACCCGCAGCAACTGTGTTGACCGGGGATTATATTTTTGCTCAAGCAGCACTTCTGGCTGCTGAGATCGAAAATACCGAAGCGATGAGTTTATTTGCCAAAACATTGAGCATCATCGTTAATGGTGAAATCTCTCAATTATTTGGACGCAACCATCTGCCCAGTCGGGATGATTATTATCACCGGATCTACGAAAAGACCGGATCTTTATTTGCCCTGTCAGCCAGAGCTGCCGCTTTGATCAGTCCTGCAGACCGCAAATATATCAAACCCGCAGAAGCATTTGGCAAAGAAATTGGCAAGGCATTCCAGATTGTGGATGATGTCCTGGATTTCACAGGAGATCAGGCCAAAGTGGGAAAACCAATTGGTAGTGATCTGCGGCAGGGCACGCCAACGTTGCCTGCAATCTATTACGGAGAACAGCATCCAGAAGATCAGGTTCTTATGGCTTGTCTGGATGGAACCGCATCGGAGTCTGAAGCAGATCAATTGATTCAGCGAATTAATGGAAGCGGTGTGATTAACAAGGCGCTGGATGAAGCCAGGCAATGTGTTGATAAGGCAGTTCATAATCTCAGTGACTTCCCCGAAGGGAAAGAAAGGGAGTCTCTAGAAAAACTGGGGAAATATATCATTGATCGGGATCTCTAAGAATTAATAACCATTGCATAAAAAAACCCACTTATAAAAGTGGGTTTTTTTGTTGCACTCAGAGCGAGGGATACAGACTCTACGCCATCAGTTTTGATTATAAAAATTGTATATTGCAGATGAAAGCTGTCCGACCAGGAAAGACGCATTATCCCAAATCAGCTGCTGGGGATGGTATAGGAAGATCACCAGGATGTAATCACCACCTGGAGAGAAAATGATACCAGCGTCTCCCAGGGTATGCATAATGCCATCAAAACCGGTCACCCAGCCGTGTTTATGAGCCACTTCGGTAACATCTGGGACTCCTGCTTCGAGCAGTGAAGGCATTTTGTTCTGAGCCAGATATTCGATCATCAACTGACACTCTGATTGAGTGATCTCATCCCCAAAAACAGCTTTGAAAGTTCCCTGGCCGTTATCGGCGCAGTGGTAGATATCCTCTAAAAGCATACCAATATCGGAAGGTGTGCTCTGGTTGTATTGATCCGGATCAGTATTCACATCCTCTCGTCTGTTCGCTGGCGTGTTAAAGACTTTCAGAAGAGGAGATCCCAATCCAAATTCACCAGCGAGGAATGTGTTCACCAGGCCAAGCTGCTGCATGTCATCTGTGATCTCCAGGGGTGCCAGGCTTGTATGGATCACCCTCTCCATAACCCAATCTGCGGGGTCATTGCCTGACTCGATGATCATCTTTTGAAGCAAATTGAGAGTTTCTGCATCTTCATCCTCTTGTATTCGGCGAAAGATGGAAGTCATGATAGGTATTTTCACGATACTTGCTGTTGTAAATGCCACATCGGGGTTGGTGGAGATGTTGTAGCCATCCTGGTAGGCAAAATGAACTTCTTCCAGGGTGCTGACGTTGAGCAGATATAAACCAGTAATGCCATCAAATCCACTGAGATCGATCGTTTGTTTTAATAATGTTTCCAGATTTTGCAGTGATGGTCTGGGAGGACTGGATTGTTTGCGGGGCAAGTTCACCGATCTGTTATTGATCGACTGCATGGCACTGTCAATTAACAAAACAGCCGTATCAAGATCCAATTCTGTGCCGTAGGTGCCGGACGTGAAATTCACAGTTCCCGGTTGAGGAATAGCAGGAGAAGGGGGTTTGTCATAACGTGATGCGATCTCGTCCATCAGGTATGTCCGTAAACGGGTTTCGGAGTATTGAGCCCGCAGTGGGATTGACAGGCTTGAGATCTGACGGCCCCAAAGATAATCCCAGAAGCCAACCCAAAATGATTGTTTGGTGCGTTCCAGGTCTGCTGCCGCCAGCATGCTTTCCAGATCGAGGTCAAATCCACAAATAGATGGTTGGAAGAGGATTGCCTGATCTTCGTAACGAAGTTCTACTGGCAGAGAATAGGCTTCAAGAAGGCGTTGGGCTGCCTCCTGGCGGTTCAATCCGCCAACGGGAACTTCAGCAATGGTCATGCCGCCTGGATAAGTTGTGCGCAGTCGGCTGAATTGAACAAACTGCAGAATTGAAAATATCACTGCGGCGATCAGGAAAAATACAGCCAACCAGCTCAGGGCAGATAATCTGGGATTTCTTCTCACAAATAGCTCCTAACGAATAAAAGTGTTTCTGCTGGGGTAGTTTATCACAGGAAATCAAGGTTGCCAAATTAGATTGGAGAAGTATTAAGGAAAGAAATCCGCCCTCGAAAAATCGGGACGGATTCATTAAATTCTCGGGTTATTGTAATATAAATTGGGGTTTCAGACCTCAGGAAGTTCGACTACACAGTTGTCTTTTCCAAAATCTCCCAGGATATATTCATCCGCTTCCCATTCGTTGTACCATTTTTTATTATTCAATAGATAACGGAACTCATGTTTATTACCAGGTTCTAATTCTACGGTAATTTTAAAATCACCGTTTTTAAGAGCTTCCAATGGTGTGCTTGTAAAACTCCAATCATTAAAGTCTGCTACAAGATGAACGCTTTTGATCTCATAATTCGGCTGTTCATGTTTCGCAAGGCGAAAAGTCACTTTGTAGACATTGCGGCTTTTTAGATATTGTTTTTTTAGCATCTACTGTCCTTGTATATGACATTCGTCTAAATTTCACGTATATTCTATCACATTTTATTTTTTCAGGATCGGGTTCATTTCCGGAACGATAACCACAGAATAAAAGCAATTTTCCAAACTGTAAAAAGAATAGATCCGAAACAATGACTGACATTATGCGCGATATTTACGTAAATTTGACATGGAAAATCAAGCTCAATCTGGGTAGGATTAGAGATACCAGATCGGATTGTTGTCCGGAGGGATTTGTTTGATGCTGAAATTGATCTTAACTTATTTATCTCAAGCGCGATGGGCCAGGTGTATTGTCCAGAATTGGGGATTTGCAAAACGAACAGCAGCCAGATTCGTAGCTGGTGAAACATTGGATGAAGCCATCCTTATTGTAAAGGAACTCCACAGCAAGGGAATTTTTACAACGCTGGATCATCTGGGTGAGAACGTAACTTCCCGTGATGAATCAATCCTGGCGGCCGATGAGATCATAATGATTATGGACAGGCTTGTCAGTGAAAAAGCCCCATCCGGAATATCGATCAAATTAAGCCAGATTGGTTTGGTATTAGATCCGGAAATTTGTCAGCAAAACTTATTACGGATCCTGGAGAACGCCCGGGAGAGAAATATTTTTATCCGGATTGATATGGAAGATTCATCATTGACCCAGGCAACCCTGGATCTGTTTGATTTAACCCGGAAAAAAGGATTTGAGGCCCAGATTGGTATTGTGATCCAGGCCAGCCTTTATCGAAGTCAGGATGATGTAAATAAATTGATGTCTGCATCCTGTGCAGTCCGGATCTGTAAAGGAGCTTACAAAGAACCCCGTGCAGTAGCTTTTCCCGGGAAATCTGCAGTGGATGATAATTTTGACCGGATCACAGAACGGCTCCTGGATAGATCTCTGGAAATTGAATCCTCTGTCAGCAAGGAAGGAGGTTTTCCTCCTATTGCGGCAATTGCTACCCATGATCAGTCCAGGATTAATCACGCCCTTGTTTATGCTGAACAGATTGGTCTTGAAAAAAAGGGACTTGAGTTCCAGATGCTGTATGGAATAAGGGAAGACATCCAGGAAAATCTGATCAAGCAGGGATACCCTGTTCGGGTATACGTTCCCTATGGCAGTGAATGGTATCCCTATTTTGTGCGGCGACTGGCGGAAAGACCTGCAAATCTGTGGTTTTTCCTTACTAATCTGATCCGGAATTGATCTGATCTTTGATTCCCGTACTAAGGAATCCAATACCTTCCCCAAAAAGCTAGTTATAATCTAGGATAGATGGCAGAAACGAGAAAATTGAATCTGGTCAGCCATATTCGGCCCCTGCACTTGATGACCCTGGTTGTTTTATACAGCCTGGGAGTAGGTTTTGGCCGTTATCTGGGGGAGAGAATTGGTTCGATTCCTTTTTTGATCGGGCTGATTTGGATGCTGTCCATATCACTGGGGTTAAATTTTCTGGGCGATTATTTTCAAACACCATTTGATCGAGGACTGGTAAAAGAGGATCAGGAAGTTGAGCAGCCAAAGAAAAATATTCACACAGACCGATCTGAGATCCTTTTATATATATCTGTTCTTTGTCTGGCAGTTGGAGCGGTCTTAACTGTTATCCTTGGAATAACGGGATACTTATCCTTATCCAGTGCCCTTTTTATGGGCGTTTTTTTCTTGTTTTACTGCCTGTTGATCGTCCCTGGCGTATCGCTGGATCTATCCGGCATCGGTGAGTTCATTACATCCATCATTCTGGTAGTCCTGCCGCCTGCGTTTGCTTATCTTCTTCAAGTTGGTACTTTTCATCGGTTTTTATATCTGGGTATTTTTCCCCTCTTCCCCTTGCATCTGGCGATGATCCTGGTCCTGCGGTTGAAAACCTATCCCGCTGATATCAAAGAGAGCAGAAAAACCTTGCTTGTGCGCCTGGGTTGGATCCGGGGAGTTTTTCTGCACAACTTGCTGGTGTTAAGTGGATTTTTATTATTTGGTGTGGCTTTATTATTTGGAATGCCCACCCGGATGATCCTGCCAGTGTTCTTCACTCTTCCAGCGACTGGATTTTTGGTCTGGTATCTGTCCAGGCTGCAGGAAGGCGCTCCGGTGCGCTGGCCTTTGATCATTTTGTTATCCTTTGTAAATTTTTTCCTGCCGGTCTATTTGATCACATATTACGGCCTGGGTTCGGTAAATAAAGGCACAGAAACTATGCCAGAATTTTTATCCTTGGTCTCACCTGATGAAGCTTTAGCTCTTCTATTCAGCCATGTAGAGCCGGTTTCGAAATTTGAAAAAATTAGAACAGAAGACGCGCTTGGCAGGGTGACGGCTGAGGATATTCACTCTCCCCAAAACTTGCCTGAATTCAGGAGATCTACCGTGGATGGGTATGCAGTAAAGGCCAGGGACAGTCATGGCGCCAGCGAGTCCCTGCCTGCCTATCTAAAACTGGCAGGAGAAATATTGATGGGGGAAGAACCGGAGTTTGATCTGGAAAATAAGGAATGTGCCCTGATCCATACCGGAGGAATGCTGCCTGAAGGGGCAAATGCGGTAGTGATGCTGGAAGATACCCAGGTACTCGATGCTGGGGAGATAGAGATCTTTCGGGCAGTTGCTCCAGGTGAAAACGTGATCGAGATCGGTGAGGATGTCCCAGAGGGTGGGACTGTGATCAGCAAGGGAACCAGGCTCAGACCTGCAGAGATCGGGGGGTTGATGGCCCTTGGAATTACATATATCAAAGCAGTTATCCCTCCCAAGGTGGGGATAATTTCCAGCGGTGATGAAGTGATAACACCGGATCAAAAACCTGGTCCAGGCCAGGTGAGAGATATCAATTCTTATACGCTGGGTGCATTATTAAGTGAGTTAGGTGCTGAGGCCATCCATTATGGTATCATTCCAGATAATCGGAAGGATTTAAGAGAAACCCTTCAAAAAGGGCTTCAGGATTGTGATCACATCATCGTGACAGCGGGATCTTCTGCCAGCGCCAGGGATCTGACTGCGGATGTCATGAACGAACTGGCAGAGCCGGGAGTCCTGGTCCACGGAGTGAGCATTAAACCCGGGAAACCAACCATCATTGCCCTTGCGGGTGAAAAAGTGATGATCGGATTGCCTGGAAATCCTGTTAGTGCTTTAGTGATCGCCTATATCCTGGTAAAACCCATCATTCAGGTTTATTCGGGATTAGAAAACCGGAAGATATCAGCTTCCATCCCGGCTAAACTTACTATGAACGTGCCATCCCAGGCTGGTCGGGAGGATTGGATACCGGTAAGATTAATCAAAAGGGAAGAGGGGAAGTTTGATGCAGAACCAATTTTCGGACGGAGCAATTTGATCTTTCTGCTAACCAAGGCAGACGGCTTGGTGAAAATACCATCACCTACCACGGGGTTGGAAGCAGGTGCAGCAGTATCAGTATTTTTATTTTAGAGAAGAAAGAAGGTTATGAATTCAGTTTTGACCATTCCCGCCATTTTCTATATTTGTCTCGCTGTGTATAGCCTCAGCCAGACAGTCAATGCCTTCCGAAAACTCCGCATTTATAAACTGGCTGACTATCTTTTGGTATTCATGCTGAGTTTGAATCTCCTGATCTTGGTGATCCTGTTCGGGTTTGAAATATCATGGTGGAATTTCCTGGGCCAGGGCGTCCGCCTTCACCTGCACTGGTATGCCATGCTGCTTTTCAGTGGAGTGATCTTTGGCCTGACGTCAGCTGTTTTCCGGACAGAAAATCCGGGTTGGGGTTGGTTGATAATCTCCCTGGCAATAATGGGTACAGCAGTTACGGCCGATGCTCTGGGGATTATTCCTGGAGATATCAATTGGGGCCGACAGGTGGAAGGATATACTCATTCTATCCTGTCCACTGTGATCCAGGCTGTTGGTTGGGGTTTCTTTGTGATCTTTTCCACCATTGAGGTGCTCAAGGAATATCGCTCTACTGATCGAACAGTTGTTAAACAACGAGCGATCTATTGGACCTCTGCCTTAATACTCTATATCGGCAGTACCGTTTTGATGCTGTTAGGCAGCGAGCTGCTGGGCAGTCTACTTTTGTTGTTGACGACGATCATTCTCAATTTCCTGGTATTAACATATCGCTTACCCGACCTGAAGGGCCTGGCATTTAAAGGGATTGGATATGCTCTGTCCGGGATCATCATTGTCCTGATCTATGCCCTGGGTTTTCTAATCCTGGAGCGTTACTTTACAGGGTTGGATTGGTATAAACCGGTCTACAACGGAGTTTTCTTCTCCCTGATCGTTCTGATATTTTTCATGCCCCTCAATCGCCTGGTCAAATCTATTCTCGAAAGAACCCTTTCAAGTGAGAAAGTCAGGACCCTTGAGATCCGCAGCTATAGTAAAACACTCAGCAGTATCCTGGACATTGAACTGCTTTCGAAAGTAACCATTGAAATGATCTGTGAATCCCTCGAATTGAGAAAGGGTACCCTATTCCTGGTAGATCGCATTGAACCGGATAAGGATCCGCCGAACTGGCATCTCAAGGCTGTTCAGGGAACTTCAGTGACCTTGCCAGATCTGGATTTCCTGCCGGCAAACAGCCCGATCACCAGGGTTCTGGCAGATGAAAAACGTCCTTTAACCCAATCGGAATTAGAATTCATTCCGAAATTCCAAACCATCCCTGAAAACGTCCTGATCTGGATCAAAGCCCTGGATGTGGAAGCGCTGGTACCTATTCACACTGAAGATGAATGGATCGGTTTATTTGCATTATCCCAAAAAAGATCAGGCGCTTCTTTCACGGATGAGGAGCTGGAACTGCTGGCATCTCTGGCAGATCAGACCTCGGTAGCGCTTCAAAATGCCCGGCTGGTGGAAAGCCTGACAAAGATCGACAGTCAACTGAGGCGCGCTAAAGCATCCCAGAATACAGCCCTGGACAAGATCGAACAGATTAAAAAATCATCATCCGATATTATCAGCATCAAAGCTCATGAACTGCGCTCACCGCTTACTGTTGTCACAGGATATTCCCAACTGCTGGCAAATGATCCCAAACTGATGGAAGATGATTATTACAGTGAATTGGTCAAAGGTATCATATCTGGATCTGACAGGCTTCAAAATATTATTGAGAACATGATCGATACGGCCAATATTCAACCAAAGAACCTGAATATCGATACCACACCTTTGTCACTGTACACCATGGTGGATTCTATTTGCCGGGACCTGGGCGGAAAAGTCCGAGCCCGGAAAATTACCCTATCCCATGATAATTTGGGTGAGATCCCCTTGGTCTATGGTGACAGCACGGCACTTAAAAAGTATTTGAGATCCTGATCAATTATGCAATGACCCATACGCCTAGTGGGGGAAAGATCACTATCACTGGCAGACACATACCACCTCGCTCTGACGTTTTAAAGTGGGAGGGCGCGGAAATTGTGGTAACTGATACGGGTATTGGTATTGATTCTGAAGCCAAAGATCGTTTCTTCCAGGAACGCATGAATCCAATGCTGGTGGATTTCTCGGTCCTGGATGAACTGGCAGCAGGCGAAGAACACCCCGGTGAAGAGCTAGCTATTGTCCGGAGCATTATCGAAGCTCATAATGGCAGGGTCTGGGTTGAGCGCCTGGAAAAAGATGCTGAACACTTACCGGGCAGTGAGTTCCATGTAGTTCTTCCGCTGGAACAACAGTCCTATCCGACACAGCCAGAAAAATAATATCAATTGAGTGGGGGAGTTATGAGGTTTTATTATCCGGGTAGATCCGCGGCACCCGGGCACCTATGCCGCAGGTGACCTCATAGTTAATAGTCTGCCAAACCCGGGCCAGGTCATTGGCGCTGATCTCCTGGCTGCCTTGTTTACCGATCAAGACAACTTCGTCTCCAATTTGCGGATTGGGGATATTTTCTAATTTGACCATGAATTGATCCATGCAAACACTGCCAATTATTGGCGCCTTTACTCCATTGATCAGAACCGAGTTACCTGGAACCCTGCGGTAGCCATCAGCATATCCGACCGGGATCACACCAATCAGTTCTTTTTTGGAAGTGACATAGGTGTGGCCGTAGCTAACTCCGTGATTCGGGGGAAGTTCTTTGATGCTTGCGAGAACTGATTTCCAGCTCAGGATGGGCTCAATATTGTCCGGCAGCTTCACCTCTTCAGAAGGTGAGAGACCATAAAGGATCAAACCGGGCCGTACCAATTGATAGCGGGTTTCGGGATGGGCCAATGTTCCTGCAGAATTTGCCATGTGGATGATCTCGGGCAGCAAATCCTTTTCTGTCAGTTTTTTGATCACAGTCTGGAAAACCGTGACCTGTTTTAGGGTAGGAGCAGGATCGGCTTCATCAGCTCTGGCAAGGTGTGAAAATAAACCTTCCAATTCAATCTGATCAGTGTCAACTATCAATTGGGCAAGATCCGTAGCCTCTTCCGGATGGCAGCCAAGACGTCCCATACCGCTATCCACCAGCAGGTGGACCCGGGCAATCCTCTGGCAGTTGGCAGCTGCGCTTTCAACCAGTTTGATGTGTTCCACAGTCCAGACAGTGAGAGAAACATCCAGACAGATCATTTGCTCTATACGTTCTGGAGCGATATATCCCAGCACAAGGATATTGCTTTTTATACCCTCCTCGCGCATTTTAAGAGCCATGCGGGGCCGGGCCACGCCAAACCAGTCTACACCGGCTTGCTCTGCGGCCCTGGTAATGGGTATAAAACCATGCCCGTATGCATTGGCTTTTACAACAGCCAATACAGGAAGGCCAGTTTCTTTCTGGATGATCTTGAGATTATTCTTAAGGGCTTTGAGATCCACTTCCACCCAGGTGGCAAAAGGTTGTTCTGCTTTCATAGGGTTCAATTTTCCTGAGGGAGTATATTCCGATATACAAGGGCTATTCTACCAGAGAAAGGGCACGGCAGAGGATAAAAATCCAGGCCTTGACAAAATAGAACATATGTTCTATACTGGGATCGTAAAGCCATTTACCAATAATTTTTTCCCAACATGGGAGGTACATCATGTCAGCTAACAGCATTCCTTTTATTACCAGAACGAGTTCAGGTCAAACGAGGGGTCATTTTTGGTCTCTTGATCATCACTGCCCTGGTCGCTTTTGAGATCTTCAATTACAGCACGACCGATTTTGCGCTCACCGACCTGCTCGGTGGCCTGCAGTTCTGGGGTGTGCGCTGGGCCACGATCCTGGCGATCGCATTCTGCGGGATCGATTTTGCCGGTATCGCCCGTTTATTCACACCAGAAGGAAAAATCGGGGAACAGACTGAAAGCTGGTACCTGTTTGCCGCCTGGTTGATCGCGGCCACCATGAACGCCATGTTAACCTGGTGGGGTGTTTCGATCGCTATAGCCAATCATGAGACGTTGGGGAATGCGGTCATCGCCCGCCAGACCCTGCTCAAAGTTGTGCCGATCTTCGTGGCGGTGATGATCTGGCTTTTGCGGGTCCTGATCATCGGCCTGTTTTCAATTGCCGGTGAACGTTATTTTGGCAGGGACCAGCTGCGGGTGGATTTTGCCCCTTCAACTCGCAAAGCGCCCGTGTCCAGCCGCAAAAGTAAATCAAATTCCGGTTATCGCCCGGCGCCCAAATCAGGTGTGAGAACGCCCCAGCGGGAGCCGTCCTACCAGCCGCTTTCTGCCCGGCAGCCTGATAATTCCAATCACCAACAGCTTCTCTAATAATAAAGAGGGATCAAGTCCTTTCAAAGGACTTGATCCCTACTATGAAAAACCGCTGGTGAAAACCAGCGGTTTTTGTGTCGGGATGGAGGGATTCGAACCCACGGCCTCGCCGACCCGAACGGCGCGCGCTACCGGACTGCGCTACATCCCGATGCCGAGAAATTATAACCCAGCTTATCGTCTTCATCAAGCGGATAGGGTATTGATATCAAAACCTACCAGTGGTAAGCGGGGTATTCCTTTTCTGGTTTTTTGAGCAATTGTCCCAAAACAACACCGCTGACAAAACCACCGATATGAGCCCAAACAGCAACGCCACCAACGTCCGGTCCACCAATGGTGAGCACTCCCTGGAAGAACTGAAACAAAAACCACACACCAAGAACGAGACTGGCTGGAAGCATTGTCATCCGAAGCCAGAATCCCAGAGGAATTAAGGTGAGGACTTTCTGTCTTGGGAAGAGGACTAAATAAGCTCCCAAAACGGCGGCGATAGCGCCGCTGGCACCGACTGTTGGAATAATGGAATTTGGGTTTGTCAATATATGGGTGATGGAAGCAACCACTCCACCAAAGACGTAAAAAAGTAAGTACTTAAAGCTGCCTAATCTGTCTTCAACATTGTCGCCAAAAATCCACAAATAAAGCATATTACCGCCGATGTGGGCTAACCCGGCGTGCATGAACATGCTGGTGAAAATATTAAAAAGGCTGCCAATTGACATCAATGATGTAATGTCAGCTGGGATCAGGGCAAATTGGTAAACAAATAGATCGTTATTTGATCCCAGGAAGGTCTGGAAGATAAAGACCAGTACATTTAACAGGATCAGTAAATAAGTAATGATTGGTACACTGTGGGTGGGATTTTCATCGCGAATTGGGATCATAGGATTTCCAGCTATATGAATAATTGGTAGTGTTTTTGATGGAGAAATTTTACCATAGGGGAATTTATCTCAGATTGATCAGGGGATGACTCAGGCCTTCAATAGCATCCTGCCTTGACAGACTTTCAGCCTTTGGTACACTAACTTCATCATGATAAAAAGGATTGAATCCAAAACCCCCGTCCCTAGCATCCAGATTCTATAAAGGATTTCGGTCGCTTGGTGCTTGGTTGTGTTGGATAAATCGTATAAACCTCCGGACTGAAATTCCGGAGTTTTTTATTTCGAGATTTGATTATTAAAGAATAGAGGAGAACCGCAATGAGAATGTCCAGCCTGTTAAGTCAAACACTCAGGGAAGCCCCGTCAGATGCTGAAATTCGCAGCCATCAACTGCTGGTCCGGGCTGGGTATATTCGCCAGTTGGCAGCGGGCATCTTTACGTCAATGCCGTTGGCAAAACGCTCCCTGACCAAAATTGAAAACATCATGCGAGACGAAATGAATAAGATCGATGGCCAGGAAATGTCCATGCCAGTAGTTCATCCGGCGGAGATCTGGAAAGCTACCGGACGCTGGGAGAAGGTCGGTCCTGAAATGGGGCGGTTCCAGGATCGCAACGGCCGCGATATGGTGCTGGCCATGACCCATGAGGAAGCAGTGATCGCAGTAGTTAAAGATGAAGTGCAATCTTATCGCCAGCTGCCAATGATGATCTATCATATCCAGACCAAATGGCGTGATGATCCCCGGCCCCGGGCTGGTTTGATCCGGGTGCGGGAATTCACTATGAAGGACAGTTACAGTTTGGATCGGGATTGGGATGGGTTGGATATTCAGTATGCCAACCATTACCGGGCTTATTTTAATATATTTGGCCGCTGCAAACTGCCAGTAATCGCTGTGGAATCCGATGTTGGCATGATGGGCGGTAATATGGCTCATGAATATATGTATATCACGCCTATCGGAGAGGATACCCTGCTGTTATGTGATGCAATGCGGCTATTCCGCCAATCGCCAGATTGCAGAATTCAAAAAGGTAAAAGCCGCAGAAGAAAAAGCCCTCAAACGAGAGAAGATCGCCACCCCGGAGACAAAAACGATTGCCGACCTGGCCGTGCTGCTGGATATCCCTGAAAGCAAAACTGCCAAAGCGGTATTCATGATGGCAGCGAAACAGACTGAGGAAGGGGAAGAAGAAAGCCTGGTATTCGCAATTGTAAGAGGCGATATGGAATTGAATGAAACCAAGCTTGTGAATGCAGTTGGAGCCAAGAGCCTCCGACCAGCAGAGGAAAGTGAAATTCAGGCCTGTGGAGCTGTGCCCGGATATGCGTCACCTGTAGGATTGAAAGACATCCTGGTTGTTGTAGATGACCTTATCCCAGAATCGCCTAATCTGGTTGCGGGAGCCAATGAAGAAGGATTCCACTTTAAAAATGTCAATTATGGCCGGGATTTTACAGCTGATATCGTAGCTGATATTGCAGCAGCCCAGGATGGAGATGCCTGTCCCAGCTGCGGTGCCGCCCTGAAAGCAGTCCGGGGAGTTGAAGTTGGGAATATTTTCAAATTGGGGACCTGGTACAGTGAAGCAGTTGACGCCACCTATCAGGATGGGGATGGCAATGAAAAGCCGATCGTCATGGGCAGCTACGGCATCGGCAGCGGGCGATTACTGGCTTCAGTTGCCGAAGAATATAATGACGATTATGGCTTGATCATGCCCATCACGATCTCTCCTTATGAAGTGCATCTGGTGGAACTGGCTGGGAAAAAAGATGAAAGTGGAGAAGTAAAAAAGACAGCCGAACAGCTTTACGAGGATCTGATTGCAGCCGGCCTGGAAGTTCTATTTGATGACCGGGATGAAAGCCCGGGTGTGAAATTCAACGATGCGGATCTGATTGGTGTTCCCCTCCGGTTGACAGTAGGACACCGGGCCCTGAAGGAAGGCGGAATTGAAGCCAAACTGCGCCACGAGAGTGAAAAAAGCACCATTCCTCTTGATGAGGCTGTTGAAAAGGTAAAGGATATCATTCAGGGTTTGTATCAGGATGTGCAGGATAACCTGAAAGTTGTGGAATTTGAGGGCTGAAAAATAAGTGAAAGAATAAATAAAAGCTCGCCAATCAGGCGAGCTTTTGTTTATGAACTTTGTAGAGGAAACGGTTTCCTCGAAAGAAGGATGCGGGATCCTGTTAACAAATAATGATAGAGCAAAGTCCGAAACAACTTTATGCTGATTTCTTGAGGATCCCGCATCCTGGTTAATCTTACCCACCCATTTTAAAGAAACTGGTCAATTTCATGGCCAGGTTGAGATCGCCTGCCAGCTGGAGTTTTCCATCCATGAAACCTTTCATTCCGTCGGCTTTCCCGAGCAGGACATCTCCGAAGTATTTACCATCTGCGGTCATGGTCATAACAGGGTTCTCAGCCACACCTTCTGCCACTTTACATTTGTCGCCCCCGATGGTGATGATGTAGTCCCCGCCTTCATCTCCGGTCAGATGGTATTGGACGACCGCTTCCAACCCGGCTGCTTTCTCTGGCATAAAAGCCTTTTCGTGATTAAAGATCAATTCTTTTACTGTATACTCTGCCATATTATTCTCCTTGATTTCCTGATCAGTTCATATTCTGGAAGATCGCTGCTGCACCCATGCCTCCGCCGATACACATGGTAACCATTCCAAATTCAAGATCCCTTCTTTTTAGTTCATGGATCATCTGTACAGATAGTTTTGCCCCTGTACAGCCCAGCGGATGCCCCAGGGCGATTGCGCCTCCATTTACATTGGTTAGCTCTTGATTGAGGCCCAATTCCTTGATCACTGCCACCGCCTGGGCTGCAAATGCCTCATTTAATTCGATCAGGCCGATATCTTCCAGACTCATCCCGGTCCGCTTCAACACTTTAGGTACAGCCACAACAGGGCCCATTCCCATGATGTCCGGGGCAACCCCTCCAGCGGCGAAAGAGATGAAACGCGCCAGAGGTTTTAATCCCAGGGCATCAGCCTTGGCTTTGGACATGATTATCACACCCGCTGCTCCATCTGACATCTGGGAGGAATTTCCTGCTGTGACAGAACCGTTCAGTTTAAACGCCGGCCTCAACTTAGACAGCAGTTCTACGCTGGTATCTCCCCGGGGACCTTCGTCTCGTTTAAAAATGATTTGTTTTTCCCCGCTGGGTGTGATGATCTCGATCTCGAGAGGTACGATTTCCTCATCAAACCGGCCTGATTCCACAGCCTGGTGAGCTTTTTGATTACTATGGAAAGCAAATTCGTCCTGCATTTCCCGGGTGATCTTGTATCTATCACTAACGTTCTCGGCGGTGATGCCCATGCTGGTGTATGCTTCAGGATATTCATCAGCCAGATTTTGATCCGGGCTGAATTTATACCCTGTCATCGGTACCATGCTCATCACTTCGACACCGCCGGCGATTGCTGCGTCAAAATAGCCTGCGGATATTGCTTGAGCGGCATGGGCGATGCTCTGCACACCGGATGAACAAAAACGATTGATTGTTTCTGCGGGGATTTCTTCCGGAAGACCAGCCCTGAAGCCGATCTGGCGGGCGATATTCATTCCCTGTTCGCCTTCTGGAAATGCACAGCCAATGATAAGGTCATCCAGCTCATGGGGATCGAGATCCTGGGCCCGCTTGAGCAATTCCTTGATCACGGCAGCAGCCAGCGTTTCAGGACGGGTTGATTTCAGCGTTCCTCGTTTTGCCTTTCCAACTGCGGTCCTTGTGGCGGCTACGATCACTGGATCATATTTTGGATCTTTTTCTTCAATCATCAGACTCTCCTTCACTTCCCGGTAGGAATCTCTAGCTGGTTAATTATGGAGTACTTTGCCTTTCTGAAGCAGGTGCCACATTCTTTCCTGGGTTTTCTTCTCACCGCATAAACTGAGGAAAGCTTCCCGCTCCAAATCCAGGAAGTATTGTTCATCTACCCACTCAGGCTGGGATATATTGCCGCCAGTCATAACGTAGATCAATTTACTGCCTATCTCTACTTCGTATTCAGTAATATAACCACCGGACCGGAAGTTATGAACGCCGATTTTCAGACCGGACAATCCATCGCGGCCCGCTGCATACAGTTTTTCGGGTGGGGGAGGTCGGTAGCCTCCCTGAGCCATATGAAGGACCTCACGCTTGGCTTCGGCCAATAGATGATCCCGATTGACGATGATCCTGTCCGCAGGGCTTAAAAACCCCATTTCCATTCCTTCTTGAGCGCTCGTAGCAACCTTTCCCATACCTACTTGTTCGAATAATCGCTGCAGATAAGGAAATGCCACAGCATCATTGGTTAACATGGGTGGGTTGATCATTCTTCGGACCATTTCCTTGGTTCCACCCCCGGCTGGGATGACTCCTGCGCCAACTTCAACCAACCCGATATAAAGCTCCGCAGCTGCCACCACGCGGTTTCCGTGCATGGTGATCTCCGCTCCTCCGCCAAGTGCCAACCCGGCTGGAGCCACAACCACAGGTTTGGGGAAATAACGCATGCGCATGTTTACGTCTTGAAGTTTGCGAACGATTGCATCCAGCTGGTCCCACAAACCTCCCTGGGCAGCCATGACAACGCCGAATAAATTTGCACCAGCGCTGAAATTAACCGCATCAGATCCGATCACAACTCCGTTCAAATTCCCTTCCAAGGCATAATCAAGGGCCCGATTCATCATGTTGAGCGTATCATCATCAATGGCATTCATTTTGGTTTGAAACTCCAGGCAGATTACGCCATCTCCAATGTCGATCAGGGAAGCGCTGGTATTGCGATCAAGGACTTTCTCTTTATCACTCTTGACCTCACTCAAAAGAAGAATTTGTGGGGTGGGTAGAACAGCGCTGAATTTTTTCGTTCCTGGTACATAGACGGTAGTTTTTTGTTTTCCTTCGTATTCATAAAATCCGGTCACCCCGTCCTTGATCATCTTATCGACCCAGGGAGCTGCCGGGAAACCAGCCTCTTTCATCATTTTTGTCAGTTTCTCTACACCTAAGAGATCCCAGATCTCGAATGGTCCCGCATCATGGCCGAATCCCCATCTCATAGCGTCATCGATGGGTTTGGCTGAATCAGCAATTTCAGGAATGCAGTGAGAAGCGTACGATAAACCCTGGAGGGTAATTGCCCGCACCAGATCAGATGCCCGATCCGATGCTTCCAGCATTTTGGTTAAACGTTCACCGAGGTCCTCAATGTCTCTGGCTGCGCCAACTGAGTCATAACGGATGCTTTCAGCTGCTTCATATTCCCGTGTTTCCAGGTTTAGAGGCCAGAATTCTTTTTTGCCTTCCACTACAACCTGTTTATAAAATCCCTGTTTGGATTTATTGCCAAGCAGACCCTTTTCCACCATATCTCCGATCAGCTGATTGGCTGGTTCCGAAGCCAGGTAGGGCATAGCGGTATCCTCTTCAGATAACGCCTCGGTGAGGTTAGCTCCCACATGATTCCAGACATCGATCCCAACCAGGTCCAGGAGTCTGAATGTGGCAGTTCTTGGCCGGCCGATCAGTGGGCCAGTGATACTGTCAACTTCCTTAACGGTGTAGTTGTTTTTCAGGATGTAATCCAGGGCAAATGCGCCGCTGCCAAAACCCATCCTGTTGGCTATAAAATTGGGTGTATCTTTGCATAAAACAACACCTTTCCCCAGACGGTATTCAGCAAAATGGCTGATATATTCCACAACCTCGGGCAGGGTAGTTTCTGTAGGGATGACCTCCAGAAGTTTAAGGTAGCGGGGAGGGTTGAAGAAGTGAGTTCCCAGGAAGTGTTCCTTGAACCCCTTTGAGCGGCCTTCTGCGATTGATGTAACAGGGATCCCGGATGTATTGGTACTGATGATGGTCGCTTCAGAGCGGATCTCATCGATCCTTTTCATCAGGTCTTGTTTGATTTTCAGGTTTTCTATGATCACTTCAATGACCCAATCAGCATCCTTGATCAGATCAAAATCATCCTCAAGATTTCCAAGCTTTACCAGGTTTGCCGGCGTTTGAGAATAAAAACTGGCAGGCTTTGATTTTAAGGCAGCTTGAAATCCCTGGTTGACGATCTTATTCCTGACCCCGGGATCGTCTAAGGATAAACCTTTCCCTTTTTCTTCTTCCGTAAGATCGCGGGGAATAATATCCAGCAAACTTACCTGAATGCCTGTATTGGCCAGGTGGGCGGCGATTGCCGCTCCCATCGTTCCGGATCCAATCACTACTGCTTTGTTGATTTGATATGTCATATTTTCTCTCCTCCTTCAGGAGGGTAGTTTGAAAAACGGTCTCTATCGTGTTTATCGAAGTTGACTGCCCCGGTATCCGAGAATGTTCCGGGCCACAACCAGCAGGTTGATCTGGCCAGTGCCTTCAAAGATGTCATTGATCTTGGCATCCCGGAACCATTTCTCAAGCAAAAATTCCCGGCTGTACCCAATGGGGCCCATCAGCTCAACTGCTTTCTGGGTGATCACGGTGGCTACTTTACCGGCTTTGACCTTGCTCATGGATGCTACCGCGCCATTGGATTGTTTATTGTCTGCCATCCAGAGTGCTTTAATGGTCAGCAGCCATGCTTGGCGGAGCTGTACTTCCATGTCGATGACCTCCCGTTCCAGGTTGGACATCTTTTGACGCGGCAGGCCATAGCGGATTTCGACTCCTTCCTCTGCCAGCTTTTCCTGAACAAATTCCAGGGCAGCCCGGGCTACACCCAGGGCGGAGGCAGCTACAATGGGCCGGGTGGCATCAAAGGTTTCCATGGCACCTTTATAACCTTTGGTGCTTTTTTCAATGGTGGGGGATCCCAGGATATTCTCATAAGGGACACGGCAGTCCTGCAGAAGAATGGAAACCGTATCACTGGCCCGGATGCCTAGTTTCTCTTCAAACTTAGTGACCTTGCAGCCTGGGGTGTCCGCTTCAATTACAAACGAGCGGATGCCTGCCCGTCCAGCTTCCAGGTCCAGGCTGGCCCAGACAACAATAAATCCTTTTGAATCCACCAGGGCTTTGTTTCCAGCAGTAACGAAGATCTTTTCACCGTTGAGAATCCATTCGTTGGTCTTTTCGTCCAACACGGCTGTGGTCCTGATAGCCGATGTATCTGAACCTGCTTGAGGCTCTGTCATGGCCATTGCATCAAAAACCGGCTCCTTGCCCGTAAAGCGGCTCAGGAAACGTTTCTTTTGTTCTGGCGTGCCCGCAGCACTTACAGCAGCTGCGCCCAACATTCCTCCCGGGGTACAGAGGTAGATCCCAGCATCACCCCAGGATAACATCTCTACCATGATCATCAGGCGTTGGTAGTTGATAGGGGGTCGTTTTTTCTTTTCAGGATCCTCTTTTTTCTTGTCTTTGGCTGCTTCATCGGGCGCCATGGAGGAGCTGCCCAGGGCTTTGGTGGCGGTGTGCATAAACTCAATATAAGCCCAGGGAATCTCATGTTCATTTTCATCCAACTGACGAGAAACAGGCCGCATCATGTTCTTGGCAACTGTTTCGACCACAGTTCTTGTTTGAACCAGAGGTTTTGGCATCTCAAAACTAATCATGATCTTTCTCCTTTCTCAGACCCGGAACGGATGTCCGGGTTGGGGGTAGTCGAATTGTGGTTTTACACCATTGCCAGGCCGGTGAAGGTAGAAAAGCCCCGGCCGTTTCTCATCCACATTTCCACAGGATGTTCCCGGATGTAACCATGGCCACCCAGGATCTGGACTGCCCGATCTGTGACCATCATGACCATATCCACCGCGCCGTGATAAGCCAGGTAAGCAGCTTTGAAAGCTTCTTGTTTGCCTTCATCTAACAACCAGCCAGCTTCCCAGGCCAGAAGGCGGGTAGCTTCAATATCAGTACCCATTTCTGCCAGCATAAACGCTATTGCTTGTTTCTGAGCAACCTTGACACCAAAAACATCTCTGTCTTTGGCATATTCTATGGCGTATTCATAAGCAGCCTGAGCCACACCCAGAGCAAGTGCGGCCAATCCGATCTGCCAGGATGCCTGGATGGACTCCATGTTATGGCCTTCTGTTCCACCTAACTGCTGGCCGGCGGGTATCTTCACTTTATCCAATTTCAGGGAATAAAGGGGATAAGCATGAATACCAAGAGTTGCCTCTTTCTCTCCTACGGTAAGACCGTCGGTATTGGCAGGAACAATAAAGGCCTGCGTTTTTCCATCCAAATTTGCATAGATCAGGAACATTTCCGCATCCGCGGCGTAAGGTACAAAGGTTTTTTCCCCATCAATTTGGATTGAATCTCCTTTTTTGGATGCGGTAGTCTGAAGATCCATAGGATCAAAATCAAATTTTGGCTCTATCAAAGCTGCTGTATAGGCTTTCCATTCCATTTCGATCACAGGTGGAATGAATTCTTTTTTCTGTTCTTCAGTGCCTGCCAGCAGGATAGGGAGCACAAATAGGTTTGGCGTCATCACTCCAAAACTTACGGACAGATCGCCGTAGGCTAATCCTTCAGCAGCCAGAACGCCAGTTAGAGCAGAATAATCTCCGAAGCCATCGTATGTTTCAGGAATGGAGGCCTGTAGAATGCCCAGCTCCCAGCCTTTTTCAATTAGATCGGGGGGAAGTTCAGATTTCTCATCGGCTTCCCGGGCTGCTGGACGAATATCCCCCTCGGCATAACGTTTGACCGCATCCAGAAGCATCTGCTGCTCTTCAGTTGGGGTAAATGAGTACATAAAACCCTCCAATATGTAAAAACGGTTTGAAAGACAGATGTTAAATTATGATCAACCGGATATTCTTTTGTTGGATATTTGATTGGGCAGCGGTGACTAATAAACAAATACTGGATCACCTCCTGTTATTCAGTCCTAATCACCATCACGGATGTACAAACCCTGGAGAAACAGATCTGTAAAACGATCAGCTATCTCCTCAGCTGAGAGTGGTCCATCCTCGCGGTACCAGGTAATGGTCCAGTTGAGGACACCAAGCAAGGCTTTACTGGTCAGGCCTGGGTCCAGGGTTTGGAATTCTCCCTGGCTTACTCCTTCCTCGATGATTTTCTGCCAAATATGATCAACCTGATCCCGGCTTGGAATGTGCAGATCTTTAAATTCTGGTTCCAGGGAACGGTATTCCAATAGAAGGACGGAGGAAAGAGATCGGTTTTCTGTTAAAAAACCTAAATATGCGTGCATAACCCGGCGCAGTTTTTGACTGGGGGATAGGTCAGGAGAAATCACACCTTCAAGCCGCTCAACGATTAATCCAAGTGCCTCATCCAGCAAAGCCAGCAGGATTTCCTGTTTGCTGTTGACATGGTGATAGAGGCTGCCTTTCTTTAAATCAACAGCCTCAGCAATATCCTGCATGGATGTTGCATGGTAGCCTTTTTCCTGGAAAATTGAGGCTGCCGCCTGGAGTATATTGTCTCTCGACATAAGTGGAATTCCCTACCGACCGTTTGGTAGTTTTAGCATAGCAAATTATCTAGAGAAAGTCAAGCTGAAAGCGTTGTTGAGGTGGTTTTTTATAATCCTGAAAAGGTTTTAGGATACAATTTGAGTGGTTCAAATTCTTATTCAAGGAGTGATCAATGTTTAAAAAACGGCTTCCCCTGGCAATGCTAAGCGGCGCAATCCTGGGCATATTTTGTATTATCGGCGGATCGGTCAGGTTGGGTTGGCAGGGGAACCAGCTCTTATTATTCGGGCTGTGGTACAACCGCCTGGTTATGGGTGTTGTCATTGGACTTGCGGGCAATCTCTCTCTGGTCAAGAATAAGTGGAATTGGCTGATCAGGGGTATAGTATTGGGTTTATTTGTCAGCGCGGCTTATTTCTTTACATCCGGCGGAACGGATATTGTCTCATTCCTGGCCGGTGTGGTTTACGGGATAATAATTGAATTTGTTCTCGGCAGATTTTCCGAGTAGGAAATTCATTTTATATTTCTCCAGAAGAATCCAATCGTATTTAACTTCCAGAACTGATCTGTTAATAGCTTGTTATAACTATTGATCAGGGACTGGCATGGTTAATACAAAGGAAGAATTCATGGCTGAGAAATTATCTAAAAAGAATAAGATCATGTATGGTGCTGGGGATATTGGGTTCAGCTTGACCAGCACGATTATGGGTGTTTATTTCCTGTTTTTTATGATCGAAGTGGTCGGACTCAGGCCAGGCATAGCAGCTATACCGATCCTGATCGGCAAGATCTGGGATTTTGTTAATGATCCCATATTTGGATATCTCTCTGACCGGACCCGGACTCGCTGGGGAAGACGGCGACCATACCTGCTTTTTGGTGCGCTGCCGCTCGCTTTTACCTTTACTATGCTTTGGTACAAACCAGGATTTGAAAGTACCGGAGCTTTGGTGGCTTATTATTCAATTGCCTATATCATCTTTGAAGCCTCGGCAACCTTGTTGTATATGCCTTATTTTGCTCTCACTCCGGAGCTGACATCCGATTATGACGAGAGAACATCATTAACCAGCTACCGCATGTTTTTTTCCATCCTGGGCAGTCTGCTGGCTTTTACGATACCTTCGATCATAGTTGGAGAATTTAGGCCAGAAAATGCATCTAAGGTTCTACTTATGGGAGCGATCTTTGGATTGGTTTCAGCTCTGCCGATGTTTCTAACATTCTTCGGCACAAAAGAGCGGGAAGATCTGGTAGACCTTGAAAAACCATCTCTGCTAGAATCTTTGAAATCTGTCTGGAAAAATGTTCCCTTCCGTTATGGATTGGGTATCTTCCTGGCAACCTGGATCTCAGTTGATATTCTACAATCCAGTTTGTTGTTCTATGTGAAATTTGTTGTCCAACGCGAATCTCAAAACGAAATCATCATGGCCACGATCTTTGTGATTGCCATGTTTGCGCTGCCTATCTGGAATTGGGTTTCAAACCGCTGGAGTAAACGGTATGCCTATATGATTGGCATCTCTTTCTGGGCGGTGGTTCAAATGGTATTGATCATGATGACTCCATCCACACCTTTAGCTCTGATATTGATTTTGTGTTCCTTAGCAGGCATTGGTGTGGCTGCTGCCCATGTACTTCCCTGGGCGATACTGCCTGATGCAATAGAATGGTATGAATACCAGACTGGGGAACGCCATGAAGGCATGTTTTACAGTATCACCACACTGGCTCGGAAAATAACATCAACGGGCACTGTTCCGTTGATCGGCCTGGTGTTGGAAATTACCGGGTATCAACCCAATCTCGCCCAGCAAAGCCCTGCAGCTGTCCGCGGTATAAAATGGGTCATAGGACCGATCCCGGCCATCCTGCTTGGGGTGGGGATTTTTATCGCCTATAAATATCCCCTCGACCGGGATGATTTTCTGGCCATTGTTGATAAGATCAAAGAACGGCGGGGATCGAAAGCGTAGAAGCTGCGACGAGAAGGAGACGATATGTCTGAGATCATCGTCAGGAAAGTTGAAACTGATCCTGATATGACAGGTTTTCTGACTTTTCCCTGGACAGTCTACAAGAACGATCCGCTTTGGGTACCACCGCTGCTTCCAGAACGGCGTACAGTGCTTGATCCCGGGAAAGGGGCTTTTTTAAGACGAGGAGAAGCTGACTTTTTCCTGGCTTACAAGAATGGAACCCTGGCTGGTTCGATCTGTGCTGCTGTGGATCCCCCGACCAATCTCAAACGGGGTCAAAAAGAATGTGTTTTCGGATTTCTGGAGTATATAGAAGATTATCAAGTGTTTGAAGCCTTGATCAATACTGCCATAGAATGGGGGAAAGAGAGGGGTCTGGAAAAATTATATGGTCCCTGGAATCTGGATTATGAAGATAGTTATGGCGTGCTGGTTGAAGGAAGGCATGTCCCTCCTGCTTTGATGTGCGGCCATTCGCCGGCGTATTACCAGGCGTTTATGGATCGATATGGATTTACACCAGCCCGGGCTCAAAACGTTGCTCTGAAGATCAACCTGGAGGATTCACCGCAATATGAGCGGCTGTTGCGTCTGGCTGCCCGGTTGAAACAACAGGGCAAGATCAAGATCCGCCCTGCGAATTTTGATCGCTGGCAGGAAGAGATAGATATCATTTATATGCTGCTGGGAAAGGCTCTGGCACATCTGGATGATTCCATCGGTTGGCACCGGGAATCCCTGGAAGCGACCCTGGAACCATTCAGAACTATCGCTGATCCAAACTTGATCCTGTTTGCTGAAGTTGATGGAGAAACTGTGGGTTTTTTGCCCGGCATACCCAACTTGAATGAGATTTTCATCCATGTAAATGGTCTGATGTACCCCTGGAACTACATCCAGCTTCTCTGGTTAATGAAAACCAGAAAACCTGCCTGGCTGACAGTAAAAAGTGTCCTGGTACTTCCTGAGTATTGGAACAGGGGTGTAATAATCTTATTAATGGAAGAGATGTACCAGCGCGCGAGGGAGAAGGGTTATCAATGGATTGATATGTCCATTACCAGCGCTGATAATCCTACCTCTGTATTAACAGCTGAGAAATTAGGCGCTGAGATCTACAAACGCTGGCAGGTTTATCATTACCCGATTGTTGGTTGATTTTCCTTCTTAGGCAGATATCTTGCCAGATTGTTGGGAAGGTTTTATAATGCATGTCGTCCGGGGCGTGGCGCAGTCCGGCTAGCGCGTTGCAATGGGGTTGCAAAGGCCGTCGGTTCGAATCCGACCGCCCCGACCAGACAACAAAAAACCGCTGATCATCAGCGGTTTTAGTTTTTAATAAGGCCATCAATTTAACAATACCCGATAAATTCTTTTGCTTGTTGGTGAATCGAATAATCCATCTGATTGGCAATCTTGAACTCTTCCACAAAATCTGAAGTGATTCCCAGATTCTTATAGCGTGGTTTTTCAAGCTGATAATCTGGTGATTTCTGTTTGATATATCCCGACCAGTCCTTGTTCTTCAACTGGGCAATAAAACCAGGCTGGCATTCTGATAAACCTACCAGGTCATAATCACCCAGGCGGCGGCTCCCCAGGCATTTGGATTGAAAGTTTAAAAAACCATCCTGGTAAACGAAATCTGAAAAGAGCAGGTTTTTATCATAAGGAATATTTATCCGCCAGTCAGTTTCGCCTTTGGCCTGTTTCCATTCCTCGTAGAGGGTTATCATCCTTTCCAGTGGATCCTTTAGAATAATGCTGATAAAAGGATTATCAAATATCCCTCTGAAAAGGCTTGGGGTGAATTGGCCGTGTACTGCAGCGGTATCCTGAGGGAGTTCTTTTCGGGCGTAGAGGTTTTGCTGGGATGATTTTGGATCGTTTTCACCAGCATTGTTATTAAATAATGACTTGCTGCCCAGCAGACCCTTACCTATCTTCAGCAGAGGTAGAGGTAGGGGATTGATGAAAATCACTAAGCCGGACAAACCGTTTGAGGGATACTCTGTAAACTAACACCCTGTCTGGGCCGTATATATTCCCAAGCTCATTTAAAAAGGAGGAGTTCGTATTTCCTTCGATTTGAACACTAACGTGTACCCTTTGGTCTGTGATGATTGCCAAAACATCTCCTCTGGTTGGGTAAAAATTTCCTACTAGTGTAGCATATCTTCTCCCAATTTCTAGGGGGAATTTAATAACCTAATAAAAGTCCCATATCCAGCTATTATGTCTGGTTCGGGCCAATAAACAGGAAGGATATTTTTACTTATGATGGTTTGTAGACTTCAGGATTGACGCAGTATGGCAAAGGCTTGCCAAGGATACCTGCCTGTAAATTCTTGATGGCGATATCTGCCATCACCCTGCGGGTGTTGACTGTGGCAGATCCAATATGGGGAGTGATGAAGCAATTTGGAAGCTGGTATAGCGGGTGATCTGGAGGCAGTGGTTCAGGATCGGTCACATCCAATCCAGCAGCCAGGATCTGGCCGGTCTGAAGTGCTTCCAGGAGCGCGTCCGTATTAACCACAGTACCCCGGGCTGCATTGATCAGGATCGTGTTCGGTTTCATTTTCTTAAAAGCATCTTTATTGATCATGCCTTTTGTTTGTTTGTTCAAAGGAACGTGAAGGCAAATAAAATCGCTGCTTGATAATAACTCATCCAGATCAACCTGCCTTGCACTTAAAATTTCCTCTTGATCTGGACGCGGGCTGCGATTAGTGAATATTAGATTGCAGCCAAATGGTTTTAGTCTTTCTGCTACGGCTGTGCCGATCTTGCCCAGGCCGATTATACCGACAGTTGCGCCCCTGAGATCCCTTCCCAGCCACCCGGTCGGTTCCCAATTTGACCACTTACCATCCCTGGCATCATTATTTGCAGACTGAAGCTGACGAGATACTGATAACAGCAGGGCAATGGTCAAATCGGCGGTACCGTCTGTTAAAACACCGGGAGTATGGCCTACCGGAATTCCAAGGCTGGTGCATCTCTTGATATCGATGTTATCAACGCCTACAGCCATATTGCTGATGACTTTGAGATGAGGAGCTTGATTGATGGTATTTGCTGAAATAGGGTCATCAAGCAGGCAGATGATCCCCGCGGCTTTGGGGAGGTGTTTTTCCAATTTGGCATCAATGCCCCGTTGATTGTCATCCCCAAAATAAACCTGATAAGGGTTCAGGGAATCACCGACCCATTCATCAGGCAGACTATGCGTTACTAGAATTAATGGTCGATCGTTCATAGAAGTTCCTCATTCAGAAGGAAAAAAGAAAACAAAGATCGTTTGTATTCGTTCCCGTTACACCAGGCAGAAGCAGATCGTCCAGCGCTTCGAAAAACGTATAGGCATCATGATTTTTAAGGAACTCGTCAGGATCCAATCCAAGCTTGGCTGCCTGGGTGAGCGTTGTTCCTGTAACCACGGCACCAGCTGCATCAGTCACACCATCTTCGCCATCTGTTGCCAGTGTGATAAATACGATGTTATTTTGATCAGCCAGAATTCTAACCGCACTGAGGGCAGTTTCCAGATTTCGTCCACCTTTTCCAGGCTTTTTTGTATCAGTGAGGATTACTGTGCTCTCACCTCCCGCGATCATACATATTGGCAGAGGATTTTCATGTTTTGAAGTATCCAGGAGCAGCCTTGCGAGATTCTGACCGGCTACCCTTGCTTCTCCTACCAGAAAACCAGGAAGATCCTTTCCTATAAACCCTTCTTTATAAGCTCTTTGGAGTCCACCCTCGATGGCATCCTGGTTGCCAGCAACCACATGAACCAGTTGACCTTTGAATATCGGATCACCGGGTTTTGGAGTTTCTGGGATATTTCCATCCAGGCCTTTTTTTAGGTGAGTGATCACAGGGCGAGGCAGGAATTCTTCAAGTTTATATTTCTCAATAACATTCGCAAGCATCCTGAAATGTGGAATTATCTGGAACTGTTGGCCCGGAAGCGATTATATCTAGCGGATCACCAATTACATCCGAGAGGATCAAGGTGATTGTTTTTGCTGGATATAAAATACCAGCAAGTTGGCCGCCCTTAATCAGCGAGAGATGTTTCCGGATAATATTTATTTCCTGGATAGCTAAACCATGATCCAGGAAAACTTGATTGGAATCTTGAATGTCCGCCAGGGATATTCCTGGCGCTGGAGCTGTGAATAGAGCAGAACCGCCACCGGATATCAGCACGATAACTAAATCCTGTTCTGTTAGATTTGATAACCGCGCTATTATCTCCTTAGAAGAATTGAGGCTGTCCTGATTGGGGATAGGGTGGCCTCCCTGAAAAACTGTAAATTTATTTTTGGGAGATAAATTAACCTGGTCGATATTTTTTGTCAGGATCAAGCCGGCGCTGAGCCTTTCCGGGATGATATCTGCGACGGCGGAAGCCATGGCCAAGGCTGCTTTGCCTAACGCCAAAAGATAGATGGATCTATACGCAGATAGATTAACTTCCTGCCCGGCAACAATCAAGGTTTGTTCCACCCGCTGCATGGCACATTCTATCGCCTTAGCGGGGTCGACTGCTGCCAAAGAGGCAGCGAGGATTTGGGCAGTTTTTAATCCCCAGGGATTTTCCCTGAGAGACCGGGTGAGGAATACCTGCGCTGATTTGCTCATAAAAAGGTGCTGGCCTGGATGCATTGAGGAGAGTTATTCTTGGGGGAGTTTACATAGGGGGAGACGGGATAGGTCTGCATAAGCTCTGCCGGGTAAGATCTCATCAGAGATTGAAATTCCTCTGCCTTGCCTTCAACAGGATCCAACCAGGTATCAAAGTCTTCTGGCGCCAGGATCACCGGCATACGGTCGTGAATGGGTTTGACCAGGTCATTGGGAGATGTTGTCAGGATGCAGGCAGATTTGAGCGGATCTCCTTCGGGAGAGTACCAGATTTCCCACAACCCGGCGAATGCAAAAGCCGTTTGGTCTTTCATGGTGAAGTAATAGGGGGTTTTTCCTTTCCCGGAAATCGACTTGCTCCACTCATAAAATCCATCTGCCAGGATCAGACAGCGCCTTCTTTTAAAACTATTCTTAAATGATGGTTTTTCTGCTGCTGTTTCTGATCGGGCGTTGATCAAGTTGAACTTTCCCATTTTTTCGGCTTTAGTCCAGGATGGAATCAATCCCCAATGATAAAAATCCAGACTTTTTGATCCGTCATTAGGAACAACAGGAATGGGCTGGGAGGGCGCGATATTATAGCTTGGGGGGATATCACCCGGGATATGAAAATTTGGAAAGGCAGCCTGTAATTCTTCAGGAGATACTGTCAGAGTAAATCTTCCACACATGAACCCTCCAGAAACGATAACTGGTGCTTGGTCCTATTGTAGCTGAATATCCTAAAAAAAAATACCCCTTGACCTGAGGGGGGCAGGCCAAGGAGTAAAGGGATTATTACATATCCGGTTTTAACTGTCAAGGCGTATCGGTTTGGTAGCGGGTAATCCCTGAGAAGCAGTCCTTAAGGGTGGTCTTTTTTGGTTTTAAAGAGAAGAAAAGGGGGGATGTTATAATTTCAAAAGCTGGACATCCAACTTACTCAGGCTGACTACTATGAAACGAGTTCTATCGCTCGGATTAGGCATCGCTCAAACAGCCATAACTATAGCTCTTATTTGTATTGCTATTGTTTTTGTGACCTATTTTGGCCTCGAAATGGCCTCCAACTGGGATGGACCCAACCCTGGATATCATCTTGAACAAACTTTTAAAGAAGCCATCGGCAGCAGTTTAAGTTTCCTTGAGGGTTTAATACAAGGTGACCTGGGCAAAGCCCGGATGGTATCAGGGGAACGAGATATAAGTGTTATTCTGTGGGATTCCTATAAAAACAGTTTTGGTTTATTAGGTATCTCACTTGGTCTGGCAGCTGTTCTGGGAATCCTGTTTGGAGGTATGGCTGCCCTGGCATCCCAAAGCCGCTGGGAGTATCTGATTCTGGTACTGACTTTGCTTGGAGTATCTGCCCCATCATTTTTCCTGGCTGTAATTTTGCAAAGCCTGGGCATCAAATACACATTGACTTTCGGAAATCAATTAGTAAGTATGGGTGGATATGCCTGGGATTTTAAACACCTGGCTCTCCCGGTGCTGATCTTAACGGCAAGGCCTTTAGCCCAGATAACTCGGGTAACGTTCATTAATCTCAATGAGATTATGGGACAGGAATATATCCGGACCGCTTATGCTAAAGGTTTAAAATATTCTCGAACAGTCCTTATTCATGCCATGAAAAATTTGGCTGTCCCCGTCTTAACGGTTATTGGTGTTTCTCTCCGTTTTTCTATCAGCATCCTACCTGTTGTGGAATATATCTTTGCCTGGCCAGGTTTGGGAAGGCAGTTCCTGGAAGGCATCTGGAATCAGCGTATGGGTCTGGTTGTGGCGATTGCTTTGTCCCTGGGCTTGACGATCCAATTCATCAATTTCATTCTGAATAAACTCAACCCCATATTGGATCCGCGTTTGAGGTCAGATTTATGAAAACGCTCAAACGCCTTTTTTCATATTTGATCAATCCCCGATCCGGGTTCTGGAAATTTTCAGAATCCAGTGAGGATATTGAACCCCGGAAAGTTCCCTGGAAAGGGATATTAAATCCTCCCTTTGTTTTGGGTTCGATCATTGTTATCGGATTAGTGATAATTGTTTGGTTCGGGCCTCGTTTTGCATCCTATGATCCCTATATTACCAGCCGAACTACACCTACCTACTATGATGTAGTAAATAAGGTGATGGTCAAACCTCCCTTTGACCCCAGCCCGGAATATCTCCTGGGTACTGACCGGTTTGGGAATGATATTCTAAGTTTGATATTATTCGGCGCCCGGGTAACGATAATCTCCTGCCTGTATATCACTGCCGGCCGGGTTCTGCTGGGTTTGATATTAGGTGGAATTTCTGGTTGGACAGAAGGCTCATGGTTTGACAATTTGATTATGAGGATGAGCGCTGTGATCTCATCGGTCCCGCTGTTGTTAAGCGCGATGTTAATGATCCTGGCTTTGGATATCCAAAAGGGTGTCTGGGTTTTTGTGGTATCTCTCTCCCTTCTGGGATGGACTGAGATCTCTCAATTGGTGCGAGGTGAATTCATCCGCATAAAAGAGATGTTATATATTGAGGCGGCTGAAGCGTTGGGGATGACTCGTCTCCAGATTGTGATCAGACATGCTTTGCCCAATGTGCTCTCATTTTTATTGAGTGTTTCATTCCTGGAAATGGGGGCTATTTTATTGATCATGGCCGAACTTGGTTTTTTGGGGTTATTTGTTGGGGGAGGCTCAAGATTCAATGCAGATCCATTTTCACCGGTGATCATTCAGATCAGCGAAATCCCGGAATGGGGAGCTTTGGTTGCCCAGGGTACTCCATATTTAAGAACCTATCCCTATATGGTGCTGGGACCTGCTTTGGCGTTTTTTATCTCGATCTTGGGTTTGAACTCTTTTGGAGAAGGACTAAGGCGCATATTCGATCGCTGGCCATTCAGCACCGCCTTTATCCTGAAAAAGCGCATGCTGCTGGTCACGGCTGCTTTTATCACTCTTTCGGTGGTGATTTTCCAGATGACAAATGCCTCGGTCTCATACCAGCAAGTCGCAGAAGCTTTCCATGAGGATAGTGTTGTAGCGCGATATGAGGAACTGAAGATTTACAATAATATCGCCAGAGAGACTCAAGATAGCCCGGTGGTTGATTACATCATTGAAAAGATCAAGGAATATGATATCCAGCACGGCTGGTCTGAGACTTTGACGTTCTACTTATTATTATCCCATTGAGACTACTTTAGTGAAACCGGTTAAAGAACCATCTCTCAGTGCCGGTACGCTGGGTGAATATCATTACCTGAAGGAGTTTTCCTTCCTGGCAGAAGGCTGTGCGGGAAGTGGTTATGGGAGTGGGAAGATAGTCTTTTTTAATGGCGGCATAAACGATATTACTATCGAACAGAAAAATGAATTCCGGGGAAAGATCATACTCACCCTGGAGGAAGCTTACAGCCCTGATTTCGCGCAGGCAGCGGCGCTGCAGGGAGTGGAGGGCATCCTGGTTGTCAGTCAAGCAGCGCCACCTCTTACACCCCAATTTGAGGTGTCTCCAGACCCGGATGCAGACATTTGCCTGGTTGATGATATACCGGTTTACCCCATCTCTGAGGCAGTAGCGAGAAGGATCGCCGCAGAATCCAGAAGAGACTGGGACCAGCTGAGATTCCAATCATTGGAAGGATTGATGACCCTGGACCTGGATGTATGGGCTGAAATGGACCTCCAGCTCTCAGAGCCGCAAATAGTTGCAGTGCCAAACGTGATCGGTTTTATCGGCGGCTACGATATAGACCACGCGGATGAGATCGTGGTGATCTATACCTCATTTGATGGATTGGGACTATCTGAATACAATCAACAACAAGTGCCGGAAGATGACCTGGCAAAAATTGCGGTCCTTTTGGAAATCATGCATACCTGGAATGAAAATAAACTCGACCCGAGACGGTCGGTCCAATTTGTGATTTGGGGGGGGGAAGGGATTGATGGGCCTCAGGTTGATATGATCAGCGGCCTTTTTGAAAGGAATAGACTGGCTGCAAAAGTTCCCACCAATATGAACCCTTATATAAATACCAATCCGGTCAAACCGGCAATCTGGATAGAGATTGGCGATTTGAGTAATTTTCCTGCAACTATAGCCTATTCAGAAGAATCCACACTTTTCTTGAGTGATGCATTCAAACGAGCCGCTAACGCAACAAATATCAAAATCGAATCAGCGATTAACACTGAAGAAGCTATCAACAGTGGGCTCCCGAACATCTATATCTGGGAAAAAACACAGAGTACTCCCGCAACTTTTCCTGATATCCAGAACTATGCCCAAAAAGGGATGGTAATTAACAGGGCATTGATCCAGCTGGTTCGGGATATGAATGATTGAGAAGAATCAGTCAAGTTCTTTTCAAAACTTCAGCTCTATCAGGATCATTCGATATCTACTGGATAAAGATCGTATTGATTTATTTCAAATATGGCCCCATTTATTGCCAGGGCTGCTGTGTATCCCTCAGCAATATCGAGGGATCTGATCGTCCAATTCCTGGAGGTATCATTGAGTTCAGGATGATCCAGCTGAAAGGACTGCAGAGAGGCTGACTCTGGAAGTATGCTCAGCCGGTTAAATGAGTCTTTGATACCATCTCCCACGGCTTTTAGATATGCTTCTTTGGCGGTCCAGATCGCAAAAAAATGCTCCCGGTATAAACCGTCGTCTGGAAGGGATGATAGATATTCAATTTCAGCAGGGCTGAAGAAATTTTCTATTATCCGTTGAAGGCTGGAAATGGAATATAGTTCCTGAATATCGAGACCTATCTGGTTCTTTAAACTGATACCACAGATAAACTGGTCCCCGGAATGGGAAATATTGAACTGAACCCCGGCAAATGGTAAAAAAGGCTTTCCAGAAGGTGTGATTTTTATGACCAGGCTTTCTGGGTCTTCACCGATATACAAGGATAAGATCATTCTTAAAATTCCTCTGCTGCAGAGGTATTCTTCTTGTTTTTGTTCGATCTTCAGTCTGTCCAGCCGTTCTTTTTCCTCTTCAGAAAGAAGTCCTCTGAATTCACTGGCGTGATCTCTCCAGATTTTTAGATCAGCGACCCAGATATGAACGGATCCCTCTGTCAAAACCCCAGGTTTTTTATTTATTTCCAAGATATCTTTCCCAGGAAGTGGGTATTTTTATACCCTGTATGGTGAGCTGATTTAACCTGTATTGATAGGCAGCTCCCAGCATTAATTGATCAGCAACTTCAACCACTTGGCGGTTAGCCGGGGATTCCAAATCTGTACCTTTAACCCAATCATTAAACGCACCCATGGAGGGACCGCACCAGATCTGATAATCCAACACCCTTTCAGGTATACCCATGATGCCCCAGTGTGTGGCCAGACCCAGATACCAGCGGAATATCAGGGCCATCTTTCGTTTGGGATTCCCACGGGCTTTTTCCAGCTGGCTGGGATCACGTTCCGTGAAAAACCTGATACATTCCTGCCAGATAGTATCAAGATCACTCTGAAAGATCTTCTGTTCAAGGTCTTTTCGTTCAGCCGGATCTATCTCATCTATGCTGTTATATTTTTGATATGTATCATAGAGTTTTTGTGAGCGCATGGGGAACATGGTCCCTCTTTTAAGACCTGGACTTTTACACCCATCTCAAACATATCTGCCGACGGCGCCATCATTACATCCGGAGCAGCCGCCAGGGCAAGGGCCTCCTTGACTGCTTGAGATGTACCAGCTTCCAGGCAGCCCTGGTTAACTGATCCAGTAACAATATAAGCAGCTCCCATAGAAAATGCAGCTACCACCGAAGCAGGGGTGCTGATTCCGCCGCCTGCTCCGATCCTTACCCGTTGAGGGTATTGTTTCTGTTCTTGGATTTCATTTCGGAGAGCAGTTATGGATGGCAGTATGCCCACCAGGGGCCGGTTATCTGTATGGCCACCAGAATCAGCTTCAACCGTAATATCGTCAGCCAGGGGGACTTTTTCTGCAAGTTGAGCTTGCATGTGAGGTGATTTTCCCTTCCTCGACCAGGCGAGAGAGGATCCTCTCCGGGGCTGGATTCAGAAATTGCAGCGCTACTTCAGGTCTGGACAATTTGGCTATGATTTTATTCGTTATTACTATGGTTCCGGTGCTGTCAACTTTCAATCCGGCTGCTCTGTATTGAACAACAGTTGGTGTAATCCGCAGGAATGCTGAAGCTTCAATTGTCTTAACTTTCGACTCCAGGTAAATGTCGACAGCTTTTTGCTCAAGGATGGGTTCATTTGGGCTGTGGATCAAATTAAAGGCGTAGGGGCCGGAAGGCAATTGCTCTTGAATGGTTTTGACCGCCGCAGTCAATTTTTCAGGTGATATTCCCCCTGATCCATAAGATGCCAAATAACCAGCCAGGCCCATTTTGGTAACCAGGTCTGTGCCTGAGATAGCATTCGCCATGGAACCGGCCATATAGGCGGATTTTACTCCGTGGTCAGTCAGGAATCCTGGATCACCAAAATCTGACGGTGAAATTGCGCTGGAAAACCCAACTACCTGATGGCCACCTTCAGGGCCTTTCCCAAATGATACTGATCCACCTTGGGCGATTCCTATCTGCCCTTGATGGTCAATCAGGACGAAATCGGAAGAAAGTTCCTTAAGAGCATTCTGGATCTCAGTTGGGTCTGTTTTTAGATCTTGATCTGGTCCCTGCCAGACTCCAAGGACTTTTTTTGGCCTGCTGTATGATAGAGGGGACATATAATTGATAATCTCCTAATTAGCTCTTTGGGCTGCCAGGGATATATTATCTACCTGGTAGATCGGTTTTGATTCTTTCCACAACAATCCATCAGCGCTGATTTCCCAGCCATCAGATGTTCGGGTGATATTCTTGATATGCAGTTCAATTTCAAAATCTCTGATATCTGGAGTGATCTGACCGCGATATTTCCAGCTGGTTTTTCCGTTTGGTTTGATTTTCCAATTTAAGTCACCTGGTAAATCCCAGGCTGGAAGGCCGGTTATCAGCATTTGGGTCATTGTTTCAACACCCAGGGAGCCCGGCATGACCGGGTCCTGGTAAAAGTGGGCTTTGTAAAACCAGGCATCAGCTCTGAGGGTTTGACGGGAGTAGAGGTATCCCGCTGAATATTTACCCCCGGCAAGGGAGATCCAGACCTCATCAATCTCCGGTAAACTGGCATTCTGTAAATGGTCAGTGTTGGAGTTTGATGGTCGGACTTTGTGCCAATCCCCAGATGTTGGATTCTCATCCTGCCAGATCTGAAGTTTCCTACCAGAATCCAATCCAGCCTGGTTTTCCAGCATGGCAAGCGGAAAATAACCAAACGATGAGCTGCCTTTATAGAACGGTTTCCCGCCCCTGGAAAGTTCAAAAGCGTAATTCTGAATGATCACATCCTCCAGAGAGCTGGAAGATAATAGTCGGACATGATTGGTGATGGTTTTATCTGGGGATTCTGGCCAAGAAATTAAAGTTCCTTCTCCATCAAGGTTTCGAAAATAGAGATCCTGGGATTCCCGGCCTTTGATGGTTCCCATATATGCAGACAGAAAACCACAAGGCTGCAGTGCCAGTTCCATGATTGAAACATAGGGAAGTGAGCTGCCGGATCCATTTTTATACCAGGCCTGCTCAGGAGGAGTGAATTCACTGACCAATGTTGACCCTTCCAGGATTTGTTCTGGCTGTCCCCCGATATGAATGACTCGATCAATGAATTGTAAATCTCCATTAGGAAGCCGGGGAATTCTCCTGTCTCCGAAACCGGAAAATGTATCACCAAAACAAAGACGGTGGTCTCCCATCGTAAATGCTTGGATCTGCTCTCTTGTATAAAGTGGATTGAGAATCCTTGGTGAGGAATGCTTCAGCTGGTGGATTGCCAGCCTGGATCTTCATCAATCTGGCCAGATTACGAGTCATGATCTGTTGAGTCTTGAGATAATCCGAGTGGCTTCTGGCCAGACCCGCCGAGACCTGATCCAGGTTTTCATAATATGTTTGTAAGAGGGGCTCGGGAAGTTGTTCAGCAGCGTGATGATCTGAGATTAGGGCCTGTTCTTGATATGGATCCTCTTGAACCCAGTTATCGGCTAATCCATTTTTCTCTGCCAATCTAGATTTTTCCTGGCTTGGATATAAGTGGGAAAGATCCAACTCAACCCGGTGGCTTAGAAGCATGGCAATCACTTTTAGAAAACCATGGAAATCCTGCTGATATTTTTTATTAATGGGTATCACTGCGTGAGGTTTATCCTGAAGGATCTTTTCGATCCACCTGGAACAGGTCTTTTGGGGGCCAACTTCTATAAAGAGCCTGGCGCCATCCTCATATACCTGATTGACCAGGCGAGTAAAGTCAACGGGATTGCAGGTCATAGCCGCCATTTTTTGAGCCAGACCATCGTTATTAAGATCCAGTATCTGATAATCAGCTGCTGAATAAAAATTGATATCTGTTCGGGGGTTGACCTTATTGTCATAAAGTTTGACAAAAGAAGTTTGACTTGCCTCCATAGTGGGGTTGTGAATGACAGCATTAAATGGCATGGGCAGGGCCCGGCATTTGAGATTATTGACCACTCTTTGGCAGGCTTCTTTTTCTCCCACAATGACAACTTCATTGGGAGTGTTTTCAATAGAAAGGAAAGCCATTGGTTCCTGATCACATGCAGCCCGGGCTTGTTCTCTATTTACCTTGAGAATAAATGATCTCCAAAAATCATCATCAAGATCTTTATCATGCCAATAATTGCGGACGGTTTTCATCTCCCCAACCAGTTCATCCTTAAACAAGGTTGACTTTTTCCAGGAATCAGATCTGTCCTCAGCATCCTGCCAGATCTGATTGGCCCACAGCATGCTGATCTCACCCAGGCTGTAACCCAGGGCTGCGTCGGGTTTAATCTTAAATACCTGGTCCAGGATCAAAGTATGCAATACTGACAGGCAAATCCCCGATTCGATTAATCGATTGGGTTGTTGATAAAAATCTTCCATGATCTTGTTATCTGAATCGTCTGGATCAGATCTGGATGACCGCAGATAGACAAAATCCTCAGCCAGGGAATGGCTCAAATTGGGAATGATCTGCTTGGCAGCACCATGCAAGCCGGGAAAAGAAAAGAATAATTCTTTAGCCATCCCCGGGTAGGAATTAAACGCCCCAGGATAAACAAATGCAATTTGGGTTGAGCCTAAAGAGTTGGCAGTGAAATAACTTCCTAAAGGGCTGGTCCAATCTTCTCCGGTTTGAAAGGCCTTGGCGACCCCGGATTTGGAATGGGAGATTTCTTTATTCAATTGATCCCGATCACTGGCCAGCAGTGAAAGCACATATTTATTGTCAGGATTATGTAACTTCGTATAGGCAATATTAGAGATATCTCGTAATGAATCCTGGGCCCAAAACCAGATCTTCCAGGAGAGCCAAGCGTGTGAGGATTTCCTGTTCATTTTCGCCGGAAATTGGGAATAAATAAGGATCTGATCCTGACACTATTCGAACTGACAGGGTTTCATCAGAACGTTCGACTTCCTCCAGAACGATATATTCCGGTGTATTTCTTTCCTGATCCTGAAAAAGAAATAGGGCAGAACGGGTAAATCCTGGACCCCGAGATAACCAGGGGCGGAATCCCTTATTTGAATGAATAGGAATATCAGAAAGACTGGATGTGATTGGATCAAGATCAATGGAGCAAGCAGGGATTATCTTGTGCTGGATAGATAATACTGTCTGTATAAAGGTGGATATTTCAGAGGATTGAGCATTAGTTCTGCCGCAGCCCAGTGCGACAGGATGTTGGGAGAGTTTTCCCTGGAAGATACTTTGAAGTAGCTTGACATAATTTTCTTGATCAATATCAGATGTGTTTGATAATACAACATAATCAGCCAGTGACGGTTCCAAGCCTGGGGATCCAGCGGATTTAAGTCTCACACAAGCAGCCCCGCTTTTATTCGGAGCAGATAGGACAATAGCAGCGGAACCATATAAAGATAACTCACTGATAACCACCCACCGATCAGGGTCCGCATCGATTATGTCCGCAGCCCGCTTAATTCTGGCTGATAAATTTTTAGACCCTGGTTTTTCTTGATCGATTGATATGAAGTCTTTTCTTATCAAGGGCAGGTAATGACCGAGTTCTATCTGGTCAGAATCATAAATGATCGTCAACCTGGATCCATTTTGTATGGGAGCTTTTTCCAAGGCCTGGCAGATCACTTCTCCGGCCTGTTCAACCATCGCTGGGGAGGAATCCCTTTTCTCAGGCAGGCTTTCTTCAAAATGAGCTAATGAAGGCCACCATTGATAAGAAAGGGACATCCCGGATATGATTAGATCCATACCGGCTCGCTCTGCAGCTGATTATCTTTGAACAAGTCATATAACTTATTGTTCAGGGTAATTTCTGCATCGATAACTTCAGAGAAAACATGACCGTCCTGGTCATGGCTGATCACATCAGCAACAAGTTTATGGGATGTGATGGTTTTTACCGTCATAGTAGCGTAAGTGGTTTCACCAAAAGACACCGGGTGATACTGCCTTCCACCAGCGATCTGGAGGGGTAATCCAATAGATCCTGTTTGGGCATTGGCCCAGATCAATAAACTCTGGAGATGAACATCAGCCAGAAAGGGATTAAATCTATTTGCCGGAAATTGACCCATATCTTCAGCAGATATATCTGGAAGCAGACATTCAGTTGTCATTCCAGTATCAGAGATGTTCAAAACCTGCTGAATTCCCTGGAATCTTGGTCCATGAAATAGGATTTTGGAATTATATAAAGATTTCCCAGCTATTGGTTTTTCACTATTGATGTTAAATTCATTCATTTCAGGTCTTTCTGGCAGCGTTTTCCGCATTTCAATCTGGGCCTGATAATGATATCTGATCTTCCCAGCAGGAGATTCACTGCTGATTTTTCCAGTGATGACCATAACCTCAGCCGATTTTTCCAGTTCCTCTAGTTCCAATAGATACTCTTCAGGAGATTCTCTTTCAAATACGATTCCTTTAAAGACGCGATAATCACTGATCGAGAAAAAGTGGTACTCAGGGTAAAGTGATTCACAAGAATTGATAAACCAGGCTACTGCGCAAACTGTGGGCAGGACGGCATTCCCGCCGATGACGTGATCAGCCAGGAAAGGATTGCTTTCCAACCTCAGTTTGCGGGAGATCCGGTATTGCCGTAGAGTTGGGTCCAGACTTCTTCCCGGAATGGGCAGGGGATTACCAATCACATGTTGGGGTCTTTCCTGGAATTCCCCAATTAATCCCACCAGAGCCCGGGTACCTTCCTCAAGAGATATCAGGGGAATGTTTTTCCTGACCAGGATCCTTCTCAACTGCGGTGTGACCATGCCGCCATCCCATGGCCCCCAACCGATAGATAATACCTGGCATCCAGGAAGGGTTTGGTTAAAATAATGGGCCAGTTTATTTAAGATCTCATTACTGAGACTGTAATCAGTTTGTCCAGCATTTCCATAAAAGCCAGCTACGGATGAAAAGAGGATCAAATAATCCAGCTGCTGGGGGGGGATAATTTCCAGCAGGTTTTTCAATCCGCCGACTTTGACGCCATAAACCAGATCAAAATCGGATTCCATTTTGTCTTCAATGAATTTATCGGCCAATGCTCCGGCTCCATGAAGGATCCCATCGATTTCTGGGATTTTTCCGTCAAGTTTTTTCTTGAGGTCCTCCAGATCGGTGATATCTACCTGGATGTAATCAGCTTTACTACCAGCGTTGTGGATCTCTTTCAGGGTCTGGTAAATCTCCCGGCTGGAAAGGATCCGCTTCACTTCCTGGTCTAACTCCCGGGGAGTTATCTTTATATCTTCAGACTGGTAATACTTAAGAGCAGCCTTTTTAAGGTTTTTTTCATCATCCAGGTTTTGAGCCCAGGTTGGCTCAATTTCAATCAGCTTAGATCTGCCCAGTAAAGTAAACCTGGATCGGTAGGTTTTTGCTAAAGCGATTGCATTCGCCGCAGTGATTCCTTTTCCGCCTCCGCTGACCAGAAAATGGGTATCCTGTGAGGGTGGTGAATATTCTGTTTTATTCATAGTTGTTATCCATTTTTCCGGATGAGTGTAACTCGAGCAGAAGTTTTAATGCCAACCTCGAGTAAACCCTGGCTTGGATCATGAATTTCCTGGAGAAGCAACTTGCTGGATTTTTGAAGGTCAATTTCTTGGTCCAGATCGACGGCCCTGCAGAAGACCTCAGGCCATTCCCAATTCAATGATTTAACCAGGCCTGTCAGGCCGCTTCCTTCCTGGAATGATTGTTTAGTAGAGAAACCCAGTTCCCCATCTGTTCTGGTCACCGTCAGGAATAATTTCCTGCTGTTTGGAACTGGCTGAATAAAGTCTGCTTTTAAGGATCCAGCGATAAGGAAGACCTGTTTTATGAGTTCACTTTCTCGATCAGAGAATATACCTTTACCTGTTGGCTGGGGATGGAGATGGATAAATCCTACAGGGCTGCCCTGGTCCTTTCTTAAGAGTCTCAAGAGCAGTATCTATCCCTTCTTTCCCGGTTTCAGTTTGGTTCACTCGATACAGCTCATCTGGAAGGGAATGACCTTTTGAAGACACGAGGTTGGCTGGGAAATCCCATAAGACCACTTTCCACCCGCCAGCAATTAATTCGGATACAACTTGTCGAGTAAAGTCAGTCCCGTCGTTAGTGACTATCACTGGATTATCTGTCGGAATCAAGAATTCCAGCCTGTCGGGAGAGGGAAGGGTGCGGAGAATAACAGGTGTATTTTGAAGTTCTACGCCTTTAACTTTTTTTTTCTCTTCCTCGCTGGCTTGTAAAGGGGCCTTGGCCGGTTGTTGAGATCTATTCATCAAGTCTGCAATTTGTCCCAGCGTTCTTAATTCAGCCAGTGTTTCGGCGTCAATAGCTGGCAAACCGGGTACCCGATCTTCCATTACTCCCAGGATCTCAACCCGTTTGATGGAATCGATACCCAGATCTGCCTCCATATCCATATCGGCCTCAAGCATTTCAACTGGATATCCTGTCTTTTCGGCCACAATTTCCAGCAGGATCGCTGATAATTCATCGATTGAATGATTGGTGCTGATTACCTCGGCAGGAGCCTGGCTGGTCAGAACTTCCTCTTTGGGCAAGGCGTCTGAACTCTCCTGAACAGGATTAGGAGCAGCGACTTCACTTTGGCTGGAATCAACAGAACTGCTGGTTTCGCTTTCCATATAGTCGACGATTTCCTGCAAAGTTCGTGTTTGGGACAGAACTTCAGTATCTGCGGGCGGCAGGGAAGGGAATTGGTCTTCAAGGGCACCCAGAATTTCTACGCGTTTAATGGAATCAATGCCCAGATCGGCTTCCAGGTCCATGTCGAGCTCTAGCATTTCCGGAGGATAACCAGTCTTTTCAGCTACGATAGTTATCAAAGCCTGCGATAATTCCTGGCTTGAGATAGTTTTGGCAGGTGTCGGAGCCGTTAAATTTACCTCGCGAACTGGCTCATTCAGCGTGTCATCTGTAGATGTATTCCGATGCGGTGCAGCGTGTTCATCCAGGACAATTGGGGGTACATGGACTACCCACTCAGCTGGTTTAGCAAACTTCTCTGTTTCTGGAGCGGGAGCTGGATGGATCCCTGTTTGTTCATTGTGCTCCAGATAGGACAAAAATCGTTCAGAGAACTCAGCTTGCTGGGCCAGAAATTCCTGATGGACGACCAATCCTTGTTCACGGATAACGTGAAAATTATCCAGGGTACGCTGAAAAGTCTCAATTATTTGGGCTTGAGAGGTACCGTTGCTATGGTCAAGCACCTTGCCTTGTTGGTTCAGGACAGCTGTGATGAGCTGGATATTTTCCGCCTGCTGAGCCAGATACTGCTGGTGGATGTCCATAGTTCTGGCCTGATGCGAATAAGTGTGGTCAAGGGCTGATCCAAGTCCATCTGTCATTTTTTCAACCCTGGATGGCAAGTTCTCGGCCGGCCTATTCTGGGTCTCGGCAGGTGCCTTTTGATCCAAATGTTCTGGATCAGCAGATGCACTGCCATCACCGGATACAGTCATTGGCTCTTGATCCTGGCACTCAACCCGATGTTGATCGTCAAGTGCATCCTGAAAGGCCTGCTGGCGGTTTTTACTGACAATGTTGCTGCCATTTAATGGTATTTGAAAGTTAGCCATATTTTAATTCCTCTGTTCTTGTAGATCTGGAGAGAGTAGTTCTTCCGTTTCCAGCTGATAAGGGTCAATATCCTTGATGGGTAAACCAAGTACCTTTAAAACCACCACAGCTTCGCGGAGTTGTCTGTCACTGGATTTATCCCTGCTAGGGTTAACTGAGACCATGGAGTGGGGCTTGCCATCAAGGATATCCTTTACAAGGTTGCCCAGGATCTGCCTTGGTCCTATTTCCACAAATACACGCCCACCTTTTTTGTATATTTCTTCAATTTGGGTTTTAAATATAACCGGATGGAGAATGTGATCGGATAATATTTCCTGGGCTTTTTTGGTGTCGGCAGGATACGCTTTCCCAGTAGTGTTGGAATATACAGGAATGCTGGACTTGCCAAATTTCTCATTTTTTACTGCCTCTGAAAAAGGGGCTGAGGCATGTTCTACCAATGGGGTGTGAAAAGCTGCTGAGACAGGCAGTTGTGTGACTTTGTAACCGGCTTTTGTTAATAAAGCATCCGCCTGGTTAACTCTTTCTCTGGGCCCCGCAAGAACAATTTGAGTGGGGGAGTTTTCGTTAGCGATGATCACATCATCCAGTGGTTCGATGATTTTTTGGATCTCTGGCAGAGGTCCTTTGACGGCTGCCATGGTTCCGGAATCAAAATCCTTATCTTCCGGTGGCCGCATGGCGTATCCGCGGGCTTTCACCAGACGCAAGAAGGCTTCATCGCTCAGCGTACCTCCTGCCCATAAGGCTGTTAGTTCACCAAAACTGTGACCTGCAGTCATGTCCGGCTTAAATCCGGCTTTGTTCAAGACCTTATATATTCCGTAACTGACCACACCAATTCCTGCCTGGGCATAATCAGTTTCGCGCAAGGCAAGCTGCTGTTCTTGTTTTGTTTGGTCAGAAAAAGCTGGTGGTGGAAAAACAACCCTGCTGAGTGGTTGTTGTTCTTGTTCCTGGAATAGACCATCCATGCGTTCAAAAGCTTGGAGGACGGGAGGGAAGTTAATTGCCAGATCACTGGCCATATTCAAATATTGAGATCCCTGTCCGGGAAATAAAGCAACCACTTTGTCCTCGGGAGCGATTCCCCTGGCCCTGAAGGTTATGCCCCGGGGATGGTCCCAGGCTTCAGCATCTGGCTGCTTTTCAAGGATTTTTAGCGCTTCCTGGATGAATTTCCTGGCTTCTTCCACAGAATCAGAAACAAATCCCACCCGGGGATGGTCTTGAAGAGGAAGATTGGTTTTGGAATCATTTATGAGAGTGAGATAAAGAATTCCAGCTTTCTCGTTCCCCAGATCTTCTTCGATCCCTTTGAGTCTTTGGATCAGAGAATCTGTTGTTTCTCCACTTACCAGAATGGGCTGCGGCACAGAGTGGATTCTTTTGTAGGGTTGTGATCGGGACTCATATTCTTCCAGAACGATGTGGAAGTTTGTGCCACCAAATCCAAAAGCGCTGACAGCTGCTTTTCGGGATTGGGTACTGCTTCTTTTGAACCAGGGCCGGGTTTCAGTATTTACATAAAAATGAGTTTCTTCAATTCCCAGCGCATCAGAGGGCTGTTTGACATTCAAGGTGGGGGGAAGGACTTTATGATGTAATGCCAGGGCGGTTTTTATCATGCCAGCCGCTCCTGCTGCCGCTTTGGTATGGCCGATCTGAGATTTTACTGAGCCGATGGCAATACTCTGTTTATTTCCGTTAGGTGTGCCAAAAACTGCCTTCAGGCCAGTAAACTCAGCCGGATCCCCGGCTTTGGTTCCGGTCCCGTGCGCTTCAACCAGTCCTATCTCTTCCGGTCCAAATCCAGCTTCCTGGTACGCCCTTTGAATTGCCAATGATTGTCCCGATGGGCGTGGCGCATAGATGCTTTTATACTTGCCATCACTGGAACTGCCTATTCCTCGAATGACTGCATAGATGCGATCTCCATCCCGTTCGGCATCCTCCAGCCGTTTTAAGACTATCATGCCCAATCCTTCTCCAATAAGCATACCGTCCGATTCCTGATCAAAAGGCCGGATTTTCTGGGAGGGAGAAAAAGCCGGTGTTTTGCTGAAGCATAAAAATGTAAAGGGTGAGTTATCAGCGTCCACACCGCCGGTAATCATCATGTTAGCGCGGCCTTCGATCAATTCACTGACAGCAGATTTCACAGCTGCCAGGCTGCTGGCGCAGGCAGCATCAATAACAGTGTTCATGCCGCCCAGATCCAGCCTGTTAGCGATCCGCCCGGCTATAACATTGCCCAGCAGTCCAGGAAAGGAATTCTCATTCCAGGGCGCATAAGCCATTTTCATTTTTTTGATAATGGTCTTAGTATCTTCGGAGGATATTCCGCTGCTTTCCAGTACCTTTTGCCAAATAGGGTACTGCAGCCTTGAGGTTAGATCAGTGATCAGTTTCTGGCCACCGGCTACACCCAATACTACTCCTGTATTTTCCCGATCAAACTCCTGATCAGTTCCATAACCGGCATCCTCCATAGCATCTCTGGCAACAACCAAACCCAGCAGCTGGCTGGAATCGGTTACTTCAAGCAGATTGGGCGGCAAGCCAAATTCAAGTGGATCAAAATCAATATCAGGAATAAAACCGCCCATTTTGCAGTAAGTTTTATCTTCCGCGGTGGGATCGGGATCATAATAATCAGCTGGATCCCAACGGGATAGGGGGACTTCGGTGATTCCGTCGATTTTGTTGAGAATGTTTTCCCAATACTCAGTCAGCGATGAGGCTTTGGCGAAAATGGCAGCCTGCCCGATGATGGCAATGGGTGTCTTTTGTAGTAAATTAGCGTTCATAAGAAACTGCTCCGGGGAACCTGTTCAATTGAGGATTGTTAATCAAGGGTTCCAGTAGAATCATTTTTCAAAAATAAGGCGCTGCTGCCGCCGATCAGGACAATACCTAGAACAACTTTCAGCAAATCACCGATCAAGAAGGGGTATAAACCCAACTGAAGTACCTGCGATTCACCTACAAAACGGGCCAGCCAGGCTAAACCGCAGAAATAAATGATCACATTTCCGATGACAAGGGCAGTAGATGCCTGGATCAATGAACGTTTATATCTGAGTTCGGATAACATACCGACGATATATGCTGCGGCCAGGAAGCCAAATAGATAACCTCCTGTGGGGCCGAGCAGAACAACCAGCCCGGATTTTCCTCCTGCAAAAATCGGCAAACCAGCAGCGCCCTGAGCAAGATAAAAAGCAACTGCAGCTGTACCCAACTTTTTACCCAGGATCAACCCGGCCAGTAAAACAGCCAGGGTTTGTCCTGTAATGGGAACCGGACTGAATGGCACAATGATGGATATCTGGGCACTGAAGGCAATAATCCAGGATGCTCCCAGAATTAAAACTGTGTTAACAACCCGATTGGGCAAAGATTTCTGTGTAGTAATAATGTCTGAATAATTCATGGTTGACCTCACTCTATAAATGGCTTGATCATCTTAAGTCTCATCCAACAGTGGATAGAGAGACAAGCAGGACACCTTTTTCGACCTGGGATCCGGGAGATATTGAAATGAACTTCACTACACCTGCTGACGGAGCCCGCAATTTCATTTGCATTTTCATGGCTTCCTGAATTAATAACGTTTGCCCCTTTTTGACCTTGTCCCCGATCTTGACCATAATGTCGACAATTAACCCTGGCATGGGGGAGTGGATATCACCGGAACTGACCAATCTTTTCTTTCTGGAGGATTGAGATCCTGTCAAAACCTCAGCCTGGAGATGATTGCCTTCAATCTGGATCTCATATTGGCCTTCCCGATTTGGTTCCAGGTAGGCTTCTGTATTTTTATTGGCCTGCCTGAGGATATGCAGGCCACTATTATTAAGCGAATCCATATCGTATGAGATAAGGTCACCATTAACCACCAGCTGATCATTTTCGATGCTGACATCATAAGTGCGGTTTTTTATGGTTACTCGATAATTTGTCATCATGTCCTCGTAATTTATCTTTTAAGAACCGGGGGAGATTTGTTCTTTCCAGGCTATTTGCTGCCAGAGATTTCTGTCCTGAACCGAGACAGAAGCAGGCGGTTTTCTTGATCGATGGATATGCAGGGCAGTAACAATCGCGGCATCCCTTGTGAGTGATTCTGCTGGTTCCTGATTCTCCGGTATAAAGTCATCCAGGAAGGTTGTGGTGATCTTCCCGGCCTGGTAGGGATGGGATTCCAGGATTTGATTGATGAAGACCAGGTCAGTTTTCAATCCACCTATCTGGTATTCACTCAAACCTCGCTGTAAACGATGGATAGCTGTTTTGCGATCCGGTCCCCAGGCAATTAATTTGGAAACCAGCGAATCGTAATCGGCTGTGACTGCCATTCCCTGATAAAGAGCGCTGTCAACCCTGATGCCCGGTCCGCCAGGTTCTTTAAGGTATGAAACCACTCCCGAGGTGGGCAGGAAGTTTTCATCCGGATCTTCTGCCAGTATTCGGGCTTCGATCGCCGCCCCTCTGATCTGAACTTGGGATTGTTCCAGATCCAGATTACCCGATAATGCCAGCAGGATCTGTTCTCTGACCAGATCAAAACCAGTGACCATCTCAGTTACCGGATGTTCCACCTGGATTCGTGGATTGACTTCGATAAAATAAAATTGGCTGTTTTCATTCATCAGGAACTCGACCGTGCCCAGACTGCGGTAAAACAGCTTACGCCCCAATTCTCGGGCTGATTCTGTGATACATTCCCTCTCAGAAGATGTTAAACTTGGTGCCGGTGCTTCCTCGATCAGCTTCTGATGACGCCTCTGGATTGAGCATTCCCGCTCTCCAAAACTGATTACTTTGCCTTTGCCATCTCCCAGGATCTGCACCTCGATATGGCGGGCTTTTTGAACCAGAGGTTCAAGATAAATTGTTCCATCACCAAAAGCTGCCCGGGCTTCTTCCCGTGCCAGATTAACCACTTCGTTCAATTCTCTTTCTGACCTGGCCAGGCGGATTCCTTTCCCGCCACCACCAGCGGCGGCTTTCACCAAAACAGGGAAGGATAATGACCCATTCATCCCGTTATCTTTTTGATCATCTTTGATAGGTTGGTCTGGTCCGGGCAGTACCAATAGACCTGCTTCTCTGGCAGCCTTTCTAGCAGATAGCTTGTCACCAAATACAGCCATTGTTTCGGGCCTGGGACCGATAAAAATCATCCCTGAATCCTCGACCGCCTGACCAAAATGAGGATTCTCTGATAAAAAGCCGTAGCCTGGATGGATGGCATTTGCGCCAATATTTCTGGCTGCTGCTACTATTTGATCAATATTGAGGTAGCTGTCTGCTGCTTTGGCAGGACCGATGCAGACTGCTTCATCAGCATATCTGGTATGCAGGGCTTTCTGATCGGCTTCAGAATAAACCGCAACTGTCGAAATACCGAGTTCCCGGCAGGTACGCATGATCCTGATAGCTATTTCACCTCGATTGGCAACTAATAATTTCATAATAAATCAACCGTTATAAAGGTATATTCCCGTGTTTTCTATTAGGAGTGGACACCCGTTTATCCTTAAATGTGTGCAGGGCTTGTATGATCCTGATCCTCGTTTCGGAAGGCAGGATGATGTCATCCAAATGGCCTTCCCCGGCAGCCAGGAACGGTGAAGCCAGTTTTTCCCTGTATGCCTGGGATAATTCAGCTTGAAGAGCTGTAGGATCTGCCGCATCGGATAATTCTTTGTGGTGCAGAATTTTCACTGCGCCCCCGGGACCCATAACAGCGATTTCTGCCTTTGGCCAGGCGAAATTCTGATCTCCCCGGAGATGTTTTGATCCCATGACTATATAGGCACCCCCATAGGCTTTCCTTAATATCAGGGTGATTTTTGGGACGGTGGCCTCTGCGTATGCAAAAATCATTTTTGCGCCATGGCGAATAATACCTTCGTGTTCTTGCTCGATACCAGGAAGGAACCCGGGAGTATCTACCAGCGTAACAATGGGGATATGGAACGAATCGCAGAATCTGATGAATCGGGCAGCTTTGTCCGAGGCATTGATATCAATGACACCAGCCAGATGATCGGGCTGATTGGCTACTAATCCAACTACCTGTCCATCCAGGCGCCCAAAACCAACCACAATATTCCTGGCATAGTCTTCCTGGATTTCCAGGAATTCTGCTCCATCAACCAGGTTTGAAATAACCTGCTGGATATCATAGGGTTCATCTGCCTGATCAGGTACGATCTCAGCCAATTCCGGAGTTGGTCTGGCAGGATCATCAATAACTTGAGAATCGGGCGGTGATGATAGATTGTTCGCGGGTAAATAACTCAGCAGAGATCGAACCTGTTCAAAAACCTCATTCTCGTCACTGGCTTTAAAGTGGACAACACCACTGGTCCGATGATGAACATCTGCTCCGCCGAGAGAGTCGAGATCAATCTCTTCCTGGGTTACTTCTTTGATTACCTCGGGTCCGGTGATAAACATCTGAGATGTTCCCTCAACCATAAAGACAAAATCTGTGATGGCTGGAGAATAAACTGCTCCGCCTGCACATGGACCAAGGATGATCGAGATTTGGGGGATTACGCCAGATGATCTGACATTGCGGAAAAATATCTCTCCATAAGCAGCCAACGAGTTTACACCTTCCTGAATACGGGCTCCCCCAGAATCATTTAATCCGATTACTGGAGCTCCATTTTGATGTGCCAGGTCCATGATATTGGCTATTTTCTTTCCATGAACTTTGCCAACGGAGCCGCCCATAATAGTGAAATCCTGGGCATACAGATAAATCGGCCTGCCGTCAATAGTGCCTTTCCCTGTGATGACTCCATCACCGATATTGGGGGAATTATTATTGGATGCTTCTCCCTGGTACGAGGCAGCAAAAAGCCCGATTTCCTGGAATGAACCAGGATCGAGCAGAACTGCTATCCTTTCACGGGCTGTTTGTTTTCCTTTTTGGTGTTGTTTTTTGATGCGGGTTTCACCACCACCAAGCAGGGCATGATCTCTTAATTCTTCTAAAGAATAGTTAAAATCCATCATTAACACTACATTCCTCACGCTTTAACTTCAGATACATGCAACCTATAACACAAGGATTTCAATAGTGTTACGTCCTATATTGTTCACGTTTTTCTGGCCAGATTTATTCAAATAAGGGAGTTTTCCCCTAAAGAATTGGTGTAATAAGGGATCAAATAAATCTAAAAAATTTAAGATTCCAGGGTTTATATCTTATTGTTTATTATTAATACCCAGTAAGAATAGTCGGGATAAATCATGATTGGAGCGGGGATACACTATAATACGCGGATTATTTCAATTAAAGGAATTAATGAATAACAAACGATTATTGAATATCTTTATTATTGTTTTTATTGATTTGCTGGGATTTGGTTTGATCCTTCCCCTGCTGCCATTTTATGCTGATGAGTTCGGCGCTTCTCCTTTTCTTGTGGGGATGTTAACTGCGATCTATGCAGCAGCCCAATTGATCGGCGCTCCTGTGTTGGGCCGTTTGTCTGATCGTTTTGGAAGAAGGCCGATCCTGTTGATCAGCATCTTTGGTACGTTTCTGGGCTTTTTATTATTTGGTGTTGCCCAGCCGGCAGGTGAAATTCTGGCCAGCTGGACAGGGTTGCCTGTTAATCAGATGATATTGGCTGTCCTGTTCATCAGCCGGGCATTGGATGGGTTTACTGGCGGGAATATTTCGGTTGCCCAAGCTTATATTACCGATGTGACCACTCCAGAAAACCGGGCCAAGGGTCTGGGTTTGATTGGAGCGGCATTTGGGCTTGGTTTTGTGATCGGCCCTGCAATGGGTGGCTTTCTAAGTGTTTATGGTTTTGGTGTCCCTGCTTTTGCCGCAGCGGGCCTGTCAGCTCTGAATTTGGTTATGGTTTCCCTCTGGCTGCCAGAATCACTTCCAATTGAAGATCGTGACCAATCCTCCAAAAAAGGAGGACCCAAAGTAAATTTCAAAGCTCTGGGCCAGGCTTTAAATCGGCCAAAAGTTGGGCCGATCCTGATTGTCAGTTTTTTCTATGGTCTCGCTTTTGCCCTATTTACAACTATGTTTTCGCTATTTGCACAATATAAACTGGATCTTGATGCACGCCAGACGGGATATGTGCTTGGATATGTAGGTTTGTTGATCGCCCTGGTCCAGGGAGTTGGAGTGGGACCGATCTCCAAGCGCTACACAGACCGATGGATCATCATGGTCACAACCATTCTCATGACAGGATCCCTGGCCATCTGGGCTTTTACAGGAAGTATAGTCGCCTTGCTGATTATCATGATCCCTCTAGCAGGTGCCAGTGGTGTGTTAAATACGGTGCTTCGCAGCTCACTGACGAAAATTGTGGACACAGAAGAGGTGGGCGGTGTTCTGGGGATCTCGGCATCTTTTGAAAGCCTGACAAGGGTGATCGCCCCCAGCCTGGGAGGATTTTTGTTGGGATCCCTGGGTACATGGGCGCCCGGTATTGCCGGGGCAGTGATCATGGCCGGCGTGGTAATTTTTGTGTGGTTGAAGATATTCAACCAACCACAAATCTCACAGCCAGTTATTGAAGGAACCGAATGATCAAGGTGATCTACTGTCGCAGTTTATCTACCGTAGATATTTATTGGCCTGGAGCTGCTCAGATATGGCGCGGTCGAGTTTCCCCATTGGATAGGACCCCAGGGAATCAAGCGGCACCCAGGCCAATTCAGTATGATAATTCAGGTGCAGGTTTTCTGAGTCAAGATGGCATTCAAAGGCATGTAGAGTGACTTTATAATGCGTATAGGCATGATGATAAGTGCCAAATTGATCTCCAACCTGGATTTTTGCCCCCAATTCTTCATTTATTTCACGTTTTAGTGTTTCTGGAAGAGTTTCGTTTTTTTCCTGTTTTCCCCCAGGAAATTCCCACATACCCCCTAATAATCCCTTTTCTGGTCTTTTTGCCAGCAGGAATTTTCCATCCTTCTTCAGGATAGCTGCAGTGACCTGCAGATGGGGTAGTGATGATTTCTCTTTCCGCACAGGGCGAACGTCCTGGAGCAGGTTTTGGAATGCCAGACAATCATCTTTAAGCGGGCAGTGATCACATAGGGGATTTTTTGATACACAAACCAGCGCTCCCAGCTCCATTAACGCTTGATTAAACTCACCAACCTTCTTTTCCGGTAATAAATCTTCAGCTATCTGCCAGAGTTTTGTTTCGGTCTCTGAAGTTTGAAGAGGAGTATCAACGTCGAAGAGACGTGAAAAAACACGCTTGATATTTCCATCCAGGATAGGGGCACGCTGGTCGAATGCTATGGAAGAGATTGCGCCCGCCGTATAACGCCCGATCCCTGGCAAGGATTGCAGAGATTTGAGATCCTTTGGCAGCGTTCCGTTAAAACGCTCCTGGATCATGATTGCGGCCTTGTGCAGGTTGAGAGCCCGCTTATAATACCCCAACCCTTCCCATAATTTTAATACCTGATCCTGTTCGGCATCTACAAGTGTTTGCATATTGGGGAATTCAGCCAGCCAGCGTTTGTAATAAGGGATAACAGTCTCAACCCGGGTTTGCTGGAGCATGATCTCCGAAACCCAGATAGCATAAGGATCAGTCGTTTTCCGCCAGGGCAGATCACGTTTAGCTTTCTGATACCAATTTATCAATCCCTTTCTGATGTTTGTCCGTACCGTTGGATTAATCACAATGGACAAAGTGTACCATCTAAACCAATATCGCCAGATTATTTATTGACAGTAAATCTCCAATCGTATACACTCAAGAACATATCTATAATAATTTCCTTAAAACTATCTATAAAATGGCTCATCGAAGAACCACCGATCTCCTTTTGCTGATAATTATTATGGCCCTCGGCCTGTCCGCTTGTCAGGCGTCGGTTGGTTCAGATTCGGAAATCGACCACAGGGTTCAAGAAGGGATCAAAGCCACTTTGACCAGGGAGGCTTTTCTCGGAAGTGTAGACTCTGCAAGAGAAACAGAAACTATTCTAAACCTTCCCACAGCTACCCAAGCAGCAACTGCAACAACCCGCCCAAGTGAGACACCTACATTATCTCCAACACCGGAACCCCTTCATAAATTGATCCCAGGCTCTCCCTCAACGGTCCATTCCTACATTTCTGATATCGTTTCAGTTGACTCTGCAAAAGAGAAAACCGCCCTGGGAGATAGTTATGCCTGGTCTCGTCTTGAAAGACCCTTTACACCCAAATCCATGGAGTACCGCAGCTATCTGGATATCTATCAGGTGAAATTGGTGGCAGCCGATCCCTGGATATATATCACTGTTGTGTTAATTGGAAAATTACCTGCAGAAGGAGATATTCGCTACGCTGTTGAACTCGATACAGATCATGATGGGAGGGGTGATTTCCTTGTGATAACCTCTCTCCCGGCTGATATCGAATGGACTACAGATGGAGTCCAGGTTCGGGCTGACGGGGATGAGGATATAGGAGGTTTATTTCCCCTCTATATGGAGGGGCCTCTCCCGGAACAGAATGGATATGAAAAGATAATTTTTGATAAGGGAGAGGGCGAGGATCGTGATTTAGCCTGGGTGAGGCGTGATCCAGACAATCGGAATCAAGTCCAAATCGCTTTTAAGGACAGTTTGGTAGGTTCAATTGGCTTTTTGTGGAATGTCTGGACGGATGAAGGCATTAAAGATCCTGGTTTATTTGATTTTAATGACCACTTTACTTTTGATGAGGCGGGCAGTCCGAATAAAGGAAATTATCGTTATCCACTAAAAGCAGTGGCATTGGTTGATAGCACCTGCCGTTCCTGGTATGGATATATTCCAACAGGTACTGAACCGGGACTGTGTTTTACGGGAGATCATCTCCAGGAGCTGCCTGGATACGGTTGGTGTGAAGCCTCTGCGAAGTCAACGGGATGTGAGAATAATATTTGTATGAGTAATTGTCCGCGAAATCGTTTTTGTATTCCTTGTAAACTACCGTAATTAACAGGAAATTTATAACCATTTAATGTAATGGAGGCAAGTAAATATGAATAAGAAAATTCAGCTGCTTATTGCATCTACTAATTCTGGGAGCATTGGTTGCTGGTTGTTCTGGAAAAAACAGTGACATTGATAACGCTGTTGCAGCAGGAGTATCTGCGACTCAGACCAAAGAAGCCTGGGAAGCTGAAATGGAATCTGCCCGGCAGACTGAACTAGCTCAACAGCCAACATCAACACCGGAACCGGAAATAGTCCATGAGATGATACCGGGTGAGCCTGGTGAGAAAAACAATACCTACGTGACCGATTTCAACTCGATCGATTTTGCAGAGGAAGAGTTTACATATGGCGATCAGTACTTGATCAACAGGTATGAACGTCCATTCACTGTAGAGATGGAAGAATATCATGGTTATTTGGATATTATCCTGGCGAATATGAAAGTCAATCCCCCCTGGATATATATCGATGTTTATTTTGCAGATATCCTTCCAGATGTGGTAAATGCAAAATATGCCATTGAATTTGATGTTGATGAAGATGGAAGGGGAGATTATCTTGTCCAAGCAGCGCTACCCGCCCCTGGTGAGTGGACAACTGCGGGTGTTAATATCTTTGAAGATCAGGACAATGATGTAGGCGGTAGTTTGCCCCATTTCCCTGATATTGATGATATTGCATCGACTGGTTATGAATTGATCCTGTTTGAAAGCGGACTGGGTGATGATCCGGATCAAGCCTGGATCCGCCGTAATCCAGAGGAAAACACTAGTTTACAGTTTGCTATTAAAAATCGACCTTGTGGGAGAACAAGGTTTTTTGTGGAGTGTCTGGGCAGACGAAGGTTTGATGGATCCTGCATTGCATGAATATAACGACATCTTCAATTTTGAGGAGGCTGGCAGTCCATATCCCGAGCATGAGTTCCATCCCATTCAAGCAATCAATATGGTGGATAGTACATGTATATCCTGGTATGCTTATGAGCCGGTTGGGGACGAGATCGGTCTCTGCCAGGTTTATTATAAAGAGGGACCTGCTAGGGGCTGGAGATTATGCTATGATTTCCGGGATTCTAAAGTTTGTTTTGACGAATGTATGAAAACCTGCCCACCTAACCTGCCCGATCCCTGGTCTTGTGAGCGCTGCAAATTGCCAGCGGAAGAATGAGTGAAATTTGATCTTTAACGAATTAGGTATCAATTTCACGTTCAACATTGTATAATTGCCTAGGTTGATGGAAATAATTGAATTGCATTTACTGCAATTGAGAAGAATTTTTGCTGGAGGAATTTAATTAGTATGCGAAAGACCACACTGATTTTGGCGGCAGTTATGCTGCTTTTTATACTTGGATTGGTTGGATGCAACTTCGGCGGGGAGAGCGGACCTCTGACACTCGAAGAGGCTGTTCAGGCAGGTGTTCAGGCAACGCTAACAAAAGAAGCCTGGTTGGGCGGTGTTGAATCAGCCCGCAAGACGGCCATAGCGAGCGAGAGCTCTGGTGGATCAAGTGATAATCAGACCATCAGTACATCCACACCCACAATTCGACCGACCCAGGAACCATCCCCGACACCGACTCTAAAACCGGCAAGTGAACACCTGATCTTTCCAGGCAGCACGATCAAGGAGCGAGTGGATACTTACCTGGTGGATTACAACTCGATTGATTACGCTGATGAACATATCACGTACGGGGACCAGTTCAAGGCTAATATATTGGAACGTCCTTTTACCGCGGATGACATGATTTATCAAGGGAATATTGACATCATCCGGGTGAATATGAAAGTGATGGACTTTTGGACATATGCGATACTATATTTTGCGGAAAATTTACCTGATAGTGGAACAATGAAATATGGTTTGGAGATCGATCTGGATGAAAATGGCCGCGGGGATCTCTTAATACAGACTGGATTACCCACCGGCATCGATTGGAGTGTTAATGAAGTTCTGGTTTACACGGATTTGGATGGAGATGTGGGGGGAGCAAGCCCGATGGTGAATGACAATCCAGTTGAAGGACTTAATGGATACGAATCACTGCTATTTGATAGTGGCGAAGGGGATGATCCGGATCTGGTTTGGGTGCGAAGAAATCCTGAGGCAGAGAATAGTATTCAAATAGCCTACAAGAATGAATTGATTGGCATGACTGGGTATCTCTGGAGTGCTTTCGCGGATGATGGGTTAAAGGCGGTCGACTATCGAGATTATAATGATCGATATACTGAAGAGAGTGCCGGGAGTCCATACCCGGATAGTCCCCTTTATCCCATTAAATCGGTATATCTGATTGACACTACCTGCCGGTCTTATTTTGGATTTACACCAACTGGGAATGAAACAGGATTGTGCCCCTGATACAAAATTGAAGAATAGACTAAATAAAACCGCTCATGATTGAGCGGTTTTTTGGTATTGAATGGCCACAAGAGATTAAATTAATCAGAGCACCAGGGGGGGAAGTCAATCCCCTGCGCAAGTCTCCTCACAGACCATGTTAAGTGGGATCCCTGCGCAAGCTTCGTAGGCTTCTGGGTTGACGGTATCGTCCATGCCTGATTCAAGATATATGCAACCGAAATAATAAGGGTCTCCGGAGCAGCTCTCATAACAGGTCAGGATCTCATTTTCCTCTTCACAATCTTCGTAACATTCTTCTGGCGCGCCAAGGAACGCGCAGGCATCCTGACAGGTTGGCAGGAAAGGCATCAAGCCGTATCCCTGCATAAAGTCTTCCATATTTGCTGAGCGTCCAGTTTGGCCCAGGCTGTCCTCGATTCCTGTGTAGTTCGCGGCATCACCGTAAGCTGAAGCAACCTCACGGCCCTCCATGAACTGTTCTCCAACGCTAGCATAACCTTCGTTGCGTAGATCTTCCCCTGATGCGATCCTGACCGCGTAATCATATGCTTGCTGGGAAGAATCAGATGCAAACCAATCCGTCAACTCGAAGTCTCCAGATTGGATATATTCAGTTTCCGTGTTGCCACCCATGTTTATCCTGGTGGCGTCAAGAACGGTCCAGTTCCCATCCAGGTTAACTTCAGCCCAATAGTGCTCAGGTGTTTCTCTAGCGATCAGGCGCAGCACGTCGTAAGAGTAATCGATCCCTTTAGTTTTCAGCTGATCATTCCAGCGCACATATTCCTCCTCCGCCATGCCGTGCGTGATTGGCACATTGGCTCCGGGACGCTCACTGGGCTTGGAGATCGAATTAACGACCCGGCATTCCAGCCCATGATATTCCGCAATCGAGCAGTAGATCACTGCATAGTCAAAACAAATGCCGTATACTCTTCCATTCTGCTGGCGGGTTTTGATCATCTCCTGGCTGGTATACAGACCCGGAAGGACATAATTTGCCCTGATCACATCTGAGCAGTCTTCAAGATCTGTATCCTGGCAGTAAAGCATGTTCGTTTCTTGCCAGCTCTTGATGCATTGGGCGACTTCCCCCTCGCTTCCCTCGCAGTTAACGCCCAGGCCTAGGATCTCATCTTCGGTAAAGGGGACTACCGGACTGGTAGTGATAAAGCGCGGTACTTCCTGGGTAGTCTCTTTGCTTGCTTCTTCTTCGTTTGTATCCTGTACTTCAGCCTCTTCATCTGTGTTTGGGGCTGCCTCGATCAGCTCAGGAGTGGGTTCTGGTGTATCAGGAACTAGGACAGCGGTTGGTTTTGAGGAGCAGGCAGCCAGCAGCAGGATGGCCATTGTGATGAGCAGGAAAGTAGTGGTTTTTTTCATAATTCCTCTGTTGTGATGAGTTGGATAATTACTACACCAATACTACTTCTTATCTATGGCCTTGTACCTTTTAATATTGTTATGTCGTTGGAATGTGATTAATGTCCGAATTTAGGTTGCATCCATAATCACTCGGACAAAAGGTATACTTGGAATAGAAAAGGAGAGAAGGATATGGTCTATTTAATATCAGCACTGATCGGTTATGCTTTTGGATGTATTCAAGCCGCCTATCTTCTCAGCAAATTTATCGGCAAGATGGATATTCGCGATCACGGCTCTGGTAATGCTGGCGCATCGAATATCACAACTATCATGGGTTTGAAGTACGGCGTGATCGTTGGTGTAGTAGATATCCTTAAAGGGTTTTTCGCTGTGATGGTTGTTAAGTGGATCTATCCTGACAGTCCTGATTTGGCTTATCTTTCCGGAATCATGGCTATCATTGGTCACATTTTTCCATTCTATATGAAATTTCGAGGGGGAAAGGGAGTAGCTGCTCTGGCAGGGATGATGTTTGGTATAAATTGGAAACTGGGAATTCTGTTTGTTCTGCTGGTGGCTATTCCAGCGTTTGTGACGGATTATATTGTTATCGGTTCCTTTACTGCATTTAGTGCATTACCGATAGTGACTTACCTGGCTGGATATCCATTGATCTTCACCATTAGCGGGATCGGTCTGACCGGTCTTTGTTTTTACCTGCACCGGGGTAATATCCAGCGGATCATCAATAAAGAAGAGACCAAAATCAGCTCGGTGATAAAAAAGAAGTGAATATATCCCATTTCTAACTTTAGTTTTTTACATCGAAATTGGGAATTTTATGGTCAGCAATGTGTTGGGTTTGATCTCGGGGATCCGATAAAGGCCAGAATTTAATTGAACTAGTTCTTCGATCTTCTCTTCCTTGAGATCAGTGATGGATCCATTCTGGGTGTCGATTGCCAGGTCGTATGGTAGCGTCCCGGACGGGTATTGGGCTGGAATTATAAAAACGGATAACGAGGGCATCTTCATGCTCTGATTTTTTGACAGCGCTGATAATCAGCCGTTCGTCTGAGATCGTGACCAGTTTCAGGTCCTCTTTTTCAATCTCATCAAGTTGATCATAGATATGGCCTGTTAACGTCTCCAGAGAAATAAATCTCAATAAGATCTTGAATTTCTTCAATAAACTATCATATTTCAAATGGCTCTGGATGGCCAATGGGGATGCATCAAATTCGGCAGCCTTTTTGGGGATATTTT
>CAWAOV010000003.1:0-362041 GCA_963783765.1 uncultured Chloroflexia bacterium | reverse complement strand
GATCGGTAGACAGGGAAATTCAAATCAAAGAGGGACGAAGTCCTATAAGGACTTCGTCCCTTGATTCTTAATCTATCTCTTTCACATCAATCAAAACAGCCTGAAGGACCTGACGATAACGATAATCGCCCAATTCCTCGCTGTATCCTTTACAGGTGAACAGCGTCAGCCAATCCTGGTCCTTGTGACCCAGGATGCGGACATCGTCTCCAGAAACCAGATCTGTATACCTGACCTGATAGCTATAGCGGTATCCATTGGCAATCAGAACGATCTCATCGCCCCAGGACAGTTCTCCCAGATTGACGAAGGGTCCCGGCAGCCCGCTAGATAGATAGGCATGGCCGGTGAGGACTGTATTCCCAGTCCAGGTTGGATAGGCGGTGCCTTCCAGCCAGCCAGCACCCTGCCAGAGCCAGGTCAAATTCCAACCCTGATCGTTTTGTGGAATGCTGAGGACCGGCAAAGAGATATCCAGAGTCGAGATGATTAGCTGAATATCTCCCGTATTACTGTACTGGTATTCCACAGGTTGGGAAGATACTTCAGAGATCACACCAGGGGCAAACCCAGTCTGGGGCAAGCTTGGTAACCTGATGGTAGCGGATGCCTCGAGGCCATAGACATCAACAGCGCTGGCCGGATCATAATCTCGCTCTACTGAGAGTGGATTATAAGCAGACAGAGGAGGAACAAAAACATCCTCCGGCAAGCTGGTCCAAGCCACCGAAGCGGTATTTTCCACACCGTCTCCTCGCCTCAACGTGCTGTCAAGGGTAACATTGAAAGAGACCACAGAGGCAGCACCAGAAACAAGGAACTCATCCCAAACCACAGTCAGTGTAGGCGGAGCGCTGTCATCCAGAGTGTCAGGAATCTGTCCGCTGACATACTGCAGGGTTCCAGGAACATAAGTCAATCCAACCGGAATTACATCCGTTAACACCACATCATAGGCAGGCGTTTCTGTCGCTGCTGAGTGATCCACTGTTAACGTGAAGGTGATCTCCTGGCCCTGCAAAGCAGTGCGCGGGGAGACCGTCTTGGATAACACCAAATCCGGTTCCCTGACAGTCACCTGGTCTGCAGTATCTTGCAGCGTACCACCAGTCCAGCTCCAAAGCGCCTGATTCCCCAAATTTATCCCACTTTGATTTTCAATATTATTAAGGACTACTACCTGGTAAGTAACCACCAGATCCACATCGGAGGATCCAGCATTGCTCAGTGTCCCGAAATCAAAGACCACCTGACGTCCTGGATCCGCGGGATTAGGACTCCCAGCTGGGTAAGTGCTCACAGCTGGTGGTGTGGAGCAAATCGCGGCAAAGTTAGCTGCGGCGTTGGTTGTCAAATCGGTGCTGCCAGCTGTAATACTGACACATTCATCGTACACCAGACCCCGATCCATGGTATCGGTCAGCGTCACACCGGAGAGATCACCAGGGGGCACGGACAGGGTGATTCGATAGGTCAGGATCTCTCCAATCGCGACATCCGGCGTTGTGGTAAATACTTGATCGGTAGAGTTAAGCTGCTTAGCATGAGATGCAAAGCCGATGGCGTAGAAACCAAAATCAACCGTGCGGTTACTCTGGTCATTGGCCGCTTCACCTGCTACAGGGTTAGTTGTTGGATCATCATCATCGGTAGGTTCAGATTGGTTTGGTCCCAGGGTGACGGCCTGCGCCGAGACAAAGTTAATCGTCAACAAGGTCACCGTGGGTTTGCCGTTATCATCATTATCAACATCATCATCTGGATCGGGGCCAATACTGTCGCTGATTGTCCCATCAGCCGCCAGCGTGGTGCCGCTGCTATGGTACCCAGCTAACGGATTCCCGCCAGTAAAATTTACCCCAGGAATAACAACAAGATAATCGTCCGGTCCCAGATCATCAAATCGGTAGTAGCCATCCGCATCGGTAACTTCAAAACGAGCACTACCACCCCCATCCAATACGGCCGCATCGACCCCGGGATCATAAACACCATTGCTGTTGGTGTCTCGATACAGCTCTACACGCACTCCAGAGATACCTACTTCTCCGGCACCGAAAATGCCGTCATTATTCGTATCGTACCAAACGCGGTTGCCTAAGCTATATGGAGTCAGGGTGAGAGTGTCTTCGGTAGCTGGAATGTTTGTAATACCCTGGTCGTTTGTTATAGCGCCCTGGGGAATATTGTTTGTGTAATCACCTGGTTCAGCCCCGGTGACCGGAATGGTCATTAAACAATTTGCAAATCCAACGCCAAGTCCGCCATTTGAAAGCTGGATGGTTGTACTCCCGATAGGAGCGGATAGCGAACCACCGCAAGCATTGGTCGGTCCGGGAGCAGGACCGCTGACATAATCTGCTACCTGCAACCCCGTGGGCAAGGTATCTATCAGTCCCAAGCCTGTAATCGCGACTGACTCGGTCGTCCGAATTTCGATGGTGAGAACAGAATAGGTTTCCAGTCCCGCAGCGACGGGGTTGGGTTCGAAACTCTTGCTGACACTGACGCTGGCCAAATTGGTCAATGAGGCAGAAGTAGCTGTTTTGTTGGTAGCTCCATTCGTGGTCGAAACCGCACCAATAGGAATGGTATTGGTACGGTTGCCGTTAACCGTCATGTTTGCCTTCATGGTGATGGTGCATTCTTCACCTGCATCCAAATAGCCGCCACTGAATTCAAAAGTGCTCGCATCAATCCTGGTCAGTACGGCCGCAGGCCCACAGTCTGAGGGATCGAAATTTGGTGGATCAACAAGAATCATGTCCCCTGCTGGCATATTATCGGTAAAAGTGATATCGATTAACTCAGCATCGTTATTCGGATTTCTGAGGGTAATACTCATGACCGAATCGGCACCACCATAGACTAAAACAGGATTAAAACCTTTAACAATCTCAAGATCGAGGTCTTTAACAGTGAGGTCATCGCTGGCTGGGTCCTGGGGATTCATCGTCGAGGGGGTACCAGCAATCGTGGCAACAACGTTCCCAACCGGAATAGTGTTTGTATAAGTGGCTGGCGACATTCCATTGGTGGTCTTGCCCTGAACGGTGACATTGATGGTACAGATGCCATTCACGGTTCCGTCCGAAGCTGGAATCGTACCACCAGCCATCTGGATAGTTTGAGAGTCCGGGAAAGTAATCACACCGCTGCCACATGTGGTGGTGGGATTGGGGGTCGGAGCAATAACGACACCATCTGAAGTACCGCCAGGAAGAATATCCAGCAGCGTGACATCGACAAGTGCAGTAGTATCTGAATTTTCGAGAGTGATGGTCAATCTTGATCGCCCCTCAGGGCCAACAATGTTGGGATCAAAGTCTTTCACCATCGTCAGTGTGCTGGGAGTCCTGACAGTCAAATTGGCGGTAATGTTACCTGCTGGATTACGGTCCTCAGTATTGCTGACATCAGCAGGTGTAATGGTATTGGTGTAGGTGACGCCGGGAGTGGTACCGGTGTTGCTGGTGACATCCAGGGAGACAGTACAAGTTGCTCCTCTAAGGATGGTACCGTTGATCATAGATATTGTGGTGTCGCCTGCCCCCAAGGAACCAGTCAGACCACTCTCATCGGTCAGTTCTGCACTAGCTCCACATCCAATCAGAGACGCATTAATCGGATTTGCCAGGTAGACACTGCCATCTCCACTTACCGGTAGGACATCCGTAAATGTGAAGTTGGTCAGATCGATGTCAGGAGGCGCGGTAAATTCCAATTCTAATCTCGAAGTATCGCCGGAATAATCGAAATAATTAATGGTCGCAGGCGTAAACGACTTGGTGGCTTCCACTCCTTCTTGCAAAGCATAGGTATCAACATCAGCGGTTACATTATTGGGAATAGTAGGTCCAGTGTTGCCGTCCACCGTGGTGGTTATATCTACCGGGCGGATTGTATTGGTATAAGAACTCGCTGTTGCACCTGTATCTGTGGTGACATCAACGGTGATTGTGCAGCTGCTATTGGCAAGAATAGTACCTCCAACCAATGAAATCGTTCGGTATGGGGGAGGTGAAGCACCAGAAAGTGAAACCGTTCCAGCACCGCAATCCGTGGTCTCTGTCCCCGGAACATATATCAGATCACTATCCGGCGAGGTGGGCAACGTATCTGACAAATTAACGTTTGTATAATCCTCACCAGTGGGATTGGTTAAGGTTATCGTCATCGGATTGGTGCTGGTGGGTTCTCCAGCTTCAAAACTCACGTAGGCAAATTCTTTACTGACTTCAAGTGCTTCGACACTTAATGTGGCAGAATTTGTATTGCCATTTGTGGGTCCATTTCCACCAGGACCGGTGGTCAAATCACCCTGACCAATAGTATTGGTGTAATTGCCCGCAATAGTATCCGATTCTACTGTGACATCGACCACAATCGTGCAGAAACCACTGCCAGCCCCTAACGATCCATCCGCTAATGTGATTTCTCTATCTCCCGGATTTGCTGTTAAGGTTGGCGTTGATGAATCATTACAAGTTGTGCTTGCGTTGGCAGGGCTAGCGATCACCAAGCCAATCGGCAGGAAATCGGTAAGTTCCATGTCGGTCAGGGCCAAGCCTAATGCTGGATTCGATATCCTAATGGTTAAGGTACTGGTCTCAGGGTAGGAAATCGTACCTGTCCCATAACTTTTCGTGATCGTGACTGTTTCTACGCTGATGGTGTCACTGGCATCGGTAGGATTCGTGTCCCCCTCAGTTGTAGTGAGATCACCCGCTGCAATTATGTTTTGATAACTGGCTGGCAGCGCATTATCATCAGTGGTCACATCCACAGTGATGTTGCAGCCGCTTGGGGGAATAGTACCATTGGTCAAAGAGACAGTCTGGGAATCAGTAATTGTAACTACACCATTAGGTATACATGTAGTCGCCGCTGATCCTGGTATATAATAAAAAGTCGCATTTGTTAGAACGTCTGTGAGATTTGCTCCGGTCAATGTTCCCGTCCCATTGTTAATGATCTCAATGGTCATTAAGCTGGTCCCGCCGGCGGGTATTGTATTAGGAACAAATTCTTTAGTTACATCAAGCGATTGAACAGTGATCGTATCGCTAGTAGGAGAGGCATTCGTTGCTCCCTGGTCGGTATTGATATCGCCTGCGGCGATCTCATTTAAGTAGTCGCCAGGATCAGCAGGGATGCTATTCGATTCTGCATTGACAGTAACCGTAATTGTGCAGCTTGAATTCGCTGGTAAGGTAACAGGCAAAGTAGCATCGCCCCAGGAAAGCGTATCATTATTTGTGCCACCGATCGCAAGTACTCCTTCACAGTCAGTTCCCCCTAAAATTGGAACTGGTGCTGAAGAAAACTCAAGCCCGGCAGGGAGAACATCTGCCAAGAGCGGGGCACCACCCGCCGCATCCGTATAGTCCCTTGAGAAGGGATTGGTAATCGTGATCGTCAGTTCACTGCTGCCGCCCGAGGGGATGGTATTTTCAGCAAATACTTTTGCAATCCCCAAAGTATCGACATCAATATCTGCTGATGTCGAATCGTGATTAATCGCCCCTTGATCCGTGGTCAACGCCCCGATAGGGATATCATTGGTGTAGGTACCGATCGTGGCCGACGTCAGGGCTCTCACCGTGGCCGTAATCGTACAGGTTTCCCCCGCGGGCAGGACACCGCCTGCCATTTGCAAGATATCATTGGGATTTGCACCGGTGGTTGAATACGTGAAAGTTGCCGTAGAAGAGCCATCTGTACAGCTGAGTGATGCGCTGCCCGGCCCAGTCTCGAAGACAAGCCCTGCGGGCAGGACATCATCCAAAGCCGCCCCGGTGTAATCAATGGTGGCATTATTTATGATCTCAATCGTCACCCCGGTGGTCTCACCGGCAGCAATTCTCGTCTCGGCAAAATCTTTATCAATGGAAAAAGCCTGGACATTGAGAGGATCATCAGCGGCGTCCTCGTTGGTGACACCCTGCTGGGTTTGGATCGAACCACCTGCGGGATCACCGGTGGGGATTTGATTGGTATAGGCGCCTTGAACCAGCGAAACGACATCAACAGAGATGACACAGTCAGCGTCAGGAGCAATGATCCCGTCGACAAGTTTTATCGTTGTGTCACCAGCATCTAACGAACCCGTTATTCCGGTTTCATCAGTCAACTCAGCACCTGAGCCTTCGCCACAGCCGCTCAAGGAAGCATTCGGGGGACTGGCTACCTCAATATCGCTATTGCCAGCAGTGGGCAATTCATCAAACATGGTCACTTCGGTCAAAGGGTAATCATCATCATTATTACGAATGGTGATGGTCAGCGTGCTGGTCTCACCAACAAAGACAGTGTTAGGCGCAAAGGCTTTGCTCAGGGAGGGCGACTCGACGCCGATAACATTGATGGTGGCGCTAGCCGGCGTTGTATTGGTAATCGCTACAGTTCCACCGCCATCAGGATCAATGGTTTGAGATGATAGATGATTCGCTGGAATGGTATTAATCAGGTTGCCGGGCGTCGTCGAGGTAACATCGACCTCGACATAACATTCTCCTGGTAAACCGCTGGGCAGCTGCCCCGGTACAGTGCCATTGGTCAGTTTGATAGAGGTATCACCAGCTTCCAACGGACCATCTGATCCATCGGTCACAGTTCCACCACAAGTCTGATTCATATTGGGCGGATCTGCAACGCGTCATACCAGCAGGAAAAGTATTCGTCCAGGTTGCACTTGTAAGTGGATTGCCGTTAAGGTTAAAGACCGAAACTCGCAATGTGGAGGTGCCACCTGAAGCGATGGCGATCGGCGTAAATTGCATGTTGATTTCCGCCGGAACAGTAGCGGCGAAAACAATCACAACCGGGACAATAACTAGCAATAAGATGAAGCTGATCAGGGCAGAGAGTAAACGATATTTCGGTAAGAGTTTGCGCACGGAGTCTCCAAGATAAATGCAGACAAAAATATTAATTAATATATTTCCAACAATAGAATTTTGCCTGTCTGGAAAGGTGATGATTCAAAAAGACCATGGTCGGGTTTTATAATTCAAATAATTAAAAATTATATCATCTTGATATAATATTAGGGGACATTTTTGCCATCCTAATCCCATAAATTAGTTCCAACCAGAGGACTACAGATAAGGGCATGAAGATCCAACAGTTCCCCCAGCTGCAGAAAGAGCCGGATGCTGCCACCCCACCAGCCTGACCGAAAGTTGTTCACCGCCACAGATCTCACCCAGCCACGTTCTATATCTGCATACCGGAACTCTGAACAGTTCCAGTAATCGACAGTTCATGGCGTAATTTGATATATGCATCCATGTTACAATGAAATTAACTATTAACAACAATTATCAGTATAAAGGATATTGAATGAAGAAACTTCTACAAATAGTAAGAAGCTTTTTCCTTCCCCCCGAAGGTGCTCCCCTCTGGTTGAGATTGGCCCCTTATATTCTCCTTGGCATTTTGACATTATTTGCCCTCTGGGGCGGCGCCTACGCCTGGGAATACACTAATTCTCCTGAGTTCTGCGGGGTGGCCTGCCATACCATGCCCCCGGAATATACATCCTACCTGTCCTCACCCCATGCCCGGGTGGATTGTGTGGACTGTCACATCGGAGAAGGGTTCATCACTGAGCGCATCACACGCAAGGCAGGCGACCTGAAACATGTCACCGCCTCGCTTTTTAAGACCTATGAATACCCCATCCAGGTCAAACACATGCGTCCGGCCCGCGAAACCTGCGAATTATGCCATTTTCCGGAAAAATTCTCGGATGACAGCCTGAGGGAAATTGTCCAGTATCGGAATGACCTCGAAAATTCCAGCTTCACCACCTATTTGATCCTCAAGACAGGTGGTGGCAGCGAACGAACAGGTCTTGGACAGGGCATTCACTGGCATATTGAAAATCCAATTTATTATCTGCCCCTTGATAAAGAAGAACAGCAGATACCCTATATTCGGGTGGATAATGAAGATGGAAGCAGCACAGAATATATCGATGTCACTTCTGATTTTGACCCTTCCGGGATCAATCAGGAAGACCTCAAAGAAATGGACTGCATTACCTGCCACAACCGGATCACTCACCTTGTTCCCTATCCTGAGGATTCAATCGATCAATTACTCCAGAGGGGATTGATCTCCACAGATATCCCGGAGATCAGAGATATCGCCCTGGAAACATATCACAAAGAATACACCAGTATGGAAACCGCTTTAGCCTCATTTGATCTACTGGATTACTTCTACGAGCAGAAATATCCTGCTTTTTACTCACAGAACACAGAGTTGGTCTCCCAGGCTATTGATGAACTGAAAACTTCCTACCAGAATACTGTCTATCCTGAACAAAAATCAGATTGGGCTTCCCACCCTGATAATATCGGCCATAAGAACGCGCCAGGCTGTTTCAGATGCCATGATGGCTCCCATCTCTCGGAAGAAAAAGAAGCCATTCGCCTGGAATGCAACCTTTGCCATGCGGTCCCCGTGGTGGTTGAGGCAGGGAGATTTCCTGGCTGAAATTGAGATCAGCAGGGGACCAGAACCTGAGAATCATCTCAATACCAACTGGATCTCCCTCCATCACCTGGTCTTTGATACTTCCTGCAGCAGCTGCCACACCATCGCGGATCCGGGCGGGGTTAGCAATACCTCTTTCTGCTCCAACAGCGCCTGCCACGGTGTCAGCTGGGAATATGCGGGATTTGACGCCCCGGCATTAAGGGAAACGATCCTGGAGTTACTGCCAACCCCCCTGCCGACACCTGCCCCGCTGGAAGTTCCTGATGATCCCCAGGATCTCACCTATACCGATAACATCAGCGGAGTCCTGTTATCACGCTGTGGTGCCTGCCATGGAGAAAGCGCTCAGGCCGGACTGACCTTTAGCAGCTATGAAGGTTTAATGGCAGGAAGTGATAACGGTGCGGTGATCCAGCCTGGAAACCCAGCGGCTAGTTTGGTACTGCTAAAAACAGAGGAAACTGGCTCCCATTTTGCTCAATTCACCAGCCAGGAAAGATCCCTGATTGAGAACTGGATCGAAGCCGGCGCTGCTGAATAAACCAATAACACCATAATAGAAAACAAACCTACCCCGGAAAGAGATTCGTTTTCCGGGGTTTTTATTTTCTCTCCATCAACTAGTTAAACAAAAAATGCCCCCTGAATTTCTCAGGAGGCATTTTGTTTACTTAGAACTGGGGGGGTCAGGGCCGGGTGAAACTTCCGGTGCTGCCTCCCACTGCCTGAATGCTATCGATCAAAAGCTCTATGATATAGGAAGCATTGTGGGCAAATCCTCCCGGATCCTTGGACGCATACTGGTAGTTGTAACCAGCTTTGAGGGCGTTGGGTGTCCAGGACTTATAAGCATTGGGGTAAATCGCTTCCCCGGGGCCAACCTCGCCGTCACCATCACTGTCATTGAACCAGTAAGGATAGGTATGGGATTCGTAGACCAAAGGTGCGCCAGCGGTACCGGCGGCATACGCCTGCAGAGCGCCATAAAGGGCTTCCTTCAGGGTTGCGATCTCGCCGTAGATGCCTTCTTCCACATCACCATCACCATCATAATCAACTTCTGATATGCGGATATCTTTGACATCTTCGACACCGGCATGGCAGGTGAAGCAGTTTTCTGTCTTCACTTCCAGCTCATGGGCATCGTGGCAGTCCGTGCAGGTCGCAAAACCTTCTACGTGTTCGTTATAGCCCACATAGGTCTTTCCAGCGAACTCATAACCACCTTGAACCTCTGTGCCGTAGCGGGAAGCGCCAGCCGCAAAGTAATGCACGTTGACAAAACTGATCTGGTCAGAGACTGTGTTTGCTGCCATCCCGGCAACCTTGGCATCAACACTTACAGTTGATTCCCTTCCCTGGTGACAGGACATACATAAGCCAGATTCATCCTCAGCATCTACTGCTACAGATGCACCGCTGGGGAATTCCACTGTGCTCACAGAATATCTTGCCGGCCATTCTTCTCCGCCGTGGCAAGTTTCACACTGCAAGCCATTGGAGATATGCTGGGTGACTGCCACACCTTCTGTTAGATAAAAAGGCAGTCCTTCAGCGCTGTGGCAGGTACTGCAGCTGCCCGGGACTTCTCCTTCTTCATCCCAGTGCCTGAAAGCTTCTGCCGAACCCCGGAAATGTCCGTGATCGTCCCTGTAAAGACCTTCAGCCAGAGCGGCGTCCAGGTCAGCAATCGAATCATACAGGAGCTGGATGATGTATTTACCACCGTGAGCAAATCCACCCGGGTCTTTCAAAGAAACCTGATAGTTGTAGGCTGCTTGCAGTAAACGCGGTGACCAGGATGCGTATCCATTTGCGAATACGGATTCATCTTCACCTGCTACACCATCTGCATTAGTGTCAATGAAGAAGTAGGGATAGGCAGCGCTGTTATAGGCGATCGGTGTTCCAATGACATCCTGAGAATAAGAACTCAGAGCAGCTGCCAGAACATCTGATAATCCAGTTATTTCAGAAGCTATGCCTTCTTCCAGATCACCATCACCATCATAATCAACGGCGGATCCTTCCATGCGGAATGTTTGTGGTTCTCCCTCGCCATGGCAGAAGGTACAGCTCTCCACCTGGACTTCCAGGGTATGCGGGCTGTGGCATTCAATGCAGGTATCAAATTCTTCCACATGTGCGAAGTTGCCGTCATAGGTTTTTCCGGTATACTCGTAGCCGCCCTTGGCCAGGGTGCCGTATTTGGAAGCAGCTGCGGCATAATAATGCACGTTGCTGAAACCAAGTCCTTCTGTCACTGCATCCAGGTCCACTGCGGCCAGATCTTCTGCACCGGTGGTTTCCAGGATCTTGGCATTGACACTGACCATGGACTCGCGTCCCTGATGGCATTCCATACAGCGGGCCTCATCACCCAATCCTGTCAGCTCCAGGCCGGAAGGCATGATTACACTGTCTTTTTTAACAACTTCAGGATTGTGGCAAGCAACACACTGCACACCCATCACTTCAGCTGCAACAACCTCATTTTCAATGGTCCCAACAGCGCTGCCGTCTCCACCATGGAAGTCGACATAACCAGCCGTGGAGTGGCATTTCACACAGCTTGCCGCGACCAGACCGTCATCTTCCTCATCCCAGTGCCTGAAAGCTTCAGCTGCGCTGTCAGCGTGGCCGGAGCCAGCCCAGGCCGCTTCAAAGGGCACTTCGCCACCCAAAGGTGTTGGGCAGACGATTTCCGGGCACTCCGGACAATCCGGGCAATCAGCAGCTGCAGGAGATGTCTCACCTGAGCAGCTAGCCAAGACCAGAACTGCAGCTAACATTACCAATAAAACAATAAATTTCTTTCTCATGTTCTCTCCTTGTAAAAACTGTGTGATGGGTTGGACCATAATTGAAAAGGTTGATCTAAAAATCTCTCATATATAAGTTAAAATCTTACATTGATTGTGTGCCAAAATGCACAACGTGTCATGCATCTATTGTACCCTTGTGACAGGTTTTCCTTATTGTATTTGCTTATATCTATAATTGTTATTTATTATCGACCGGTAATCAAAAATAAGAACTTATCGATGATCTGTTTTTCGGATTGTTGGAAAACTGAACCATTAAAAAGAAAAACGCCGCTAAATTAGCGGCGTTTTTGGATCGATCTAATAGAACTATATCTTCTTAATAGGTGGTTTCGCAACTGTAATAGGTGTCATTCCCTGGTCCGCCGTCGCAGTGATCATGATTACCAGGTCCACCGATAATCACATCATCTCCCTCTTCCCCAAAAATACCCGGACCCCAATCTTTTCCAATTTTTTGCCTCTCATTTCCTTTTCCACCGAGGATGCAGTCATTACCCGCTCCACCCCGGATCTCTGCATCTGCCTTATCTGTCCCCAGAATTAGATCATTGGCACTGGTGCCGGTTTCCCCGGCGCCAATATCCACTATATTCGTCAATCCCAATCCTACACATTCCGGCGGTTGGAGTTCATTAACACCCAAACCCAGGCTGTTTTTATCCGCCCTGCTTGTAGGAATCGTGTTGGCAGCTGCAAATGCATTAAGGGCAGAAATTACCACTACTGCCGCAAAACTTACTACAAATAATGCTGCCACCACCCGCCAATTTTTTTTCATCCTGATCAAATGCTCCCTATTTCTTTTTATCCTTCGCCGAGACAGGTTTATCCAATAACTTGGCCAGCTCGCTGGCCTGGATCGGATCACCGAGATAAAAGCCCTGGGCAAGTTCTATTTTCTGGGCCTTAAGGACCTTGATATCTTCTTTGGATTCAACACCCTGGGCAACAACCTCTATATCAAGGTTTTTTGCCATTGCGGCAACCGCACTTACCAGACGTTGTGAGTTTGTATCTTCCTTGATATCCTGGATCACAGTTCTATCAATTTTCAAGGTTTTGATGGGAAGCTGGAAAATCTGGTTGATCTGATTGGCTGCATCTGTCGCGAAATTATCAATGGCCAGATTTACCCCAAGGTCATGTAATTGGGATAGGTGGTTTTTTATTTGTTCATCCTGGAAAACATGATTCGACCGGTTGATCTCAATCTGGATCAAACCAGGGTCACACAGGTTTTCCAGCATATTTGCGGTAAATAAATTAATAAATTTACTATCTTTGATTGTTTCCGGAGAGATATTTATCGAAACCGGCACCAGTGACACTTTCTCTTCTTTCCATTCTCGAAGCTGCTGACAGATCTTTTTGGATACCCAACCATCAATATCGATTATCAGGTTACTCTCTTCCGCATGGGAGATGAAATCTGCTGGATAGAGCAGGCCAAGTTCAGGATGGGCCCAGCGCAAGAATGCCTCCACGCCAACAACCGAATTGTCCTTGAGCAATACAACAGGCTGGTAGTATAACTCCAGTTGATCTAGCTCGATCGCTTGCAGGAGGGACTTCTTAAAATCATTCATATCCGGGAAAAGGGATCCTTCTTTGAACACCTCAATGGCATATTGATATACGGTTTGTTCATCTTGAACAGAGTAGCGGTGATATTTTCCCAGGGTTTCATGGAGGATCATCGCTCCGTACCGTTCCGCCATCTTGGTCAGGTCAGAAAAAGAGGACACAACCACAACTTGTTCCGCCTGCTTCGCGGGATTTCCATCCTTGATATCCACCAGCAGCGGATGATATTGAACTTGAATCCTGGATATATCCGATTTCCTGAGATCCCTCACCAGGGTCCAGGCCGGATAAACCGCACCCAGCAGCGCGATACCAAAGATGATCAGGCTGATACCCCGGGCATTGGTCACAGATAGCTCCTGACCAAAAATCAGCATATTGTTGGGAACCACACGGAGGTTTTCGATCATGCCTTCCTCGGAGAGCACAATTCCCTCCAGACCTTCGGGCAAGCGCATGATATTGGTGTCAATCTGGAATTCGATCATACCCCAGATATGTATCCTGATATGGATGCCCTTCGATCTCGCCGTCCAGGTTTACCTCAGGCATGATAACCAGGCTGTACCAGCGGTTCTTGGCCTCTGTTTTTTCCTCTTTTTCCAGGATCAGGGACTGGACCTCACAGACGTCCAGCTCGGTGCTGGATTCAAATGATGTGCCTTCGAACTCGGTTTCCGGCACCAGGGACAAGGAGCGTTTCCAACCATCAACATCGCTTAACACGGCATCGATCTGGTAGGTTCCTGAAAGAGCCTCTTTCTCTCCCGGGGTCATGCGTTGGGCCACAAACGCATAGGAAAAATCCATCACAATATCACACGTTAGGCGCAGATATACAGGCTCACCGGTCGTGATTTTGTCACTATCGTAAAGATCATCTTTATCCGGAGCGCTGTATTCAAAACCACCTTGATGCTGGTAAGTTAGATTATCGGCAATGGTTTTGGTTATCGGGCGAGTGAAGGAAATCACACCAAAGATTAATGCGGCAATGGCGATGATCCCGAAAATCAACAAGATTTCCTGGCGGGATTCACCTGTTGAGGGAGTAGATTGAGTGTCCATAAGATGCCTTCTGCTGCGGGTCTTTTTCTGAGGGACTTCCTTCCTCTGAAATAAAAAGATCGAAGCAATCACTACTAAAATTATAAGCGTAAAAAGTACAAAGAATACCGGCTCCCTGAGTTTATTGATAAATGTACCTGCACCAGGAATAAAAAACCAGTATTTTCCAACTATGTCCTCTGTCTGAGGATGAAAAGAATCGGTCCATTCGTTATTATCACCCTTGCAGATAAATGTATTGCCTGCCGTATCGATGATCCTGTGGAATACAAAACCTACCTGGGGATGCCGATAAACCACCCGCTGATCGATCTGATAGTCTGCCGCAGTCCGGGCGATAACAAGATCTCCCAGTTCAATCTCGGGCTCCATACTGTTGCCTGTAATGATGACATAGGATACCTGGCCCCCGAGCTTTTGAGGGGCAAACAGCAGCCACAGAACAGCAAAAAGGCTGAAGAACAGTATTAATGTGCGGGAGTTGTGGCGATTTAAAAGGGATCATGGCTTTTTTCTGCAAAGAGGGGCGCGGTAAGTTTATTTACCACGCCCCTCTTCAGTTCCTGTTTCACCAATAAAGAAGACTATTGGACGGAAGACACATGCAGTTCGAAAGCGGCTGCGACACTGACAGTTGATCCAGTCAGATCACAAGAGAAGTCGGTGGGTCCACCACTGCAGCTGGTCCAGTAGATGGCCGAACCAGTACCGAGGCCTGCATAAACATCCGATGCGTTGGCATCCAGGGTAAAGGTAACGTGGTCAAACTGGGTTGGGTCACCGCTGTCCAGGTAGTATTGCACACTGGTTACAGTGTAGCCCGAGATCGCTCCCATACCTTCACCTGCCACGCCGGCGGGAACGCTGTTTGCGGCCGCAAAACCATAGGTGGCGGCACTGAGGATCACTGCCAGGGCCAGGAGAGCCAAAATCCGATAACGAAACTTCAAAACTTTATTCATAATATTCCTCCGAACTAAATAATTAATGACCAATTTTGTGTTACGCCTAGAGTGTAGCATCCATGTTTTTTTGGTCAACCCACTTAAACTAACAACGCTGTTAGGATTGGCCTATTATTGATGAAAATTGGTTTTTATCATCAAAAACCCCTCTAAAAACGCTAACAATCCTGTTAGGTTTGAGCTGGTTGCTTATCCTTTTACAAGAAAAAGGAGGAATTTTTGCCTTCTTGGGGAAATCTAAAAATAACAAAAGTGCCCGATGTTCAGGGCACTTCTGATATTGATCTAACAATCGGTGTCTTGCTGTTAAGGTGATGGCGTCCAGGTTGGTTGGCAAGGCCAGCCAGGATCATCATATGGACATGCTGGAGTCCAGGTTGGGATTGGTGTACTGGTATTTGTTACGCTCAGGGTTGGTGTCTTGGACGGCGTCAGGGAAGGCGCCGGGGTCCTGCTTGGCCAAGGTGTGCGAGTGGGCCTGGGTGTACTTGTCGGCCAGGAAGTGTGGGAAGGCACCGGTGTATCTGATGGTGTCCTGGTAATCGTTGGTGATGGCGTCCTGGTTGGTGTCCTGGTCGGCAGTGGTGTATTGCTGGGCAGAGGCGTCCAGGTGGGAGGTGATGTGCTGGTAGGCGGCGGCACCGCTGTCGCTGTCCCTGTCTTGGTTGGAGTCGGCGTGACAGTCCAGGTATTGATCGCTCGAGGCACAGCATTGCGGATGATCGTACACCCGTTGTCAAATGAGGCTCTGACACCAAAATCATTGCTGACCACACCTGTTAAAGGTCCCCCGTCGCCCCAATCATTATCAAAATCGATATCCCAGCGATATCGAACGCCAGCATCAAACGGACGGGTACCTGTCCAGCTGCTTGAGGAAGAATAATCTCGCGAACCTCCATTACCATGGCCCGGGAAAAATGCACCATTCCACTTATACCAGTCCACATTCAAATTATTGAACCCATTTATCGACCCATACTGCTCTGCATAATCCCAATTCAGCTCCAGGGATGTCAGTTGGGCATCTACAACATCATTATTCCTGATAAAAGTACGAATGATCGCATTATTTCGGAAAGTGAAATTAGCCAATACATATTTACTGCAATCTGGAGTAGGTGTAACTGTTGGTGTGGCGGTTTCAGTTGGGGTTGCGGTTGGTGTAGAAGTCGGCATGGAAACGGTGACGCCTTTTAGGCAGCCATCATCAAATTCCAGATCCACCGCATGATCCCCTTCCAGCCCAACATATCTAGGCATAAAAAGAGCAATATAATCAGCCTGCAATCCTGGGGCCAGTTCAACCGCTGATCCTGGTATCCAGGATGTTGGCGGGGTTGTATCATTGAGGATCGACCAGCCGCTATTGTGAAACTGAGCTGCCCAGAGATAACGCCCGGGGTCATTTTTCTGCCATTCCTGGTTAGCCCTGTAGAAATGGATCGGGACAGGATTATCATTCCTGATCGATACAGAGATGATCATATAACCAGAAAACCACTCACCTGCATAGCTGTTGGCTACATTGATCAAATCACAATTTACGGGAACTGGAGTGTTGGTTGGCGAAGGCGTCACTGATGGTGTTGTTGTGGATGTGATCGTTGGAGTTTCTGTGATGGTAGGGGTTTGGGTCCAGGTAGGGGCAGAAAGAATAGGTCCTGAAACGCCCATCACCCGGGAGGTGCGGAATTTTTCAACAATGCCATCTCTTTCGGCATTAATTGAAACCGTAGGCCAGAGATTGCTTAATAGAGGTAAAAAGAGCGGATGCTGATGTTCAACATGGACTTTGACTCGATCTCCGGGACCGCCAGCATCGTCCATTAGCTGGCTGGACAGGTTATCCATACAGAGAGGAATGGCATGATTATTATAATCAACCGCAAATTGATTGCTCCGGTTGCTGCAAATTGTAACATGGTAATACCCTTTTTCTAACGGCTGACCAATATTTACTGGATTGTGAGTTACCAGGTAAAGTTCGTAATCACCGGCAGTGGCTGGGTCCATCCAAAGTCCTACTCCCCCACCGGTTGCAGCATCCTGGATTGAAAATAAACGTGCCAGGTCGATCAATTCTCTTTCTTTTTCATTGCCATCGGTTCCTGGGTATTCATTCGGAACCATACAATCCTGGGGATCCCCGCCATAAACATCCGCGTTAATATGCACAGAACCAAGATTATTTCCAGCCTGAACACAATAACTCTCATTAAATTCTCCGGTCACGGCATAACGGATAGCAAATCTAGCAGAGTTCTGCACAGCCATCCAGGAAAAAATCAATCGGCCAAATTCGATGATGCCAAAAATAACAAAAAGCATTACCGGAAGGGCCAATACAAATTCGACCATGGCCTGGCCGTTATTATTTCTTCTGTTCTGGGTTATTCCTCTTTTATCCATATTTATTGGATAAATCTACAACTGATATAGATCAATACCATAAATTAACTGTAGATTATTTCCTCCAATTCTGGTAAATCCATCAAATAAACAAAATCCGCCAATAGATCTCGTACATTGGTTGAGATAAGTGTAGCATCTTGGGTTTTCTACGCAACCCTTATAAATTTACAATCCTGTTAACTAATTAAATAAATAGTGCCCTACTCTAAGGGCACTATATTCATGGTTAGCGGTTATTTTTCAATTTATGGACCTGGCGTCCAGGTGGGCTGGCAGGGCCAATTTGGATCATCATACGGACATGCGGGAGTCCAGGTTGGGACTGGCGTAAACGTACTGGTGGCATTACTGGTCGGTGTCGGAGGTGGAGGTGTCGGCGGCAATGGTGTGATGCTTGGCACAGGAGTGACGCTGGGCACTGTTGTATTGGTCGGCCAGGAAGTGTGTGAAGGCACAGGGGTTGTTGTCGCCGAAGGAGTGATCGACGGCGTCCAGGTTTTTGTTGGTGTAAAAGTCGGCGGCGGTGTATTGCTGGGCAGCGGGGTATTGCTGGGAAGTGGTGTATTGGTCGGCGGCGGCGGCGGTGATGGTGTTGGAGTAGTAGAGGCTGTCGCAGTAGCAGTCCAGGTCACAATGCTCCTTGGTACAGCATTCCTGATAATGCTGCAGCCGTTATCAAAAATCGCCCGGACGCCAAAGTCGGAACTCACTAACCCTGTCAGCGGACCACCTCCACCCCAGTCGTTATCAAAGTCAATATCCCAGCGGTACTGGGTCCCGGCATTAAATGGGACGGTGCCGGTCCAGATCGATGATGAGGAATAATCCCTGGTTCCACTTTGGCCGTGGCCCGGGAAATAGGACCCATTCCACTGATACCAGTCCATGTTCAAGTTGATAAAACCATTTGCATCCCCGTACTGCTCGGCGTAATCCCAGATCAGTTCCAATGAAACCAGGTCTGTGTCTACTACGTCCCCATTATTAAAATACGCCCTCAGCTGGCCGTAATTCCGGAAGCTGAACGCTCCCAGAGAGTACAAATTGCAATTTGGTGTCGGAGTGATGGTCGGTGTGGCAGTTTCTGTGGGGGTGGCTGAAGCGGTTGCCGTAGGCATCATTACCGTTACGCCTTTGTGGCAGCCGTCATCAAATTCCAGATCCACCGAGGTATTTCCTTCCAATCCGATGTTCTGAGGCTGAAATAGAGCAATATAATCCCCCACGCCTGCAGGTGCCATCTCGATGCTTGGAGATGGATTCCAGGTTGTGGGTGGATTGAGATCGTTCAAGATTGTCCAGCTGCTGCCATTAAATCGGGTAGCCCATAAATACCGGCCTGGGTCATTTTTCACCCACTGCTGGTTGGCTGAGATCAAATGAATCGGGACCGGGTTATTATTGCGGATCGTAACCGATGCGATATGGTATCCAGAAGTCCAATGGCCTACATAACTATTAACGACTTCGATCAGGTCACACTGGACCGGGATCGGCGTAAAAGTTGGGGAAGGGGTCACTGACGGGGTAGTTGTGGGGGTGACCGTTGGTGTATCTGTGATGGTTGGCGTCTGGGTCCAGGTTGGAGCGGACAAAATAGGACCGGAGACACCCATCACTCTTGAAGTCCGGAATTTCTCTACAATGCCGTCTCTTTCAGCATTCAGGGAAATAGTTGGCCAGAGATTGCTTATCAGCGGCAAGAAGATCGGATGCTGGTGTTCAATATGGACCTTCACCCGGTCGCCTGGACCGCCAGCGTCGTCCATTAATTGACTGCTGAGAATGTCATAACAAAGGGGTATAGCGTAGTTGTTATAATCCAGCACAAAATGATTGGAGCGATTGCTGCACGTGGTGACGTGAAAATATCCTTTTTCACCATCCATGCCAATAAAAGACACATTATGGCTGGAGAGGTACTGATCATAATTTCCCGCTACTGCCGGTTCAAGCCATAACCCGGTCCCACCCCCGGTAGCAGCATCCTGGATGGAAAATAGCCGGGCCAGATCGATCAGTTCCCTTTCTTTGGTGGAGGAATCAGCTCCAGTATAGCCATCAGGGATAAGACAATCCTGAGGATCTCCCCCAAATACATCAGCGTTGATATGATCAGATCCCAAATTATTTCCGGCTTGCACACAGTAGATATCGTTAAATTCACCGGTTACGGCATAACGGATCCCAAACCTGGCCGCATTCTGTACCGCCATCCAGGCAAAAGTGAGTCGGGCAAATTCAATGATCCCAAAAAGCAGAAACAACAAAATCGGGAGAGCAATGACAAATTCCACCATTGCCTGGCCCCGGTATTTTTTGCTCTCTTTTGCCCCTATACGCAACATAGGCCACCGCTTTTATAAACTAACGGCGTGGATGAGGTAAGGTCCACGCCTGGTTTCTTCAAAACAAAAAACGATTTCCCCCTGAGTGAAACCGGGGAGAAATCGTTGGGAAGTGTCCTAATAAGATACAACATGCAGCCAATCAGCTGCCAGCACATCAATGCTCTCATCGAAAGTGCAGGTCCAGCCAGATCCTGCCCGGTCACAATCATCAGCCCAAACCACCTGCCCCTTTTCAGTAACGGATACACCAGCTGTGATTGCTGCACCTGTCTGATCAATTTCAAAATCCACAGCAGTAAAAGTATTGGGGTTGTCGACATCAAGCGTATAGCTGATTCTGGAAACCTGGTACGGTGATTTCACACCATAAGCAACACCCAGCAGACCTGCGCTGGGAACTGTACCAACTTCCGCAAAACCATAGCTTGCCGCGGCGATGATCAGGGATAACGAAACCAGGCCAAGTATGCTGAGTTTGGTGCGTTTCTGTTTCGTCATGAGCTTCTTCCTTTTCCAAAATTAGCGCTAGATAATCAAATAATTTGGAGTTCGATATCAGTGTAGCACCCTTGAGTGTTTGTACAAGCCCCCTAAACTAACAACCCTGTTAGGTTAACGCTACTTTCGGAAAAAGAAGACGAGAATCAGGGGGTTTCGCCTTACAACCCTGCAATAGTAGTACTGCTCATAAAAAAAACTGACACATCAATCAAATGAGCGTCAGTTTATTGAAGGTATGTAAATTTGAGTGAACTACTTCAATCTACCTGTTGTTTATCATGATCTCCGAGTTACATACTTTTTATGGTGACGGAGTCCAAGTAGGTTGACAAGGCCAACCGGGATCATCAAATGGACACGCCGGAGTCCAGGTAGGAATTGGCGTTGGTGTAGGTGAACTAGTTGGCAAAGGAGTGCGCGTAGATGATGGAATAGGCGTAATACTCGGAATTAGCGTATTTGTTATTGTTGGGGCTGGAACTGTATTGGTAGGCAGGGATGTAGCCGTTGGAGGGGGTGTCGTTGTCTTTGACGGCGTGATAGACGGCGTCCAGGTAATTGTTGGTGTAAAGGTTGGCAAGGGTGTTGCCGAAGGTAAAGGTGTCGCAGTCGGCAGCGGTGTCGCTGTCGGCGGCGGTGGTGGGGTTGGTGTCCAGGTCACTGTTGGTGTGGAAGACGGCGTCCAGGAAATGATCGGCCTGGGCACTGCGTCCCGGCGCAGCTGGCAGCCGTTGGCAAAATCTATGATCACACCAAAGTCATTGCTGACAACGCCCGGCAGTGCTCCACCCCCAGCCCAATCGTTATCAAAATCGATCGCCCAGGTATATGAACTTCCGCTGTTAAATGGCACAGAACCGCTCCAATTGGTAGGAGATGATGAATCGAATACACCATCACCATTCCCACCCAGGTGGAAATAACCACCATTCCATTGGAACCAATCGACCATCAAATTAGGATATCCATTTGTAACACCATAGTTTTCAGCAAAGTTCCAATTAAACTGGATCTGGTTGGCAACCGTATCAACCACATCGCCATTGGTCACTACTAAACTCTGGATAGCACTGTTGGAGAATGAGAAATTACCCAGAGAGTATTGGCTGCAGTCCGGGGTTGGGGTCAATGTGGGCGTTTCTGTGATCGTTGGTGTTAAACTGGCCGTTGCAGTTGGCATATTGGCGGTAATGCCCTTAATGCAGCCGTCTTCAAATTCCAGATCGACAATAGTGTTTCCCTGAACAGGTTCTGACACGGGTTGGAACAGGCCCACATAATCGCCCAATCCGCCTGCCCCCATCTCCACAGGAACAGCAGGAACCCAGGCTGTGTCCGGGAAGGCGTCATTAAATATCTCCCAGGCACTGAGGTTGAACTGCATCGCATACACAGAACGGCTGGGGGGAAGTTTCTCCCAGCCCAGGTCTGCCCGGAAGAGGTGAATAGGGACCGGGTTATTATTTCGAATCCTGACTATGGCACCATAAAACCCTCCCCCATATGCTCCGACTGTGCTGTAATCAACATCGATCAGGGAACAGTCCACTGGGATAGGCGTCGCCGAAGGGGTTTGGGTTGGTGTTTGTGTGGGTGTATAGGTAATTGTAGGTGTGAGTGTAATAGTCGGCGTTTGAGTCCAGGTTGGTGCAGATAGAATCGGACCAGAAACACCCAGGGACCGGGATGTGCGGAATTTTTCGACGATGCCATCACGTTCCGCGTTGAGGTTGACTGAAGGCCAGATATTGCTCAAAATGGGTAAGAACAGGGGATGACGGTGTTCTACATGGACTTTGACCCTGTCTCCCGGGCCGCCGGCGTCATCCATCAGCTGGGTCGCGATCACATCCTTGCAGAGCGGAATGGCATAGTTGCCGTAATCCATAGCATACTGGCCAGCCCGATTGCTGCAAACCGTGATGTGGTAAAAACCGGATTCGCCAGGCAGACCAAGGAAGGCATCACTATGCAAGCTTAAGTACTGCTCATAATTTCCAGACACGTTGGGGCGCAGCCAGAGTCCTGTACCTCCCCCTACAGCGGCATCCTGAATTGAAAAAAGGCGGGCCATGTCGATCAATTCTCTTTCTTTATCAGCTTTATCGGAATTGGTGTAAGTATCCGGGATCTTGCAGTCCTGGGGATCTCCCCCATCGGTATCGGCTGCTACATGAGCTCCGCCCAGCAGGTTTCCGGCTTCAATACAGTAGATATCATTAAACTCACCGGTAACAGCATAACGAATGCCAAATCGGGCAGCGTTCTGAACTGCCATCCAGGCAAAGACCATCCGCGCAAATTCAATGATCCCGAAGATCACAAACAACAAGATCGGGAGTGCAATGACAAATTCGACCATTGCCTGGCCCCGACCTTTGGTTTTGGTGTGAGAAATCCGCCCCGCTTGCATCTTCTCGTGTCCCTTCCTTTAAATTAGTATACGCAGTATAACATAAAACTGCTCTTTGTATACAGCCTTGAGAGGGTGATGAAGGGTTTATTGCGTGATTCTGGTAAAGATACTCCCGGCGATTTTTTCAAAGATTTGTGTCAAATATGCGCCGCTGGGGGCATAATAATACTGTCCACATGAATGCTGAGGCGCACCTTCCACAGGAAATACCGTCACATCACATGGATCCGGTGGATAAGTATCGGCCAGGTTATCCGGGATCGGATTGCGGAAGTTATCGTCCCCAATATTTGCCATATAACGCAGCATCTCTTCCCCATCATAATCAGGAGGAGCCGCAGCAACACCCAGACCGATGGTGTAAATTGCGATTTCCTCACCCCCAACAGGTTCACTAGCATTTGTAGAATAAAGCAGCGCTACACGATCAGTGATGTCTCTTGCATAATCCTCTACATCGTAAGGAGGTGTGTTGTTACCGACCCAGGTGGCTCCTGGGGGGCATTCCCCAGCGTCAGCGTGGAAGGGACCGCAGTGCCGTGTTGAGGGATCGCTATCTGTACACCAGGGTTTATCCCACATACGATTCGGACTTGGGAAGGAAGGATTTCCGCCACAGAAGCCGTTAATATATCCAGCTGGTACCGGGTTGTTGGCATCTGTAGCATCGGGAAGATCACTGACGTTTGTAGCACCATCCGAGAGCAAAACGATGACCCAAACACTATCGACCCTGCCCTGGGCCTGGAGAATATTCCCGGCCACGCGCATCCCGCAGCCTGTGCAGGTGGACACAATCGCATCGCCAAAACCAGTAGGAACCCCGGCCACATACGTTCCATCCCCATCAATATCCAACGGATTTAACTCTCCGTTAAGGGGATTTGAACCTGTAGCAATAATTGTATCTAGGTCAGTATCGTCATGTAACTGAATTGCATCAATTGCGGCCTTCACAGCTGTGTGATCCGATTCCAGAACATCGCTAGTTGCTAGGTCTGGATCATGAATAGTCGCACTGAAATCATATGTTACAACAGCGATCCGGTCGTAACCATCAAAGAGTTTATCGATCATTGCCTTGGCTGCATTCTTTGCGTCTCGTAAGGGTTGGCAGTTATTTGCTGCATTGCAAGCACTTGGATCAAAGTTAGCATTATAGCCAGCTGTTGAACTAGCCATGGACTCTGATGTATCGATTACAAGGACTACGTCAATGGAAGCTGCTTCTCCTACGGAGTGGGTCGTGATCGGGATATCATTGATCCCAAATAACTGTAAAAAATAGACCGGGCTGTTCTGCGTGGCCTGAATCCAGGCTAACTTTCGTCCATCTTCTCCCGCTCCTGGGCAAAGAGAAGCAAATCCAATCGGGATGCCTGTATCTTCACAGATATAAGTTTCAAGGGAATAAATATCACTGATATTATTTAAAGCCAGCATCTCTCTGGCACTTTCCCGTATCAAAGCCTTTCTTTGGGCTGCAGGTAAGGATGAGTCCCGGATCTGGTTGGCAGCCGCCACTGCAGCTGAGTCCAAACCTCTTTTCAGACGGGTGAAATTCAAGTACAGGGTTCCGGCATCTGTAACCAATCCCGCAAAAGCGAGCATGGCCAGGAAGGCCACCGCGGTGATGACCAGGGCCTGGCCCTTTTCCCGAAGATTACCTTCCTTGACCTGGTCAAATATCCGGGAAATCAAAAATGAGAGTTTTAGATGGGAGGTTTTATTTTTTCTTTTCATAAGAACCTTCTTTGACCTATGGCAGCGGAGTTGCTGTGGGAGCTGCCATGGGAGCCGGCATAACAGCAAAAGCGTGCAGAGGGATCGGATTGGGCAATAGATCACTGATTAATGGCAGGTTCAGCAGCTGGTCATGGCAGTAATAGATTTCCACAAGAACAATACCTTTATCGGTCGGTCCCCCTGGAACAATAGTTCCTGCGCCCGGCGTGGGTGTTCCTGGTCCAGTTGTTGGAGTAGAAACTGCCACCCAGGAATTTCCTACAGCCTGAGGGAAAAATGGTGTGGTAGATCTCAAGGTTCCATCACAATTTTTGGTCCAGTTATCACCATAGAGGGACCAGACACCATCGCCATCATTGGGTTTTCGATCAGCGACAAAATTATTATCAATAGTAAAGATCGAGATTGCGATATCATCCGTGGCCGGATTCAGGGTGATATCCTGGTTGAAGTTAGAGCCTATGACGACACAGGCAGTATCAAGATAATAATGCAGTGCGTTATCCAAGCAAGCACTTTGGGGATAATTGCTCATGTCTCCATTTAGCACTTCAGGATCCCTGTCAGCCGCGAACCTGGCAGCCTCTCTGACTACATCCAGGAGGGAAAGGTAATTGTAGATAACCGCCCCCACTTCTACGAAGGCAATCAATAAAAATAACAACAGCGGCAAAACGATCGCCAGTTCGACGAAGCTCTGCCCGGAATTTTTGCCTAGAGAACGGGGTATCTTCCTATTCATAATTCTTTCCAGTTTAATATCTTCATTATAACGACAGAAATACACATCGTCAAACCGCTGGCGTTATCTAACAAAACTGTAATGCTTTAAACAGTTTTGCCAGGAAGAAGTAATATTCTATCTTTCCAGCATTGATTATACGCTTTTTTACAGCCGATAAAGTTACTAGTTTTGTTAGTTACCAAATCCCAAAATCCGAAAACCACCCAGATAGAGTAAAATAAAATCAAGTCTATGGCGGTGTTATATGAAATCTATCACCCTGAATATCCTACCAACCATTGAAGCGATCCGGGATCAATCCATCCTGGAAGAACACGGCATCCGCGCTGTAGTTGTCCCCCATTACAAAGCGCCATCTTTTTTTGTGGGAGATAACCAGATCTCGGAACTGCTTGTTATGGATCACCAGGAAAAAGAAGCCAGGGAAATCCTGGGCCTACCAGATGAAACCCCGGACTGATCTGATCAATAATCGCTGCCTAAACAGTTGAGCAGTGAACCATTCTGGTGTTCCAATTTAAAAAACCTCCCTCAGCAGGTGAGGTTTTTTTCATTTCATCAATTGAATGGCTCCCATCGGGCATTCGGAAATACAGTCTGTACAGCCCAGGCAAAGAGATGGATAAACATCTGGCATCTCCCAGGGTTTTTCCTGGCGGAGAACTTTTTTCTGGCAAACTTTGGCAGCCGCGCAAATGCCATCTTCACAGGATTCCGGCTTGCAGAGCTGGTAATTAACAAGGATCTTAGGTTGAGGCATCTGATTCCCCCTGCTGAGCGTTCCGAAGCCGCTCCAATTCCTCTTCCAGATCCTCCAGATTTAACAACATAGCGGTTGGAATAGAATGGGCAGGTAAAGACCGTTTAAGTTCCTCGATCTGGCCCTCAAGTTCATCCAACCGCTGTTGATCTGACATAACTGTTTTAGTTCTTCACCAATAAATTCTTGTTAATTATTCTTCGTCGCGAGGTGGACGTTCTCTTCGTTCAGGACGTTCCCTTCGTTCAGGACGCTCCCTGCGCTCACGAGGTGGACGGCCTTCTGTTCCTTCACTGGGCCGTCTTCGTTCCGCCTTTTTCGCTGCTTCTTCTGCCTTTGCCTGCTGCTCCTGGGCATAGTAGGTGGGACGGATCTCTGCGTAATAGGAGGCAGGTTTTAAGAGGCGATCCTTGTGATGGACATTAGATTCCATCCTCTCATAAGTGGCCAGCTCGTAATCATGGTCCATCTTGATTGCATCAAAGGGACAGTATTCTGCACAGAAACCGCAATTCATGCAGAGATCGATATCAATTGAAAAATCCGCTGGCGTCTTCAGGGGTTTCCCTGTCTCCGGATCTTCTGCACGGTTGATCCAAATGCATTGGGTTGGACAAACCTTGCTGCAGATCCCACAGGCTGTGCAGCGGGGAACCTTCTCACCATCAACTTCCTCGTATACCAGGAAAGGCACATAACGGAAGTTCTCAGCAACAGGCAGTCTCTCCTCAGGATAGTTCACTGTGAAGATACCCTTGGTATCATGGGTCATGCGCTGGCGCACGCCGTCCTCGGTGTAATAACGCTTCCGGCCTGCTTTAATATCTTCGGCGTATGTATCGTAAATGTGTTTCAGAGTAACGCCCAAGCCCTTGATTATCCCAAATCCTTTCATATTCATCTCCAGTGAGCCGGCAGCCCCTTAGCGGTCTACTTCTCCCAGCACGATATCAATTGAGCCCAGGATAGCGACCAGGTCAGCTATTTTTTCTCCCAGGGACATTTCACGTAATCCAGTCAGGTTGATAAATGATGGCGCCCGGACATGGTAGCGGTAGGGATTATCAGTTCCATCTGATACTACATAAAATCCCAATTCACCTTTTGGTCCTTCAACTCGTCCGTAGGCTTCACCCTTGGGCATCTTAAATTTATAAGCTGGTTTGTTGGCTAAAACCTCTCCCTTGGGGATGCGCATCAATCGCCTGCTGCAGGATCTTGATGCTTGATCGGATCTCATCGTAGCGGATCATGAAACGATCATAGACATCACCGTGGTAGCGGACTGCCACATCAAAATCAAATCGATCATAAATTCCATAAGGATCTGCCCGGCGGATATCATATGGCACGCCAGAAGCGCGCAGCACGGGTCCTACAGCCGAGTAGGCAATGGCCTGTTCCGGCGTCAGCACACCCACTCCCTGGCCGCGGCTCTTCACGATCTCGTTTTCGACCAGGTAACGATCCAGTTCATCCACCTGGCGAGGGAGGCGCTCGTAGACCATATTCCGGATATGTTCTTCCATGCCTTCCGGCAGATCGCGCACAACACCGCCAAACCGGTAGTAGTTGCACATCATTCTCGATCCGGCAACGGCTTCAAAAATGTCCAGGATCAATTCTCGTTCTTTAATGGTGTATAACGCCGGTGTGAAATAGGCGCCAATATCATTCAGGAAAAAACCAATTGCCATAAAATGGTTCAGGACCCTGGTCAATTCTGCCATGATGACCCGGATATACTGGGCCCGTTCCGGGGGTTGGTACTTTTCCCCAAGAAGTTTTTCAACGGTCAATGCATAAGCGAAATTGTTGGACATTGAACAGAAATAGTCCAACCTGTCCGTGTACGGCATATTCATGGCGTATGTGTTGCGTTCACCGATCTTTTCATGGTTGCGGTGCAAATAGCCCATCACAGGCTCAAGATCCACCACAGTCTCTCCCTCCAGTTTTGCTACCATTCTAAAGACACCATGCGTTGAAGGGTGCTGAGGCCCCAGGTTCACAACCAGCTGTTCAGTATCCATCCCGGGATCTTCTTGCGGGATGACGGTTGTACCCTGGAAAAGCAGCTCATGCCCTTCCGGGATCCAGGTTTCTGGATTGAATCCTTTTGGATAGGCTATGTTCTCTTTATATGGATTATCGTTTTCGATCTTCGAGGTTTTGCCTTCCGGCCAGCGGTCCTCATAGGGTTTAAATTCACCTTCATAAAAGACTTCCCGCCAGTCTTTCTGCAGGGGATGTCCATCAAAACCTTCCCACATCAAGATCCGTTTTAGATTTGGATGGCCTTCAAATTTGATGCCCATCAGATCCCAGGCTTCTCGCTCCTGGAAATCAGCTCCGGGGAATAAACCGACCAGGGACGGTACCAGCGGGTCAGTCCGCGGAAGCTGGACTTTGATCTCAAGGATTGCGCCGCCTGTGGATTTAAATAGATGGTAAACCACTTCCATCTTCTCTTCTGCCAGATAATCCACACCAGTCACGGATGTCAGGTGATCATATCCGATCTGGTTTCGAAGAGATTCCATCAGGGCTAGTAAATTCTCCCTGGCTACAAACAGACCATGATATCCTTCTCGCTCATCTACCACAAGCCAGTCCGGGAATTTATCCAATACTTCCTGTTCGTGAGGTTTGATCTCGATTATCTGCTCATTCATGCCTGGGTATCCTTTTCCTGGTCTCTATTCATCAAGTTCGGATAATCTCTAACATCAATCAAGTCCGGGCCCAGGATGGGGACGGGGATGCCCTCGTCATCGCCTTTCTGGTACCAGCTGACTTCTTTGATGGATTGGTTGTCGATCTTTTCCTGGATTTTCATCAGTCCATATAAAAGGGCCTGGGGTGTGGGAGGACAGCCAGGAACATAAACATCCACAGGGATGTATTTATCAATTCCAGCAATCACGTTATACCCCCGCTTGAATGGTCCGCCCCCGGATGCGCAGGCACCCATCGATAAAACATATTTTGGTTCTGGCATCTGGTTATATAACCGGACCACCTGGGGGACCATCTTCTTGGTGACTGTACCGGAGACGATCATCAAATCACACTGCCTTGGACTGGGCCGCATGATCTCCATCCCAAAGCGGGCCATGTCAAAACGGGCGCCCGCGGTGGCGATCATCTCAATAGCGCAGCAAGCCAGGCCAAAAAACATCGGCCAGACAGAATACCGCCGGCCCCAGTTGTAAATTTTGTCCAGGGTTGTAATCGCTACCGTACCTTCCAATTCAGGGGGAATAGAGTATTCAGGTTTGTTTAATTCACTCGACATGAAAAACGCTCCTCACAACGGAACTAGTGATAATTTGTACAACTTCCCTATTATATTGTCCTATTGCACTGCCTGTCAACAAATTTTTTAACAAAATTTCTTTTGTTTTATTAACCCTTAAATGATATACTCGAAATATGCAAAACACCAGAACAGGAATCCTGGACTATCTTGATACCCATCCCGGTTCATCGGCCGCAGAAATCGGCCGTTTACTGGAAATGACACCAGCCAACATTCGATATCATCTAGCCATTTTAGAGAAAGAGGGGCTGATCCAGGTATCCGGGAGGCGCCCGGCAGGTGGGTCTGGACGCCCGATCCTGCTGTATAACCTTAGCTCTCAATGCCTGGGAGATAATACTATTCCCCTTGTGGGCGCTTTTCTCGATGCGCTGCTTGAAGCAGATGATTACCTACTGAACCTGGAACGGATCATCAGCCATCTTGGGGAGGATTTTGAGTTTGACGCAGAGAATCGGATCTCATCGTTTAATCAGGCAGTCGCTTTCCTGAATGACCATCATTATCGGGCCAGTTGGAAAGCAACACCGGAGGGTCCCCAGATCGAACTCAGACATTGCCCTTATCAGGATCTGGCTACAACCCACCCGCAGTTATGCCAGATTGACACACAATTCATCAAATCGCTATTTGATCTGGATCTTGAGTTAATCCAAAAGAAGGAATTTGGAACCAATCCCTTCTCTCCCTGCATTTTTAAACCCCCTGCTGAGCAATGAGAGAAGGGATTCAACCAACCTATCAATGATTGTGGTCATGATCATGGCCATGACCGTGCGCTTCACTTTCTGCGCAGGAGGATGCGCCTGAGATTTTCCCTTCCAGGAAACAAACCACTGCGTTTTCTACTGTGCCGGAAGCCCCTGTAGCAGGTTCAATACCAAACTGGCTGAAGAACTGGATCGCCCTTCCGCCCATCCCGCCGCTTAACATCACATCAGCTTTTTGTTCATTGATAAATCCCGGAACCTGTCCTGGTTCATGAGCTGCGTAGAAGGGATTATCAATCACTGAAACCGATTGGATATTATTATCCTCTACCTCAACCAGGGCAAAAAATGGACAGCGTCCAAAATGGTGAGCTACCTGGCTTTCCAATCCTTGATTCGTATCTGCTGAAACTGCAATTCTCATATCTGCTCTCCTTTAATTATCCTGTTCGTTATTTGATCTGGATCAATTCTTGTGATGCTCTGGTTTGATTGATAAAAATCAATAGTTTTTCCCAAATCATTTTTATCGCCTGTGAAGACCGCGCTTCAGGATCATACAACGTCACTGGCTGTCCCTGTACCATCGCTTGTGGCACAGTCAGATCATAGGGAATATCCCCCAAACATTCAATTCCTTTCTCCTCACAGAACTTCCTGATTTTTTGTGCGCCTTCCGGATAAATATCTGCTTTGTTGATACAAACTGTTACCTGAACGTCAAAATGTGTTGTGGTCTCCAAAACCCGCCCCAAGTCATGTAAACCCGCCAGGGATGGTTCAGTAACAACCAGGACCACATCAGCACCTGACACGGCAGAGATCACCGGACAGCCAATTCCGGGAGGTCCATCTATCAGCATCAATTCAGCACCGCTGACCTCCATTTCTTCCTGCGCCATTGATTTAATGAGAGCAACCAATTTGCCAGAATTTTCCTGGGCCGGGTATAAATGAGCATGAAAAAAACTGCCATAGGGCGTTTTAGATCTATACCACTGCCCTGCTTCCTGCTGCTCCATTGAAATGGCCTCCTCCGGGCATTGATAGACACACGCTGCACAGCCATCACATGGGATCGGGTCAATTTCATATTTTCCATTTTCTAAAACCACAGCGTTATATCTGCAAACTTCCTGGCAGCGGCCGCAGCTGTTACAGATATCCTGATCGATCAGGGCGACAGCTCCACCGATAAAAGTTTCCCTTCTTATTTCTTCAGGATCCAATAAAAATCCAAGATTTGCTGCATCGACATCAGCATCTACCAGGACAGCACTTTTTCCAGTTTTTCCCTGGTTATACAGATGGCAGAAAGCAGCACAGAGATTGGTTTTACCAGTCCCTCCTTTGCCGCTCAGTATCAGGAGTTGTGTCATCTTTCCACAACCTCCTCAACCAACAAATGGATATCCTCGTAAAGGTTAATAAATCTCTCCTTGTACTCAGGGTATATATCTAACAGGGTATCTCCCCTGGCCAGGCCCGAACCGATCTTTTGGTCCAGCGAGATTGTCATCAAGATCGGGATCTTCTTCTCCCGGCAAAATCCCTTAATATCTGTCTCGCCTAAACCAGCTCTGTTGATGATCACGCCTGTTTTAATGCCCAATTCAAGGCCAACCTGGTGTGCTTGTTTCAGATCATGCAAACCAAATGGTGTTGGTTCTGTGACCAAAAGTAAAAAATCTGCTTCTCTGATGGATTCAACTACGGGGCAGGATGCGCCAGGAGGGCAGTCTACGATCTCCATCCGGGGAGAATTTTCATCATACCAATTCTTCAAAGCAGAGATCACAGGTACAGCCATGGGTTCACCCGGATTTAACAAGCCATGTCGTAAGTGGACTTTATTTTTTCCTGCACCGCGTTCCAGGATCCCAATCGAATTGGGGATTTCCCGGATAGCGTTTTGAGGACAACACAGCGTACAACTACCGCAGCCATGGCATAAAGACGGAAAAACTGTCGGGGTTTCCTTAACCTGAATGATCGCGTTATATTGACAGACCTCAGAACAGATACCGCACCCATCACAGCTTTCCCTGTCAATCTCGGGGATATAAACCGGTACATCTTTAGACCTGCTAAAAGCAGGTTTAAGATATAGGTGGACATTAGGTGCTTCCACATCACAATCACTTACCAGGACATAATTCTCCTGCAGGGAGAGTGATTCAGCCAGCGCAACTGCCACAGTAGTCTTCCCTGTACCCCCCTTTCCACTGGCAACGGCAATCCGTATCATTGGCGGCCGCCCCTCCCCATACCTCTACCGCTTCCTCTACCGCTTCCTCTACTATGCATCCCTTCCCCACTAGGTCCTGAAGCCTTTTTCAGGGAACCATCCTGTACCTGCTCAAGCAGCTCTCTTGGTGTTCCTGAATTGGCCAGATAAGCCGTGATCCCACCCGCTTCCAGGGCCTCATAGGCATTGGGTCCATATCTTCCACTGATCACAGCATCCACACCCTGATTAGCAAGATATTGAACTACTTGAGTCCCTGCTCCACCCTGGGCGTTTAGTGCTGGATTAGTGATCTTTTCCCAATTTTCTTGGCCTTCCTCAACGATTAAGAAATAAGCACAGCGTCCAAAACGAGGGCTGAATTCCTTGTCCATATTTCCCGACATGGATGAGATTGCAATTTTCATATTCCTACCTCCATTAAATGGTTTTGTTATATCTAGCTGTAAGCTGACTGATCTGGTCCTGGATAGCTTTCAGGCTATCGATCCAAACACCTAGCTGGATCTTTCCCTCATCCAGGATCCGGTAAACTCGTCTTTTAGGCCCTTTGCTTTCTTCGTCATCCCACTTGGATTCGATCAATCCCATGTCTTCCATATCTCTTAAATCTCTGTAGAGGATGCTGGAATCCAGACACGCTGGATCAAAACCAAGCGTTGACAGCTGCTCGAATAACTCGTAGCCATGGGTTTCTTTTTCTGCCAGCATAACCAACAAGCTGGGGCGCAGAACCAAACGGATTCCCTTTCTACGGCGCTGTCGACAAGGCCCTGTTTCTGCATTTCGCCGACCAGGCATGGATACCTCCTGTGTCATTTTATTATTACAACACGGGAAGTATAGTCCTCTATCTGCATTATGTCAATAGATGGAATAACTATAGATATGTTACACTCAAGAGTCTGTTACTCTTCTGCGGTTGGTAAACGTGGCATCTCTGGACCGGGTGTACCCAGTAAATCTGCCAGCGCTGATAAAGTGGCTGTCCGGTCATCCCAGGGATATTCTGTTTCCCCAAAGCACATCGATTGTTCATGGCCTTTACCACACACCATGATAATGTCCCCCTTGCCAGCGAGTTTTAGTCCAGCCCGGATTGCCTCACCCCTATCCGGTATGCGCCAGAAGTCTTTGCCCTCAACTCCCCCTTTTATGATCATTCCCTGGGCCATCTCGCCCAGGATCCCATCAAGGGGCTCTACCCGGGGATCTTCTGCAGTCAATATAGTAAGATCCGCCAGTTCAGCGGAGACTTGTGCCATTAAGCGTCTTTTTTCCTTATCGCGTAATCCCGCAGATCCAAATACTGCAATCACTCGTCCCTCAGTCAATTCTCTGGCTGCTGATAATGCCACTCGCAGCGCGTTAGGCGTGTGAGCAAAATCCACCACTACCAGGAATTCCTGTCCCAGATCGATCATTTCCATTCGTCCGGGAATGCCAGAGAGTCTTTTAATTCCCTCGCGGACAATTTCCAGGCTCAATCCAAGCCCTGACACACAGGCCCCTGCCGCAGCCAGACAGTTCGAAACGTTATATTCTCCTATTAACGATGTCTGGACAGATACCCGGGAACCATCATTTACAAGGTCGAACTGAATTCCGTCAATTTTATGTTGAATATTCTCAGCCTTAAAATCCGCTTCTTTTTTGATCCCGTACAAAACCGCGTTCAGCTTTTCCTGCCGGATGCTCTCTGCTAATGCAGAATAGGATTGATCATCTGCGTTCAGCACAGCGATCTTATTGACAAATTCTGATTTAGCGGAAGTATGAGCAACAAGGTGGAATAATTCTGCTTTTGCCCTCAGATATCCCTGGTAATCGCCGTGAAAATCAAGGTGTTCATGGGTGATATTGGTCACTACTCCAATATCAAATTCACAGGCCGCGACCCGTTTCTGGGCCAGGCCGTGGGAGGTCGCTTCCAGCACTACATGAGTGATTCCAGCCTGTACCATTTCATCCAGGTAGCCCTGCACATCCATGGCTTCCGGTGTAGTAACATGGAAACCTGTATCCAGCACCCGATCTCCTATCACTGCATTTACTGTGGAAATCAGTCCTGCTTTCAAACCAGCTGCCATTAATATCTGATGGATCAGATTCACAGTCGTTGTCTTGCCGTCTGTGCCGGTCACACCGATTACGACAAGCTGGCGGGCGGGGTAATCAAACCAGGCGGCAGCCAGGTGAGCCAGAGCCAGTCGTGTATCTTCAACTCTAAGATAGGGGATGGAGATATCTGGTTCAGGCTTGGAACCAACGATGACTGCAGCCCCCCGGGAAATAGCGTCATTGATAAAATCGTGCCCATCAAGATGAGTACCAAAAACAGCCAAATATAAATCCCCGGGCAGGATCTCCCGCGAATCTATCTTTATGCCCGAGATCGAGATCTTATTTCCAGGCAAATCATTACTCGTTTTTAATTCTTCAAATAACTCACCCAGATCTCGTTTTACTATCACTTCAGGACACTCCTCAAATTCACCCTCCTGATGAGAAAAACGCCCGGACAATTATCCAGGCGTTTTTATTTTACACTAAAAAACTGCAGCCGAATCAACTGAACAGCGAGCGCATACCTGAGAGCTGGGCTGATACAGAATGATCGTACATCTTGTCATCGATTCGAATGGTCAATCCGCCCAACAAATCCGAGTCCACCTCAAATTTGATCTCGGGTTCACCAGCTGTTCTTTTCAGGATATCTTTTTCGATAACCTGTTTTTCTTTATCCGTCAGAGGTAAGGCACTTGTAATAACAGCTGACTTTCCTGCTAATTTTTCACCTTCAAGGACAACTACCTTGCCATCTTTTACACCGGAGAAAAACTCATCAACCAGGGCTTTCTGGCGTTTTTCATCCAGAGCCTCACCGAGTAATTTTTGGGTAGCGGCAATCGCCAGGATACCCACCTGGTCTCGAACACCTTTGAGCACCCGGACCTGTTCCTCTTTGGCGTCTTCCTGAGCTTTGTGAATGATCTTCTTGGCTTCTTCAGAAGCTTCATTCTTGATGGATTCTATCCGGTCCTGGGCTTGAGCAACGACTTTCTCAGCCTCTTTTCTGGCTTCCACCAGAACAGCTTCGCGTTCCTTCCCAATTTCTTCCCGCACTTTTGCGGCAGCTTCGGTATCCTCCACCTGTTTTTCCAGCATGGCCCGGCGTTCGTCCAGGCGCTTTTTGGCTGGCTTCCAGAGCAGGACGGTCATCAGACCGAACATAACAAGGAAATTTACTATTTGGGAAATCAAAAACGGGCCATTGATTCCCATGGCTCCTAATGCATCGCCCACAGCAACCTCCTTATTGCAATACCAGGGGTGTAACGGGCACGAACTTGATTGCCAGCGCTACAACCAGGGCATAAATTGCGATTGCCTCAGCAAAAGCAATGGCCAGGATCATATTTGTAAGAACATCACCAGAGGCTTCGGGATTACGACCTACTGCCTCCATGGCTTTGGCAGCCAACAAGCCAATTCCGATACCAGGACCCAGTGATCCCAATCCAATTGCGAGGGCTGCAGCTATTTGAGTTGCGGCTTCATACGACATGCAGTTTTCTCCTTTAAGAAATCTACCTTAAGACTAATGATGCTGTGATGCCATCTGATAGAAAATCAGTGACAGTATTGAAAATATCAGCGCCTGAATAGCGCCAACGAATAATTCCAGGGCAATAAATACATCCACGACCAGGAAAGCGGTCAGGAAACTGATCACCATTAAGAGTACCTCTCCAGCGAAAACGTTGCCAAACAACCGGAAGCCGAAGGAAAGCACCTTGATGAACTCACCCATGAATTCCAGTATCCCAGCAAAACCATTTGCAAAGGAAAGCACCGGTTTAAGCCAGCCGCTGTCTGGATCCGCACTGAAGTTGAAGAACTTCTTGAGATATTTCCTTCCCTGGAATTTAAACCCGTAATACTGGGCTGTTACCTGGGTGATGATAGCCAATCCTACCGTTGTGCTCAAATCCGCTGTTGGTGATCTGAAGATCGGTATGAGGATTTCTTCTCCATGATGTACACCCCAGACACCAATCGATCCCATGCCTGGCAGCAAACCGGACCAGTTGGCAAAGAGGATAAAAAAGAAAAATGATCCGATCAGAGGGAAAAATAATCCTGCATTTTCCTTTCCAACCGTAGTCTCCACAAAGGAAAAGACACCTTCGTATAACGCGTCGAGTGCGACCAGCAAACCACTTTCTTTTCCACTCTTCTCTGCTTTCTTTACTGCGCGGGAGTAAGAAAAAGCGATGATGATCAATAACAAAGAAGTGATGATAGCAGTTGGCAGTGTATTTGGAATACCATGCTCAAAACCCGGGATGGGCAAGTGCACGGGGATAAGTTCTGCAGCAAGACTGATTTCAGGAAGATGTTTGCCTGGCATCATCAGCCCGTAGGCAACCAAGGCCAAAGCGGCAATACCGATAATCAGTTTTACTAAACAACCACTGCCCTTTTTCTTTACCTGTTCTTGTTCCATACGGATTTAATCTTCCTTTTGCTTCTCAGTAAGATGTTTTTTGACCGTTGTTTGAACCCAGCGGTAAACAAGAAAAACGCCTCCGCCAAATCCAGTCATTGCGAGCAATACAGAAAATAAGATTACAGTATTAAATTGTCGATCCAGCAGTAAACCAAGCCCAAATCCCAATATGACCGGGAAGGCAATGTACAGGCCCGCCTGCCCCGCTACAGACATAACCCAGATCCGATCCTGCCATTTTGAATCCTGGTTGGTCTCTTCTCCGCCTGTATTCAATTTCAACTCCTCATGGAAAACCTGCACTTGCACTATTTTACTCACAAGGCAAAAAGCTGTCAACCAAACAGGCTTTCCTGGATTATTCAACGTTGGTTAGCAATCAAATACTGATTATCAAACGATCAGGAGAGAACCAGTTGCAACGATGTCTGAACAAATTTAATAAATGGCTGTGCCAATATACCCATCAGCAGTGTGAATACACATGCCAGCACAATGACAAATGACAGCGATCCAGGCACCTGGATTTTCTCTCTATCAGGTTCATCCAGGGGTTGGAAGAACATGTAGCGGATCACATTCAGGTAGTAAAAGCCTGCAACCACACTGTTAATGATCGCCACCAGCGCCAGGAAATAATACTCAACCCGCAGGGCAGAACCAAACACCAGCAGCTTTCCAATAAACCCGCCAGTGCCAGGGATACCGATCAAAGACAGCAAAAAGACTGTCATGGTACCAGCCAGGAGCGGAGAGCGTTTGATCAATCCAGCATAGTCCGCAATTTGATTGGAATCTGTTTTATATTCGATTGCAATCACGACGGCAAAGGCCCCCAGATTGGCTGCCAGATAGACCAAAAGGTAAACCAGAATGCCGCTCAGACCGTCAAAAACCGTCCCTAAGAGGCCGCTTTCCCAGGAGACTAACCCGATCAGGATATAACCGGCATGAGCGATCCCAGAGTAAGCCAACATTCGTTTGATATTTTTCTGACTGAGAGCAACCAGGTTGCCCAGGGTCATGCTCACAATTGATAAACCAGTGATCAAAGCAACCCAATTCAGTTGGAAAGCCGGCAAGGCGGTTAACATCACTCGGATGAAAAGTGCAAAACCAGCCCCAATCGAACCTACTGCCAGAAAGGCAGTCACAGGAGTCGGAGCGCCTTCATAAGCATCAGGTGACCATTGATGGAAGGGAGCCGTAGCTGTCTTAAAGCCAAAGCCAACCACCATCAAGACTATGGCCGGAACAACCACCCAATTCAGGGAAGGATCGATTCCCACAAGACCCCGGGCGATCTCCACTAAATTAGTTGAAGCTGTTGCACCATAGAGCAGGGACATACCGTACAGCATCATTGCAGAAGCCAGTGATCCGTACAGGAAATATTTTATGGATGCCTCGCTGCTTTTGGCATCATACCGGAAGAAACCGGTCAGGATATAAGACGAGATGCTCAGCAGCTCAAAAGCAATGAAGATCATCACCAGGTCAGAGGAAAGAGCCAGCAGGGATATCGAAAAACAGGCCAGCAGGATGAAACTGTAAAACTCTCCCTGATAGGGTGATTTCAACTTCATAAAGGCCATGGAAAGCAGCGTGATGAGGACCGCTACCAGGGAAGCAAAAATCTGGAAAAAGAGGGAAAAGGAATCCATAGCGATCATTCCGCCAAGAACAATGGCTTCCTCGAAATCCATCCAGCCGTATTGGTAAATGGATACTACGAAGGACACTACTGCCCCTGCCAGCGCCAGGTACGGCAGCCACTTCTTCTCTTTGGATCCAATCAGGTCGATCCCAAATACAAGCACAACGCTCAAGAAGAGAACCAGCTGCGGGAGTAGAAATAAGAAAATTTGCACGGTTATTGCCTCTCTTTCTATCGCATCTAGAAGTTATTGAAAATTGCTGTTGAGACAGCGTTCAATAAACGAGTGATCAGGGAGGGATATAAACCAACCAAAACCATTAATATTACCAACGGCCACATGGTGACTTTCTCAAATGTCATCATGTCTGTGATCGGTGCATTGTGGGTGGCTGCATCCCATTTCGCCTGGTCAAATTCGCCCAGGAAAACGTGCTGGATAACTTTCCAGAGGATGTAAGCGGCCGTGAACACGATGCCCAGAACACCGATGATTGCGAATATGGGGATAATGCCAAACGTGCCCCGGAAGACAAAGAATTCGCTCCAGAAGCCTGCTAACCCCGGCAATCCCAGAGAAGCAAACCCGGTCACCATCATGATGCCGTAGTAATAGGGCATTTTTGCTCCCAGACCACCAAAGTCCTTTATCTGGCGTGTATGGGCCCGATCATAAATCATGCCCACCAGGAAAAACAACCCACCAGTGATAATACCGTGGGTGAACAGCTGCAGAGAAGCGCCGTTCAAACCGATGATCGCGTTGTTCATATCATTTCCCGTGTGCAAACTGGCCGCTGCTGCACTGATGCCCAGGGTGACATACCCCATGTGGCTCACGGATGAGTAAGCGATCAGTCTCTTCAGGTCCCACTGCGCCATACATACCAGGGCTCCATAAACAATACTGATCACCGCCAGGATGGGGATGATAGGTACCTCATAGGAATAATATGCAAATTGCTCAGGGAAGAGCGGCAAAACGATGCGGATCAAACCATAAGCGCCCAGCTTAAGCAGAACACCGGCCAGGATGACACTGCCCGTTGTGGGTGCTTCTGTATGAGCATCCGGAAGCCAGGTATGGAAGGGGAAAATCGGAACCTTGATCGCAAAACCAATAAAGAAGGCCCAAAAGGCTGCTGCAGCCAGAAACAAATCATCAGCAAAGGGTTGGGCAGCCGCTGCTTTCAGGATGTCGAAAGTCCCGGTGTTCAAGTACACACCGATAATCGCCAGAAGCATGGCCATACTTCCTGTCAGCGTATAAAGGAAGAATTTGATGGAGGCATAGATCCGTCGTTTTCCACCCCAGACACCGATCAAAAGGTACATGGGCACCAGCCCGATTTCCCAGAAAACATAGAAGAATATGAAATCGAGGGAAACAAAAACGCCGGTCATGCCAAGCTGAAGCAGCAGGAAGAGGAAATAATATTCCTTCACCCGGTCTTTGACGGTGTAGATCGAATAGTAATAACACAGGGTGGATAAAAGCGCGGTCAGCACTAACATCACAGCGCTGAGGCCGTCCACACCCATACGGTAGTACACATCAATGGCCGGGATCCAGGAGTACTCTTCCATTAACTGCATCGTTCCCGGATCTGCCCGGACCACAATATAAACATAAATGGCCAGGCCCAGCGGGATCAGACTCAGTACAGTGGAAACCCAGCGGATCAAGTTTTCTTTTGATTTCGGGATCATCAAGACGATCAGGGAAATCAATAACGGAACAAAAGTGATTGCACTCAAAACTGGAAAATTCATCATATTCTCCTCGTAAATCGATTTGGCCTAATAGACCAGGTAAATGCCAATAATTGCCAGCATGGATATCAGCAGGATCAACAGGTAGTTCTGGACTTTGCCGGTCTGGAGGGGCCTAAATACCTTCTCCCCTATCCAACCAGTGACATTTGCAATGCCGTTGACAATGCCATCCACTACTTTCAGGTCAGTGATGCCCCCCAGGTCAGCCAGTTTCATGCCTGAAAGACCGGTGAGGTTAACCAGAGCGTCCACGACCTTTTCGTCAAATTTATTAAAGATATCGGATATGCCGCGTGTGATCGTACCAACCAGATTGACAATCGGGTTAATCACCCAGTTGTAATCAAAATTGTAAAAGAGGTCTGCTAATTTCACAGAGCCGTTGATAAAGATCGCCTTGTAAATCTCATCAAAGTAAAATCGCTTCTGCATGGCTTTATAAAGCCATCCCAGGCGGATTTTTTCCATTGTTTTTTGAACGGGATCCATTTGACCGGCCACAAGGGGTTTACGGCCATACACAAGCCAACCCAATCCCAGTCCGCCGATCGCCAGGCCGGATGATAACAGCATCACAGGAATGCTCAACGGAGTGGCTGCATATTCATGACCTACAAAGGCATGGAACCAGTTATTTCCGTGTCCCACTATCTCCTCTGGTATTCCAACCCACCCCAACGTGATCGCAAAGAACGCCAGCAGGATCAAGGGAATGGTCATCGTATTTGGTGACTCATGGGCGTGTTCAGCGTGGTGACTGCGGGGTTTGCCAAGGAAAGTCAGAGAAATCTGACGGGCTGTATAAAATGCGGTCAGGAACGCGGCAATGGTCAGCAGCAACCAGACAAAAAATGGCCAGGAAGCAGTGCCGTAATGCATGAATTCTTCCCAGGCATGCGCCAGGATCTCATCTTTGCTCCAGAAACCAGCTGTAATCAGGGGGAAACCCGACAGAGCCAAACCACCAGCCAGGAAAGTCCAGAAAGTTTTGGGCATTTTTTTTCTTAAACCGCCCATCTCCATCATATCCTGTTCGTGGTGAGCGCCTATGATGACAGAGCCGGATCCCATAAAGAGCAAAGCTTTGAAGAAAGCGTGGGTGATCAGGTGGAATGTGGCGGCTACGTAGGCTCCGATGCCCAGAGCTGCGATCATGTAGCCGAGCTGACTGATAGTGGAAAACGCCAGCACCCCTTTAATATCATTCTGGGCGATGGCGATGATAGATGCAAAAATCGCAGTAAATGCGCCAATAAAAGCGATCAAACCCATGGTCGGATTATGATGCTCCAACTCAACAACAATATTCAAAAGCGGGAATATCCTGGCAACCAGGAAAACACCTGCAGAAACCATGGTTGCTGCGTGGATCAAAGCGCTGACCGGCGTTGGGCCTTCCATAGCGTCCGGGAGCCAGACATGCAGCGGGAATTGAGCCGATTTGCCGACTGCGCCGCCGAAGATCAGGGCCGCAATAGCAGAAGCAGCCGACCAGCCGCCGAATATGGGCAGCGCTGGGGTTTCAGCCAGATGGGCCAGGAATTCATGATTGAATAATGTGTCAGCGTAACTGAGTGTTCCTGCCTGTGAATAAAGATAAATAATCCCTAACATCAGGAACAGGTCACCGACCTTGGTGACCAGGAATGCCTTCAGTCCAGCCTGGCGGGGAGTGATCTTATCCGGATCCGAGTAATTTTTCTGGAACCAGAAGCCAATCAAGAGATATGAACACAAACCCATGATCTCCCAGGACATGAATAATGTCAGCAAGTTTTCGGAAATAACCAGTCCCAGCATGCCAGTAGCAAAAAGGGCAATGTAGGCGAAAAATCGGGAGTAATTTGGATCCACTTCATCCGTGCCATAGCCCATATAACCGACTGAATAGATGAAGATCATCAAACACACAAAGGGCACCATAAATAACGCGATAGCCATCAAGGGATCGATCCAATAACCGATCTCAAAGACAGCGGAGCCGGTTTCAAACCAGGGCACTGTTTTGTAAATGGGATGTTCGCCCAGATGAGGTGTGGCGATGGCGCTGAAAACCACGCCCCAACCCACCAACCAGGACAGAACCATCGAGCCAATACTCAAGCTGTGGCTGAGTTTTTTATTCCCCTGAGTAAACAGGATAATGATCAAAAAAGCCAGGAAGGGGAAAACTGGAATGATCCAGGTTATGTTGAAGAAAAATTCTCTCATTATTTTCCTCTCACTTATTCCTTCAATAAATCGATCTCTTCCACAACCACGGTATCACGGTTGCGGTAGATCGCTATCACCAGGGCTAAACCCACGGCAACTTCGGCAGCTGCCACGGTGAAGACAAATATGGCGAATATCTGTCCTGTTAATCGGACTGGATCAATATAGCGCCAGAAAGCCACCAGGTTGATATTAACTGCATTGAGCATCAGCTCGATGCCCATCAATATTCCAATCGCATTGCGGCGAGATAATACACCGTATAAACCGATGCTGAACAAAGCCGCTGCGAGGACCAAAAACCAATTAAGAGGAATACTCATTCTGCACTCCTTGAATCTTGATCTCTTTCCCGCCCGATCAGGATCGATCCAACCAGAGCGGCCAAGAGCAAGACCGAAGCGATCTCAAAAGGAACTACATATGTACTGAGCAGTTCCTGTCCAAGTAAAGTGATAGGATCCTGGGGTGCTGCTGCCCCGCTCACAGGCCAGTTGGCGCTGTACACAAGCCAGCCCAGGACTGCAAAGAGCACCAGGGAACCCAGAAAAGCCCCGATCCACTGTTGATTGCGCCGCTCCAGATCCTTGCTTAACAATCTGCGAGTTAACATGATCGCAAATACGATCAGGATTGCGATAGCCCCGATATAGATCAAGACCTGAACTACAGCAATAAAGGGCGCCTCCAGAAGCACATAGATGCTGGCTACTCCCACAAAGGCCAGCACCAGGAAATATGCACTGTGAAGAATATTTTTATTGGTCACGACAGCTACCGCTGCTCCAAGAGTTACCAGGCTAACTGCCGTGAAAATAATTACTGGTACCATAGATTTATCCTTTAAACGCCTACTTACTTTCCGCGCCAGGTGGAACGGCAACGGGTCTGGTCGGGAATGTTACACGTTCTACTTCCGGTTTGGCTTTCCCGGCCAGGAAAAGGGACACTAAGAGGATGAAAATGTTCAAAGCGAACATGATCCCGACATAAATCCACCGTTCAAAGCCAAATTCAATCATGACCCGGTCGGCAATTGCTACCGCTACCAAATTAATAAAAGAAACTGGAATAAGGAATTTCCAGTTTAAATTAAGCATTTCATCTATCCGAATACGGGGCAGTGAGAGTCTGATCCAGGAGATAATAATGTACACCACAAATGTCTTAAAGTGGAAATAAACAAATCCCAGGATCGGCCAGCGAATAGCGAGAGGTCCTCCCCACCCACCCAGGAAAAAGATTGTTATCAAGGCACCCACCGTATATTGGTGGAGGAATTCAGCCACGTAGAACATGCCAAATTTCATGCCTGAATATTCGGTATGATACCCGGCTACCAGTTCGGATTCTGCTTCCAATAGGTCAAAAGGAGCTTTACCGATCTCAGCCATGGAGGAGATCGTGAAAATCAAGGCAGACAGGGGGGCGACGATCAAGAACCACCAGGGCTGCTGCGCATTGATGATATCTGATAACTTCATGGAATGAGACAACAACACTGGGATCAAAAGGGAAACCACCATCGGGATCTCATAAGAGATCAACATGGCCACAGACCGGGACGCTCCCAACAGGGAATAACGATTATTGGATGACCAACCCGCCATCAGGATTGCCAGGATGCCAAAAGCACCGACGGCTACAATATAAAGGACCCCAACATGGATATCTGCTCCCAGAACATTTACGGCAAATGGGAAGACTGCCCAGATTGCCAGGACCGAGGCCATGGCCAGGACCGGGGCTACATTATAAAATCCCTTCTCAGCGCCTTCAGGTGTAATGTATTCTTTTGTGAAGATCTTGATAATATCCGCGATGGGCTGGAAGATACCAAATGGTCCAACCCGGTTTGGGCCAAAACGATCCTGGATCCTTCCGGCCAGTTTTCGCTCTACCCAGATCAGGAAAATCACGATCAAAAAACAAATGACAACAACCATTACACTACCAATCGCTTGGAGGATGAAAAGGGTGAACGCTTCTCCAACTCCCCAACCTAAAAGCAGGTTTTTGAGCCAGTTTTCAATCAAGGTAATCAAATCAGCCATAAATATCTCCTGCTAACATCTGGCGGTTCATCAGGACCAGGCAAGCACGCCTTTTCGAATTGCATAGATCAGGCCCGCAAATAGAATCGCGATAAATACCACACCTTCAACAACTGCAAATAAAGGAAGTTTCCCGAGGGAGACAGCCCAGGGGAAAAGGAAAATCGTTTCAATATCAAATACCAGGAAGATCAGGGCGTAAATATAATATTGGGATTTCAACTGGACCCGAATATTGCCCGTAGTTTCAATGCCACATTCGTAAACTTCTTCTTTACGCTGGCTGGGTTTTTTGGGTGAGATCAGGGCCGGAAGGCCAACAGCCACGATTGGGACTACGACTGCTACAACAAGAAAAATTGCAATGTATAACCAATAAGAAAGCATGTCTTCTCCTTACTCAGAAGCTGTTCATGAATTCACAATAATTTCATTTCATCAAGAGAAAATTTTACCACAGAACGCATCAGGTTTTCCGTTACAAAAGACCCTTCTTGAGTGGATTTTCTTATCCTTGGTATTGGTATTCACAATATCAATTATGTATGAAATTCCATCAAGAAAGCAATTGAAGATAATTAAGAAGTTAGTACTGTTTATTTTTATAGAAAGGGAAGGTACCGGTCAGCAAATAATCCGGGGGTTCCACCTGTATGCCAAAAAAGAACCCGCTGATCCTTCTTGAAAAAACCTCTCCGAATTAAGTCGATCAATCCCCCTCCAGCTCTCCCCGTATAAACAGGATCGAGTAGAATACCCTCATTTTCAGCAAACAGGTGAATGGCTTCCTGATCCAGATCATTCATGATCCCGTACCCCTCTGCCGTGTAATCTGCATTAACCATAATATCCTGGTCAGAAATATCCAGGTCCGACCCCATCTGCCCCAGAAGGTCCTCAAGAATTGCCAAAACATTTTGTTTGAGCTGGATTTCAGATTCATCCACACTAATTCCAAGGATGATTGGTTTCTGATCCAAACCTGCACCTGCGATTAATCCTGCCTGGGTCCCCCCTGAGGAAGAAGCAAAAACGATCCAATCAGGCAAGTCATCTTTCATTTGAGCCTTAAGTTCGTTATAGGCCTGGAGATACGCATATGCCCCAACCGCGTTAGACCCGCCATACGGGATCAGGTAGGGTTTTTTCCCGGCCTGTGTTTCATCATCATAGGCTTGTTGAAGTGCCTTGTCACGGTTGATCTTGTCGGTCCAGATGATCCTTGCCCCCAGGAGCTGATCCAGGAAAAGGTTTGCAGAGGGTTGTTCAGGTTCCGGCCCTACCAATACCAGAATACATTCCATCCCACTCCGGGCGGCGGCCGCAGCAGTCTGGCGGCAGTGATTGGATTGTGCCGCACCTGTCGAGAGGACCAGATTGGCACCTTGTTCAACAGCATCTGCCATCAAATAATCCAATTTACGGGTTTTATTACCGCCAAAAGCCAGACCCGTCAGATCATCACGCTTAATCAGGAGTTCAGGTCCACCCAATAATTTGGATAATCGGGGCAATTCTTCGATTGGGGTTGGTAAATGGGCAAGATCCAATTTTGGAAACATAGTCTTTGCTCTCTCAAGATCGCCTAACGAGGGTCCTCAGGGCTGATCCGCCGGGTCCGGCGGTTGCCAAACCAGCGCATAATATTTAACACCCTGGGAACCCAGCGGGTAAACAAACGATAGAAAAACGGCCTGGCGGGATAATCCCAGGCACCCATGGTCCGAAGTACTTCTCCCCCGTATCCCCTCTTGAAACGGTACACCCCCCACATCGAATCAGACTCATCAAAGGTATCTGGTGCACCCCACATATCATATATCGTGCAGCCCCGGGATTTCGCCCAGCGCATGGCTTCCCACTGTATCAAGTGCGGCGCCATTTTATCGCTGTGTTCCGGCAGGGACATACCGTGTAAATACCAGGCTCTATCTTTAAATTGGAAAATCACAGCACCAGCAACCGGTCTTCCTTCATATTCTGCGATCAAGGGTTGGGCAATCGGTTCTGATTCAGGCAGCGAACCCTTTTTGATAAAGGTCTGCCACAAGGTCTGATAATATGCTTCACTTCGAATCGTAAAATCTCCCCGGACAGATGTAGCTGCATACATCTGGTAAAGATCAGCCAGGTCTTTTTCATCCCCCTCCCGGACAGTTATCCCTTTCCGGGCCGAGAGCCGGATATTATAGCGGGTTTTTGATTTCATGCGTCCCAGGATCTGATCCTCATCTTCCTTCAAATCCACCAGCACGGTATTCCGGAATTGAATTTGATCTGGGGAAAACAACCAACCGCGCTGGTCCAATTCATCCAGGAATAATTTGCCAACTGGATTCTCTGATGATCCTTCTTCTCCAGGTACACCCCGGCCAAGTTCCAGATCTGGATCGATTTTGATCTGGATAACTTTTGCCCTCTGGGCATAAGCTTCCAGATCGATGATGATTTGCTCTCGCAAGCACTTGATCCTTCCAATCTGTTAATAGCGGCCCTTTAGGTACATACATCACTGCCAAACCCGGAACGACCTGACGCTCAAGAATCAAAGCGGCGGCAGCCGGTTTCAGATCCTCAAATGTGCCTATTTTTGACACATTTAACGCCAATTTGTTGTTCACAAGATGCCAAACCAGAAAGTGGGGATTCCAACCAGCATGTTTCTTAACTTCTGCCCATTGTGAGGTTTGCAGAATATGAGGGCTATCAAACCCGCTAATGACCTGATTCCAGGAAGATGAACCCATCAAAAATCCTTATCCTCTGTTTAATTTTGCCCGGAGCGTATATAGAAAATACGGAGCTGGTTTATAAACCTTATCCCAAGGTCCGCAGACCCTTTTCAGTTCTCCGCCAAAACCACGTTTAAAGCGGTAGACTCCCCACAAACCATGGCTGCGATCGATGAAATTCTTTTCCAAAGTATCTGCATTCTCATCCGGCACACCCCAGAGGTCATAACTCAGGCAGCCTTGCCCCTTGGCCCAGCGCATAGCTTCCCACTGGATCAGGTAGGTGGGCATCCGCTCCCGATGCTGGTTGGAAGAAGCACCATAAAAATACCAGCTTCGTTTGCCCCGGATAAATACCATGATGCTGGCTAAAGGAATATCCTGGTATTCAGCCAAAAATAATTGACATTCCCCGATCGCCTGGAAGTATTCAAAGGCTTTCCGATAATATTCCTCGGTATGGATCCCAAAGGCTGCCCGATCTGATGTATTTTCTAATAATCCGTAGAAAGGTTCTATATCATCAATTTGGCGAACAGTGATTTCTTTTTTTTCAGCCAGGCGGATATTGTAGCGAGTTTTGGATTTCATGCGGGCCAGGATCTCCTGCTCAGTTTCTGAGAGGCTGACCAGAAGAGTCCGCGGGGGTTGGATGTCATGAGAGCTGAGTTTGTAACCCACAGGAGGTGGAAAATCCCTACCCTCTTCCTGCCAGCAATCCGGTTCTACCTTCAGGAACACTGCGTTTCTCTCTCTACAAAGCTCATCCAGGTCTTGCTGAAAGCCATTCCAATCAGGATGTTGAAAAACATCACCTTCAGATGAAATAGGACCGCGGGGCAGGTAAGCAACTTGATATCCCAGGGGAACTCGCTGAAATAAGATCTGGGCGCCAAGTTTCCCATGAATAATCCGGCAGACCTCCCAGCCGAACTGGGATTTCAGCTCTCCCCAGGCAGGGCTTTGCAGCACATGCGCCTGAGGGCAGTCTGTGCTAAATTCTTTCCACTGCTGACTGGATACAATTGGCATAGTTTTTTTCCAAATTCTTCAGTTCAAATCATCCTGAATAGGATTTTCGCATCCAGGAAGTGGTTAGTTTCAACCCTTCTGAGAAGCTGATAGCTGGAGAAAATCCGAGTGCTTCTTGCGCTCTTGTGGGATCACCCAAAGAACGGTAAATATCTCCCAGCCTCGCATCCTGGAAATCCGGTTGGATTTCTCTGTTATATATACCAGCCAATATTTCCAGCAAATTTAATAAATTAATCTCCTGACCCGAACAGATATTGATCACCTTTCCTGGTGCCAGATCAGAACTTGCAGCCAGTAAATTGGCCTGGACCACGTCCGCGATATATATAAAATCTCGGGTTTGAAGACCATCGCCATAAATTACAGGCTGATCTTCATCTTGCAGGGTTTTTATAAAGATCGGAATCACCGCTGCGTAATCCGAGGCCGGGTTTTGCCGGGGTCCAAAAACATTGAAATAACGCAAGGCAACTACATCCAAGCCCAGCTGGTTTGTAAAAAGTCGGGCATAGATCTCGGTTATAAATTTGGAAGCAGCATAAGGGGATAATGGATCCGGGGTTTCATCTTCAGCCAGGGGGATTGCTGGATTCTCTCCATAGACTGCCGCACTGGATGCCAACACAACTCGTTGTACACCTGCATTTTTTGCTGCCGCCAGGAGCATTCCTGTTCCATTGACATTCGTATCAAAACAGCTTTTAGGATCTTCCACAGACTGAGGGACCGACACAAAGGCTGCCTGGTGAAAGATCAGATCAACTCCTTGAAGAAGCGTTTCAAGCAGCGCGCTGTCACGTAGATCCCCATTGATCAATTCTATCCGGTCGATATTGTGATGAAGATTTTCCTGTTTTCCTGTCGAAAAATTATCCAGCACACGGACAGTATCACCGCGCGCCAATAAAGCATCTACCAGATGCGACCCAATAAAACCGGCGCCCCCGGTAACCAGAGAGGTTGGCATATCCGTTATTTTCCTTTTAGACCAAAAATTGTTGGCAGGGTGCCCAAGATAATTCGCAGATCCAATATAATAGTTCGATTCTTGATGTAATACAGGTCATATTCCAATTTATTAATGGTTTCATCCACCGTTTCGGGGTAGCCGTAATTGATCTGAGCCCAACCTGTGACTCCGGGTTTCACAATTAACCTGGCACGGTAAAAGGGTACATCTTCCTGAAGTTTATTGATTAAACTGGGCCTTTCGGATCGCGGTCCGACAAGGCTCATCTCACCCTTAAGGACATTAATAAATTGCGGGAACTCGTCAAGGTGGGTTTTGCGCAAGAAACGTCCAAGCTTGGTAATTCGCTGATCTCCATCGCTGGCCCATTGTGCCTCGCCATCCTGTTCTGCGTCCTTGACCATCGTTCTGAACTTAATGATCTTGTATGGTTTTGCACCCTGGCCCAATCTCTCCTGGCGGTAAAGGATTGGAAATCCATCATCAAGCAAAATCAAGAGCCCGACAAATGGCAGCATAAAGAGAAAGGCAAGTACGCCTATCAATCCTCCAATTATATCCACGATCCGCTTGGCTACATGGTATGTCCCACTAACCCCCGTATCATCCACAAACGAACGTAATATCCAGTCTGCTTCCAGGATCCGGATGGGAACTGTTTGGTTTAGATCTTCATAGGCAACAGGCATGCGTGTGATCTCAATTCCCAATTCCTGGGCATCAAGTATTGCCTGGAATGTACCGCCTTTGATCACGCCAGTAATCGCTACGATAATGTCAGAGATCTTTTCCTTTTTTATCACATCCAGAAGTTCAGGACCCGATCCCAATACCTTGTAACCTTCAATCTCTGTACCTAATTTGGCAGGATCGTCATCAATAATGCCAATGATGTAATAAGGTTTGGGATCAATTTTGTTAAAGAGTCTAAAAGGATTTTTCCAGATACACCACCACCCACCAGCAGTACACGCGGTAAAAATAACTCCGTGGTTAAAACGCGGATATAAAAGAGACGCCATAATAAAGTCAAGATCGCTGAAGTTAGGATAAAAGCCGCTACACCGGTTCGCGGGAGTGATTCAGGGGGCGATGTGAAATATATTCCCAAATAGAGGAATGAACCGATCAAAGCTGCTGTTGCCACACCCTGGATGGTATGGCTCACGCTGCCGGCTTTCCTGACATCATGGAGTTCAATCAACAAGAAGAGCCAGATAATTGGTAATAGATAAAACCATCCAGGAACTCGATCCAGTAAAAAGGAGAATGTAAAACCTGAAGGCTGCGCCTGATTGCCCCAAAGCAGTATGGATAGAACTAACGCTCCGGCAGTAGCCAATAAATCGCCATTCAATAACAGCACCCGCCTTTCAACAAAACGGAAACGGAAGCGGCGTTCTTTTTGAGGATCAAACGAATTTGGACTCATAAGCTCTCTGTTCTGGACTTTTTTATCTTCTTGACTATTTTATCAAAAGAAATACGAATCAGGCTCCATAGAAACCCACTGCCCCAAGAAAAGTGCATTGTCGCAATCGCCAGGGGCAAACCAAATACCAGATCAGGGTTATTTTTTTTCAGGGCCGCCTGAGTACCGGCATAGAGCAATGCCCCACCATACACCAGCGCTTCAATAAAGAGCAACCAGCGTGCCAATAAGAACCAGATCCCCAGGAATCCCAGCCCGATCCAGCTGAGCACAAAAAAACCGGACAGTTGACGCCAACGGATAGTTTCAGGGTAGCGCAGCAGCATGATCAGCTTCCAATATCCGTAGTTCCAATACTGAACAGCCAGATCCTTGAGATTCGATCTGGCGATATAGGAGGCACTGATATCTGGATCAAGCCAGACTTTTCCACCTGATTTCCTGACCCGGACGTTAAATTCATAATCCTCATTGATTAACAATGTTTCATCATAACCGCCAATGCGATCGATCAGGGATGAATGATAGGCTCCAAATGCAACTGTATCCACTTCGCGGGCACTAGAACCAATCCGGTAGCTGGCATCTCCTACACCCAAAGGATGTCCTGCTGCCACAGCGATTGATTGGGCGATCCATCGATTATTCGCTGGTTTGATCTGGATCACTCCCCCTACATTATCTCCCAGGCCAGCTTCCAAATCCCGCAAACAGTACTTAACATAATTGGGATGAGGAAATGAATGGGCATCCATGCGCATGATATATTCACCTGAAGCAGCCTGGATTGCCAGGTTTAACGCTGCTGAGCGGTTCCTTTTAGGATTGTCAATTAATTTGACATTCAATTCCGGCACCGCATCCATAAATTCCTTGATCTTGAGGCGGGTTTTATCTGTTGATCTGCCATCAGCTATGATGACTTCCAGGTCTGTCAGGGGGAAATCCTGTTCACAGATGGCAGCCAGAAGATCCTGGATGGTCTTTTCTTCGTTATAACATGGAATGATCAGAGATACTTTCATAACAGGATTAATCCATTTTCTCCATCAATATTGTTTGGTCATCAGCTTTTACAACCGGGATAATCACCTCAAAAACCGAGCCTTCCCCCTGGGTACTGCGGACAGAGATCAGGCCTTCATGGGCTTGAACGATCTGCTGAGCGATTGCTAAACCCAATCCAGTACCGGGCTTGGTTTCTTTCTTGCGGGACCCATCTACTTTATAAAAACGTTCAAATATCCGGCCCACATGTTCTGGCGGGATACCTTCTCCACTATCAATGATATCAATTCTTGCCAGACCGGAATCACTGTAAGCGTTAATCTTTACAAAACCATTTTCCGGGGTATGTTTGATTGCATTATCAACCAGGTTGGTAAAGACCTGTGAAAGGCGGTCCTCATCCCCAACACAGGTGGGTAGAGGATCAATCTCCAGGCTGAGCTTCACCTGTGCTTCTGCTGCCTGGGGAATAAGCTGGTTCACGACGTGAGTGAGCAAGCTGCTCAGATCAAGGGCTTTTCGATCCAGTACCACTGTGCCTGCATCAAAACGGGCCAGGTCAAGCAGATCCACCACCAGGCGGTACATTCTATCAGCTTCTGTTTTAATGATCCCGGCGGCTTTGGTCAGCGTTGGACCTGATTCCACCGTGCCATCCAGTATGGCCTGGGAAAAACCCTGGATCGAGGTCAGGGGTGTTTTCAGTTCGTGGGATACATTAGCCACAAAATCGCGCTGGGATTGTTGAGAAGCGCGCACTTGATCGATCATTTCATTATAGGCTCCAACCAATGCCTGGACCTCATCCGGTCCCTTGAGGGGAATCTGATGATATTCTCCATCAGAGATATTGCGCGAGGCCTGTTCGATAGATTGAAGCGGGCTGGCAATCCAGCTGCCCATCCAGGCTGCAAAGATCACAGCCAGCACAAACGCCACCAGCCCTGCCCTGAGGAAAGCAGGGAGAAAATCTTCCCTGAGCGTCTCTCTGAGTTGGGGACTGCGCAGCAGCTGAAAACCACCCTGGCGGGGAACAGCCAGCACCAGGAGATCCCCTTTGGGCATGACCCAGGAGCTGTACAACCATATTTTTCCATCCTGGTCATCAATTTGGCCTTTACCCTGGCGTATTGGCTCACCTTCATCTGGCCAAACGAGAGCCGGGCTGTCAGACTCTGAATCCAGAAGTACATTTTTCTCCGGGCTGAATAGTATTAGGCGGATGGACAATGAATCACTGATGCGGGTAAGATATTGCTGGTATTCCCTGGGTACAACCGAACGTTCATTTATCTGACGCTGAATAATTGCCTGGGCAGCGTCCAACCTGCTCAATGCCTGGCGGTCGATCAGGGGATTGCGGATAACATAAACAAAGACGCCGACCCCGAGGATGCTCAGGATCAGGAGAATGATAATAGCGTAGGTTAACCAGAGACGTGCACGTAATGAACTGAACATGAGTAATACGATCCGAAGATGCTACTGGACCAACTTATAACCTATCTTGGTAACTGTCTCAATTTTTACATCAGAGCCAGATAATTTTTTCCGCAGATGGCCGATATGCACATCCACTGTGCGAGTATTCCCATAATAGTCATACCCCCAGGCCTGATCCAATAGCTGATCGCGGCTGAGCACAATGCCCGGTTGGCGCGCCAGGGTATACAGCAAATCGAATTCCTGGGTCCGGATCTCAACCAATTCTCCTGCTATCTTGACCTCTCTGCGCTGGGGATCGATCAGGATATCACCGATCTGGATCAGCTCATCACCCTTTTCATTTCCCTGCGCTGCGCTCCGGCGCAAGACAGCCTTAACTCGAGCAACTAATTCGCGCGGGTTAAAAGGCTTGGTAAGATAATCATCCGCTCCTAATTCCAATCCCAGGATCTTATCAATATCTTCATCCCGGGCTGTGAGCATCAGGATTGCCACAGGGTCTTTTTTACCCCTTAATGTGCGGCAGACTTCAAGTCCATTCACTTCAGGCATCATCAAATCCAGCACCATTAGAACCGGACGCTCTCGATCAACGACTTCAAGGGCGGTCTTGCCATCAGGGGCAGTGATAATGCGGTAGCCTTCCCTCTCCAGATAGAGCTGGGCTAATTCTATGATATTGGGTTCGTCGTCCACCAGCAGGATCAATTCACCAGTCATATATTTATTTTAGATCGATCTAGTCAAGCAATGCAACAGCTTCAATTTCTACTGCTCCATCTTTCGGAAGGCGAGCAGCCTGGACTGCTGAGCGGGCCGGGAATTCCTCAGTAAAGAACTCACCATATATCCCATTCATGGCAGCAAAATCATTCATATCTCTCAAAAACACCGTGGTTTTGACCACTTTATCGAGAGCTGAGCCGGCATCTTCCAGCACGTGTTTAAGATTGGTTAGCGCCTGGCGGGTTTCGGCTTCAATTCCACCGGGGACAAATTCTCCAGTTTCAGGATCAAGACCTAATTGGCCAGCTGTGTAGACAAAATGCCCAGCTTTAACCGCAACTGAATAAGGTCCCAGGGCTGCGGGCGCATTTTTTGAGGTAACTATCTCTTTTTTCATAATTGAATTTGGCTCCTTATTAGGTAGATAAATGATGTAAACCTGGTTCGCACCAAGTATACCCCATTCCCCCGCTCGCTATCTGACGGAAACCCCACGCTCCAGCAGTATCACATATTGCCTATACGCAAAGAAAGCCGTGAGTTTTATTTTTCCACAGCTTTCTTGTTGACAGATTATTATATGTGTAAGCATACCGATCAATTCCAGGATTGCCTGTACACTTCTCACCTTATACCACGATATTCACCAATCTACCCGGTACCACGATCACTTTCCTGACCTCTTTCCCTTCCAGGTACGGGGCCGCACCCGGACTTGCCAGGGCGGTCTTTTCAGCGTCTTCCTTGCTGATATCCACCGGCACAACTATCTTATCCCGCAGTTTGCCATTCACCTGGACGATCAGGGTGATTTCCTCCACTGCCATCAACTCTGGATCAGCTTCCGGCCAGGCTTGATTGTGGATCGAATATTCATTTCCCAGCACTTCGGTCCAGAGCTCTTCTGTGATATGCGGCACTGCGGGCGCCATCATCAATAGATAGGTTTCCAGGATCCCGCGCCATTCCGGTGAATTTGCCGCCCCTTTCCGTTTAGCATCCACCAGGTTGTTGAGCAGCTCCATCAAAGTGGAAATGATGGTATTAAATTCCACCCGCTCATAATCCCTGGTGATGCTTGTCCAGCGCAGTGTGCAGATCGCGCTTGATATCGCGCATCAGCTCCTTCAGATGGCTCCCCCGCTTTGGCAGGTTCGGTATACAGGTTCCAGACCCGGTATAACCAGCGCTCTGTGCCGGTTATGCCCTGACTGTTCCAGGGTCCGCCCAGATCCCAGCGGGCAAAGAACATCAGGTATCCCCGGACCGTATCGGCGCCATATTTCTCCACCAGATCATCCGGCGATACAACATTCCCCGGCTTTTGGACATCTTCTCACCATCCTCACCCAAAACCATTCCCTGGTTCCGAAGCATGGCCATAGGTTCATGACCTTCTGTGATACCCATATCACGTAAAGCTTTATGGAAAAAGCGAGTGTACATCAAATGCATGGTGGCATGTTCAATACCCCCGGTGTATAGATCTACAGGCATCCAGTAATCATATTCTTTGGGGTCAAATGGTCCCTGGTCATAATCCGGACTCAGGTAGCGCAGGTGATACCAGGAGGAACACATAAATGTATCCATGGTATCCGTTTCACGGGTGGCTTTTTTACCACAGGATGGACAGACAGTGTCCTTCCAGGTGGGATGCAGTTTCAAGGGGCTCTCCCCAGTGGGCAGCCACTCGACATCCTCTGGCAGTTCAACTGGCAGCTGGTCATCCGGTACTGGAACCCAACCGCAGTCATCACAGTAGACCATGGGTATGGGAGCACCCCAATAACGCTGACGGGAGATCAGCCAGTCCCGCAGCTTATAACTGATAGCTTCTTTCCCCAGGCCCTCTTTTTCCAGCCAATCGATCACCTTGGCGAGGCCGGGGTTTTTGCGTCCCTTGGCTTCAGTAACAGCAGTGCCGTCAAATTGAGCGCTGTTGATCATCAAACCCGGGCCTATATAAGCTTCCGGCATGGTATTGCCATCAAAATTCTCACCTTCTGGCTGGATGACAGGGATAATCTCCAGTCCAAACTGACGCGCAAAAGCAAAGTCTCTTTCATCGTGGGCAGGCACGGCCATGATCGCTCCAAACCCGTAGCCCATCATCACATAATCTGCGATCCAGATCGGGATACGGGCCTGGTTGACAGGATTGATTGCATAACCCCCGGTGAAGACACCACTTTTTTCCTTGTCTACCGCAGCGCGCTGGATCTCGGTTTTAAGATCTGCCTCTTCCTGATAATTTTTCACAGCCTCTTTCTGTTCTTTGGTAGTTACTTTATCCACCAGGGGATGTTCCGGGGCCAGGACCATAAATGTAGCACCCCACAACGTATCTGGCCGGGTTGTGAACACGTTCAGATCATCGCCATCCTCGGTTTTGAAGATTACATCGGCGCCTTCGGATCGGCCCACCCAGTTGGTCTGCAGGGTTTGCACACGATCCGGCCAATCAATTTGAGAAAAATCAATCAGCTCATCAGCGTAATTTGTAGTTTTAAAGAACCACTGTTCCAGGTCTTTTTTTATCACTTGTGTATCACAGCGTTCACAGTGGCGGTCGTCGCCATGGACCTGCTCCCGCGCCAGGGTGGTATTACACTTGGGACACCAATCCACCGGGGAATATTTCCGGTAAGCCAGATCATGTTTAAAGAGCTGGATGAAAAACCACTGGGTCCAGTGGTAATATTTGGGATCTGAGGAAATCATCTCCCGGCGCCAATCGACCATAGCACCCATACGCTTTAACTGGGAGCGCATATTCTCGATGTTTTTATAGGTCCATTCCCTGGGATGGATTCCCCGGGCAATGGCAGCGTTTTCAGCAGGAAGTCCAAAAGCATCAAATCCGATCGGGAACATGACGTTATAACCCTGCATGCGTTTAAAACGAGCCCGGGCATCAGACGGGGCAATGGCATACCAATGGCCTGTGTGCAGATCCCCGGAAGGATATGGCAGCATGGTCAGGGCATAATACTTTTTCTTTGTCTCATCGATATCCGCTTCATAGAGTCCATCGGCTTCCCATTTTTTCTGCCATTTGGGCTCGATCTCGTGCGGTTTGTATTCTCTGCTCATGATCTTCTCTCCAAAGTTCACTATCCATTAAACAAAAAACCCTCCAGCGCCAGGGACGAAGGAAGGTTTACTCCGTGGTACCACCCTGATTGTGGCATCAACTGCCACCACTTGGGGCTGCTTTATCGGGCAGGAGCGCTGCACCTTACTTGATTTCAGGGACAGTAACACGCAATCTTTGCGTGCCGGGCGAGTTCGATCTTTTCTGGCGTTCTGCTTACGCCGTTGGTGAAAATTTCAGCCGTTTTTTTCACCTCTCTGGCAGATAATCTACTACTCCCGGTTTATAAATATGTGGGCACTTCCTTTCGGAAGTGCCGTTTTTTGTGGACCCAGTGAGGCTCGAACTCACGACCTTCTCAATGCCATTGAGACGCGCTCCCAACTGCGCCATGGGCCCAATAACTATCAGGGAATATTTTACTCGTTTACGGTTGTTACGTCAACCGGAGTGGACCTGGCGGGATTCGAACCCGCGACCTCATCAGTGCGATTGATGCGCGCTCCCAACTGCGCTACAGGCCCTTATTTTTGCCCCAACATTGTAGTTGAGGGAAGGTGGGATGTCAAGAAGATGACAGGGAAAGCAAGACTGGGAATGGGAAGGGAACTGCCCTATCCACACCGGTTTCAATTGTCTGGCGTCCGCAGAATGCTCAAGAAAAAGAACAGCGCCCCCGATTGGGGGCGCTGTTCTCAACCCTGTCATGAATGGCAGAGCTGAATGGGTTCTTCTCATTCTTATTTAGATCTTCCCTGTCCCCTGCCCTGGGATGACGAATTCATGCCCATACCACCACCATTACCGAGAGCAGCACTGCTGGCCATCAGCTCATCATAAGCTTCCTGGCTCATGAATTGAGGCTGATAACTCTCTCCAGTCTGGCGTTCATAAGTTCTCACGAAGGACCGCAGATGATTGATAGATCCTTTCAGTAAATTATTATAAACCTCGATCACAGCCCCATTTTCTGTCACTGCCAGGTTCTCCTGGAGGTCGAGAATATCAATTTCCTCGATCGCTCCACCAACCAGCAAGGCTTCTTCCAGGCTCATGTTTCCGCGTTCAATCAGGTCATTATATAAAGTCTGCAGGTCTTGATTCAGAAACACACCTTGCCCTGCATTTCCAACCGGATCCTCAAGATCGAATAAGTCGATCAGGGTTAATACTGAATCCATATGGGTTTGTTCGCTGCGGGCGATATTGCTGAAAACATTCATATCCCAGCGTTCAGCCAGGGCCAGATAGACATCCCGGGCCAGTTTTTCTTCTTCCCGCATGAAGAGAATTCCCTGAATTTCTAACTCTGTCAGATCGCTATCAGACAGGGCAGCCATGGTGTCTTCATGGGTTCCCTCATCAGGCCCCTGCCCCTGGGAAACAGGTGAAATCTCTTCATCCGTTGTCATTTGGGTTTGATCGCTGTTTGTCGAAGTCAGCGGTGCGGTCGCACAGGACGCGAGGATCAAGACTGCTCCAACCAATAAAATCATTTTGTTTTTCATTTTAAGCTCCTAGTAAACACTGTTATTGCTTACAGGATAATCCAGCCTGGTTAAGAACATATTCATTAATCATTAAGGAATCATTAGGATGACATGCACCTGCACAGCTGGCCGGGTTGGTTTGATCGCCCCATAATTATGGGTTATTTATTTATATAACCGGGTTATCTTGCGATCCGATTCAGGTATTCGATCAGTTCAGGATTCACATCATCAGGCATCTCATAATGCACCAGGTGCCCGGCGTCATCCACGAACCTGGTCTCCAGCTCCGGCAGAATTTGCTGCAGGACCTCTATCTGGTTATGCCCTATGGTCTGATCTGCCGTTCCCCAGATCAGCATCACAGGCAGTCCAGAATCATTTAAGGCCTTGTACTCATCTTCCGGGTTCAGATTTACTAATTCACGGATAGTTGATAATAAGGCCCTGCCGGTTCCCTTGAACTGCAGCTGCTCACGATAGTTTAACTTCCCAATCCGGGAAATTTTCAGGATGCATAAAATCGCCTGCTTGAAGTTTTGGCAAAATATAAGGTTCCATAACCGCTGCCATCAGATACTCCCCCACATAAGGGATATTCAGGGGAAGGATATCTTTATTTGTAGTCTGAGTAACCTCTGGTGAAATGAGAACTACACCATAAATATCATCTGGATGTTGATGAGCATATCGGGCTGCAATCGGTCCGCCCATCGAGAGGCCCACCATAAACAGAGGTTCATCCAAATTTAATTCGTCTATCAGCCCGGAAATTTGATCTGTGAATAATGAGATATCGTAAACAAGGTCCGGACGATCAGAAAATCCCCTTCCAAACAGATCGAATCTCAAGGTCCGGTAACCGTTATCGTTGAGGAAGGCTGCTGTTGGTTCCCAAACATAAGCTGGTACAGAAAAACCATGGACAAGCACCACAACGGGAGCATCTGCAGGGCCTTCAAGAAAATAGTTTACAGTGCCTTGTTCCAATTGAACAAAAGATCCACCGGCTTCATTCCTGGCATCCTGATCCAGAACTCGTTTTTCGACTCCTGAAAATACTAAGAGCCCGATCAGCAGCAGAAACAAACCAATCACAATGACCAACCATGTTCTCCGGTTTCCTCTCATCTTTTTCATCAGAACTCCTACATATGATCCTAATTATAGCTTTATTCAAATCACAAGCTGATCCAGGATGCAGATTGCTGCCTGGTCTCATTTTATCTATCCAGGAAATGATCAGGGAACTTTTCTCCCGTTATTTCCGTCAGAATGGTATAAGGTAATCAGGAGCTAACTATGAAGAAATTACTACTCATTTCAGTACTATTAACAACGATCATAGCGGCCGGCTGTGGGAGCTTGCCAGGATCAGCAAAAAACGAATTGAATGGCACTGCCTGGACATTGATCAGTTTTAATGGGGAATCATTGATCACAGATACAGCCATGACCGCATTTTTTGAAGATGGCCAGGTTAATGGCTCAGCCAGCTGCAACCACTATTTTGGAAGTTATACAAACAAAGGTGATCAAATTCAGATCGAAGGACTGGGCTGGACCGAAATGGCCTGCCTGAACCCTGAAGGTGTCATGGACCAGGAGCAGCAGTTAATGCGTATGTTTTCCCAGGCTGCAGCTATCGCGATCCAGGGGCAGCGTCTCCAGATTACAACTATTGCCGGGGATCTGATGATCTTTCAACAGGCAGAAACCCGGGAATAACCAAGAACGTATACCATTTATCGCCATAATATAGAGTGAAATGAGTTTTTTAAACCAGCGCAGCAGCTGGATGGATCATTTCATTCTATTTTTGTTTTAAAAGATTACTGATAGAAATAACGATCAAATTCCTATTGAGATGATTTAATTCCTGAGTTATCAATTTGAAGTTATTTCAACAAAAAATTGAGTTATCATAACGATTATTGAGTGTGTTTTACCTCCATGTTTAGAAAAATAAATCAACCAGGAGACAAGATGTCAGCAAATATTCATCAAAACCGACAAAAAGACCTTCAATCCCTGCTGCAGAAAAGTGATTTGATGGCCGTTGGTTTAAATCCTGGTCCAGACCTGACCTATTTAACCGGCCTGGACTTTCACCTGATGGAACGACCGGTAATGAGCATCTTTCCAAGATCCGGGGAACCTGTATTCATCCTTCCCGAACTTGAGAGCGCCAAGATCGCTTCCCTACCCTTCCCAGCAAAATCATTCCTTTTTAATGAGGATCCTGGAACATGGACGGATGTTTTTAAATCGGCCCTTCAGGGTTCAAATTTAATATCAGGGAAATTGGGCATCATTCCTCGCAGGTTTCGGTTCCTTGAACATACCTTTATCCAGGGCGCTGCGCCAGATCTGGAATTGGTTTCTGCTCAATCGTTCCTATCCCAGATGCGGAGGATTAAGAGCGAAGCTGAGATCAGATTCATGAGTGAAGCGGCCCGAATAGCCGAATGTGCCTTATCCAGTACGATGATGGCAATCAAACCGGGCGTCACAGAAAAGGAAATCGCCGGCCGGTTGGTAAGTCGCCTTTTACTGGAAGGTTCCGATCCGGAATTGCCATTTTTTCCAATCGTATCTTTTGGCGAAAACGCAGCTAATCCTCACGCAACACCCACTGATCGGGTCCTCAAGCCTGGAGATATTATCCTGATTGATTGGGGGGCAAGCCATAATGGTTATTTCTCTGATATCACCAGGGTTTTTGCGATGGGAGATCTGCATCCGGAAATAGATCAAATAGCCAAATTCGTAAAAGATGCCAACGCAGCCGGACGAGCTGCCGTTAAACCGGGAGTTCCTGCCAGTGCTGTCGATCAAGCTGCCCGACAAGTAATAGAGGACGCCGGTTATGGACAGTATTTCTTCCACCGCACTGGTCATGGATTGGGCCGGGAAGCTCATGAAGAGCCTTATATCAGCAAGTTCGACCAGACAATCCTCGAACCTGGAATGACATTCACCATTGAGCCAGGTATATATCTACCTCAGCGCGGCGGAGTCCGCATAGAAGATGATATTGTAGTTACGAAGGAAGGAGGGCTTTCACTGACAAAGAGTCATCGAGAGTTAACCCAGCTTGCCATCGAAGAGTGATCCAACCAGTCAAAGATGAAATAGCAGGAGTTGAATATGCTGGTAAAAAACACCGAACCTTTTTATTTCCCGGGGGATGATACAGGCTGTTTATTGATCCACGGATTCACCGGTGCGCCAACGGAAATGCGCCCTCTTGGTGAATACCTATCAAGTTTTGGTTACAGTGTTCTTGGTGTCCGCTTGGCTGGACACGGGACAAAAATAGAAGATATGAACCGAATGCAATGGGAAGATTGGTCCGGTTCAGTATTGGATGGCTGGCATTTGCTTAAATCAAACAAAAAGAACATATTTTTAATTGGTTTATCCATGGGAGGTATTCTGGCCCTGTACCATTCCTCATTCCTGCCAGTCACTGGTGTTGTCGGCCTATCCACACCGTATGAGATCAGAGCCGATCCCCGCAAAAAGTTCCTGCCATATATAACCTGGTTGTTTCCTTATATGGATAAAGGTGACTCCGATTGGCAAAACCCTAACGCCCAGGAAGATCATTTTTCTTATGATCAATACCCAACCAAAGCTATCCTTCAGCTGACTATATCTGGTTGAAGCCTTGCAGGAAGCTCTGCCCAGGGTCACTGCGCCGGCTTTATTAATGCATTCAAAGAAAGATATCGGTGTTCCTCCTGAAAATCTAGACCTGGTATATAACGCACTTGGAACGCCAGAGGATTTAAAGAAGAAGATCCTGCTTGAAAACAGCGGTCATGTCCTCACCAGGGATCTGGATAAAGACACCGTCTTTAAGAATGTTCAGTCGTTTATCGCTGAGACACTCAAGTCCCAAAAATGAAAAAAGATTTTGTCCTGGTCACGGTCAGCCTGATCATCTGGGGTGTGGGAGAAAGCGCATTCATGTATTTCCAACCCCTGTACCTGCAAGAGTTGGGAGCTTCTCCGCTCTTAATTGGAGGCATCTTGGGCGGCGTAGGTTTAGCCATGACCCTTTTCCACATCCCTGCCGGTTTCCTGTCTGATCGTATCGGCCGCAGGCAGTTAATGTGGTCAGCTTGGGCATTAGGCGTGATCACAACCGGTATCATGGCTGCTGCTCGCTCTCTTTTTGTTTTTTCGATCGGGATCATACTCTATTCAACAACAGTTTTTGTGATCGCCCCGCTGAACAGCTATATCACCGCAGCCCGCGGAAAATTAAGTGTAGAACAAGTGCTAACCACCAACAATGCTGCATTTTATCTGGGTGGAATTGTTGGTCCTCTGGTTGGGGGAGCATTAGCGCAAGGATTGGGGATAAGGTCGATCTACTTATTCGCGTTTGTTTGTTTTATCATCTCCAGCATCATCATTGTTTTTATTAAACCTCAACCCACTGAGAGAAAACTCAAGAATCCAGGCGGGGATCTGCTAAAGAATCGCAGGTTCATCGCCTACTTGCCAGTATTGCTCCTGATCTATTTTGCGTTATTCTTTCCTCAACCGCTGGCACCTAATTTCCTGAAGAACGAGCGGATGATCTCCCTCCAGACCATTGGCATACTGGGCGCTGTCACCAATCTCGGAAATGTGCTGCTCAATCTCCTTTTTGGTTTCCTGCCACCTCAGATTGGACTGATCCTCGGTCAACTTTTTGTAGGGTTCTTTGCAGCACTCGTATGGCGTTATACCCAGATGCCGATCCTGGTATTGGCGTATTTCTTACTGGGAGGATACCGGGCAACCCGCTCCTTGTTAATCGCCCAGGTTGAAAAGATAGTCCAGCCAGCGAACCTTGGGCTTGCTTATGGTGTTATAGAAACTGTGACCGGGATCGCTTTAGTGGCAGCGCCGCCAATTGCTGGCGCCCTCTATACAAAGAATCCCAATTCAATTTTCTTTATTACCCTGATCTTAGTAATTCCATCTATCATATGCACTTCATTATGGAGGAAATTGTCATGGAAACCTTAACCCAACTCTTTCTTCCAGTCTCGATCTGGCTTCAAGGAACTCCTGACTGGCTCGTAAAAATCTTCCAGGGGATTACCTTCCTGGGGGATACAGAATTTTATCTCTTGATAATGCCGGCCCTATTCTGGTGTATCAATACCACACTTGGCATCCGGATCGGGATCATGCTCCTGGTTGGCGGAGGGATGAACAGCATTCTGAAATTCGGCTTTCAATGGCCGCGCCCGTTTTGGATCTCCGGCGAGGTTTCCGGAGTGGTTGGAGCAACAGGCTTTGGATTCCCCTCCGGGCATGCCCAAAATGCGGCCAGTATCTGGGGCTTGCTGGCCACCTCCACCAAGAAAAAATGGGTCCGTTGGACCGCAATCGCCTTGATCTTCTTGATCGGGTTTTCCAGGATTGTAGTGGGAGTGCATTTCACCCATGATGTACTGGCTGGCTGGCTGATCGGAGGCTTGTTATTATGGCTATTCCTTAAGCTGGAAGAGCCAGTCACAGCCTGGTTTAAACACAGCAGCCTTGGCATGCAGATCCTGGCACTGATCATCATCACCGCCTTGCTGATCATTCCAGCTGTTCTTCTTGTACCACCATTTAATCATCCACCAATCCCTGCGGGAGCTGATAATCCCTTTAGTTATGATGGGCTGCTCACCACCTCCGGCTCATTCCTGGGTTTAGGTTTAGGTATCATACTGCTGCACAGGACAGGAATGTTCTCCCACGAAGGCAAGATCTGGCAGCTGATTTTGCGTTATATTGTCGGCATCATTGGTGTGCTGGCTCTGTGGAAAGGACTTGGCTCCATATTTCCCGATGATATCTCTCTGATTGCCTATTCACTAAGATTTTTCCGATACTTCTTGATCGGATTGTGGATCTCGTTCGGCGCTCCCAGGGTTTTCTCCTGGTTGAAATTGACCTAACAACAATCCCGATTAATTCTTTTTTGAATCAAAAAGCCCCTGCCGGATGATCTGCAGGGGCTTTTACTATTTTTACTACTTGCTGTCTATTCTTCTTCTTCCGTGTTTGCAGCAATTACTTCTTCTGCCAAATGGGTAGGCAGTTGTTGATAATGGGAAAACTCAATTTCATAAACACCACGGCCGCCAGTCATTGATCTTAAGTCGGTGGTATAGCGCTGCATTTCAGCCAGGGGTACCTGGGCAGAAACAACCGAACGGCCACCTTTGGTATCCATACCCTGCACCCTGGCTCGCCTGGTGTTGAAATCACCCAGGATATCACCCATGTTCTCTTCCGGTACAGTTACCTTGGCTTCCATGATCGGCTCTAGAATGATACCGCCTGCTTGTTTGAATGCCATTTTAAATACCTGGCGAGCGCAGATCTCAAATGCCACAGGTTTCGAGTCAACCGGGTGTTCTTTACCATCATATACTGCCACTTTGACATTTACGACCGGGTAGCCCGCAAGCACACCTTCTTCCAAAACAGTTTTTACACCCTTTTCAATGGCGGGCATATAATTTTTTGAAATTGAGCCACCGAAAACCTCGTTGGAAAACTCAAACCTTTCTTCGGGAAGCGGTTCCAAGCGCATATGAATTTCAGCAAACTGTCCTGAACCTCCAGATTGTTTCTTATGACGATACTGGGCAGAGCCATCTTTGCTGATGGTCTCCTGATAAGGAACCTTGGGGATCTGCGTGTTTAGTTCTGTCTGGAAGATGTCCTTGGCTTTGCGGATGGCAACATCAATATGTTGTCCACCCATACCTTCCAGAATGGTTTCTTTTGTGGTTTTGTCTTGTTTCCAAGATAGGGTCATATCTTCTTCACACAGCCGGCTTAATGTCGGACTGAGTTTTCCAGAGTCTGCTTGCGTTGCCGGGATGACTGCCACTCGATAAAGGGCTTTGGGGTAGACCGGAACAGGCAGTTTGAGAGGATGGTTCTCATCTCCCAGGGTATGACCAGTAGACGTCACATTCAACTTAGGCACCGCAACAATATCCCCGGCATGAACATTCTTTACATCTTCCTGGTGTTTTCCGCGCATAACACTGATATTGCCAAATCGTTCTTCTTCGTTCTCCTGGCAATTCCAAACCTTGCTGTCAGAACTAACAGAGCCGGAATAAACCCGGAAGTAAGTGATCTTGCCAACATAAGGATCTGCAGTGGTTTTCCAAATATAACCTGCAAAGGGTCCAGCGTCTGAACAGGTTAGCTCTTCCTCGCCTTTGGCGCCTTCAGCCATAACGGCAGGTACTTCATCCGGGGCGGGCATAATATTCACAATCGCATTTAATAAGGGAGCCATTCCCACACTGGCAGTTCCTGAAGCGACAAGAACAGGTGCAAATGATCGGGAAAGCACAGCGTTTTTCAGACCGCTTAAAATTTCATCCTCGGACAGGCTTTCTCCATCAAGGTATTTCATCAACAGCTCATCATTACCTTCTGCGGCTGCTTCAATGATTTCCATGCGCAGTTCTTCGACCTGATCTGCAAACTCGGCCGGGATGTCCACCACTTCTTTTCCATCACCCAGATAGGCTTTTTTCTCCAGGATATCGATCACACCTTTAAAATCAGCTTTTTCTCCCCATGGCAGTTGTAATGGGAGCAGGCGCATAGAAGTCATTTGCCGGACAGAATCCAGCGCTTTCTCGAAATTCGCGTTGTCCCGATCCATCATATTGATAACTACAAATCGAGGCAGGTTAAATTCATCTGCATAATCCCAGGCAATTTCAGTGCCCACTTCAGCACCGGCAACCGAGTCTACAGGAATTATTACCCCATCCACCACGCGCATGGATGAGATCACTTCACCAACAAAATCGGTATAACCGGGTGTGTCCAGTAAATTGATCTTGAAATTCTTGTATTCCACAGGTAATACTGAGGTTGAAATTGAGATTCCCCGCCGTTTCTCTTCATCCTGGAAGTCAGATACAGTTGTTCCAGCATTGATTTCTCCCAGGCGGGTCAGCGCACCAGTATAAAACAGCAGTGCTTCTGCTAACATGGTCTTTCCGGATCCACTGTGAGATGCAAGGGCGATGTTGCGAATGTTTTGGGTTGAATATTCTTTCATCTATTAAACCTTCCTAGGAAATATGGTCTCTTAATATAAACCTGTGATCTCTGGCGCAGTTTTGTAATATACTTGAGGTTTGGACTGCCGCTCAAGTTAGCTGACTACACGATTTTATGACATCATGCCGTCCTTGTCAAAGAAAAACCGGGTGATTTTTGTTCTGATTTTTTAGTACAAACCAGAACCGCACCACAACCCCGAACGTAGCATGCATAATAGAACCAATAAACCAGGAACCCATGGCAGCAATCTCGATCCGGAATATCGTAAAACAGACATCAGTCATTCAGGATTTGATGACTTTATCAAACGTGGCGCGGGCCAGCCGGGGAGCCGAGTCCTATGAAAACTTGGCCAAAAATCTCAACAATCATATTCACCACAACGTTGTAACAATCGAGAACATCCTTGGCAAACAGGAGCTGACTCCAGCTGACATGTCTGTCAGATCACGCAGGGCATACCAATGGCTGAAATACCTGGATAATCAAGAGAACTTAGATACCCACCTTGATAGCCTTCAGCGGATAAATCTTTACCTGCCGACTATTAAGATTCAACCCAGATACAAAAATTTCAAAGTAGAATTTTCTTTTTTCCATATCGGTTCGTTATATAAGATTCAGGCAAAATCATCTCAAATTCAGATCACGGCTCAGGAAAATTTTATATCTGCGCCTGATAAGGTATTGATCGCTCTTCTAGAAACAGCCCTTGGAAAACCTGCCCAACCAGCTGGTCGTATTAATTCAGGAGTATACTTTTTCCCCCCTCTATAGAGCAGCCCGGGAAAATCTGGAATACCTGGGAATCCCTCAAGGTGGTTTTGCCTGCGGTTCAATACATGATCTGACCGAAAGTTTTTCTCGAGTGAACAGAACTTATTTTTAACGGAGAAATCACCCCACCTCATCTGATCTGGAATAATCGCCTCACTTTCCGGAAATTCGGTCATTATCAATGGGACACAGATACTGTAATGGTCAGCCGAACACTGGATCAACGCCAGGTGCCGGAGTTTGTGGTGGATTTTGTGATGTATCACGAATTGCTTCACAAAAAACTGGGAGCACCGCTCGTGAGCTCGCGAAGAAGGGTCCATACCAAAAAATTCCGGGAGTTGGAAGCCAAATTTCCCAGATATGAGGAAGCTCAAAAATATCTCAACAAAATCTCCCGGAAAAGAAACTAACCTGATCGATCGATCAGGTTAGTTATCATTCATTATTCATCAACCTTCTGATTAGGCCCCCGATTTCTCTTTATGTTCTCGCACCAGCTCTCTCCGGAGGAGTTTGCCAACATGGGTCTTTGGAAGCTCATCCCGGAACTCGATCTCAGTAGGGATCTTATATTTAGCCATACGATCAGTACACCATTCTTTCAGCTCAGCCTGATCCAGCGAATAACCTTCTTTTAGAACGATCCAGGCTTTCACCGTTTCGCCCCGTTTGGGATCCGGGATGCCGGCCACACCAACATCCTGGATACCAGGGTGGTCCTGAAGCACCTCTTCTACTTCCCGGGGCCAGACCTGGAATCCACCTGGTTTGATGAGCTCTTTTTTGCGGTCGACAATATAGAAGTAACCCTGCTCGTCCATGCGGGCGATATCTCCTGTATAAAGCCAGCCATCCCTGAGCGCATTGCGTGTTTCTGTCGGCATATTATGGTAACCCTTAAACACCTGGGGGGCTTTGATCACCAGCTCACCGATCTCTCCAGCAGCAAGTTCGGTGTGACCCCATCATCCAGATCAATGATCCGGGCATCCACATCAGGGAATGGCAAGCCAATCGACCCCGTCCGGTTTTCGCCGAGGTTGGGGTTGCAGTGAGTTGCTGTCGGCGTTTCTGATAACCCGAATCCTTCAAATAACATCCCACCGGTCAGCTTCTCAAATGTTTCCTTGGTTTCCCTTAACAGCGGGGCTGATCCTGAGATGCAAGCCTTGATCGCACTGAGATCATATTTCCCGGCTATAACATCGGCGTTATTATTGATCGCGTTGTAGAGGGCAGGAACCGCTGGGAAGATCGAGGTTTTATATTTCTCCATATTACTCAGCAGATCTTTCAGGTCCCTCGGATCTGGAACCATCACCAGGGTAGCTCCAGCCGCTAAACCATAGTTCATTCCGGCTACCATGCCGTAAACATGGTAAAGGGGTATTGCCATCATGACCACTTCTTCACCCATAACAGCAGTAGTGATCCAATGCATCATTTGGATTGTGTTGGCAACCAAATTCCGGTGCAGGCCAATGGCCGCCTTTGGAATGCCGGTTGTGCCACCGCTGTATTGGAATATTGCTGTATCTTCAGGGCCAACCTCAACCTGGGGCTGCTCCCGGCCTTTATACGTAGCCAGCAAGTCGGGCATCCAGAGATCATTATCCCTTAAGGTTACCCGGAAGCCGCCTTTCTTTTCCTTCGCCAGCGTGAACAATATTCCAAGCAGGGGTGGCAGAGTTTCCTTAATATTGGTACAGATGATCTGCTTTATGCCGGTCTCCTTCTGCAGGCCTTTGACCAACTCATAATAATTGCTCATTAAGATCATCAATTCCAGACCAGAATCATTGGCCTGGTGAATGATCTCCCTTGCTGTGTATTGAGGATTGGTGGCAACTACCACACCACCGGCTTTCAGAATCGCAAAATAGGCCATCACAAATTGTGGCGTGTTGGGTATCAATATTCCTACCCTGTCGCCCTTTTTCACGCCCAGATCAATCAGGGCAGCGGCGAGCTCATTTGTGATCTGGCTCATTTCACGATAGGATATTTCAGCTCCCTTAAAAATAGTACAGGGTTTATCTGGAAATTTTTTTGCTGAGTCTTCAAGAAAATGAAAAATGGGAACTGCCGGGTACGAAAGGCTGGAAGGAATACCTTCGTCGTAATAATCATGCCAGGGTCGGTGCTCCATTGGGTTCCTCCTATGACAAGATTTATGATGGGCTAATTTTCAGTATAGCAAATTTACGACAAGAAGTGTTGAATTTCGTTAAGAATCTCCTCAAATGGATCACTGGAAGCAGAGAACCAGCTGATATTTGGATCATTTTCTCTGAACCAGTTGGCTTGCTGCCGGACATATTTGCGAGTTTTGCTTTTAATCTGGCGGATTGCTTCTTCCCGTGTGGTCTCACCGCTTAAATAAGCAGCTATTTGTTTGTATCCAATGGCTGACATGGCAGATGAGTCAGCTAGATAACCCGCCTCAAGCAAAGAGTTTACTTCTTTCTCTAAACCCTGGTCCAGCATGATTTCGATCCTCTGATCGATTCTTTGATATAACTCCTCCCTGGAACGGATCAAACCTATCTGCAATATCCTGTAGGGAGATCCGGATTTCCTCCGTTGATCAGTAAATCTCCTACCGGAAGAAAGGATTACCTCAAGAGCCCGAATGATCCTGCGTAAATTCGGTCCATCTATCCCTTCCGCAGCATCTGGATCCAAGGCAGCCAGGCGCGCCCGCATGCCATCTACCCCGATATCTTCCGCCCAGCGATCAAGGATTTTTCTCAGATTCGGATCTGGTTTAGTCTTGGGCAAATCCCAACCTTCAATAACAGCCTGGATATACTGTCCTGTCCCACCTACCAGAAATGGTACTGAGCCCCGCTGGTGAATTTCCTGAATGACCTCCTGAGTTCGGGATAGATACAACGCCAAACTCCATTCCTGATCTGGTTTTGCGACATCAATTAAATGGTGTGGGACTCTGGCAAGATCTTCGCGGGTTGGTTTTGCGGTTCCGATATCCATACCGCGATAGAATAATCTCGAGTCTGCTGAGATCACTTCTCCCCGGACCGCCTCCGCCAGACGGATTGACAGCTCTGTTTTTCCAACAGCTGTCGGACCAACAATAACAATCAAATTCTTCTTAGTCTCTTCCATACCCCATCACGATATTCTCAAAATGTTCGATATCTATAGGACCTTTGCTGCTCAATTTCTGGATAGCGATCAGGTCAACCTGCCAGGCTTCTTCGTATTCAGGCCGCTCATGCAAATAAAGACCTATTGCATTGAGCATATGGTTCCATTTCTTGTGCGAGAATGCTTCCTCGGGATAACCATATTTATCACTGGTGCGGGTTTTTACTTCCACAAAGACCAGGACCTGTTCATCCTGTTCCTCCAGAAGGGCGATAATATCAAGTTCCCCTTCCGGGGTAAAATAATTGCGATCTATGATCGTGTAGCCTTTCCGTTCTAGAAAAGCGGCGGCAATCCCTTCTCCCCAGCGGCCAATTTCCTGTTTATAACTCATTGTTTGCAGTAAACTCACATAATTTAAGATAGTTTATTTTAGTCTATCACACAGGAACCTTAAACTGTCCTTCCCAATCAATGACTTAAAGGTAGAATGAGACTATGGATAATATCAGGAATCATTTGCCTGACCTAAACCGGCTTAGTATAACCGTATCCACGATTTTATTAGCCTATACACTGACCCATTTTGTGTCTATACCTTCCCAGGATCTGGAAGTAACACTGCTGGGTATTTTCTTCAATTTGCGGATAAATTATTCGACATTGGTATCTGTTCTGGTTGCAGGGCTCACAGCTTCAGGATCTGCCTGGCTGCTGCAGGACCATCCTGCCAGGGACAAAACTGAAAATACAATAATCCACTGGCTGCTGCCCTCCCTTACATCTTTGGTTTTGATGTTGGCAGTCAATCAACTCCCATTTAACGCCGCATGGTGGATAGCCACAGCAGCCAGCGGTTTGGGATTGATATTGGTGCTGTTAGCAGAGTATGTTGTTTTTGACCCATCCAATCGTTTTTTCATTCCGGCGGAAATGGGAATCACTGCCCTTTCAATTGTCTTATTTTTGATCCTGGCAATTTCTCTGCACAGAGCCGAAACCCGTTTATTTTACAAGGTTCCGGTTCTCAGCACTGCCGCTCTATTGGTCTATTTACGCGTGGTCCATCTGCGCCAAAGAGGTTTCTGGGCTCTGAATCAAGGCTCTGTTCCATTCCTTCTGATCGGTGAACTTGCAGCAGGGCTGCACTATCTACCCATCGGATCGGTCGGTTTTGGTATCGCTCTGGCAGGACCACTATATGCCCTGATCGAGATCACCGAAGATCTGCCCGCTGGTGAAAAACATCTCACTCTGGAAATGTTCTTCTGGCCTGGATTGATTTTAATTCTCTCCTGGGGAATTGCATTTTTCCTCTAATCGTTTCCCATGGAAAGAATCAGTGTTAATTAATATGACTGAGAGACCTGTCAATTTTTCAGGAGTTGAATTATGTCCTACATTTACCTAACCGGCATTCTTGTGCTCGGCTATATTTTGGGATCGATCCCATTCGGGTATATCCTCGTAAAAATCATAACCGGGAAGGATGTTCGGCAAGTTGAAAGCGGTCGGACCGGCGGCACCAATACAATGCGCGTTGCGGGTTTTGGGATAGGATTCATAACTTCATTACTGGATATGCTGAAAAGCGCCGGGGCAGTCTGGATTGCACAATTATTGATGCCGAATGCATATTGGCTGCATGTTATTGCTGGTTTCACAGCAGTCTTGGGCCATAATTACTCAATATTCCTGATTGAGAAAGATGAGCAAGGGAAGATCAAATTAGGAGGAGGTGCCGGGGGAACACCTGCTCTTGGAGCCATTGTTGGTTTCTGGTGGCCGAGCGTTTTGATCCTGGTCCCTGCAGGGTATATCATCGTGATGGTCATAGGGTACGCATCCCTGGCAACACTGAGCTTGCCGCTACTTGGTAGTTTGATCCTCCTGATACGGTTTTTGAAATTTGATCAACCCTGGCAATACATACTCTCCGGATTATTGTCGGAGATATTAATCGTCTGGGCTCTGCGTCCAAATATTAAACGCCTGCTGAACGGGTCTGAAAGGTTGGTAGGTTTTCGAGCGGACAAGAAAAAAAAGGATATCTGATCCTGGCAAAGAAAAAGATCCTGGAAAGACCAGGATCTTTTATTCTTTATTTATTGGTTAGAAGGATCAAGGTATAAAATACTTTGGTTCTTCTCCGTGGACTTTCTTATAGAGGTGGTTTAAATTTTGCTGGTGGATCTCTTCTGCAGCCCCTCCCAGCAATATCCTGCTCTTCCCACAAATCTCAATATCTTTTTCTTTTAAATATTCTCCCGGGTAATTATCAAGGGCTGCATCCACAACGATCTGATCTATTTTATCCAGATAATCAATCCGATCCTTGATGCTAGAAATCACTTCTCCCCGCAAGATCACTTCCCCGTGGCCTTGAACCACATTTTCAATTGTCAATGACTCGATCTTTGTTAGTGATTCACGCATGGTCTGGGAGTCCCCATCAACAATGTGGGGAATTGGCATCCAAACGTCTCCGGCAAATAAGACTTCATCTTCAACGATATATACTCCGATTCCATCGTCGCTGTGCCCTGGCAGTTCAATAAATCTAAGCGTCTTATCCCCTACGATCAACTCCAGGACGCCTGTATCCAGGGTCAGATGAGGTAAAACTATCTGGGTTTTTTGGAATACCGTATCCATCTCCATTGCTGTTTTCAGGGAAGCGGCCCCAATATTTCTCATGTTTTCCCTGCAAAGAGCATGGCTTAGAACATAAGCCCCGGGGAAAAAACAGTTTCCCCAACAATGATCTGCATGGTAATGGGTATTGATCACATAACGGACTTTCCTCTGTAACTCATCCTCTATGAATTCTCTGATGGCCAGAGTCTCTTCTGGAAAAGCCAGCGTATCAATAACCACCGCCCAATCCTGTCCAATCACTGCCCCAGCATTAACCTGCGCGTAAATATCACTTTGGAATGTATAAACGTCATCTGCAACCCGTTCCCGGTGGATCATATATTTTTTGCCCTCCAAAATGATTTCTTTTAGCAAAAACGAAGCAATTTCCCGCCTGTAATAACCCAAAGAATAGCATATTCACGGTGTGAAAGTCAAGAAATTTTAAGGTTCCAATCCAGCAATTCAGAAAACTGTGTTTTTTTTCTTTCCAGGGGAGTCATAAAAATGTCAATAATCAAGCATCTTGTTGACTAGCCGGGTTTCTACAGGTATAATGCGGAAAATTGAAAAATGACCCATAATCGGGAAGAGTACAGAGAAAACCGCTGTGAGAGATGGGAGGCCACCGGCTGAAAGCCACCCTCAACGTAAGCTCTGGAATGTCCCCCGGTTGGTCTGCCGAAGAAATTTGATTTCAAAGAGTAGAACGGCACGGGTGAGCCCGATATAGCGAAATCCTGGTCATTTGAATCAGGAATCGAGCGTATGTGTTCTAAGGACACATAAAACGAGGTGGTACCGCGGAAGGTGTAAAACCCTTTTCGTCCTCAGGGATGAAAGGTTTTTTTGTTTAATGATTAATGAAATATGTCAGATATGCTATGGACATTGAAATGATCTATAGAGGGATGGATACCGATATGCTGCCAAAAAAATATGATTTTAAATCTGTTGAAGCCAGGTTATATAAATTCTGGGAAGAAAATGGGTACTTCAAACCAACCAATGATCCCAACTTGCCCGGTCATGATCCAACCAAAAAGCCATATGTGATCAGCATTCCGCCGCCTAACGTTACCGGCGTCCTGCACCTGGGCCATGTCATATTTGTCACCCTGGAAGACTTGATGATCAGGCACCAGCGCATGAAAGGTGTGCCCACCCTCTGGGTGCCAGGAACAGACCATGCCGGCATCGCCACCCAGCTTCAGGTTGAAATGAAACTGAAAGAGGAAGGTACCAGCCGGGAAGAAGTTGGACGGAATACTTTTCTTGAAGAGACCTGGAATTGGAAAGAAGAACATGGCGGAAGGATCGTGGAACAGATCCGCCGCCTGGGTGCCTCCTGTGATTGGAGTAGGGAAAGGTTTACTCTGGATGATGGACTCTCCCGGGCTGTCAGGGAAGCGTTTGTACACCTATACGAAAAAGGTTTGATCTACCGCGGACCGCGCCTGATCAACTGGTCCCCTTCCCTGCAAACAGCAGTATCTGATCTGGAAGTGGAACACACTGAAGAAAAAGGAAAACTGTATTACTTCAAATACCAGCTGGCTGAGGACCCGGATCAGTTCATTCCTGTGGCCACAACCCGACCAGAGACCATTTTAGCGGATACGGCAGTGGCGGTTCATCCGGATGATGATAGGTATAAAGCCTTTATTGGGAAAAAGGCTCTTGTCCCTATCCTGGGACGGGAAATTCCAGTCATCGGCGATGAGTATGTCAGTATGGATTTCGGAACGGGCGCATTAAAGATAACCCCCGGACACGATCCCAATGACTATGAGATCGGTTTAAGACATAACCTGGATTTATTATCCATGCTTGATAAAAAAGCGCGGGTGACCGAAGTTGGAGGACCGTACCAGGGACAGGATCGTTTTGAAGCCAGGAAAAATCTTTGGCAAGATATGAGGGATGCCGGCCTGGTTATAAAGGAAGAGGATTACATGCACCAAGTCCCACGAGCCCAACGTGGCGGTGAGATCATTGAACCTATGATCTCTACCCAATGGTTCGTGGATATAAAACCATTGGCAGAAAAAGCCCTCAAAGCTGTCCAGGAAGGTGAGATAGAGATCATCCCTGAACGCTTTAAGAAAGTATATTACAACTGGATGGAAAACATCCATGACTGGTGTATCAGCCGCCAGCTGTGGTGGGGACATCGCATCCCGGTCTGGTACTGCGATGAGTGCGGAGAACTAACTGTCTCCAGGCAGGATCCAAGTGCCTGTCAGGCTTGCGGCAGCACGAATATCCAACAAGACCCTGATGTGCTTGACACCTGGTTTTCATCAGGTTTATGGCCTTTTTCCACCCTGGGATGGCCGGATGAAACACCCGATCTGAAATATTACTTCCCCACAACAATGATGGAAACTGGCTACGACATCCTGTTCTTCTGGGTTGCGAGAATGATCATGTTCAGTCTTGAATTGACAGGGAAAGCTCCCTTTGAGATCGTTTATTTACACGGCCTCGTGATGGATGAACACGGCCAAAAGATGAGTAAGTCTAAGGGTAATGTGATCGATCCTATCGACGTCATGAATGACATGGGCACAGATGCTGTGCGGTTTACTATGTTGGTTGGATCTACTCCTGGCATCAATACCAACCTTTCCTTAACAAAAGTAGAAGCCAATCGAAATTTCGCCAACAAGATCTGGAATGCCGGGCGATTTGTGCTGGGCAACCTGGAAAATGCCCCCCAGTCTCCCCAGGCAGATCCAGACTGGACCTTGGCTGATTCCTGGATCTGGTCCCGCACGCAGGACCTTATTCGCAATGTAAATCGCCTCTTTGATAATCATCAATATGGTGAGGCGGGGCGCTATATCTACGACTTCTTCTGGGGAGATTATGCTGACTGGTATTTGGAGATATCAAAAAGTCAGATTGCCGCAGGTGGTGATCGGGCATTTTACACGATTGAGACCTTGATCAAGGTGCTCGATCTGTGTATGCGGCTTTTACATCCCTTCACCCCCTACGTCACCGAAGAACTCTGGCAGCACCTGAAAAAAGCAGTCCAAAATTCTCCCTTCAAGGACAGGATTCCAGATTGGGATGAGGCTCTGATGATTTCATCCTGGCCCGAATCAAGGCCCAGGGAAAGCTGGGAAAACCAAAAGGTTCAAGATTTTGAACTAATCCAGGATATCGTTCGGACAATACGAAATCTTCGAGCGGAAAAGAATATTAAACATGGAAAGTTAATTCCAGCTAACCTGGTAACCAGTGAATATCATGATATGCTCCTGGGTGAAATGGCAAGCCTGGCTGCACTGGCCCAATTGGACCCAGCACAAACCTTGATCACAAAAGAACTGAAGGAGAAACCCCAGGGACAGATTGCACTTGTAGCAGGTCCAGTGGAGATTTATCTCCCTCTCAGTGGGCTGCTAGACCTTAATGATGAGAAAAAACGATTGAGTACAGAATTGAATGAACTGGAAGGTGAGATAATTCGCCTGGAAGGATTATTATCCAGCCCCTTTGCAAAAAAAGCGCCCGAAGCTGTTGTGAAGAAAGAACAAGACAAACTCAGCGGGTATCAAGAAACTGCCCTAAGACTCCAGGAACAAATAAAAAACCTGGAAGGCCTATCTTAATAAATTAGGTCCTGGACGAAATTTTACCTTGTCCAGGACCTTGAGGATGATTTTCAATGTTAACAAATATCTCCCTTTGGCTTAAAAAGATCTCCAACAAATGGGTCATGCTGCTAACCCTGCTGATAATGATCCTCTTTATGATCACCGTACTTCCCGGACAGGCGGCTGCTTCCGAAAAGGAGATTGGCAGCAGCATGTCTCCAGACACATCCTTTTTCTATTTACCTGATGATCTGCTCCAAATGACCGAGGATTATGGCCCAGATGGAAGGCAGTCTTATATCCAGTCTCGCTGGACATTTGACCTGCTGTTCCCGCTTGTTTATGTAAGCTTCCTGGCAGTTGGGATCAGCTGGTTTTATAAAACCCTGGTAAACCCCCTTAAATTATTTTCCCTGAGTAATATTCTGCCGATCCTGGCCGGGATTTTTGATTATCTCGAAAACATTGGATCCTCCCTTGTAATGGGTCTTTATCCAGATCTTGTCCCGGGATTGGCGCTGCTGACAGCGGTTTTCTCAGCTGTAAAATGGATCCTGGTTGGAGCTAGTTTCCTGGCTTACTTCTTCCTGGCAGGTGCGGCGTTCTATCAATGGCTCCGTTCCCTAAAGGGAAAATAAGTCCTCCTCAAATAAGTACAAACTGGCAAACAAAACCCCTGAAAATCTCAGGGGTTTTGTTTATCTATGCGTTCAGAAAGTGAAAGTCAGGTGGAAAGCACCGCTTTCTTATGGAATTGGAACTGGGCCTGGGCTTTCTTGATGACTGCATCTGTGATCTTCTTGATATCGCGGGAGTCATCTAGTCCTAGGTCATCAAGGCTGACGGGTGGAGCAAATGAAACACTGGGGGATACCAGTAATTTCCCCGGTACGAGGAGCTGGTACATCACCTGGAAAAACTCTGATAAACGCTGTTTATTCACCCGTCCCTTTCTAAAAAGTGTTGCCGGGTGAGTTATATATTTAGGTGCCAACACGCCGCTGATCAATGAAACCGCCAATTTGGTCTGAGGGACATTCCTCAGGAATAATCCCAGGCTTGAAGTCCATCGGGTGAGTTCAACTTCAGAGTTTGGCATAAATGCTGGATCAGGATCCATTGTGCCTCTGGCAAAGACTAACAACGAGCCGCCGTTTTTCAAATGCCTGAGAGCACTCCTGGCAGCGCTCATCCGGTCATGGGCATCTGGTGTAGAAAAAATCATATGTCTGCTGGTATCAGGTAATTTTTTAACAAATGGGATATCTGAAGAGATGATCTTTACATCATCTCTCGGGATTAATGAGGAAATCACAAGGGAATCATAAGCCCCTGGGTGATTCGAAGCGACAACCAGAGGACCTTCCTGGGGCAGATGCTCGGTACCGAAGGCTTGAACTTTGTCAACGAAATGAGTGATGAACCAGGCTGAAGCTTTTTGCCAACCTTCCTGGACAACTCGATGATCAAATATCGTCGCCAGTTCCGAGAAGCGGACCATTGGCTTCCATACTAACGGTTTGAGGAGAGGCTGGACCAATCCATCCTTCCGAAATCCGAGGGATTTATTTAATTCAAAGACCAGATCGTTAGCTAATATAAACTTTTTCTTCTCAAGGTCATCCATAACTACCGCCCAATGATTCTCTACAATTACATTATAGATGGTTTCACCTGCTATAGAAACCATGGATATCCCTAACAATTTCCTGCTCATCTTATACTTTATTTAACAGGGATTCTTTGTGCAGGTTATGCCAATGAGTGGCTACCTTGCTGTTTATTGCGGTCCAATAAACAAATAATTCAATTTGATATGGTTAAATAGAATATACTGATAAATAAATTCCAAGAAGGACAAAATGAATAAGAACGCTACAGTTCCTTTCGAACAGAAAAAAATAGCCTTGATCGCACATGATAATAAAAAAGATGATCTGTTGGCCTGGACGAAATTCAATCAGGATAAGTTAGCGAGACATATCCTCTATGCTACAGGCACAACAGGGCGGCTGCTCACTGAGCAGCTGAAACTTCCGATCATCCGGATGCAAAGCGGCCCATTAGGCGGAGATCTGCAAATCGGGGCAAAAATCTCCGAAGGAGAGATCGATGTCTTGATCTTCTTCTGGGATCCGCTCGAAGCACAGCCTCACGATCCGGATATCAAAGCTCTTTTACGGCTATCAGTTGTCTGGAATATTCCAGTAGCGATGAATCGCTGCTCAGCTGATTACATTATCTCTTCTCCCCTGCTGGACAGCGAGTACGAACGCATTGCTCCGGACTATGAAGAATATACTGAACGTCTGGAAGGCCGCTACTCAGATTTCATTTCCGGAAAATAAAAACAGGATGCGGGATCCTTATCTACCAGGGATATCCGCATCCTTTTAATTATTCCTGAGCTGCTAGTTTATATTAATGCCGTTATCTTTACACCCGCCTGGTTCAAAAAATCCACAGATCGATCATCCTTATACTCCCGATCATAAACGATCTCTGAAATACCAGCATTGATGATCGTTTTGGCACAATTAAAACAGGGCTGATGGGTCACATAAATGGTCGCCCCTTCTGTGATCACACCATGAAGGGCAGCCTGGATAATAGCATTCTGCTCTGCGTGTAATGTACGCACACAATGCCCATTATCCATCAAACATCCAACATCAGAACAATGGGGTAGTCCCCGGGGGCTTCCGTTATATCCTGTAGTAAGAATCCGTTTATCACGCACGATCACAGCGCCGACTTGCGCTCTCTCACAGGTGCTTCTTTTTGCTACTTCCAGGGCAATATTCATGAAATATTCATCCCAGCTAGGTCTTTTTTCATCAGCACCCATTTTATTCTCCTGATAAATTATCGCTAAACCCGGAATCCAAGGTCATCATGTATTATTTTATTTGAAATCCTGATTTGATGATCGTTTCCCTTAGGTGTGGTCTGGAAGGTTTACTGACCCTTCTGGCAGAATGTTCCATCCATCCATATTCCGCTGGATCCTGGTCCTCTCTGTCCACCTGTCGTCCACCATAAATTCCGGTATCGATCATCGCCTGATCGTATTCCTTCAAATATTGCAGATCATCCTCCTGGTAGGTTTCCCAATGCAGCACTGCCTCCATCGGGAGCCTTGGTTTGATCATGGGCTTTTCCGCTGCCCATCCAAGCGTCATACCGCACACCGGGTAAACCAGCTTCGGGAGCTGAAAGATTTCAATGATCCCTTCCGGGTCATTTCTTAAAGCCCCGATATAACAAAATCCTAAACCCAGAGATTCAGCAGCTAAAGCTGCATTTTGCATTGTGATGGCCGCATCTACAGTTGCAACCATAAAGTTTTCCATATAGGCTGCGTTCAGCTCATAACCCTGGTGAGTCACAAACCCGGTCTAGCCGGCTGAAATCCGCACACCATAATAAAAAGACAGGGGCCTGGAAGATATGGGCCTGCCCACTGCAAATATCACGGATCTTTGCTTTTTTATCCGGATCGGTAGTGACGATCACACTGTAAGTCTGCAAATTTGATGAACTGGATGTTCGCTGGGCAGCTGTTATGATCTGTTCGATCAATTCTTCTGGCGGCAGGTCTGGTTTGTAGTTCCTGACTGATCCGTGTTGATGAATTAATTCAAGTGTCGGAGTAGACATAAATATCCTTCCAGGAAAATATACCGGGGAGTAATTTGATAATCAACGCAGGGATTACAAAGGGTATCAGCTTAACATTCGCTGTAACCGCAGGAATAACATTTCCGGCAGCCTTCCTCATTCACCAGTGCCGCCTGGCCGCATTCCGGACAGAGATCCCCTACTTCCAGCCAGGTTTCGGGCTGCCTGATCTCATCGATCGCCTCGATCTCCTCAACTGTCAATTCCTGAATATTCCAGCCGGTATTTTCCAGATATTCCTCTAGCGCCTGGGCAATGCCGTCCGGCAGGGATCTGACCCTGTTTGGACCAAAGCCTGTGGGGCGGCGGCCTCCAATACCTGCATATTGCTGATATACCTCTTCCAATCTCTGACGAGGAGGAATAGGCGAGGACATCCTAAGAATATAAGAAAGTGAACGACCAATGGCTTCGGAAACAGCTGCTGTATCCGATCCGGCTTTTGCAGTATTGATAAATACCTCGAATGGTTGATTATCTCCATTCTCGTTAATTGTCACATAGGTTTTCCCCAGCGGTGTTTGGATGCTGTAGGTATAACCCTGCAGATGGCGGGGTCTGGGTTTTTTGGTGGCTTGCCATTTCTGAAGCTGGGTCTGGACTTCCTGGTCGACCTTCTTCTCATCCACAGCTCCCGTCTCCAGTACCACTTTGTCCCTGGACCCGGTTACATAGACTGTGATTCCTTTACAGCCTGTTTCCCAGGCCAGGATATAAGCCTGTGAAACATCTTCTGATTGAGCTGAAGATGAGAAATTGATCGTTTTAGAGATGCTGTTATCAACAAATGCCTGGAGAGCAGCCTGGATCCGAATATGCTCCTCTGCGGTGATGTCACCTGAAACAACAAACGTATTTCTTATCTTTTCAGGCAGGGAGTCAATCCCCTGACAGGTTCCAGTTTCCAGGATGGTGGATATGACTTCATCTTTAGCGGCATCTGTTAATCCGGATTTTTCAAGAGCCTGGTTAAATAGCGGGCTGGTATAGATCAAGTCTAATTCCCCATCGCTTTCTACAACATGGCGGGTATAGGCTAGCGCAAATGCTGGTTCACATCCATATCCTTCACATCCGGATACAGTTGCGATTGTTCCGGTTGGCGCTACTGTGGTCTGGGCTGCATTGCGGATACCGTGTTTTTTAATGCCCTCGACAATTTTCTCCCAATCCAGATCTGGCCGGCCCCAATCATTTTGATACTCTATTACAGACTGTGGTGCTTCCCAGCTTAAGTTCTTGGGATCATAGCGGCTGCCTTCAATCGCAGGGAATGCTCCTCGTTTTTTTGCCAGATTGATGCTGGTTAACATGGCATGGTAGCGGATAAATTCCATGATCTGGGCTGAGAATTCCTGTCCAGCCTGTGAGCCGTAGCGCACACCTGCCCGATACATCAGGTCTGCCAGACCCATAATGCCCAAACCGATCCGCCTGGCACGCATAGCTGCTTCCTTCAACTGAGGTACGGATGGTACATAGGCATTAGCATCAACAACATCATCCAGAAACCGGGTCGCTGTTTGGATACTTTTCCTGAGCGCTTCCCAATCTGGTTTTCCGTCATCGCCTACATGCCGGCTTAAATTTATTGATCCCAGGCAGCAGTTTTCATAAGGACCCAGATATTGTTCTCCACAAGGATTGGTAGCTTCCAGATCATATAAATGAGGGATGGGGTTATCTCGGTTGGCGTGATCCAGGAATAATAGTCCAGGTTCGCCATTGTGATGGGCATGGAAGACGATCTTGTTAAATAGATCTCGTGCTCGAATGGTGTCATAAACAAGGATATTGATGCCTGCAGCTTCAGCCTGCTCCAGGGTACCGTTGAATTCACGGTAAGCCGGGTCTTTTACATCAGGAAAGCGCAGTTCCCAGGTTTCATCAGCGATCACAGCTTCCATAAAAGCATCTGTGATTCCTACCGAGATGTTGAAATTTGTGATCGCGGTTTCATCAGTTTTACAGGTGATGAAATGTTCAATATCTGGATGGTCAACCCGGAGGACAGCCATATTCGCCCCCCGGCGGGTTCCGCCTTGAGCGATTTCCCCAAAAGCTTTATCATATACCTTCAAAAATCCGACCGGTCCTGTAGCGTGACCAGAAGAAGCCTTAATCAAAGATTTTGTTGGTCGCAGGCGGGAGAAAGAAAAACCATTCCCACCACCTGTTTGCTGGATTAAAGCAGCATCCCTGAGAGTCTGGAAGATACCATCACTCCACTTTCCCATATCGTCACTGATGGGAAGCACAAAACAAGCTGCTAATTGGCCCAGGGGAGTGCCTGCTCCGGTAAATGTTGGTGAATTTGGTAAAAAACGTTTGGTTGCTAGCAGCTGATAATATTCCCGGGCGAGTTCGTCAACATTACCCCCCCATTTCTGCTCTTCAGCTGCAATATTATATGCCACACGCCAGAAAGTCCCTTCTGGGGTTTCAGCCAATTCGCCGTCCTCTCCTTTCCGGATGTAACGTCGTTTGAACACCTCTAGGGCATTGTCTTCCAGATCAACCTTGATAAGATCTTTTGGTAGTTGGGGAATGTTATTATCGACGTTAATCGGTTTTTTAGGATCGACGTTTTTTACCATCTACTAGACTCCTGCATTTGAAAGAAAAGATAATTTTACTCAATTAGAAACCCAGATTCAATTAAGAAAAATACCCCCATATGTGCGGGTAAATGGTTATTAAACCCTTATATATCTGGTTGAGTGGTCGTATTCTAGCATACCCAATCTGATATAGCAACCCACAGTAAAGCAATTTAACCTTAATATTTTCCAGCTATCAATTTTGTAAGGTCGCCGGGTTTTCCGATCAAGAGTTTTCAAGCTTTTTTTGAATTTTTTGCAGGACATATTTTTATATGGATCAGCTTTGCACATCCAGCTCAATCAATGTTAAAATTGATCATCAACTAAATCAAATGGATAAAAATTATGCCCAAAACACCACAGATCATCACCCTCGATTTGAATTTCCAAAACTGTCCTAAGGCAATCGCCAGTTACTTGATTCCGCATGAAGAAGGTTTGATCTTGATAGAAAGCGGTCCTGGTTCAACTCAAAAAGAACTGGAGAAGAAACTTCAGGAACATGGATATAGCATAAATGAAATCACTCATATCCTGTTAACCCATATCCACCTCGACCATGCAGGAGCAGCTGGCTGGCTGGCAACACAATCTCAAGCCAAGGTTTTTGTGCATCACCGGGGCGCTCCCCATCTCCTGGATCCATCCAGATTATTGGCAAGCGCAACCCGGATTTACGGGGACAAAATGGATCAACTGTGGGGCGATTTTCTCCCTGTACCGCAGGATCAGCTGGTTATCCTGGAAGATGGCATGGAGATCCAGGTTGGAAGTTACACCTTTCGGGTTCTGGATACACCTGGACACGCTAACCATCATATGGCATTTCTCCTGGACGAGGTTTGTTTCAGCGGTGATGTGGGTGGCGTCCGGATTTCTTCTGCAGGAAAAAGACACTTACGAATTCCCATGCCACCTCCAGAGTTTCATCCTCCTAGATGGAGAGAATCGATTGCTAAACTTAAGCAGGAAAAGATTTCGCGGATCGCCCCTACTCACTTTGGATTCTTCGATGATGTCCAGTGGCATCTCGATACAGTATTGGAAGAACTGGATGCAGCCGAAGAATGGATGGGCAAAGTAATGCCAAAAGGTTATCCGATCGATGATCTGAGAATGGAATTTTTGAATTGGGTCAAAAACCGTTCCCAGGATCTGGGTGTAAATGAAGAAACCCTGGACGCGTTTGAAAAAGCCAATCCTTCCGGTATGTCGGCTGATGGAATGAAACGCTACTGGGAAAAATATATCGATCCCGAATAAAACAATCGACAAGTTTCTCCTTTAAAGATATTCACTGTCAGCTCAATTGATCGCGGGCTGACAGTTTTTTATATCCCTGGAAGAATTAAGTGCAACTTTTAGGTATACAACCCGTATACTCTATTGAAAACAAATCCTCCGGGATTTTTACTATTTTTTTATTAAGGAGTAATAATGTCAACCAAAAGAAAAATCCTGCTGATCTTCATACCTCTTTTCCTGGTTCTAACAATTGGTTTTGGATTTGCAGCGACTGCTAAAGCCGTTGAATTTGATCAAGACGGCATTGTTGAAGAAGGTGAGGTTATTGATGATGATCTTTTTATCTCCGGTGATACGGTTGAAATTAACGGCACTGTAAATGGTGATGTTTTTGCAGCCGGTTCGATCGTTAAAGTCAACGGCATCATCAACGGCAGCCTGGCTTCGGGAGCCCAGACCATTTTAGTGAACGGCCAAGTCAGCGGCAGTGTTTATGCCGGCTCTATGACCATAACCCTTGGACCAGAAACAGATATTGGCCGAAATATGTTCTATGGTGGTTTTAACCTTTCCGCAGAGGAAGGATCTGTTATTCACCGCGACCTGCTGGTTGGCGCTTATCAAGCACTTCTCTCTGGCGAGGTCGGCAGAGATGTCCAGGCAGGTGTAGGCGCATTGGAGATTAATGGTTCAGTTGGAAATAATGTCCGGGCAGAAGTAGGCAGCACAACAGAAGGACAGCCTCCTCAAATCTATCCCAGTCCTCCTGGAATCGATACCATTGTTCCTTCGGGCATCCGCGTTTCTGAAGACGCGCAGATCGGTGGTTCATTATATTATAAAAGCTCAGAGGATCAGTCCAGAGCGATTGCCATCACACCTGCGGGTGGAATCGAGTTTGATTATGATCCTCAAACACAACCCGGAACAGATCAAGACAATTACGATCAGGTAGGTTCCAGACTGGTTGGTGCCTGGGCTGTGAAACAAGTTAGGGTTTTCATCACCTTGATGTTATTGGGCGGACTGATCGTCTGGCAGCTGCCTGGCCTGCTTAAAAAAGTTGGCGGGAAAGTTGAAAAAGAATTTATGCCATCCCTCGGATGGGGTCTGGTCAGCATCATGGTAGTCTACCTGGGTGCTTTCCTGGTTGGTGGGTTGATACTCGCCGGGGCGATCTTCTTTGGTGTTGTGACTCTCGGTGAACTTTCTAAGGTTATTTTGACAGTTGGTTTTTCCAGCCTGGCTTTGATCATGGCCGGATTTGGACTGCTGGTCTCCTATGGCAGCAAACTTGTTGTAGCCTACCTGGTAGGCAAGCTGCTGGTCAAATGGCTGGCACCGAAATATGAAGATCAACCCATCTGGCCTATGCTGGTTGGCGTGTTCCTCTATACCTTCCTGCGTGCTATCCCGTTTGTCGGCCTGGTGATTGGTGTTACAGTGACACTTATCGGTATTGGCGCGATGTGGCTCACTTATCGGGATCACAGAACACCAGATAGTGGTAAAGTGCTGGCTCCTTCAGATGCTGACAAAGCTTAACCTCTTATCTAATAACAAAAAAAGCCTGGAGAATTCTCCAGGCTTTTTTATTTTTATTGATCCAAAGTCTATTCCCCCATGATCTGGACAATCAGCTTTCGCTGCCGGGATCGATTGTCAAAATCAACGAACACAATCGATTGCCAGGTTCCCAGAGTCATTTGGCCTTCACAGAATGGCACTACCAGTGATGGTTTAAGGAGGGCCGCCCGAACATGGCTGTGGCCATTTCCATCTCCCCAGCGCAAATTATGGGCATAGGTTCTGTCAGAAGCTACGATCTCGTCAAACAAGCGCTGCAGATCCTGGACAGATCCAGATTCGAATTCCAGTGTAGTAATCCCACTCGTTGCCGAAGGCGCAAAGATTGTAGCTGTCCCATCTGTTAAACCGCTCTCACTAATGCAGTTATCAACTGCATCGGTAAGATTGATAACATCGCCGTTCCCATTTGTCTCCAGGGGGATATATTTTGTCACAACTGTCATAGTCAAAATCCTAGGCTAGTTCCAAGTAGCGGCTGATCTCCCAATCAGTAACGCGAGTCCGATATTCGTCTACTTCAGCCCATTTCGCCCGGCTGAAAACATTACAGATCACCGATCCCAGGGCGGATTTCATTACTTCACTGCTTTCAAATTCATGCATGGCCTCTGCCAGCGATCCAGGGAGAGATTCGATCTTCTTTTCTTCCCGTTCCTCTTTAGTCAGATTCCAGATATTGAGGTTATGCAAAGATTCAGGGCAAACCAGATCGTTTTCGATACCATCCAGTCCAGCAGCCAACATGGCAGCAAATGCCAGGTAAGGATTAGCGGATGGATCTGGGCAGCGCAATTCCAGGCGTACTGATTTACTCCGTCCAGTAGTATATCTCGGTATCCGGATCAAAGCAGATCTGTTGATCTGGGCCCAACCAATGTAAATTGGTGCTTCATAACCAGGCACCAGCCGCTTATAGGAATTTGCTGTCGGTGCCAATACTGCAGACATACTGCGGGCATGTTTCAGCTGTCCAGCCAGGAATTTGTAAGCCAGCTCAGATAAATGGTATTCATCTTTATCATTAAAGAACAGGTTCTCACCCTCTTTACTGAAGATAGACTGATGAGCGTGCATACCAGATCCGTTTACACCATAGATCGGTTTAGGCATAAACGAGGCAATCAGATCATATTTTGCCGCGATTGCCTTGACGGTGTATTTCATGGTGATCACATTATCGGCAGCCTTGAGTGCGTCGCCATAACGGAAATCGATCTCATGCTGTCCACGGGCGACCTCGTGATGGCCCATTTCTACTTCCAAGCCCATGTCAATCAAGGCCTGCATCAATTCATTTCTAACCAGGGTTGCCTGATCACTGGCGGAGAAGTCAAAATAACCACCAACGTCGTAGGGGACTGGATGGATATCCTCTGTGCCATTACGTTTGAATAAGAAAAATTCAGGTTCCGGCCCAATATTAAAGACCCAACCTTTTTCATCAATGACTTTCAAGACCTGTTTCAAGAACACCCCTTGGATCTCCCTCAAACGGGTTGCCATCAGGTTTATAAATGTCACAGAATATCCTGGCTCTGCGGAAATCTGCGGGGCTCCAAGGGAGGACTGCGTATGTTTCCGAATCGAGTACCAACCGCATATCACTTTCCTGAACGCGGGCAAACCCCTCAACCGAAGACCCATCAAACCAAACTCCATCTTCCAGTGCTGTTGGGAGACGTTCAGTCGTGATATCAACACTCTTTACTGATCCGGTCACATCGGTAAACTGCAGGGAAATAAATTTAACATCATCTTCTTTTACTCGGGCAATTAATTCTTTTTTATCCATTACTCCTCCTAGATTAACCTCTAACAAAATGAATGATATCTGATCTCACACAAGGCAAGTATTAAAATAAAAACAGCACGACCGGGCGTGCTGTTGAAAAAAACAATAGAAATATCAGCAAACCCTTCCCTGGGTTGTGATCAGAGTTACACGTTGAAGATAACTCTAAGCCAATAAAGCAGTTTTGTCCTATCTGTCACCAGATAGATTTGAAGTGCTTTTTTCCGGGAAGGATAAGGCAGCCCATGGCGGGGCTGCGGAGGCATCCGCTGATCATTCGATTTTCTCTGCAAAATATCTGCAGATTAGCATTCCCCTCGCGGGGAAGACCTCCACCTCGTCACCTCATAAAATGAGGCTCAGTCGCTACTATCCTTGATATTTAGTTGTTAAGTTACAGGATGATTTTAGCAGGGGATTTCTCTCCCGTCAAGCATTGAAATTAGTGGCAGCAAGATCAATTCTGTAATATTTTTACAAAAAGATATTTATCCTGTTTAAAAATAATCTCATATAATCCTTGTTCTGCGCCCTCATAGATCTCGTTCACAACTTCACCATTATCCTTAAAAAGCGAGATCAACATGTATCTTACTTCTGGGTATTTCTTCCTGGTCTGATTGTAAAAATCATAATCTTCAAACCCGCCAATATTGATCTGGAGGTCTTCAAATCCCGGTAAGAATCTTAAAGGATAATTAGTGAAAATTGGTTCTAAACCACCTTCTTTCTCGAAATAATCATAAAGCAAGAAATTGACATCTGATTGCAGGATATATTTTTGGCGTTCGTTTTGATTTTCAAGCAGAATATTATCCTTTAAAATAATTGCCGGCATTAGTCCTGATATAAAAATACATAACATTATTATCCAGGTCGGCCATTTATGTATCTTTATTCTCGCAGACAAACTAAGAAAAAAGTCAGTAAGCCAAGCGGCTCCCACACCAGATGCAAATCCTAACACGGCAAATCCTATTGATAGATTTCTCGGATATAAACTAAAAAGGAATGCCCAAATCAATGAATAAGGGATCAAGATCATAATAATGATCTTCCGTTCATCTTTTTTGATAAATGGCAACGAAAACAAAACTAATGGATATAAATATACATAAATGCTCAAATCTTTGTACGCTTTTATTAAATCTCTCTACCCGCGTAAGACCTGAATGGTGCTCCTGGCTCATTAACATAAGAACATTAGTTTTTGCACCTGATGCAATTCGTAGCTCATTAAAAATGTACCAGGGCAGTAAAAGCACCAAAGCAACACCCATATATTTTGCTAAAAGAATAAATTTTTCCTTTTTATTGAGGGATTCAATTCGTGAGAAAATGATGAAATAAGCTAAAACAGGATAAACAGCCAGAATCCATAGCCCATTTTGTTTTGTTAATGCTGTACCTGCAGCAAATATAAAACCTAAAAACGCCGTGCTGCGTAGATGTTTTTCATTTGTTTGTGTTGTGGCAATCAGCAAAGTATAAACAGCTAAAAATGTGAAAAACATCAGGGCTACATCAACATAACCTGAACTTATTAGCGGTAAGTAGAACCTCTTTAAGAGATATTGGCTGACAACAAGACCTATTAGATATCCATACTCCTTCTTTTTTATTCCCAGATCAAACATTAACAACAAAAAATACACTGCAAATAACGGCATAATTCCGATTGCGAAAGATTGAATTTTATCACTTCGCATAAAAGAATAAGTAATGGAAAAGTTTGTGGGAATTAACTGGGCATATCTTTTTGTATCAAAAGGATGCGAGTTGGAAAACCATTCCACAGCCCAGCGATTCCAGGAAACAACTGAATCCCAAATTGTGAATACTGAACCAAGATTTGTGAGGAAAAGAGATATTGTCCACAGAATGCTATATACAGACCAGCCCAAGAAAATAATGACAATTATATTTTTTAAGACTGATTGAATTGTGATCTTGTCTGATGCTGGTTTAAATAAATCGCTCAGATTGTTGGCAAATTCCTGATACAGATTAATCATCCTGCTGACAATTGGTTCTTTTAAATCTGACCAATAGAGATAAATCACTATGATAAATTCAGCACAGAACAGGATGTAGTGAAACACCGGTTGATTGATCTTAAGATGAGTCAATAAAACTACAAATAAATGATTAAATATCAAACTTAACCCAAAGGTATAGATAAGTTTTTGGATGAAACCCTTCACACCATGAAAAAATTTCATGAGGATCAAACCCGGCAAAAACAGGATTTGAATGACTGATAGAACTCCTAATATATACATAATATTTCCTGCATAATATTTGTTATCTTTATAATATATTCGATTGAGAATATCACTAGAATTTTTTATCTTTATTTTTTATTTTTTTTTGGCGATCAGCAAAAGATAAGATTCCAATCAATCCCAGAGAAAGCACAAAAAACACATAGACAATATGAGAACTAACCGCAATATTAAGCGCATCCAAATAAGGATATCCAAACAAAGTAAAAGCAGTAACCCAACCCACTTCATGAGCCCCCAGATTAGCAAACCCCTGGATCGGGAATAAAGTCACAGGCACCATAATTATCGATACTACAACGATTTGAAAGAAATTAAATGCATAACCCAATGCCAATGTGATCAGGTAAAAGTTCAAATTCACACAAATCCAAATTCCTATAGTAATCAAAATCAGCTGCCAATACTGGCCTTGATCTACAATCTGTGCACCCTTATAAACTCCAGAAATAAATTCTTTTACCGTAGATAAAACAGGTTTGGAGGATTCGTTGTGGGACAACCAGGGCAACAATCGGTCTGGTCGTCGGAGAAACCAAAAAAATATCCCGAAAAAAGAATAAACAAGGACACAAAACACTGCCGATGCAATCTTAAAATTGACAGGGATAATATTCCAATAGAATAATAAAGCAGCAGGCAGGATCAACGCGATCGTCAAAAAATCGAAGATCCTAGCAACAATCAAACTCCCTGTGCTTATGGAGATATTGATACCTAGTCTGCGTTTTACAAGTACCGGGAAAGTCACCTCTCCAAATTTTGCAGGCATTAGATAAAGGTACATGCCGTATAGATTGGTGACACTGAACATTTTATGGAAAGGAATTTCTTCTAGAGAGAGTAATTTCCTAAATCTGACAGTCCTTAACAAATAATTAATAAGGTAGACTGAAAAAGCCAAAAATATCCAAACCCAATTTAATGACAGCAGTGTGGTACTGACTTCCTGCCAGTCCAACTTCAGAAGCACATAAGTTATAACCAGGGCAGACAGGAATATCCCGATCCAGAGAGTGTCTTTTTTTTCAAGACTTGATTCCATTTCTGTTAATTTTTTTGATCCAAGCAGTTTCGACCCCATAACCAAATTTCTCCATCCCTTCCCGGCAAAGTTGATCTATTATCTTGCACTGTGAATTAGGCCATTGGGTCCATTCTGGAACTCGTTTGTTTTTACTGGCGTTTATGGTTCTTTCAAAGTACTCATCCACAGGTTTATACATTCTCCACACCAATGAAATCCAGAATTTCCCGATAAGTTGAACCGGGGTTAGTTCCAGAGAACAAATCCTCAAAACGAACCCAGAGATAAGGAGTTGATGATCCTTCCAGTTTATTTATATACTGATTCTTAAATTCCCATATCCAGGCAAATCGCTCCAGTTTTGATAAGGTTAACCATTCCCTCAGTCCCATTTCCCCAGTCAGAAATCCAGAAGGCTGCCAGAATGGAACTAAATAGTTAGCTAAAAAGCTTTTTACCCTGCTGTGGGACCAATTCAAATGAGAGCGGATATAGGTTCTCGGGTCTCGGACAATATGGATTACCTTTAATCCGGAATATAGATCAGGATGATTAACCGCCAGAAAATAAATATGGTTATTGGCGTCTATATAATATTTCCCTGATTTTTGGGTTTTCTGCAACTGCCCAGAAATTGCGGCCTGCCAAGCTTTCAAAGTAAATCCATCTGGAGTAATCCCGGCCAGATTCGTATGGGAAAGGATATTGATCAATCGAGATCGTTCGCCTGCTTCATGGAATACGTCGGCATCCGAAATCGTATCTTGTAGAATAGAAGCCAAGAACTTCGTACCTGTTCGTCCAGTTGAAAGGATGAGAACTGATTGATTTGATTTATTCATCTAGGAGTTCGTTATCATGAAAGCCTTCACTCCAATGATAACGCAATTGAGCTATCTGTTCAGATACTAACCCAACTAAAAATATCACCACAGATACTGTCATTAACATAGCAGATGTTGGACCATAGCGAGTATTAAAAAATAAAACCTTTACTAAACCATAGCCAAAACCAAGAATGAACATCAATATGCTGATGGGGATAAATACCTTTAGGGGAGAAAAATAAGTAGAAATGCGCATAATGATTAATAAAAACCGGATACCATCCTTGATCAATTTGATTTTGCTTTTACCCACCCGTTTTTTACTTTCAAAGGGAATATACAAAAGGCTGCGTCCGGAACGAAGGATTGCCAGGGTTATGGTTGTCGGATATGAGAATGTGTTGGGGAGCAAATAGACATATCCTCTGGCGACATCCGTTTTGATACCCCGAAAGCCGGATGTCAGATCCTCTACCTCACGTCCACTGATATATGATGCTAATCTGTTATATACCATATTGGCAAGATTGCGATGAAGCGATGTATCAGAATGTTTGGTCCTTGCGGCAACGACCATGTCATAGGTCCCAACCTCTTTCATCAGGGATGGGATCAATTCCGGGGGATGCTGTCCATCTGCATCCATCATTATTAGGATCTTACCCCGGGCATTGCGAATGCCGGTTTTTATTGCTGCCCCGTTGCCAATATTTTCCGGATGGCTGATTACCCGTGCGCCGGCCTTCTCTGCTCTCTCAGCAGTTAAAGTCAGCTGAACCATCATCAACCACCAAGATCTCATATTGATAATCGAGTGGTGCCATAATTTCCTGAACTTTAGTTACAACTTCAGGAATTATTTCTTCCTCATTAAAAGCAGGCATCAATATCGTTAGGTCGAGGGATAATTTTTCCATGCGTGAAGTATAACATATGGATAATTAGGATCAATTTCCAAAATATGATCCAGGTGGAAATCATCCAGATATTGATAAATTGGAAAACTTTACAGTTAACGGTTGAAAAGATATAATCTCCTCATTCATGGGGGTGGTTGAGTCCCGGTGGGCTCCCCGGTCTTCAAAATCGGTGGCGGGTCGTTATGCGAGCCGCGGTGGGTTCGACTCCCATTCACTCCCGCTCTTTATCTCATTTCATTTAACCTATGGATCAACTCAAATCCGATTCCGAAATAACCCATCGATCCGAGGTTTTTAATCATCTTGTGTCAGAGATAATGGCCATTGATCATCTCATCCGCGGCGGCAACCAGGATGATTTTGTGATGCGCTTCATCGGGGACTTGACCCAACCATCCGAAGCAGCCCATGACTACCTGAGCAAATCCCTCAGCCCGTCCCAAATCACACCCTGGTTTCGATCAGTTGATGACAAGGTCGAGGTTACCCTCAGGAAAACCATTATTCGGGCGGAACCGCCCAAACGATCTATAAACTACCTCTTATTCCTGGTCACATTTATCAGCATCTTGTTTGCAGGTATCCTGACAGTATATGATGGCCCTGATACTACAAATTTCGCCCTTATCTGGTCTTATTCGAAACTCCATCTGGGTGAGGCCTTTGCTTTTGCAATTAGTTTACTCGGCATCCTGACAGCTCATGAATTCGGCCATTATTTTGCTGCCCGGTACCATCACACAAAAGTAACCCTGCCATTTTTTGTCCCTTTTCCTCTCAGCCCCTTTGGGACCATGGGAGCTTTCATTCAACTGCTGGAACCACCTAAAAACAAAAAAGTCCTTCTGGATATCGGGTTGGCTGGACCGCTAGCAGGACTTCTTGTTACAGTTCCAGTATTGATCATCGGATTATCTTTATCTGCAGTTGATCAATTACCTGCTGTCTTGCCAGATCAATTCGCTTTTGAAGGGAACTCTCTTTTTTACCTGGCATTAAAATACCTGATTCATGGAAAATGGCTTCCCGAGCCGGCTTCCTTTGGGGGTGTTTTGCCAATATTTTATTGGGTGCGGTACTTCTTCACCGGATATCCGATCCCAGTGGGTGGCCTGGATGTGATCATCCACCCGGTAGCCTGGGCTGGATGGGCTGGTTTATTGGTCACGTCCCTCAACCTGATTCCTGCAGGCCAGTTTGATGGAGGCCATCTGATCTACAGCTTGTATGGTAAAAAATTGAAATGGCTCCGTCCCTTGACCTTGGTTATCCTTGTGCTGCTGGGTTTTTTATGGCCCGGGTGGTGGGTATGGGCCTTTATGATCCTTCTGCTTGGCAATCGTTTTGCTGAACCCCTGGATGAGATCACGCAATTGGATCCAACCAGGAAAATCATCGCCCGGCTTGGCTTGGTGATATTCTTCCTGATATTCATGCCTATCCCTCTGATTAGCATCTAATCCCGTATACAAAAAAAGCAATCCGCAGGGGATTGCTTTTTATCAATGTATTACTCTCGGGACTTCAGTTTTCTTTTGTTTCCGCTTTGTCCTTTACCGCGGTTTTTTTCTCGGTTTCAGGGGCCGGACTTGACTCTTCCTTCTTATGGTCCTCAGGCTGTCTTGAATCCATTCCAGATGGTGACCGGTTGTCAGTAGCATAAAAACCAGAGCCTTTAAATACGATACCTACAGGCAGGTAGACTTTTCTTAAAGTCTCTGTCTGGCATTCTGGACACACCTTAAGTGGTTCATCTGAAAACTTTTGTCTGCGGTCAAATTGAACTCCGCAGTTTTCACAGCGATATGTATAAATAGGCATTTTCCATCCATTTGACCGTTTTCAGTCAACGATCAATTAACCATGTAGCATTATAGTACTTCCAAACAGTAATAGCAAGGGAAAAGGAATTTGCCCTCTTCATTCTAATAATTTATTAACTTTTTTAGGTGTTTACCTCAAAATCAAGGGGTTGGACTGGGTGTCCGGGTCACAGTCGGCGTGATACTTGGCACCAGTGTATCTGTGGCAGTAGACGTTCGGATAACAGTCGGTGTGTTAGTCTTTGTTTGGGTTGATGTTGGCGTAAGTGTAGGCGTGAATGTAAATGTTGGGCTTGGTGTTGCAGTTGGAACCAATTTAGCAGCTGCGATATATTCCCATTCATCGGGCACATATGCCAGCGGGAGACTGATCAAATCACGCCAGTTCGCGATCGATTTATCAATATTTCCCAATTCTTCGTATGTCAGGGCCCGCCAATAATATACATGAGCCAAATCTACCTCATCACCCGCCACTTCACCGGCAATATTCAGATAAACCAGTGATAATGTATATTGCTGATTTTCATACAGAACCTGGCCCAGGAAAAGATTGGCATCAAAATCATCCCGATCCAAATCCCTGGCTTCAAAAGCATCATTAACTGCTTTATCGTATTGTCCTAATTGCGCATGGATCAAGGCTCTGGTCTGATACAGATCTTGTGATTTTCCACCCATCTCTTCTGCCCGATCCACCAGCTCCAGGGCATCATTAAGATCATTCTCCGTCAAGAATACTGCTTTTCCGAGAGAGTAATAAAAAACCCAGGTTTTCTGAGGGTCATAAGGTTCGTAGCGAGTGAGCAGCTCCAATGCTTGAAGGGGTTTGCCAGTTTCTAAGCTTACCCGGCCATAAACCAGGTAGGACGGTACATGGTTAATATCATAAAACAAGGCTGATAAGATCGATTTTTCCGCTTCTTCATAATCTTTCAACTCCAGCAGTGACTCTGCCCGATAATAATGGGCCAAAGGCGATTCTGGCAAAAATAAAATCGCCTGGGAAGCATCCTCGTAAGCAAGTTGATATAAACCTTCATCAAGATAATATTTCGCCCGGGCCAAATAAACTTCTCCAAAATTCGGATCAATGAGCAATGTTTGATCAAGGTCACCTTTGATATCGTAAGAAGGATCCAGCGCTTTTGTGATCAAAGCCCTGCTGTAATAGGCTGGAGCAAATGCAGGATCCAGGAATAGTGCCCTGTCATACTGGTCCAAGGCCTCGTTGTACCTGCCCAGATTACGCAGGGCCTCACCAACCAGGAAAACGACGTCTGGGGTCTCCAACTGGGATTCAGTCTGCCGCATATAAGTCAGCATGGTTTCAAAATCGCCCTGTCTGTAGGCATCGAGTGCTGTCTGGAAGGTGCCGTATCCAGGATGCGGAGTCAACACATACGCAGGAGTTGGTGTGTAAGTAGCTTTTAGAACCTGGCCGATAGGAATTCGCAGGATAGGATCTGGTGTACCGGTTAACATCCCTCCTAGATTAGGATCAACAGATGGAGTCCAGGTCATCGGTGTAATCGTCAAGCGGGGAGAAAAGATGGATCGTGTACCGGGGAGAATCCCGCTAAATACAACTACCAATAAAATAATAAAGGAACCGACTGCCAGTGGAATTAATTGTTTGTAGTTATAGCTGCTTTTCTTTTTTGGTTTAGTGGTTTTTTCTTTTTTACGAATATCAGGTAATTCACGCGACCAGTCTTTTTTCCTGATCTCAACGGGACGAACACTTCCTGGATCTACCGCCCCAAAAAGGATCATTCCTAGTTGTGCTTCTTTATTCCTGGGATCGATGTCCAAAACCTTGTGAAGGCAGTAAATACGTTCTTTATTTGATTCAACAACCGTGCTCATTAAAAGCCAATATTCAATATTGTCTTGATCTTCTTTTAATAAGCTTGCCAATTGATCTCGAGCCTGAAATCTATCCCCCTGCTCAAGGGCGAGTTTGGCCAGGATGAATCGTTTATCTTCTGCCATCATTGTCCCTATCCTGTAGTCGCGGCGTAAAGAGAGTGTAGCATAGGCTGCCTTGCCTAACAAGAGAGGGTATAATGCTCCACATGATAAAAAAAGGGGCCATTCTGATCTGGATTCTGGTTATATTGGCATTCATGTCATCCTGTTCATCAGGAACCCAATCCACACCTATCTCTACCCTGACGATCGCCCCCCCTTTGAATCCATACCAGTCCAAAACCAGCATTCCTGCCAGCCCAACAGCAACTATTCCCCTATCCACAGAACAGCCTTTATTACCAACTGCGACACCCTTCAAACATAACGTCCAACCAGGTGACACGCTCTACGGCATCGCCCTTCAATATAATATTTCATTGGACAAATTGGTCTCAGCCAATCCTGGCGTTGATACTAGTTTATTATCAATCGGCATGGAATTGGTAATCCCTTTTTCAGATGAAGATGAGTTTTCTGTTCCAACGCCTACACCCTACCAGCTTCCTCTCTCTGATCCTGTTTGTTACCCCTCAAAAGATGGTGGTATCTGGTGTTACTCGATGGTTGAGAATTCCCAAAACCTGGCTTTGGAAAATATCTCCGCTTCCTTTAATCTTTATGATCAAGACCAGATATTGATTCAGAGTATTGTAGCCATACCACCATTGAATATCCTCTTCCCTGATCAAGCCATCCCTTTGGCAGCCTTTATCAAACCCGCCCAGGCAGACCAGTATCAGGTAACAGGCACCCTGCTTACTGCTTTACCCTCAGAGAGGACCAAACCGCTAACCGAGATCACAGACTATGAAATTAAGTATTCCCAGGAGAATAAAGCTGCACAGATTTCCGGTAATGTTGAAGTGCTAACATCGGAGGTTGATGACAATCAGATCTGGATTGCGGCGGTGGCTTTCAGCGCCGGCGAGCCGGTGGGTATCAGGAAATGGATCAGCCCTGAATCCGTTGATCCCGAAACATCCTACTCCTTTGAAATCCTGCTGTATAGCCTCGGACCCCGAATCGATCAAATACAGCTCTTCAGTGAACTGCATTAATAAAAAAACCGGAATCTTCTATCGATTCCGGTTTTTCCTTTGTCTTTGTGTTTTCAGGGATTTCCCCAGATCAGGAAGCTATCCCTCTCACAGAAATTCTCCCCATATTTATTTGTGAAACAAACCTGGTATGGAATTGTTTCGCCATTATTAGCATTCACCGGATCCAGTCTGAAAAACGCGCATCCACCCTGGTCAGTTGCTGAACTACGGTAAGAGATCACTCCATCCTGCGGTGTTTCCAGGATTAACTGAGTATTTAGATTCTGCTGGGGGATGTTATCCAAATGGGCGCAGGCGCCAATTTCCTGAAATTCCGATGAAGATAATTGGGGATAAAGCTCCCAGATATCAAGTGATATTTCCGGCTCCACAACCAGGCTCTCTGCTTCAACTTCAACCGGGGGTGAAGTGAGATCATTCTCTGTATTGCCCCAGATCAGGAAACTGTCTTTTTTACAAAACTCTTGTTCCCCCAAACCCTGAAAACAGACCTGATAATCAACAGCTGTGCCATTTGAAGCCTGGATCGGTTCCAGTTCAAGGAAAGCGCACCCACCGGAATCTGTTGGTTCAAATTGATAGGTAGATGGATTTTGACCCTGGGCTTGAACATGAATAACTGCTTGAATATTGATCAGTGGGGTTCCCTCTTCATGGACACAGGCTCCAATTTGTTGAGTTTCCAGAGATGATATTTGGGGCATCTGTTCCCAGATATCCATCTGGACATTCCTGACAACCCGGGTTTCATTTTTTGGTTTTCCTGCGTCACGATAGAACCCTTCTTTATATTTTTGTCCCTGAGGTAAAATTTTCACTTGCTGCCCTGCTTCCGCCCCAGCATCAAATAACAAGCAATAGTTTTCAAAACACTGCTGGGACACTCCGTCTCTGATCTCAACCAATTGGGTGATCGGTTCACCAGATATCTCAAATCCAAAATAGCGATCAATGAACTCCATGAAATACGAAGGAATGTAAAATCCATTTCCGTTTACAATTTCACGGAAATAGTCAACTGCACCTTCTTGTCTGGCCTGATAATTTTTCTCAACTCTGTCTAAGAGAGAAGATACTGGCCGCAAGGAAACGCCCATTGGACTGGACGGATTCTGATATAAAACCACATTCTTGAAGATCTGCTCAATACTCCCGTCTGCCGAATAATATGCGGAAGATATGGCTTCGCCGGTGAATGCGGTACCAAATCGGGCAATGGCTTCTCCAAATGGAGATTGGATATCTTCTGTTGCTGAGGAACTGATCCCTGCATTTTGAACACCCGGATATTGAGAACACTCACCAGCGCATTTCCAAAGCCCGTATGGCATAAGGTGAACGGTGCCCGGTAGATCATCCTCAAACCGGAAGAAGCCCATATTCTCAAAATACTGCTCAATTCTCCCTTTATCCGGGTTCAACCGCGCTCTGGTTAATGGCAATCCGACCCAACGGTCACCCCCCATTTGATCGTAAAATTGGGCAAATTCAACCGGAATGATATACCCATTCAGATACCGTATTCCGGGGTTTTCCGGTTCCTGATTGGCAAGGTCTGAAAAACCTGCTTCCACTCCTACAGGATCTAGATAAAATCTGGGTGAGTGATCAGGATCATAGATCATCACCACCCCTTCAAAATACTGTTTTTCCTGGTTTGTCCCAGCCAGGTATTTTTTATTGGAGATTGGGGGACCAAGGGTCTTATCCCCCTGCAGCCGTTCATATAAGTCACTGAAGCGTGGATCGACCAGATAATATCCCGCACTGTTCCTCTCGGTTCCGGAACAAGCAGAGATTATCCCCACAACCATAATGATAAGAAGCACCGTGACTATTTTTTTAACCATAAAATCGTCAGATGGGATCCCGATTCATCGGAAAATCCATCCACTCTTGTTCTTTGATTTTAAACGATAAGTTAGATATACGCAATAGCTATTCAATTTCACCGAGGGTATTTGAGATTTGGTACTTACTAAATTATCCTAAACTGGAAGGCTTTTTTGAACCTGGGCGGCTTGTGGTTCGCAATATTTTTCAGTGTATAATTGCATGTGATCCAATTATGTGAAAAACAGTCCTATTTTTCAAAACTGCGGAGGAAAGCAGGAATGACAGACTCAAAAAATTATCTTAACAGCCATACTGTAATTGCTACTCACCACTACCAGGAACAAGCGGTCGATAAGGGTTATGCCAATCGAACTCTGCATGTTGATCTAACTCAAAAAACGATCACCGAAAAACCTGTCACCCAACAAATGAAAGATATTTTTACTGGTGGGCGGGGATTTGCCCTCTGGCTATTGTGGAACGCAGTTAATGATGGCAGCAAATGGGATGACCCGGAAAATGCTCTGGTAATCGCCAATGGCCCGCTCTGCGGAACAACAGCGTACCCTGGAATGGGAAAAAGCACGGTTGTCACACTATCCCCCCTGACAGGATCTGTGATTGACAGTAATGGCGGCGGCTTTTTTGCCCCCTTTCTAAAATTCTCTGGATTTGATGCCCTGTCCATCACCGGGAAGGCTGAAAAAGACCTCATCCTGGTAATTGATGGAAATAATCATGAAGTCAGGCTGGAAGAAGCGCCCGAAGAAGGCTTAAATACCTATCCCCTGGCCGGCATCCTGACCGAGATGTACGCTATTGACAAAAAAGACCAGAAGAATGTTTCTGTGATCACATCTGGTGAGGCTGCCAATCACATTCGCTACGCCGGTCTGAATATCAGTTTCTATGATCCCAAAAGAGAAGAAGTACGGGTCAAACAAGCTGCCCGCGGTGGATCTGGAAGGGTATTTCGCGATAAAGGCCTCAAGGGCATCGTTGTCCGTTATGCAGGAATCAGTGGATCAAGCAACAATCCCGCAAAACCTGAATTGATCCGCAAAGCTGGAAAAAGGATCAATCAAGAGATCACAAGTTATGACGCTCAGCAGAATAACATGCGTGAGATCGGTACCGCTCACCTGGTTGAGATCATGGACCACTTCGATCTCCTGCCGGTCCACAACTTCCGCTATGGTAGACATCCTGAACATGTTGAAATTGATTCCACAACCTGGCAGAAAGCATTCACCCAGGACAAACGGATGGACAGCTGCTGGTTGGGCTGCACCATGGCTTGTTCCCACGGTGTTGATGGTTTCAGTTTAAAGACAGGTCCCCATAAGGGGGAAAAGGTCCTTGTTGATGGTCCTGAATACGAAAACGCCGCCGGACTGGGATCCAATATTGGTGTCTTCGACCCGGAAGCCATCATTGAAATGAATTTCTACTGTGACACCTATGGAGTAGATACGATCTCATTCGCAAATTCAGTAGCGTTCTGTATGGAATGTTACCAGGAAGGAATATTAACCAAGGATCGTACCGGTGGTTTGGATCTAACATGGGGTCAATCAGAGAATGCCCTGGAACTTTTACACCAGATGGCGATCGGCGAGGGATTTGGAGTCATCGTAGGCCAGGGAACCCGGTATATGAAATCCTACTTCGCAAAAGAATTTGGAGCGGATCCACAATTCTTACAGGATATTGCCATGGAAGTAAAAGGCATGGAAATCTCCGAATACATGACCAAAGAGTCCATTGCTCAGCAAGGTGGGTACGGCATGGCGCTGAAAGGCGGCCAGCATGATGAAGCCTGGCTGATCTTTATGGATCAGGTGGAAAAACTGCTCCCCAGTTTCGAAGATAAAGCAGAAGCTCTGCATTACTTCCCTATGTGGAGAACCTGGTTCAGCCTTCATGGCTTGTGCAAATTGCCCTGGAACGATATCAAACCCATTGATAATAAGGATCAGGATCATCCTGAAAAGATTCCTGAACACGTGGAAAATTACACCTGGGTTTATGAAGGTGTCACCGGAAATGCAGTCACACCCGGGGATCTCATCTCCCAGTCTGAGCGGGTCTATAATTTCCAGCGTGTCTTTAATCTTCGGGTAGGATTTGGCACCAAAGAACATGACTATCTCCCGTACCGCGCCATGGGTCCTGTCACTGTTGACGAATATGAGTCACGACAAGAAAGGTATGATGAACAGCTCAGAGAACTGGTAGGAATTGATCCGGCAGGCCTATCTTCTGCAGAAAAGGTAGAAAAAATACGCAGCTATCGAATAGAACAATATGAAAAAATGATGGAAGTTGTCTATAAACGACGGGGTTGGACATCAAACGGTATCCCGACCAAAGAGAAACTGGCCAGCCTGGGCATTGATCTGCCGGAAGTAGTTGCCGTAGTAGAGGCGAATAGCTAAATATTCAGTTGATAAAAAAAACAGCTCCCGGAGATAGAATATTCCGGGAGCTATCTATTTAAATTAATGACCAGTTATTCTGGTTGATCCTCCTGATCCGATAGATATTTCTTTTTCCAGTGGAAAAGTAAATTCAAAGCCTCCAGGGGGCTGAGTTCATTCATATCCAGTTTCCGCAGTTCACCTAACAGAGGGTTGGTTTTTGGGAAAAGAGCCATCTGCTGGGGATTCTCAATATCCAGTGAGACTGTCTTCCCGGAAGATTTTTCCAGCTGCTGAAGGATCTCTTCTGCTCTTAATGTCACTGTTGGCGGCATACCAGCGATCTGGGCCACATGAATGCCGTAGGATTTATCTGCACCTCCGGCAGCAATCTTGTATAGGAAAACCACCTTGCCATCTATTTCACTGACCGAAACCCTGTAATTCCTGATCCCGGGCAGCAGCTCCGGCAGTTCTGTTAACTCATGGTAATGAGTGGCAAACAGGGTTTTGGCCCTCTTATCAGGATGATTGTGGATATACTCGATCACAGCCCAGGCAATGGAAACGCCATCATAGGTACTGGTGCCACGACCTATTTCATCCAGGATCAATAAACTACGGGAAGTAGCATGGTTCAGGATATTGGCAGTTTCCACCATTTCAACCATAAAGGTCGATTGCCCGGCATGGATCTCATCCTGAGCGCCAATTCTTGTGAAAATTCGGTCGACCAAGCCGATCTTGGCCGAATCCGCCGGCACATAACTCCCCATTTGAGCCAGCAATACTATTAAAGCCACCTGCCTCAGAAAAGTTGATTTCCCGGACATATTTGGGCCTGTCAAAATTCTGATCCTCTCTCCAGTTTCAAAAATCGTATCATTGGAGACAAATCCAGTTCCACTCAGGCTTTGTTCTACAACCGGGTGGCGACCTCCGCTTATCTCCAGTAAATCCTGTTCTACCACCTCCGGACATACATAACCCTGGCTCGCCGCAGTTTCCGCCAGGGAAGCCAGCACATCTAGATGGGCCAGGACCCTGGCTGTTTTCAGCAACCGTTCAACCTGAATTACCAATCGTTCACAAACTTCCAGGAATATCGCTCTTTCGGTCTCTTTGATTCGATCTTCAGCATTAAACACCTTGATCTCATATTCTTTGAGCTCTGGCGTGACATACCGTTCAGCGTTAACCAGGGTTTGTTTACGAATATAATGCTCAGGGACAAGGTCCGATTTGGCTTGGGTTACCTCGATATAATATCCAAAGACTTTATTATGGCTTACCTTCAAGGTCTCGATCCCGGTTGCTTTTCTTTCAACAGATTCCAGATCAGCAATCCAATCACGGGCGTGTTTTGTGGAAGATAGGATCTGATCCAAATCTTCCGAATAACCAGCCTTGATGATGCCGATCTTACCCAGAACCGCCGGGGGGTCTTCTTCAATCGCCGCATTTATCAAGTCAAAAGCTTCCGTGCAGAGTGAAAAATCCCCCAGGAGTTCGTTCAAGTAATTGTCGGAGTCTACCTTATCCGGAAATAAAGATCTTAATCCAGGAAGTTGGGCCAATGTTTCACGAATGCCAACCAGGTCTCGCGGTTGAGCTGTACCACCGGCAACCCGATTGCCTAATCTTTCCAGATCCTGAAAGTCCTTGAATTTCTCTCGTAGCTCCGCCCGCAGTAAACCGTCTTCATAGAATTTTGATACACCTTGATGTCTTTTTCTGATGTTCACCACATCAAGAAGGGGTTTGCTGACCCATTGGCGGATCAATCGTTTTCCCATAGGTGTGACTGTCTGATCCAGGATTCCTAATAATGATCCTGCAGCAGTGCCCGTCCTGATTGTTTCAGTTAGTTCCAGATTTCGGCGTGTTGCCGCATCCAGCGTCATGAAATCTTCCAGGCTGTAGCGGCTCAATCCGGTCAATAACTTCAGTGAATCAGCCCGGGTTTGAGCCAAATACTGAAGGATCGCCCCCGCAGCTCTAATGGCATAGGGAAAACCACGGACACCAAAACCATCCAGGGTTTTCGTCTGGAAATGGGCTTGAAGGACATCAATACAGCGTTCTTCTTCAAACCGCCAGGAAGGGAACGGAGTAAAGTGGATGGTCAAACCTTCCCGGTCAATCTCTCCATTTTCCGGGATTAAGACTTCGGCTGGATTTAACCTCAGAAGTTCAGATCGCACCAGGTCTTCCAGGTTGTTTCTCTGAATTTCCGTTACCGCAAACTCCCCGGTTGTGATATCCACATAGGCAATTCCAGCTCTGTGTTCATCAATTACCAGGCTGATGAGGTAGTTATTCCCATCTCCCGGAAGCAAACTGGATTCAAGGATCGTGCCAGGCGTGATTACCCTGACAACTTCTCTGGGCATCAATCCATCCACCGGAACAGTCCCTACCTGTTCACAGATGGCAACATGGTAGCCTTTATCGATCAAACGTGAGAGATAATTTTCTGCAGCGTGGTGCGGGATTCCTGCCATGGGAACCCGGGTACCTTTACCAACATTCCGGGAAGTCAATACGATATCAAGGACTCGGGAAACCGTTTCGGCATCCTCATCAAAGGTCTCGTAAAAATCACCCAATCTGAAGAAAATGATCGAATCAGGATATTCTTTTTTGATGTTCAGGTATTGGCGTCTAACCGGGCTTTCTCGCTCTTTGGACATGACCCAATTCTATATTGAGTGAGGGTAAACCACAAGGCATAAAGTAAACTTTAAAATAACTGGATGATAATCACTATTAAAATACTTGGTCTTTTTTATCACTTGCTGTATAATAATTTTTGTATGTAAACCATCCGCCTAATAAATTTTTAAAAAGGAGATTAGCTTCATGGCTAGCGTAGTGTATGACCACGTATATAAGCGTTTTGACGAAGTAGTTGCCGTCAATGACCTCAATCTCGAGATTGAGGATAAGGAATTCCTAGTCTTAGTTGGTCCTTCGGGCTGCGGGAAATCCACAGCGCTGAGGTTGCTAGCTGGCCTGGAAGATATATCTGAAGGCACCTTGAAGATCGGTGACCGGGTTGTAAATGATGTTGCGCCCAAAGACCGGGATATCGCAATGGTGTTCCAGAGTTACGCTCTTTACCCTCACATGTCCGTGTATGACAACATGGCTTTTGGATTAAAACTGAGGGACTACCCCAAAGATCAGATCGCTGAGCGGGTGAACAACGCCGCCGAGATCCTTGGAATCACAACCCTGCTGGAAAGAAAACCTCGCCAGCTCTCCGGTGGTCAGCGGCAGCGTGTTGCTCTGGGCCGTGCGATTGTCCGTGATCCCCAGGTTTTCTTGCTCGATGAGCCGCTCTCAAACCTGGACGCGAAATTACGTGTACAAACACGCGCTGAAATAACCAAACTTCACAAGCGCCTGGAAACCACCTTCATTTACGTGACCCACGACCAGGTGGAAGCCATGACCATGGCCAGCCGAATCGCTGTTATGAATCACGGTGTCTTGATGCAGGTTGATTCTCCTCAGAACCTGTATGACAGCCCCAATAACCTTTTTGTGGCCGGATTCATTGGGTCCCCGGCCATGAACTTCTTCAATGCTGAACTCGTGCAGGAAGGCGCGGATATCGCAATAAAAACCAAATCATTCTCCGTGAATGTACCTGAAGAACGGCGGGCAGTACTGAAAGATCACGTTGGTAAATCAGTCGTTTTTGGCCTCCGGCCAGAGGACGTCCACGATCCCAACTTCGCTCCGCCCCGCATCATAGCTCAGAATGTCGAAGCAGAAGTGGACCTGACCGAGTTGATGGGTAATGAGATCTTCCTCTTCATGAAGAGCGGAGATGATGAATATGTAGCTCGCGTTGACCCGCGGACAAGCTACAAAATGGGTGATAAGGTCACCATAGCCTTCAACATGGAAAATATGCACATTTTTGATAAAGAAACTGAGCAGGTTATTCGCTAGAAGAATCAAAAGACAAGAAACCAAAACGTCTCCTCGCCGTTCTCTTGCGAGGAGATGTTTTCATGTAGGAGGACAAATGCCCTATTCTTATTTAAAACCTTTGTTGGACAATAATGGATCCAAGATCGTCTTACTGGTAATGGATGGGTTGGGTGGAATTGCCACCAGCCCGGAAGGAAAGTCTGCCCTCGAAAGAGCCGAAACACCCCATCTCGACCGGCTAGCCCTGGAAGGTACACTCGGTCAGACCATCCCTATCCGGTATGGTATCACTCCTGGATCGGGACCTGCGCACCTGGCCTTATTTGGATATGAACCCCTGGAATATGTGATCGGCCGAGGCGCTCTTGAAGCATCCGGGGTTAATCTCCCGGTTAAGCTTGGGGATATCGCAGCCCGGGGAAACCTGTGTTCCCTCGATCAGAATGGCAATATTACTGATCGGCGAGCAGGCAGGATCTCCCATGAAGACGCAGCGCCTGTGATCGAAAAGCTCAATCAGGTCCAGATCCCCGGTGTGGACAGTTGAAGTTCGCCAGGTCAAGGAATACCGTTTTGTGATCGTCATGCGGGGAGAAGGACTGGATCCAGCCCTGAATGACACCGACCCCCAGGAAGTTGGTGTACCGCCCCTCAAGGTTGAAGCCCAGGCAGCCTCCGCCAATAAAACAGCAGAATTGATGCAGCAGTGGATTGCAGAGGCATATAAAACGCTGGCTGACCAGCCCATTGCCAATGGATTCATGCTGCGAGGTTTTGCGACTGATCCTGGTCTGCCCTCCTACGAAGATGCCTATCAACTCCAAGCATCCTGCATCGCTGAATACCCTATGTATAAAGGTGTATCACGATTAGTTGGAATGGATGTTCTTGATCTCGTTGGACCTGGAGCTGAAGGAGAATTCAAAACTGCTGGAAAACACTGGGATGAGAATGACTTCTTTTTCATCCATATCAAAAAGACTGACAGCTATGGTGAAGATGGGAACATTGAAGCCAAATCAAAGATCATCGAAGAAGTAGACCAGGCTTTACCGATCCTTCTGGACCTAAAACCTGATGTCTTAATAGTCACAGGGGATCATTGCACCCCTGCTCTGTTAAAATCCCATTCCTGGCATCCAGTACCCTTTTTACTCTGGGCACCAAAAACCCATCGAACTGATTGGGAAACTAGCTTTTAATGAGAAAAATTGTGCCAGAGGTGGTCTGGGAACTTTCCCTGCGGTTGAGACCATGTCCCTGGCACTGGCGCATGCAGGACGATTGCAGAAATTTGGCGCCTGATCATATTCAAATTTAACAAAAGAAGGCAGCCATAAGGCTGCCTTCTTTTTATTAACCTTACTCAAAATTTGGTCTACTTATTATCTTGGTCAGCTTTTATTCTCATGGCCGGCAATACCCAACCCAAAAATATACCTCCCGCCAGGGTTAAGATCCCAAATACAATGAAAATATCCTGCCAGAACTGGACCGGGAAAAGCCTGATCAAGGAATCTGAATAGAAAAACAACCAACTATCCCCCTCAAAAAATATTAAGTGAAAGTTAGTAAACAAGGACTGAAAACTCACCAGTGTTAAGGTCAGGATCATGATCAATAGTCCCGCGGTGATTTTCCCACCCCAGGAGATCCCATCAAAATAAGCTTTCTGCCACCCTCTTGAACGGGCGATCGAACCCCCAAAAACAAATATCGCTGATGCTCCGTAAAATACCCACAGAACTCCCCGCAGTACGATCTTCACATCTTCCAGGTGGGATAACTCACGATCAATATAGATCGGGTCCCCACTTTCAAAGGTCAACTCCTGAAGATCATCCAGGGTATCACTGCTGATCAGGTAGCGCCGGGTCTGATTGCCAAACTTCAATCGTTCTGCTGTGGAAAAACCATAACTATCCTCAGGAAAGCCTGGGCGGCGGTATTCCAGGTTGATGAAAATCGGACTTAACAAAACCAGGATTGATAAAACACTGATGATGATCGGAATAGACAGAGCGATCAGGGCGCTAAACCCTTTTTTTACGACATTCATTGATTTATTCTCCCAGCAGTAGTGGATCCCTAAGGATGCTGTTTAATACCATCTGATTGGTGATCTGCTCTATAGGCGCCTTATCATCTGTAAAGACCAATCCACCAGCCGGCAGGGTACGTCTGTTGTCAAGCGCAATTTTGATAGATTGAACAAGAAGTGGATGGGTATCTTCATTCTCCAGCAAAGTGAAATAATTTTCTTCCAGATTCTCCCAGCTGGCAGGTTGAACGGTGGCATATATGATCGAGTTATACGTCCCCGGCACATCCATTACAAATACAGATGGAAAAACTGATTGGATAGTAGCTGCCAAACCTGATAATAATTTCTCATCTTCTGGAACCCGGCCAACATTCAATACCAGGGCCCCATTTGAATCCAGGTGATTGAATATTTCCTGGAAAAATTCCTGGGTTGTTAAATGCCAGGGAATATATGGTGGTCGATAAGCATCAATGCTGATCAACGAGTATTGTTTTCCTGAGTGAGCCAATCCCCATCGGCCATCTTGAGCAATCGGATTCAGGTTTGGATCTGTCATGGCAAAATAAGTTCGTCCCACATCAATGATTTGACGATCGATCTCATAACCATCGATAGGAAGCAAGCCAAAAGCTGCGCTCGCCTGGCGGGCTGATGTCCCGGCTGCCAGGCCGATTATGGCCATGTCTTTAATATCATCTGTAGTAAAAGGCGCTGAATTGAAAAATGGAGCTGGCAGGACTTGCATCCAGGTTCCCCAGTATGCCAGCCGTTCTGGGTGATAAATGGAATGGATGCCTTGTCCTTCATTCAGGCGTAGATAGCGGTATCCATCCTCCTCCAATACCTGGATATAGTTATAAGAAGACTCCTTCTCATAGATCTGGGAATACATGGGTTTTTACAGGACCACTTCCCCACAGGATCGCAAAACCCAGGATGACGATCGGCATCCAGATCCACTTGAGTGCGCTGCGCCAACCATCAGTAAGTAATAATCCCACCAGGGCTACCAGCATCAAGGTCAGGGAAAATACTACAAAGGTCAATCTTGTCCCCAGCCAGGGAATTAATAATAAGTCAGGTGTAAATGTTCCCAGAAAGGATCCTAATGTTGAAATTGCGTAGATCCTGCCGGCGGTCTTACCTGCATCTTTGGAATCGGTTATCACGAGACGAATGGCAAAAGGTGATACAGTCCCCAATAACGTGATCGGGACAATTAACAACACTAATACGGCGCTAAAAGCTCCCAGCAGTACACCAATTTGCAGTTTATCAAAAGCATCCGCAGCTGCATATAAAACAGGTCTGGCAATAAAGGGGATGATTCCTGCGCTGAATGCTCCCCAGATCAGGATCGTGTAAAAGGTTTTATAGTTGGGATTTTTATCAGCCCATTTTCCACCCAGGCTGTATCCAATTGTCAGGTAGATCAGGATCAATCCGATAATGGCTGCCCAGACCAGATTGCTTGTGCCAAAAACACTGCCAAGCAGGCGGGATGCGGCAAATTCTATGCCCAGGGTAGTCATACCGGATACAAAAACAGTCAGATATAAAAAACGTTTCATGGATGGAAACCAGGGATACTATTTACTCAGCGCCAAGTAGGAAATTTATAGCTATCGCTGCCAAACCGGCCAGTAAAGTCTTAAAGCCATATCCAATCAAGTTCTTTTCAGATACTTTACCCAGGAACATGCCCAAAGCAAATAAACACAACAAAGCTAATCCACCTGCTAATGCATAACTCAGAACAGGATTTTGGATCAAAGACCCAAAGAACAGCGGGGTCAATACAATCATAGCGGCCAGGGCCGGAGCAATTCCATCAACAACGGATACAACGATGGCGGCAAACCGGGATGCTCTCCCGATCGATGTTTCACTCTGATCGATCAAGGATATTTTTTGTAATTCGGCCAGCTCCCGCTGACGCTCAGCTGTTTCAGTCAGGTAGGCCCCCCATAATCCAGAAATCCCCATGGCAATGGAGGTGGCAATGCCAGTCCGGATGGGGATAGAAAGATCACGCACTCCAGCCAGGTAATTGCCCGCCAGGACACCGATAGTTGTCAGGACGCCATCAAATGCATTCATGGCGAAATAACGCCTGGCGATTTCCGCGATATTAGCGATCTGGTTATAAGATTGAATTTCTTCCAGGAATTCAGCGATGGAAGTCCAGCGCAAACGTTTGTTAGTCATTAACGGTCTTGATGGGTTTCAACTTCTTCAACAGTTCTTTTTCCAGCAGCTACCTCATCAATCGAATGAACAGCTCCCCCATTCTCAACGATCAGGTCATGCAGTTCCTGATAGGATAATTGTTCTCCCTCGACTGTGATTTTTGCGTTCTCAACGTGATGGTCAATTTCATAGATTGTGATGTTGACACCGTCCACGCCGGCGAGGGTTGATACCTTCCGCACCAGGTCAACAATATTGGGTTCCAGAGGTTTTAACACATCCAGAACAATACGTCTTAAGTTACCCATTTTTTCTCTATCCTCCAGATAGCAGTTTATTTCTAGTCACTGGACAATTCCAGTGAAATAATAATGGATCAATAAACCGTACAAATTCTACCATATCCAGTGTATTTTATTCTATTTCTTCGAGCTGTGGGAACTCTATCCAAGCTTTGTAGAATGCCTGATCGATTTCTTTGTACTAGCCCCTGCTCAAACAATCCTGTATAATATCTGCAATGAAAATAGTAAGGTCCTGCATGGTTTACCGCAACATTTCAGAACCGGCCGCTGCTTTCCAGGCGGCTGCCGTAATCGGCTGCGCAGTCGCCTCAGACACATCCTCAGAGCCGGGCAGCACAATGCGGAATTGATAAGCTTGTGTAAATTGATTTAACCCCTCGCCCGGACAGAAATTATGTCCGGGTTTTGATTTAGTAAAAGGGAATAAAGAGGAAAGTATGACTAAAAAACCAAAAACTGGAAACGAAATCAGACAATCCTATATTGATTTCTTCAAAAGCAAAGATCATAAATTCGTCAGGTCATCTTCGCTGGTACCAGGAGGAGATGCCACTTTATTATTTACAAACGCTGGAATGGTCCAGTTCAAGGATGTCTTTCTGGGAATAGACCAGCGGGATTACCAGCGGGCAACCAATTCCCAGAAATGCATGCGGGTGGCCGGTAAACATAACGACCTGGAAGATGTTGGGCAGGATGATACTCACCATACCTTCTTTGAAATGATGGGAAACTGGTCCTTTGGTGATTATTACAAAAAAGAAGCCATCGCCTATGCCTGGGAGTTATTGACAGAGGTCTGGGAACTGCCAAAAGAACGTCTATACGCAACCGTTTTCAAGGATGAACTAGGCCAGATCCCGACTGATGAAGAAGCTGTTGAATACTGGACGGAACAGCCTGGTTTCTCTTTGGACCGTCTTTTTTACCTTGGCAGAAAGGAAAACTTCTGGGAAATGGGCGATACCGGCCCCTGTGGTCCTTGTTCCGAGATCCATTACGACCTCAGGCCTGAAGAAGGGCCCATAACAGATAAGGCTGTCCTTGATACAGATCGTTTTACTGAGATCTGGAACCTGGTCTTCATCCAATATAACCGCAAGGGACCAGAAAAATTGGACCCCCTTCCCAACAAACACGTGGATACCGGTTTAGGCCTCGATCGAGTTGTAGCGATCATGCAGAACGTCAACTCCAATTACCGTTCTGATCTGTTACTACCACTTATTGAAGCCGTTCAGGAATTGACTGGCGACTCGGATGAAGAAAGAGATAATAATTTCACTCCATATAGAGTGATAGCTGATCATGCCCGGGCAGCGGCCTTTTTAATTGCCGACGGCGTTGTACCTGGCAATATGGGCAGAAATTATGTCTGCCGGATGATCATCCGCCGGGGCTTCCGTTTTGGCGGCCATATCGGCCTCAACTCTCCCTTCCTGGGAATGATCGCTGCCTTAGCAGTTGACCTCTACCAGGAGGCCTACCCAGAGCTTGAACAGAACCGGAAGATCATCCTGAACACCATTCTCCGTGAAGAAGAACAATTCCAGCAAACAATTGAAAACGCAACCATGCACCTGGAAGACCTGCTCGACAGTTTAAAACCTGGAGAAACCCTGCCAGGTGAACAAGCAGCTAATCTCTACACCACGTTTGGGATGCCATTTGAGATCACCAGAGATATCGCCAAGGAAAGGGGTCTAGCAGTTGATGAAATAGGATTCCGTAAGGCTATGGAGAAACATCGTTTAGACTCCGGCGCGGGACACGCCATGGGTGATCTTGGTGGTGAAGAAGTAGAACTATATCGGGAGCTGCTGAGCAGCCTTCAAAAAGACGGTAAATTGGATTCTGGCGGTATTAAATATAACCCCTATGATGAATTGACCGTCCATGGACCAGTTCTGGCGCTGATCAAGGATGGCAAAGTGGTTCAATCAGTTAAGGAAAATGACCAGGTCCAGGTCGTTCTTCCGGAAACATCTTTTTATATGGAATCAGGCGGTCAGGTTTCTGATAACGGGACCATCGCAGGAGATGGCTGGTCTATCGCCATCCACGATATCTATCAACCAGCCGCTGGCATGATCGTCCATAAAGGGATCGTAAAAAAAGGAGAGCCAAAAACTGGCGATGTAGCATCGGGAACAGTGGATCAGAAACGGCGCAAAGCCATCATCCGGAACCATACTGCTACTCACCTGCTCCATGCTGCTCTTGATAAAATCATCGGCGAACATGCCCGGCAGGCAGGCTCTCTGGTTGCCCCGGATCACCTGCGTTTTGACTTCACGCATAATCAGGCATTAACCGATGAGCAGGTCCTGGCAGTTGAAGAAGAAGTGAACAGCCGAATTCTGGAAGACCATGCCCTGGATATCAAAATCAAACCGCTTCAAGATGCCATTGATGAAGGGGCCAGGGCTTTGTTCGGAGAAAAATATGGCGATGTTGTCAGAACCATAAAGATGGGAGATTTTTCCTATGAACTTTGCGGTGGCACACATTGCAGCCGCAGCAGTGAGGTGGGATTATTCTTGATCACAAGCGAAGGCAGCACTGCAGCCGGGATTCGCAGGATCGAAGCAGTGACTGGATCTGAAGCATACAAATTGGTTCAATCTCGCTTCCAGGAATTGAAGTTGGCAGCCAAATCCCTTTCCACCGGGCCAGATCAGCTTTATAGCCAGGTAAATGCAGTGCTTGAGCTTCAGAAAAAAGCAGAAAAATCCCGGGAAAAATTAACCCGCAAATTAGCTCTAATAGAATTAAATACAGCCCTGGAAAATCTTGAAAAGGTGGCTGGGATTAATCTGCTAACAAAGATCATTGAAGAATCAGATCTGGATACCCTGCGAATGGCAGCAGACCGTTTTCGACAGCAAGTTCCCGAAAAAGGGGTTGTTGTACTGGGCACAGTGATAGATGGTTCCCCAAGAATTATCGCAGCCGTGACTGATGATCTGATCAAAGACGGGATAAAAGCGGGAGATCTGATCAAGTATGTCGCCCAACAAGTTGGCGGCGGTGGTGGCGGCCGGCCCAATCTCGCCGAAGCTGGCGGAAAAGACCCGGATAAGTTACCCGGGGCGCTGGAAAGTGTAGCCGACTGGATCAAAAACAAGAAAAAATAAAATTCAGAGATAACGCTGCTTCATAAAGTCAGGAAACGGTTTCCGCTGAGGAAACCGTTTCCCTATTGATAAAGATAGTTTTGGTACAATAACTTCCGTGAAGACCCAAATCATCCAGCTTGAGATTCATGACGATACCATCTCCGTGAGAGATAAAATGGATTGGTCTCAAACACCAAGGGTTCTATTGGTTTGGCCTGAACGGGGAAAAGTTCTTCGTAATCGGCTGGATTTGGTTCTCCTGGAAAGATATAGCTCCTCACATGGAAGCCAGCTGGCTCTCTTGACCAAGGATCCTGAAGTGATTTTCCAAGCCGGGGAAGCCGGGATACCTGTTTTCCAATCCCGGAGAACCGCCCAATTGCAGCCCTGGCGAAAATCCTTCCGAGAATTCAAACGCCGAGAGCTCGCGGAAAAAGCATCTGCTGTCCGGGATACCGAACTGTTTTCAAGAATTGAAAAACCAATCCACACAGAACTTCCAACCTGGACCAGGATATCTGTCTTTATCGGAGGGGTATTGGCAGTCCTGGCCATCGCAGGAATGCTTCTGCCCAGCGCAACCATCACCATCCAACCGGAGATCAACCAAAAAAGCCTCATCTTACCTGTCCGGGCAATCATTGGTGAGGATCAAATCCAAATCTCTGGACAGATCCCTGTTCGGAAACTGGTCATCACTGTTGAAGACCTGCAATCAGTTCCCGCCACTGGGACCACAACTATCCCTTCAGAGTATGCCCGCGGTGAAGTCGTTTTCACAAATCTCGGGGAAGAAGCCCTTACTATTCCAGCAAACACAATTCTCAGCACAGAAGCATCAGATCCTGTCCAATTTTTCACGGATAACCTTGTTAGATTAAACCCTGGTCTGGGTGAAACCATCACGGTTCAAATAACTGCCATAAATCCAGGGAAATCGAGCAATGTTGATGCTGATCAGATCAGTACGATCAGCAGTTCCCTGGAAGCCGAGTTACGCGTTAACAATCCTTTACCAACCTCTGGGGGCGAAGATATTATCATCTCGGCTCCAAACAGTTCGGATCGGCGGCGCCTAGATCGGAATCTAAATCTCAGCCTGAAAAATAAAGCTGAAGAGGAGATCGATGTTCTCCTGGGACAGGATGATATATTGCTTAATCCTGCCTTGAAAGATTTTGAGATCATCGAAGAATCATCTCGACCAGAACCAGGGTCACCTGGTGATGAGCTTCAGGGAGAGAAGAAAGTCCGTTTTATTATTCTTTATTCATCTAGAGCTGATTTAGATATCCTGACGGCTGACCTGGTTAAAGCCCAATATCAGGGTATTGGTTTCGAACCGATCATGGATAGCATTAAAATAACCCAACTTTCATCCCCAGTACCGGCCCATACCCAAACCTTTACCTGGGAAATGGAAGTAACCTGGGAAGAAAGAAAGATCATCGACCAAAACGAGATCGTCCAAATAGCCCTGGGTAAAAAACCATCCGATGCCGTAGTCTTGCTCCAGGAGAAGTATTGATCTCGAAAATCCTCCGCTTATAGAATTGCTACCAAGTTGGTGGTTGAGAATCCCATCCTTGCCATTTCGCATAATTTTGAACGAGGGAGAGAAATAATTCATGAAAAACGATCCCGGAAGGATCCTGGCAGTAGACCCCGGAGAAAAAAGGTTGGGGATCGCGATCAGTGATCCCACCCAAACAATTGCCTCTCCCCTTTGTGTTGTCGAGCATCAGAACAGGCAAAAAGACGCCCAGAGCATTCTCAGCCTGGCAGAAGAAAATCAAGCTGTGTTGATCCTGGTCGGACAACCTCTCGATTGGGATGGCACCACAAATCCCCAGTCCAATCAATCCAGTCGCCTGGCAGAGGTGATCCAAACCTCCGGAGACGTTCCGGTTAAACTCTGGGATGAGTTTGGCAGCACCCAAAAAGCCCAGGAATCCCGCCGCCAGATGAATGTGACCAGAAATAAACGGGCAGGGCACCTGGATCAAATTGCTGCAGCTGTAATATTGCAAAGCTACCTGGACCATCAAATAGAGCAGGAGGCTGGATAATGACAAAAACAAAATCCAGGGGAAAGAGCCTCATGGTCATCTTTATCCTGTTCTTATTATTGGTCACGCTTTGTCTGCTTGGGGGAATTACAGCCACAATTCCAGCCCGGACTGCAGAGTTATTTGGTCCTCCAGCCCCGGGCATTATCAACCCCAAAACTCTATCAACAATCCCTCGTGCTTCTGTTATCAAAAAACAACCTCTTTGAAACTGATAGTATGCCGGATGTTGAGACACGTTTTCCTGTTGAACCTGGGGATTCCCTTGACAAGATCCTCAGCGGACTAACCCATTTAGGACTTGTGCGCCACACCAGTGAACTTAGAGCATATCTAATATATTCTGGCATTGATACCCGCATTCAGCCCGGGGAATACCTCTTCAATCCTGGCCTCTCTGAGCTGGAGGTCGCCCAGATGCTGGGCAGTCCTGCCACATCTCTCACAACCGTTTCGATCCTGGCTGGCTGGCGGGCAGAAGAGATCGCCGCCACCTTTCCAAATCTCGGTCTGGATATAAGTTCTGCCGAATTCATACAAGTTGTCCAGAATGAAAACAAAGAAGGTTATCTCTTCCCTGGAAATTATCAGGTAGCGAGGGAAATTAGCGCAAAATCCTTGCTGGATTTATTCTATGAAAAATTCATCACTCAGATCACGCCTGAATTCGAAACACAGATCAATGCGCAGGGATTATCCCTGTCCGAAGCAGTCATCCTGGCATCCATTATCGAACGGGAAGCTGTAATTGAAGAGGAAATGCCCCAAATTGCATCCGTATTCTTAAACCGTTTGAGAACTGGTCTCAATCTTGGAGCAGATCCCACGGTTCAATATGCATTGGGATATAACGAAAGTCAGGGAGTCTGGTGGACCAATCCCCTCTCACTCGATGATCTAAAACTTCCCTCTTCCTATAATACCTATGAAAATCCCGGATTACCCCCTGGACCAATATGCAATCCAGGACTACCAGCACTGCAGGCAGTTGCCAATCCATCCAACACGACCTATTTATATTTCCGGGCAGCCTGTGATGGTTCAGGCCGGCATCTTTTTGCCGAAACCTTTGATGAACATCTGAATAATGCTTGTGAGTAAAAAAAAGGAAACAGCTTCTTATTTTAAAGCAAAGTCCTCAAACCAGGCGATTCGGGCACTGGCAGCCACAAAAATACTTCCAGTGACAACCACAAGTCCCTTTGTTCCTGCCAAATTCAGAGCCTTTTCTAAGGCCTTTTTCACTTCCGGGATCGATTCTCCATCTACATCTCCTGCTCTCGCCAACAGGGCAACAGAGTCCATCGCCCGCGGATGGTCAGCTTTGGTACAAATCAAATGGGATACTCTGGGCAGGATCTCCTCATACATACCATCAAGTTGTTTATCTTCGGAGATCCCAAAGACCAAAATTAAAGGCAAATCTGGAAAAAATTCATCTATGGTTTCCCTCAATTTTCCCATTGAGGCTGGGTTATGAGCTGAGTCAACAATTAGCGGAGGTTGGCGGCGCAGGACCTCAAATCTGGCTGGCCAGTTCACTTCTTTAAATCCATCCTGCACAGCAGAATTTTCTATCAGGTATCCTCTGGAACGCAAAACATCCAGGGCTGCGAAGGCTGTAACCGCGTTAATAACCTGAAAATCACCCAGAAGTGGTATCTGGTATTCGTCCACTCGTCCATTTCGGTTTCAGTGATGCTGAAAGTCTGGCCGTCCAGGGATTTTGAAAGGATCTCTGCTGGGAACTCTACCTCAACCTGGATCAGTGGAGATCCATTTCTGGCCGCAATTTCTTTAAGCACAGGCATCGCCAATTCATGCTGTGGTGCACTTACAACAGGGACCCCAGGTTTGATGATCCCACCTTTTTCTGCGGCGATTTTATCCAGCGTGTCCCCCAAAATCGATACATGATCCAGATATAACGAAGTGATGACAGATACTTCAGGCGTTATGATATTGGTTGCATCCAAACGGCCGCCAAGGCCAACTTCAACAACCGCAATATCTACTTCTTCCCGGGCGAAAAACAGAAAAGCCAATCCGGTCATGATCTCAAAAGTAGTTAATCCAGGCACAGATGCCACTGCGGGTTTGATTTCCTCAACATATTTCACCAGGGTGTCTCTTGAGATTGGAACCTGGTCCACCTGCATTCTCTCTTCAAAATCCTTCAAATGAGGAGAAGTGTAAAGGCCAACCTTGTACCCGGCAGTCTGCAGGACAGACGAGCAAAACGCACTGACCGAACCTTTTCCCTTACTGCCGGCGATATGGAGGGAAGGAAATTTATCCTGGGGAGATCCAAGGAATATCCATGAATCGGACCATCCGGGATAGGTCAAAATTCTCCGGACTGAGATTTTCCTGGTGAGTCCGGCTGAAATCCACAAAACTATAAATATAATCCAATGCGTTTTGATAATCAGATAACATGGTCATAGCACAGATTTTATCCCTATGATATATACCGTACAAGGTAGGATTGAATGAGTTATATTCTGACTATCCGAAATAGTCTCACGTATATGATGGAAGTCAACCTTGTTAGAATCAATAAATATGAGTATTATAAGTAATACTGTTCTCAGAGCGTATGGGGAAGAACAGTTCTGAAATCAAAATGCCATCATACAAAATTGGATCAATCTTATCTTCGTATCAAAAATGGCTCAATCATCTTGATATGTTATTTAACAGCCAAAATTCCCAATTATTTCCTTGTATTTCTGAAGGAGGTGGTGAGACTCATAGTCTTTCAAAATCCATGTATATCTATTTAATCCATTTAAACTGTAAGGAGTAGAAGAATGAAAACGAAACGTTTCTTTTGGGCGCTGATTGCCCTCTTGATCGTCAGTTCTCTCGTCTTGGCTGCCTGCGGTGGAGCGAAACCTGCCCCCGTTGATGAGCCTGTTGCGGATGAACCGATGGACGAACCTGCTGACGAACCGATGGCTGGCACCTACTACGAACGCGCCATGGCTGGTGAATTTGCCGGCACAGTAGTGACCATGACCGGCCCCTTCACCGATGAAGATGCTGTCAAATTTGACGCTTCCGTGGCTGCCTTTGAAGAGGCCACCGGCATTGACATTCAGTACGAAGGCTCCAAGGAATTCGAGGCCACCATCACCCTGCGCGTTGACGCTGGCGATGCCCCCGATATCGTGGACTTCCCTCAGCCCGGCCTGCTCAGCACTATGGTTGCCCGTGGTGCAGTTGTTGATGTATCGACCTTCCTGCCCCAGTCCTCCTTTGATAATTACAATCAAAGCTGGTGGGATATGGCTACCATGGCTGGACCCGATGGCGACATTATTGCCGGTGTTTGGCACCGCTTCAACGCCAAGAGCCAGGTCTGGTACCCCCAGGCACAGTTTGAGGCCGCCGGTTACGCCATTCCAGAAACCTGGGATGACCTGCTCGCACTCTCCGACCAGATCGTTGCTGACGGCGACACACCCTGGTGTGTCGGCATCGAGTCCGGCGCAGCCACTGGCTGGCCTGCCACCGACTGGATGGAAGAAGTTATGCTGCGCACCACCTCCCTCGAGAACTATGACGCCTGGGTGAAAGGCGACCTGCCCTTCAGCTCCCCCGAGGTCAAAAACGCTCTCGCAGTCCTTGCTGACCTCTGGAAGGATGAGTATGTCTATGGCGGCTCCGAAGCCATCGTCACCACCTTCTTTGGTGATGCCCCCACACCCATGTTTGAAGATCCGCCCAAATGCTGGCTCCACAAGCAGGGCAACTTCATCACCAGCTTCTTCCCCGAAGGTGTTCAGAATCGGAACCGATTACGGTTTCTTCTACCTGCCCGGCATTGATGAAGCATATGGGACCCCCTACCTGGTTGCTGGCGACATCATGGCCATGTTCAATGACCGCGATGAAGTCCGCGCCACAATGGAATTCTTCACCCATGGTGAAGCCCTAAAAGAATGGTTAGCCGCCGGTGGTGCTCTAGCCATGCAAATGGATGTTGATCTTGATTGGTACACCGACGAAGTCGAACGCGGTATCGCCGAACTGGTTGCTGGTGCTACCTCCGTACGTTTTGACGGATCTGACCTGATGCCCGGTGAAGTCGGCGCTGGTTCCTTCTGGACCGGCATGACTGACTACTTCTCCGGCGTGGCTGATGCCGACACAGTCCTGGCTGAAATTGATGCCTCCTGGCCGGCTGCACCTATGGCCGCTGCTGGTGAACTTGGCAGCATGGAAAAACCCATCAAGGTTCTCTTTGTCCCGTCCGTGGATGTTGACTTCATGATCGCCAGCGGCGAATTGATCGAGCAGGCTCTGCTTGCTGCCGCCGGTGTTTACGTTGATGTCAGTGTTCCGACCTCCTACGCAGCCACCATCGAAGAGATGTGCGCTTCCCCGGATGACACCGTTGCCTTCATTCCCGCCATGGGTTATGCTCTGGCCAACCAGCTCTGCGGCGTTACGCCCGGACTGGCTTCCGAGCGCTATGGCTGGAATGTCTACTGGACCGCTTTCCTCGTGGCCCGCGACAGTGACTTCCAAACCCTTGCTGATCTTGAAGGCGCCTCCTGGGCTTACCCCGATGGCGCTTCAACCTCCGGTTACCTCTATCCGCAAGCTCTTTATGCTGATATGGGCATCACCGTTGGCGAGACCATCGAAGCCGGTGGACACCCGCAGGCAGTCCGAGCCGTTTATAACGGCGAAGCTGACTTCGGCACCGCCTACTTCAGCGCCCCCTTGCTGCCGGAAGGCTCCTGGACCGTTGATATGGCCCCCGACATCCCCGATGAGTTCGTTCCTGACTGCGGTTTGAATGACGAAGGCAAACTGTACTGCGGTGAATACCGCGTACTCGATGCCCGCGCCGCTATCTCTGAGGAAGCACCTGATGTGGTTCAGAAAGTCCGCATCCTGGCTCTCTCCCCCGAGATCCCCAACGACACCATGTCCTTCTCACCGGACTTCCCCGAAGACATGAAGCAGATGATCATCCAGGCTATCACCGCTTACGTTAGCACCGATGCCTGTGCTGAGACTCTCTGCAACGAGAAATTCTATGATTGGACCGGCGTTGGCCCCATCTTTGATGAGAACTTCGACGGCATCCGCATCATGATGGAAGCTCAGGGAATCACCCTCGAGAACATCGGCGAGTAATCTCTAATCACTCAGATTGAAATTAGCCCCGGATATTTTTATCCGGGGCTTACTTAATGGAATCCTATGTTAGAAATAAAAAACTTGACCAAAGTATATGAAGGGGGTACGCAGGCCTTAACAGATGTAAGTTTTTCTGTTAAACCGGGGGAATTCCTGGCTGTGATCGGCCTGAGCGGCTCTGGCAAATCAACCCTGCTGCGCTGCATCAACCGTCTGATCGAACCTACCGAAGGGCAGATCATCTGGAATGGAGAAGATATCACCGCAGCCAGCCAGGATGAAATGCTGCGCATCCGCCGCAAGATCGGTATGATCTTCCAGCACTTTAATCTTGTCTCCAGATCCAAGGTGATTACCAACGTTCTGGCAGGCAGACTTGGATATGTAAACCCCGCCATGAGTTTGCTGAACCGCTTTCCAAAAAGCGATCGTGATATGGCTATTAAACAGTTGGACCGAGTCAGTATTGCTGACCAGGCCTATAAAAGGGCAGATGAACTCAGCGGCGGCCAGCAGCAGCGCGTTGGCATAGCCAGAGCGATGGTGCAGGAACCAGATATCATCCTGGCCGACGAACCGGTCGCCAGCCTTGATCCAGTTCTGGCCCACAGCATCATGCAGTATCTGGAAACCATCAACCAGGAAGACGGCGTGATGGTTTTATGCAGCCTGCACTTCTTGGACCTGGTACACCGCTACGCCGATCGAGCTATCGCCCTCAACGGCGGCAAACTGATGTTTGATGGTCCTCCGCAAGAAATTGACGACCAGAAATTTAAAGAAATTTACGGCAAAGAAGCTGAGCGGGTAGGTTAACTATGGATAATAAAAAACCATCTCTTTTACGGTCACTTGGCATTGCTCTAGGAGTAGTCCTGGTGATTGTTGTATTCGCCTATGGTGTAAAGGTTACCGATGTTAACTTTGAAACTACCCGTTCTGTAGACCGCCTGAACTCATTAAAAAGGGTTATTCGCGCACTCGTTAAACCAGACATTATTGAATATGATCAAGAGATAAATGTTGTAGAAATCCCATTTTATCTGCCCTGCCCTGATGGGGAGGAAATCTCTGCACCTGATCTAGATCAAAGCCAGCCCTATATGCTGGCCAGCGCCTACTGCGCTTCCCCGCAGGAGATCGTTCAGATCACAGGGAAAAACTTCCCTCCCGATACGAAAGGCCCGGTTGATTTTTATACTACCAGTGGGGTAAAAAAGACCCTGGGTAATTTCAATTCAGATTCGAATGGGGATTTCCAGCTGGATGTCGAGCTTCCAACCAGGCAGCCCCTCCCTGAAGCCCAGCGAATTATTGCCACAATTCGAGTTAATGTTGGCAGCCCGATGTTAACTGAAACTGCCAAGGTCACCTGGGACAAAATCATTGAGACTGTCTTCATGGCTTTGCTCGCTACGGCTATCGGTACTGCCTTGGCAATTCCTGTGAGCTTTATAGCTGCCCGCAACTTGATGGCAGAGAATAACAGCCCGTTAACCAGCATTGCCTTTTCGATCATTGGCTGGCCTATTGGTATCTACCTGGGATTAAAAACCGCAGGATATGTCCGGCAACTTCTCACCCCTTACCTGGAAAGTCCAACTAAAGCCGCTATAGGGCTGGTGATTGGCATCGCTTTGGTGGTAGTTATCCTTCAGTGGGTCCTGAAAGCTGAAGATAAAAAGCCAGGATTTGATCTGATGGATATCATCAAGGTACTGGCTTATGCTGCAGCAGGACTTGCTGGAATAGCTGTGATGATATTTGTTGAGACTCTATCCAGGTCGATCGGCCTTGCGCTGGTCGAACCACTGGGTCCGTTTGGATTTGTGGGTAACTTCCTCTTTCAAATGGGAGAAGCCGCTAACTTGATCATCCCTGCTTTAGTGGCGCTCGGTTTAGGAGCAGTTGTTGGTGGAACTCTTGGCAAGATCGGGCAAACCATCAGCGATAAGTCTCCTTCCGCTGTTGTTAGAATGGTAAATATCATCGGAACCACAATTTCTGGTGCGAGTTTATTTGCATTGATTGGCGCCGGTATCAATTGGCTCTATCAGATCGATAATCTTTCCAAGACACTTTACTGGCCGGCAGGCATAGGCGCTGTCATCGGCCTTGTACTGGCGTTGATAGTTAAACCCAAACAACCCTTGCCAACAGGCCTGATCATCTACTTCATCACCCGGACGATCCTCAACGGTACCAGGTCCGTAGAATCCCTGGTTATGGCGATTGTCTTTGTGATCTGGGTGGGAATCGGTCCTTTTGCCGGTTCTCTGGCTCTGGCGCTGCACACCCTGGCAGCCCTGGCAAAACTTTACTCGGAGCAAGTGGAAAGTATTTTGCCAGGTCCACTTGAGGCAGTTCAGGCAACAGGGGCCAATCGCTTGCAAACGATTGTTTACGCGGTAGTCCCTCAGATCATATCCCCCTACATATCCTTTACAATGTACCGTTGGGACATCAATGTACGCATGTCTACAATCATCGGTTTTGTGGGCGGCGGTGGTATCGGCTTCCTGCTTCAGCAGAATATCAACCTGCTGGATTATCGAGCAGCCAGTGTCCAGATGGTGGCAATTGCAGTTGTAGTTGCCACAATGGATTATGTCAGCTCCGTCGTCAGGGAACGAATGGTCTAGACAACATTCTTCCGTCCCCGTAAACCACTCATCCCGGAGCTTTGAAAGTTCCGGGATGTTTACTTAATGGTAGACTAGGTGACATGAAAAAGAAGCTTGAAAATTTGCGTAAAACGCTAACTACAATGGACCGCACACTGGTAGCATACTCAGGCGGTGTGGATAGTACCCTATTGGTAAAGATCGCTCTGGATATTCTGGGTGAAAAAACAGCAGCTGTTATCGTTACCTCTCCAACGCTGCCTGCTCGCGAACTCCAGGAAGCCCGCGAGATCGCAGCCCATATCGGGGTTAACTTGATTGAAATTATAAGTGACGAGATCGAACTGCCAGAGTATTTCGCTAACTCGGATCAACGCTGTTATGTTTGCAAAGATTATCGCTATCGAATGTTACGGAAATTTGCTGCAGATAACTCCTATCAAACCATCATCGATGGAAGTAACGCCGATGACCTGGGTGATTTCCGACCTGGCCATCGGGCAGCCAAAGAACAAAACGTTCGAAGCCCGCTTCAGGAAGCTGGTCTGACAAAAAATGAGATTCGCAGTCTGGCAAAAGAAATGGATCTGCCCAATTGGGATAAACCTTCCTCAGCCTGTTTGGCGTCTAGAATACCCTATGGAGTAATAATTACCTCTGATGCTTTATCGAGAATTGAATCAGCTGAGGATTATCTGGTTCAATTAGGCTTTAGACAATTCAGGGTCCGCCACCATGGGGATGTAGCGCGAATTGAAATTCCACCGGAAGATTTTGAAAAACTGCTTGATGATAGAGGACTAATCACTCAAAAATTTAAAGAGATAGGGTATTCTTATACTACCCTGGATATTCGAGGTTTCAGGTCAGGCAGCCTTAATGAAGGATTGATGAATAATGGATCAAATTAAACTGGAAGAGTTATTATCCTCTGTTAAAGATGGGGATGTGTCTATCGCAGAAGCGTTAAAACGACTTGAATCCTTGCCTTTTGAAGATCTGGGGTTCGCCCGGCTCGATTTGCACCGCGATCTCCGGCAGGGTCTTCCCGAAGTGGTCTTCTGCCTCAATAAAACCCCTGAGCAGATCATTATCATCATGGAAAAACTTTGGGAACACCATGACCACGTCCTGGGGACTAGACTTTCCCCGGATGCGGCCAGCGTCGTTCAGCAGAGACTTACTCAATCCCAATATGACCCCATATCTAAACTGATTCGTCTCTCCCGGGGAGAACTCCCCCAACCTGCAGAAGATGCCCCCTATGTAATGGTAGTTTCGGGAGGCACCTCCGATCAACCAGTCGCTGAAGAAGCTGCTGTGACCCTGGAATTTCTGGGCAGCCGTGTGATCCGGGCATACGATATCGGCGTCTCGGGAGTCCACCGCCTATTTGACCAGCACACCTTGCTCACCGAAGCGGATGTGATTATCAGTGTTGCAGGGATGGAGGGTGCTCTCACAAGTGTAGTTGGCGGTCTGGTCTCTTGTCCTGTGATTGGGGTACCAACTTCAGTTGGTTATGGCGCTAATTTCCAGGGCGTATCCGCTCTGCTGGCTATGTTAAACGCCTGCGCTCCAGGAATCGCTGTAGTTAATATTGACAATGGATTTGGGGCAGCTGTATACGCCCACTCAATCTTGAGGAGAATTAGTAAATGAGAACCCTCTATTTTGATTTGATCGGCGGTGCCAGCGGTGATATGATCCTGGCAGCATTAATCGATGCAGGTGTCCCTGCAGCAAAGTTGGCAGAGTTGCTGGCTGGATTAAAGCTGGATGAATTTGAACTCAAAGCTGGATCTGTTGATAAAAACGGATTCAAGGCTACCAAGGTGGATGTAGTGGTTGGCAAACAACCACCCGAGCGGCATTTGAAAGAAATCCTGGAAGTGATCCACAAAAGCTCTCTTCCTGAAAATATCAAGGAAAGAGCGATCAAGATCTTCAATAATATTGCTGCCGTCGAAGCGAGTATCCATAACAAACCAGTAGATCAAATCCACCTCCATGAATTGGGCGGCACAGATACCATTGTCGATGTTACAGGAGCGTTACTGGCTCTGGAGTTCCTTGGTGTATCTAAAATATATGCTTCATCAATCCCCTTGGGCAGTGGTTTTATCGAAGGAGCCCACGGACAGATTCCCCTGCCAGCACCTGCGACTATGGGATTATTAAAGGGTCTGCCAGTCAGGAGAACCGATATCAAAGCCGAACTCATCACACCTACTGGCGCTGCCTTGCTTGCTGAGCTTGTAGATGATTTTGCTCCACCGCCAGAGATGAAAATCGACCTGGTTGGATATGGAGCTGGAACGAGGGATCTACCGGTACCAAATTTACTTCGGGTGCTGATTGGCGAAACAATCGATAAAGAGAACCAAATTAAAAACCAATTGGTCCTCTTAGAAAGCAACCTCGATGATATGAACCCTGAGATCTATCCCTATGTGATGGACCTATTATTCAAGGCAGGAGCATTAGACGTCTGCCTGGTTCCGATTCAGATGAAAAAAAACCGCCCGGGTACTCAAATCCAGGTCTTGACAGAGACCGAAATGGCACAGGATATGAGGGATATCCTTTTCAGGGAAACAAGCACGCTGGGAATCCGCCAAGCACTGATCGAGAGATATTCACTTCCCCGCAAGATCATAGAAGTATCCACTTCCTTGGGAGTAGTCAGAATTAAAGTCGCTGGAGAAGGGACAAATTACCACAAAGCTTCACCTGAGTTCGAAGATTGCCAGAAATTAGCCCGGGAGCATAATATCTCAATTCAGCAAATCTACCAGGAAGCGATCAAAGTATATCTCGATCAGAAAAAATGATGACCAAATACTTAACCATTGCTGACAGTAAAATATTCCTTCGCGGGCCAGAATATTAAGGATTTGTTAGAGACCTTTATCGAAAATCCACTCATGGTACAATTCGCACGTGTTTAAGAAAAAGAAGAAAAATGATCTTTTACCTAATCCTGTTATTTCTTATCATCCTGATCGGCGCTCCACGCGTCATTATGGTTCAACAGGCAGGAAAACGGATCTACGCCCCCGAAGATGTACCTCCAGCCAGAGCAGCTGTGGTGTTTGGGGCAGGTTTAACTGCTTCTGGTGGACCAACAACTGTATTAAAGGACCGGGTTGAAACAGCGGTTCTACTCTATAAATCCGGCAAGGTTGAAAAAGTCCTTATGAGCGGAGATAACCGGTTCATAACCTATAATGAACCGGGAGCAATGAAAGCCTATGCCCTGGAACTCGGTATGCCGGAAGAAGATATCGTGTTGGATTATGCCGGTCGCAGGACGTATGATACCTGCTATCGGGCCAGGGATATCTTTTTGCTGGATGATGTTATCCTGGTAACCCAAAGATTTCATTTAGCTCGAGCTTTATACACCTGCAAGGCCCTTGATTTGAACTCTGTGGGGGTTTCTGCCGATCTGCGGTCCTACCGCGCAGAAGGGTATTGGAATATCCGGGAGATCCCTGCCAGTTTAAACGCCTTCATCCAGGTCCATTTCACAAAACCAGAACCTGTTCTGGGTGATCAGGAACCGGTTTTTCCTTTGGAATGAATCCTGCACTGTTAATTCTTATATAAAAGTCAATATCAGCGAAAAAGCTGAGGAGTTTTGTTATGAAATGGTCAATCAAAAGTATTATCGTATTTGTGCTGTTGGCTATCCCCCTTTCTGGGTGCGGGATCAATATTGAACTACCCTTTAAAACAGAACAGAAAACCGGTCCTTCTGTAACTGACACTATCCAGGTTCCGATTCCGGATGCTCCTACCCCTTTGGATCTAAACCTTTCATTTGGTGCTGGAAAAATGACCTTGCTTCCCAATCCAGGAGAAGATCTCCTGGCAGGGACAGCAACCTATAATGTTGAAGATTTCAGACCTGAAGTCACCGTTGATGAAAACGGAGTTACTTTAAAACAGGGTAATTTGAAATTCAATGCCGTACCAACCATTAACGAGACCATCAAAAATGATTGGAGTATCGCGATTAAAAACCACCCCATTGAGTTGAGTATCAGAGCTGGCGGCTATAGCGGCGATTTCGAATTTGGGGGTCTAGCAATTGCCGATCTGCATATCGTAGATGGAGCGGCTAACGTAAAACTAAAATTTTCAACACCCAACACTACACCTATGAATTCCCTGCGGTATGAAACAGGCGCATCAAATATCACTATGGATAAATTGGCTAATGCCAATTTTCAAACAATGATCTTCCAAAGCGGTGCCGGAAATTACAATCTGGATTTTTCCGGCCTGCTCCAGCGTGATGCCTCCATTTTCATCGAAACCGGTCTCAGCCGTTTAGTGATCACAGTCCCAGATGGAGTACCTGCCGAAGTGAACGTTGAAGGTCCTCTCTCCAAAGTGCTTATTTCAGGAAATTGGCAGCAAATAGGAAATGAATATTTTCTGGAAGGCCAGGGGCCTCGGTTGATATTTACGATTGAAACCAAAGCTGGGACAGTCACCCTGCAAAATCCGTGATAGTCAAGAAAGATCTTGATGTGTACCCAAAAACCCTTTCTATTGACAGGCTGAGGAGCCTCGTGTAAACTTAAGATATTGGCTATACGAAAGGATTTCAGAGATGATCAACGAAGGCGCATTCCAAGTCAATCCCAAAATCACTCTCGCTCCTGCCCTCCAGGCCTGGGAAATCTACCTGAATGACCAGGGCAGCTCTCCTCATACTATTACTGCCTTCCTGGGTGATTTACGGCTCTTTGCCTCCTACTTGCCCCCAGACCGCCAGGTGGGTGAGATCAGCCTGGCAGATCTTAATAACTTTCTGCGCTGGATGGAACATGAGCGCGATGTGCCCTGCAGTCCAAAAACCCTTGCACGCAGGATCACATCCTTAAAATCTTTCTTCCGTTGGCTGCATGAAGGCGGCGTGATCCCGTCCAACCCGGCAGAACAGGTAGTTCAAAAATCTGTCCGCAGTCCCCTCCCCGATATCCTTACCCAGGAAGAAATAGATCAGATCCTGGATACAGCCCTGGCCTACCGCCAAAAAGCTGATCCTGATTTGCGTTCCTATTTGTTATTCAGCCTGCTTTTGGAGACCGGTATTAAAAAGGGCGAATGCCTTTCCCTAAGTCCAAATCACATCCAACTTGATTCTCCAGATGATCCCATAATATTCATCCGGTATGCCAGCCCTCAGAACCGGTATAAAGAACGGAAATTAAACCTCTCTCAGGATTGGATCCAAGCCTATAATGAATACCGGCTCCACCACAACCTTGACGATCGCCTATTCCCTTGGTCTGCCCGCATGCTGGAATATATCCTGGAAGATCTGGGAAAGGATGCAGGCATCACAAAACGGGTCTCTTTTTCCATGTGCCGCTGGACTTGCGCAGTGCAGGACTGGCAGTCAGGTATGGATCCAAATAAGATCAGACAAAAATTGGGTATTTCAGAAGTGCAGTGGCGAGAGATCAGCCGCAAGCTGCAGATACTTAGCGGGGATGAATCCCCAGACGATAATCCCGAGAAAACTTAATCGGACTCCAGATAAGTATTACTCTAAGATTTCCTGCGTATGAATTTCATTTCCACCAGGGAAACACTTTCCTTGGTGATACTCGCTTCCTGACTTAATCTTCCCCCGGGCACCCAGAGGATCATATCTTTACCACTGATTAAGGGCCAATCTTCCCGATATGGTGCCGGTATCTTCTCATTGATCATCATATCCGCTACTTTCATCGAACTTCCATCCATACCCAGTGGTTTGATCATGTCCCCTTCCCGGCGCGGCCTTATAACGGAGTCTTCCGTTATCGCAGACCAGTCCATCCAGACCAAAAAGTCTTCACCCGGGATCTCAATTCGATCATATTGATCCTGAGAATATTCTACTGGAGAAATAACCAGGTACCAGCCATTACCAAGAGAGACTTCCCCCTCATCCGGGATCTGGAGATGCTCATGACCCAACAGCTGGGGGAACTGATTCTTTACTACATCTGTTTCCCAGGTTGATAATACAACCATTTTGGGAGATTGAGAAAGGTTTACTTTGGCCACCCAATTGGCAGATTTCCGAGTTGGATTTCTAATAAAATCGAGGGCCGCCTCTACTTGTAAATAACTGAGCTCCGAAAAATCAGGACGAAGGTTCTTTAAAGCTTTTCTGATCAACCTGCGTTGGATGGCAACAGGATAATCCAACAACTCCTCCCGGGCTAGCTGCAAATAGCTGGAACCCTGGCTGTGACAACATGTTGTCCAGGCGATGTTGCAATAATGTTCCAATGCCTGATCTTCTGCAGATAAAATCTCAGCGGTCTGCAGCAGCCTTTTATGAAACCCCGGCGTGAGACCTTCAAGTTGAGGAACGAGCGTATGGCGGATCTTATTCCGAAAATAAACCTCATCCAGATTGGAAAGATCTTCGATCACTGGCAGCTGATACGCAAGCTGATAATCTATCAACTCTTTTTTTCCTACTTCCAGAAGGGGCCGAACGAGTGGGATAGACTCATGCCATGGATTTGGAATACTCACTACCTGCATACCTGAAAGACCTTTAGTACCAGCCCCCCTTAGCAGGTTCATCAGAATGGTTTCCACTTGATCGTCCGCATGATGGGCAACAGCTACAGCGCCGGCCATTTCTTGAGCAGCAACGTCAAATAAAAACTGATAACGCAAGATCCTGGCAGCTTCTTCGATAGAATAACTTCCTTCATTGGCAAATTGACGCACATCTCCAGATCCAGTCCGGAACGGCAGACCTTCATCCAAACAATAAGCCCGGATCAGCTCTGCTTCCTGATCAGATCCATCACGGAGCTTGTGATTAAAATGGGCCGCAATAGGCGCATACCCTTTCACCTGCATGGCATGCAGAAGGACCATACTGTCAACTCCACCTGAGATTCCTACCACAATCGGTGGTTCGATAATTGGAAGTACTTGCTCGAGAGATTTGAATACCATTTTCAAATTATAATCTATGGTATATTTTATTAACAGGTTTGATCGTTTATCTTTAGGAACCTCATGGCACAAACGATTCTAATCATTGATGATGATATTGATACCCTAAAGCTTGTTGGTATCATGCTTGAAAGGAAAGGTTTTCGAATCCTGGCTTCTACAACCGGGGAAAAAGGCCTACAACTGGCCAACAAGGAAAACCCTGACTTGATCCTCCTGGATATCATGATTCCGGATATCACTGGTTATGAAATCGCCCGCACCATTCGGGGCAATCCAGCCACAGAAACAATCCCTATTATCATGTTCACTGCCCGCAGCCAGGTAGATGACAAAGTAGAAGGCCTCGAAGCAGGCGCTGATGCTTATATCACTAAACCTGCCCGGCCAAGAGAATTATTTGCTCAGGTCAATTCAATCTTAAAACGAGCTCCCCAACGTTCAACCACTGCAGGGTCGATGGCAATAGAAAAAGGCACCCTGATCGGTATCATTTCCTCTAAAGGTGGAATTGGTATCTCCACCCTGGCCGTAAACCTGGCAATTGAACTTCATAATCAATCAGGAAAAGAAGTTATCCTGTCTGACTTCAGACCCGGGCAGGGAACAATTGGCATGGATCTTGATGTGCATAATTCTAATGGTTTGATCAAATTACTGGATGAAGAACCTGGATCAGATATCTCAGAATTTTTCCCGGATGTCCTTTTAGACCATAAATCCGGAATAAAAACCCTGCTATCGTCCTATCATCCCTCAGATTCTAAATACATCACCCATGTAGAACAATTCCACCAAATCGCAAAAGAGCTGCACAAACAGGCCGCTTATATAATTATCGATCTCGGGCCTTCATTAACTCCTATCACAACCAAAATCATTCCTGAATGTGACAAAATCCTGATCTGCTTAGAACCTTCACCTTCAAATATCACCCAGACACGAATGCTTACCCAGGACTTGATCAACAGTGGTTTGGGTGAAGGGCGTTTTATCACAGTCCTGATCAACCGGCAGCGTTCTGGCGTCCAACTCAGCTGGGAACAAGCAGAAAACCAGCTGGAAAGAAAAATCGATCAGATTTTCACACCTGTTCCAGAACTGGCTTATCAGGCCGCTGCTACGAAATCTCCGATCATTCAGCGTGCTGATGACAGCATGACGGCAGAACAATTCCGTGCTCTCACGAAATTGATTCTGGATTAACTGTATGATGCTTCCCACTGAAGAACAGAATATCCTGATCCAAAAAGCTTCCGATCTGATCAGCGAAGCAGCGTATTGTGTTGCCTTAACCGGCGCAGGTATATCTACACCTTCAGGAATTCCTGATTTCCGCACGCCGGGTAGCGGGATCTGGACAAAGTATTCACCTATGGAAGTAGCTTCTTTGAGTGCTTTTCGTTATCATCCAGATCGTTTTTATGATTGGCTGCGGCCATTTGTGAGTAAATTATTCTCAGCAGCCCCCAATCCCGCGCATTACGCCTTAGCGATGCTGGAAGAGGCCAGGTTTCTTCAAGCGACCATCACCCAGAATATCGATGCCCTGCATCAAAGAGCAGGTTCAAAGAATGTTGTCGAGGTCCATGGCACTTATCAAACATTAACCTGCCTGGGATGTTATCAGCAAGTTGATGCAAACCAGGAATTAATGACAAATCTTCTGGTTGATGGTATCAAACCCACCTGCCCCGACTGCGGAAATTTGTTAAAACCAGATATTATCCTTTATGAAGAACAGCTCCCGGCTGATAAGTGGAGATCTGCTCTAAAAGAGATCATGAGCTGCGACCTGTTGTTGATCCTGGGGTCTTCTCTGACAGTAACACCCGTCAGTGACCTCCCTTTATCAGCCCTGGGAAATGGCGCAAAGATCATCATTTTGAATAACTCTCACACACATCTTGACGATATGGCAGCAGTCAATCTTCAGGCTGATGTGGCAGAGATAATGCCCCTCATTACTGCAAAGGTCCTTAATGAAAAAAAATAAAAATCACCCGACTTTGATAAATAGCTATCAAAAACTGATCAACATCTCCTGTGATCTAGCTTCTGAGCTGGATCTGAATATCCTTCTCTCGAAAATTGTGAATGCGGCCAGGGAAGTATCTGATTCAGAAGAAGCTTCTATCCTGATGTTCGATCCTGCAAAAAATACGCTATATTTCCAGGCAGCTACCAATCTCGACACGGGTTTGGAGCGCGGACTGGTTGTACCCATCGAGGAAAGCATCGCAGGTTGGATTGTGAAAAACCAGAAACCCGTGATTGTTGATGATCCTCAGGAGGATAAACGGCATTTCAACAGTATTGACTCGATCACAAATATAAAAACTGATTCATTATTGGGTATTCCTCTTTTATCAAAGGGCAAAGTGATCGGAGTACTTGAAGTGATTAACAAACGGGGCGGGAAATTCACACAGGACGATCAGGATGTGATGTTGGCATTGGGTGCCCAAGCAACTGTGGCAATCGAAAATTCACGTTTATTCCTGCAATCAGACCTCATCGGAGAATTCGTCCATCAGATCCGCACCCCCCTTTCCGCTTTAAATGCAGCCACTCATCTAATAAAAAGCAATCGGGTTGATGATCAACAAAAGAAAAAGATGATCGATATCATGGAAGCTGAAATCGAAGCGCTTTCTGACATGTCAAGCTCATTCTTGGATTTAGCCCGGCTTCAGTCAGGAAGAAAACAATATACTGTCACCGATTTCAGCATCCGGGAACTACTCACAGAATGTTACGATATTTACTTCTCAGATACTCATCATCAGGCCATCAAATTCAATCTTGATTTGCCGGATTCTCTACCCCGCCTCAGAGGGGATAGAAAACAGCTTAAACAAGCCATCACAAATTTATTGAATAATGCCGTCAAATACAATCATGAAGGGGGCGAGATCACCATCAAGGGTATCGCCAAAAAGAAACAGGTCATCATCATGATCTCTGATACAGGATTGGGTATTCCTGAAGATGAACAATCCCTGATCTTTGAAAAGTTCTATCGGGTGAGAAGCCACCGGGACCAAGTTCCAGGGACAGGCCTCGGTCTTTCGGTAGTTAAGCAAATCATCACAGACCATGGGGGCGAGATCACGCTTACTAGTGAAGTGAATGTCGGAACTACTTTTACGGTCACCCTACCAGCGGAAAGTTGAATACAGCTATGAAAATCAGTTTGAAAAAATACAGGATCCATATCGTCCTGGTCATCGTGATCATCGTTCTGGGTATGCTTGCATTTAAACAAGGAAACTTTCCACTTGTGGTTGATGGTTTTAAAATTGGCATCTCTATCCTGGTCCGCGAGATTCCTCTGCTTGCAGCTGCATTCTTAACCGCTGGGTTCTTGCAGGCTCTGGTAAAGAAAGAGTTCATCACCCGCTGGCTGGGACGGGAAGCTGGTATAAAAGGAATCCTTCTTGCTTGCCTGGGAGGAGGATTAATTCCCGGTGGACCATACGCTTACTACCCTATCGCAGGCGCCTTATTATCATCCGGTGCAGGACTGGGAGTCCTGGTTGCATTCGTGACTGCAAAAAACCTCTGGTCTGTCTCAAGGCTTCCCTATGAATTTGCTATCCTGGGAACGTCAATCACACTCCGGCGCTACCTGATCACATTTTAATCCCGCCGCTGCTGGGTATTCTTGTGGAGTGGCTCTTTGGAGGATCCATTCAAAAGATCCGGGAGAATGTTAAAGAATGAACTCGGCAACGATCATTCTCTGGAGCCATTTTTATTATATTGTTCTTTTTCAGTTGGAGAAAGGGTCCTGAGGCCGTCAAACAAGGGGCATCACTGGCCTGGGGTACAACAAAATCCAATGCCCTATTGATCATTTTGGCATTTATTATCGTGGGTTTTGTAAATGTGCTCTCTCCAGAGGATTTGATTGCCGCCTGGATAGGACCTGATTCAGGTTTTAAGGGGATAATTTCTTCAGAATTATTAGGGATGATGCTTCCTGGTGGGCCCTATGTTGTATTTCCCATCATAGCAATACTCTACGAGGCAGGAGCCGGATTGGCGCCTGTGGTGACCTTGATTACCAGCTGGTCAACTCAATCGCTGCTAACGATAAGTTTTGAGCTGCCATTCATGGGATGGCGGTTCACCGCGATCCGCTGGGGAATTGGTTTGTTAATCCCCCTGATAGCAGGATTTATCGCTATGCTGATCTGGACATAATTGTCATTCAAATTCAGTCCAGTTTCCAGTTTCTAGCTCAGGTCGGTCCATTCAGCTAATCGTTTCTTGACCTCATCTTCCAAATCCTGCAGTAAAGCCTCGGCTACCTCTTCATTTTCTGCCTTGGCAGTGATTCGGACTAATACAAACCCTTTCCCTGCAGCCAGCCCCACAGTTGGATTTGCCATTTCTTCCAGGTCCTGGATCAAGTCATCAATTCTTGATTCTCCAATACCTTCCACCCTGATGTTGCGGATCAGGATCACACCAGTCAAACCGTAATGATTGGTGATCCTGGGAACCACTTGTTCGTTCATCATCCCTTCCATCTCCACCGGTACACCAGGCATGGAAAAGATCAATGTATCCTTGATCTCCAAACCAATGCCAGGGGCTGTTCCCCTGGGATTTGGAAGACTATCAGCTCCAGCTGGTAAATATGCTTGCTGCTTGTTATTCTCCGGCGGTTGGATCCCGTATTTTTCAAATCTGCGGACGATCTCATCCCAGAGATCTTGATGAAAATTAAGATCAAGATCAAATGCCTGAGCAATAGCCTGTCGGGTTGGATCATCAACAGTTGGTCCAAGACCTCCGGTTAGGATCACAATATCCGCCCTCTCTACACTCTCTAGCAGCATTCCAGCAATTCTATCTGGATTGTCTCCGATCATGCCTGTCCGATAGACATCCACCCCGATCTTCCGTAATGCATGAGCAATCACCTGGGTATTGCTATCAACAATCTCACCTAATAATAATTCAGTTCCAATGGTTATGATTTCTGCGCTTGGCATGTTTATAAGTCTCCATTAAATTAAAAGTCCTGTGATGTATTTTTAACACCACAGGACTGAGTAGTAAAATCTTGTTGCCTTAATTGATCCCGAGATATGCCTTTTGGACCATCTCATCCTTTCGTAAATTCTCGGCGGTGTCCTTCAACACAATTTCCCCGGTCTGCAGCACGTAACCTCGGTGAGCAATCGAAAGAGCCACTGTTGCATTCTGCTCCACCAACAAGATGGTGGTCCCGGTTTTGTTGATCTCGACAATCGTTTCAAAGACACTTTCCACCAGGATAGGAGCAAGACCCATGGAGGGTTCATCCATCAACAACAGCCTGGGATTGGCCATCAATGCCCGGGCGGTTGCCAACATTTGCTGTTCACCGCCAGACAATGTTCCTGAGACCTGCTTTCGACGCTCTTTAAGGCGTGGGAAGAGCTGATAAACCCGATCCAGGTCATCATCAAAGGTAGATCGATCAGGTTGACTGTAGGCACCCATATCCAAATTCTCAAATACGCTCAGTCTGGCGAAGATCCCCCGCCCTTCGGGAACCATAGTGATGCCTTTATAAACCAGTTCATGAGCAGGAGTAGCAGAGATCTTCTCACCTTCGAAGAATACCTCTCCAGATCGCGGTTTGAGCAATCCGCTGATTGTTCGCAGGGTTGTGGTTTTCCCAGCGCCGTTGCCGCCAATCAGGGTTACAATTTCATTTTCCTCAACAGAAATTGAGATCCCCTTCAGGGCGTGGATATTGCCATAATAGGTATGTATATTATTTACTTCAAGCATTGCCATGATATCAATTCACTTTGGAGTGCATCTGCCCTATGCTCAGGCTGCGCCCCGTCCTAAGTATGATTCAATCACCTGGGGATTCTTCTGAATTTCTTCCGGAGTCCCCTTTGCGATCAATTGACCAAAGTCCAACACATAGATATATTCACTGATACCCATCACAACCTTCATGTCATGTTCGATCAGCAGGATTGTGATCCCCAAATCATCTCGTAGGGTTTCGATAAAACGCATCATGATCACAGATTCATTGGGGTTCATTCCAGCTGTGGGTTCATCCAATAGAATGATCTTTGGATCATTGGCCAAAGCTCGTGCCATTTCCAGACGGCGCTGCGCTCCATAAGGAAGGTTTCTGGCAAACTGATCTCCTTGCCCTTTTAAACCCACAAAATTCAAGTAGATCTTGTGCTTTGGCGAGAGCCTCTTTTTCTTCCGCCCTTTGTTTGGGAGTATGAAGAAATAGCATCAAACAAATTGGATTTTAATCGGGGATGTGCGCCAACCAAAATGTTCTCAAGAGCTGTCATAGCCGGGAAAAGTCGGATATTCTGGTATGTTCTAGATATACCTTTCTTGGTGATGCGGTCAGGTGATAGTCCAACCAGTGATTTTCCCTGGAATAACATTTCGCCTTCATCGGAAGGATAAAATCCAGTGATACAGTTGTATAGGGTTGTTTTTCCGGCACCATTGGGACCGATAATGGCGTAGATCGATCCTTCCGGAATTTGGATAGAGACATTATCAACAGCCGATAATCCTCCAAATCGTTTGGTAACTCCCCGAGTTTCAAGGATACTCATATCTAACCCTCTTCTCCAACTAAACTTTCATCCGGCGGCAATCCGTCCAAATCATCATGGAGCTCCATCATTCTCCTTGGTGCAGGCCAGATACCCTCCGGGCGGATGATCATCATTGCTACTAACAAGCCACCGAATACCAACAAGCGATACAGGTCCAGTTCCCTGAGGATTTCAGGAAGACCTTTCAAGACAAATGCTCCCACAATAACACCGGGGATACTGCCCATACCACCCACGATCAACAAGGACAAAACATTGATCGATACCATCAGGGTGTGATCAGCAGGACCGGTATACTGGTTTCTGGCAGCAAATAATGCTCCCCCAAGCCCGGCAAATGCTGCGCCAGTGGCAAATGCCATTAATTTGTAATACAGGGTGTTGATACCCATAGCCTGGGCAACGGTCTCATCCTCACGCATTGCCATCCAGGCTCGGCCAACACGTGAATCCTGAAGATAGTTCGTGAAAAGAATTATTAACAGGATGGCAAGGATTATCAGATATAAATATGCCTTTTCGCTAAACGAGATACCAAACAGACTTGGACCGGCAATATCTCTGATCCCCTGGGGGCCACCCACATAAGGGGCCAACATATCGCTCCGGATCAAGACTCGTATTATCTCTCCAAAACCAAGGGTAACGATAGCCAGGTAATCTCCTCTCATGCGAAGCACAGGTATACCCAGGAGAATTCCTGCAAAAGCGGCCATGACAACACTGAAAATCAGAACTGGCCAAAAGCCGATTTGAATGGGCAATGGAGCAGGAGCTGTCAATAAACCAGCAGTATAAGCACCAATTGCAAAGAAAGCCACATAACCCAGGTCAAGCAATCCAGCCAATCCAACTACGATATTCAATCCCAAACCCATCAGAACATAAATACCCACCGTTCCCATGGCATAGTTCCAATATTTTCCAAGGAATTGGGGAACTAAAAACACGATTACCATCAGAATTCCATACCCAATCCATTTTGATCTGGGATTATTCTGGTAGCGCTGAGCGAGATTGGAATCCAGAACTTTTGCTTTAGTTATAAAAAAGCGCTGCTGGATTTTTTCGCCTACTTTATATTCTTCCAGGAAATACGTCAGCATTCCACCTAAAGCTCCAAAAACAAGGAGAATACCAAAACTGATCAATGTGCCTGTCCAAAGACTTCGGCCGTAGAGCAGAAATTGAATATTCTGCCGGTTCAGCTGGATGAGATAATCTCTCATCTCAATATTGGCGGCATTAAGGGATCCAATCAGGAAAGTGAAAACACCAACGATAATACTCATTGGTACTCCGACTGAGACGCCAGAGACCAGAGCAGATTTCCAACTGGTTTTATCAAATGATGCGGCCCGTGAGCCAGCCCAGATTGCCATTAAGGCAAATAAGATCATCAACCCACCAGTATTCCCGGTCCGGGAGTTCGAATTCAAGCCGAAAAAATCACCAATTATATCTGAGAGAGTGGTTGTTAATCCAAATAGGATTATGAAGCTCAGAACAATTCCAAATATCAAGCCAATTCGGCTGGCTTGTTTAATATTATCTTTCATCAGACTTTCTCCTCAGATAAAACCTCACCAACAATGCCTGAAGGGCGGAAAATCAAAATAAGGACCAAAATGGAAAACGCAATTACGTCCTTAAGCTGAAAATCTATTCCCAGGGCAGCCGGTCCGAGAGATTCAACCATACCCAGCAGAAGTCCGCCGACCATGGCACCAGGAATATTGCCAATTCCTCCCAGTACTGCGGCTGTAAATGCCTTCAAACCAGGAATAAAACCAACATAGTGGTATATGATCCCGTTATGGATCCCCCACATCACACCAGCTGCCCCGCCAAGGGCACCGCTGATGATAAATGTATTACTGATGATCTGATCGACATTAATGCCCATCAACGCCGCAGTTTGTTTATCCTCGGCAACCGCGCGCATGGAACGGCCATATCTGGTCCGCATCACCAGAATGAATAAACCGATCAAAAGCAAAACGGAGAGAACAAAAGTCAATACACCTGTATAGGTAAGGATGACTTCTTCTCCTCCGATTGGGATCTTCCAGCCTTGACTGCGCATCAGAGAAGCCGGATTGGTATACGTGCGCCTCTGGGGGCCAAAAACTACCTGGGCAGCATTCTGGAGGAAAATGGAGGCACCAATAGCGCTGATCAAAGGGATCAAGCGGGGCGCTCCACGCAGAGGCCTGTAAGCGATCTTCTCCAGGAAATAACCACTCATGGCTGCCATAAACATACCAACAATAAATGCTAAGACAACAGAGACAATTTGATAGGAATCTAAAAAACTCATTCCTGTAGCAGCTACAGGGACAGATTCCAAAATTTCAAATACAAAATACCCAGAAAAAGCCCCCAGCATCATAATTTCACCGTGGGCGAAGTTAATCATAAACAGGATACCGTAGACCAGGGTATAGCCGATTGCGATCACTGCATAAACACTGCCAATGATCAAACCACTCAGGGCAAACCTGACCCAGGTATCAGGACCATAGACACCTGAACTGATCACTGTGTAGAGGCGCCAGGAAAGGAAAGCCAGGAATAATACCGAAATAATTGCTTGGACGATCTTGAAGGAGTTAATCCGCCCAGCTGATTTTTTGGGTTTTGTTTCGCTCATAAAAACCTTCTTTTTCATTATTAATGCAGATCCATTACAGGGATTAGCGAGGCAAGCATAAATCGCTTGCCTCGCATTATGTTACTACCTACTTATTATAGGTTTATTGGCTAGGGAATAACCCAAGCGCCGTCTTGTACTACCTGGAAGGAAGGACCAGAGGCATTGCATTCGCCGCCGTTGCAGGTCAAAACACCAGTTAGACCTTCATAACCTTCCAAGCCATTGACTGCATCAACAAGGGCTTCTCGAGGAATATAAAGACTCCCATCGGCACCCAGGATGGCAACTGATTTGATAGCCTGGACAAGAGCATCCACAACATCATAACCGTGCCAGGTGAAGGTGGAGATAGCTCCAGGAGCATCACCATAGACACTTTCATAGTAGGCGTCAAATTCGGCTTTGGCAGCGCTTTCCAGAGGTGCACCTGTGGCAGCATACACACCTTCAGCATTCTCACCAGCCAGCTCGATGAATGCTTCACCGTAGGAACCATCATCACTGAACAGGATTACGCCTTCCATACCAGCAACGGGCATACCCTGAGCAACCACTGCACATTCAGGATAGTAACCACCATAATAAATGGCTTCAGGATCAGAGGCGCCAATGTCAGTCAGCACCGCGCTGTAGTCAGTTTCACCGGGGGTGACTGCTTCGACAGCAACTACTTCACCGCCCAGACTCATGAATACTTCCTGGACCTTTTCTGCAACACCTTTACCATAGGCATCACCATCGTGCATCACTGCCAATTTGGTAACACCGAGCACATTGTAGAGGTATTCAGCAGCGAACTGACCCTGGAGATCATCAGTGAAGGGGATGCGGTTGAAGACATCCTGGTCCCCACTGGTCAGGTCGGCGCGGGTTGCAGACGGGGAAAGCATCGGCAAACGAGCTGCATTGTAGATAGGAATTGCAGCAGCTGCAGAACCGGAGAATGTGTGGCCAGCAATCGCTACCACATCAGGATCAGAAACATAAAGGTTAGCCACTGATGCGCCACCTTCACCACTGCCCTGTGTATCCTCAACCAGCAATTCAAAGGAAAAACCTTCGAATTCACCAGCATCTTCTACTGCCAGTAAACCAGCCTGGGAAATGTCAATACCAAAGGCTGAGTAGTCACCAGCCATAGGACCGGCATAACCGATCTTGATGGTGCTGCCTTCTTCAATGACGGCGCAAACTGATTCGTCAGGATTTTCTGCACAAACATCGGGAGCTTTCGCTCCGCCACCGCAGGCAGCCAAAATCATACTGACGGCGATTAATACACTAAATAGATAATATCTCTTTGACATACTGTTTTCCTCCTTAAGGAAATTCATTAACAAAAACTAATCCATATTCTTTTAATATATGATCTCCAACTCACCTCCTTGCTTGTTTAATGAAGAAAAATACCTGTACAAGTCATTATAATAGACTTTTTTGGTTATCTACTAATAGCTGAACTCCGCTAACCTAAATACATCTACTTGTTTTCAGCTCGTACTAAGGGAATTTCCCTTCCATCTGATAGGTTAAGACCCGGTGGTTTAATATACGAAACAATGGTACTAATCAAGTTATAACTTCAAAAACGATATTCAATTGTGTGTTGGGAAAAATGATAAGGAGAAATTTATCACTTGGAAGTGCAGTATAACATAATTCGAATATATATCAAGGACGCGATTTTTCAATCCCGGGGGATTAATTGGGATTTTATAATGGAACTTTCTGATAGCAAATCACAATTTTCGATTTTCATAAAAATCAAATAAACCGCTCGGTTAACCTGGCCTCTGTAACCCGCTTGCTGGGAGAGTAAACCCACCATCTGCGATGAGGGTTTGCCCGCGGATCATGGATGCGTCAGGAGAACAAAGGAACGCTACGATTGCCGCAACATCTTCCGGTGTAGCGATCCGCCCTGCCGGTGTTTGTTCAGCAATATCGATCAACAGATCTTCATCCTGCATCGTATTAAAATGCTTTAAAGCTTCAGTGGCAACAATGCCAGGTGAAACTGCATTAACAGCTATATTCTTTGATGCAAATTCCACTGCCATGTAGCGTGTTAAGGCTTCTATAGCTGCTTTACTGGCACCGACAACAGCATATTCCGGTAATACCCGGATTGATCCCGGAGAGGATATGCCAACAATCCAGCCCCCTCCCCGTTTTTCCATCAAGGGGACAGATTTCTGAGCCAGGAAAAGATATGCTTTAGCGTTAATATCCATGGTCCAGTCCCATCCTTTGGGCCGCTGTTCCATGATTGGCCGGTTATAACCTGATCCAGCATTGCTGATAAGTATATCGAGTCCACCAAAGATCTTATTTGTCTCAGCAATCAGGTTCTCCAGATCATCCATATCCCCCACGTTGGCTTTGATGATCTCGGACTTAACCCCGAACTTTGAAATTTGTTGGGCAGTTTCTTCAGCAGGCTCTCTATTGCGGAAATAATTCACTACAACATCAGCGCCAAGAGAAGCTAAATGCAGAGCAATCGCCTTTCCAATCCCCCTGCCAGAACCGGTGATCAGGGCTGTTTTTCCTCGAAAATGATCCTCGTACATATGTTTTTCCTCCAGCTGATTACCTGTATTCTAACAAGGTGTAAATCAATTTACCAGCAGGCTTTCTTGTTGTTCACAGCCCGGCTCGATTTGAGAAACATTCAATACGCCTACCAAGATACGCCCGGCTGTGAGATTTCCATTAATAAACAGCTATAGATAACATCTATGACCGTTCATTCACAAGGCTGATGTGCTTGTGATTAATTGCACTTATTCAGTATGTACCTAAGCCGTATACTGTGAACAGTCGTGTAGTAAAGCAATCATTTTACTGATTGAGAGTTATTTATGGACCCCATCAAGATTGCCAATGCCCAGGAACAGGCAGAATATTGCGCTATTTTGGGAAACGCCCACAGGATCATGATCGTGTGGGCTTTGAGGAACCGGGAGTTAACGGTAAGTGAGATCTCTGAGGAGATTAATGCTTCAATGCAGAACACCTCACAGCATTTAAGGCTGATGAAAAACAAAGGTGTTTTGCACTCTCGCAGAGATGGAAGGGAAATTTACTACAGGATTGCAGATACGAAATTCAGTCAGATCTGTCCAATCATCTCAAAGAACAGTTAATTAAATATTTTTATCAATCGATAAGGAGAAAGAAATGTCCCCAGAAGAACTAGAAAAAATTGTTGCTGCAGAAGTAGTTGATGCCCGGGCAATGGCTTGCCCCGGTCCGCTGCTGGAAGCCAAAAAAAGCATCGGTAAAGTGAAAGTTGACGAAATACTGGAACTTTGGGCCGGTGATCCCAATACAAAGAATGACATGCCCCGCTGGTGTGCCAAGGTTGGACACGAGTATTTGGGTGATGTACAAGCTGACGGATACGAAAGACTTTTTATTCTTCGCAAGAAATAAACCGAACCATCCCAAGTATCCCGCAGCGTTTGTCAGTTTGCGGGATACTTCTATGCCTGCATAGAGGATATTAATATGGAAAATAGTTCAGATTGCTCTACACCAAAAATACTCATCCTGGCAACTACTTCGGGAGGTTACGCCGGTGCAGATGCTGTGGGACAGTTGCATACAGATTACCCCAACAACACATATATCCTTCCTGTACTCTGCCCCAGCATGTTCAACGAAGATTTCTATCTCAGGATCTTTGAACGCGGCATCGATGGTGTGATCGTCATGTACAGCGGTACAGATAGTCCCTATAAAGGTGGTCCTGAAAGGGCCGCCGAATTGATAAATAAAACATACCCGAAAATGAAAGAACTCGGTATAGATACCCGCAGATTAAAATTGACCGCGATTTGCACCGTTTGCACAAAACCTTTCTTGAAGGAAGTCAATCAAATGAATACCCTGCTCCATGAAATCGGATTTGTCAAAGGATGAGATGGCAGCTTTTTCCGGGACAGAAGCCGGTTGCTGCCTAATCGGGCCAGAAAATAGTAATGATCTGTAGATTGAGTCTGACGAAGTCGCATATAAAAGAGGAGATACACCCTTGAGAAAAATTCAAGTTGATGCCCTTGTCGTTGGCGGCGGCATTTCCGGAATGCAAACTGCTCTTGATCTTGCAGACCAGGGTTACCAGGTGGCGCTGGTGGAAAAGGAAGCCAGTATTGGGGGCAAGATGATCGCCCTCAGTAAGGTATTCCCTACACTGGACTGCTGCAGCTGCATCACAACCCCCAAGATGTCTGCCGTGGCACATCATCACAACATTCAATTACTTACTTATCATGAAGTTCAAAATCTCACCAAGACCGGAACAGGTTTTTCCGCCGAAGTGTTGAAAAAGCCTCGTTATGTCAATGAAGAAGACTGCACAGGCTGCCGCCAGTGTGAATATGCCTGCCCCATCAACCTGCCTAATCCATTTGATCTTGACTATGGCGCGACGAAAGCAGTTCGGGTCCCCTTTTCAACCGCAGTTCCCCAATACGCCGTCCTGGATATTGAAAATTGCATTCTTTGCGGAAAATGTGAAAAAGCCTGCCCGGTGAATTGCATTGATTTTACACAGCAGTCGGAAATAATTGAGATCCAGGCAGATGCAATTATCCTGGCAACAGGGTTTGAGACTACATCACATCTGGCCAAAAAGGAATATGGTGCAGCAGAAAACCGCAATGTCATCAACGCCATGTTCATGGAACGCCTTCTGGCGCCCACTGGCCCGTATGGACGTGTGATCCGTCCTGGTGACGGCAAAGAGCCGGATTCGATCGCTTATGTCCAGTGTGCGGGATCCAGGGACGCAACCTTGGGCGTGGAATACTGCTCCCGGGTTTGCTGCATGTATGCGATCAAACAGGCCATGCTTTTAGCAGGCTCTCTCCCGCTGGCAGATATCACTATTTATTACATGGATATCCGCACCTTTGGGAAAGGATACGAACAGTTCTACCAAAACGCAAAAGCCATGGGCATTCAGTTCGTAAAAGGGAAGGTTGCCTCAATCAAACAGGATGAAAATCAGAACCCTGTGCTCCGTGTGGAACTGATCGATGATGGATCACGAGTCGAAGAAATAACTCATGATCTGGCCGTACTCTCAGTAGGAATGCTGCCACATTATGACCCGGAAGCAATTTTCAACGTGTCTCTGGGCGATGATGGTTTTATCAATATTCCCCAAACCAACTCCTATCCCTGCCTGACTGAACGGGAGGGAATATTCGTGGCCGGCACATCAGCTGGACCAATGGATATTGTGGACAGCATTGTTATGTCTGGTTCTGCAGCGGCGGAAGCAGCTGCATATATCGAATCCAAAAAAGAATCCCCCCATGTGAATAAAGAAAGTGAGGATGTCTATGCCTAACAAAGATAATGAAGAGATCAAGATCGGCGTATACACCTGTTATTGTGGGGGAAATATCAGTGATGTCGTTAACTGTGAATTTGTCAGAGAGAAATTAGCTGAGCTCCCCAACGTAGTGGTCTCACGGACCAATATGGCCATGTGCTCCGACGTGGGACAGTCAATGATCGAAGAGGATATCAAAGAAAAAGGCGTAAACCGCGTTGTAATTGGCGCCTGTGCCCCCTCGCTCCACGAACAGACATTCCGGGGAACTGTTACCAGAGCAGGACTTAACCCTTATTTGTATCACCATGTTGGTATTAGGGAACAGGACAGCTGGGTGCATAGAAATGACTGTGAAGGCGCAACCGCCAAGGCAATTCGCTTGATGTCAGCCGGTTTAGCGAAAGCAAGACTGCTGGATCCTCTGGCCCCAATTCAGTTAACCGCTGAAAAACACGCCCTGGTCATCGGTGGAGGTATTGCAGGTCTGAAATCAGCCTATGATATCGCTCGCCGGGGCCTCCGGGTTACGCTGGTCGAAAAATCTCCCTTCCTGGGCGGCAGGATTGCCCAGCTAGATACACTTTTCCCAACCAATGAAAATGCAAAAGATACACTTCATGACCTGATCAAGAAAGTGACCGCCCATCCGAATATCGTGATCTATACCCAAGCCCAAATCAAAAATGTAACTGGATACGTAGGCGACTATCAAGTCCAGATCCAGCAAGAATCCCGCGGTGTAGATGATACCAATGGTGAAAAAATCATGGCTGCCTGTCAGCAGACAGTCCCAGATGAATTCAACTATGGATTAACCGACCGGAAGGTGGTGTACAAGGCCTATCCAGGCTGCTACCCTCACACGCCCGCAGTTGATTGGGAAAACTATGATGGCTCTCCCATCCAGGTGGATGGCAAAGCTATTGTCCTGAAAAATGAACCCGTCTCCATCCCCCTCCATGCTGGAGCAATCGTTGTCGCGACCGGGTTTGACCCCTATCAACCCCGACAGGGAGAATTCGGTTTTGGAGAACTTCCTGAGGTTGTCACACTACCGGCTTTGATCCGTCACTTAAGCTTGATGAAAGATGGTGAAAAATTCTCCTGGAATGGCCACCCGGTCCGGGATATCGCCATGATACATTGTGTAGGAAGCCGTGAGATTGAGGGGGTGCATGAACCCCAGGAAGACGGCAATGTGAACGATTATTGCTCCCGGGTATGCTGTACAGCTAACCTGCATATGGTTAATACACTCAAGGAACGTTTCCCGGAGCTGAATATCTATGACCTGTACGAAGATATCCGGACCTATGGACGCGGCCATGAGCAATATTATATTGACGCCCTTGAGCAGATGGTCCGTTTCCTGCGGTTCCATGGTGATGACCGACCGACCGTTAAGAAAGCCGAAGCGGGCGATACTCACCCCGTCCTGGTAGAGATGCGTGATCATCTCACCCGGGGAGAAGAACTGGAAATTGCAGTAGACCTGGTCGTCCTTGCAGTTGGCATTAAACCCCGTGATATTGATGACCTGGTAAAAATGCTTAAAATCTCTCGCGGCAATGACCGCTTCCTGGCTGAGGTCCACCCCAAACTCCGTCCTGTTGAAACAGCTGTGCCTGGTGTAATCCTGGCTGGCACCGCACAGGGGCCGATGACCGTTCAGGAAAGCTGTGCGGCGGCCTCTGCAGCTGCAGCAAAAGTCTCTACTCTGCTCAGTCTGGGCATGGTAGAACTGGAACCTTTTGTGGCTGTGGTCGATCTTGAAAAATGTACAGGCACAGGTGATTGTGTCACCGTCTGTAATTATGAAGATGCCATAACAGTCAAAGATGTTGAACTGAATGGAAAGATGGTGAAACGAGCAGTTGTCTCTCCTGCAAACTGCACTGGATGCGGCTGCTGCGTCAGCGCCTGCCCCAACCAGGCCGTGGAGGTTCAGGGTTGGACCATCCCGCAGTATGATGCCATGCTCGACGCAATTGCTCAGGATATCGGTGAAATGATGGAGGCTGCATAATGAGCGATAAAGAAGCTGTAAAAAAGAAAGCTCAGGTCCTCAAGGAGCTGCGCACTATCCACCAAGAAACAGTAGATCGGACCCAGGCTCTATTAAAGGAACAGGGCAAAGTCGAGCGAGAGATTCTCAAGCTCATCAAAGACGAATCAATGACCGTGCCCACCATTGCCTCTCAGATCGATCAACCGACCCATCGTGTTTTATGGTTTTTGACCGCACTAAAAAAATACGATCAGATCCGGGAAGACGGCATGGATGGCGAATACGTCTTGTACAGACGGCTAGAGGAGAAATAGAATATGGCCACTCGAGTTGACCCAAGTTTAATGTATGACCTTAAGGAATATGGAGCAGTCGATATTGAAAAGTGTTTTAACTGCGGAAACTGCACTGCGATCTGCCCCTTAACAAGCACGGATCATCCCTTTCCAAGAGATATGATCCGCATGGTCCAATTAGGACTAAAAGATGATCTTGTTGAAAGCCTGGATCCATGGCTGTGTTATTACTGCGGAGACTGTTCCTTAACCTGCCCAAAACAGGCTGAGCCTGCAGAAACCATGATGGCTGTACGCCGCTGGTTAACGGCACAATATGACTGGACCGGACTGGCCGGGAAGTTTTACACTTCAAAGCTGTGGGAGTTTGGAGCTATGATCCTGACAGCCATCTTTATCGTCATTCTGGCCGTCATTCTTCATGGACCAATCGTGACCAGCTCTGTTGAGCTGAATACTTTCGCTCCTGTGGAATTGATGCATACTGCGGACTGGATCATGGCCGCCGGTCTGGTTTTCTTTATCGGAACCAATGTCCTGCGCATGCATCACCTGATCATCAGGAAAGGAACAGCTGTCAAAGTTCCGATCTCTGTTTATATCACTGAAGCCTGGCATGGAATTATCCACCTCCTGACCCAGATGAGATGGAGTGAATGTGCCGAGGATGAGGATGATAAGAAAGAAAAGAACTACAAACGATTGCCCTGGATCAACCATATGCTGATGGCCAGTGGTTATGGTCTGATGCTGGTCCTGGTTATGTTCTTCCTTCCCTGGTTACAAACCGATGAAATTTACCCCATCACTAATCCCCAACGCTGGCTGGGATATTATGCTACCGCTGTTTTGCTGTACGGGGCGGGATCTGTGCTCATTGGGAGAATCAGACAGTCCAGGCCGCTTCATAAATTCTCCCACCCCAGTGATTGGATCTTCCCCGTTCTGTTGATCACGGTGACCCTGACAGGCATTCTCCAGCATACCTTCCGGTATCTAGGTTTGCCCCTGGCAACGTACTATACCTATGTGATCCACCTGGCTGCAGCCTTTCCAATGTTGGTCCTGGAAGTGCCATTTGGAAAGTGGGCTCACCTATATTACCGTCCCCTGGCGATCTACTTTCAACAGGTAAGGGTGAAAGCAGTTGAGATCAGTAAAAGACCTAAAGAGGAGATGGTCCCGGCTGGTCAGTAAAATCGACCCTTTGTTACCATAACTTTTAAACCCTGAGTTTGCCGAATAAAACAACGTAGAGAGAAGGTAAATGACATGAACGAAGAATTTCAAACTGACAAGATAGTTGTAGTGCTCAATAACGATGATGAACAAAGCGTTATGGCGGCCCTTGTGATGAGCGCCGCAGTTGCTGCCACCGGGGACGAGGTATTGTTATTCATCCAGCCCGGCGGCGCAAAAATCCTCAAAAAAGGCGCCCTGGAAAAGTATCAGAATCTGAAGGGACAACCTGATCCCCTTGAGCTTTTTGACGCCATCCAGGTTTTGGACGGCCGAGTGATCCTATGTGAACTTGGCCTGCCTGTCTGGGACATGAAAAATGAAGATCTGGTTGAAGGTGTTGAAGTCATGATGGCCTCAACTTTCCTCTTTGAGGCAGAGGGCGCCAAAATGACCTTCAGCTACTAGATCAGAGAAAATATCCACCATTCACTATATTAAGGAGAGGAATTCGCATGAGTGAAGTAACCCCCACAAAAACCTTAGATGTCTGCGGTAAGATCTGTCCCTATCCTGACATGAACACGATGACAACCCTGAAAAAGATGGAAAAAGGGGAAGTCTTGGAAGTCCTTCTCGATTATCCACTATCAGTGGAGAGGATTCCTCGCAACCTAAAGAAACAGGGTCACAAATTGATCGAAGTTGAGCAATTAGATGGACCCAACCACCGTATGTTGATTGAAGCGCATGGATTGAAGTAGCTTCATAAATAATTAATCAAGGAGAGAGAAATGGAAGCTGTATTAACAGGATTATTCATTGGTGTTTTATTTGGCTTTGTTTTGCAGAGAGGCCGTTTCTGCATGAACTCGGCCTTCAGAGATGCTATCCTGCTTCAGGATAACGTGCTCCTGAAAACAGTCTTCGCTGCTTTACTGGTTGAGATGGTTGGATTTGCACTCATGGATTCTGCTGGCGCGATTGCCATCAACCCCAAACCGTTCTGGTGGGGCGCAAACCTGCTGGGGAGTTTTATATTTGGTATCGGTATGGTTCTGGCTGGCGGATGTGCCAGCGGTATCACATACCGCACGGGTGAAGGCATGGTTGGTTCTATGACTGCAGTCCTTGGATTGGCTGCAGCTGGTTATTTCACCGCTGCCGGTTTCCTGAAACCCTTTAAAGACAACCTGCAAACTGCCACCAAGATCTCAAGCGCTGATGGATCGGCACTTACTGTACATGGTATGCTCGGTATGAATTACGCCACCTTGGCAATAATCATCGTCTTGATCGCCCTGGTAGTCTGGTACTTCGTTGCTAAATCCAAAAAAGAAGCCTATGAAGCTGACCCGGGATGGGGCTGGCTGAACACTGGCATCCTGGTCGGTTTGGTTGGCATACTCGCCTTCCCGCTTTCCGCTGCAGCTGGCCGCAATTACCCGCTGGGCATCACTGCTGGCTGGATCAATATCGTCAAGGTCATTTTCACGGGCGCGTCTTTCGATTGGCTGGGATTGATGATCGTCGGTATTGTCGTCGGTGGACTCGTCGCCGCCCTGATTTCCAAGGAATTTAAATTCCGCGTTCCCAAACCCCTCACCCTGCTCCAGACATTCATCGGCGGCCTCCTGATGGGTTTTGGCGCAGTCACCTCTGGTGGTTGCAATATCGGTCACTTGCTGAGTGGTATCCCCCAGCTTTCACTGGGATCCATACTCGCTGGTGTATCGATCTTCCTGGGCGCTTGGGCTGCATCCTATGTGATGTTTGTTCTGCCCCAGAAAAAAGATAACTAAGGAATATTAAGTAGGGTCCGGGATAAAACCTTCCCGGACCCTTTGAAAAATTACTAAAGGAGCTAAAAAATGGCTAAAATGGCAATAACCTGTAATGGCGATGGACCTGCCAATATCATGCCCACCCTGATCATGTCATCATCTGGCTTGGCGCTAGACAATGAAGTTGTAGTTTTTGTTTGTCCTGCAGGCGCCCGCTGGATGTTGAAGGGCGAACTGGAAACATTAGGGACCCCGAAAGGTCTTCCCAATCCTGTTGAGTTATTTGACACCATCATGGATCTTGGCGCTGAGGTTATTCTTTGTGAATTGGCTCTCGAAAATAAGGGTATCGATCCCAAAGATCTGCGCGATGAAAGGATCAAGATCACCAAAGCCCCACCCTTCCTGATGGGGATCGAGGACGCAACAATCACCTTCAGCTTCTAATTTTTTCAGGGACGAAGGTTGAGATTTAAATAGAAATGGACTATGCCCTTTATAAGGACATAGTCCATTTTTTTATCCATCTTATAATTATCGCTATAAATCGCGAATTGTATAGTTTAAATCTCCCTTGCTGGCCATGTCGATCAGATCTTGATTGGAGGGATCATGGACAAAACCCCAAAATGCATCCGCTGGACGATGGGATTCCTTTAGACGCTTACGGACCATAAAAATTGTCCGGACCAAATTTATTCCATCGATCTGAACAGCGATCACATTCCCCCGTTCAAGGGCACAGGCAGCAGCCAATTTAGATACAAATGAGATCCCATAACCAGCCGCCACAGTGCGGACGATAGCTTCAGCATTACCGACTTCCATAAAGACATTCAGGTCGTCCAGGCTGATATCATGTTTAGCCAGTTCCGAAAGGACTATCTTCCTCGTTCCAGAAGTATCTTCCCGCATGATAATTTGTTCTGCTAACAGATCTTCTGGCAAGATAGTATTCCGGCTCACAAAGGGATGATCCCTGGGAACGATCACCGAGATCAGATCATGGAAAAACTCCTGAAGCTCCATATCCTTACCAGGAATTTCGTAGCTGACCACACCCAGATTGGCTTCTCCTTCCAACAAGTTCATGGCAACAGAGGCAGGAGTACAGCGCAGTAATTTGGTTTGAACATTGGGGTGGCGGATAGAGAACCGGGCTGCTAAATGAGGAAGAACATATTTCCCGGCTGTCGTGCTGCAGGCAATTTGCAGGCTTCCTGCCATTCCTTTTTTCAGGGATTCCATTATTTCCTGCATTTCAATGGAATCTCGCATCACCCGTCTGGCCCAGGGAACCAATAATCTGCCCGCATCGGTAAGTTTAATAGCCGCGCCCTGGCGTTCAAAAAGTTCTACACCGAGTTCTTGTTCCAGGGTTTTTATATGATGGCTAACAGTTGGTTGGGTGATATGTAAATTTCTAGCTGCTTCTGAAAAGTTTAAGTTTTCAGCAGCATGTAAAAATGTTTCGATCCGCAAAAGATCCACCATAATATCTTCCTTGGTTGTAATTAGTCAAGTTTACCATAGTCGATTTTTGATATCATTCTGCAGTATGTCCTATTAAAAATAAAACAGGCTTACGGGAGACCGTAAGCCTGTTTCGAGATATCTTCAGTTAGAACTAAGGCATAGCGTATTCAACCACCGGGAAACCAGCGTCTACCCAGCCGCCAAACCCGCCGCTCAAGCTGGTTACATTGCTGTAGCCGTAGCTGAGCATCATCTCCATGGCCATGGTCGATCGCCAACCGCTACCGCAATATACTACGATCTCGGCGTCCTTGTCAGCCGGCCACATGGCCCTGCTGGCAACAAATTCTTCCACAGGAATAGTGATCAGCTCCTGGTCAACAACAGCGACCACACCGTTCTCTTCCAATTCGCTGCCCTTGCGGACGTCGATCAAAACCAGATCAGGATTTTCAACCAAGGCAGTGTTCAACACATCTGCAGTCATGATGCCCCAAGCGGATCCCAGGCCTTTCACATTCTGCAGCGCAGCATCCACTTTGGCAACCACACCTGCATCAGGTTGAGCTGCATCCAAAACAACTTCCTCGAGCAAGCCTTCAGAAACAGGGTATCCTTCTTCTGCCCAGACTGGGAAACCAACGCCCAGGGCCCGAACATCAGTCCAGCCCATGGCATGCAGGGCAGCCATGGCGATATTTGCCCGCCAGCCGCCTTTGCAGTAGGTCACGATCGGGGTATCAAAGGAAGGAAGCTTGTCAATATTCTGCGCCAGAACATCCAGAGGGATATTGGCAGACGCGCCTTCAAGGATAATTTCTCATGTTGTGCATATTTTCACTATGTAATAATAATTTCTACTATAAGCATTATTCATGCTAATGTGTGTTTTGTATTACAGTTTCTTATTGTATTTTCTTATCATATCCATAATCAAAACCTTTCAAAGGATGGGATGTTGATTATTTTCACTAATGATTTAGTGCTAACATTCACAATGTGGTACATACGATTCAATCTGTTCAAAGAGAGGTTCAACTATATGAATAAAAGAAAGTATTCCCCTGCCCTTGTATCCGGCCTAATAGTTGGTTTCCTGGCCATATTCCTTTATACAGGAATTGTCTCCGCGGCACCTAACCCACAAGGCGATGATCCCCCGGAAGAAATTCTCACTGACAATGATTGTGTAAAATGTCATCGGGATGTCGCGGGGAATTGGTCCCCAAGTCCCCATGCCCACGCCTATGATGATCCTTTTTTTCAGGAACAATGGATCGGTTTGGGCACACCGGATACTTGTCTAGCCTGCCATACCACAAATTACATATCATCCACAGGAGAGTATGAAAACGAGGGTGTTTCATGCCAATCTTGTCATGGGACCGTCACAACAAACCATCCTGACAAAATAGTACCAACCATTGTTGATACTTATTACTGCGGATCCTGCCATACAACTACTTTAAGTGAGTGGCGCAGTACTGGCCATGCTTCAGGAGATGTAGATTGCATGGACTGCCATGATCCTCACAGCCAGAAACCTCTCTTTGACAATCCAGATGATTTATGCATCAACTGCCACCGGGAAGGAATGGGCGATTATCTGAACGATCTGCATGTTCAGCAAAATATTGGATGTGTGGATTGCCACGCACTGGTGATTCCACCTGATGTAGCACCGGAGGACGGCATCGTTCCCACCGGTCATGGATTCACGATCTCACCTCAGACCTGTGTCGCCTGTCATACAGACGCATTACATGCTGGATTTGTACTGCCCGGTTATGAAAATGGTGCAACTGCAATTTTCCATGCGCAGGATGAGACAGCAGATGTTGGAGAGGAAGGAGAAGGCGCTCAACCTTTGAGTGATACACCAGTCGAAAGCGACTTGAATCCCAGCCAGCAAATCCAGGCCCTGGAAACCGCACTGGCGAGCAGTCGGGTTAGCAACCTTTTCCAGGGTGCCGTGATCGGCCTGGTATTGGGCGGCACCACTGCCTGGTTCGTGAGTCAGAATGTTCGCCCTCGTTCTGAAGAGGAGGAAGAGGAAAATGATCTCTAAAAAGGGATCCGCTGGTAAATCAGACAAGAAAAAAAGCCTCGTTTCCCGGAAAGAGTTTTTACAAATCGCCGGAGCAACAGGAGCAGCAGCTGTGGTGACCCAATTGATCACGTCAGGACCGCTTTCCCCCGATGCGATCAAGGGTATTGGTGAAAAAACCCATGGCGAGGAAGGGAAATCCGAACATAGCTGGTGTATGGTCATCGACCTCAGCAAATGCATCGGCTGCCAGTACTGTGTCTGGGCCTGCCAGGCAACCAATGACGTTCCAGACGATGATATGCGCTGGAACGTTGGTTTTCCAGAACGGACTGAAAGCGGGACTGAGTTTTTTATGACCAGGCCCTGCCTGCACTGTGAAGAAGCTCCCTGTGTGAAAGTCTGCCCCGTAGGCGCGACCTGGAAACGCCAGGATGGTATCGTCACCATGGACTACAAACGCTGTATTGGCTGCCGCTACTGCGAAGTTGCCTGCCCTTACGACGTGAGACGTTTTAACTGGGATGTTTCCAAAAAAGAAAATCCATATCAACCCACCTGGGGATCGGCAGAAGTTGAGCGCCGTTCCCGGGGAGTGGTGGAAAAGTGCACCTTCTGCAGCCACCGGATCGATCGCGGCCTGGCCCAGGATTTGACCCCGGGAATTGACCGGGAAGCCACGCCAGCCTGCGTGAATATCTGTCCTGTGAACGCCCGTATTTTTGGTGATCACAACGATCCTGAAAGCCCGGTATCCATTTTTGTCAAGAATAATGAAACTTTCCGGCTGAGGGAGGATTTTGGCACTGAACCCAGAATTCACTATGTGCGTCCTGAAAAGGAGGAAATTTAGATGTTTAATATCGACCTCTCCATTCCCAAAGAGCGCCGGGAAAGGGCCTGGTGGATCTGGATCGGCGTTCTAGGAGTAATGTTGGCCGTCGGCATATTCGGCGCTATCAGGGTTTTAGTAAAAGGGCTGCACGTTACAGGTTTATCCGATCAAGTTCCCTGGGGACTTTGGATTACCCAGGATCTCAGTTCAATTGCGACAGGCGCCGGGGCATTTACATTCTCGGCTATTGTCTACTTATTCAGAATTAAAAAATATCAACCAATCGCCCGGGCGGCAGTTTTTGTGGGTTTCCTGGGATATACATCCGCCATGCTGGCCCTGGCCATGGATATTGGCCGGCCAGACAGGTTCTGGCATCCCCTTGTGTACTGGAACGTCCACTCAGTCCTGTGGGAGATCACCTGGTGTGTGATCCTGTATTCCATTGTGCTTGTACTGGAGTTTCTACCGATCTTGCTCGAAGGCAAATATTTTGACCGCTGGCCGAAGCTCCGGATATATGGGGACATGATCCACAAAGCATCCCCTGTGTTTGCAGCCATTGGATTGGGATTATCCCTGCTGCACCAATCTTCCCTGGGCGCCACCTACGGTGTTTTATCAGGAAGGGCTATCTGGTATAAACCATCCCTACCGGTGATGTTCATTCTCTCCGCTGTTGCTGGAGGGATTTCCATGACCCTGTTATTAACCATCCTGGTCGGGAAACTGAACAGACGGCAGATCATCAGCCGGGAGCTGCAGCACGATATCTCCCGCTTTGCTGGATATGCCTTGCTGGCGTATCTATATCTTAAGATCTGGGACTGGGCGGCTACATCCTATTACAGCAGTTCACCCGGCACAACCGAGGCCTTGGCCTTACTTCAATCAACCACACCCTATACCAGGACATTCTGGTGGATCGAAATCGTTTTAGGAGGTGTTGTCCCCGCAATTATCCTGTTAAGCGCCAACTTCAGGAAGAATGACCGCTTTGTGATGTTGGCTCTGGGAGCCATCGTTGCTGGAGTGACGGTAAATCGTTGGAATGTGACCCTCTCAGGCCTGGTCGCTCCTCCCCAATGGTCCCCTGGGGTGCTTGGAAATTTGATCACCGCTTCCTACCTCCCAACCTGGAACGAGATTATAGTGTCCATCGGGATCATTGCTTATGCCCTGCTGGCGTTTAGTTTTGGCGTGAGATATCTGCCAATTTTCCCCAAAGCGGATGAGGCTGCCCATTAGCCTTATCCGATATGGGTTCCATGAAATTAAATTAACGCTTCAATATTCTTGAAGCGTTAATTTTTATCCATATTACAACAGATAAACTGGCAGTCTTCACCCAGGAATGTACTATTAGTAAGTTTGGGGTTAAAAGAGGTTACTCATAATTTTTTCTTTTGGATATAATAATGATATCAAATAAATTAGCGAACAAACTGTTTGAGAATCCTATGTTAGACGCCCACCAGCTTAATATATTCCTGGTTGCCGCAGAAACCCTGAATTTTACCCAGGCCGCAGAACGACTGCATATGAGCCAGCCCAGTGTCAGCCAGCATATCAGATCCCTGGAAAAACATTTTGATGAAGTTCTATTTATCAGGCAGGGAAGATCCCTGATCCTTTCGGATGCCGGTCGGGTGTTAATCCCTATGGCCCAGCAATTTGTCAAACAAAGCACCAGGATCAACGAAGCCATGTCCTCCCTGAAAGGACACATCAAAGGCCGCATCAACATCAGCTGCAACGCCCTCACCGGCAGATATACGCTGCCCGAGTTTTTCACCCAATTCCATATGAAATACCCGGAAGTGACCATTGCCTGCGAGACAGATTCATGCGATTATCCGCTGGACACACTCCGGAGCGGGGATATTCACTTTTTATTCACAAACCTGGAAAGCATGATAGAGCCCTGTTTCCAAGCCCAACAACTACTGACAGACGAGATCATGCTGATCACACCTAAAAATCATCCCTGGGCAAAACGTGAATTCATTGAAGCCGAGGAACTGCTGGAAGAAAAATTTATTCTTCCAGCCTCAAAAACCAGGACTTACCTGAAAGTTAATGAAGCCCTGGCAGCTAAAAATCTATCCCTTCTCCAATTGGATTCTTTCCTGACCCTGGATAATGCTGAAGCCATTACACTGTCAGTAAATAAAGGGTTGGGCCTCAGCTTCAGTTCAACCACGATCGCGGCAACAATCAGCGAGACTGTTCCAGTTCCGATCAAAGATATCGAGATCAAACAAGGTTTGTTTATCGTCAGGGATAAAACCCAATTAACTACCGCGGCCCGAGACGCTTTTTGGGATTTCATCACAACGGCAACTTACGACAATCAGGATAAGGCAAAACTGATCATAAAGAGCTAAGGAATTACTACACCTTCCCCTCCAGATCTGGTCTCAGATCTCAACACTCATTTTTCCCCTAGATAAAGAGCGCCTTTGCCAACAACCGACCGTAACAATGCCGGTTAAGGCATGTGACGTTTGTCACTATTGCCAAAATACTCAGCTGTTATAATATTCACAAGCCAATATATACCTATATGTACATATGTCTATGAGTGATAATTCCCTCGCCCAAGAAATTAATCAATTACATGCCAGGATCTGTTCCGCGATTTCAGAACCGAACCGGATCTTATTGATCTATGCTGTGGCTGAGAAGCCCTGCAATGTAAATAGCTTGGCGGAGACTGTTGGCATCAGTCAATCTGCAGCGTCACGTCATTTAAAGGTTCTGCGGGAGCGCGGCTTGATCCAAGCCCAACGAGATGGCGCTCAGGTTATTTACTCCCTGGCAGATAAACGTTTCATTCAGGCTCTGGATTTACTGCGCGAGGTCATGTTAGAGCAAATATCACAACAAGCCAATCTTATTAATCAAAACAGTTCCACAGAGAGGTAGTCAATGAAACTATCCAAATTCAGCTGGCTATTTGGTGCCGTTTTTATCCTAGCAGTGATTGTGATCCCGATAGTGATCTTCTTCCCCCGGGGAGATAAACCGATCAGTTCGGATCCATGGGAAAATGTACCCTTGAGAGTCCCCCATACCGATCACTCCGCGATTGTTAACGGGCCTTTTGAAACCGGCCAAGACGTCACCCGGGCCTGTCTTGAATGCCACGAGGATTCAGCCCAGGAGATCATGGCAACAGCCCATTGGACCTGGGAAAGCAAACCTTATCAAATTGAAGGTAGAGAGGGCACAGTCACTGTTGGGAAAAAGAACTCGATCAACAATTTCTGCATCGGTATCCAGGGTAACTGGCCCGGTTGTACTTCCTGCCACGCCGGATATGGATGGGAGGATGCCAATTTTGACTTCAGCCAGGAAGAATCAGTCGATTGTCTGGCCTGCCATGACAATACCGGCACCTATGTGAAAGGATTAGCAGGCATACCCGTTGAGGGTGTTGACCTTCTGGAAGTCGCCCGGAGTGTGGCCACTCCAACACGTGAAAACTGCGGCAGCTGCCATTTTAATGGCGGCGGAGGAAACGCAGTCAAACATGGCGACCTGGATGAAACCCTCTATTTCCCGCCCTCCAATGTGGACATCCACATGGGAGAACATGATTTCATGTGCACAGACTGCCACCAGACTGAAAGCCACAATATTATGGGACGGTCAATTTCTGTCAGTCTGGATACCGAAAACCAGACCTATTGCACTGACTGCCATACCGATGATCTTCATGAAGACGAACGCATCGATGCCCACGTTGACTCTGTTGCCTGCCAGACCTGCCACATTCCAAATGCGGCAACCCGGGATGCAACCAAGATGTACTGGGATTGGTCTACGGCCGGCAGTGATGAAATCGAAGAAAGCGTTCACACATATTTGAAGATCAAGGGCAGTTTTGTTTATGAAGATAACTTCACTCCCGTATATATGTGGTACGACGGTGGAATTGCTGAACGATATATTCTGGGAGACAAGATCGATCCCAGTCAACTCATTCATATCAATCTGCCCTCAGGGAATATCATGGATGAATCCTCCAAGATATTTCCTTTCAAAGTCCATCTGGCAAAACAGCCTTATGACACAGTAAATAACATTCTCCTTCAGCCTAAAACATTTGGCGAGGGAGGTTTCTGGACTGAATTCGATTGGGATTTAGCTCTCCAGCTCGGATCGGATATCACCGGACTGGATTACAGCGGCCAGTATGATTTCACAGAAACGGATATGTATTGGCCAACCACTCATATGGTCAGAGCGGCTACTGAGGCTCTATCTTGTGATCAATGCCATGGTCCCGAAGGCAGGATGGATTGGGAATCATTGGGATATTATGGCGACCCTATCGATTGGGGCGGCCGTTTCCAGTCCAACAGTTATCAACCATAAAAAGGATGAACTTGATATGGGCAATCAAATAACACGTCTCAGTAAAACCAATAAATTGCTTCTCATCACGGCAATTTCATTCCTGATCATTATGGGCGCGGTTCTCATAACCCAGGGTGTGGCCTGGGCCAGACCGCCACAAGAGAAAACGGAACAAGCCTCTCCCCTGCACCCCTCTTTCCCATTCATTGACGAGGAAGGGAATAATGTCCTGGAGACCGGCAATCCAATCTCAACGATGAACACCTGCGGCGCTTGCCATGATACGGGTTTCATAGCCCGCCACAGCTACCACGTCAGCGCTGGTTTAAACGATATAACAAAACCAGGAGGGACCGTAACCGAACGGCCCTGGGATATCTCTCCAGGAGTGTTTGGCTCCTGGAATTCAATTGAGTACCGTTATCTTTCTCCCCAGGGCGACGATCGGGTAGATCTAACCACTCCCGAATGGATCCAGATTTATGGTCTGCGTCACGTCGGCGGAGGCCCAGCTATGTACGCCCAGAATGGAGAATTGCTGGTGGATCTGCCATACAGCAGAAACAGCCTGGAAACCAATATCGTTAATCCGGCGACAGGCGAGCTGGAACGCTGGGACTGGGAAGATTCCGGCGTGGTTGAAATGAACTGTTTCCTCTGCCATACACCAAATCCTGATAATTCTGCCCGGGCGGATGCCTTGCAGAGTGGTGAGTTCAGATGGGCAAATACAGCCACATTGATAGGATCAGGCATTGTTTCCACAAGTGGGGATTCCTTTATCTGGAATGAGAGCTTTTTTGATGAAAATCAGGAAATCCTTCCTGAAGCGATTAAGATCCAGGATCCGACAAATACTAACTGCGGAGCCTGTCATGGCCTTGTACATGATAATGTTGAAGATCCTCTGGTAACGCTGGGCTGCGCTCCCGAACGCTGGAGCACAATCACTACCGGCCAGATCATATCTCCTCAAAAGATGTCTGATTCGGGAATGAACCTGGCAAATAAAGAGACCCTTAACCGTTCCTGGGATGTTCACGCAGAGCGTTTATTGAACTGTGTGGATTGCCACTACTCGATCAACAACCCCTTGTATTTCCAGGAATCAGAGACCACCAGGCCAGATCATTTGCTTTTTGATCCCCGCCGGGTGGAGATAGGAGAATACCTGGAAAAACCACTGCATCAGTTTGCCCGGGGCAACAGCGCCCAGGGAAACGTCGCTCCTGAACTTAATGACACAATGCGTACCTGTGACTCCTGCCACACGGTTGACAGCACCCATGAATGGCTGCCATACCAGGAGAGCCACATGGAAGCGCTGAGCTGTGAATCATGCCATATCCCCCAGATGTACTCTTCCGGCAACCAGGTCCATGACTGGACAGTCTTGCTGCCCGGGAATCTCCCCAGGAGAGAATGCCGGGGTACCGATGGGGACGTTAACACCATGGGGTCCCTGCTGGTTGGTTTTGAACCAGTATTAATCCCCAGCCCTGACGGGAACGGCGATATGCATTTAGCACCCCATAACCTGATCACAACCTGGTACTGGGTTTACGGAGATCCCCCCCGCCCTGTTATCCTGGCGGATCTGCAGGCCGCTTATTTTGAAAATGGTGACTATCACCCTGGCATTCTCCTCAGATTTGACAAAGATCAAGATGGAGATTTGTCCTCAGAGGAATTGATCATCAATTCACAGGCCAAAGAGGATTTTGTACGGGATAGACTCACCCTGCTTGGGCTTTCTAATCCCCGCATCACAGGAGAAATCCAACCCTACAGCATCAATCATGATGTAGCAAGTGCTGACTGGGCTTTGGATGATTGCACAGCCTGCCACGGAGATGAATCACGGATCACTCAGCCCATAAAACTGGCTGCAGTCTCTCCGGGAGGCATCCTGCCAGCCTTTGTATCAGGTTCCGAACGAAATCTGGGTGGCGAGATCAAGTTTTCGGACGATGGTGAGATTTATTATTACCCCGCAGCTGCGGCCAAATCTCTGTACGTCCTTGGCCACAACCGCCTGGCCTGGCTGGATTGGATTGGCTTAGGTCTTTGTGCTGTTGTCTTCCTGGGTGTTGTAGCTCACGGAGGGTTAAGGATCTACTTCTCATCTAAAAACCCTGCGGCTGAAAAACCAACTAAAAAAGTATATATGTACGGCTCTTATGAGCGCATGTGGCACTGGCTGCAGACTGCCGCTATTGTGCTGCTGCTGCTGACTGGTTTTGTGATCCACAGGCCAGATTCCTTTGCCTTTATGGATTTCAGGAATATGGTCCTGGTCCACAATATCGTCGCTGCCATCCTGGCAATAAATGCTTTCCTGTCCCTGTTCTACCATCTGGCTACAGGGGAGATCCAGCAGTATATCCCTCGTCCCCGAGGATTCTTCGACCGCACCTTTGTTCAGATCAAATATTACCTGCTGGGTATTTTCAAAGGTGAACACCATCCCTTTGAGAAAACCACAGAGAAGAAATTGAACCCACTCCAGCAGATCACATATTTTGGATTGCTCAATGTACTGCTGCCGCTGCAGGGAATCACCGGTGCCTTGATGTGGGGTCTGCAGCGCTGGCCTGAACTGGCTAACCGTTTGGGAGGATTGCCGGTCCTGGCCCCCTTCCACACCATCATAGCCTGGCTGTTTGGCGCTTTCCTGATCTTGCATGTCTACCTCACAACAACCGGCCATACCGCTGTATCCAGCATGGAAGCAATGATCACCGGCTGGGAGGATATCGAAAGCGAAGCCTAATCAATTGGTTAGATAAAATGGCTGACTATTAAGTCCGTCTAGTAAAGAGAGAAATCTTATGGCAGAAAATCAGAAACAAGAAGAAAAGAAATTTCGTCTGAAAGATCTGTTTAACAGGCCTTCCAAACCTTATGCAAACCCTTACCTGGGTGGTGTTTTATTGGGGCTGGTTCTATTTGCCTCCTATTTCATCACCGGGAACGGGTTGGGCGCTTCAGGCGGTATCAGCCGCTATGCTGCCTTCTTTGTGGATCTTATCGCTCCCGACCACATCGACCAGGTTCCCTATCTGATCAACATGGCTGGCGGGCAGCGAAATCCGCTGGACAACTGGATCGTGATCGTCACAACTGGTGTGTTGATCGGCGGATTTACATCCGGCGTGATCCATGGACGGACCAAGTTTGAAACCCACAAAGGTCCCAATATTTCAAAACAAACACGTTGGTTATTCGCCTTCCTGGGCGGTATCCTGTTCACTTACGGTGCGCGCCTGGCCCGTGGATGCACCTCCGGTCAAGCATTATCCGGCGGGGCAACCCTGTCAGCTGGTAGTTGGGTGGTGATGTTCTCCATCTTTGGCGGCGCCTACGCCCTGGCCTATTTCGTTCGCAGGCTGTGGAACTAAAAGGAGAAAATAATGATACCCTTTCCACTTCATCTGGAATCCCTGCTTAGTAAACCTCTTGCATACCTGGTCTTTTTATTGATCGGTTTCCTTTTTGGGTATGTATTGGAAATTTCCGGTTTTAACCACTCCCCCAGCCTGGCATCCCAGTTCTACTTCAAAGATCTACGGGTGTTCAAGGTATTCTTCACGGCAATCGTAGTCGGCATGTTGCTGCTGTTCCTGAGCTCTGCTGTTGGATTGCTGGATTACAACCTGATCTGGGTCAACCCCACTTATCTCTGGTCTGGTATTGTTGGCGGGCTGATCATGGGTGCTGGTTTTATCATTGGTGGATTTTGCCCCGGCACCTCGCTGGTGGCTCTGGCAACACTCAAGATCGACGGCATATTTTTTGTGCTGGGCGGTCTGGTTGGAGTTTCCCTTTTTGGTGAGACTGTCGATTTATACAAGTACTTCTTTAATGGAAGCTACTATGGAAGATTAACCCTGATGGATGTCTTCAACATTCCGACAGGAATTGTTGTTATCCTGGTGACATTGATGGCTCTATTAATGTTCTTGGGCGGTGAACAATTAGAAAAGATCTACGGAAACAAGGATCCCAAAAAAGCCCCCAAAGCCCGTTATTATGGAGCTGGTGTTCTGGTGATTGTGGCTGTGGTGGTTGCGATCATCGGCCAACCCACAACAGCAGATCGATGGAATAACCTGGCATCCGTGCGTGGTGAAGACCTGAAAAACCGTGAAGTTTATATCCATCCTGGTGAACTGCTGGATACTTTCCATGACCACAAGCTAAATCTGGTTATGATCGACGTCAGAAGCGAGGCCGACTATAACCTCTTCCACCTGCTTGATGCAGACCATATAACCCCCGAGGAAATACCGGATTCGATTGACGAGTATATTGCCTTGCCAGCCAACACAGTGATCGTTGTGATGAGCAACGATGAAACGTCCGCTACAGAAGTATGGAAGACCTTAACCGCCCAGGCGGTCCCTAATGTCTACATCCTTAGCGGTGGGATCAACAACTGGCTGGATACATTTGCGACGCCTTTTGAAGAGGGTTTTTGTGGAGAGGTTACCGAGGCCGGTGATGAAGAACTGCATTATGAGTTCGACGCCGCGCTGGGATCAAACTGCCCTGCAGCATATCCCGATCACGATGAATACAATTTCGAGTATGAAAAGAAGATCGAACTGGACCTGAAACGGGCTCCGGTTGGCGGCGGATGTGGATAAAAGACTCTTAAGGGACAAAGTCCTTCCATAAGGACTTTGTCCCTAAATGAAAAAAGCCCTCTCTAAACGGGAGGGCTTTTTTATTTAATCGAGTAATCCTTAAGCTTCCAGCAGGGCATCAATCTCACCCCGGATAGCATCGAGATCTTCCAATCCCAGATATACAATAGCATATCGGACATATGCCACCAGGTCCATTTCTTTAAGTCCGGCAATGATCATATCACCCACAATCCTGGATGAGACCTCTATTTCCCCCATGGCTTGCAGATCGGATTCCACATCACCAACCAGGCGCTCGATATCAGCAGCAGAGACCGGGCGTTTATCACAGCTGATCTGGACTCCCCGGGATAGTTTTGCCCTGTTAAATTCTTCCCGGGTACCATCCTGTTTCACGATCAAAGGTGTATCCAGGATCGCTCTCTCATAAGTACTGAACCTCTGCTCGCAGCTGAGGCATAACCGTCGACGGCGGGTCCCACCACGTTTGTCATGGGATGTATCAAGCACTTTGGAGTCATCATCTTTACAATAAGGACATTTCATATTTATTATCCTGATCTGCATGGATGGCCATCAATGTGATTTTAGCATACAACAGCACCCCTCACCAGCAAAATATGGCGTCTTCCTTAAAGCCGTTCACCTGCTGATAATTCAGCAGGTGAACATGACCAGACAACATCCAACCCTACCAGGAGGAGGCCGGTTCAGGGTGGATATACCCGTACCAATAAACCCAATAGATTCCTTGGACTCATTTCAGTTTTTTTCAATACAACCTATCATTTACCGAGTGCGACCTCGATTCCTCAAGAATGTCGGAATATCCAGGTTCTCGGTATTTAGTGTTCGCGGAACAAATTCTGATTCTCGCTCATCCTGCATTTCATTATTTACAGGAGTATCTAACCGGGAGCGGCGGCCCGCCATCTGCATGATATTAGTGGGCATACCAGTCTTCTCAAAACCCGTGGCGATCACAGTCATGCGGAATTTATCCTTCATTGTGGGATCGATCACAGCTCCGAAGATCAAGTTTAACTTCCGGATGGGCTGTTTCTTTGATGATGGCTGCAGCTTCGTTGACCTCAAACAAAGACAGGTCTGTGCCGCCTGTGACATTAAAGAGTATGCCGCGTGCGCCATCAATCGTGATATCCAGCAAATCGCTGGACATGGCCTGTTCGGCCGCTTTGACAGCCCGGTCTTCACCAGTGGCTTCACCTACTGCCATCAAGGCTGCGCCGCCCTCAGACATGATTGCGCGCACGTCAGCGAAGTCAAGGTTGATCAGGCCGGGTACGGTGATCAGTTCGGAAATACCCTGGATGCCCTGGCGCAGGACGTCATCTGCCATTGTGAAGGCTTGCTGGAGGGTTGCTCTTTTATCAGAGATCTGAAGCAGGCGGTCATTGGGGATGACTATCAGCGTATCCACTTGTTCTTTCAGAACGGCGATACCCTGGTCTGCCGTGTTAATGCGGGTATTTCCCTCGAAAGTGAAGGGACGAGTAACCACACCAATGGTCAGGGCACCTATTTCCCGGGCAGCCTGGGCCACTATCGGGGAAGCACCAGTTCCAGTACCACCACCGATTCCAGCGGTAATAAAGACCATGTCTGCCCCTTTGAGGACGGTGTATAAATCATCAGCAGATTCTTCTGCTGATCCACGTCCTATCTCAGGATTTCCACCTGAACCCAGTCCGCGGGTCAGTTTATCCCCTACCCGGACCTGGGTTGGTGCTTTAGAACGCAGCAAGGCTTGTGCGTCCGTGTTGACTGCAATGAACTCAACCCCGGTCAGACCGGCTTCGATCATGCGGTCTACGGCGTTGCATCCACCTCCGCCAACACCAACTACTTTTATTCGTGCGAATGATTCTGTTTCTTTGATGGGGTCCATAATATTCTCCTCTGTACTATTCTTCTTGTTGTTGCTAGGTCATTGTTAAGGCAGTAAACGCCTTAGGAAATTTGCCACATTGGACCAACTGAGATTATCCTGGTGAATTTGTTTACGGTAGCTGTCCTTTTCATAAGATATCGTATTCATTAACACCGTCCATTCTAATAAACCAACACTAGTAGAAAATGCAGGATCATGAAGCTGATCGGTCATTCCCAGCAGGTTCTCCGGCTGGGCAACCCTGACCGGCAAGTTGAACATCTTTCGGGCAAATCGGCTGATTCCGGGAAGAGAACTTGATCCTCCTGTCAGCACCATCCCGGCAGGTAATAATCCATCATACCCGGAGCGTTTGATTTCCTGGATCACATAACTGAATAATTCCTCCACACGGGCTTCAATGATCAAAGCCAGATCTCTGCGGCTGTATTCTTTCTGGGTCTCATCCCCAAAAGGACGAATATGGAAGACATCATCCTCACTGATCTCAGACCGGATAGCATGTCCATACTCGATCTTGACTTTTTCTGCCTGGTCCATGGATAAACTCAATCCATGGGTGATATCAGAAGTGATCAAGTTGCCCCCGATACCCATCACCATGGTATGCCAAACATCACCATTGATATAGATCGCCAGATCAGTGGTCCCGCCACCGATATCACATACCACAACACCCATTTCCCGTTCCGTCTCTGTCAAAATAGCCTCAGCAGAAGCCAGGGGATTTAATACAAAGGCTTCCACCTCTGCGCCGGCAGCGTTTACACACTGTTCCAGGTTATCCAGAGATGTTGAGGCTGCAGTGATAATGTGGGCTTCCACTTCCAATCTATACCCGTGCATGCCGATCGGTTTGTGAATACCATCCTGTCCATCCACACTAAAACCTCGCTGAATGACATGGACAATATCCCTGTTATGAGGGATGGAAACAGCCTTAGCCGCATCAAGGGCCCGGAACACATCATGCTGATCAATAATCCCACCGGTGACCCCGCTGGCCCCATGACTGTTGATAGATGATACATGGGAGCCTGCCAGACTGACCTGGGCGGAGGTAATTTCCAAACCCGAGGTTCTCTCTGCCTTATCTATTGAGCGTTTGATAGCTTTGCTGGTGGAAGCAATATCTACCACAACACCCTTCCGCAATCCCCGTGAGGGCTCAATGCCAACACCCAGGATGCGGAATTTATTCTCCGCTTCTACCCGGGCGACCAGGGTGCAGATCTTTGTAGTGCCTACGTCAATACCAACGATGATCGGTGCGTCCTGCGTACTCATTGTTCCATCCTGAAATAAGGTGAGTCTATAAATTCAACATTTATCAATTTGGGACTGATCCTCTTCCCCTCCAGATATTCCACCAGAGATTGATAGACATTCATTTTTTGCTCTGCGTTATCATCATTTAATCCAAAATAGACAATCCATCCCCGGGCATCTTCCCATCCCAAACCATGAACCTGATCGTAGATCAAATCCACCCCATCCGGGATAACTCCCGTCAGGGCTGCCACATTTTCCACAAGTCGGGGATCCACAAAACGGTCCTCAACTGTGGGCGGCAGCATGGCTGAATTGACTTGAACAACATCCAACCCTTCATCAAGAGGTTCAAAGGCAACCCCATTTTTATCAACCCAACGGACATGGCCATCCCAGTTCCAAGCCAGAACAGGATAACGTTCCACAAGGGAAATTGAAACAGATGCAGGCCAGCCCACCTTGATCTCAATATCAGTTAAGCCAGGATAGGTCATTTGCAGATCTTGCTTGACCCGCTCCGGATCAATAAAGAAGATCGATGAGCCGGTAATATTTATTGCCTGGGCAATATCTCCCTCAGAGAAGCGTTCCAATCCCTGCATTTTTATATCTGTTATCCTGAAGAATCCTGACTGTGTAAATAAGATCAATCCCATTAATATACTGATAGTGATCACACCAGAAAGCACCCGCCATTTATTATTGACTGTTGGCACTGCGGGGAGGCGAATCTCCGCTCCAGACGCTATGGAAACATCCACTCGGCGCCGGGGCAGAGGTCTGTTATCAACAGCTGCAGTATTTATGCCAATTTCACTGCGTGACAGAACCTGGGGCGTCCTGCGAGAGGTCACTGAGGATGATCCCCGCTGATTTGTTCGGGAACTCCTGGCTTGACCTCTTCTCTCTGTCATGGTGTTGATCTGTTTTGTCATATGCTTTCTTATGCCTCAAACTCAAATTTTCTAACCAGTTGATCCTTCTCCGCTTTCCTTTGCAGCGCCAGCCGGATCAATTCATCAATCAATTCTGCATACGTCACTCCGGAGGCTTCCCATAATTTAGGATACATGCTGATAGGAGTAAAACCAGGTATTGTATTTACTTCATTCAGAAAGATCTCATCCGTATCTCTATCCATCAAAAAATCCACCCGGGCCATCCCCTCACAATCGATTGCCAGATACGCCCGGAGAGCATAGTCCTGTAATAACTCAACCTGTTCCTGGCTGAGCGGTGCTGGGATCAATAATTCAGAGCTATCATCATGATATTTGGCCTCATAGGAGTAAAATTCCGCTGTTGGTCTGATCTCACCCGGGATCGATACCCGTGGGCTTTGATTGCCAAGTACGCTCAATTCTATTTCGCGGGCATTGATCCCTTTTTCGATCAAAATCCGGCGGTCATAACGAGCTGCCTCCAGGATACCGGCTGCGGTTTCTTCTATATCCTTACATTTCGTAATTCCCACAGACGAGCCCATATTGGCAGGTTTTACAAATAATGGATAATTTCCAAACTTCTCCACCTGCTCTACAATACGATCCATATTCTTTAACTCGGATTGATGAACCAGCATTGAGGGCACAACAGGGATCTGATTGGCAATCATCACATCTTTAAAGAGAGCTTTGTCCATGCCAACAGAAGAACCCAGAACGCCAGCCCCAACATATGCCAGATTATTGAGTTCAAAGAGCCCCTGCATCGTGCCATCCTCTCCATAAGATCCATGCAGCACCGGGAAGATCACATCCAGTTCGGCAAACACTTTCAAGATCTCGTTTCCCTCAAATGAATCCATCGAGTAGATCTTTTGTCTGGATGGGACCGGAAGCATAGCCGCTGGAGTCAAGTTCTCAACCGAGTGGTTCTTGAGAGCATTAAGCACATCATCACCGACCAACCAATCGCCCTCCAGGGTGATCCCTATCGGGGTAACCCGGTATTTTTCAGGATCCACCGTATTTAAAACAGAGCTGGCGGACAACAGGGATACTTCATGTTCCCCGGACCTTCCTCCAAATAAAATCCCTAACCGAATCGGTTCAGTCATATTTATCCTCTATTCCAATCACCGATGAACTGGATCTCTAATTCCAGTTCGACGCCAAATTTTTCATTAACCTGGTCCCGTACCTGAGCGATCATTGAAGCGATATCAGATGCGGTGGCTTTCCCTTTGTTGAGGAAAAAATTTCCATGATCCGGACTGATTTCCACATCTCCCACCCGAGTGCCTTTCAACCCTGCACCTTCTATTAAACGGCCTGCAAAATCACCAGGCGGATTCTTGAACATGCTCCCCAGACTGGAGCCTGAGGGTTGGGAAGACTGGCGTTTTTCTGAGATGGCCGAAATCTGTGCTTTGACAGCAGCGGGCGTGCTTTTTTCCATCTTAAAGGTCGCACTCAGAACAACTGCCTGTTTTTCGCCGGATTTTATAACACTGGACCGGTAATCATATAAAAACTGATCCACGGACCATTCCGACCGTTGAATACTGTCTCCTAATGGTTGCAAGATATCTGCCATTTCCAGATTTGCAGCCACATTTGAGCCAAAAGCTCCAGCATTATTAACAACTGCTCCACCAACAGTGCCCGGGATCCCGGAAGCCCATTCCAGGCCGCTCCAGCCTTTGGAGCCAGCCCTGCGGGCCAAACTTCCAAAACTCGCCCCAGATTCTGCCCACAATCGGGGAGAATCTGATTCAGTCTCAAGAAAACGGATCTCCTTGGCCTGGTTGATCAAAACCACTTCTCGAATGCCTGCATCGCTGATCAATGTATTCGATCCTCCACCCAGGAGCAGAAATGGGATTCTTTCTTCCCACAAGAAGCAAATATAAGCCTCCAGATCATGGTAGTTCTCTGCAATCATCAGATAATCTGCAGGACCTCCCACTTTCATCACTGAATAGCGGCTCATCAATTCATCCTTCTTTAACTTAGAGCCAAAGAAGGTCTGAAGAGATTTTAATTTGAGCAGGAGTCAGAACCGGTCAATTCATTAATAATCCCTAAAGATCCCTGATACGTGCCAAAACCTTATTTACAACGGCAGAGGACAATTCCTCACCCGATTCTGGCAGTTTGTTCAATTCCGCCTGCAGTTGGGGATCTTCCCTTACAACCCAATCCAGGCGATTTAGCCTTTCATAAACTACATCGAGGGCTTGATCTCTTTCATCTGGAAGATTTCTTGCAGTCATGGTTATTCTCCTCTCTAGAATCACGCCTTGGCAGCCAAGGTTTCTTCAATCCGATCATTAATTTCAATTGCATCACCCGCAGTAAATACCAGCAGCAGATCCTGGGGCTGCAATTCTATTTTTAACAATTCAACTACCTCATCTATACTCGCAACATGCTGAACATCAGCATGCTGGATAGACGATATCAGGTCAGTAATCTGGAATCCTTCCGGTTTTAGCTCCCGGGCCGGATAAACATCCAGCACCACTACCTTATCCGCCTTGTCAAAAGCGCCATAAAATCCTTCGGACAAGGTCATTATTCGGGAATATGTATGCGGCTGCCATACTGCCCAGATCCGGCGGCTGGGATAAACATCCCGGGCGGCCTGGAGGGTCTTTTTGATCTCGGTCGGGTGATGGGCATAATCATCTACGATCAACACACCCTGGAACTCTCCCCGAATATCAAATCTACGCTCACTACCCTGGAATTCACTCAGTGACCTGGTTATCTCTTCCCGATCCAATCCCAGCCCAACGGCCACTGCAATTGCGCCTAAAGCGTTAAGAACATTATGTTTTCCAGGTACCTGGAGAGAAACTGGCAGAGTACTCACCTGCCCTGCCTCATTTATCTGAACCTCAAAATCTGTTCCAGCGTTGGGCTTCACTTTCAGATTTACAGCTGTGTAGTCCCAATCATTTCCTGCAAAACCATAACTCACCAGTTTCTGGGAAGCTGATAGTTGATCCTTTAAGCGTATGGCTCCCTGGTCTTCTCCGCACAACACCAGATGGCCAGTCGGTTTCAGGTTCTTCACAAATCCTTCAAATGCCTGCTCGAAGGATCTTGAAGTGGGGAAAATATCTGGATGGTCATGTTCCACATTTGTGATAACGGCCCAATCCGGATATAAACCCCAGAACATATGGTCATATTCATCCGCCTCGATCACAAAACTAGTTCCTGACCCAGATCGGGCGTTGGTGCCCAGATTACTGACCACTCCACCCACGATAAAGGATGGGTCCTGGTCCAGGCTGGAAAGAATCCAGACCAGCATGGAGGTTGTTGTGGTCTTCCCGTGGCTTCCAGCTACAGCAAGGACCTCTTTATCTGCCAACATACGCCCCAGGAATTCGGAACGCTTAAGCACCGGAATCTCAGCTGCGAGGGCAGCCTGGACTTCCACGTTATTCTCGGGTACTGCCGAAGAGCGGACAACCAGGTCCGCGCCGGTTATATTTTCAGCCCGATGACCCAGAGTGACTGATCCACCAGCCTTCTGCACGGCATCAAAAAGGGTAGACTCATTCAGATCTGACCCACTGACCGTGTATCCCTGTTCCAGAAGAACCGTAGCGATTGCAGACAAACCTGTTCCTCCAATCCCGATAAAGTGAATATGTTCCATCAGATGAACACCACCAGTACAAACATAAAAGCAACCACCACAGCAAAGAATAATCCGATCTGATTGCTGGCAAATACAGGTGGGAAATATTTCAAAATATTAATTGCCGCATCTCCTAACGGAGTTCCCGGTTGAGGGGGTAATATTTCCGGACCAAACGGATAGTGGGCCGCTGCCATATACCACCACAGAGTGCCCATGATAAAAAATCCGCTTACCAAACCCATCACTGCGCCAAGTAGAATATCCTGGATCTTCTCTCTCCGGGCTTTATCCCGGATCACTGCCAGGCGGGGAGTCTGATATCCAAAAAAGGATAAAATGAAAACAATTGTCGCCCGCGACCAGAACTGCATTCGAAGCTCTTCCTGAATTACCGCCGGCAGGGATTCAAAGGTAGCATTGGTGGGTAAATTTTCCACTTTTGCCAGGATCTCTCCAAATGAGGTCATATAAGGAGTAAATGATTCCAGCACATAGATCAGGAACAGCGCTAAAACCACACTGAAAACCACCAGCAACTCCTTGGCCCAGCCGCGCATGGCACCGATCAGGCCAAATAAGATCACAAACAACCAGAAGGCTGACAGGATGGAAATCATCCCTGAGTCCCTCCTTCTGTATTTCCAGCCAGAGAGATAAGCTCTCTAGCAAGCGTCTCAGCTGCATTAGGTTTTGCCATTTCCCTTAAGGCGACTTTTCATTTTCTCCAATCTCTCCCTATCCCTGATCAGCGAGAGTACTTCTGGGAGCAGTCTTTCCTCTAAGTCTTCATCCCGGACTAACAAGGCTGCTTTCTGATCAACCAGGAACTGAGCGTTAGTTTTCTGATAACGCCAGGCATGTGGATAAGGCACCAAAATAGCTGGCAGTTCAAACATCGGATATTCACCTAATACGGATGCCCCGCTGCGGGAAACCACCAGATCAGCGCTTCTCAGGGCAGCGCCCATTTCCTCGTGGAGGAACGGGTAAACCCGATATTTCTTTTGTAAATCTGCAGGGTAATTGATCCCACTTCTTTTTAATCCCTTCCCAATCTAACGTCCCTGTTATATGTACTACCTGCATTTCTTTCAACAGTTCCGGCAGGATCGGTTCAAGTGCCTGATTAATGGATCGGGCGCCTTTACTGCCCCCAAATATCAACAAGACTGGCAGAGCTGGTGATAGTTCCAGGGCCTTCAGGGCTTGATCGCGCGTCCAGGCCAATATTTTTGAACGAACTGGATAACCGCTGACAAAAACTTCTTTTCCTGGTGGAGTATATTGGCGGCTCTGTTCAACTGACAGCCCAATCTTTGATACCACTTTGGATATAGTCCTGATCGCCAGGCCGGGTTCAATATCTGGGAGGAATACCATACTTGGGATCCTCCTGCCTGCATAAGCAGCCGGAACTGCCAGATATCCGCCAGTAAAGAACAGCACATCCGGTTTATATTCGCTTATGATCCTGCCAGCTTTCAGATAACCCCGGATCAACTTAACCAGGTTGCCAGGCAGGGTTTTCAAACCCACACCGTGTAATCCCGCGGCAGGGATGCTTTGATAAGCGATATTTTGTCTGGAGATGATTTCTCCTTCCATACCGTTTTCTCCACCTACCCAGAGTACAGCATCAGCTGTCTGCCAGGATGGGTTAAGATCGTTTAGTGCCTGGAGGACGGCTAAAGCCGGGTACACTCCCCCGCCTGTCCCGCCCGCGCAAATCAACAACCGCACCTAATGACCTCCGTTCCTGTTTTCTTCTTTCCATTTCTGCCATCCTGGCAACACCCAGGATGATCCCAACTGCTGATAAGGTAACCACCAGATTGGATCCTCCCTGACTAATAAACGGGAGTGGGTTGCCAGCCACAGGCAGCAGCCCGATGATGACAGCAATATTGACATAAGCCTCAAATACAATCCAAAAAACCAAACCGGCCGCCAGGAGTGACCCCAGTCCATCCAGGGCCTTCTTGGCGATAACCATACCCCGCCATAACAACAGGCCATATAAGATCACCAAAATGGCGGAGCCAATAAACCCGAGTTCCTCACCCACTACAGCAAAAATGCTATCTGTATGGGGAACTGGAAGCAGAACCAGTTTGGCAACACCTCTGCCCAATCCAACACCAAACCATCCGCCGTTCATAAATGCTGTAAATGATTTAGCGATCTGCTCTGAACCAATTGTGTTGATATCCCTGATCCCGACCCAGAAGTCCGCTATACGCTGATAAACCTCTGGTTTTCTCAAAGCTACCAATCCTGCACCCAGGCTGGTGGATATTATCAGCAATAACATGATTTGCACTAAAGAGCCGCCAGCCATATAAAATAACAATAAACCGAGAGCAAATACAGTCACTGCCGCGCTGACATCAGTCTGAATAGCGATTAATCCGCCCACTAACCCCAGGATCACTGCCAGAGGAATCAAACCAAAGTGGAATTTTTTGATCTGGTCGCCCTTGGCTTCAAGCCAGACAGCCAGGTAAATAACGATGGTCAGTTTTGCCAGCTCGGAGGGCTGAACTGATTTTCCGCCAAAAATGGAGCGGTCACCAATAAATAACACCAGCACCAGCAAACCAATTGTTCCTGCGATAGCCAGAATAGCCAGCCGGTTCTTCGCCCAGCGGTGATAATCCATGAAATAAAGGAAGATCGCAGCTGCCAATCCAATAACCAGCCATAATAACTGGCGCAGGAAGAAGGAATTGACATCGTTCGAGACCCTCCAGGACACATCCCAGGAAGCGGAATAGAGCATCAGCAGCCCAAATACAAGCAGCCCGGCCACAATGCTCAAAAATGGAATATCAATTGCTAGATCAAATCCGTTTGGATCTGATTTCAGTTCAGTTCGTTTACCCATAATCTGAACTTATCTCCTCTTTCTTCGAAATCATTAAACTCATCAAAACTTGTTCCACCAGGTGAGAGTAAAACCACATCACCTTTTTCACAAATTTCAGCTGCTATCTGGATTGCTTTTTTCAAACCGGAGCATTTTTGGTAGAGAATCATCTCCTGACCTTCAGGCAGTTCATCAAAAAGGGCGGTTTCGATCAGGTCAGCGGCTTCGCCAAAAAGGATCAAATACCTTACCCGACCTAATACCAATCGAGAAAATTCTCTCCAGGGTAATTTCTTATCTCGGCCGCCCGCCAATAAAACCAGGGGTTCATCAAATGATTTGATCGCTGCGATTGATCCAGCGGGCGCTGTGGCTTTGGAATCATTTATCCATTCCGCTCCACCCCAAACCCGGACAAGTTCTAGCCTGTGAGGAACTCCAGCCACTGCTTCTACTCCCTGGACCATGGCATCAACTGGAAACTCTGCAGCCACTGCGATCACACAGGCCGCCAAGACATTCATCAGATTATGTGCTCCCCTCAACTTAATACTGCTGACTGGAAGCAACTGCTGGGATTTTTCTCCATTCCAATAACAAATCCAATCTTGATCCAAATAGGTTCCCATTTGCCCAACAGCCGGTCTTTGCAGGCCAAAGCTGACCAGCTGTCCTCGAACCTCATCCCGCAGCGCCCAGGATCCTTCATCATCCCGGTTCAGGACTGCAATAATCTGTTTCCGATTGGGCGGCCAGGATGCGGGCTTTTGCTCGTGTATATACTTCCATGGTGCCGTGTCGATCCAGGTGGTTGGGTGTGATGTTGAGGATACAGGCTATCTCCGGAGAGATGTCGATTTGCTCCAACTGGAAGCTGGACAATTCCATCACGGCTATGTGATCCTTTCCCATCCGATCGACATCACTGATCAGGGGGTTTCCAATGTTGCCGCCAACCCAACTCCGGTTTTCACCAAACGCAAAAGCAGCCATCTTACCAACCAATACTGTTGTGGTGGTTTTTCCTGCTGAGCCAGTGATACCGATCACCGGGCAAGGAACCAATTCTAAAAATATTTGAGAATCATTTGTCAGACTGATACCCCGCCGCAGCGCTTCTTGCACCAGCGGGATCGTTAAAGGAACACCGCCAGACAAGGATAAATAATCCGCCTCGTCCAACAATTCAACCGGGTGTCCACCGAGGACCCAATTGATCTCTCCTTCCTGAAAATCGCTGATTAGATCTTGAAGCACTTTTTCATCCTTCTGGTCTGTAACTGTAATATGTACACCATGTGCACTGAGATACTTTGCCAGAGCCAGTCCCTGCCGGGCAGCTCCCAGGATCACGAGGTGTTTACCGCTATAATCTATATTCATCACACCAATGACAGCGCCACGCCAACTAAACTTGCCACCAATCCAATTAACCAGAACCTTTGAACAACCTGTGTTTCACTCCAGCCTAATAATTCAAAATGGTGGTGCAGCGGTGTCATTTTGAAGACTCGCCGCCCTTTGGTAAGTTTGAAAAACGCCACTTGTATCACCACACTTAATAATTCACTGAGCGGGATAATGCCAATGATCGGCAGCACTGCCCACTGTCCAGTCATCAACGCCACCACGGCCAGGGTTGCACCAAGAGCCAGGGAACCTGTATCACCCATAAATAGTTCCGCCGGGTGGACGTTAAACCAAAGGAATCCAAAAATTGCTCCGACCACGATAAAACAGAATCTGGCGAGGAAAATCTGCCCCTGGATCAAAGCGATAACACCGTAGGCTGCAAAAGCAGTAGCTGATATTAATCCAGCCAACCCATCTAATCCATCAGTGAAATTAACTGCGTTTGAAAAACCGGCGATGGCAATCACTGCAATCGGGTAGTACCAGAATCCCAACCGGATCTCAAAATCGAATCCCGGGAAATATAATTCTGGAACATCGAGTACATTTCTCAAGACAAAGACCGTGGCGATTGAAATGACAAGCTGTAAAATGAGTTTAGCAAGGACTGAGAGGCCATCTCCGCCCCGGATCTCCCTTAAACTGAACCAATCATCAATCGAGCCGATCAAAGCAAAGGATACAAATACAACCAGGGGCACAAGGGTCGAGTTGCCAAAGACCGATACACCAAATACTTTCACCGCATTAAACAGGATGGTCAACAAAACCACAGGGAAGAGGATCAAAACACCACCCATCGTGGGTGTGCCCAATTTGGATAGGTGACTTTTTGGCCCATCAACCCTGATATGTTCCCCGATTTTGAGCATTCTCAACACACGAAGTAAGGGCTGGCCCCAGATCACAGTTAATAAGAAAGCAAAGGCCGAAAGTGCCAGAGCCATCGAGCTATTACTCATGATCCTTCCTCCAATGCGGCTACAATTTTATCCATTCTCATTCCATGGGAACCTTTTACCAAAACTACATCATCTCCCTGCAAAAAATCGTTTAAAAAGGCAGTCACATCAATACTCTCTTTGAAAACATGAATTCTATTTTGGTCCAGTCCGTTTTTCCCTGCGGCATTGGCAATGATCACCGCTTTCTCACCAACTGTAACAAGCACATCTGCTACTTGAGCTGCCCGGATCCCGACCTTCATATGACCTTCATGTTCATAACGACCTAATTCCAACATATCACCCAACACTGCAATCTTACGCCCCTCCATCTCTTCCAGCAGATTAAGATCAGCCAGCATCGATTTGGGCGAAGCGTTATATGTATCATCCAGAATCAAGGCGCCGCTTGCGGACCGAACCGCAACCAGGCGCAGTTGCGTATGTTCTGAACGCAATCCCCTTCCAATCTCATCCCAGGATAAACCTTCCACTAATCCTACAGCGGCTGCCCTGAGCACCGTATGGACGGAATGCCTGCCAATCAAGGGAACTTTCAGATGGATATTTTCGCCCTGAAAATGAAGTCGGAACTTGATCCCTTCCAAACCCAGACCTTCCACCTGGTCAGCCCACAGATCAGCCTCCGGGTTCAACCCATAATAAAATACCCTGGCCTCAGTCTGAACAGCCATTTCCCGGACCAAATCATCATCATAGTTGAGGATTGCCACTCCATCCGGGGCTGGTGGTAAAGCCTGGACCAATTCTGATTTTCCTCGGGCTATTTCTTCCCGTGAACCCGCTCGCTCAGCATGAACAGTGCCGATCGTGGTCAATACCCCTACTGAGGGTTGTGCCAGGTCACACAGGAATTTGATCTCCCCGGGAACATAGAAACCCATCTCTAGTACTGCCCTTTGATGTCCTTCACTCATTCGCCAGAGGGTCATCGGCAATCCGATCTCATTATTCAAATTACCGGAATTTTTTAATGTGCGATAGCGCTGTCTTAATACCGTAGTCGTTAATTCCTTGGTAGTGGATTTACCCACACTGCCGGTAATGCCAATTACCCGCACATTCAATCGTTTACGCCATTCTCCAGCCACCTGCTGCAGCGCTGTCAATGCGTCTTCAACCAGGATGCAAAATGGCACTTCGACTTCCAGATCCAGGTCTTGATCCGATCCCGGTCGGCAATCAATAACCCTGATCTGGGGATCAACCTGATGGTCGATCAATGCAAATGAGGCACCGTTGTCAAAAGCGCTGCCCACATAATCATGACCGTCTGTGGATTCACCCTTCAATGCGACAAACATGGATCCCGGAATCAGGGTGCGAGAATCTATGCCCACATCAGCAATGATCCTATCTGCCCAAATGGGGCGTTTTCCTGTCAAAACTTCAAATACCACACCCAAAGTTATCATCAATCTAATCCTGTAATGTCATCCTGACTGCATCCGGTGGAATACCGAGATGAATAACAAGTTTCTCAACCACTTTTCTGAACACCGGCGCTGCTATCTCTGAACCCCAGATAGAAGCAGATGGTTTTGAGATCCACACATAGACCAGAAATTGCGGATCATCCGTAGGTCCCCAACCCACAAACGAGGTATTCGTAGCAGTGCTTTTATATCCCTGGCCCGGGACGTAGATCTCAGCCGTACCTGTTTTCCCCGCCAGACTGTACCCTGGTACCAAAGCCAGAGAAGACTCGTTCTGGAGGGATTGCTGCAGCATATCTGTTAATGTCCTGGCGGTTTCCTCGCTGATGGGGTGACCAACCACGGTTTTTGGTGGTGTATATCGGTAGCCTTCGTCCACAATGGAGTGAATGATCCGCGGGGCTACCATTTCACCGCGGTTTGCAATAGCAGAAATCGCCTTAACCATCTGGATGGGCGTGATCTCTATGCCCTGTCCAAAAGCGTTGGTTCCCAATTCGGAACGGGTATAATCCGGGCTCCAGTAGCTTTTCACCAATCCGGGGGCTTCTCCGGATAATTCAATGCCTGTCATTTGTCCAAAACCAAAATCCTGGAAGTAGTTATAAAATCTCTCTGATTCCAACTCGGTCGCTACCCATGCCAGGCAGACATTCAATGAATTCTGCATACAGGACGTCATATTCTGGGGACCCCAGGCTTTTTCATTCCAGTTCTTGATAGTCACACCACCGATCTCGATCTGACCTTCATCAATAAACTCAGTATTTGGTTCCACCACTCCGGCATCCAACGCAGCAGCCATGGTCAGGACCTTAACAACTGACCCCGGTTCATAGGATTTGATGCCGTAATTGAAGACATTCTCATGGTTATTGATAATATCCAGGTAATCATCTGACCAATACTGGTTGATATCAGCCCTCGGTGAAGACGCCATTGCCAGGATCTCCCCATCTTGAGGATTCATCACAATCACAGTTCCAGCCAGGGCACCGGTTTTTTTGATGGTTTTGTCCAGGATAGCTTCCACATCAGCCTGAAGCACACTGTCAATCGTTAATATGATATTGGCGCCATGGTCAGGATCTGGCGCTTGATCGGCTTTATGAGGATCCCACAAAGCCCACTCAGTCCGGTCGTTACCGAACAGCGTAGAATCATATTTTTCTTCTATACCCAGCTGTCCCTCTTTAGAATCCCTCATCACAAAACCGATGATATTCGAAGCCAGTTTTTCTTCAGGATAAGACCGGATCAGGTGTGGTGTACAGCTCACCCTTATTAAATGAGAACAATCAATCACCTTAACCATTTCCTCGAGCGAGAGAGGCACTTGCTCTGCCGATTCATCTTCTACCAGCTCAACCGGGAAACCTGCATAATAATCCTCAACCAAGGACAAGAAGCGCAGCATATCCGCCTGTGAGGCGAAATGTTCAACTGTGATATTCTTTGTCAGCGGACGGGGTTCCTGCCTCAAAAAATCCAACAAGTAAGGATTATTTATTCCAAACACTTCAATTGCCAGATTTGCGAGCATCTTAGTTTCTTCGATCTCGCCCGGCTGGTAAAAATCACTAAAATTGACATCCACTGCATAAACAGTCTGGTTTCCAGCCAATAGATGGCCATTGCGATCGAGGATCAGTCCCCGTCGGGAAGCCGCTGTCTCCCACTGTCCCAATAAACCAGGGATAGGAAGATCACCGCTATTGACGGTCAACTGAATGCGCACCATCTGAGCGATAATCGCCAGCCCAAACAGGCTGAAGATGACCGCTATGGTGATGAAACGCCAGTTGTAGGTGATCTTTTCGTTCATAATCCCTCAAAGGGCCGCAGAAGATGATTCATCTGCTCCCCTACCCAATCGATCAAACTTTGATGATATTCCAACAAATTCACATTTATCACCGCCGGCTGCGTATCCTGCTGGATTTCAACGTATGTGTCAGGTCCCACTTTGTAACCTGGCACCGGTACATAAAAAACCTCTCCCGGATAAGGAGCACGAAAACCCAATTCTTTCGCTTTCTCTTCCATCAATTCAAATCGTGAAAGTTTAGCGATCTGATTCCTGTAGTTCACGCTCTGGTAAACCAGCTGATCGATTTCATCTTTGGCTTGCTGCAACTGCCGGCCCATGGAGACCGCCCGGGCAGAAACTACCAGATAAAGGATCAACATAACTGCTGTAGTCACAATCGCCATGAAAATTCCCCCGATGATCTGGAGTTTTTGACGCCTTGGTGAATTTGAGTAGGCCTGGATCAAGGATTCTGCCATAATTTCTGCCTGGTTGATTTACTCTCTGCGATTGTTATGTTTCCTTAATTAATGCAAGCCCTGTGCCATTCGATCTAAAAAATTTTTTCTGCTGCTCGCAGTTTAGCGCTCCTGGCCCGGGGATTTTCTTCAATCTCACTATCTCCGGGGTAGATCGGACGCCGTGATATCTCTTTGATCCTCGCCTGGTGTCCACAAACACAAACCGGAACCTGTGGTGGACAAATACAATCCCTGCTTTCCTGGCGAAAATATTTTTTTACTATCCGGTCCTCTAATGAATGGAAAGCAATGACTGCCAACCGCCCTCCAGGTTTTAATACTTCCAGCGCTGCGGGTAAAAAATCCTCAAGGGCATCTAACTCTTTGTTTACAACAATTCTCAACGCCTGGAAAGTGCGTGTCGCGGGATGTATCTTAGATTTTGAATAAGGGACGACACGCTGGATGATTTCAGCTAACTCCTGCGTCGTAGCAAGAGGTCGGTTCCTAATGATCGCATCAGCTATCTTTCTGGAGAATTTATCTTCTCCATACTTAAAAATGATTTCAGCTAATTCTTCCCTGGTAAATTCATTCACCAGATCAAATGCTGAAAACGGTTGACCAGGATCAAATCGCATATCCAGCGGAGCATCGTATCGGAAAGAGAAACCCCTTTCCGGCGAATCCAGCTGCATGGACGATAGACCAAGATCTATCAATATGCCATCAACGGAATGAAAATTTCGGTTGTTAAGGTGCAAAGCCAACTCATGATATGAACTATGTATTAATATGACCCGATCTGTAAACTCGGCCAGGTTACTCCCTGCCAGTGTCAATGCTGCCGGGTCCCTGTCAAAACCTATCAGTTTCCCATCAGGTGAACTTCTTTCCAATATTCCCCGGCTGTGACCTCCCGCCCCCACTGTGCCATCAACATACAGGCCGCCAGGAAAAGGTTTTAAGATATCTAATACTTCCTGGTAAAGGACAGGTTTATGCTGCATTGGACATCCTAAATATCTAAGGCAGCGAATCGTTCTGCGTTGGAATCGGCATCCTGGAGAAGTTCATTCTGCGTATCCCAGGCATCCGGGGACCAAATCTCCAGAGCCTCTCCCACACCCACAACAATTGCCTCAGCGCTTAAGTTGGCCACATCCCTGAGATACTTGGGGATCAAAATGCGCCCGTTGCTGTCAATGTCCACCTGTTGAGCTGTGGAAAAGATCAGGCGCCGAAGTTGACGGGCTGTGGGATTGGTGGAGCTCATTTCGGTGACCCTTTCATAAATAGATACAAAAGCAGCTTCTGGCAGCACCCTCAGGTTTTGATCAAAACCCTGGGTTAAATAGATAGTGCCATCCAGCAGATCCCGGAAACGAGCTGGTACAATCATCCTGCCTTTATCATCCAAAGAGTGCCGATATTGTCCTAAGAACATATGTTCGGTTCCCTTATTAAATGCAGATCGCCGGTTTCCCGGCGAACCACTATTTACCACTTTGTCCCACTATTTACCCACAGTATATATGAAAGTGCCCTTTTTGACAAGCAAAAAACCACCCAAATGGCCTATTTTGGCCCAAAACTAACAGTTTTTTTAGGTCAAACCCCCACCAGGGCGTTTTTTTGATCGACTCAGTCAGAGAAAAAACCCTGCTCTGCGGCAGAAAACAAATCGCCATTTAGGATGCATATACTATAATTCTCCCTATGACCGAGACATTTCCAATCACCAGGTGGCGCCTGATCCGGTCCGATCCGATGTCCGGAGCGCAGAATATGGCTTTTGACTCAGCAATTTTGGCAGCTGTGGAGCGGGGAGAAGCTCCCCCCACTTTGCGCCTGTACAGCTGGAACCCACCTTGTTTATCCCTGGGATACAGCCAACCTTTTTCTGACGTGAACGAGCATCAACTCGCCGCCAACGGTTGGGATGTTGTCCGCCGCCCAACCGGGGGGCGAGCCATCCTTCATACAGACGAATTGACTTATGCAGTTATCGGTCCCAGAAGCGATCCCCGCTTGGGAGGCAGCCTGATGGACAGCTATCAAAACATCTCGCGGGCTTTATTCGATGCCCTTACCCACCTGGGACTGCCCGTGGAAGTACACGCAGGCAAAAATCCCGAGGCTCATCACCAGCCAGTTTGTTTTGAAAATCCGTCTGATTTTGAGATCACCGCCAACGGCAAGAAGATCATCGGCAGCGCCCAGGCTCGCAAGAAAACCAGCCTGCTGCAGCACGGCAGTCTTCCGCTGGTTAGCGACCTGACCCGCATCACCCAGGTTTTAAACTACATGACATCCCTTGAACGCCAGCAGGCTGGCGAAGTTCTGCTGAAAAAAGCAGCCACGGTTTATGATGTATTGGGCAAAAAAGTCACCTGGGATCAGGCTGCCAGGATAATAGCCGATAGCTTTTCCCGGATCCTGAACCTGGATCTGGTAGAAGACAATGTTTCCCGGGAAGAAATGAACGCAGCGCAGCAACTGATGACTGATCAGTTTGGGCATCCTGATTGGACTCGGGGAATTCCATCCTCAAAAATTTAAACATGGACAGAGATCGAATGCACTTTTCTCGGGAATTTTGAAAATCTTACACCGGAGGCCTTGAGATAGTTGTATACTTGGTCTAATAGTATTACCCGCACAACTACACGCCCAGAAAACAGGTATGGAAAGAAATTCCTATGACCAGCAAACTTTTTCCTGATACTATTTGGAGAGTAATCATTTCCAAACATTTCTCGGGTCCTCAAAATATTGCCCTGGACGCCGCTATTCTAGCAGGTATAGAACGTCAGGAGTCCCCACCAACATTACGTCTTTACAAACCAGTTATTCCCTGCCTTTCACTGGGCGCCAGTCAATCCTATAGCGATGTGGACGAAGAAAAATTGTTTAATATGGGTTGGGATATAATTAGGAGGCCCTCCGGAGGAATGGCTGTCCTCCATGCAGACGAACTGATCTATTCGGTGATAGGGCCCAAGAGCGACCCCCGACTTGAAGGTCGATTAGCGGATAGCTACCACCAGATTTCCAGAGCCATTCTCGAAGCTCTAAAAATTCTAGGTGTGCCCGGAGAAATCCATTCAGGAAAGAACGCCAAAGCGCCCAAACAACCAGTATGTTTCGAGAACCCATCCGATTTTGAAATCACTATTCACGGGAAGAAGATCATTGGAAACGCTCAGGCCAGGAGACTAAATTGTCTAATTCAACACGGCAGCTTACCTCTGACCGGAGATTTAACCCGAATTACCAAGGTGCTCAATTATCCTTCCCCAGATGCACGCCAAAAAGCTGCTGAGGCGCTACTGCAAAATGCCACCACGGTTTCCGAAGTTTTGGGATATGTCGTTAGTTGGGAGAGCGCTGTCCTCGCCTTTAAAGATAGCTTTTCCCAAATCTTAAACCTGACCCTTGAGGAGGGAGATTTTACTGATTCTGAAATTGCAGAAGCCCAACAATTGGAATCCAACCAGTATAGTCACTCAGATTGGATCAAGGGCCCATCCCAAAAATACCTGGTTAATTAGATGGCGATCGGTTTACTGACAGTTCATCTCAGCATCCCCGTTTGCGCTTCACTGAAAGAAAAAAGAAGTCAGCTGAAACCGCTCATCACACGCCTGCAGCGGGAATTTAATATCTCAGTCGCAGAGCTCGATTTCCAGGACAAGTGGCAGGAAGCTTTGATCGGATGTACACATCTCAGCAATGATGGAGCCCATACCCAGCGGGTTTTGCAGAAAGTGGTGACCTGGATCGAAAACCACTATCCGCACCTGCCCATCATCCAGGACCAGATCGAATTGTTCTAAGGAGGAATCATGGATTTATTCTTAAAAGGAAAAAAGGCTTTTGTAGCGGGTTCCAGCCGGGGTTTGGGGTATGCCACAGCACAAATCCTGGCCGGGGAAGGCTGCCAGGTGGTAATCAACGGCCGTGACGAAAAACGCCTGATAGAATCGGCTGAACGCCTTCAGGAAGAAACCGGTACAAAAGTTCAATATATTGCGGGCGACGCCGCCTCTCCGGAGGGGGCCCGGGAGCTGATCGATCAGGCAGCTAAAAAATTTAACGGATTGGATCTGCTGGTCACCAACACCGGCGGTCCACCTTCCGGGAAGTTTGAAGACCATTCTGAAGAAGTGTGGCAGCAAGCCACCAACCTCGTTTTTTTAAGCCATGTACGTTTGATCAGAACTGCCCTGCCTTATTTGAAGGAATCCGATGCTGCCAGTGTTTTGACCATTACCTCATACTCAGTTAAGCAGCCCATCCCCAACCTGATCCTCTCGAACAGTATCCGGGCAGCCACTGTCGCCTTAACCAAATCTCTGGCACTGGAATTAGGACCCGATGGGATCCGTTTCAACTCGATCCTGCCAGGCTGGACCAAAACAGAGCGCGTCCAGGAGATATTGGATTTCAGGGCTGAACAATTTGGCACCACGCTGGAGCAGGAGATGGATAAGATCACAGCCGAATGTCCCCTGGGTAGAATGGCTTCTCCAGACGAGATCGGCCGGGCGGCCGCCTTCTTATTATCACCCGCTGCCTCATATATCACCGGGGTGATGTTGAACGTGGATGGAGGGATGGTGAAGGGAATGTTTTAGGAGGAAAATTAAACAGACTTCCGAAGTCATGAGGGGATCGTTTTTTATAACGGACTCTGTAAAGACTTCGGAAGTTTTTCACAGGCATGGAACAACAAACACAGGATTCACTTACTGCAGCCTCAAAATCGTTTTCGCCTCGGACCACAGTTCTTCCAGGCTGTAATAATCCCGTCGATCTGGTGAGAAAATATGCACGATAACAGATCCAAAATCTGCTAACATCCAACCCCCAGTTGGGTTCACCTTCCAGGCGGGCGTTTAATCCAAACTTCTTTTTCACTTCATCCTCAACCTCAGACATCAGCGCCTTAACCATTCTTGAACTGGTGCCGGAGCAGATCACAAAATAATCAGCAATGACCGATAATTCATGGATATCCAATAGATGGATGTCTTCCCCTTTGATATCATCCAATACCTGAACGATAAAGTCAGCAATTTTCCTGGTTTCCAGATTTCACCTCATTGATATTCCTAACTAATATCCTGCCCTTCCTGTTCTGCCAATTTTGCCGAGAAGAGCCTGGTATATTCTGCCCCATCCGGTTTAAGATCACTTCGATACAGGTGGACAGCATCGATCCGGGCTACACCGATGAATCCAACCTGGAAATCATGCAAAACGCTGCCCACAGTTCTAATATCCCGGGCCGAGGCCTTGCGGGAGATCCTCCCCAGGGTCAGATGGGGTGTGAATTCATATTTATCGTAGTTATAACCCAATCGAGCCACACCATCTTCTATGCCGCGCCTGAGATCAAACAGATCTGTGGGCGCTTCCACACCGATCCAGATCACCCTTGGATGGCGAGCTTTTGGAAAAGCACCAATGCCGCCAATACCCATCTCCATGACCTGTCTTTTTGAGGCTTCGGATTGAAGTATTTTTTCCACCATGGTGATATTTTCAGCAGAGATATCACCCAGGAACTTTAGCGTCAGATGCATTTTAGAAAAATCTACCCAGCGAACCGATGACACAGGCATTTTTTCCTGCAGCTGGGATGAGATCTGCCCCAAAGCGTCCAGGACACTTGGCGGCAGATCGACAGCTATAAAAGTCCTTATGACATCAGCAGACATTTTCTCTCACCTTATTTTCAGAAGAGAATACAAATACTTTATCATTTTTTTATTTACCAGAGATTAACCGGTCATCCCGGGAAAATGCTTTTCCTGAAGAAATTGTACTATAAAGTAAAGTCCGGGAGTGCTGTAATGATCCTTCGCAGATCAACCCCCATTTCCAGTTTCAAAGCGAATCCTCTGATAATCCTGGGGAGTATCAATATCCATCTGGCTGGAGGGATCATCCCAGGGTATGGATGTGGACTGGTATTTATCAAATATTGCCCGGCCGCCAACATCCCCTTCCAGAACCTCAAGATCTTTGAAAACGCGTCTGTCGAATAAAACCGGATTTGCCGGTTTGCCATCCACTGACGGGCATGATGATCGGGGAAGGATTCTTGGCGTGTTTTTTTCGTAAGGCTACTAATCAGTTCCTGTGGGATGCGGGGCTGGTCCACCAGGCAGAATATTGCCCCGCCGATATCATCCGGGAGGGCCTGGATAGCTGCCTTAACCGAAGAACTTTGCCCGGTCTGCCAGGCTGTATTGTTAACAACTTGTACCGGGAGCCCATCCAGGGCCAAGGAAACAGTATCGTGGTCTGCCCCGGTGATTACAAGAATCGGGGAACATCCCCCTGCCCTGACATTTTCAGCCACAAATTTCACGAGGGGTTCACCAAACCAATCCAGGAGCTGTTTTGGCTCCCCGAATCGGGTGGATCCACCGGCCGCCAATACAATCCCTGCAATCCTTTCATGAACTTCGAGCAGCATCTGGTCTTCCAGAACGGAAAAACCAACAGCCTGATAGCTGGCAAGTAAACTATCCATCTGGGTATAAAATGTTTTCCAATTGGGAAAGCTATCGATCTGATTGATCAGCAGGATCTTCCTGGCCCCGGGTGGGATATTCTTCAAACCCCCTTGAGGTGATGTGAGTTCTTTAACCAGGTGTTCACTCTCCAACCTGGCGCCGAGAGGCAAACCTACCAGGGAGGAGTAAATCTCCGGCCGGTGAACCCAATCAGAATCAAGTGGTTTTCCCAATCCAGAGAGACCGATCACGGTGATCACGGTATCAACAAAATCAGGAATGGGGGGCTCATGATCAGCCGGTGCTTTTACTGGCAATTTCCTGGCACCATCTGCCTCAATGATCAGGGGGCAATCCCAGGTTTCGGCCAATTTTTTCAACCCAGCAAGCATCTCCAGAGATGGGCTGCCAACCCGGTTGGGTTCAACCTGAGGACCAGTGAACAAGAGTACTTTCCCCGTTAGCTCATCTCCCGGGTCCGGCAGATCTTCCAGATCATTTAAGATCCAATGCTGATCTGCGGCATCCAGCTGGTCCAGGGCCATATGAGCAGCTAGTAGTGCAGATCACCCGGGTTCCGTAATCACGCGCCAGCTGGAACATCAGGGTGGTTTTTCCCCCCGATCCTACCAGGGCAATCTTGGCACTATGATCCAACCGGAACCTGTTATTTAGATCCATAATCCAGACCTTAGATCCGGGCAGGCTAAAATCGCCTCAAGCACACCCCCACCAATAGCCCGGGACTTGTCTGATACCAACAAACATAAAGTGGGGTCATCGCGGGGGTCAACATCTCCTATCTTGGCCCCTTTTGAGACATGGATACCCGGCTTGATCAATCCCCTTAAAACTCCATCAAAGGGTGCCAAAACCGCCTGACTGCCAACCAGGGCGATCACTGTGCCGTTTTTTACCTGGTCCCCGATCTTTGCACCAGTGACAAGTTTTCCGTCCTCAGGCGCCCGCAGAACCCGTTCCGATGAATAACCATTAACCTCTCCAGGGACTCCCGTATCCTCCTGGGGAGGTCCTGCCCATATTACTCGACCCAGGCTGTGCCCCCGGTTGGTTTCGATCACTGCATGGCAGTTCTCACCGGCAACAAATCCAGGCCCCAGGCCGACCACCAGGGTGGCAAGTTCTTTGCCTTCTGTGGGTGGTTTTTTCCTCATGCGGGCATCGACCACAACATCAGGGCGAACTTCTGCCAGACAGGCCAGATCCGGGTCTACCAGGACAGGGATATTTCCGGCGCGGATGGTGTCCTTCATCTCACCGGGAGCCTTGATCAGCAAAGCTGTAATGCCTTCTACTTCAATGCTCCCTTCAGAGACCGCTTCTGCAAAGGAGACTGATCGGCGCACCACCAAGGGTTTGGGTAGTTCAGTGATCAGGACATCAAAACCGGAATGGTGCAAACGAACCGCAACACCACTTGCCAGATCACCACCACCTCGGATTAAGACCAGCACAAATCGCCTCCTTCAATAAATTACTCCTCTCAAGTATTTTAGCATGACATCAAGCCCCACAACTTTCTGTTTAGTATAATTTGTTAACTGGAACATATATCTCAGTAAATATATGAAAATACATCCAGCAGTTCTCAATGACAGATAGAAGTTATATTAATCTACTCTCTTTTTGGAATGGTTCCATAATTACCTGCCAGAAAAGGTACAATCCTACTAAACCAAATAATAAGATCAGCCAGCAAAGAGGATCTGATGAAAAAAATAATATATCTGGTAGTAGTAATTTTCACAATTTTTATTTCCAGCTGTAAAGGAACCGGAGATATCCAGGAAGATAGTTCTTCTCTGCAAAAAACACCTGCGCGAATTGTAATCAGCGAAGTCTTCACAGGCGTGGAAGGCAACAACCAGGCTGATTTTGTTGAACTGTACAACGCCGGCACTGAGATCGCTGACCTGAACGGCTATACCCTTTATTTTCAGCTGAATGATGCCAATGAAGAGGTTGTACTCTACCACTGGACAGAAGAATCGCTGATCCCGCCCCTGGGCTATTATGCCCTGATCCAGGCTGGGCAGCTTTTTCCTGTCCAGCCGGACGCTATCATCAATCAGCCCCTGGTACCCAGCCGGGGCGGCCTTTCTCTCCGAAAAGGGAACCAAACCATTGATCAGATCAGCTGGGGCAATGGTCCCGCTGATATGGTCGAAGGCCATCCCGCGCTTGAGATGCAGCTGGGGTATTCTTTAGAGCGTTCTCCCGCAGCCCTTGCCAGTGGGGGCGGTGACACAGATGATAATGGAGTCGATTTTTCTCTGAGCGACACTCCCTCACTGATGTATACAGGCAGTCCCAACAATCACAATCTGGCTGGACAGCTGGGGTTAGAGATTAATTTTCCCTACCAGGTAAATCCAGGGTCAGGAATTCAAGGTTGAATATAAGATCCACAATAACACAGGGAAAAGTCTGAATAATGTCCTGCTGACCATTCCGCTCCCGGACTATATCTATTTACAGGAAAACGGGGAGCCATTCCAACAAGACGATAACGTCATCACAACCCGAATAACATCTATTGAAGATGGAGAAACTTATCTTGGGTCTATTCCTCTCCAGGCTGAGTTCACATTTAGTGACTATGTCTTCCGCAATGCCTATCTGGAAGCTGGAAATTGGGAGCTTCCTGCTTTTGTGGGTACTTTTTATGGGGAGATCGGTGGCAGCGCTATACCAGTCAGCACGGCCAGGGAATTAATTGAAAAAGAAGTGGTCGTTGAAGGGATCAGCACCATGTATGTGGGAGGTTTTTATGCCGGCAGCGGAGCCAAGTTTTACCTCGAAGATGAAAGCGGCGGAGTCCAAATTTATGTCGCCAACGCAGGAAATTCACTGGTAGTGCCGCTGGGTTCCACGGTTCGTGTGCGGGGAGTAATCGAGCCCTACAGGGATTCGATCGAACTTATCCCTGCTTCAGAAGACCTGGTGGAGATCCTCGAAGTCGGAAACCAGGAAAGCTACCAATCACCAGAACAGACAACCCTGGACTCCATTAACACAGGAGCCAGACTATTTCCCGGGGCGGTTGGTTGAAGTTGAGGGCCGGGTAGCCCGCTTAGAAGAGTTTTCCTACAGTTATGAGATCGATCTCTTTGACGAGTTCGGCAACCTGGTTTCTCTTTATGTAGATAAAGAAACTGGCATATCGATCGAGGATGTCGAAGCTGACCAATATTACCGGATCACCGGCATTATGGAGATCCTGGACGGCAATCTGCGCCTCTATCCCCGTCTGCAAAGCGACCTGGTCAGGGTATACCCACCCGGACTGTACATCCAGGCCCAGCCGCCCACCACAGCCAAAGCCGGAGAACCTTTTAATGTCATCTACACCGTTATTAACCGGTCAGATGCTGAAGATACGAACCTGATCATACAGGCACCCATCGATCCTCGACTTGAAGTGATCGAAGTAAATAATCAAGGCCGGATTGAGGGACAATCACTGATCTGGGAGATCCCCGATCTTGACGGTGATGGGAATAAGATCGACCTGGAATTTCAGGCCAGGCTGCCGGTCAATGCCGCATATGTGAAATTCAGCGATTACCAGGTAGTCTCAGATAATTATCCAGACCCTGCCGGTGGGATCGAAACCTATACCTTTGCTGGAGATGCTGTTCCGATCTGGGCCGTCCAGGGAAAAGAAAACCGTTCACCCTATATACAATCGATGATCACTACAGAGGGTGTAGTTACTGGAGTATTCCCCGAACTGGAAGGGTTTTGGATCCAGGAAACCCAGACCGATAATGATCCAGCGACATCTCCTGGATTATTCGTCAACACCGGCCAAAATATGCCCCAGATCAATACCGGGGATCTGGTCTCTGTTACCGGCCTGGTGCGGGAGTCATTCCAGGAAACCCAGTTGGAGATCAACAACATCAATAAAGTGATCGTTCTTGGCTCCAGCTATCTGCCAATCCCGGCAGTCCTGGATCCGCCTGTCGACGATAGAGAGAGCCAGATCTATTATGAAGCCCTGGAAGGCAGCCTGGTCGCTGTACCCGGCTCCGCCCTGGTTGTAGGGCCAACAACCCGCTACGGTGAATTTGCAGTGATCCTGCCAAAACACGGTTTGGACCGGGTCTGGCAAAACCTGGATCATGGCATGTTAATCTATGGTGATGACGGCAGCAGTGTTACTCATGAAACGAGAGACTCTCAAGAAAAAGTTGTAGCCGTGGGTGATTCTGTTTCCGGACTTGTAGGTGTGTTGACCTATTCCTTCGGCAGCTACAAGATCGAACCCACTACCGATTACCTGGTGCAAAATCAGCCGGTATCGAGCCCGGAACTTCCAGCTTTTGATGAGGGTTATTTCAGGGTCATGTCCTGGAACGTCGAGAACCTGTTTGATTTTGTAGTCCCCCATCCCAGCAGCCCACCCCTACCGAAGGTCAGTGAATACAAACGGGATATTTCGCGCGTGGCGCAAACGATCGAAGCTGCCGGTTTCCCCACTGTAATAGGTTTCCAGGAAGTTGAGAATATCGATATCCTGGAAGATGTCGCAGCTGATCCACTACTGGAAGGGTACGGCTATGTGGCAGCACTGATCGAAGGAACCGACAGCCGTGGCATTGACGTTGGCTACCTGGTGCGGGGCGATCAGGCGCAGATCATCAACACGGTTCAATACCCTGCTCCGGGCAATATCACCAGTCGACCGCCATTAATGATCGAGATCCAGCTCAAGGAGTCAGATACCAGCCTGTATCTGCTCAATAACCACTTCACGAGTATGAGCGGAGGCGAAGAAGCTACCGAGCCGCGTCGAAATGCCCAGGCTGCCTGGAATGCCCAGATCGTATCAGATCTGGAGAAAGAAAATCCCACAGGCTTGATCGTGGTGATGGGTGACCTGAATTCGTATTACGGTTCTCTTCCACTGCAAACGCTGGAAGAAAGTGGATTGATCAACGTGTTTGATTGGCTGGAAGAAGATGAAAGATATACCTATGTATATCAGGGGGCATCCCAGGTATTGGATCATATTCTGTTGAATGAGACTTTAGAAACCTATCTGGTAGACGTGGATGTGCTGCACTGCAACGCCGATTATCCATTGCCCTACTCAGACGATGAGGGTTTTATCCACAAATCTGACCATGATCCTGTGCTGGCAACGTTTTTGGTGCCGTGAACTTTAAGAAGGATGCGGGATCCTGAGATATCAGATAAAGAAGGAACCTTCGTGATTAATCTTATCAATAGTCTCCCTTAGGATCCCGCATCCTAGTCTAGGTAAATAAAAAACACCTGCTGGTTACCCAGCAGGTGTTTTTGTAAATCAAATTTCTATCTTACTCGAGTTCAGCTACCAGTTCCGCAGCTGTGATATTCAGTTCAGCCAGAATAGCATCAATCGCCTCGGCGGATTCCGCTGCGTACATCTGAGCTGCAGCATCATCGACTGCCCTGCGGACCGAGTACCAGGCCGGGAAGGTCTCTGGTTCTCCCTGTCCAAGGGCTGCCAGTGCCAGGGTGGACTGGAATTGTGGAACTGCGGCAATGTAGTCGGTCAGCATGCCCTCAGTGGAGTACTGGGTGGGCAGGTAGCCTGAAGCCTCAACCCATTTGGCCTGGTTCGCGGGAGCGGTCAGGAATTTGATCCAGAGCCAGGAAGCCAGTTCCTGTTCCGGGTTGGATTTCAGGATACCAAAGGTCTGGGTGAATGCATCCACGCCCTGTCCGCCATCGGGGCCAGGAAAGGCCAGGAAACCCCAATCATCATCCGGAAATGCGCCATCTGCAAAAGCATAGCCGTAGTAAGTCAGACCTGAAGTGGAGCTCAGGGTCACCAGGGCCAGGCGGTTAGCCTGTTCCGGGTTGGGATAACTTTCGGTCTCGAAAGTGCATCCGCTGTCGCGCAGGTCATTAATGTACAGAGCTGCAGCTTTGGCTGCCGGGGTGTTAAAGTCATAGGCTGTGCCATCGGCATTTAACTCGGTCCCGCCGAAAGCGTGCAGGAAGGACAGGTAGTTTGAAGCGCTGGCGTACCAGACCATGCCGGTGCCGCTATCATTATCAGGATTGTCATCGCCGAGATTGGCTTCTGCTGCTGCGCATAACTGGGCTTTCAGTTCTTCAGGGGTTGCGGGGGCTGCATCAAATCCCAATTCCTGGGCCCAGGTGAAGTTGTAAACCATCACGTTGGCAGATTGACTGAATGGCCAACCAATGCGAGCGCCATCAGGGGTCACACCCAGGTTGAAAACACCAGGATAGATATCAGCGATTTCATCCTCGGTGAGACCGTAGGTCTCATCATAAACAAACTGGTTCAAGTCTACGACCAGGTCCACGGTGTCCCAGTTGTTGAGGGCGCTGGTGTAGGCCTGGGCGATCTGGGGAAGGTCACCGGATTGAATGCCTGCGTTGACCTTATCTTCCAGGTCGTTGTAGGCACCCTGATCGAGGGCTTCGACGGTGATGCCGTATTCGTTGGAAGCGTTAAACTCTTCCACCAAGGCAGCGATGGTCTCGTTGCGGGGATCACCTTCTCCGTACACGTGCCAGAATTGGACAGTGGCGCCGCTGAGGTCCATCATCGGTTCCTCTTCGACTTCTGCTTCCTCCTCTTCTTCAACGACAGGTTCTTCCACTTCTTCTACAACAGGTGCTTCGGTTGGTGCTGGGGGCGGCGCACAGGCGCTCAATACCAGTGAAAGCACCAAAAGTGATGCAAATAAAATTGTGATCAGTTTCTTAGGCATTTTTTCTCCTCAAATATTGTCTGGTAAAAATGGTTATTCTTATTGACTTATTGTGAGACATCACCTCCTTAAATCAACGGTATCTTATATATAATTTATCCTTTTAGACCACTGCGGGCAATACTCTCTGTGAACTGTTTTTGGGTGAAAAAGTACAGGACCAGGATCGGTATGATGGTGATAAAAGCGGCTGCCATGATGTAATGGATTTCCTGACCGGCTTCAGTGACAAAGTTCATCATACCTACTGAGATCGGACGCCAGTCAGGTGTGTTGGTCACCAGCAGCGGCCAGGCCAGTGAGTTCCAGGAGCCGATAAAGGTCAACACAACGATAACCATCAAAGGCGCTTTTGAGAGTGGCAGAACAATCTGCCACAGGAAACGCAGGTGCCCCGATCCATCAATTCTGGCCGCGTCAAAGAGCTCATCCGGTATCTGGGCGAAAAATTGGCGCAGCATAAAAATATTAAACACACTGCCCATAAAAGGCACAGTTAAAGCGGGCCAGTTATTGATCCACTTGATGGGACCGATCCTGCCCAGCCAGGTGACAGTCAGGAAGTTAGGGATAATGGTGACCATGGCCGGGATCATCATCGTGCTGAGCAGGATGCCAAAGATCAGATCCCTTCCCGGGAATTTAATACGGGCAAATCCATAAGCCGCCAGGACACTGATACTTACACTGCCAAGTAATGAGATTCCGGTGATCCGGATGCTGTTCCAAAAATAGGTTGGAAAATTACCCCTTCTCCAGGCTTCACCGTAGTTCTCGAAATGCAGCTCGGATGGGAAGAATGAACTGCCCAATGCTTCTCCGATGGTCTTTAATGAGGTGGAGATCATATAGATAAAAGGCAAGATAGATATTATTGCGCCAATGATCAACAAGGCATAGGTGAGGATTGATAATGTTTTTGTGCGGTTCTGTGACATATTTCTATTCCCACCAAACTATAAATAAAATACTTTTGATCCCTGGAATCTATTATTGATCACAGTTAATCCAAGGATGATCGCAAACAGAACAAAAGCCATGGCTGAAGCATATCCATATCGAAGTTTATCAAAGAATTCCAGGAAGATCGCCACACTAAAAGTATCTGTCGTACCCAACGCCAATCCTTCTCTAAAGACCCACAAGGTCGCAAAGGCTTTAAACGTTCCGATGATGGCTATCAATGACAGGAAATAGGTTGTGGGCGACAAAAGCGGGAAGGTTATGTAGCGGAAGATTTCCCATTTGCTGGCACCGTCAATTTCTGCCGCTTCATTTAACTCTGTCGGAATATTTCCCAATCCAGCCAGATAGATCACAATGTTGTAGCCTACATAGGTCCAGACAGAGTGAATCATAACAACGGTCAAGGCCAAACTGGGTCCTGCAGCCCAGGCAGGCAGATTGAGGCCCAATGCCTCAGCGATGATCAAATTGACACCTTTGGATTCCTGCAGCCAGGCCAGGCCACTACCACCTAAACCTCGCAGCAAGAGGTTGATCAGCGCTGTATCGCGGTTGGCAAAGATCTGCCGGAAGATCGCTGCGCTGGCAATAAAAGGAGTAACGTAGGGCAGGAAAAAAACCATCCTGAAAAACTCGGAGCCCCTTAATTTCCGGAAAAGAAGGATGGCCAGGAACAGGGACAAGGTGAGCTGGACAGGCACGGTACCAGCAGAGAAAAATATGGTCACTTTCAATCCATTCCAAATATCCTTGTCACCCCCAGACATCAGAAGTGGGATCTCTCCCACCAGGATCCAGGCGCCGGTTAAGAATGTGAAAGCTCCCAGGATGCGGAGCCAGAATTTCCAGCCTCGGTCTGACCGGGGCGCACCATTCCATAACATCCAGCCCAATACAAAAAGAACAATGCCAGCCGCGATCGTGATCACCCGGGGCCAGATCCCAGGATCGGTACCTGTTTCCAAAGCTGCTGTATAAATCCCTGCGATCTGGGAGTAGGTAAAATACGTCAAACCCAGGCCAGATCCGAGAGCAAGCCAGACCAGGGTGAACTGGGTTTGGAAGTAGGAGCCCTGGGGTTTTTTATACAGGATCAAGGCCAAAATACCAATCACGATCGCTACAATCAAAACAACTGTAAAGTAATACCAGGAATAATACACAATGGGAGCGCGAAATGCATCACTGATCAATTGTGAAAATAACTCACGGGTTTTCTTTACACCCAATAATTTTTGACCTATATCCAGGAATTCCGGCAGCTGATACCAGAAGTAGCGCAAAAAATAATAAACTGCCCAGGCATATAAAAATCCGGGAATCGCCAGCAACCAGGGTTTTTGATCTACCTCACGAGCAGTCTGGATGATCCTCTTGAGGAGGAGATAAACCCCCACCAGAGCTCCAATTCCGATGAAGAACGCAGCAACGTATGCCAGGTTCCCAATGGCCCGTACATAGTTATCCAATCCAATAAAATCTGTCCGGATAATGCGCCATTTATGCAGGCTGACAAATAGTGCGAAGGCAACTGGAAAAATGCCAAAGGTGAAAATCAGGATTATAGCGGGAGTGACAAATAAATACCCCGTAAGCGATTCTCGAAAGAGGCGCATTTTACGAGGTGTGAATAACTGCAGGATTCTTTCTTTCAGTGATGCCGATGGATTCATCAACACATTCTCCAGATCTTGAATTCTGGGTTTAATATCCTGGATTTCCTGAACTTATTATAATAGTAGAAATAGTATTCTAACTTAAAAATTAGGCTCTTTGACAGGAAGTTTGATACTATTTTACTGCTGAAGGCAAAACCCAATCCAACCTCAAAGAGATATAATTTAGAATGTTGACCCATTAGATAAGAAACAGGACCAAACAGTGAAAACAGAATCTACCAATTACAGCAAATCCATCCAGCAGACCCTGGATGACGGCAACTTTATTTCACCCGAATATAAAGGGCGTTCCATACTGAATATACCCCCCAGCGCAGCTTACCTGATGGATGTGCCAGGGTTTAACCATAAACCGGTGGACCAGGATTTGCTGGATCCTCTCAAGGGCGGGGTAAAAAATATCATTTTTATCTTAATGGATGCCCTGGCTTTCCACCAGATGGAAAAATGGCTGGGTGAAGAAGGTAACCTGGTCTGGCATAAACTGATCGAGGGGGGATTCATGACCCCGGTGACGTCGATCTGTCCCAGCACAACCTGCGCCGCCATCACATCCTACTGGACAGACAGCTCTGCCGCCGAACACGGGGTCATGGGATATGAAATGTGGCTGAAAGAGTACGGCATCACCACCAATATGATCACCCATAAACCCATCAACTACCGCAAACCTGGCGGCGACCTGACCCTGGCTGGTTTTGATCCCGAGACTTTCCTGCCTGTAAAATCCAATACCCAGTATTTTCAGTCCGGGGGAGTGGATGTTCACGCATTCCAGCATTTTGCAATCATCAATTCAGGACTGTCGCAGATGTTCATGCAGGACGCTAACCGCCACGCAATACGTACTTCTCCTGATATGTGGATCAGCATCCGGGAGCTGATGGAAGCGGATCGGGATGCAAAAAAATATATTTGGGCTTACTGGGACCAGGTGGACGGCATCTCCCATCTCTTCGGCCCCGATAGTGAACGGGCCAAGGCCGAATTTATGGACTTCAGCCGTAATTTTGAGACTTTTTTCCTGGACAGACTGGATCCTGACTTAAAGAAAGATACAGTTGTGATGTTGGCCGCCGACCATGGTCAAATCACAACAGATAACAGTGCTGATCATTATGATCTAAATAACCATCCGGATTTTACCGGGATGCTGCACCTGACGCCAACAGGAGAGAACCGCCTGGCCTATTTACACATCAAACCGGGGAAGGTTGAGGCAGTTAAAGATTATATCCAGACTGCCTGGCCGGATCAGTTCAGTTTGATCGACCCGGAAGAAGCAGTCACATCCGGGTTATTTGGTATGGGTATCCCCCACCCCGGAATCTATGACCGGCTGGGTGATTTGATCGTCGCCGCCAGAGGAAAAGCTTACTGGTGGTGGGCATCCAAACCCAACCCCTTGATCGGCCGCCATGGTGGGCTGTCAGCTGAGGAGATGCTGGTGCCGTTTTTGGCAGCCAGATTGTAGCCCTCAAAAACCAACCTGATCATTTACACACAGGTATGATCAAATCTGCTTCCTGGATGGCTTTGGAAGTTGTGAATTGCTGGTTGTCACTGGCATAATAGTATGCGGTCCCATTCGGGATCAGGGCAACCACAATCCCACTATATCCATACATATGAGGAACCCAAAAACTGCAGGATGAATCCCTGGCAGATGTATATTGATCTGCCCAGAAGGCATTATTATAGCGGCCAGCTCCATCTCTAATGACTCCCCGGTCCTGGGGATCTTGCTGGAGTGCAGCCCTGAGCTGGGCAGGATCCAGGATCTGTTCCCCATTGATCTGTCCTTGATCGTTATTCAAGAATGTAGTCAATTTCGCCAGGTCATCCGGAACCCACCAAATCCCGGATCCGCCTACCGGCAGTCCTAGCCAGTTATTATCTTTTGTCCTCACAGTTGAAAACACACCCGGCCCCATATTCAGGGGTTTGTAGATTTCATCTACCACAAACTGGAATATATCCGCCTGATCACCTTCAATACTCTTTAAATAGTTTTGCATCGCTGCAGAAAGGATAAAAGTGTCAGAAGTCCGGTAGACCCAGACCTCACCTGGAGGTGAACTATTAGGCCAATTAAACGCCGCCTGGATTCTTTCTTGATAATAATCCTCATTCCAAAACGGATCCGTGTCCCAATGTTCTTCATCGACCATTCGTTCACTGGTCTCATAATTCCCGGTAGCCATATCCAGGGTATGATTAAAAGTGACGTTCTCCCAATTCCCAATGCTCTGGGAAGCTTCCGGAAGGTAGTCCTTGATCAATAACTCAGATACAGGCTGATGGTATTTTTCTTCCAGGCGCATCAACGCCAAACTGGCAAATGCAGATTTAGCTGTCGAATAAGATGGCGCACGGAGGTATTCACAATATGGGTACTGCCCGTAACGGGTTTGACAGCCGCCCAAATATTGGACCCCATTAATTACAAAACCATACCAGGTCATTCGCTCCTTGCTGACCCCATCACCAAAAGCTGATAAATCAATATCCGGATAGTCCTCTTTCAGGGCTTCAATCGGTTTTGTAGGAAACCGGTTCATTAACTCTTCTGAAAAATTGCTTTTGATCTGATCTGAGCCCGGTACTTTTTCTGGATAATACACAGCATCCAGCAAGCCCCACAAATCAAGGCTGGTGCTGATAGTAGTTTCCTGGGTAACCTGGTACCAAACTTTGGAAACCTGATCCTCATTAAACAGGAAGCTCATTGTCCCGTTCAGGATCGCATTGGATCCTTTCCAGGTTAAGGCAAAAGGGAAAGAAACCCGTGAATACCCTTCATCCCCGGGTTCCTGCCAAACCCTGCCGGGTTCAATATGATAGTTCCAGGAAGGGTGATCGGTCAGGATCAGTCCCCTCTGGACCGGCACCAGGTAACCATCCTGCTGAACAAAACTAAAATCAAATTCGGGAATATGGATCGTTTTATCACTCAGCGGGCCGCCAAAATGGATCTTCCTTTCTCCATTTTCAGTTTCTCCAATTAATTCCAATCGCCCTTCAAATTCAAATTCAGGTGGAGGGCCAGTTTTTGGCGCAGTGAGGGCAGCTTCAGCAACCGGTCCGGAGAAGATAAAACCCCCCAGCAGATCTTCAGCTGTTAATAAAATCCTCGCTCCAGACCCATCAAATACAGGATCTGGATTTACTATCAGGGGATCCTGGACCATCATTCTGTTGGCATCCTGTGATGAGGAGGGCAACAAACACAAGTCCGGGTAGAAATAATCTTTTCATAGTACCTCACTCTGCGCTATGGGGAAAACTTCCAATTTGATTATAGCAATACCTGTACTAGTCCCTATGGCTCACAAGGATGATTAAAAGATATACTCCAGTATGGTTAAAGGAAATACTCCCCTGACCATTTCCGGGGAGTAAAAATCTTAAACAGTTAGGATTATTCAGCACTCCAGGAAATTATGCTGATCACTTTAAGGCGGATATTCCGCCTTCGGTCTCCCGTCCCCCGTCCCTCCTTTACTCCCTACTCCCCCACCTCAACTTCATATCCGTTCTGAATCCAGTTATTAATGCCCCGATCCATGCTGTGGACCCGTTCAAAACCGAAGATTCAAGAGTATAGACGGCCTCAAGGCTTCGGTTGCCCGAGCGGCAGTAAACCAGTATGGTTTCATTCTGAGGTAATTCCCCAATGCACGAGATGCCTAACTCATCAAGGGGGAGCAGAGACTGCGCCAGGAATGTGGCTTTCCTGGTATTCCTCCGGAGTACGGACATCTAAAACAAAAACATCATCCTGGTAGAGCTGGTAGGCATCGGCAACGCTGATGATCAATTCCCCGGCGGCAGGTTTGGTTGTGCAGGCCGTCAAACCGATCAATATCAAGGTCAGAACCAGGATGGCAATCTGGAATTTATTTATTCTTTTCATTGAGATTATCCTCTTATTTTTTGATATTCTAAACATCTATGTAAGGGTATCATATTTTTCTCCTGAGACCTTGATCGATCTATGCTATATTACCTCTATGGACATTTCAAAACAGGTCGCTGTATTTCCTATTCCTATCTTAATGTCAGGATCTTTAATCCCCGGCAAGGCTGGTTTTATCCTGGTGGATACAGGCATCCCATTCATGGAGGACCGGATTTTCCACACCCTGACCTCCAGGGGAGTCAAATTGCAGTGTTTTTCTTTGTTGTTTTTTTTTTTTTTTTTTTTTTTTTCTACTCGATTGATCTATGCTATATTACCTCTATGGACACCTCAGATCACTTCGCTGTTTTTCCAATTCCCATCTTCAACGTCAGGATCTTTTTGATCCCCAGCAAAGCTGGTTTTATCCTGGTGGATACCGGTATCCCCTTCATGGAGGAGCGGGTATTCCACGCTTTGGATGGCAGGGGAGTCAAACTGCAGGACATCAAACTGATCCTGCTGACCCACGGTCACCTGGACCATATTGGCTGCCTGGCTTACCTCAAAAATGTTACCGGCGCCAAAGTGATCTGCCATCAATCTTTTGCTGATAATCTGTCAAAGGGATCTTATGAAAAGCTGTTGCCAGAAAGGGTTTATGGAAAGTTTTAATGCCCTCTCGAAGATCCTGTCCGTGGTTAAAACCAATCGAACCAGACTATACATTCGATCAGACCTTTGATCTCGCCAGGCTGGGATTCCAGGGGAAAATGATCCATACACCTGGACACAGCCCCGGATCTGCTTCAGTGATTTTGGAGGGAGGTATCTGCTTGATTGGGGATCTACTGCGAGAAACTAAGCCAGGGGTTTATGATACCGGTCTTTTTTATGATGATCGTGAATTGATCATAGCCAGCTTAAATAATATCGCTGCCCTCCAGCCAGAGACCATCTACCTTTCACACGGCACTACCTTAAACGGAGCAGAGCTGGCAAACTTCCTTGACCAAAATAGTTGATTTAAGTGTTAATCATTCTTGTTCTTATCCCGGAGCTGTGCCCCCAGGCGGGCCAGGCCGTAAAGCATCAGAACAGCCCCTACGCCCAGATTGAGTATCTGGATCAACGCTGAAGATATTACTGCTTTCAGATAAGATATCCCTGTAACCATCAGTCCCAGAAAAACAAATGTGGCCAGGCCGGCTGCAAAACCGAAGGGGATCAATTCTCGTTTTGAATATCCCTTTTCGACCGCCTTGCTGGCAAAAAGGCTGGTCCAGAAAATGATCGTTAGCGGACTTGAGATCGTCAGCAGCAGCGTGGACAAGAAACTGGAGAAATAGCTCCCTACTCCAGGGATGGCCGTCTACGGCGAACTGGCCTTCTCCTGCTGACAGGACCATCAAAACGCCAAAGATAACCAGCACAATTGAACTGATAATACCCAAAAGGCGTTTGTATTTTCCCTGCTCCAGAAACTTCCCCACACCCAATATCGCCAGGGTAATGTACATATAATCCACCAGAACTGCTGCCAGAATGGCCAGATAACCATCGATCAGGGATCGCTGCAGGGTCAGGTTAAGGATATAAAAAAACACCGGCCCGATCGCGATCTGCAGTATCAGGCCAGTGAGGAAACCATCCAGAAAAATCATCGGTTGCATTTTGGACAGCTTAGATATATAGATCCCGCCTGGAATAAGCCAGGTAAGCGCCTGCCATAGACACCACGATGATCGCCAGGGAGATCCAGAGGAAAACAGGCTCCAGCCTGGATTCATGCAAGAGCTGGGCTGGATCAAAATATTTAAAGGGAGTGAAGTATTTCAAGACTTCATAATCTTCATTCAGGCCGGCGATAATCGATAGAAAATATGTCCCCAGCAGGATCGAGATCGCGATCGACCCAGCCCTTTTGTGGTTTTTTATCGCGGCACCTAAAAAGACCCCTACTGACAGGAATATCATCTGCATGATAAAAATCGCTACCATACCCAGGGCAACAAATCCATAAAAATCCGGGGCAGGATCATAGCGGGCAGTATTCGCAAGAGTGATTCCCCAGGCAAATAAAGCCAATACAATTGAATTGGTGATCACCACGGCAGCCTTCGCCGCGATCAGGGTGCTCCGCCGAACAGGCAGAGTGAGGGCAAACTCAACCGTTTTATCCCGTTCTTCCTTGGCGATGATATCACTGCCCCACATCACTGCTGCGATGGACAGGATCAATCCAATGAACACAAACATCACGCCAAAAAAGCCTTCCACAGTGGTGAGGTTAAATGCATTCATGCTGAAAGCATCCAGCATGGCATCTGGCAAACCATCCATCACTGCCAGCAGTTCAGGATTATTCGCATATCCCTGAAATTTGGCAAACCCTACCGTCAGGAATAACAAGCTGATTCCGCAGTAGATCAACAGGGATTTAAAGTTTGCTTTCAATTCTCTAAAATATATTCTCATGATCAATTCTCCTTCCATTTCCTATACCGCGGAGGCGATATTGCGCTTTTGATACAGCAAATAACTGGCTGGCAATGGCGATCAGGATCACTGCCACGCTGATCAAAGCCAGGGGCATATCATATCGATCCATTTTGATGATCGCATTGGGTTCAAAATGGGTAAAGGGAGAGATCACATCTATGGTATCATCGCCCAGCATACCGCCAAAGGCACTGACAACATACATACCAAATGCCAGAGCCATGGACAGCGGTATTACTGAACGTACCCTTTTCATCAACAAGGAAATCAGCATGCCAACTGACAAGAAGAATAGTTGGAATATCGATAATGCTTGCCAAAAGCATCACCAGTGCTTTGTTGTCGATAGGCTGGGCCATCATTCAAATAATTGATCACAAAAAAACTGCTCGCCCACACTGACGCATTGGTGATGGTCAGAGCCGAAAACGCAGCCAGCAATTTGGTAGTCATGATCTTTACGCGGCTAACAGGTTTCGCGAGTAAAAAATCGGCCGTGAACTCCCGCTCTTCGATCGAAACCAGGGAAATCCCATAATTTGAGGCCTGGATCGCCAGGCAGATCTGGCAGAAAAGGAAAACCAGCCCAAACATGCCCAGGATTGATGAGAAATTCAGATCTGTCATGCCAAAAGCAATCAACAGTTCCTCGGGAAAGCTTGATAACAGATCACTCACCTGGGCCATATCCTCTGCAATGCTGTAAAAAGCAGAAAAATAAACGAGGATGATCAAAAAGATCGAAAACGACCAGATCAGCACTGATTTTAAGTATGATTTAAATTCATGGAGGAATATATTCATTATCAAATCCTACTCGTAGTAGTGGAGGAAGATCTCCTCCAGGGTGGGTTCTTCGATGATCAGATCAGATAGCTTCATTCCACTGATCAGCTGTGTGACCTGGTTGATGTCACCCCGGAACAAGAAACTCAGCACCCCATTTTCGCGCTGCAGATTGCTGATACCATCAAATGAAAAGGCTTTTTCATCCAGGTTCTCTGCCGATAGGCGGATCTTCTTGTAATTATCATGCTGCAGGCTCTTGATATCCTGGATATTGATGATGCTGCCTTCCTTGATGATCGCCACCCGGCTGCAAAGGCGCTGCACCTCTCCCAGAATATGGGAGGAGAAGAAGACTGTCGCGCCGCGCTGGTTTTCTTCCCGGATCAGGTTAAAGAAATTCTGCTGCATAAGCGGGTCCAGGCCTGCGGTGGGCTCATCCAAAACGATCAGTTTGGGGGAATGCAGCAGCCCCTGAACGATGCCAACTTTCTTTTTATTGCCGTAGGACAGGTCATCGATGCGGCGTTTAAGGTCCAGCTCCATCAGATCGGAGAGCTCATATAAACGTTTGGTGCAGTCCTTTTTATAGAAGCTGGCGGAATATTTCAGCAGTTCCAAGTACCTTCATGCCCTCGTAGTAAAAGACCTCTGAAGGCAGGTAGCCGATATCCTGGCGGATCTCAGGCCCAAACTTGATGCAGTCCTTGCCGAAGATCTTGGCCTGGCCGCTGGTGGGATAAATCAGAGATAAAAAGAGGCGGATGGTAGTGGATTTTCCGGCTCCGTTGGGGCCGATAAAACCAAAGATCTCACCTTCATCGACATTAAACGAGACATCCACGATGCCCCTGGCCTTGCCATAATATTTAGTAAGGTTGGAAACTTCAATTATGGACACTGTAGCTCTCCTTCAAATTTATTCAAATCTCTCAAAAATAGCGTACTGGGTAATTATATCTGTTTTCTGAAGAGAAGGAATATCACTCGAGACTACAGAATCTGGTTTGTAAATCCGGAATACGATCGATTTATGTAATTCCCCCTCTGATCCTTTCACTTTTTATCTGGGGATGGCTTCTTAACTGCATTTATAACAAATTTGACAAAACCTGTGATTGGCAAAATATAAAAAGGAGCCATCATTGGTAAGATGAATGCCAATCCGGCCTCTCCCATTCCTCCCCCGGAACGATGGGAGAAAGACTCCAATAATCCATCAAGGATCAGGAACCAAAATATTAATGTCACTACATATAACCCAGTGTTCCTCCACCATTTTGGAACAAAGATGTTAATTAAGGGACTTAGAATAGCAAATATCATTAGTGCCCAAAACATAGTCTCTTCCGCTTGCATCCTTGATGCTGATTGCCAGAAACTGATCAATATCAAGGATCCAAAAATGAGAAATAAAGCCAGTACTGGGGGTAAATACAGATAAAACCCTTTTTTGGATAACTTTATTAAGTCATCTTTTGTAGTGATTTTGGGAGGAGAGATATTTTCTGGAGTTTCGGGGACAGGATCTTCCTCGATAGTATTCGGGGGAATAGTTTCTTCAGGAATATCCCAGAAAGGGTCTTTTGTTTTCATCGGTTACCTCACATTTTATACCCTGGTTCTAGATATATCTTCAGAAGGTGAATCCATCAGCCGAGCAATACCAGCAGAGTATAAAAATCATTCCGTTTTATTCTTTGTTTCTCTCCAAGCTGATATCATCAACCATAATACTCAGGTTTAGCAGGGCGGCAGGTTGTCAAGCGGTGGAAACCCCCGGTTAAGACAGCTTCACTTTGAATATCTAAACCTGCCCGGCGGCAGCTGGCCCGGAAATCCTGGTGCATCCAGGACTGGATGTATTCTGACACATCCATAAAGCGGATTAACAATCCTTTTAGGATCCGCATTACTGGCGTGGACGGTGTATGCCATTCCAATGTGACCACCCGGTCAGAAGCAAGGCGAGTCATTTCCCTTAACACTTCGATCTGAATTGCCTCTGGCATATGATGCAGGGCAAGCGAGACAACCACTGCATTAAATGATTTATCTGGAAATGGCAACATCATTGCATCAGCTTCGATACAAGAAAGGTTGTTCGAACTCGGTTTACGCTTTCCGAGTTGAAGCATATCGTGGGCCAGGTCTACCGCCACTGTTTGGATATTCTGGCGAGAAAAAGCCAGGGCCAATTCACAGGTCCCAGAACAGATCTCAAGCACCCGTTCTCCCGCCTGGCATCCACTGGCCTGCACCATTGCTGCACGGGTTCCCCGTCTAAAAAACTCGCTCAGGTCATAAATCCTGGCGAAAGTGTTGTAATAAAAGACTACCCGTTTCCGGAAATCAGCTTTCATTTTGGAAAATTACCTCCTGATAATTCCTCTCTGTCAGTTTATAAGATAAGTACCGCCAGACTGATCTCTGGCGGTACTCATCGGAATATAATCTTGAAGTTATTCCTCAAATTTCTTGATCAGGTTGAGCACCAACATATGCAAGCGCTGCACAACGTCCTCAGAGATCTTGTTACCCACCTGGGCGTCAATCTCATTGATCAAGGCTTCCAGCTTGTTCACCGCCCCAGTAATGTTGCCCTTGAGATAGGAGCTGTAGGCATTCTCAACTTTTTTGATCAGGCTGTTTTTGATTTCTGGAGAAACCAGATCATCTGGTAAATTTTGGATCTCATCGACCAAACCTCCTGGAGTCACGATCAATCTCTCCCCAAATGTCGCATTTCCAAACGGATCATTCTGGAAGGCAGTCACCATATCGCCATATTCCAGATCAACCTGGCCGGCATAATATGCCACCCAGTCTCCATTGGCACCAGCCTGGACAAAATAATCGGAGCCAGGCTCCCAATTGACTACAACCATGATCTCTGAATAAGGAAGCGCAGTACCAGATACCAGATCAGCTTCATGATCAACGGATATGATCGTTAGGTCGGTAACCTGATGCATTTGTCCAAGATCTCCACTGAACATAATGATGTACTGGCCAGCTTGCAGGTCAAAAGGCCGTAAATCAAAACTTACAAATGATTTCAGAAGGATCCCAGGGCGAAGGACCTGACGTACCAGTATCAAAATATAGATTTCCAGTGTCAGGATCGAGATCATCATCAATCACCAGGGTGACCACCTCATCTAGCGGCCAACCTACACCGTTGATCAGCTCAAATTGGGGATAGGCGTTGATGGATGCAGGAGCTGGCGGTTCTTCCATGGGAAGGTTGGCCAGGGTTTGATCCCCATCCTCATCTACCATTACCGCTTCAAACCAGGCCTCCGGATCCAGCGGCAAAGGTCCAAACTCGATCGTCCATTCCGTCTCAGTCGCCATCATTACTGTTTCGGCTGAATAGGAATCCTCCGTGTAATAGACATCCACGCGAACCGAGGACCCTCCCGGAGCAGTACCCGCAAAGTGACCGGTTTCAAGGTCTGCCTCATCCAGGGTCAGATCAAAAATGGTATGCCATTTGTCTGGTTCCGCAGCGTCATCGATAAAGAGCAGCACCAGATCACCGGGCTGGATATCCACTCCCTCGGCCCAACATTCCAGGCTCACATATTCAGCCGGCAGGGTGAAGTCAGCATCGCATTTTGGCTGAGGCGCAGGATCGATCTGTCCAACATCGCTTGCGTCGTAGACTTCCAGCCTGGCCAGACTGGATCCAGGTGGGAAATTGTAGGCCCCCACCCAATCGCCGGTGACAAAGGCATCAATCTGCGGCTCCTGAGGAATATCAAAGTCTGCCTGAGTTGCATCGCCATTTTCGTCGTAAATTTTGGCAGCAAACCATTCGACATAAAAAAGGATCTCATCAAAAGAGACCAGCCAGCTGGTTCCCTCACCTGTATCACCGGAGCTTGAGATGCAATCATCTTCCCCACAGAGCTCGACCACAACACTCGTTCCCGGATCGGCGGAGCCACTGAAGGTGCGCGCTGAAAAATCAGCCTGGTCGAAAGTCAGGTACTGCATTACATAGGATTTGATAAAGATATCATCTATGTAAAGCTCGACCAGGTCTCCAGGCAGTAGCTCTGTCCAACTATCCAGCCAGAAATCAATTTCCCCCTCGACCGGAGCACTATCCTGAAAGATGGGATCAATTACTCCTTCCCGGGAGACCACGATCTCAGCAATATGTGGACCTTCTACGTACCCACAGACTGCTACCCAATATGGATTAACATTCAGATTGTATGTAATTTCCTGGGGTGGGATGATCTCGATTGTAGACCAGTCGCCATCATCTTCCGCGATATTGATATTGAACCAGGCATATGGGTCAACCACCCCTGAGCCTGCATCCACCATCCAGGTTCCATCTGAATTTATCTCCAAATCCAGGCCGAAACATTCTTCATCCGGATTGCAGATATACATCCAACCGTATGCTCCTGAAGAGGAAGTCCCGGAGAAGATCCCGTTCTCAAAGTCGATCACATCAAGCGTGATATCGATCACCAGGTGATCCCTGATGATCTCACCATCAATCAATAAGAAGACATGGTCCTCAGGATCGATACTCACATGTGAGCAATCAAACGAGGGATCCTCTCCACCAGGCAGGAAGAAATAATCTCCCGAGCATTTGGCTGTGGTTGTATCCGGTTCATAAACTTCCAGTGTGAAGTTGATTGCTTCGGACCCGGGATCGTAGATGTCAACTCCATCGACAGTGATATTGGCATTAATCACCGGTATGGGCTCCTGGGCCTGCACTCCCTGGGCAGAGAGTGTCAGGGCAGCCAGCATCAGGACTGAAATGATAGAAAGATTTAAAACTTTGCGTAACATGATCTCCTCCTCTACACTTATCTTGCTTGTCTAAAATTTACGAATCACCCACTTCCTTTTTATTATTTCTCATCCACTGCCTCCCATACTGCTTCTTGAGAAACTACACACCCGCTATACAATCCATAGATCGAGACCAAATACTCATTTGGCATTACAATATTTTGCCCCTCAAGATTGGTTTGAATGATCGAACCTGATATCCTGCCTGCGTTATCTACTGCTAAAGTTTCCATATGGGTTCCAAAGATGTCAAAATCAGTTTCCAAGATCTCATTTATAACAACCCGCACAACTACTGCCTCATCGCCCAACCCATCCAACTGACCAATCATTGTTGGTGACCCTGATAATCCGATCTCAGATTCCAACCAGACTATGACATGCTCCCGGGGATAGAAACCTGCAGCATGATAATCAAATGCAGGCCAGGGTTGATTTACAAGCGGTTTGATATTATTGATTTCACAGGAAATAACTGGGTAATTGATGTTGTGAGCATACACCTCAGCAATATCGATCACATCCAGGGAAGAACTGCTTTCTTGAAAATTCTTCACATTTGCCGTAGCCAGGATATCTCCTATCCTGAACATCACCTGCTCGAGGATAATAGTGGTAGAACCTGCAAAATATTCAATCCGGACTCCGGCCGATTTATCCCCAATGTGACCCGAACCTGGCAGCGTTTCGACCTTTTTGATTGTCACCCCGCTGGACCCATAAGCAACTTCAAACCAGTCCAGGAAATTAGAAAGGATCCCGTCAACTTCTTCGATCTCTGACGATCCAGACAACTGGGAGGTGTACCCAAATATCAATTCAGATCTATGCTCATCAGCAAAAGCAAAGCTGTTCTCTATCAAGAAAGTTGAGTTCCCCGTTCCAATTCCAACTGCTCCTCTCTCAATACCCCAATCATCCGGCGAATAGACAACAAAAGAATCCCCTAAATCCAGTCCACTAAGGTCTATCATGGTCATTGGATCAGGATCCGGCGTTGGAGTAGGCGTCGGTGCAGGAGTCGGAGTTGCTGTTTTGGTTGGCAGAGGGGTAGATGTTGGTTGGGGTGTATTTGTGGCCGCTGCAGCCGTCTGGGCTGCAGCAGTGGCTTGCTGCTCTTCCGGTGATGTGCCGCAACCCGTGATAAAAACACCAACCAGAATCAGACCCAGTCCAATCGAAAATAAATTTCGTATTTTCACATTTCCTCCTCAGTCGGATTTTCGTTTTCTAATAGGTGCTGTTCACTTGATCGTTTCTCCTGATCCACAGTCAGTTCTGCCAGATAGGTAACCATTTTGATAAAACTAGCAAAACCTTTTCTATTCCCGGTTCTGGTATCCTCCAGCGAAAAGCGCCATTGATCACCATCGCCGGGTTCAACCCAGATCCTGAGCAGATAAGAACAGTACACTTTTTTGGTTTCATCCATGATCACCTGCTGCCAGCATAACAATCAGCTGTAAATCAAGCGTAAAATAGCCGTAAATTCTGGGAAAATCCAACCAGAAAATGAGCCGTTTTTTTATGTTATGATGAAAGAACGCGGGAGTTGAATAACCAGGCGGGGACCGGGAGGTTCCAGATGGTGTTGGCTCTGACGTTATTGGGGGAAACGGAAGTCAGTCTAAACGGAAAAAGGATCAAAAATCTTAGTGCGGAAAAAGCCCACGCATTATTATTCTATCTTGTTGTTGAATCTCATCATGCCCATCGACGGGAAGTCCTGGCAGAGATGTTCTGGCCAGAAAAACCACAAGGTTACGGCAGGAATAACCTCAAACAAAACCTCTCCCTCCTCAGAAGCGCCCTGGGGGACCGCCAGGCCCCTGAACCTTTTATTATTTCCAGCTACCGGGACCTGCAGTTCAATACCAACAGCGACTTCCAGGTCGATCTGCTGGAATTCGAAGATCTAACCAAGAAGGTCCGCCAGCATTGTCAAAACGCTGCTGAAACTTGCGAGGAATGTAAGGCCTTGCTGGTCCGGGCTGCCGCACTATACAGGGATGATTTTTTAGTCGATTTTTATCTCCCCGACAGCCCGGAATTTAACGAATGGGCATTAACCCGGAGGGAGTCTAGCAAACGACTGATGGCGGACATCCTGGGACAGTTGATAAACTGCTACCGGGAAAAAGGGGACTATAAAACCGGGGCAAGATATGCCAAAAAATTGGTGGATCTGGAACCCTGGAATGAGAGCAGCCACAGAACACTGATGCGTTTGCTGAGTGCTTCTGGCAAACGCAGCGCTGCCCTGAAACAGTTCCATGCCTGTGAAGCCATGCTGGCCAGTGAATTTAATGTACAACCAACCCCCGCTACAATTTCACTTTATGAAAAAATTAAAAATTGGAAGCCAGAAGATGGTGAGCAAGAAATAATTTCAAGGAAACCCGCTGAGGTCTCACCCGGAAAACAAATCACAGCAATAGTTCAAGAGCAAACTTCTTACCTTAAATATTTAGTATTAGGTTCATTAGCCCTATCTTTATTGATATTAATTTGGTTTGGATCAACTAAATGGGTACCGCCGAATTTTCTGAATTTCTTGTTTAATTCAAAAACAACAAACACTGATAAACCAGCCCTGATCAATCCGGAAAGCCTGGCAGCAGATCAGATCCAGGGTTCAGATAGCCCTGCCCCCGAAGTGAAAAAATATCTCCAGGGCAATGATCCAAATTTATCTTTGGCCGCACTTTATGACCAGACCAGGGGTTCAGATTGGATCCAAAAAGACGGCTGGCTCGGGGACAGCTCTCCCTGCGACTGGTTCGGAATCACCTGTCAGGATCAGAAAATAATTGAACTTCGGTTGAATAACAATAATCTCGAAGGGATCATTCCTCCCGAGGTGGGAGATTTATCCACATTAAGAGTGCTGGACCTTTCTGATAACCTGCTTGGAGGACCAATTCCCCCTGAAATTGGTACCCTTGTCAATCTTGAATACCTTAATCTGGAGGGAAATTTCGAGATCAGGGGCGAAATACCTCCCGAAATTGGCAATCTGCAAAACCTGGAAGAGCTGACCCTCTCATCCGCTTCTGCAGGAGGATCTTTGCTGAGTGGTGAGCTGCCCGGTGAAATTGGAGATCTGATCAAATTAGATAAATTAATTATTGAAGACACATTAATCCAGGGGCCAATCCCTCCTCAGCTGGGAAAGTTGGCAACATTATCTGTTTTATCTTTGTCACAAAATAACTTGAGTGGCCCAATCCCGGAGGAGATATATGATCTCAGCAAATTAAGGAGCCTGGATCTGTGGGCCAATCAAAACCTAACAGGCAATTTATCATCGAAAATTGGCCAGCTAACACACCTGGATTTCCTTAATATCAGCCACAATCAATTATCAGGTAACCTGCCTGATGAATTGGGCAGCATGACAAATCTCAATTGGATCGGCCTGCACGATAACCCTTTTGAAGGGCCAATACCAATAAGTATGACTGCGTTGAATCCCAGTGTATTCCAATATGAAAATACAAATTTATGTGAACCCGCTGATCCTGCATTTCAAGGGTGGCTGGACACTATTTCTGAGTTAAGCCGGACGGCTGTAATTTGTGATGATTCCTCCACCGTTTCTAATGATCCACCACAAAATCCAGATGAAAAGGATACCTTTGTCATCAGCTCTGATCTGGCCTGTTTACCGGGAGAGCAGATTGCTTTACAGGGAGGATTTCCAGGACGGGGAAGCCCAGGGTTGGCCGGAAATCGAATATCGAGCTCAAAATTGGGATATTGTTTCAGATCCTGAAAGGCCTGAAAATCTGGTTGTCCAAAACCCTGGACAGTATGATTCCGGAACATATCTGGAAGATATCTATTTTGATGATGCCGTCTGGCGGGTGGATTATTACATTATCGGTAAACCCGAATACATCTTTATCTGGCATCACTCGGGTGAACCCTACGAGAGCAAAGCGGGGACAGTCCATAGCTCTGACTATAATTTTGCATTCCAGTTTGACGGAACTCATTTTTACAGGTTCGCCTATCCAGTACCGGATGTTGTCTTATTGGGCATCCCCAAATTAATTAAGAGGGGGATCTGGCATACGATTGAGATCAGCACTTTTCAGGGTAAGGTTGAAGTTTGGTTGGATGGGCAGCAGTTATTATCTTATCAAGACCCTGATCCTCTTCCAGGCGGGACGATGGGGTTAGGTCTCTGGACATCCAAATCAGATGATTCTATGGTTTATTTTGATAATCTCAGGGTATGCGAGTTAACCGCACCCTTTGCAGCAGGATATACAATACGAATAAAAAGTAATTTATAAATGAAGAGGGCTGACCTAATCAGCCCTCTTGGATTCCAATCCAGGTTTGATCATTTGTTATAACACTCTCCTGGTCCCGCCCAGACGGAACAGCCAGCTAGGAGAATCACAAACACGAGAAAAAAGTAAATCGGCGCAGAGTGCGTAAAGGCATGATTACCTCCATTCTAGGATTTCTTCCTTTCTCTCACTTCAGAGGGCTGACCGTGTCAGCCCTCTGATATGATCAACCTGTTTTACTCTCTTGGGACGCAGCTCGCTGTACTGCTACGACCTTCAACTTCCCAATTGCATCCGGCGTTCCTGCATGCAACAGGATCTGAAAAATCGGCGCAGGTTTTTTGTCCATTCCCAATCTCAAGTGAAGAACAGGGTTCTGGTGGGACGAAGAATCCCAGATCTTCCAGGTTCTCGCTTTCTGGGCCATATCCAGCCAGGTTTTCTTGGATCACAGCGTCTGGCAAATTGATATAACAAAGTTCACCGTTAAGTTCGGTCAGCTTCCAATCAGAGCTCCTGTCCCTGGCGAGAAGAGTGATTGCCTCCCCGGCGGGGGCAAAATCGTAAGTCGGGCAATTCTTCTCCGGGCCGATCTTGCAGTCGTATGTGTAATCCAGCGGGAAAGTGAAAATGGTTCTTTCGACCTCATCCCATAAAAACGCTACATTGACGAGCGTTATCCCTGTATTTAGGAGTACCCCATCCGCCGGAAGCTCAACGGTTCTTTCAGCAATAACCTGATTGGTGCGGGGCCTGGTCCAGATTCCATCCATCAGATCGACAATTCTTTCTTCAAAGATAATCTCGGACTCCTGAGTTATTACTGATTGAGACACAATAAGTACCCGGCGTCATCACACCAAAACGAGCTCTGTAATTAAAGCTGTCTTGAATAAACTCATCAGACTTTTGGTAAAGACCAGTGGATGGGCAGGGCCCGGAACCCAGATTAACCTCATAATCGCGCATATCAGCAACGTACTCGCCCGCGCCGACAATGATCATGCCTTCCACCTTGCACCCAACGTTGAGCGTTTGGGTCCAGGCAGCAATCTCTCCGGTCTGATCGCATCTATCAAGTGAAAGCCTGACATCAATTCTGGCAGCACCGCAGTCATCACTGATCACATAATAGAAATCATTACTGGATGACCAGGGTCCAAAATTGGTCCCATCACTGGCCCTTACCCGCCAGAACATCGAGGAACAATCCGGGAAAGCCATCAGCAGTTCCTGGGCATAGGGCTCTGTTGTACTTGTGGTCAGGTAGATATCGGTGAAACCAGCGTCATTGGCGAACTGGACCTCATAGGATATTGGCAAGCATCCGCCAGGATAGAACCATTTGAAGAGGTGCTCTTTGCTGAGCACCTCGGCCACATCCGGATCCAGCAGCTCAGGCGCAACCAGGGTTATATTGGAACAAACAGGCCCTGTGAAGAATTGTCCTACTTCAGTTTCAGGGCCAAAAACATAGGGATCAGTATCCGTAGCCCCATTGATCGCAGTCAAATACCAGATATATGACCGGCCGGGAAGAAAGTTGGTTCCCGGATAAGTATAGGGTAAGGCGGATTCTGCTATGTTTGTTAGTACCGGTCCTCCTCCGGTTGCTGCTTCCTCAACAACTTTGAGAAGATACTCATCCGGCTCACAAGATTCACTACCATGCCAGTCAAAAGAAGGATTTAATGATGTAATTTCTCCATCAGCTGGTGTATCCCCAATGCCATAATAAGTAGGGATCACGCTGTTGTCACATCTACAGCCAGCCAGGAAAAGAAGGACAAAAATACTGATTAAAAACCAGCGCAGTCTTTTGGTTGACATGATGATCTCCTAGCAAGTAGTTTCAAAAATAGTCAAAAGTTCAGCCAAGATTTTGCCCAGAGGGCTGACCCGATCAGTCCTCTGGATCTTATCGTAGGTCAGGATAACTTCGGTGTTCTTAGGACCATACATATCGCAGCGGTTCATTCTAACTACATACAGTTGACATCACTGGTCACCACATCATTTCAGATTTGGTATAATCCGAGCATTGTTTTACTCTGCTACCTTCCGCTTGACGGTGTTCTTTTCCGGCTCTGGACAGGGGGCGCCGGTGGAAATTGTTCCATATCCGCAGAACGCAATTCAACTCCACCTAATTTGGCCAGCGCTTCATCTACGAGCAGATCGGAGATCTGAACGTAACACTGCATGCCCTCAACTACAGACAGTTTCCAATCCGACCTGTAGTCTCTACCGAAAATCGGCACGGGCTGCCCGGCGAACAGGAATCCCGTCACAGGTCCGATCGGATCCGGGCAGATCCGGCATTCATATGTAAATTCAAACTCAGGCATTACAAATACCAGATCGTATTCATCCCAGCCAAATTCCACCATGAAATCTGAGTTCCCGGGTTCGATCTCAACAGTCTGTTCAGCCACAACAGCATTTGTTCGCGGATATGACCAGACCCCATCCATCAGGTTTATCCCATAATCATCCAGGTATTGATTGCGAGAGATCGAAACACAGTAGGTTCCCGGCGCAAGAACGGTAAAGGGCAGCTTCTTGAGCGGCTTTTGATCAAGACCGGTGGATGGACAGGGACCGCTGCCAAGATCAACTACATAATCTCCCAAGGTGTAGTCACCAGGCCCTTTCACACCATCGGCAACGATCATATTGCTGTTTCCATCTCCGATGCATCCCGGGTCTGATAAGACATTGGTGGACGCGTTATAGCCGGTTTGAGAGCACTGATCTGAATACAGTCGGACAAAGATCCTGGCTGCGTCGTCAGAGATATAGTTAGTTTGCCAGCAATTGGTTCCTTCCCTGACCCAATGGAACTCCCGGATATCTGACCAGGGACCCACTGATCCACCGTGATTGGCTCGCACTCGCCAGAATATGGTCGAGCAGTTGGGGAAGGTCTGATAGGTGTGCATCGAGTACTGCTCTGTGGTCGTACCTGAGAGCACAATGCTCGTGAACCCCGAATCTGTGGCGAATTCATAATCGTAATAATCTGGCAAACACCCACCGCTATAACTCCATTGAAAATCCTGCAGATGGTTATGAGTGATCCAGTTGTCAATTTTGGTTTTCCAGGATCCATTTGCCAGCGGCACGACAATCTCGGGAGCTACCAGGGGACCGCTGCCGCAGGCCGGGCCAGTATAGAAATATTCCGTTGCGGACTCAGGCCCTGAGCGGGTACCACCTTCGTCATTGGGGTCATACTCATTCTTGGCCTGCATATACCAGCCATATTCGCGACCAGGAAGCAAAGTACCGCCAGGGAAAGTATGGCTCGTTTCATCCCCATCGATCTCCGCATACTCTCCATCACCGCCATAGGGAATATTTTCTTGGATTATCAATCTAAAGATATCAGGCTCGCAGGTATCGCTGCCATGCCAAACAAAGTCCAGGGAACTTATCACCTCAAAATCGGTTGGATCATCAAGAAAGACCTCGAAGGCTGATACGGCATCATTTGTGCAGTTACAGCCAGCCAGGAAGAGTGTGATGAGCAGGCCAGGATCAAAAAATGAATTTTTTTTGTGGACATGGGTTTCTCCTTTGTTTGGTGATGACCAGTTTTCAGAGGATTCCATTGAATGCGTAATCCTTTTCAATTAATAAACGGAAATATCCAAGCCATTTGTTACAAAAAGGACGGGCAACAGGACAATGCCTGAAGTCATATTCGATTGAAAACCAGTAAAGAGAACCTCGGTCAGCAGATTAGGAACGAAAAAAGCAGATAAATATATCATAGCATAAATAACTTATTGTCCAGATAACATTATTTGCAGAACATCAGAAAAATTTATGGATCACTTTTCAATGAATATTTCGACCAAATATATAATAAAAAGAACAATGCCTTGAAGCATTGTTCTCTGATTGATATTCTTGTTGATAAACCGATTATCGATTTGACAAGTTAATCAGCGGGTTATTTTACTAAACAATATGATAATGCGCGAAGCTGCCGTCAATAATATATTCACTTAAAGCCCCATCCAGTTCCGGATAATCCGGCGCGCGATAAATTGCAGGTGATCCTGCACACTCCCCCATTCCACAGCCAGGATATACTGCTCGGGATATTCGATCGCCCGCATCAATTTGTCACTCTGGTATCCTGGCTGGCGCCGAAGGATATGGACAACTTCATGATAGGTTCGTTCGAAATTCAACAGCTTCAGCGGGATCAATCTTCAAAATGGCAACTTCAGTGATCATCATCTCTCCTGTTATCAAGATACCTCAAATGCCCACTCCCCCTGCCGCATCACGGGCTCAGTGGTTCCGTCCGGAAGCACACCATCCACATCCATTTCGCCCGAACCTAACATAAAGTCCTCGTGCATCAGGCTTTCATTGCCGCCAGCTTTTCTAAATTCATCCTCTGACATCTCAGTTCCACCTTTCAAGTTAAAACGATAGGCGGTTCCCAGGGCAAGGTGATTGGAAGCGTTTTCATCGTAGAGCGTATTCAGGAACGATAGACCCAGCTGGGAAATAGGGGTACTGTGAGCCACCAGGGCCACTTCCCCCAGGTAGCTGGAATTTGAATCACTTTCCAGGATACTGCGCAGGGTCTCCTGCCCTTTTTTCGCCTTAAAGTCCACAACCTTCCCCGCTGAAAAGGTCAGCGAAAAATCCTCGATCAATGATCCCTGATAACTGAGCGGTTTGGTGGCGGTCACTGTGCCTTCTGTTTGTTCCCTGTGCGGCAGTGTAAAAACCTCTTCTGAGGGCAGATTGGCCGCAAAGGATAAACCACCCTTCGTTTTATCCCAGCCTCCAATCCAAATATGTCCTTCTGGCAAACCAACCTTTAGATCAGTACCGGGGGCTTTATAGGTCAGGGCTGTATATTTCTTGGCGGTCAGATATTTTCCTCTTTCCATGATCTGATCAAAATAATCCTTCCAGAAGTTCACAGGGTCAGGTTTGTCCAAGCGGCAGGTCTTGACCACTGCATCCCATAACTTCAGTTCCGCTTCTTCCCGGGTAGAATCCGGGAAGACAGCTGCTGCCCAGTCAGGGGTCGGGGGGCAAACCACACACCACTGGGAAATATTCCTGACGATCAGTTCCCGGACAGGTTTCATATGCTCAGCATAAACCTTGGCAGTGATGCCTACCAGCTCCTGATCCTGACCTTTGAACAGATCCGGATCGCGGCCGCTGATAAAGAGGGTAGCATCCCCATCTTTCATAGCATTGAATCTTGCTTCAGTTTGCCAGGCCGGGAATTCCTCAAAAGAATCCCTGGGCGCGTTTTGCATTCTAAGCAGCTTCAGCTGATCATCATCCCACAAGACGGATACCAGATTGCTCCCACTTTGATAGGCGCTTTTCACTACCTGCTTGACCAGAGGAGCGACTTCGAGCTGTTGGGCCCAGATAAAAAGACGCTGACCGGGTTGAATATTCACTCCAACTTTTACGATCAAATCAGCGTATTTTTCAAGAATGTTGTCTAATTCTTTTTTGTCCATTTTCTGGTTCCTCCAGTGGTGAAAAGAGCATGGTAGATAAATATCTCATTCATTATAGTTCTTCTGCTGTGGCTTTGAGCTGCCGTTTGATGAATTCAACCTGGGTATTTTCCGGCGAAAAGATGTACAAACGGGCTTTACCGTCCCGTTCCGCCATACGGGTCTGGTAAAAAATAAAGGTATTGGTGACAACCCGGGTTCCGGGGCGGAGTTCACGAATTAGTTTATCTTCCAGTTTTTTATTCGTTTCTGGCAGCAGATAACAGGCGACAACATCCGCGTCACTGATATCCAATAAAAACAGGTTTCCCAGATGGATCGTGACCCGGTCACGCAGTCCCAGGGCTGTGATTAAGACCTGGCACCAGATCCACAACAGGGGGTTGAGTTCGATGCCAACTCCCCTGGCCCCATATTTTCGGGCTGCCGCCACAACCAAACGTCCATCCCCGCAACCCAGATCATAAACCAGCTCATCAGGCTGGACATCTGCGAGTTTCAACATTTGGTGCACAACCTCTCATCGAGGAAGGCACCCAGGGTGATCCCTTATAGGTTGTCCAGGATACCGAAATTACCAGGATCAGGATCAATATCAAAGAAAGAAATAAAACTGGCATAATTTTTCACCCGAAGTGGCGCGATATGGGCTCCCGATTCCCCAGGATAGCATGGACTTTTTCCAACTCGACCGGGATGTTGATCTCCTGGGGGCATTTTTCCACACAAATCCCGCATTCGGTACATATCAAGGCGTTGCCGTTGGGATTCTCCTGGTCGACTTTATCCGGATTGCCCACCAGCTTGCGGTAGGATCTGCCGGTTCTCCAGCGCCTGATACCCCTATCCTCCAGGGATACATTATTCAAGATGGCAAAATTTTGGGGGATATTCACCCCATGGGGACAGGGCATACAATATTCACAGGCCGTGCAGGGCACCAGGATCTTCTGCCTGTAGATATCAGCCAGCTTAATGATCACCTGATTTTCTTCTTCGCTGAGTGAATTGATTCCGGAGCGGTCGGCACTGTCGCAATTCTCCACCACCTGATCCATATTACTCATTCCGCTTAACACAGTGGCTACCTCGGGTTTATTCCACAGGAATTGCAGCGCCCAGTCGACCGGTTTACGGTGGACCGGAGCTGTATCCATGACTTCAACCGCTTCTTTGGGAGGATTGGCCAGGGTGCCGCCTTTGACAGGTTCCATGATCACAACAGCGATACCTTTGCTGTGGGCATATTCCAGGCCGTCCGTGGTGGCCTGAAGTCCTGTATCCATATAGTTATACTGGATCTGAGCCATATCCCAGTTGTAATAATCGATGATCTCCCTGAATACCGGTGCCGTATCGTGGAAAGAGAATCCAATATGACCGATGCGCCCCTGGCGCTGGGCTTCTTCCATCTTTTTCATCAAACCCAGTTTTTTCAGCTTAGCAAAAGCACCTGCATTCATGGAATGGAACAGGTAAATATCCAGGAAATCAGTTTGCAGCCGATCCATCTGCTGATCCAGGAAGCGCTCAAAATCCTCGGTCCTGCGCACCAGGGGCATGGGCAGTTTGGTTACAAGTTTGACTTTTTCCCGGTAGCCGTCCTTAAGGATCTCTCCCAGGAATTTTTCGCTTTCTCCCAGGTGGTAGAACCAGGCTGTGTCGATGTAGTTAATGCCGCGGTCAATGCCGTAGCGGATAATTCGTTTGGATTCTTCAAAATCCGCTCCCATCAGGCTGAACCTGCGGGATGGCAGGCGCATGCAGCCAAATCCCAGGGCAGATACTTCCCAGTCCAGTGATCCCATTTTGCGATATTGCATACCTGTAATCTCCTTAACTATTAAAATAAACCAACCATTGAATTGTACACCAATGAAATATCATCTTCCAACAAACTTAAACCGGGCCTGATCCTGACCCGGTTCAGTGATACCTAAGACCTCCGAGACTGCTCCAGTATAGCAGTATTTTCGAGTAAAGTGGGTTTTTGAGGGAAAGAGACCTCCGAGGTCTCCACTGCTACCAGATATATTCCAGTTTTTGGTGCGGATCAGGGTCCAGTTCAATAGTAATGGTATCTCCCGGCCGTACCTCTCCCCCTTTCAACACAATCCCCATCACTCCGGTTTCCCGAACGAGTTTTCCATCCTGATCCTTGTAGAGGACTTCCTTTAACAATCCCGGTTGAAAATCATCGATCTGCTGGCAAGGACTTCTCAGCGCTGTGATCTTAACCAAAACTTCCTGGCCCGATTTTCAGGATCGTGCCGGATGATAATGCCAGCAGGTTGATCCCCCGGGTGGTGATGTTCTCACCCAATTCACCCGGAAGGACCAAAAATCCTTTTTTCCCCAGCTGATCCAGAAGCTCCTGATGGATCAGATGCACCTGGCGGATATTGGGTCTGATGGGGTCCTTCTTCACGAAGTAGCGGTGTTTCACTGTTTTGCCGGCATGGGCATCCCCTTGCACACCAAAATCTTCGATCAACCTGATCAGATCCAGATTCGGTTTACTGAAGGTATGATTTCCACTTTTACTCACAGCAACGACAACAGGTTTCATGTTATAACCTTCCTGATCTTGGTGTTATGTTATTTTATGACTTGATACTTAAGCTGGGCAAAGCCGTTTTTCCAGGACCTGGATTCCACCAAATCCAATGGGATGTCTTTCTCCAATTTTCCAAATAAAGGAATCCCATCGCCCAGCAATACCGGGATGACGGTTAACGTCAGATCATCCACCAATCCCTGCCTTAAGAATGACTGAACCACCTGGCCGCCATCCAGGTAAATATGTTTGTGGCCTTTCTGTGCCAGCTTTTCCAGAAGTTCTTCTGGAGCAGAATGATCGATCCGCACACTGCCGCGCAGCTCTACCGGAATTTCTGTCAGACTTTTGCTCAGCACAATTATTGGTTTTGCCCCATAAGGCCAGTCGTTGAATTCCAGTACTTTCTCAAACGTCCCCGCCCCATGACCATAACATCAACAGCCTGAAAGATGTCTCCATAACCGCCATCTTCCCCCTCCCCCATTGAATCATACTCATCCAGCCAGCTGACATCCCCATCGGGCCGGGCGATGAAACCATCCAGGCTGATGGCCATAAAAACTGATACTCTACTCTTCAAAATTTCACTGTTCTGCATTTAGCTCCTGACCCAGTTTAATATTTATATCCCTCAGCTCTGACAACAACTCTCCCACCCTGTTAATCTCTTCATCCATCAGCGCTTTCCAGGGACCAAAATAATTGGCATCGGTATCAACCTCAGCCTGGTCGCGGATCTTTTTCCCCTCATCTGTCACCAGATATCCGTCCGGGCCTACCTCGATCCAGCCTTTCTGGACAAGTGACTCCAGCGTCTTTTGATAATCCCCTTTTGTGTACTGCCGGTATGGCAGGCGCTCAACCAGCTTTTCAGCCGTTTTGGCTTCTCCATTCCAGACCAAGGTCAGGACCTCCCAGGTATGGCCGTCAACACCAAATGGTCTCCAGGCAGCGACGTGAGCATCATCCCGGAATGCATTCAGGTCATCAAGCAGTTGATCCACATGACCAAGTGAACCGGGATCTACCTTGATATGACTTTGATAGGACAGATCAAAACACAGCTTTCCGCCAGCCAGGTCTGTTTTGTAAACAGAGTCCACTAATTTGGCAAGAAGAGCGATCAGCTCATTTAACTTGCTGGCAGAGAACTGATTCACTTGATTGATATAGCTGTAAAAGACATCGTGAACAGCCTCAATGGCAGCAGATCCCCGTTTCTCAATCAGGAAGCCCCCCGCCCCATCCGATTTGATATATCCTGCTTCAGCAGCGCCCTCAAGCAGTTCTTCAACACTTTCGGGGTTGGCATAGGGATTCCGTCTAAACACCAGATCCTGGGAGATCGGTTCAGGTGCCCGGTTATACGCCAGGAAAGTGGGCCCATAAAAACGCTGTTCTGTAAATTTTTCTTCAAACATGGGCTGCATCAAATGCCGTGCCAGGGGGAAAATGGAAGCTGTTGTTTCACCCATCAACTGGAACACTGCCGATTTATCTGTCATTTTTTACTCCTTCTATGTTAGCCTAAGAATATTCACTGTGAAAATATTCTAATCTGGAAATCCAATTCAATCGCCCTCCCCGAGTATGGATATAAATAACATCTTTGGTCTTGGTTAAGTATAGCATTACAGCAAATCCACCCGAAACGGATGGATTTACCAGGAACATTATTTACTTACTTGAATGCCAGATATTATTATATGGCCACTTTTCTGGATTGCAGGCTGTTCCAGAGCATGGAAGGGATACCCATCCCCCGCTGGTATTCTTCCCCACTGAGGTAGAGATTTTCAACCTTCAGAGAAAGCAGATCCTGTGGATCAAGAGCCAGGGGATCCTGATTTAAGATCACCAGGTCCGCCATCTTGCCAACTTCAAGGCTGCCGCGCTCTTTTTCATCAAAACTGGTCCAGGCGATTTCTGTGGTGTACATTCTCAAGGCTTCTTCAATGCTGACAGACTGGGCAGGATCATAGGGATGATTGCAGGCGCCGTATATGCCCTCGATCGGGTCCGGATGAGTGACCGGAGCATCAGAGCCCCCGCTGAGATGAATGCCCAGGTCCAGGATCGTCCTCAAGGGGGAACTGCTGTAGATCCGATCGCCCAGGATCTCTTCCAGGTATTCCACAGGTTCCAGAGGACTGATCAAAAAACCGGGTTGGAGCGTGATCCCAATCCCCAAATCGGCGATCCTTTGTAGGTCCTCAGACCTGACCAGGCAGGCATGAATGATAGTATGGCGATGATCCTTCCGGGGAAAATCCTTTAAGGCAGCTTCGATGGCATCTACAGCCCGGGTGACTGCCGCGTCTCCAATGGCGTGCATTTCGATCTGCAAACCAGCCCGGTTGGCTTCCCTGGCAAATTCAATCACTTGATCTTCAGTATGATAAAGGATGCCCTGATTTCCCGATTGGTGGCTGTAAGGCTCGTGAAGGGCGGCGTCGCAAGCTCCAAAACAGCCGTCCAGGGCAGTTTCAAAACAGCCCCCGATCCTGGGCAAACCACGCTTGAGGACCTTGTCAACCTCCAGGGTCTGGAAGAACAGGCGTGTTTGGAAGCTGTTCTTGAGCCCCCGGGCTTTGGCGATCAAACTGACCAGGGTGATATCCAGGTCATTCGGGAAACCCACACCTTCCGTGGCATGGATCATGCCTACCCCGTAATCAGCCAGCAGGTCATAGCCTTTGAGGATGCTTGTGACAAGATCCAGAGGGGGCACTAATCCGGTGGCAAAATCAACTCCTTCGTAGAAGGCTTCATGAAAGAGATGGCCCTCTTCTTTATAAAATCCGGGTAATTTCTGGACCTGATCAGGGAATTTTTCCAGCAGGGCGCTGTTAAAAACAGCGGAATGGCCATCATAACAAATAATAACCAGGGGGATGCCCTTGCAGGCTTGGTCTAATTCCGCCCTGGTTATCAATCTTTTCTCTTTAACACTATGTTTGGAAACCCCAAAAGCGATCACAATTTTCAATTTAGGGTTCTGATTGGTAAAAATCCGAATTTGTTCCTGTATTTCAGAGATATCATTGGCTTCCCGGACATCAAAATAAGTGGCTGCAAACAAAGCCCAGTTTGAAAAATGCAGGTGCCCATCCCCAAAAGCGGGAATCAAAACCTTCTCACCCAGCTCCTGAATTGGCTTTCCGTTCTGGTACCGGGGAGGTAATTCATCCCCCAGGAAAACAATCCTCCCCTGGTCTTCCACCAGGTACTGATAAATATGGCTCTTGGAATCCAGGGATATGATCTTGCCGTGAAATATCTTCATTGTGTACTCCGGAGAATTGAGATATCGAAAAAACAAACTTGGATGAAATAATTTACTTCTACTAATTAATGAGATCCAATATTTAAGACCATAGCAATGATATAAAGCACAGTATACCCTCCCCACAGCAGCTTGCTCAGCGGCCAGAGCGGCCACCAGTAGAACATCACCGTCGCCAGGTAAAGGATCACATAGGGAATGGCTACTGAAGCTTGAAAAGGGTTCCGGAATGAGATCTGGGCCACGTAGTCAATATAATACCCAAAGATCGCATAGACCAGGAACAGGAATCCACCCAACCAGAAATGCCAGCTCTTCCCGGCCCGCAACAAGATGATACTGATGATCACGGCCGGGATGCACAGGGCGTAAACCAGCCAGCCGTATTTCAGGGTATAACATTCCATCAACGGCTTGCGAATCGCAAAATGAACGATGAGAATAATCTGCAAGGTGTAGGCCCAGATCACATACAATTTATCGAATTTATCAAGACCATTCCAGTTCAACATCATATTCCTCCTGTCCACTTGAGGCTGCGCCAGGTTTCTGACATTTTCATTATAGAACAAAAATAACCGCTGTTCAAATGCAACAGCGGTTATAAAAAATTTGTGGATGTTGTTGAGTTAGGACCAAATATAAACTGATATCTTTATCCTTTTAGAGATCCTGCCAATAACCCGCGCAGGAAATAACGACCCAGGAATACATAAACCAGCAAGGTCGGCAGTGCCGCCAGAAGGGATCCGGCCATCTGCACATTCCAGGAAATGATTTGACTGCCGGCCATATTATTCAGCGCCACAGTTATGGGCCACTCCGTATTTCCAGTCAGGATGACTGCAAACAAAAAATCATTCCAGGCGGATGTAAATTGCCAGATCAGGACCACAACAAAACTGGGGATCGAGATTGGCAGCAGGATAAGCCAATAAATCTTCAACATGCCTGCCCCATCGATCTTGGCTGCTTCCAGCAGTTCCTGGGGGAGACTTGCATAGTAATTTCGGAAGGTCAGGGTCGTTATCGGTATCCCGTAAATGATATGCGCCATTGCCAGGCCTGCCAATCCTTTAATGCCCGCCGCTGACATAAATTGCACCAGGGGAATAATGATGCTCTGGTAAGGAATGAACATGCCAAACAGGATAAAAGGGAAAATGATGTCAGATCCACGAAACTTCCATTTTGCGAGGATAAATCCGTTGAGTGAACCCAACATCGATGATATCAGGGTGGCCGGGATCACCATCATAAAACTGTTTTTCAGGGATGGTGAAAGAACCTTCCAGGCTTCAATGTAATTATCAAAGGCGATGCCTTGGGGCAGATTCCACATGGTTTGCAGATCTATTTCAGCAAAGCTTTTAAAACCGGTAACAAGCATGACATACATTGGCAGTAAATAAAAAATGACCAGCAGGATCAGTGGGACGTAGAGCCAGTTTTTTCCAAGATAGAGTCTTTTCATTGTAGGTCCTCCGTCTTCAATGTATAGCGAATATAGGGAATGATCAATATTGCTACACTGATGAGCAGAAGGATGCCTATTGCAGCCCCTCGTGCGTAGAATAATCCGTCAAAGGTCGTCTGCCACATATAGATCGAAGGCACATCAAGGGGGAGCTGTTTTCCGGCGATGGCGATGATCAGATCAAATACTTTTAGAGACATATGCCCCAGAATGATCAATGCGCTTAATGTTACGGGGGCAATCAAAGGTAAGATAATGTGGCGGTAAAGCTGAAATTCATTGGCGCCGTCAATTTGAGCGGCTTCCTTCAGCTCAGCCGGGACAGATCTTAACCCGGCCAGGTAGAGGGCCATTGTATAACCAGACATTTGCCAAATAGCAGCCAGGGCAATGGCAGCCATACCCCACTTGGGTGTGTTGTACCAAAGATTAACCAAAAAATCCAATTTAAGATTGGTAAATAATAAGTTCAGTCCGCTCATGCGTGAGCCGGTCGCGGAATTCATCAACCAGCGCCAGACAACACCAGTGACAATATAGGAGATGGCCATCGGGAACAGGAATAAACTGCGGAAGAATCCTTCCCCTCGCAGCCCCTGGTCAAGCATTACAGCCATCAGAAATCCAAGAATAATACTTCCCAGTACAAAAACACCCGTAAAGATGAGGGTATTCCGGATATCTACATGAAAACGAGGATCAGAAAACAAACCGATATAATTCTTGAGACCAGCCCAGGTGTAATCCGGATTTAACCCTTTCCAGTTGCTGAGCGATACACGAATGGACCAGCCAATAAAACCGTAAACAAAAATCAGGACTGCTAAAATGGATGGAGAGATCAGGATAATGGAAAGATAGCGGTCTTTATTTTTAAACATAAATTGACCTTATTCTGAGGATAAAAGATATCGAGGCTCCAAAAATCGGAGCCTCGATGTTTTTAAACTTGTCTGTTATTGGCAGGGGCCAGATGCGACACAAGCAGCAACCAGCGCTGCCTGGAAAGTCGCCACATCAGGATCTGCTACAAAGAGACCTAAAGCGGTATCAATTTCTGACTTCCAGGAGTCATTAGCAACCACACCATGGGTCAAGGAACCAGAAACGATGTTGCTGGCCCAGTCATCCATAGCAGACTGCAGATACACACCAAACAGGGAAGGATCACAGTCCGTGCGGGCGCAGATTGAGCCTTTAACGGGGTTAAATGCTTCCTGACCAGCCTTGGAGCCAGCTACCTTCAACCAGGCTTCAGCGCCTTCGGGGTGCGGGGCGCCAACAGCGAGTGTGAAGGAGTCAGACAGGAACTGGAATACGCCAACGCTTCCAGGAACAGGAGCCCAACCGTAGTCAGTGTTAGGTTCTTTTCCTAGTTCGCGGAAGTAACCTTCAGCCCAGTCACCCATGACGTTAAAAGCAGCGTCGCCATTGATAACGAGCTGAGCGGCGTCCTGCCAGGACAAGGAAGCTGCGTCAGCATTTGTGTAGGTCAGAGCTTTTTCGAAATCGTTGAGGGCTGCTGTAACTTCAGCGCTGGCCCAATCAGTTGAACCACTCCACAGGCCATCATAGGCCTCGGATCCGAGGGAACCAAGCAGAACGGTTTCCATCAGGTGCAGCTGGGTCCACTGCTCGCCAAGGGCGAGAGGTGTCACACCAGCGGCCTGGAGGGTATCCATCGCAGCAAACCAGTCGGCCACGGTGGCGGGAACAGCTACGCCATTGGCTTCCAGAACTGCGGGGTTGTACCATAACACATTGGCGCGGTGAATGTTCACGGGAACTGAATAGATATTGCCGCCATCAGAGATGAGCGGAATCAAAGTCTCGGGCATGACAGCCAGCCAGCCTTCGGCTTCATAGAGATCATTGAGGGGCTCGATCTGGCCACCGGCAACATAGGTGCCGATCAGCTCTTGTCCAGCGTGTCCCTGCCAGCTATCGGGCGGATCGCCAGCCTGCAAACGGGTAGCAAGTACTGCACGGGCGTTGGTGCCGGCGCCACCGGCAACGGCAGCATTAACGAACTCGATATCAGGATAATCGGCACCGAAAATACCGATCATTGCTTCCAGACCTGCAGCTTCACCACCACCGGTCCACCAGGAGAAAACCTCAACCATTTTTGCATCCATGGCGGGTTCTTCAACAGCGGCTTCTTCTGCCGGGGCGGGGGTACCACAAGCGGTCAGCACCAGAGCCGTTAATACAAACACGGCAACCAAGCTTAACCAAAATTTCTTAGACATATTCTTCTTTCTCCTTTATTGAATAGGATTGAGCAGATAGGATAACACATTTCGAACTATATATTCCTCCGAGACACCACCTCCTTACCGCTTTTTTGGTAATGCTCATATGACTACATAACCATTATATAACAAATTTTACAAATCGATTTCCTCCAAAAAGAGTTACTCTTCAGATCATTATCAATAGGATTAATTACAAAACCGCTATCGTAAATAATAGCGGTAGTTTTTTGAGTGGGAAGTATTGGACTCGAATCGAACTTTTATACTATTTTTTCTTAAATTCTGAATATTACGATCCTGGGCTGTATGTAGCGGTTTTTCATAATTACTACGTAACAGGCAAGCAACCAGCTGATAGACCCAAGTAACAAAACCCTACCAAAATGGAAGGGTTTTGTTACTTCTTAATCTATTTGTATTTCTTCTATGCTCAAGGCATCGAACAGGGGTCACCCGGAGAGGCACCGTCCGGACAAGGAGAGACACATATGATGGCTCCACCTGCTTGTCGAACAGTACATCCTGTATTTGGTTTATCATCACTTGGCGGATCTGCTGGTTCCTCTGGAGTAGGAATTGGTGGTGGTTCCACGATGGGCAGATTATCACAATCCCCGCTTATTTCACCAAACTTCTCCTCCATTTCCTTCTCTTTCGGCACAAAACATGGATATTGATTGGTTGCCCCTACAACCTGGAGAAAATTGCCATCCGGGCTGATGCCAAGCACCTCACCTTCCTGTCCGGGGATAAAACTGTCGATCTTGGGATATAAAGAACTGCCCGGACCTAAGCGGCAAAAAAGATTGCTGAGCGCTGTGTATTTGCAGATTCCCTGGGTTGGCGCTTGCTTAACAAATGGGCCATCATATTCATATGCTCCAACATCACACGCGTTAGCTTGAGGCCGGTGGATCCCGCGCTGGTCATTGATTGGGCATTCCCCTGATGCGGCATCGATCGCGATGCTTCCTTGTCCCAATTCATGGGTTTGGGTAGGTCCGCCATTATTTGCAAGCGGGCCGAGTTTGAGGCTGTTCGGAGAAACGGTGGTGATATTGCACGAGCCGTCCGTATCCATATTTGTCCCCAATCCGAAGATAGAAGTGAAGCCACTGCACGCGGCGTTTTGGTGAGGCCCAAACAAGGTGTTTTGGATGGAAATCGTCTCGGTGACTGAATTCAGGGCGGTCGAATTGCCTGAAAAAGTTACATATGCTAAGGTGACCACTCCAGGGCCTACTGAGTCCTTATCGTTCTCGATTCCGATCCCGGCGTTATCACTGATGGTTGAGTTATACACTCTAAGGGTTCCATTATTCCAAATCGCATCGCCGTAAGTGATCAACCCATTTTCGCTGATCGTGCTCTGGTAGATCTCCATCACCCCGTTGCCAGCATTCAGTAATCCATTTGTTAACATATCGGCGTTGTTATGACTGATCGTGGATTTTTTGATCTCAGCCGAATTCGTACTATAGATCCCCCCCACATATCCCGCATAATTTTCTGTGATGACCACAGAATCGATGGAGAGAATTCCTCGATTCAGGATCGCTCCACCCCTATCTTCATAACCTGAAGATCCTGTCCCATCCGCGTATCCATTCCGTATGGTCAAGTTATTTAATGTTAAAGTTGACTTGGATCCAACTTGAAAGATCCGGAAATGATCGGCATCCTCAGCCCTTTGGATCGTAGCGCCATTGCCGTTGATGGTGATTCCAGACAAGATAGTTGGAAGACCAGTGTTTCCATTGACCATACCCTCGATCCAGGTCAATTCATACATACACCCCGCAGCCAACTCAAGCGTATCATCGACCTTATTCTTATTGGCTTTGTGGATCGCATCAACCAATTCGAAAGAGTCGCAGGGTACATCGAAAGTACAAGCTGTCAATAAAAGGGTTAGGGTCAATAAGATCAGAACCTTTTTGTTCTTCATATCATGCTCCTTTTCCAATTGAAGTTGCGATAAATCCACTATAACATGACTTTTTCAGAGCTGAACATTTTATTGATAAGCTTAAAAAAAACCATCTCACTCTTTAAACGCAGAATGAGACGGTTATGTTACAGATATCGCGATAGATGCAACGATCTAAAACAGTGGGCAGTATTGGACTCGAACCAACGACCCCCTCCTTGTAAAGGAGGTGCTCTAACCAGCTGAGCTAACCGCCCGGTGATGTATTCATTATACCAAGCGGGTTTGGAAAAAGTAAATAGTAAATGGTAAATAATATCTAAATTAATCAAGAGTGGATCCAAATCTCATTACTATTTACTGCTCACTATTTACAGGAGGGGAAATTGCCAAATCACTCCCCCTTATGATAAACTCATTCAAAGCATACAATCCAAAGCTTATGAAAATCATCCGCTATCAAACATCCCGCAGAAAACCTGGCTACGGCTGGCTTCTGGGCAATAAAGTCGGCCCCATCAAGGGCGACATATTCGGTTCCTTCCAGCGCGGGGAAGCCAAAACTTCCCTGGATAAGGTTGAGCTTCTGGCCCCGGTAGAGCCAGGCAAGATCATCTGCGTGGCCCGTAACTATGCCGCTCATGCCGCAGAACTCAATAATGCTGTCCCTGAACTGCCGGTTCTGTTCTTTAAACCGCCCACCGCTGTGATCGGACCCGGTGAAGCAATCATTATTCCTCCCCAGGCCAAACAAGTGGAGCATGAAGCCGAACTGGCAGTAGTGATCGGCAAGGCTGGACGCTGGATCGAAATCGCTGATGCCAAAAAACATATCCTGGGTTATACGATCGCCAATGATGTCACTGAACGTGTATTCCAGCGCGAGGATCTGCTCTGGACCCGCGGCAAAGGTTTTGATACCTTCGCTCCCATCGGCCCCTGGATCGAAACTGACTTCAACACAGCTGACGCCATCATTTCCTGCCGGGTCAACGGCGACCTGCGCCAGATGGCATCCACCCGGGATATGGTCTTCCTGGTGGAGCAGCTGATCGCCTTTGCCTCCTCCTTTATGACCCTGATGCCGGGTGACGTGCTGCTGACCGGCACACCGGAGGGTGTTTCCAAACTTGAAGCAGGTGACCTGGTAGAAATAGAGATCGAAGGTATTGGGAAGCTATCCAACCCGGTTATTCAGTCGGAGCGTGCCAAGTGAACCTGGATATCCGTGCTGGAGTGATCGCTGCCACCATCCTGACCGGGATATTTTTCCTGATCAGTATTGTCACCGGGGCCCAGACTGTGCTGGCCAGCCGTAAGATCAAATTCTTTAATCTCAGCCAGGACCAAAAAAGACGCGGTTGGTGGTTAATTGTGCTAGCTTTATTCTGGGCTATTCTGGGCATCCTGGTCTTCTTTTACGGCGAGCCGGTGGCTTATACGATCATCAGCCCTTCACCGACCAGACCTGCCAGCCTGACCCCATCCATATCCCCATCTGCATCTGTATCACCAACCATCACCCAAACGCCTACAATCACCCTTACACCGAACGAATCCTACACGCCCCAACCAACTTCCACACCCCATATCCCGGTGGCGGTGGAGGCCCGTTTTGAGGGCAAACTCACCCCACCGGCTGAAGCAGCTTTCAGCCCTCTGGTCTTCTCCAATATCGGCCTGGATGATGATTACAACCCCATCGGCCCCGGGATCCAATTCACTAATCCTGTTGGCCATCTTTACGCGGCTTACAGCTACGCCCGCATGGAGGACGATATTCAGTGGAGCGCTCTCTGGTACCGGGGAGATGAACTGGTTCACTTTGAAAGTCTGCCCTGGAAGGGAGGACAGCGGAGGGTTTGATTACACAGATTGGGATCCGGCTCCGGAATTATGGCTGCCGGGTGATTATGAAATTCAGATTTTCCTGGGATTGGACTTTTACATTTCCGGCAGCTTCACAGTAGTTGGTGATCCCCCTACGCCGACGGTCACTCCCATTCCGTCACTAACCCTGACCCCCACCCGAACAATCCAGCCCACCGTGACCGTGACCGTGTCCCCCACCCCCTGATACCTGCTACGAATAACGGACCAATGCTACTGCCACCCGGGCTGCAATTCTGGCATTATTAAGCAGCAGGCCAAGATTGGCTTTCATGCTCGATTTTCCTGTTAATTCACTGACCCGATTCAAGAGGAATGGTGTAACTTCCTGGCCCTGGATCTTATGATCCTCCGCATCAATTAATGCTTGATCAACAGCATCAGCCATTATTTTGTCCGGCAGAGCATCATTTAAGGGAGCTGGCACTGCCAATAAAACGGCAGAATTTACACCCATCGCCCAATGGGCCCGGGCCAGAGCGGCTGCATCTTCTGGATCTTCTACTGAGGCTGTGACCGGCAAGCCGCTGGAGCGAGCGTAAAAAGCCGGGAAAGTTGAGGTTTGATATCCCACAACAGGGACAGAGAGAGTTTCCAATTTTTCCAGAGTGGCAGGAAGATCGAGGATCGATTTTGCCCCGGCGCAAACTACGATCAGCGGTGTTTGAGCCATTGTATACAGGTCAGCTGAGACGTCATAGGGAGCGTTGCGGTGGACACCGCCGATCCCGCCGGTCGCAAAAACCTGAATCCCGGCTTTATGTAAGGCTGTGATGGTCCCAGCAACTGTGGTTCCCCCATTTAACTTCTTCACAGCCGCCCGCGAGAAATCCCGCCGGCTGATCTTGATCACTTCCCTGTCCTGGGCCAGAAGCTGGATATCGGCTGGGTTCATACCAATCTGGGCTTTGCCGCCTAAAACCCCCACCGTGGCAGGGACAGCGCCTTCTTCCCTGATCACGTTTTCCATTGCCTGGGCCAGCTCAATATTGATGGGATACGGCAAACCGTGAGTTACGACTGCGGTTTCCAATCCTACAATCGGTTGATCCTGGTCCAAGGCCTGGCGCACCTCTTCTGAATAATGAAGGTCAGGCATAAAAGTTCTCCAATTCGACTGAAATGATAATCCAATTCTATCATTTTCTCCCCTCAAATTGAGATTATAATGGCTCCGGATTAAGATATAGAAAGGTTTTCTGATAAAATCAATGTGAATTTATCAATCACCATTCCAGAAGGATGAATATGAGTGAATTTCCCGGAAAAGGCAAGGTAGCGGTTGTAAAAACCTCCCCGGAAACAGTCCTGGAGGATTATCACAGGCTGATGGATCTAGCCGGAGTTGAAAATGCTCTGCCTGATAAAACTATCCAGACCGGATTGAAGATCAACATCTCCTGGCAGACCTGGTACCCGGCCTGCTCCACCGCTCCCTGGCAGTTGGAAGGTGTGATCAAATCCCTCCAATCCCGGGGGTATAAAGACCTGGTCGGGGTCCATAATGACACTGTCGTAGTCGACACCAGTGACGGAGAGGCCAATAACAAACATAAGGCGGTCACCGATCAATATGATATTCCCTGCCTCTATCTTTACAACCAGGATTTTGAGTGGATCGAGTTTACACCAAAGAATCACAAATATCTGGTTCTTGATAAGGTTTACCCCAAAGGTGTTCTGATCCCGAAGGCACTGCTGGGCATGAACATCGTTCAGCTTCCCACGGTAAAGACCCATGTATTTACTACTATCACCGGCGCGATGAAAAACGCCTTTGGCGGATTATTACACCGGGAACGGCACTGGACCCATGCAGTGATTCATGAGACTGTTGTAGATTTACTGGCCATTCAGCAGGAGATCCATCCCGGGATATTTGCGGTCATGGACGGCACATTCGCTGGTGATGGCCCGGGGCCCCGAGCTATGCGCTGGCATGAAAAAGACATTCTGATCGCCTCCGCTGACCAGGTGGCAATTGATGCTGTTTCGGCCAAACTGCAAGGTTTTGACCCTATGGATCTAAAATTCATCCGCCTGGCCCATGAATTAGGCCTCGGTGTGGGTGACCCAAAAGAGATCGAAATAGTCGGCTACGATATTGACCAGGAAAAACCCTGGCACTTTGTGCGGGAAGATACTTTCGCCAGCACTGGGCAGCATATGATCTATCACGGCTGGTTAAAACCACTTGAGAAACTGTTATTACAAAGCCCACTGGTTCCCTGGGCTTATTTTGCAAGCAACTTCTACCATAATGTGTACTGGTATCCCTTTGTGGGGCGTAAAAGGGTGGAAGCAGCGTTAAAAACGAAATGGGGCCAGGTCTTTAAGAAGTACGGTAACGGGGAAGTTGTCATGCCAGGTATGGAACGGAAAACCGTCATCCAGGCCCTGGTGGCAGGGGTGCTTGGTGTTGCAGCCCTGATCGCCATCCTGGTGGCAATTTTCTAAATCATATGGATCAAGGCAGCACTAAAACCATTACCAGGCGGCTGATCGCCGGATTTGTTTTTGGCTTCCTGGTTTTTCTGGTAGTGATCCTGGTTGGGGACCTGCAGCAGGTCAGCAGCCAGGTCCTTCATTTTAAATGGGCTTATTTCCCCCTGGTCTTGCTTTTAACCCTCTTTAACTACATCCTGCGTTTCTTCAAATGGCATTTTTACCTGGGCCAGGTAGGCGTTAAGGAGTACCCCCTGTTGAAAAGCGCCCGCTTATTCCTGGCCGGCTTTCCACTGGCGGTCACGCCCGGCAAGGTCGGTGAAGCGCTCAAAGCTGTCTGGCTGGAAAAGGAAACCGGACTGCCGGTTTCAAAAGGCATTTCTGTTGTGCTGGCCGAACGCATCAGTGACGGTTTGGGCGTCTTGATCCTTAGCACCCTGGGTGTGATCGCCTATCCGCGCTACTGGCCGGCCTTTGCTATCGTGCTGGGTGGGCTTATTGTAATGATCGTGATCATCCAGATCCGTCCGGCTGCCCTGTGGATCTTAGATCTGGTTTCCAATCTTCCATTTCTGAAAAAGATCTCTTCAGGGTTAAGGGAGTTTTATGAAGGAAGTTATGCCCTCTTTAAACCCCGGGCCCTGCTTGTCGCAGTGAGTTTAGGGGTGATCTCCTGGCTGGGAGAAGGAATCGGGATGTACTATGTGCTGCGGGGATTGGACCTGGCTGGCGGTTGGGAAACACTCTCGATTGCGGTCTTTGTGCTGGCGTTTTCAACTGTGGTTGGCGCGGTTTCCGCTTTGCCTGGCGGCCTGGGCGCCGCGGAAGCCTCCATTGCCGGCATGCTGATCCTGCTGCTGGGATTATCAAGCGATACTGCCGCGGCCGCTACCCTGCTGATCCGCTTTGCTACGCTGTGGTTCGCGGTTGTTCTGGGATTGATCGTGTGGGGGTTTTCGAGGGGATTATTCTTTTCTAAACCTGAATCTGATTTAAATTCTTGCATTACAAATTAAAATCTCGCAAATTATATATTACAATAAACTCAGGATTATACATCGATAATGGAGATTCATCATGTCCTTATCCATATCTACCCTTCAAATCTGGTCCTGGCTGGTCCCACCTGCCCAGAATCTGATCCCAAAATTTTTCCCACCAACACATTTACCGATCCTCCCTCTATCCAGGGTAATCGACGGTATTCGAGACAAAGATTATTGCCCATTGTAGAACACAGATAAGTATTTCAGCTTATTTATCGCTCAGACTGATACACTGCCGAGTTCATTAATTTGATAGTAGGGAGAATTACATCAAACCATGATCAAACAAGATACTTTCAATAATATATAGGCAATATATAGGGAGGTTCCATGAAAACCCCTCGTCAAATCTTGATTTTTGCAGCAATACTCCTATCTCTTGGAATCTGTACATCCTGCAGCTCGTCGGCTCCTGAGCCACAGCCGGCAACCGAAGTTCCTACTATAACCGTTCCCCCAAGCAATCTACCTCCAACAGCAGCAATTGTTATCTCTGACCCAACTGATATCCCAGAAACTGCAGAACCAGTCTCTGTCTTCTTACCTGAAACTCGTTTTGAGATAACAAAAAATAATGTGGGGGGAAAATTGACCCAATTTGGTCAGCTGCCCATAAAAATTGCCGCGCCGATTTTGGATATCGCTCCAGATAACCATTGGGTAGCAACAGCGGAAAACCTTGGCTCTCCAGAGATTAGGATCTGGAATATGCACACCGGCAAACAGGAAATGGTGCTGAATGGAGCCTGGAAGGACCGACTCAGAGTAGATTACCTTTTCTTTTTATCGGACGATTTATTGGTGAGTCATATCCAACCTATAGGTGGTGATTGGAGAACTGGGGGTCGAGCCCAAATTTGGGATCTAAAATCAGGGGAGATCATCAAGGAGTTGACTTGCTACTATATTAAATTCTCCCCGGATGGATCACATTACGCTTATATGCCGGAATTTGATGAGGATCGTATGTGGGCATTTATTGCAGAGACTGCCACAGACAAGACCCTCCAACTCATCGATCCCGGCTTCCGGATACACGCCCTGATATTTTCCCAGGACAACAAAACATTGGTTGGATCTACCGGCACAGCCTGGCAGAGCGCATATTCATTTTGGGATATAGAAAAAGGAACCAGGACCAATGTACTCTATGACACTAGCTGTCTGGCATTTACAGAACGGGACGCATTTGTTGTATCCCTGGAGAATCAAGACGACAATGATATAGGCGAATTGGTTATGCTAGAGCAAGCCACCTTTGACCAAAAGAGAATTTCATATCAGACTAGAATTGGCTGGGGATGCACACCAGTCATCACTCATTCCACAGACATGGTGATCCATTATTATCTTGGTTCAGTTCGGTTTATGGATGCTGAGAGTGGTTATCCAGTGGCAAGTATAAAAGTCCCTGGCAAAACAAAAGTCCTATTAAGTGATGACCACACGGTCCTTATCCTTGCTGAATATGAGAATAACATCAGATTTTTTGCAGTTACAGAATAAGATTGGCATCAACCTTGGATAAAAAAGGTTTTTGTCAAAAGAATTTTCCGAAAAACACACAAAGGATGTGTTTTAGCTATTTAAAACTGGAAATTTTTCAATTGGAGGAAGTTAATGGTTAGTCGAAAACATCAAATTGGGACGGTTTGTATTCTACTAATTGCCATTTTTTTCAGTGCTTGTAATAGCAAGACACAATTCACTGTTGAACCCCCGAATCCTGTTACTCCCACAGGACCTCTGAACATGGAAGAAGCACAGCTTCTCCTCAACACGAGATCCGCAGTTGAGCAAGGAGACCCGGAATTCTGGAAAAACGCTGGTGAGTCTTTTTACCCAATCCTGCATCCCAGCTTTGCATCAGTGGATGATTTTGTCAACAGGATGGATCAATACACAAGTGTTTTTGATTTCCAATGCCAGGCAGTTCTAAGGTTTCCCAAGGTTACCTATTCAGGAGATGTTAAAGGTCAAATCCTTTCCCTAGTATTTACTGCTTCCGGGAACGAATCCTATCAAGCGGCAGCCGAATCGCATGCTGTGCTGGTCCCAGAAATAGGGGTTTTTGAAGTTAGATACCTAATGGATGAGAATCAAGATAAGTCTTTTTATCTAGATGATGCCGGTTTTATTGCCTCAAGTGGCAGCACCTTGGAGGAGCTTTATCAGAACCTCATCTCATCCAGAAAGAACAGGATGGGAGAAGGACTACAAATAGATCCTTGCCCATAATTGGAATTTTTCTATCGCATGAGGATTTGCCCCAAAAAAGAGAATATTGAATAATCTAAAGCGATACCGCTATTCGTAGGGAATAGCGGTATCGTTATTTTGAGCATCCTTACACTCACGCAGCCATTAATAGCTAACTCCTAAATAAAAAGAAGTTAATCTGGGAGAGCTGTAATACTCCAAATAACACCATCATCAGTAGTCTCATACTCAAAATCACTGTACGGGTAATCCACATCTCCATAACATTTACAAGTTAGATGAAAGGTTCCAATTCCATATCCGCTTACTTGAGGGTCAAACACATCACATTGGCAATCATCGAAATATTCCGGGAAAGCCGGAGGGGGTGGGAAATTAATCATCTCCCATGACTTTCCACCATCACGAGTTATGTCAAGGTAGGGTTTGATAAAATGGCCCTGATCACGGGCTATCCAGCCATACTCTGTTGTACCAAAACTGAATCCATTCTTTGAGAAACTATTAGGTCCTCCATCTGATGGATCAAGCATCACTTCCCATGTATTTCCACCATCGAGAGTTCTGTAAAGAGTGATATTACCAGTGCGTGGTTCTTGAATTGTGATTATCATCACCCAGGCGGTATCCTGGTTCAGGATGTCTATCATACTGAATTCACTTGCGGCGATATCAAGAGAATATGATTCCCAGGCTAAACCCGCATCGGTAGTTTTCCAGAGCAGGGTTGAACCATCATATATAACCCACCCTGTACTTTCATCCCAAAAAGAGATGATTGCATCCGAATAGGAACTAGGATCCAATGTGCTCTCAGGGGGAGAGCGGTCTGCCCAGCTTTGCCCGCCATCGCCAGAGTACAGAATAAGATTTGGGGCACCACTACGGCTGCCCACAGCCCAATGCGATTGCCCACTAACTTCCAGGTAAGTAGAGAGGATGACTTCCTGACCGTCTCCGGTTAGCAGAACACTTCCTTCACCTATTCCGGTTTCTGCAACCGTTGGCTGATCCGGCTCAACAGTTGGAAGAGGTGCTGATGTCGGTAAAGCATAAGTAGGACTTGGAATTGGAGTTTCCTGCTGGCAGCCAGCCATAAGTACAAAAATCAGGACAAAGGGGAGGATCTTTGATAGTTTCATAGCTCAACGCTCCTTGCTAATTCGATAAAATCCTTGTTTATCAACCCCACACCCTACTCTGGAATCCCCCAGATCATAACAAAACCTTCTTTATCCGATGTGGCCAGGAGATCATTTGCAGGGCTGATAGTTATATCTAGTAGATCGCCAAAGTCTTTAAAATTGCTAAGTTTAAATGCTTTCTCAGGCCGCCAGAACGATTCATAGGTCGCAATGCCATCATACAAGGCATATAACAAACCTCCAAATCTAGTGTATTCAAGGTGGTAATAATTCGGTCCCTCAATTGCTGAGCCAAGATAATTCTCTTGTTCCCAGGTCTGCATGTTAATCAGAGAAATTGTATTTTCATCCGCTTTGGACGCTGCAATCTCATTTCCCATGGGATGAAATGCAATTTCTGATTAACCATACAAAGTATGGATTGCTTTTCCACTTTCCATGCTCCAGAAGGTTGTTACATAGACATCCTTTTCTGGGGAGAAAGTTCCAGCCAGGATCTCCCCTTTTGGGTGAAACACAAAGTCTTCTTTGTCAATAACAGCAATTAACAAAAATCCTATGAACAACTTCCTCTGTAGCAATATCCACAACCTGGTAAGTTGTTCCCGGTCCTTCATGGTCAATCTCCTCAAAAACGATCAACCATTCTCCCTTGGGAGATAGAGCCGCAACATCATATTCACTGTTGTACCCTGCAATAGCTACACCTGAGGCGAGGTCATACTCCACCAACTTGTTGTCAGCCAATGATGCAATCGTTGTACTGTTTGGGTTAAAATAGATCCTCTGGTTGCCAACCAGCGACATCGCCTCCGTCCCAGCCGCCATATCCATGAAGATGTCCTCATGGGTGCCTCGCTCCTTTTCTATCCTCATCCGCAAATATCGGCTATCTGGTGAGAATTCCAATTCAATCACATCGGCTAAGGGGATCGCAACCAGCTTCTCTACCTGCCTGATGGTTTCATAATTTATGAATCCCAAATTTGTCGGAAGAGTAGGTACTGATTCTGTTGTTGGTTCCGGATCAGTCTCTGATGACTGGGTGTCTATCACTATAGCTGCTGTTGGTGATGGCACGGAGGTAGGAGGTTTATCAGTGGGAGTGATCTCTGTGGGTTCCTGAGTTACGGTAACGGAAGAACCGCAACCAGAGGTCAAACTGATCAGAATAATGAGCAACATTGTGATTATCAATGGGTGGCGCATTTCTTCTCCCCTTGGTAAATAACTTATTCCTCATCAAAAATTATTTATAAGCAATCCTCATTAACGAAGTAAAAATAACCCTGCACTGAAGCTGACTATGTTAATTTTCATAATGACCAGATCTGCTTTTTCCCTGTTCATTTTTTCTCTTTTAAGGGTGGCCATCTCCTGAAGACTGGCAACAAAACAGCCATTCCGAAAGCAAGTGGAGCCAGGAGCGCAGAGCCACAGATCGGGGATTTCTTCTTGATCTCAACATCTTCAGCCTCCCCACCTTCATCAAATTTTGTTTCTTCTATTACAGGAGGTTGGGTCTGTACAGGTTGTGGGGTGGTAGTCACCAGAGTGATCGCAGTCGGATCTGCCTGAGGGGCTGCTGTTTCCTGAGGCTCAATATCAGTCAGCGTCGGTGTCATTGTCAACCACAGGAAATCATACTCACCATTCTCCTCTACAACTGCGTCGCGAAGGAAATAGGAGTTCAAATAATTTTGTATATATTCATTGTTCGGATCTATTTGGTAAGCCAGGTACAATTGGTACATACCATCAAGGAATTCCTCTCTGCTTGCAGTGCTAAACCCATAATCCCAGCCAGAATGCCAGATTAAGAGGTCAGCATATCCAGCGTGCCAGAGTGCGTCATTCGGAAGCAAGTCAAGCGCTTTCTGATATGCGACCATGCTTTGCTCATGCAGGAAAAGCCCGCCAGTATCATTCCGGAAACCTTTCGAAAAACGTGATATTTCCTTATAATGCTTGGCCAGCAAGCCCCAGGCTTCTCCGTCATCCGGGAAATCATAGACATGCCTTTGTTCGTCCAGGATACGCTGCCAAACACTCGGCCAAACGATTGTTATATTGATATTATTCTCAACACCTGGTTCAAACTCTTCCAGGTACCACAAGATTTCATTCTCAGATAAAACAGCACCTGGTGTCGTCATTCCCCAACCCGTTTGCTCATCTATCAGGACATTCGCTGTTGTCGCCCGATATGGCAGGCGGACTATGATCTCTGCGCTGCCGATTGTGCCGTTCCAACCAGCGCCAGTCTCAAGCAGATATCCATAACTAACATAAGGATAGTATCCTGTCCCATACAGTGTGTAATCCACTTCAATCTCAACTATTTCTCCTGGAGGGAAGACAACCTCAAACTCAGTCCATTTGATGGGATCATTCCAGATCTCAGGATCGCCTTCAAGGTTGATCAGTGATGTGGGTACTGATACATTATCGATATATACCATCAGATCCTCAATCTCTGGATAGCCCCCGAAACCATCATTATAGGAAATTGGAAAGCGGACCATCAATCTTTCGGTGCTGCTACCCAGGTTTTTCATGTTGAATTCAGCCCAGACCCGGGCTACTCCAATCTGTTCAACATCATCTTCTTCCTGGATTTCAATCACAACCCTTTCATCCATCATCCGGACTTGAGTGATCTGATCCACTCCGGGGTTTGCGCCGGGAGGAGCCTGCGGTGGTGCCACATCAGCTCGGACTGAGAGAACTCCCACAAATAGGCTCAGTAAAATAATAATTATTATGGATATAAAAGAGAGAGGTCTTCGGGAAAAGACACGTGAGACTGCGTAACGCATGGTTGCCTTCCTTGATGAAAGAGAAATGATTGGATCATTTTGCAACGTTACGAAATTCGTTTATACTTACTTCAGATCGAAGGTTGCAAAGGATTGACCCCTTTATACCTTCAATCATAATTGTAATTTAATTGGTCAAATTTGTCACTTATTTATTTCTTTTACACTCATGCTCCTAACTGCACAGAATTAGTGAAATGTTAAGAATTCCAGGAGGGATAACATGTCAAAAAAAATACAATTGATCTTTTTTCTGGGAATTATTTTTTTCTTGCTGGCCGCCTGCAATCGACCCCAGGTAGAAGGAACCCAACCCCCGATTGATATTGAGGTAACCCTGGAGGAAATCCAGGATACAGATATCCCGGACCAGCCGGAAGATACAGATACCCCCCCACAGAAGAAGATCCGACACCACAACCCCCGCCACCCACCGAAGATCCATCCCTCAACCTGCCCGAAGAACGCCTTCCACTTCTCTCCCCAGGATCTGAGATCAGCATGCGTGAGGTTGTCATGCTGGACAACATCCTCGAAGGTGATCCGATCACTCCCCTCTCCGCCGGCGCCAATGTGGGCTTTGGGGTCCCATGCTCGCCTTTGCAGACGGCGGGGTTGGACGACGTCATTAAAGACTGTCGGACGGAGCGGGGTATCACCTGGGGAGATATCACTCCACCGGAGCCACTAAATGCCGGATCCTCCTGGTTCTATCCTGTGGTCAATTTCTCTGACCCTGACCATGGTTATGCTGCGTATCCTGGCAGCGACCTGGTCTGGTCCACCGCTGATGGCGGTCTAAACTGGCACCCTTTCCGGCTAACGTATACGACCATGGGCGGCGCCCTGATCACAAGCTACGGTGAAGATCATGCCTGGCTCTTCCAGTTCCTTGACGCAGGGATGCAGAAAGTCTACACAGCGCTCTACTCCACTTCCAATGGTGGTTCCAGCTGGGTAAATGCTGCTGGATCCCACAACCGGCGGAGAGCATTCCATCCAGGGATTTGATAAGACCGGGGCAGATTTTTATGATCCCGATGTATGGGATCCTGACGCGGTTCTTCCGCGGGGTGACCACCGTTTGTGAACCTTGACCTGACAAAGAACGGCGGCTCCACCTGGGAGCCACTGGAAGTCAATCCTCCCCAATCAGCACCAGATGCCTTTAACAGCTGTGCTTGCGGTTACTACGATCCAGACTTCAGTGGGATGGAAAACATGACAGTTAAATTGGAATGCCAATGTTTTCTGGGAGGAGGTTCTTTCTCCAAGAACTACCTTTACAGCTCAACAGATGGTGGAGAGAACTGGGTCATCCAGTCTATTCCTGAGGGCAGCTGAACAAGGTCTCAGCTACCACCTACTATGTGATCGGCAGAGAGATTTACAAATCCACTGACGCTAGGCGTAAATTGGGACCTGATAAAAAACGTCACTTGGGACGGTCAGATTCAGCTTTTTGGATGAAAACAATGCTCTGGGCATCGCTTACGATCCGGATGATGATGAATTTGCCCTGGTCAAGACCAGTCGATGGCTGCCAGTCCTTCCAGATCATCGAACCACGGGTGATTGCTCCTTTTACAACCCGCTGAGATAGGGACGAAGTCCTTTCGTAGGATCTTGTCCCTGAATTGATTGCAAAACCGAGGTATTAATGGCAGATCCCCGCATCAATAAACTTGCTGATGTTCTCGTACAGTACTCAACCAAAGTCAAACCAGGGGAATGGGTTATGGTCTACTACCACCCCCTGGCTGAAAGCCTGGCTGCTGAGGTGTACAGAGCAGTATTGGAAGCTGGCGGCTATCCAACCTCACTGCTTGACTCCGATCTGCTGATCGAGACTCTGCACCGCTACGGTTCAGATGACCAGATGCTGTGGGTCTCACCCCTGGAAGAACTGGCTTATAAAAAAGCAGACGTAGGAATCGTCCTGATGGGCTCTGATAATACCCGCTACCTGAGCAGCCTCGATCCTGCCAAACAGGGTAAACGGGCGGAAAGCCAGGGCGAATTGCTCAAGATCATGATGGAACGCACTGGAAGTGGGGATTTCCGCTGGGTTTTGACCCAGGTTCCCTGCCAGGCATTCGCCCAGGACGCCAACATGAGTCTGACTGATTTCGAAGACTTTGTCCATCAATCCATGTTTACTGACCAGGAAGATCCCGTGGCAGCCTGGAAGAAGATCCATGAGGAGCAGCAGAAGATTGTTGATTGGCTGAAAGGGAAAAAACAGGTGACTGTAAAAAGCCCCCATGCGGACCTGACACTTTCCATTGAAGGCCGTGGATTCCTCAATGCAGATGGGACCTACAACATGCCCAGCGGAGAAGTTTACACCAGCCCGGTAGAAGACAGCGCTGAGGGCTGGATCGAATTCACTTATCCTGCCATTCACCTGGGCCGGGAAGTCACAGGAGTACGTTTTGAGATCGAAAAAGGCCGGGTAATAAAAGCCAGCGCGGATAAAAACGAGGATTTCCTTCTGTCCATGCTCGATACAGACGAGGGCGCCCGGGTTTTAGGAGAATTTGCCATCGGGACCAACTACGGCATCCAGCAGTTTACCGGCAGCATCTTATATGATGAAAAGATCGGTGGTTCGTTCCATGTCGCTGCCGGCCTGGGATTCCCGGAGATCGGCGGAAAGAACGTCTCCGCCATTCACTGGGATTTTATCTGTGATATCAAAAAAGACAGCGAGATCCGGGGCGATGGGGAGCTGCTGTATAAGGATGGGAAGTTTGTGATCTGATCAGCTCCTGCGGAACTGGAGGAAACGGTTTCGCTGACCGAAGACCGAAACCGGTAAAATACTGAAAGACAAAGGACGAAATCCTTTTTTAGGATTTCTCCTGCATCCTTAAATAAAATTTGATCCCTGATCGATTCCATATACCATGTAACTCTCCATCCAGCTCATCAAAACGCCAGGTCAGATCGATCACTTTATCCTGTTGTTCTTTGCTGAGAACAGCACTTGCGTTTGCCCGGAATTTAGAAATGATCTCTGCATCACTCATGGGTTCTGGGGAGAACCTTTGGCATGATCCACCTGGGCAGTAAAACTCTGGCCCGCATGATTGGTGATCGTCACCCGGGCCCGTTTCACACCCGGGAACATGGCGTCAATTTCTGGATCCGCCACTACCTTGATCTTTCCCAGCAGATCCCAGATGCGGGGATCTTTCAGCTTTTCATCACTGAACGAAGAGGGAAGCACGTTGCCATCTGCCACCGCGGCAGCGACCACGTAAGGCAGGCTGTGATCAGCTGTTTCCTTGGTGGTGGGTTTGAATTTGCTGGGGTCAGACAGGATATCCGCCCCGCGGGCTGTGGTTTCCACCAGGATCTGGGATATATCCTCTGCTGCCAGGTTCTGTTCCTGGCAGACCTGCATGGCGGCGCTGATGGGTTGATGGGTCAGCGCTTCAGTGGGAAAGGCTTTGTAGGCGCACTTGGTGATCATGAAATCTTTGCCAAGATCCTTTAACACCCAATCCGGGCGCCATTCCACACTGTCGATCACTTCAAAGACACCTTCTTTGCCTTCAAAAACCTCCACCGGGCCGGAGTACCCTTCCCGGGCGATCATGGCGGCGATCACGCCAGCCTGGGATGCCAGGGGAGCAGCTGTATTTTTCATATTGGTTAGGTGGCCGGCCACTACACCACCGAGGGTAAAGTGGCTGCTGCTGCTGATGCCTATCGCGGCGATCATCTGATCCAGATCCAGGTCGAATAACTTTCCAGCCACCAGCGGGCTGACGAACTGAACTAAAGAAGCGTGATGCCAACCGATCTCGCGCACACCGGGATGGGCCGCATGGCACCAGCGCAGCATAAGCTCATAATTGATGATGATCGCTTCCAGCACCTCTTTTCCATTTTTTCCATTCACTTCCCCTGCTGCCAGGGCAGCTCCTATGAGGTCAGAGGGATGGGACGGATCTTCTTCCCAATAAATATCGTTATAATCCATCGCCCTGGTCAACAGACAGTTCATTAATGCCGCGTTGGAGGCATTGGTTTTACTTTCCCTGCCTATGACAGTGGCTTCCGGCGTGCCGCCTAATTTCTCTGTGAAACGGAACATGGCTTGCATGTCCTCATTCTTAACGGCAGCCAGGGCGCAGCCCATGCTGTCCAACAAAAAGCGTTTGGCCTCCCAGATGGAAACCTCGGGGATATCCTCATACTTCAAATCCAGGGCCCATCGGGCCATTTTCCCGCTTAATGAGCTCATCATTTCTCCTTTATCGAGTTACAGTCTTTCTGCGACCGCATTGGCCACATCAATAGTGGAACTGTCGCCGCCCATATCGTAGGTCCTGACCTTGCCATCCAGGATCACACCAGCGATGGCTTCTTCCAGGGCTTGCGCTTTCTCGTTCTCTCCCAGCCAATCCAGCATCATTTTTGTGGTCAGCAGCATTGCGTTGGGATTAACTTTATACAACCCGGCGTATTTTGGCGCCGAGCCGTGGGTGGGTTCAAACACTGCCAGTTCGTCGCCAATGTTTCCGCTGGAAGCAAAACCCAATCCGCCCACCAGTTGAGCAGAGAGGTCAGAGACGATATCCCCAAAGAGATTTCCCATCACCATCACGCCATAATTTTCAGGATTCTTTACCATCCACATCACCATGGCGTCAATATTGGTCTCCCAGAGTTCGATCTCCGGGAATTCCTTCTGGATCTCCCGCGCAACCCGAACCATCATGCCGCTGGTTTCCCGCAGCACATTGGGTTTTTCAACCAGGGTGACTGTCGGATAGCCATGTTTTTCAGCGTATTCAAAAGCCCGGCGAATGATACGATCAGCGCCCCGCATGGTCACCACCCGGGTAGTCATGGCCATATCTTTTCCATCCACATCATCAAAATTACCCAGCGCCGGGGCATATTTTTTCATCATTTCCCGCAGTTCATCTTGCACAGGGTGGAATTCCACGCCGCTATACAAGCCCTTCCGCATTTTCGCGAAAAACCACCAGGTCAATATCATCCTTATAATTGAGGGGGTTGCCGGGATAGGCCTTGCAGGGACGCAGATTACAGTATAAATTGAGGCGCTGTCTTAAACGGACGATCGGGCTGCGGTAGCTTAAACCCTTCCCCTGCAGCTCGGGAATCAACTCCTCCTGGGCTTCATCTTTGGGTTTGGAAGTGATCGCGCCAAATAAGACCGCAATCCACTTCTTTGAGCAGATCCATGGTCCGTTCCGGCAGGGCTTCTCCTTCCGCCTTCCAGAATTCCCAACCGATATCTCCATGCACATATTCCGCATCCAGTTTGATCTTGTCCAACACGATGCGGGCGGCTTCCATGACCTCCACTCCAACCCCGTCTCCGGGCATCCAGGCGATCTTATACTTTGCCATATCTAATTCCTCTCCTCTAGGTCTATTTTGCTTCCTGCAAATCGTTTTTTTGTATAGGGGATCAAACCCCCGGCGTTAAATATCTCCATCACTGCACCCGGCAAAGGTGGAAAACTGAACTCCCCTGCCTGGCAGGTGATGATTCCCTTCTCCAGATCGATCGTCACTTGTTTCACCATTTTCGATCGCGTCCACCGCTTCCGGGCAGACAATTGCTGGAAGGGCGTTATTCAGGCAGTTGCGATAATAAATCCGGGCAAAGGATTTGGCTATGATGGCTCCCAGTTTGGCTTCACTGAGACAGACCACTGCCTGTTCCCGGGAGGATCCGCAGCCCCAGTTTGTGCCGCCCACGATCACATCTCCGGGCTGAACAGCGCTGGCAAATTCCTGGATCCAGGTCCTCGAGGGCATATTTGGGCATCTCGGAAGGTTCACTGACCGTATAGGTATATTTCCCAGGGAAGATCACATCGGTATTGACATTGTCGCCGTATTTCCAAACCTTGCCTTGAATTTCAGACATAAATTTACTCCCCAGATTTATTTATAAATTCGCAGGGCTTTCGATCACGCCCGCCACAGCCGAAGCAGCCACTACCGCCGGGCTGGCCAGGTAAACTTCACTTTCTTTGGTGCCCATCCTTCCTTTGAAATTGCGGTTGGCAGTGCTGATAGATACTTCACCAACAGCCGGTACCCCCATGTGGTTGCCCATGCAGGGGCCGCAGCCTGGGCTTTCCACCACAGCGCCAGCCTGGAGGAAGGTTTCCAGGTAGCCTGCCTGCAGAGCCGCCAGATAAATAGCAGACGATGCTGGAATAACGATCATTCTGGTCCCCTGTGCGATCTTTTTTCCTTTTAGTACCGCTGCGGCGGCTGCCAGGTCATCCAGGCGGCCATTTGTACACGTGCCCAGAAATGCCTGGTCGATCTTCAGCCCACGTACCTCGGAAAGCGGTTTGACATTATCCACCGTATGGGGGCAGGCGATCATGGGTTCGATCTGCGAACCATCATAATCCACCTCCCGGGCATAATTGGCATCAGGATCCGGATAGACAGGTTCATATTCCCGCCGGGCGCGATCTTTCAGGAAATCGAATACCTTCTGGTCGGGGGGGATATAGCTGTTTTTAGCCCCCATTTCAGCCATCAGATTGGTCAGGGTCGCCCGCTGGCTGAGCGCCAGAGCCTCGACAGCCTCACCATGCCACTCCACGGACATATAAATGGCCGCGTCTGCTTTCAGGTCCCCAATCACATACAGGGCCAAATCCTTGGACGTCACCCCGTCTTTCAACCGGCCGTTGATGGTGATCTTGATTGTTTCCGGAACGCGGAGCCAGATCGAACCAATCGCCCACACCGAAGCCATCTCGGTTCGGCCGATGCCGGCTGCAAATGCACCCATCACGCCCGCATGAGGAGTATGTGAATCTGAGCCTACCACGATCTCTCCCGGCAGGGCCAGGCCGGATTCCACCAGGATCTGGTGGCAGATGCCCCGGCCAACATCATAAAAATTCTGGATGCCCTGCTCTTTCACAAACTCCCGGGCAATCTTGTGATTTTCAGCGTGGGAGGTGCTTGGAGCCGGTGTGGCATGGTCCAGTATGATGGCATGCATATCGGGATCATAGACTTTGGTTCCGCCCATGCGCTGGAATAAACCCAGAATCGGCGCGGTATTATCATGTGAGAGGGCTACATCCGGGATGATATCCACGATCTGGCCCGGGACTGTATGATCCAAGCCTGCTTTTTTTGCTAATACCTTCTCTGCAAATGTCTGAGACATAATTTTCCTATCAATCCTATGATTTCCAGTCGAATTTATACTTCCAGCCTGCTCTTAAAGGGCAGGAAGGTCATGAAGTCAGCATGATGAACGATATAGGCTTCTGTTGAACGCTTAACCAGATCCCCTTCCCCGGCATGGGCAGCGATGATATGGCAGACTTGGGGCGGCACACCGCAGCTCTCGGCCAGCGAAACTCCTGAGAAGGGATGGCGCAGGTATTTGCCGTACCTTCCCTGGAAGGAATTGCCATCTTTGTCCAATTCATATTCCAGCAGTTTGCCCACATCAGCCAGGATGGCGCCAGCAATGACCACATCCAGATCAATTGGCAGCTCATCCTTAAAGAAATCGATCATCTTAAGGGCGCTTTCCCGGGCGACATGAACCACACAGCGTTTATGGGCCATAAAACTGACCTTCAGGTCCGGACCAGCCAGCAGCGTAAATGGAATCCGACCCAGGTCATCCGGGGTTAACACACTGCGCTCCAGGGCCAGTTCCCAGGTTTTGGTGGTAGCTTCCCGGAGCTTTTGATCATCTATCCAGGCCAGTTCCGGCCAAAGTTCGTTGATATCCATAACACCTCGTGATTATTCGATAACCTGATAAACAACATCGATCACTGTTCCGTCAACCCATTTAATGGCTGCTATCACCCGATCACCCAGCTCAACCGGTTCAGGCACACCGCAGATCCTCTCACCTTCTTCCTTTAATTCTTCAATGGTCATGATCGGAAGTTGGGAGTGGGCGGTTTTTTCCAGGAGATCTTTGCGGCGCGGGTTGATGGCAATGCCCCTCTCAGTGACTATCACGTCTATCAATTCACCAGGACCGCAGATCGTAGTCACCTCATCCCGGATGATCGGAATCCTGTCCCGGAAAAGCGGGATTGGCAGGATCACTGTTTTACTGAAGAGGCAGTTCTGCCAGCCTCCGATTCCGTGCAGCAGGTAGCCATCAGAATGGGTCACCACATTGGCGTTATAGTTCACATCCACCTCGGTGGCACCCAGGATGACCACATCCACAATGCCCGCAAAATTGCCCTTACCGTGATAATTGTAGCTGGTAAAGGGACTGGTATTCACATGATGGGGATTTTCGCGCATCGATCGAACGCCGGCCAGGTCAAAGGTTTGGCCGTCAAGAATATAATCGATCAACCCCTCTTCCAGCATATCCACCAGGTATTGATTACTGCCTCCCCTGGCAAAACGGGCTTTAATGCCCTTTTCACGCATGATCTCGCCAAAATAATTGCCGATCGCCAGAGAAGTTCCCCCGGCACCAGCCTGGAAGGAAAATCCATCCTTGATAATCCCGACTTCGTCACAGAATTTGGCAGTCAGCTCAGCGATAAATAATCTATCCGGGCTGCGGGTGATCCGGGTAGTGCCAGAAATAATCCTTTCTGGTATTCCAACATGCTCCACTTCCACCACGTAGTCCACATAATTTCCCTGGATCTGCCAGGGTATGCAGGGGAATGGAACCAGGTTGTCAGTAACCACGATCACCTTGTGGGCATATTGGGAATCAGCCAGGGCAAATCCCAGCAGGCCGCAGGCGGATTCGCCAGTCAAACCGTTGGCGTTTCCAAAAGGATCAGCGGTTGGCGCGGCTATCACCGCAATATCGATCACCACCTCCCCATCCTGGACTGCCTGATAGCGCCCGCCGTGGGAGCGCAAAACACCAGCTCCTTTCATATGACCCAGAGAGGCGAACCTTCCCAGTGGTCCATTCATGCTTCCTTCAATGTGATGGATGGTGCCATCTTTCAAGTAATCAATAATGGGTTCATGGCAGGGAAAGGATGCTGATGGGAACCAGATCAGATCCTTGATACCCATCTCTGAAGCCGCCTGGAAAATCTGATTGGCGACCAGGTCTCCATTCCTGAAATGGTGATGGGTTGAGATGGTCATGCCATCCTTGATGCCGGCTTTTTTCAAAGCCGTTTTCAGGTCTTTTACTTTTTTATTGCCATCTGCAGGGTAGTTGGCGCTGCTGGACAGCGGGGGCGCATACCGTTTTCCATCCGTGATGTATTTATTCACGCCCTGGAAAGGAATGACCGGTTTCCCATTAATCTTCTCGGGGATCATGCGGCCTACTGCATTCTTTACGAATTTTGGTGCCATCGCTTCTCCTCTATTTCATCCAGAAGATCAATTATTCCTGATCGTCCTCTTTCCAATTTTCCGGGATCAACCCTGCTTCCAGGGCCATTATTATCGTATTTTGAGCTCTTTTCACAACCGGTGGATCGATCATCTTGGATCCCAGGGAAACCACACCAAGACCTTTTTCAGCTGCTTCATCAAATGCCAAAACTATCCTCTTGGCCTTATCGATCTCCCCCTCTGAGGGAGAAAAGGCTTCGTGAATAACCTTGATCTGACGGGGGTGAATGCAGCCCATGCCATCAAATCCCAGGGATTTGGATTCCAGTACTACTTCCCGAAGTGCATCCATATCAGCTACATCAGAAAATACCGAATCAATCGCCTGGATCCCGGCCGCTTTGGCAGCATTAACCAGCTGATTACGGGCATAAAAACTCTCCCGTCCTTCCCGGGTCCGCTGGGCTCCCAGGTCTGCGGTATAGTCCTCCAGACCAATCGCCAGAGAAGCTACCCTGTCGGAAGCGGCAGCGATTTGATAAGCGTTTACCACACCCAGAGCGCTTTCAATGATGGGCATGATATAAACCGGATAATCCAATCCAGCTCCTGCCAATATCTCAGTGATTTTCTCATCAACAGCTTTCACCTGCTCCGCCGTCTCACACTTGGGAAGAAGGATCAGGTTGACATGATGCGGGACAACATATTCCAGATCTTGCAGGCCGGCTGGAAGCTGATTGATCCGTACCATACGTTCCGCACCGTAGAAATTCATTCCTCGCAGAGCATTGCGGACTACCAGGCGTGCTTCCGCCTTTTTCTCAGGAGCGACTGAATCCTCCAGATCAAGGATCACCCCATCAGGTTTGTGAATACCAGCATTAAGCATTAATTTAGGTGTGTTGCCAGGAAGATATAAACGCGAACGGCGCCGTTGGTCTTTTTTGGTGCTGTATTTGTTCTCAGGGATGATTTCCAGCAGGAATTCATCGTCTGACTCAAGACAAGCTTTCACGGCCGCTTCAATTCGGGCTGCCAAGACCGGGGTTATTGCGCCCCGATCAATGATCTCCAATTCAGCATGCTGTACATTATAAAAATCCAGGATTTGCTGAGCCAAATCCCGGATAGATCGTTCATAAAGCGCATTAACTTTGCTGTTAAGGATGATCTTTATTCCCCCGCTTTTTTTGATTTTCAGGGACGTAAAACAATCAGAGCGAATGTCAGGTCCTTGATTCCCTGCGGTTCCTATTTGAGCCAATTTGCCCTCCATATATCAATAAATGATTCAGGGAAAACTTCTCATCTTCAGGAGCTGGTACATACTCCTGATTATAAGGAAAAATTATAACTTATATCCAGTTATGACACAATTCCTCCCTGTCAATTCTCGTAAATATTATCCGCAGATTTTGACTCCACCAGCGCCGGGAATTAGCTTGACACAGAACAGATGTTCGTGTACAATCATGACTAGCACAAATATTCTACTTTACAGATTTGGCACGGGAGGTCAGCATATGGCTCCGAAAGCCCGGAAACAGTTAAAAGAACGTCATAAACAAGTCCTGGACGTGATTCAGGAATATACAGCGAAACATGGTTATGCCCCTTCTTACCGGGAGATCTGCGCCCGGACAGATATCACTTCAACATCGATGGTGAACTATTATCTGGAGCAGCTGGAAGAAATGGGTTATATCGAACGCAGTGAAAATATATCCCGCAGTTTACAGATCAAGGATGCCGCCCAGGAAAAGGTCAACATGGTGCTTGGCAATGTTAAACAGGCTGTCCGGGAGATTTCCAATTCGCTGACCATTCCGATTGTGGGACGGATTGTGGCCAGTGAGCCCTTGCCTATCCCCTCAACGGATTTTGCGCTTTTCGATGCTGAATCCAATATTGAGGTTCCGGAATCATTGATTCCCTTCAATATGCAAAAAGAAAACCTCTTTGCGTTGGAAGTGGATGGCGATTCAATGATCGATGCTATGGTTAATGATGGTGATGTGATCATTATGAAACCTACCAAAGAAGCCAGAAATGGGGAAATGGTAGCTGTCCGGCTAAAAGACCAAAACGCAACCACCCTGAAACATTTTTATCACGAAGGGAATCGAGTCCGCTTACAGCCGGCCAACCCCACAATGGATCCAATTTACGTGGATTCATCCTCAGATCTGGAAATCCAGGGCAGTGTGGTCCTGGTCATCCGCCAGATGTAAATTTGGGATAACGAGGGAACGCTTCACCCTCCTCATCTAGAGCCGCTTCTACATAAAAAGCGGCTCTTCCTTTTAAGGGCAATCAGCAAAAACAGTATTGTCCAGCTTCACTCCTGGAGAAAAAAGGGCGCCCAGGCTCTCAGGCACTTCACTGTGCGGCACGAGCGGCATTTCACCACTGATATCCGGTGATCTGGTCAGGGATTGATTATTTCCCCCCTCCTCCCCATACTGGTACCGCAGCCTTTCCAATCCTTCTGCATCCTGAAGAGTGACGGTATCTCCAGAATTATTCAACCCCAGACTTCCAGCGATGAAAACCAGGCTTCCCCCATAATTTCCTGCGGGAGCTCCCCCACCAAAGATCACCACCCCACAGCCCTCCTTGAAGAATAGAACCTTCTGGAAAGGTAAATCTTGTTCTTATGGTATCGCTTACCATCCATCCGCTCAGATCCAGTGATCCCTCCCCAATATTCACAAATTCAAGGAATTCATCATCGTCACTGTGAACTGATCCATCATTATTGGCATCTCCCAGCACAAGATCCGGATCAGCATGGATCTCATTGAATACGATTTCGAGGTCTTCGAGATATACAGGAGTATTCGTTATCGTCAGCACCGGGGAGGGAGTGATCGTTTCTACAACAACTACTGTTGATGTATCAGCTGGTGTATGTGTTGGACCCAGAGAACTGGTCAGAGAAGGGGTTATGGGAGGTGTTGCTGGCTGCGGTGTCATGGATTGAGTGGCAGGAACAGGCGTCCAGGCAGCCGTAGGGGTTGCAGAGGGCTCCAGATCTGGTGGTGTTAATTCCTGGCTCAGATGGGGTGGGCACTAAAGTTGACGTCAAGGTTATTGCGGGGATTGATGTTGAGATAGGTGTCAAAGTGAATGGGGGAGTTTGGCTCAAGGTTGGAGAGAAAACAACCTCCGGGGTCGGTGTATCAGATCCTTCGATGGTTGAGCTGGAACTCGGTGTGACTGTGGCAGTCATCGTTGCACTTGGTTGAAGACTGGCAGTTGTTGTCACTGTTGCTCCTGGAGTCAACGATGCCGGCAGAGTAGGAGGTGAGCGGTCCAACCTGCCGGGAGAGATCTGCTCCCTTTCTCGCCAATCCCCACCCCTGTCTCGATCTCTTTCTGGCGGATATCGTTCCAGGCTGTTCCCTTCTTTAGGTGCTGGCGGTGGCTCTGAAAATGCTCCCTCAGTGGCATTGCCGTACACCAACTGGTCCACGACTTCATCCCAGGGATCCAACAAAAGGACCTCATCTCCAGTATTACTGAACTGAATCCCACTCCGCCCCCAGCCGTCATAAGGAAGCAGATCCGGAATCCTGTGATCGCTGTCCTCAAATTCGAAGTCGGGCAGAAAACCATTTTCTGAGAAAAACACGTTCGCCCTGATTGGCGATGACCAAAACTTCTTTGGCTTCAATATAATAACCATCCGGGAATTTCAACATACCTTCTTTTCCACCCGGCGATGTTTCGTCGCCTACTTTGATACCATTCAAGGGTTGTCCATATGTTTCAGGGTTGTAGATCTCAACCCATTCGCCGTCCGGTTCTTTACTTGTAGGGTTTGGGTAAAACTCAGAGATCAACAAATGAACCGGATACCAGGTAGGTGAAGGGATTGAGGTTGCCGGGGGGATTAATGTGCTGGTTGGACTGTCAACTGGAGTGCCAGAGGCAGGATCTGGCGTGTTTATCCTCCACCGTTCCGATTGATTTTGTATCTTCTGAGGAAATCACAGAAAATGAATTGCTTAGTTCCTGCCGGCCAATCATAGAAATTTTTATTCCCGGTGTTAAATCGAGCAGGTAGCCATTGATATTTTGCCTTATGACGCCTGTCAAGTTTTGGAAGATATTCTCTTCTGACATGTTCAGCATCCAGGGATATTCATCAAGATTGGACAGCTGCAGTGTTAGAGACTGCCCTTGCAGACAGAACATCTGCAAATCCGGGGGCAAATCAAAAAAAGGCACCAGGCGGGGCAAATCCAATGCAACTAACCCGGGTAATAATTCACCTCTGGGGATCGATACTACCCTTCCCTCCCAGTTTTCATACCGGAACGTAACAGGGTCCAGGAAAAATACTCTCTCCAGATTTACCGATGGTGAAAGTTCATTTCCCAATGAGAGAATCTCAACCTCTGCAGGATCACTCACTATCCTGGTCTCTCCTGAGAATTCCTGCACCAGGCCTTTTACCTGAACCTCATCACCCAGGTGCACAATATCTCCCAGAGAATCATGCTGGACGAAGATGCCCCTTGACCCTTTCTTGCCAGCAGGACAATTTTGATCAAATAGAAAGAAACCTGCCGGGATCTCCTCTTCCAGGTCTGCTGTCACTACACCCTGAATGAATACATGATTGCCTGCGTAAGGCGAAATATCCCCGCTGCCTTGCACTTCGCAAATTGGGAGTTTCTTAGATGTTCTTTTACTAAAACCCCAGGCAAAACCCCCTCCCAGTATTACTACCAGAATTGTTATAATCAGGGCTGTTTTTCCCCCTTTGGCTGGCATAGTTCCTCCCCCATCAAAGCCAATTTAAGCGGATTGCATATAGATCCGCTTATCGATATCACCTACTCTTCAATATAGAGAATTTTTAGGTCTAAATCAAGGGGAAAGGGGCTTTTTCTTAAGGGAAAATCTTTAATTATTAGGGGGTATCTTATCCTATAATATCCCTTTACTTTGCTGGTATAATCTATCTGTTAGAAAAAAGGAGTTCGTAGTGGCTTTTTCTCCCTTCGATTGGCTGTTGGGATATTTCTCACTTGATATAGGAATTGATCTTGGTACGGCAAATACCCTTGTTAACGTCAAGGGTAAGGGTATCGTCATTCAAGAACCATCCTGGGTAGCAATTAACAAACGCACCCGGGAGCCAATTGCTATTGGCGCAGCGGCTAAAGAAATGATTGGACGAACCCCGGCCGATATCATCACTCTCCGCCCCTTACGGGATGGCGTGATTTCTGAATTTGAGATCACCCAGGCTATGCTGGAATATTTCATCGCCCGGGCTCATCAACAGAGCATCGTGCCTGTTCCGCGACCCCGGGTAGTGATCGGCATTCCTGCCGGTGTGACAGAGGTCGAAAAAAGAGCTGTCTACGATGCAGCCATGGCGGCCGGAGCCCGCAACACCTACCTGATCGAAGAACCTGTTGCAGCCGCACTTGGCGCTGGTTTGCCAATTGATGAAGTTGTCGGCAGCATGATCGTTGATATTGGCGGCGGCACTTCTGAAGTTGCCATTATGACCATGGGCGGCGTGGTTTCCTCCCGCTCACTACGTGTGGCTGGCGATGAACTTGACGAAGACATCATCCAGTACATCCGCAATAAATACAACATCCTGATCGGCCAGAGTCTGGCCGAAGAAACAAAAATAACTATTGGATCCGCTTTCCCTCTTCCAGAAGAGAAAACCATGACGCTGAGGGGCAGAAACCTGGTAACAGGACTGCCAAATTCAGTAGAAGTCTCATCGATCGAAATCAGGGATGCTATCTCAGATTCCGTCCAAACCATCATTGATACCGTTCGGGATGCCCTGGACGAAACACCACCCGAGATCCTGGCAGACCTGATGGATAACGGTGTCTGTCTGGCAGGTGGCGGATCATTGCTGCAGGGATTGGATCAACGTTTAACCGAAGAGCTCCAAATCCGCGCCTGGCTTGCCGAGGATCCGATCAGCTGTGTAGCCAGAGGCGCAGGTGTCGCTCTTGAAGATTTGGATAAATGGAAGGGACTATTTATCGGCTTGGAGCGCAAAAGCGCCCAAAGAGATTAAACTCCAGGAATCTTAGAATACCCTGCCAACCCCCGATTTTCTTTTCACGTTAATCAGTCACGCTCACTTCACCGGGGAGCGGTAGAATGAATTACCTCACCCCAGTATGAATATTCGATTTCCAAAATCTCTCCGCATAATAGCTCTCAGCCTGGTAGCCATCGGCATTTTGGCCCTGGCGCTAAGTGGTGTTTTCAGTTCCTTATCACGCTTGATCGGAACCCCGCTTACATCTATCCAGACCTGGGTATCCCAACAATATCAGGGGGTAGAAAATTTTGTTTCAGCGTCCCAGGATATCAGAGAGATTCGGCAGCAAAACACAGGGCTGGAAGCGGAGAACGCCCGCATGCAAGCCCAGATAGTGGAACTGCAGCAGCAATTAGTTGAGTTTGAGATATTATCAGCCCTGCTTGAATTCGCCCGGGCCAACCCGGAGCATAAATATATCGGCGCCTCAGTAATCGGCCGCGACCCGAGCCCTTTTCTGAACTATATCATTATCAACAGAGGATCTGACGATGGATTAAGGCGGGGAATGCCGGTTGTCACCCAGAACGGTCTGGCAGGCCGCGTTGTGCAGGTCACTGCGACCGGCGCCAGGGTGAGTCTGGTTACTGATCCAGTCACTCGCATAAACGTCCGTATCGAACCATCCCGGAGTGCAGCGGTGTTAACTGGATCCATAACGGGTGATATTACTCTGGAGCAAATTCCCCAGGATGCAGATGTTAGCCCTGGCAACCTGATCCTCACCTCCGGCCTGGGAGGAAACTACCCGGCCAATATCATTGTTGGCCAGGTTACCAGCGTCCGCAGTCGGGAAAATGCCCTCTTCCAAAGCGCATCCGTCCAGCCTGTGACAGACTTCTCAGATATCAGTATTGTTCTGGTGATCACTAATTTTGAACCAGTTGATTTCAGCCCCCTGATCCCGGACTCAGGCACACCCTGATCCAGATCGACATCCAAATATGTCAATACTATTAAGCATACCCACCTTAGGTCTTATAGCCATCCTGCAATCTGCTGTCGTCAGTAGACTGCCATTGAATCGCGGCGTTGCGGATATAATGCTGGTTGTGCTGGTAGCCATTGCCCTGCAAAAGAACGTCACTACCGCTTGGCAGTGGAGCATCGTAGGTGGTCTTTTCATCGATTTCCTTTCCGGCCTGCCGTTTGGGATCTTTACCGTGAGCTACCTGCTCGCAACAGGGCTGGCTTTGATTATCAGGGAAAGGATCTGGCGGTTTTCCTTTTTGATGCAGTTATTGGTAGTATTATTTGGCACCATGTTCTCGCACATTTTATCTTTCCTGGTCTTATTTCTACAGGGAAGCGAATTGTCGTTTGAAACATCTTTACAAGTAGTGACTCTGCCCAGCATCATCCTGAACTTCATGCTCTCTTTGCCAATATTCATACTCACCCAGGATGTTCTGGAACAGGTCAACCCACAGGAATAATATGTTATCTCCTATCTCTTCTCACAATAAAATCAAGAGCGGCCGAATCCTTTCCTTTGCAGGTGTGGTTGGAATAGTCTTCCTGATCTTCATCTTCCGGCTATTTTCCATCCAGATCCTCAACGGGGATAGCTGGGTAGCAGCAGCGGTTGAGAACCGCTTAAGGGAGATCAGTCTCGCTCCTACCAGGGGTGTGATCTTTGATCGGAATGGGATCGTCCTGGCGCGCAATGTCGCCTCCTATAACGTCGTAGTTCTGGCGGCAGATCTGCCTGACGATGAAGGATCGATCCAAAATATAATCCGCTCTCTGGCAGATTATATTGACCTCCCAGTTTCCAGATCAGACATCACGCCGGAAAACCCGTTTGTTCCCTGCGTCTCCGACCACGGCATCAGCCAGATCATTGATTATGGTGTACAAAGTTCACCCTACAGGGAAGTTAAAATTGCCTGCAACATTCCTGAAACAACTGCCCGGATCATCCAGGAAAAGACCATGGATTGGCCCGGAATTTCCCTGGAAATCGAAACTATCAGGGATTATCCAACCGGTTCTTTGACAGCTAATATCATTGGCTTTTTAGGACCGATCTCAAGCATTGAGGAAGAGTATTACACTGATAGGGGATTTGTTACTAACCGCGACAAGATCGGTTATGCCGGCCTGGAGCGTTTTTATGAATCCATCCTCTCCGGTAAACCTGGCAAACGGGTTGTGGAAGTGGACGTCGGCGGCCGGATCATTCGTGATGCAGTACCCGTGATCTCCTCCATTCCGGGGCAGAATATATACACCACTCTCGATACCCGGCTGCAGCAGGCCGCTGAGTCGATCCTATTGGGTGAGATTGGGGGTTGGAACGCATATCTCGGCGAACTTCGTATTACCAGCGGGGTTGTGATTGCCATGAATCCCCAGACCGGTGAGATTTTGGCCATGGTATCCTACCCCAGTTATGAGAACAACCGCATGGCCCGCATCATCCCGGCCTATTATTATCAACAGCTGAATTTGGACGTCCGCAACCCCCTGGTGAATCAAGCTGTTGGCGCCGAACTTCCCGCAGGATCGGTATTTAAGATCACCACCGCAGTGGGCGCTCTGAATGAAGGAGTGGTTACACCGGATCAGGTCATCACAACACCACCCGAGATCCAGCTGGCAAATAAATATACACCTAACGATCCAGGCAACAGCAAAACCTACGTGGATTGGAAAGATGACGGATTTGGAAAGCTTGATTTTATTGGCGGTATTTCTAATTCCAGCAATGTTTATTTCTACCAGTTGGGCGGCGGAGATGCAGAAGAACTGGGGACTGGCATCCCCAATGAAGTCCCGGAAGGGCTGGGTATTTGCCGGCTGGGAACCTACGCCCGGGCCCTAGGCTACGGAGACTACCTGGGAATTGAGCTCCCGGAAGAAGCAGACGGCATTGTACCTGATCCCAAATGGAAACGTATCGCTCATGGTGAGAACTGGTCAACCGGAGATACCTATATCACAAGCGTGGGACAGGGATTCGTAACAGCCACTCCTCTACAGATCCTTATATCCGCAGCCACGATCGCCAATGATGGAATGTTGATGCAACCAACCGTCATCGAAAGGATCACCAATGCTGAAGGTGAGATCGTTCAGGCCTTTGAGCCAGAGATGAAGTGGGATATAACCCAGGATCCCGTAATTGATGTTTACTCTGCTCCAACCAGCGCCGGTGGATGTGAAGCAAAATTGACTGGAGAAACGACCACTGTCGAACCGTGGGTTGTTGAGAAGGTCCAGGAAGGTATGCGCGCTGCTGTGACTTCCGGTACTCTGGAGGACGTTTTTAAAAACATCAGCATTGCGGTTGCAGGGAAAACAGGTACTGCTGAATATTGTGATACTTATGCCAATGAAAAAGGTCTTTGCATTCCCGGTAGTTGGCCCTCCCACGCCTGGACTATTGCTTATGCACCTTATGACAACCCGGAAATCGCTGTTGTGGCCTTCGCCTATAATGGTGGTGAGGGCGCCAGTGTAGCCGGTCCTATCGTTCGAAGAACCATTGAAGCCTACTTCGAACTGAAGTCCATCGACAGCAGGGCGGTCTTGCCCTGAGTTCTCATGCTATAATTTCAGGAAGTGATTAAAACCCTTTTTTTGTGGTTTTAATGGCGGAGTAAACCCCATGCAAACACAGGGAATCGAGATCAAAGGCATTAAAAACGGGATTTTAATTGAGCTCAAGGAAGGTGATTGGGATGAGCAAAAAGATTCCCTTTTAACGCACATAGATCAAAATCTGGCTTTCTTTAAAAGCGCCAAACTTGTGCTTGATGTTGGAGATCGGTCTTTAAAATCTCCTGTTCTATCCAGTCTTCGGAAGACCCTGGCTGACCGCGATATCAAACTCAAAGCCGTTTTAAGCACATCCCTGGCAACTGAACGGGCTTCCCAGGATCTGGGATTGGAAATCAAACTGGATGAATCCTCCCCTGAACCAGAAAAAACAGCTATCAATTCAATGCTGGATGGTGACGAAGCCATTTTTCTTCACCGCACATTAAGATCAGGACATCAGGTAACTTATCAAGGCCATATAGTAGTGCTTGGGGATGTAAACCCTGGTGCAGAACTGGTAGCAGGGGGAAACATAATTGTTTGGGGTCGGCTGCGAGGTGTGGTCCATGCCGGTGCCGGGGGAGATACCAGCGCAGTAGTATGCTCCCTGGATCTATCCCCCACCCAATTGCGAATTGCTGATAAAATCAGTGTCTCCCCTCCCAGAAAAGGTAAACCACGTCCGGAAATCGCCTATCTGGAGGAAGGACAAGTAGCAGCCCGGAATTGGACTGCAGGACAATAATCATTTAATAGGAAGGTATATGAGCGCACAAGTCATAACCATCACCTCCGGAAAAGGTGGTGTTGGAAAAACAACTGCAACAGCCAATATCGGGGCCGCCCTGGCCGCAATGGGTCAACGGGTCGCCTGCATTGATGCCGATATCGGGCTGCGTAATTTAGATGTGGTTATGGGCCTGGAAAACAGGATTGTTTACGATCTAGTTGATGCTGTTGAAGGGCGCTGCCGTCTGAATCAGGCCATGATCAAGGATAAACATATTCCTAATCTATATCTGATCCCATCCGCTCAAACCCGTGATAAAACGGCTGTTTCACCATCAGATATGATCCGGCTGTGTGATGAACTGCGGCCTGATCTGGATTGGATCATAGTCGACTCCCCTGCTGGAATCGAACGTGGATTCAGGAACGCTATCGCACCCGCAGATCAAGTCATCGTGGTCACTAATCCGGAAGTTTCAGCAGTTAGAGACGCGGACAGGATTATCGGAATTGTCGAAGCTGAGGAAAAAGGGACCCCAAGACTGCTGATCAACCGCTTGAACCCGGAAATGGTCAAGCAGAATAATATGCTTTCAGCAGATGATGTGGTTGACCTATTAGCCATTCACCTGCTGGGAATCGTCCCCGAGGATAAAGGGGTGATCATCAGCACAAATCAAGGCACACCAATTTCCCTGGACAATAAAAGCATGGCAGGCAAGGCTTACCAGAATATCGCCCGGCGGATAATGGGTGAAGAAGTCCCCCTATTGGATCTCGACAAAGGCGGCGGATTCTTCAACCGGATTTCAAGCGTATTCGGATCAGGAGATTAACGGCATGGATAACTTTTTCAATAAAATCTTTTCCAAGGAACCTAGCAGCGCTGATAAAGCCAAGGATCGCCTGCGGCTGGTATTGATAAACGACCGGACGGATCTATCGGCATTAGCGATGGATAATCTGAAAGATGATCTACTGGAAGTCCTGTCCCGCTATATTCAGATCGACCCCAAATCCATGCGGATCGACATCACGCAGGAAGGTCGGCAGCAGCGCCTGATCGCCGACATCCCTATTTCGGGTCCTGTGAGTAAAAAGTACTGAGCTATGCGACAAATTTCCTGGCGCCACTTTGATTTTTGGCTGCTCGGCGCCGTGGCTTTCTTGACCATATTTGGTGTGACAATGATCCGCTCCGCAATTGCGGGGAATATCGAATTGGTCGAAGCCAATACCGTAACAAAACAAATCATCTTCGCAGCAGTAGGTTTTGTGATTATGGCAATCACAGCCATAATTGATTACCGCTACTGGGGTGCTTTAAGCACTGTCTTATTCCTGGTGACATTTGGCGCCCTGGCCCTGCTTTTCCTGGTGGGAGGGGCACTGTTTGGTTCATCGCGCTGGTTCGCAGTGGGCCCGATCCTGATCCAGCCATCCGAACTGGCAAAGATCACCATCATATTGATCCTGGCCAATTTCTTTTCCCGGAAAGTGGAGGAGATCAAAAAACCCATTGTCATTTTCCAGAGTTTAGCGATCACATTCATGATCGTGGCCTGGATCATCCTGCAGCCGGATCTCAGCACATCGATCGTGATCCTGGTATTATGGTTTGCCTTGTTATGGGCCAGCGGTCTGGACATCAAACAACTCGTGATTGCCGGGGTAGCTGGGGCTGTTACACTGGGAATTAGCCTCCCGCTGATGTTTCTGAATTATGATCCCAATAACACAGAGACCTTGATCAAACCATACCAGCTGGAAAGGATTATCAACTTCCTGTTTCCGGACGAGGAAGCCAGTTTTGGTGCCATCTATAATGTTCAGCAGGCTATGATCAGCATTGGTGACGGTGGTTGGATCGGACAGGGATACGGCAGTGGTTCTCAAGTTCAGCTGCGTTTCTTAAAAGTGCGCCATTCCGATTTCATCTTTTCCGCCCTATCAGAGGAATTTGGCTTTGTCGGGGCCTTGATGGTCATCGCGGTCCTGGCCTTTATCATAGCCCGCTGCCTGCGAGCGGCCAGAATATCGAGCGATACCTTTGGGGCCTTGATCGCCTACGGGGTCGCCACTTTGATCACCTTCCAGACAATAGTAAATATAGGCATGAACTTGAATTTACTTCCGGTTACAGGCCTGACCCTGCCTTTTGTGAGTTATGGGGGCTCATCTCTTTTGACCCTTTTTATTGCTATTGGGCTCGTGGAAAGTATAGTGTTGAGGCACAAAGATCTTGAATTCTAGTTGAGCCAGTTCATATTAATTATCGGAAAAACAACAATTATGTCAAATACAAAAACACCCGCTCGTGTACGTTATGCCCCTTCCCCAACAGGATTGCTTCATATTGGAGGAGCACGGACAGCATTATATGATTACCTGATCGCCCGTCAAACCGGAGGCGCGTTTATACTGCGCATTGAAGACACTGACCAGAAACGGTTCCAGGCAAACGCTGAAGCCGATTATAAATATGCCCTTGAATGGATGGGCATTCAACCGGATGAGGGTCCTGATCAAGGCGGACCCCATGAACCTTATTATCAATCACTTCGGGCTCAGATCTACCAGGACTATGCAGATCAACTCATAAAAAGCGGGCATGCCTTTCATTGTTTCTGCAGCGCTGAGAAACTGGCAAAAACCCGCGAAGAACAAACCAACCGCAATGAAACCCCTCACTATGACGGCACCTGCTACTCCATCAGTCCAGATGAAGCGGCGGATCGGATCAAGAATGGAGAATCCTATGTGATCCGCTTCCGCGCTCCTGATGATGGCACAACCACCGTGACCGATCTTCTGCGGGGCGATATAACCGTGGAGAACAGCACCCTGGATGATAATGTATTGATCAAGTCAGATGGTCTGGCTGTTTATCACCTGGCAGCGATTGTGGACGATTACCTGATGGGCATCACCCATGTCCTGCGCGGATCTGAATGGCTGCCCACTTTCCCGATCCACGCCCTGATCTATCGTGCCCTGGGCTGGCAGGAACCTGTCTGGGTGCATTTATCTGTCCTGCTCAAACCGGACGGGAAAGGAAAAATGAGCAAACGGGATACTGAACTTGCCCGGGAGCAGGGGTTTCCGATCTTCATGAAAGATATGGACCAGATGGGGTATATTCCCGAAGCCGTCATCAACTGGATCGTATTAATGGGCTGGAGTTATGATGACAAGACAGAGTTCTTCACCCTGGAGGACCTGGTGGAAAAGTTCAGTCTTGAAAAACTAAACCCCTCCCCGGCAGCGACTAACTTCAGTAAACTGGACCATTTTAATGGACTGCACATTCGAGCGCTGGAGCAGTCGGATTTTGCACAACGCATTAAACCCTGGTTTGAAAAAGCCGGATATGATCCGGATCAGGAAAAACTTTTCCTGGTTGCCGGTGCCCTGCAAAACAGAACCAAAAAACTGACCGAAGTTGTGGAAATGGGGGGATTTCTCTTCCAGGATGAAGTCGAGCTGGCCCCGGATCGTATAGTCTCCGAGAAACTCAGCGCCGCTCAGGCAGCTAATGCTGCCGCCAAAATCCTGGAGATTTTCCAGGGGCTGCCCGAAATCACCCAGGAGAACGCTGAAACCCCACTGCGGGAGCTGGCTGTAGAAATGGAAATAAAAGCTGGTCAGATCTTTGGTCTTTTACGCGAAGCCCTCACCGGTCAAAAAGTAAGCCCGCCAATCTTTGATATTATCCCTATTATCGGACGGGATGCTGTTATAAAAAGATTGGAAAATGCCAAGGAATTATTGGCAGGGATGAATTAAATCAGTAAATCGTAAGTTACAAGCCGCATATCGATCAAAGGGCGACCCGCTGGGTCGCCCTTTTGATTTAAGTATCTTATTAAGAAGATTCTTATGTGCATCTTCTTTTTGACAGCATAACACTCAGGAAGGCCTAAAATCCAATATTAAAATCGCAGCGACAGGCAGCTCAAACCCCCATCCAGTTTGCGAAATTCAGATACATCTACTTCGATGATCGGGTATCCGGCCCCCCGAATAGTTTTTTGGCTGTAGGGGAATCCTTTAGCGACCAAAACCGCCCCATTGACCCAAATACAGTTAGCTGCATAACTTTCATCTTCCCCAATGGGCAGGATGTTATAATCGATAAATTCTTCCTTATTTAACATTTCCCCACAGGCAACCAGGTTATCATTTTCAAGATAGGACAAGGCTGTTTTTAAGTGCAGCACTTCTTTCAACGCTATTGTTGACCCACTTAAACCGTATTTTTTCAGAAATCCGATAACTTGTTGTGCACCTGCCCCGTTGGTCCTATCAGAGATCCCGATATAAAAATGTGAACCCACCATCATAATATCCCCCCCCTCTACCGTGCCCGGATCCTGGACTACTTCAACATCATTATAGAAGGAGCTCAGGATCTCTCTCATACCGGCCGTTTCACCTTTCCTTGACTGAGCTCCAGGATTAGTGATTATGGCGCATTTCGGAGTAAGTAAAGCCACGTCTTCAATAAAAGTTGAATCCGGATAATTTTCGAGCGGAGGTAAGATGGTGACCTTCAGACCGCATTCTTCCAAGGCCTTGATGTAGGCTCGATGCTGGTTGAGAGCCAAACCATAATCCGGCAGTCCCAGCTTGGATGTTGAAATTCCATTTATCAGACTCTTCCCTGGAGTTCTGACGAGAGCGTTTGTAAACATAGATCTTCCTCAGATTTCATTCAATATCCCCCTTTCCTGGTCTAGGTGGGCAGCATCCACCGGACCTTAGTTATTCATGTGCCTTAAGCCACTTCAGGGCATCATTTTCATTTAAGAAAACCCTGATATTCAATCCTGCATTGCGGGTCACATCCTGGACAAATTTATAAATCTTCCTGGCGTCTGGATTGATCAGGACCGCTGTTTTTCCAGATGGGCGAGAGGGATAGATTTCCTTGTTGCGCGCCAGATAAAACCAATCTGCCAATGTCACTTTAAAAGAAGCACTGGTGATATCACACAGAATATTATATTTTATCTCTGCAGCCTTTGCCCTTGTTTCGATAATGACCTGCTGACCTTCAAATTTATCTAATTCCCCCTTGACTACAAGGTGAACCAGTCTTTTCTCCTCATCGATCGTAATTTCATACGTATGGGCGCTCATATTTCCCTCTTGTTACTTAATTCACAAGTATATAGTAACACTACTTCAGGGGGTAATCAAGAAATCTATCAGGAATCATAGATGGATTTGATAGTCGTTTGGATAATCAACCAGGATTTTTCCTCCTGCGGGTTTAACCTGGTAAACATCCTCAAACCTGACTCCACCATATCCTGGAATGGCAAGGATGGTATGTCCAACTGTCATAACCATATTCTCTTTGATACGAATCGTTCGATGATTCGGCAAAATCGTTGAGGCCGGTGTTTCCTCAAAGCGCAGGCCGATACCATGGGAAATTCCATTCAAATGGTATTCTTCAAGTTCATTTTTCTGGCAGATCTCCCTGCCGATCTTGTCCAACCTGCCTACCGTTATTCCTGGTTTTAACGCCTCACGTGTTTCAGAGATGATCTCCAGGTAGGTGTCAATTAACATTTGTTGTTTTGGCTCAGGTTTACCAACTACAAAGGTCCTCGCCAGATTGGCGCAGTAACCCCGGTATTTAGGTGTCAGATCCACTACAACCAGGTCACCCTCCCGGATCACCTCATGATCGACCTTACCATGGATCCAGCAGCTTCGTATGCCTGAATTAATATGGATCGGCGTGCTGGTGTCCAAAGATCCGGCTTTCATCATGACATAGGTGATCTCTGTGGCCAGCTCATGGCCCGTTATACCAGGTTTCAGCAGCTCTTTTAAACGATCCATTCCCAGAGCAGCTATCTTTTGAGCCTCTTGGATATTATCGATCTCATCCGGATCTTTCACCATGCGAAGTTCATCCATGACAGGATCCGAAGCGACAAGTTCCAGCTGAGGGTTCAATTTACGAAACAAGTCCACCAGGAACGCAGGGGTCTGGAACCACATTTGCATGCCGACCTTCACCTTCTGATGATCAGCCAACATCTGGGGAGGAAACTCACTAAACAAAGCCTTGAAGGTTTTGCTTACATTGGTCATTTGCTCCCCGACATGGGTAAAGACTTTGATCTTTCCATCTCCCAGGGCTGACCGGATCTCATTTTCTTCTGCTTCAAAACAAATGAAGATTGGATCACCGAAGGCAGGGATAATCGCCCTGGGTTGAACCCTGGTATCCCCAAAGAAATACAGGTAATCATCCCTGGTCATGATCATTAAACCCAGCATGCCCTGCTCTTTCATCAGCTCCTGGGCTTTTTTGATTCTTATGTGATTGATTTTCATATTTTCTCCACTGATAAAATGGAATCTCTTCAACGATTTTACAAGCCTGGTATTCTATCGGTGATCTTCTGGGTCATCTTTACCTGCAGGTCTTCCACCCCCGGGAAGAGATCTAAAACCGGTATATCCCCATTCTGAATCGGCTTGGTGGCTGCCCGGTATGAACTGATCCGATCGATCCTCTCCTGAAGAGCCGGGTGCGAGTCAAAGTCCGAAGTCTCTTCAGTCAACTCCTCTCTGTATTTGGTATCGAATTCAGCCCTCAGATCATCATTCATCTGCACCTGATATAAATTCTTGATTCCGATCTTTTTTTCCAAGGATCTCTTGATCTCATACTGAGCTTTGAGGTTGAATCTAATCGATTCCTGAACAACATTCGTTAAACCAGCCACCAATATCTCACTTCCCATCGAAAAAGCGGCATAGCGGTCTGCCAACACCTCTTGAAGCCGTTTTGCTCCCAGGGTAACCTTGAGATATATCCGCTGGTAAAAGACAACAAATAACCAAACCGGATTAAACCGGAATGCTGCCCCACCGCTGATTAGTTGACGGGCCAGCAGATCTAAGGAACCATACACTCGATAAGCAAGGCTTCCTCCGGCTGTATCCTGGTTGGAAAAATGGCCGTACTCATGAGCTAAAACAGCTGCGAATTGACCCTGGGTCAATCCAGGCAGGACACCCATGCCTAGGATCAAGTTGCGAACACCTGCTCCCCTTAATCTTTTAAAAGGTTTCCAGACTCATTGACGGCAATTACCGCATCAGGCGTGAGATAAATCATATCCACCGAACGAATTTTTAGCAGAGAGGAAATATTATCATTCAGCGCCCACAACTGCGGTACCTGGTCTCGAGTAAGTTCGATTCCAGGTGGGGTATCCTTCACACGCCTGAACACCGATCTCAGCACGGCAATCAAAGAGACTACCAGGACCAAACCCATGATCCCAACCACATAGATTGGAAAAAATCCAATCAGGGAAAATAGATAATATGCTGCCGCAACAACAACAAAAACCAGTAATACAACAAAAGGGATCGAGATATAGTAATAGATCGAGAGGATCCTGATGACATTCCTGTACCTGGAGCGCAAGCTCCGTTCACCAGGGCTGATCTGTGATTGAAAGGAACCAGATTCTTTCGCCAAGGCCCGGATTGTGATTTTGCTCAGATACTTTCCGATCAGATAAAGGATTCCCAATCCTATAAGCCAGACGCCAACCGCTAAAGCGCCCCAAAACATGGATCGGATCACCTTTAAATTCCAGGCAAGCCCGCTGTCCATTACCTCCTTGATCGCATCTTCGCCGATACCAAGTTTTTGGGAAATCAGCAGTTCTCTCTCGGCCTTAAACCATCGTCCATCACTTACAGCCAGAATTCCCGCCAAATAATGAGCCAGGGGGTTGGCCGGAGATAGATCCAGCAGACGTTGATTGCTCTCCCGAAGCGCCTGCTCCTCATAACTCAACCAGGAAGAAAGCACCAGAGCCATCACCGCCTGTTCATCATTGGGCAGCTGTTCAACTGCGGCTTTTGCCAAATTAAAGGCCTCCCGGGTTGCTTTTGGTGAGCCGTCATCAAGCAATACTATTGCAAGGGCTGATTGATTGTATCCATTAGGGTCGAGATCGACCGCTATCCTGGCTAACTCTATGGCAACCTGATAACTCCCCCTGTAGGATTCGATATAACTTAATCTCCTGTATGCTGTTGAGAACTCGGGGACCAGATCAATCAGCTGCCCATAAAGTCCCATTGCGTTGTGATAATCCCCATCATCCAATAACCTGGTCGCATCCAAATAAAGGGTCACTGCCTCTGGATTGAGTTCTTCTAATTCTTGGATGATGGTTTCTTCCAGAACAGGATCACGTGTGGGTTCCGGCAGGGGTTCAACCTCAAGGTTCGGCTTACATCCAGCCAGGATACTTAAAACCAGGATCAAGGAATATCCAATTATTCGATGGTGCAGAGGTTTTCTGATCATCATTGTCTCCAGGATTGAATTTCTATTGTCCTGATCTGGATAGATCCCTCTGAATTTGAAGGGCGTCCATTATTTTCTGGGGTTTAATCTTACGCCCCACAAGCATACCCAATTCTTTGTACTTTTTAACTGCTTGGGTGAGTTCATCCATGGATGGGTTTAAAGGGTATAACGTTTTGGCAAATAAGGGATAGATAGATCGATCCAGGTAACGTGAATTAGTTGTGAAGATAATAAATAATGTAGTCAGAACACCCATTAAACCAAGGGCATACCCAACTAGTTTCAAATAATCACCTATGATCGATTTGTAGAACAACGAGGCAAAAACAGCACAACCAGGGGAATGATAATGGTCATCAAACAGCTGCGTCCAGTAGTCTTATCCAGTGGAATGCTGTCCCTGTAACGCAATTCCAGCATGGGCGAAATCACATTAAAGGGTTCACTGATCAGGAATCTACGTTCATCCGGAGAAAGCTGTTCTTTGTTCCAGATTTTCTTCTCCAAAGGCAAACGTTCAGCAAGTTCATGCTTCAGGCCAGGGTTAGTCTTTTGAATCAGTTCCTCAAGTCTGAGATCACTTTGTTCCGCATAGGATGTATAATGTTCTGCATCCACGAATTTTTGCACTGAACACTCCTGGCAAGAAGCCAGATGACCTACTACCTTTCCCCCACCCATTGGAATGTAATAAACATGCTTAACCATGTTTACCCGGGATACTACAAAAGGCTGAACCCGGCGACAGATCGGGCAGAAATCTGCCGCAGTACCCAGTTTTTCCAACTTCCGTTTAGAGCCCCAGATTACCATAGGCGCCTCTCATTTGTTAATTAAATTATACACAAGTGGAAAACAGACTGGTAACTATCAATTTTCAGGCTCCATTTCCCGGTAGAGAAACCATCCCCCTTCTCGATCCGAGGCGTCCCTTGGCGCCCGGTCATAATAAATATCAAAAACCCGGTTATCATCTGTCAGGAGCCGGAAATAAAACCGCCCCACACCCCAGGAACCGCGTCTTAAGGCCTTGGCCATATTGGCCGGACGCATATTATGCGCCATATGGCCGCTGCGGCTGTAATCATTCCACTCACTTATCTTCTCAAGAATATTGAAGGTTTCACCATTCCACACAAATCGGTCAGGACAGTCAGGTTTTTTCTTATGCAGCGGTTCTTTATCAAATTGAACCTCGATCAGGGCTCCAATAAAGTGAAGTGGTTTGTAATCCTTCATATGTGGCATCCAACCTTCAGCCAGAAGTCTCAGGAGTTTTTCAACCCGATTGATCCATCAATCCTGATCTGCTGACACTTTACCTGATATCGTTTTACCATTAAACCCGCCTAAAACTATTCCGATTTGAATATTCTCGGAGAAGGATTGAAGTAAAACTGCCCCGGGTAACTAGAATTCTGTTGATTTATTTGAAGTCTGGGAGACCCAGTGGTAAGGAATCCGGAAGGTCCTCTAGGCTAACGAACGATCCTCCAAACCTCAGCTGGCAGACCAGGGCTTGCAGGAAAATGTTCCTCTACCCCGGGTGGTCTTTGATCAGCGCCGCCGGTCCTGCACCACAAGTCCAACTACCAGGCCCACTGTCAACAAAATAACAACCAGGAAAATAACCAGAGTCGAATTCCCGCCTGGTGATAGTTACCTCGCTGCCTGGACCCAGCGTTGGTGTCTGGGTTCCGGTTCTGGTTGGAGCCGCAGTTAAGGGTGTAGTCCAGGGACTTGAAGTTGGGGACGGAGTTATTGAGGCAGCCGGTTGAGTGGCACTTTTCTGGATCAGAAGCCGCTGGCCTGTGTAGACCTCGTTGGAGTTCAAGTTGTTAAGCAGCTTGATCTGGTTGATCTTTACCCCGTATTCAATTGCGATGCTCCAGAGGGACTGACCATTACGGACAAGGTGGATCACATCTCCATCCGGCCGGGCGGTCGCAACATGCACGCTGTATATATACTGGGACACAGAAGCTGCGGCAGCTGCCTGCGTGGCATCTCCATATTGAGCGACCTGAGTTTGCGGCAGGCTTGTCAGGAGGATCAGAGCCTCAGGCTGCTGCTGTCCAGAAGTTGTCTGCAAAGCAGTTTCGATCACATAATAATAGACCGTCTTACCCCAGGGATCCTCTCCCAGCGCCACTCCGGCTCCGATATCACTGCGCTGGACGGATAGCATGGTATTGGTATGGGGTGCGTCCCCCAGCCAGAGCTGGATGGCTTCATCCACTGTCAGCTCTGAGCCGGCCACCCAGTTCTCGGAGCGGTAGCCATCCAGGGCGATATTGCCCCCCAAAGGATATCCCAGGGAGATCATCCAGGCACCCAGCGTTAACCCTGGAGGACGGGTATGTCCTGGCGCACCTCCAGCTATGGCATCGGCCTCCCATTGGGCAACCTGCATTAACGCTGGATGAGGGTTTAGGATATTCAGTCCATTTTCCAATCGCAATTGGTTGACAGCGTTGATCAGATCGTTCGGCGTATGGCCGGCTGTTTGCTGGTTTTGTTCCTTGGAATGAGCAGCTTGAGTGTCCGGGGCAAAGATACTCCAAACTGCCAGGAATAGAACCAGGATCAGGGGCAGGATTTTCCAGGGAATATTGATCAAACGCCTACATGAAACACTCATTCAGTTGCCTTTCAGGTTTCCGAAAATGATCTCCCCATCCTTTAACACCACCAGTTTGCCCAACTCCAGGTCAATCCATTTTTCATTTACGGTTAGGGGGTGGGAGGCGATCACAAAACCCCTTTGACCGGGGCTTTTTTCTTCAGCCAGGTCGAATTCCCAATCTTCGTCCTTCAGGGATTTAAGTCCAAACGGAGAAATTCTTTCTGTGATACAAAGCCCATTATGTCCTTTATTATCCCGATAGCTGAACAGGTGCTCACCCTCAGAGAATAAGAGGTTCATTTTGCCCAGTTTATTAAACTCAGCCAGCACGTTCTCAATCTCCTGAAAGTCTGTAAATTGGAATTTTTCAGCCGCCATGATTGTCAGAAGGGCACAGAACAGGTATTCTGAGTCTGTTTCCCCAACTGGCAGGAAACTTAATTCATCCTCTTTCAACGGCAGAGATTCCAGGGTGCCGTTATGGGCTAAAACAACATCCCGGGAATTAAAAACCCGCTCGAATGGATGTGTATTACCTAATGTATTTTCGCCCCGAGTTGCATCTCTGACATGGCCAATGAAGATCTGGCTCCGGAAGAGTTCATAATCACGAATGAATTCAGCCAGTTCGCTGGTCTGGGCATTATGGGCTTCTTTAAAGATCTGGCAGGATCTGCCCTCATATCTGGCTATACCCCAGCCATGGGGATTATCTTCACTGCGGTGCCTAAACCCGCGAAAGGAAAATGATGGCGTTACTGGAGATTTGAAATTTAATCCTAACAATTCACACATAAGCCATTCCAAATCATCAAATCTATGTTTGTAAGAAGAGCAGTGTTCCAAATCCAAAGAGATCTGAATGTATTTTTACCATCCAGATCGATCTTAATGATCTCATTCCGTCATCATAACACAACAATTGGATCCCACAGGTTGTTTGACTTCTTAAATAAAACCCCTCACTCTCCCTCACTTTTTTTTAGTTGTTGTAGGGCTTCAAGAGCAGACTCCATCCTGGGGTTAATTAAAAGAGCCTTTTTATAATATTATCAGCCAATTCTTTTTGATCAAGTAATTGATAAGCTTCCCCAATACTGTCGTATGGATTGGCAGATTCTGGAAAGGCCTCAATATTCAGGTTAAATATCTCAATTGCCTCTTCTTTATAATCACGCCAGATCAGTTGATAACCCAGCATATTCAGCTCGTTCTCTCCAAAATTATACCTATCCGGCTCTTCCATTTTAACATCCTGTACTGCTCAATCGCAGCCCGGATGCCTTCTTCTACAATTATGTATCTGACTGATCTTCATTCCCCTTCAGATGCTCTTAGTTCCTCAATAATGCCAGCATCCACCCAATAGGGAAACAGAGAACCACCAGAGCGATTGCTCAAGAAGATCAGGAATCGACCATCCGGAGAGACATTAGCATAGAGTTCATGCAGTCCGGTGTTTAGAGGTTCGAGAGCAACAGGTTCATCCCATTCATCAGCTTCATTCCTGAAAGTGATGTACAGATCTGCATAGGAAGAATTAGGAGCTCTATCAAAGATCAGGTAACTCTCATCGGGGGCAATAAAAGGCGAACCTTCATGCGCATCCGGTGTATTAATGGATGAGTTGAGTTCTAAAGCCTGAGCATAACTTCCATTAACAAATTCAGCGAAGTAAATCTCCCCCATTGAACCGAAATAGAGGTTGCCATTGTCGGCCATTGAGGACTGCCAATGGGCTCCATTATGGTTCACTTCATCTGGCAGCACTTCCGGGGAGCCCCATCCATCATCTTTCCTTTCTACCTGCTTGATTTTTTCGTTGTTGGAACCAGAGGATAAATAAAGCAGCCTGGTTCCATCTGAAGTGATAAAAGGAGAATCGCCCTGCCCTCCGCGGTCAAAGGGAGCGGGCGCAGGTTCCGTCCAGACGCCGTTCTCGATTTTCATAAACATCAAACCCCGGGAATCCATCAAACTCCAGTAGACTTCCCTGCCGTCCGGTGTGAAGATTGGAGGCGCATGCAATTCCTCTTTAAAAATAGCAGGGGCAAACCGGGTTACTGTTGACCCAGGAAAAACTTGGCCAAAATAGGGTTCAGCGGCAGGTAACTCTGTATTTGGAGGACTATTGACATTGGATGGAGAAGTGGCACAGCCGGAAGAAATAAGGAGAAATACCAAAAGACTGAAGCAATTGATTTTTTTCAAGTTATCTCCTATTTAGTGTAGTTCACACTCTTAATCGAACACAAATTTAGTCTGCAATTTGAATATATCATCGTCTGTATCCTGCCTTCGAATTAACCATCCTCCATAACTAGATCTTACAGACTATGCCTGACGCCCGATTTGGGGTCCTTTCGGGGGGAGTGAGTAACCATATCCCCCTCGAAATATCAGTTCTCTCTTAAATAGCTGTATAAGATCAATAATATAAAAAATAATCCTATCAGCCAGATGCTAATTACAATCAAAAAACCAACCCGCTTGATTTTATTGACATCGGTTAAATCCGATTCAGCCTTTTCTCTTGCCTCGGCCATCACATCCCCAGGTATCAGTCTTAATGACAGCGCCAGGCCAAGAGGTGTGATGATCAAATCATCAAGGTAACCTAAAACCGGTATGAAATCAGGGATAAGATCGATCGGGCTAAGGGTATGCGCCACTACAAACCCAACAAGCAGCTTTGCATACCAGGGAGTTCTCGGATCCCGATATGCAAAATACAAAGCATAGGTCTCCTTTTCTAGGTGCCTGGCCCATTCTTTTAAACGATTGAACATTAAGAAACCCTATTCACTATCAATTGGATTACTTTCATGATGAATAGTCCATCTGCTTGTTTCAGTATTCAGTTATCTGGCAAATACGGACAAAGGTTTAACCACCGCAGGTCCTCCATCCCCAGTCCCCTATCATAATCGGTTGGTGTGTAAACCGAAGGGCAGGCACTGCAGACTACTTTATAACTTGAAGCAGATCCATTGCACCAAAAACTAGAAATAAAATCCCTGAAATTGCATGGGCCAGCCAGGGGGCGATGACATTTTTACTGCGTTGAAATGCATAACCATATACCAATCCTGCGGCAAAGGTCGACAAAAGCCCTGCCCAGCTTTCTAATGGAAACGGGGCCAGATCCACGATGGGAGACAGATAATGCCAGGCAGTAAAACATACATTTGCGATCAGCAATCCCAACCATTTTCCAAGCTTATCTGTCAACTCAGATTGCATCCACCCCCGAAAGAAAAATTCTTGAAAGGGGCTGATAACCAATAACCAGAGTGGTATTCCTATCAACAGCTGCTGACCAAGATTGTCTGGAATTGCCAAATCGCTAAGAACTGAAAATCCAATTAAACTACTGATAACCCCTGCGCCGATTCCCCATGCCAATGATTTCCAGACCCTGCGCTTGAAAAATACCAGGGATTGCCAATCATTTGTGATTCCGTCCCAGGCGAGGGGTAATCCGATCCCAACCAGAACGACCAGCCCAAACAGGGAATAGATCCGGCGGCTCAGTATACTAAGTCCAAAAAAAGCCGACCATCCCACTACAACCAGAACGATGTTTGATCTATTCTTTCTGATCTTAGTTCTTTCATGACCTGTAGATATCATTTAATTAATCCTGGATTAGGGCAGTTATCAGTCAAACCGGTCGAAGGTGTAACCTCACCCGGTCTATCGCCTTTTCTTCCCTGTCCCCGGTCTTCTGTCTCCCGTCCCCGGTCGTTCGCGAAGCGAACCATACCGGCTGTCGGTGGTCCGGTCTGGGTGAAGTCGAAAGAGAAACGCGTAAAGGTCGCAATACGATTGGAGTTCACAATAAATGATTTGTGTTTTTTGACTTTTGAGCAGGCCATCCGAACCATCTAGGTGTTTTGTCCATATAGGTTCTGTAATCATCTCCAAAAACTGCCAAGCAAATTTTCTCCTCCGCGAGAGCATTGTGCATATGACTTATGCCTACCACGATTGATAAGCCAAGATAAAACCAGGATTGAGAGATCAACCCTGCTCCTATAAATAAAATTGCCGAAGAAATATATACAGGGTGGCGGGAATATTTATATGGGCCGTGAGTGAATAATTCCCCTTTCTCTGATTTTGCGATGGTTATCCATGCTGCAGAATAATATGTAATACCAATCATGTAGATAATAAAGCCGATGATTGAAATTAGAGTGTCATAGCGAATTGGTATAAAAATGGCACCTAGAAAATATACCAACATGAGGATCTTTGAAATCACAAACACATAATACTGCACGTGAACTTCTTGAACTGGAAAAACGTGATGTTGTCGATTGAAAAATCCGCTTACGGATTATTATTGTAAGAAGAATGGGAAATGGGTAGAGAATCATAAGAAGCCATAGATTGAAAAAACCGAGAGAATATTCAGATAAAAAGCTCATTTTTTATTACCTGCTTTTGCGGCCTGCCGGATAAGCTTTGCGAAGCACTCGTAGCGCCGCGAAGGGCACCCACCCAATTAAGTTAGAAGTAAATAGTAAGTAGATTTGATTATAGCCTGCTGCTGTTATTCGGCGGAAAGTTAGTCTTCTTACTACTTACTAAACCACGATTTACAGTGGAGAAGGCACAGAGTCAGGTGAAACATGGTTCAGGCCTTTCTTGATCCAATTACGACCGGTTGGAAGAACTCATCATCTAACCTGGTCACGTTATGAAATCCTGCTGCAATCATTAGATCCATTAGTTTGGTGATACTCACAGCATAATATTTTGAACGCATAACATGCGTCGTACATTGAGTACTTCCGTCGTCTTCAATGAAGTACATCGATAAATCATATAATTCTCCATCCCAATCCCAACTTTGAAAGATGAAGAAGGTAGTACCATTTTCTTCTCTTGATCCATAAACCTTAAAGGTCTGACCAACCTTTTCTTCACTTTCATAATCTCGGACGGAAATGATGCAACCACCTCCAGGCCTAGTGCATTCAAGTAATTGACGAAAAGTGTTTAGGATCTCATCATCAGTTAAAAGGTGAGGAATGGCGTTATCACAGGCGATGGTAATATCAAACTGATTGGAATGAATATCAAATGCTGATCGCATATCTGCAATAGAGAAGGAAATTTTTAAGCCCCTCATCGCTGATTCCCTCTTTGCGCGGTCTACTGCATGTTCAGATAAATCTGAGGCTGTGACCTGATAACCAAGTACAGCAAGACCCAGAGATTGCGTACCAATTCCACAAGCGACATCAAGAACATCTGATACTTGATCACCCCAATTCTTGCGAATGATTAAATCTAGCATGGAAGCTTGTCGTTCTATGCTCTTTTCCCAATCTGGATAGATTAGATGATAGAACGGAGTCAGATTGTCGTAAAAATCTTTGATCGTCTTTGTCATAGCATGTCTGGAAGGCATAACAGATGATCTCACCCGCCCGGTTTAATAAAAAGTAAATTGTAAAAAGTAAGTAGATTTGATTATAGCCTGCTGCTGTTATTTGGCGGAAAGTTAGTCTGCTTACTACTTACTAAACTACGATTTACTGTGGAGAAGGCGCGGTGAGATGTTCTGGTGCAGAAATTTATTATGTTTTTTGCTTCATTTGCACAATGAATATTATCTAAAACTCTATAATTTCTCCATCGTCGGGAATAAGCAGCTTGTCAGGTTTGATGTTTTCAACTTCAGCGATACTCCTAAGGTCAGATCTTGAGACTGTACCATGGTCAAGAGACTCCAAGTGTATTGCAACAACTACTGCTTTTGGAGCAGCACGACAAACGTCGATAGTTTGCAAGGCATCCATAATTATTAAAACTTGATCGCCCCAAACAGCTCCACCTGAATGTGTAATGATAATATCAGGTTGATGTTTATCAATAACAGCCGCGACAGCATTACACCAAATTGAATCTCCCACCCAATACACAGTAGGTTCACCCTTAGATTTTAGCAAGAAACCAGAAGTGTTTCCCATTTCAACCAGAACGTCGCCTGTTCCATGCTGGCCTGGTGTGCGCAAAATTGTGATCCCGTCCCAATTTATAGTATCTACCACAGGCATAACCTTATGAAACCCTTTCTCCTTAATCATCGGTTCATCACCTGGTTGGCAAAAAAGAGGTATATCCTTGGGCAGCAATCGCTGTGCTGATGGATCAAAGTGATCTGAATGAAGATGTGAAACGAGAGCCATATCTATGCCCGCAATCACGTCTTGTGGCGTACAGGGCAAATCAACCAATGGGTTAGGTGAGGTCCCAGTATATGACGGCATTGAATATTTGTCAGCCAGGTATGGATCAGTAATTATCTGCTTATCAGAATAAGTTATTCGTAATGTTGCATTGCGTATTAGTTGAATTCGCATATATTATTCCTTTATATGTCAAGAATTCTTGATTCAATTTTCATTCGGCAATTATTCATATAGGGTTCTAACGGATGAACTTTGCAAGGGACCCTTGCGGAGCAGCTGTTATTGATACTAACCTGTATGCCAGTAAGGGAAACCTTCAGAGAGGAAGAAAAAAAATACTACATCAAAAGAAGCGGGAGGTTTAATCCCGCTTCCTTAGGGAATCATTAACTGAACTGCTTTTCGATCTTGGCCCAGCTGTCCCGCAGGGCAATCGTGCGATTGAAAACGAGTTTGTCCTCTGTTGTATCCGGATCAACACAGAAATATCCCACGCGTTCGAACTGGAATTTATCCCCAACCCCGGCGTCCTTCAAACTGGGCTCGAGCTTGGCATGTTCGATCACCTGCAGGGAATCGGGATTGATATAGTCGGTGAAATCACCCTCAGCTTCTTTCGGAAAGGGATGGTTAAACAGCCGATCGTAGAGACGCACTTCGGCGTCCAGACAATGCCCGGCGCTGACCCAGTGCAGGGTGCCCTTCACGGACCGGCCATCCGGCGCATTACCGCCCTTGGTCTCATGGTCCACCACACAATGCACCTCAAGGATCTCCCCCTGATCATCCTTGATCACATCGGTGCAGGTGATCAGGTAACCATAGCGCAGGCGCACTTCGCGCCCCGGCGCCAGGCGCCAGAACTTTTTGTGCGGTTCCTCCATAAAATCATACTTTTCGATGTACAGTTCCCTGCTGAAGGGAACTTGCCGAACACCGCGAGAAGGATCATCCGGATGATTGGGGAACTCCATCATCTCCACTTTATCCTCAGGATAATTGTCCAAAACCACCTTGAGGGGATTTAATACACCATTAACTCTGTTCGTTCGCTGGTTGAGATCATCGCGTACAAAATGGTCGAACTTGGAGTGCTGGATAGTGCTGAGGGATACGCCCACCCCAACATGTTCAATGAACTTAACGATCGCTTCCGGGGTGATACCTGCCCGGCGCATACCGGCCAGGGTGATCATCCGGGGGTCATCCCAGCCATGTACGTGGCCCTCTTTCACAAGCCGGACCAGCCGGCGCTTGCTCATCACGGTGTAGGTCATATTAAATCGGGCAAACTCGATCTGCTGGGGATGGAAGATCCCCAGCTGGTCCAGGAACCAGTCATAAAGCGGGCGGTGATTCTTATACTCAATTGAACACAGTGAGTGGGTCACTCCTTCCAGGGAGTCCGACTGACCGTGAGCCCAGTCATACATGGGGTAAATGCACCATTGATCACCAGTACGGTGATGCTCCTGATGGAGGATCCGGTACATGACCGGGTCCCGTAAATTGATATGCGGAGAGGCCATATCGATCTTGGCCCTCAAGACCCTGGCTCCTTGTTCAAACTCACCCGCTTTCATGCGCTCAAACAGATCCAGATTCTCTGCCACTGACCGGTCCCGGAAAGGGCTTTCCTTGCCAGGTTCGGTTAGAGTGCCCCGGTACTCCCGGATCTCATCGGCACTCAGGTCATCCACATAAGCTTTCTCGGCTTTGATCAATTCCAAGGCGAAATCATAAAGCTGGTCAAAATAATCCGAGGCAAAAAACAGCCGGTCTTCCCAGTCGTACCCGAGCCAGCGTATGTCTTCCATAATGGCCTCAACATACTCTTCCTCTTCCTTGGCCGGGTTCGTGTCATCAAAACGCAGGCTGCACACGCCCCCAAATTGCTCCGCCACGCCAAAATCCATGGCAATAGCCTTTACATGGCCAATGTGCAGATAACCATTGGGTTCTGGTGGGAAGCGAGTCTGCACGCGGTCGAAGCGCCCCGAAGCCAGATGTTCTTTGATCATTTCCCGGATAAAATCAGTTAATTCATTTTCTTCAGCCATACAAAAATCTCCTCAATCAAAGGAACCACGATTCCTTTAATTTGAACTTGTCCACAAATTTTAGCATACTCTGTTGAATTGATTTGACTAAGGTCCATAGAAATGATAAAATTCCTTCGCTGGTGGGGGCTCGTCTAACGGTAGGACAGCGGTCTCTGGAACCGTAAGTCGGGGTTCGAATCCCTGGCCCCCAGCTATCAACCCCGAAAGGTTTTCGGGGTTTTCCATTTAAGTTTTCCCTTATAATAACTGCACTGGGTTAGAATTAAGACTATAGTAAAATCTCAATGTATAAGGTAACCCTATAAGGAGGGAGCGATGGCTGATATTCTTGATTACACAATCTATGGTGATGACCTGCAGCTGGTTGAAATTCAGTTGGATCCCAATGAAGGTGTCCGTGCTGAAGCTGGCACAATGATCTACATGGAACAGGGTATTGAAATGCAAACCGGTACTGGTGGAGGCATCTTTAAGGGTGTCGAGCGCATGTTCACAGGGGAAAGCTTCTTTATCACCACTTTCCTGAACACTGTGGATGGTGTTAAACGAGTGGCTTTTGCAGCGCCTTATCCTGGAAAGATCGTCCCCTTAGACTTAACTGCCTTAGGCGGAAAGTTTATCTGCCAGAAAGATTCCTTTTTATGCGCTGCCAGGGGCATAGAAATCGAAATTGCCTTCAGTAAAAAGATCGGGGCCGGTATATTTGGCGGCGAGGGATTTATCCTTCAGCGGTTGGTTGGAGATGGACTGGCATTTGCCCATGCCGGGGGTACGATAATTGAAAAAGAACTGGCAGCAGGTGAAATCCTCAGTGTGGATACCGGCTGTCTGGTAGCTTTTGCCCCTACAATTGACTATGATATCCAGATGGTCAAGGGATTCACTAATGCTCTCTTTGGCGGCGAGGGTTATTCCTTGCCAAGATGACTGGCCCGGGTAAGGTTTACCTCCAGAGCCTGCCGCTCTCCAGATTGGCTGACCGCATCATAGCTGCAGCTAACATCACCAGCGGCACCTCCACAGGAGAGGTAAAAGGCGCCGCAGGGTTGGGCGGCAAGATCCTGGGAGATATCATTAGCGGTTTATAAGGATAGGATGACTGTATGAATGAAAACAAGAACCAGAGTAACACCTTGATGTGGTTTGCCCGGATCTGTGGATTGATTGTCAGTATTCTTTGGCTGTATCAGATCATTGGTTCGATGATTGAGGGAGGAATTCAATCCATCCATCACCAGGCGTCAACAGGTATCATTCTATTCCTGTTGATCTCTACGCTCTCCCTGGGTGTACTGATGGCCTGGAGACACCCCCTGACAGGTGGTAAATTCATCATCGTTCTCAGCGTCTTGCTGAGCATCTTCATCTACTTCACTAATACAGGCAACCGCTTTATACCAATTCTCTACCAGGGGCTGCCGTATTTTCTGGTTGGTCTGTTATTTGTTCAATCCCAGTCTTCCAAAACAGAAGCAAGTTAATCCCCTAATATCGTCTTGGACTGCTCCCAAAGTTGGTCCAATTCCTCAAGGCTCATTTTAGATAGCTCGCGCCCAACAGCGCGGGCTTCTTTTTCTAGATACGAAAACCGCGTTTTGAATCGTTTATTGGCCCCCCTTAAGGCACTTTCTGCGTCCACTTTCATCCAGCGAGCTACATTTACGACCGAAAACAGGATATCTCCGATCTCTTCGGTCTGGCGGATCAAGCTCTTTTCACTTTGGAGTTCAGTGATCTCTTCCGGGATCTTGGCCAACACATCTTGGAACTCTTCCCAATCAAAACCTACCCTGGCTGCCCGTTTTTGATAGGTCTCAGCCTGTGTTAAGGCGGGCAGGGAAGCAGGGACACCATCAAGCAATCCTTTATCCCCTGCCCCGTTCTGATGGCGCTCCTGGGCTTTGATCGCTTCCCAGTTCTTGAGGACCTCACCAGGTTCATCAAGATCCAATCCAGAAAATACATGGGGATGGCGGTGGATCAATTTTGTGTGAATGCCCTGAATGATATCACTCATAGTGAATTCGCCATACTCACTGGCAATCTGGGCATGTAAGACGATCTGCAGCAGCAGGTCACCGAACTCTTCTTGCATGGCAGCTGGATCATCATTGTCAATGGCTTCTAATGCCTCAAAAGTCTCTTCCAGCAAATTGGGCCTTAAAGTCTGATGATCTTGCTCTCTGTCCCAGGGGCAGCCATCCGGAGCGCGAAGGTGGGCAATTATCTCCTGGAATGATTCCAGAGAAGAACCATCTGGAAGGGGTGGAACATATAATACAGTCCGGTTTTTAATGAGTTGGCTGCGATCGATCTCAAATAATTGAAGTTCTTCGATCATCTCTGATCCTGTTCCTGCATCATGGATCAACACAACTGGATGCTGATCTTGAAAAACTGACATCAGGGTCAATTTTGTATTGGACGCGATCTCTGGAGAATAGAGCTGAACAATAAGGGCTGGTTTATCAGGCGGAAAGGTTGGAAAGTGGGAGGTTTGCATTTCCAGAGCATCCAGGATAGTTACTTGCGGCAGCGGATCTGCCTTCAGTGCTGCAAAGGTTGGTTCCAGAAAGCTAACTCCCGGGATTATTTCTACCACAAGACCTTCTTTTTTAGCCTGAGAACAGATCAGTGCTGGTGTAGCTTCCGCGATAAATGGATCTCCCGGAACGCCATAAATCACTCCCGGCTCTTCTTTTGCAAGACGAATGATCTCATCAACAATACGCTGATAAACTTCTTCAAAAGTCTTTTCATCCTGATAATAATCATCAAAAGAGATAATCTCTATCTTTGATGGCAGTCCCGAGATGGTGGGATGTTCCAGGGTTCTGAGATAGATCCTATCGGCTTCATTGATCACTCTTGATGCACGCAGCGTTAAGAGATCGGGGTCCCCAGGCCCTAATCCCAGAATTACGATATCCGGCCGATTTGTATTCTTTTCCATAAAAATCACCTTTCGATAACAACAAAACGGAGAACACTCGATCAGTCTGGGTGTTCTCCGCTTTTTAGTTCCGTTTTATTCACTTGCCGCTGATAAGAAACTCAGCCTGAAGCAACTAACGCTTGGTATAGGTCGGGGCTTTGCGGGCGCCTTTGAGACCAGGTTTCTTCCTTTCTTTTTCCCTTGCGTCTCTGGACAGATATCCAGCATGACTGAGGTCAGGTCTCAGTTCGGGATCCATTTTCAAAATCGCGCGGGCCAGGCCCAAACGAACAGAGGCTGCTTGACCGATCACACCGCCGCCCTTAACAAGCACGCTGATATCAAAATTAGATCGACTTGTAGATAGAACGCTCAGCGGATCGGTAACGGTTTTATTTTCTCGTTCAGTTGGAAAATACTCTTCCAGGGTTTTTTCATTAATTACAAACGAACCCTTCCCGTTCATAATTCGCACACGGGCAGTTGATCTTTTCCGACGTCCGATGCCTTCATAATACTGTGCCATAAATACTCCTCTTACATAATACAATCAATTCGCAGCAGATTTAATCAATAAGTCCTGCTTAGCTCAAGTTCGGGTATAACTCATCAACCGGAACAGGTTTTTGTGCGCCATGGGGATGCTCAGATCCGGCATACACTTTGAGCTTTTTGTTCATTTGTCGGCCCAGACGTGTGTGAGGAATCATGCCTTTGACAGCGTGTTCGATGACATACTCCGGCCGTTTTTCCAATTGATTCCTGAGATTGATCTTTTTCAGACCACCCTGGTATCCGGAAACGCTGTAATAATACTTATCATCCATTTTTTTACCGGTCACCTGGATCTGCTCCGCGTTGATGACGACAACAAAATCGCCTACATCTACACCAGGCGTATACTCAGGTTTGTGTTTGCCGATGATGAGTTTAGAAATCACGGTAGCCAGACGCCCCAAGTTCTTTCCACTGGCGTCCACCAGAACCCAATTCCTCGTTATATCTTCAGTTTTTGGATAAAATGTCTTCTTCACTTTGTTGTACTCCACAGTATTCTAATTGACATCTTCTTTCGAGGTCAATCTTGATATTTCACTTCCACTAACGATAATCCTCTGGGCGGGTGCTAATCCTTGAGCGTCCAACCCGCCTGGATCATCCAGGTAATTTCTGATTTTATGTACTGGTTCCAAACCTTGACCGATCTTTACCAGGACCGCAACAATATGCCGGACCATATGGTATAAAAACGCATTACCTTCAAGTTCAAAAACCAGTTTACTTCCTTCTTTCTTCCAGGCTGTGCTTTTTATCTCTCGGATAGTACTGCCGCCAGGTTGATGAGGCTTCCCAAAAGCAGCAAAATCATGACTACCGAGCAAATGCCTGGATGCAGTTTTCACTAATTTGACATCTATTTCAGGCCAGACTCTCCAAATATACCTCTCCTGGAGGGGGTTCCTGATTGGACTATTTAAGATCTGGTACTGATATACCCTGGACAATGCTTGATACCGGGGGTGGAAATCATTTCTTGTCCGTTTGACCTCTAAAGCCGAGATGTCATGCGGTAAAACCGCGTTAATTGCTTTCTGTAACTCCTCTTCTGTGTGACCCCAATCAAGATCGAATGCGATCACCTGTCCTGCTGCATGTACACCGGCGTCAGTTCTACCGGCGAAAAGTACTGACTTCTCTTTCCAACCAAGTTTTGGCAAAACCCGCTCCACTTCTCCCTGGACAGTCCTCAGCTCCGGTTGATACTGCGAGCCATGGAATCCAGTGCCATCATAAGCCAGGAGAACATGGAACCGATTGTTCACATCCTTTACTCTTCCACCAGTTCCAAAACAACCATTTCAGCGGCGTCGCTGGTCCGGGGCGGAAGTTTGAACATGCGGGTGTATCCACCCGGGCGGTTGAGATAACGTGGTCCCAGTTCGTCAAAAAGTTTCTTGACGATATCTTTGTCATTATCCAGGCGGGAAGCTGCAATTCTCCGGGCGTGAACTTTTCTGGCATCATCTGCATCCTGGGATCGTTTTGCCAGGGTGATCAGTTTTTCAGCCGGCTGCCGGATGAATTCTGCTTTTGCACGGGTAGTTTGAATACGTTCATTTTCAAATAGCTGCTTAATCATGGTACGCCTCAGAGCTGCCCGTTGTCCAGAATTCCGACCTAATTTCTTTCCTGCTACCTTGTGTCGCATAATTACTCCAAATCCAGGTTAATATCGAGAAGGTAGCCGTGCTCTGCAAGTTTATCCTTCAATTCGGTTAAACTCTTGACACCGAAATTCCGGATAGACAGCAAAGCGTCATCTCCCTTCGTATTTAATTCCATCACCTCACGAACAGTGGTGATCCCGGTTCTCTTGAGAGAGTTGAATACCCGAACTGATAGGTCCAGTTCTTCAATGGGGATATCTACGATCTCATCCACCGGTTCCGCGGGTTCTTCCACTTCCACCATCGCGGCCAGCGATTCAGCCGTTACACCGGCAAGATGCTGCAAATGTCCCATCAGGATCTTGGCGCTTTTGCTTAATGCATCTTCGGGTTCTAAGGTTCCATCTGTCCAAACTTCAATTTCCAGATTGTCATATACTGTACTTTGTCCAACTCGGGCTGAGCCAACTTCAAAATTAACCCGCTGGACCGGATTGTAAATCGCGTCAATGGGAAGTTCACCAATAGGAAGCCGGTCTTTGCGGTCTTCAGTTGGCACATATCCCCTGCCCCTGCCAACTGTCATTTCGATGGTGAGCGGTTTGCTCCGGCCATCCACAGTCATCAGGTACAGTTCAGGATTAACTATCTCGATCTCTGCTGGCGTAATAATATCTGCAGCAGTAACAACACCTTCACCCTTTACTTCCAAGTGCATATTGGCAATGTCACCCTCGTGCAGAATCAAACGCAGCTTCTTTATATTCAATATCAAGCGCAATACATCTTCCTGAACGCCGGGAATCGTATCATATTCATGATCGATTTCCGTGATCCTGACCGATGTAACTGCTGAGCCTTCCATAGAGGAAAGCATCACCCGGCGCAGGGCATTTCCCAGCGTCATGCCGTACCCGCGCTCCAGGGGATTGATCTCGTATTTTCCATAGGCTCGAGCTTCAGCAATCCGCTCAATTTTTGGTGTTACCATATTATTCATTCCTAGCACGGTTCACCTCTCCCTAATCCTATTGTTGCCTTTTCTGTTCCTGCCGATTACCTGGAATAATATTCAACGATCAGCTGTTCATCGAGATTGCCATCAATCTCTGATCGTTCTGGTAAACGAACCATACTACCGGATAAGGTTTCTAAATCTCGCTGGACCCATTCTGCCGGGGTCCTATTTTCAGCATCTTTAGACAGGTTCTTGAAGAAGGTCCGTTTCTGGGAACCTTCTCTGACACTGATCTGATCAGTATCGGTGACAAGGACCGAAGGAACGTCAGTTCGCCGGTTATTGACATTAAAGTGACCATGGGTCACCAGCATACGGGCCTGGGCCCGGCTGGCAGCAAATCCCATTCTGTAAACTATGTTATCCAGGCGGGATTCCATGATCTGCAGCAGGTTCAAACCCGTCAGACCACGCCTCTGCTGGGCAGTGGCATAGTAGCGTCTGAACTGGCGCTCGGAAATATCATAAATCCGGCGGGCTTTCTGTTTTGCTCTCAGCTGGCGGGAGAAATCAGACTCGCGGTTGCGGCGGTACTGGGCACTCTTGCCATGCTGTCCCGGGGGATAACTCCGGCGTTCAAAAGCACATTTTTCGGTAAAACAGCGTTCCCCTTTCAGGAACAATTTTTCACCCTCTCGACGGCAAACTTTACACTTTGCCTCACGATATCTTGACATAACTACTTCCTCTTTTATCTCTTTTGTTACTTCTTATAATTTCTAATTTCAGCTTTCCTTGCGGAAAGATCTCACACTACACACGGCGCTTCTTGGGCGGGCGGCAGCCATTATGGGGAACTGAGGTCACGTCAACGATCGAATTCAGTTTCAATCCCATGGCTTCGATAGCCCGTAAGGAAGCTTCGCGTCCAGGTCCAGGTCCATTGATAAAGGCATCAGCCTCACGGATTCCCATTCCCATTGCTTTTTTAACTGCATCTTCAGCCGCTAAACGGGCTGCAAATGCGGTGCTCCGGCGGGATCCTTTTAATCCAACTGCACCAGGACTGCTCCAGCAGACGGTGTTACCCTGATGATCGGTGACCGTGATGATAGTGTTATTAAAGGTCGCCCGAACATGAATCTGCCCAGAAGCAAGTGATCTTTTTTTTCTCCGGCCGCCTTTTGGGCGGGCTGTTTTTTGAGCCATAGTACCTCTTCAATCGTCTTAAGTTGATCTTTCAATTTACCGACTGATGTTTTCAATGCCGCAGGGAGGAAAGGCTCCCATGATTTGAATAACAACAGCAGGCCAATCTCCCAATATCGCCAGGAAGGCGAATGGAAGTCTGCCCAAAGTTTAGGTTTTCTGCATACCACGGCGTCGACCGCGGCCGGCAACCGTTTTCTTGGGACCTTTGCGGGTGCGCGCGTTTGTTTTTGTGCGCTGACCGTGAACAGGCAAACCCCGTTTGTGGCGAATGCCGCGGTAGCAGCCAATTTCCACCAGGCGTTTGATGTTCATCTGCACCTCACGGCGCAGGTCACCTTCTGTTTTGAAATTTTTATTGATGTATTCCCTTAACCCTGTAATCTGGCTGTCGGTTAATTCTTGCACCCGAGTTTCAGGATTCACTCCTACTTCAGTGAGAATCTCCTTGGACCGGGTTAAACCAATGCCATAAATATAAGTTAAGGCAATTTCTACACGTTTATCGCGTGGTAAGTCAACACCTTGAATACGAGCCATACTATTTTATCCTTGCCTCTGTTTATGCTTCGGATTTTCACAAATGACGTAAACTCGTCCCTTACGTCGCACTATTTTACATTTTTCACAGCGTTTCTTTACTGATGATGACACTTTCATGATTACACTTCCTTATCAAACCTGTTTCCTGCCTTCCAGCAAAAGTACTATTATATCTTATCGACTAAGTCCAGTCTAGGGAAGTATCGTTTAGTGTTCCCTGACCTTTGTTAATATTAACGGGCCATTGGCAGTTACCGCAACGGTATGTTCATAATGCGCCGTCATGGAATGATCCGCCGAGATCACTGTCCACTGGTCTGATAACACCCTGGTTTTGGGTGTTCCTATCAGGACCATTGGTTCGATCGCGATAGTCATCCCCTCTTTCAAAATCAAGCCCTGGCCAGGTATTCCAAAATTCGGTACCTGAGGCGGTTCATGCATCTGTCTGCCTACACCATGGCCGGTGTATTTCCTGGGAACATGGAATCCAAAATTTTCCACATGTTCCTGGATCGCGGCCGATACATCGCCGAGATGTTTCCCGGGGCGGACCTGTTCGATTCCCTTATAGAGGGATTCGCGGGTGACGCGGATCAAGCGGTCTTTTTCCTCGCTGATCTCACCAACACCCGTTGTAAAGGCAGAATCGCCAATGTAGCCATTCAGTGTTGTTCCGCAATCAACAGATACGATATCGCCTTCCATCAGCTGCCTGCCGCTCGGTATTCCATGCACCATTTCTTCATTGATGCTAATGGTCAGAGTCGCCGGGTAAGGATACGGTCCTGGATAGCCCTTAAACGTTGGTAATCCGCCGTGATCCCTGATTATCGTTTCTGCCGCCTGGTCCAGATCTTTGGTCATAACACCGGGTTTGATCATTTTTTTGACTTCTTCCAGAACCAGGGCATTTACATTGCCCGCTGCCTGCATTTTCTCTATTTCAAGTTCTGTTTTGATATACTGCTCATCCAAAGAAATCATCGTTTTATCCAAACCGGTTTACCAGGTTACTGAAAACCATACTGCCCGTTTTAATTTATTAACGTACTAACAACTTTTCATCATATCCATGCAGTTTTAATTCCGCATCGATATTCTGGAATGTATCCCTGACAACACCAACCACGATCAACAAACCAGAAGAAGTGATCAACATGGTGCCGGTGCCGTTGGTGCTTAATTCAGTCAGCCCAATTGCCGATAAGATCAAACCGAGTACAAAAGGCAATACTGCGATAGTTCCCAGGAAAAATGCTCCCGGGAAGGTGATGCGCCGTAAAACCTTCGTGAGATAGCGCTGTGTGGGAGCGCCCCGGCTGACGCCAGGTATCTGGGCTCCGGACCGTTTCAGATTTGAACCATAATCCTGCTGGGCAAATAACACATCGGTATAAAAGAAAGTAAAACCGATCACCATCAGGAAATATAAAAGCCAGTACCAGGGGGACTGTCCACCAAAGAGGGCCTGTGTTTTTGTTGCCAGGTTCTGCACCCAGAAAGTCTGGGATTGCACAAAGAAACTGGCCACAATTGCCGGGAAGGTCAAGAGTGACTGTCCAAAGATCAGCGGGATCATGCCTGCCATATTGACTTTCAGAGGCAGAGCGCCTTTAACTGGCATGGACTGGCGATTGCCAACCCTTCGTCCAGGGTACATCACCGGGATATTGCGTTGGCCCTGCTGCACATAAACGATTGCATAGATGATCAAAACTGTCAGCAGCAGCACAAAGGCCAGTGTAACCCAGCGGAGTTTCAGTCAGACTGATAATGGATCCAAAGTTAGACGGGAGTCCTGGAGACAATACCAGCAAATATCAAGATGGAGAGACCCTGATTACGGATACCGTATTCAGAGATCAACTCACCCAACCAGATCGCAAACATGGTACCGGCAGTCATACTGGCTATGATCGCGATACTGGGTATCAGGGAAGCGCCGCTGAACCCGAAGTTACTGATGATCGGGATGCCGCCAGCCAAATTGGAGAAGATCCGTATCTGCCCGATCGCTTGCAGCGCCGCCATTGGGATGGCAAGGATATAAGTCCAGCGTTCCATCCATTTTCGGCCTTCCTGCGGGTCCTCTTCCATCTTTGCCTGCAGGGCAGGAATAATGGGGACCAGAAGCTGGAGAATAATCTGGGCTGTAATATATGGGTACACACCCATTGCCAGCACAGAGAAATTGGATACAGTGCCACCGGATAACATATCCAGGATGCCAACAAATGTACTGCCTGCACCGCCTCCTGAGATGATAGAAGCAATAGCTTGTCGATCAGCGCCAGGAATCGGCACATGGGCTGCCAGACGATAAATTACCAGGATCAGTAATGTGATCAGCAATTTTCGACGGATATCTTCTGCTTTCCACAAATAACGCCAAGCAGATGTTTTCATTTCTCTTCTCTCCTACATTCAATCCTGATAGGAATTGAAATAGATTCTCTAATCATACGAAAGTAAATCAGTTAACTTTCAATAACCTCAACACTTCCGCCAGCTTTTTCGATTTTCTCCACGGCTTTGCGAGTGAATCGATGGGCTTTGACTTTAAGAGGTTTTTTTAACTCACCCCGGCCCATAATCACAACTGGGAGGCTGATTGTCTTAATTAACTCCGCTTCCCTCAACACTGCAGGATTCACTTCGGAATCCTTGCGGAATTGGGACAGATACTCCAGGTTTACTTCCTGGTATTCAACCCTATTGAAGTTCTTAAAGCCGGGTTTTTTGGGCATGCGCCTGTAAAACGGGGTATCGCCACCCTGGTGGTAGAGACCTGCTCCCCCACCCGCTCGGGAACCCTGACCGTTCATACCGCGGCCGGAAGTCTTTCCCATACCAGATCCGTAACCACGTCCAACGCGTTTGCGGTTCTTTTTTGCCCCTCTATTGGGTTTCAAATCATGCAATTTCATAATTAAATTCCTTCAAATCCACTTACTCAACCACAACAAGGTGTTTCACTCGCTCAATCATACCCAAAACGCTGGGATGGTCAGGGCGTTCCACAACCTGGTTGATTTTCCTCAAACCCAGAGCTTCCAGGGTTCTATGCTGGGGTTGTGTCCGTCCATGCGGACTCCTCACCAGCTTGATTTTTAGCATGGTATCTTTTTTCTTAGCCATGTTTCTTTCCTCGATCCCAGAATGGAATCAGTTTTTCTGCGTCCACACCGCGATTGGCAGCTTCTTCATAAGGATCTTTTAGCTGATCCAATCCCTTAATTGCTGCTCCAGCGATATTCATTGCGTTGTTGCTTCCCAAGGATTTCGTCAAGATGTTGGAAATTCCAGTCACTTCCACAACAGCGCGTACAGCACCGGCAGCAATAACACCGGTTCCCTCAGAAGCAGGTTTGAGAAGCACTTTTGCTCCACTGAGTTTACCAATCACTTTATGAGGGATAGTGGTGTCGTAGATAGCTACGGGATGCATATCATCTTTAGCATTGGATGCTGCCTTGCGAATAGCATCCGGGACGGAATTAGCTTTACCCATACCGATACCCACACTGCCTTTATGATCCCCAGCAACCATCGTCACCCGGAAGGAAAACCGTCGGCCGCCTTTTACCACAGCAGCAACACGCTCGATGTTAATTATCCTTTCGTCAAATTCTTGTTCAGGGTTATCTTTATAACCTTTTGCCATAACTTTCTCCCGGTTTGGAAACTAAAACTGCAAACCTTTTTCACGAGCACCTTCAGCGAGGGCTGCAACACGGCCAATATACTTGTAACCGCCGCGGTCAAAAACCACTTCCTTGACGCCTTTTTCCTGAGCCCTTTCTGCAATGGCCTCGCCAACCAGTTTTGCCTGTTCTTTTTTGGTCTTACCCTTGGTTTTCTTCTTCAGTTCTGCATCAATGGTCGATGCTGAAGCCAGGGTATGGCCTTTATTATCATCAATTACCTGAACATAGATCTCGTTCAGACTGCGATAGACATTTAAACGAGGTCTTTCAGCTGTGCCGAATACTTTCCGGCGTACCCGATCATGTCGTCTTTTGCGAGCATTCGCTCGAGTTCGATTTTTAGCCATATTATGCTACCTTACCGGCTTTGCCTGCTTTCCGGCGGATATGTTCATCCTTATATCGAATGCCTTTCCCCTTATATGGTTCAGGCGGTCTTACTTTACGTATGTCAGCAGCAACCTGGCCAACCGACTGTTTATCGATACCAGAGATGAAAATCTGCTGAGCACGGTCACCCACTTCGAAAGTGATACCGGCAGGCGGCACAATTTCGACTGAGTGGGAAAAACCCACATTTAATTCGAGGTTATTTCCCTGCATACTGGCTCGGTAACCAACACCCACCAGCTGCAGTTCTTTTTGAAAACCCTCTGTTACACCAATGACCATATTTTGGATCAAGGCCCTGGTGGTTCCATGCAGGGATCGCATCTCCCGAGCATCGGAGGGCCGCTTTACAGCGATCTCTCCATCCTCAAACGAGATCTTGATATGAGGGGAAAAGGTAAATTCCATTTCACCTTTTGGACCCTTGATCTTGACATGCGGTCCAGTTATTTTTACTTCTACGCCGGAGGGAACTACAACCGGCAATCGTCCAACTCTAGACACGGTACCTTCTCCTTTTGTCCTTAATTGTGCTTACCACAATCCGGGACCTTACCTTCTTACCAAACCTTACAGACTACTTCTCCACCAACACCAATTTTTTTGGCTGTCCGACCTGTCATCACACCTTTTGATGTCGTCAGGATGGAAATACCCATTCCTGACAAAACATAGGGGATTTCATCCTTCCCGGCGTAAATTCGCTGTCCAGGCAGGCTGACCCGTTCCAGGTTTGTGATAACTGACCGTTTGGTCCTGCGCTTGCCAACATACTTCAAGTCCAGGGTTAAGGTTTTATGGGCTGAATCTTCAATATCTTTGACATCATAGCCGCTGATGAATCCTTCTTCAGCCAAAATCTTCGCAATGGAGATTTTCATCTTAGAGCTGGGCATCGCCACTTGGGGATGTTCAGCTCGCACTGCATTTCGGATTCGCGTTAGCATGTCAGCAATTGGATCATTAAAACTCATTACTCATCCTCCATCCAAATTACCAAGATGATTTGACAACACCAGGGATCTTCCCCTCGAGAGCCAACTCACGGAAACAAATTCTGCACAGGCCAAAGCGGCGCATATAACCACGCGGTCGACCGCATTTTTTGCAGCGATTGATTTCCCTGACCTTGTATTTACGATTATTTTCTCTAGCAATCATACTTTTCTTTGCCATTACTGGTTATCCTCCTTAAACGGCATTCCCAATTTCCGGAGCAGCGCTCGACCGGATTCGTCATCCTGGGCAGAGGTGACGATGGTTACTTCCATACCACGGATCTTGCTGACTTCGTCGTAATTCACTTCTGGAAATACCAGCTGCTCAGTGATGCCCAGGGTATAGTTACCCCGTCCATCAAACGAATTGGGAGAAACTCCTCTAAAGTCACGCACCCGGGGTAAGGCAACATTCATGAGACGATCCAGGAATGACCACATTTTGTATCCCCGCAGGGTGACGGAAGTGCCGATGGCTGACCCAATCCTCAACTTAAAGTTGGCGATATTTCGCTTGGATTTATTGATCAGGGGCTTTTGCCCGGTGATCTTTGTCAGATCGCGTACAGCCTCATCCAGGAGCTTGCCATTATCCAGCGCATCACCCACTCCAATATTCACAACCACTTTCTGGATGCGGGGAGTCTGCATAATATTTTCCAGACCAAGATCTTTTACAAGACTTGGCACGATCTCTTTCTGATAACGTTCCTGTAATCTATTCATTCTTCAGCTCCAAAATCAGTCAATCAACGCATCGCAGCGTTTGCATACCCTATGGCTTTCGCCATCCTTGCGGGTAATTCCCACACGGGTGGCCTTTCCACAGGAAGGGCAAACCAGCATGACATTGGATATATGGATCGGGCCTTCAAATTCTATGATACCCGGTGCCATGGTCCTTCCCTGGGCCTGAATCTGCCCCTGGTGTTTCTTGCGGATATTTATCCCTTGTACGGTAACCCGTCGTGTTTCCCGGTAAACTTTGATAACTTCACCTTGTTCACCTTTATCAGCTTTCCTTCCACTGATCACTTCTACGGTATCACCTTTGCGTATTTTAAATTTCACGATAATTACTCCTGCTTTTTACTTCCCTAAACGGTCTCTGGCGCCAGGGAAACGATTTTCATATACCCACGTTCGCGTAGTTCACGAGCAACCGGTCCGAAGATGCGGGTGCCTTTGGGATTAGTGCCGTCGGCATCCAGGATTACTACGGCATTATCATCAAACTTGACAGTGGAGCCATCTTTACGTCGCCATTCTTTGGCGGTGCGAACCACCACTGCCTTGACAACTTCGTGAGCCTTCACCGCCCCGTGGGGAGTTGCGTTTTTAATGGTTCCAACTACTACATCGCCAACCCCAGCGTACCGGCGGGTGGATCCACCCAGGACCCGGATAACAAGTAATTCGCGGGCGCCGGAATTATCGGCAACATTTACTCTTGATTCTTGCTGTATCATTGCTGCCTCCGATTAAGCCTGCTCGGTAGAAACCGTTTTGCGTAAGATTTCTTCCACAGCCCAGCGTTTTGTCTTTGAGATCGGTTGTGATTCTACAATCAAAACCTGATCCCCGATTTCACAACCTATCTCGTCATGTGCTTTGACATTAGTATGTCGATCAATGACTTTTTTATACAGCTTGTGGCGAAAGCGCCGGCTAATACGGACAGAAACTGTTTTGTCCATTTTGTTGCTGGTCACTACACCAGTCATTCGTCGGCGATTACTCATAATTCACCTTCCACTGCGGCTTTCAGCTCGCGTTCATGTAAAATGGTTTCGAGTCTGGCGAGTAATCGCTTGGTCACTCTTAACCTGGATGTATCCAATAATTCACCGGTTGACTGCTGAAACCGCAAGTTCATTAACTCTTCCTTGGTTTCATCAATCTGGGCCCGGATCTGATCGTCCGCTAAATCGCGGATCTCATCTGCATTCATGCGCTTTCTCCTACCTCTTCACGGATGACCACTTTGGTTTTGATGGGCAGCTTGTAAGAGGCCAATCGCAGCGCTTCTCGAGCTGTGCTCTCATCAATATCTCCGCCGAGTTCAAACATGATCCTGCCTGGTTTGACAACGGCAGCCCAATATTCTACGTCACCTTTGCCTTTACCCATGCGGGATTCAGCTGCTCTTTTGGTGATCGGTTTATCAGGAAAGATCCTGATCCAAACCTTACCACGGCGTTTCATAGCTCTTACCATGGCCCGTCGGCAAGATTCGATCTGCCGAGCGGAAATCCAGGATGGTTCAAGGGCCTGCAGTCCATAATCTCCAAAATGGATTTCTGCACCACGGCTCGCCTTGCCTTTCATGCGACCACGCATTTGTTTTCTATGTTTAGTACGTTTTGGCATCAACATGTTACAAATCCTATCCTTACTACACAGAAGTTATCTGTACAGCATCTTATTTGCTGACGTAAACTCCATCATGCGTTTCGGTTTCTTCGTCTTCTTCCAATGTCGGGAGAACTTCACCCTTATAAATCCACACCTTGACGCCGATATTGCCGTATGTTGTTCCTGCTTCAGCAAGTGCATAATCAATATCAGCTCTTAAGGTCTGGCGGGGAACACGTCCTTCCCTCATATGGATAGTGCGGGACATTTCTGCTCCGCCCAGACGGCCTGCAACTTCAACCCGGATCCCCTCAGCTCCTTCTCTCATTGTGCGCTGAATAGTCCGGTTCATAGCCCGGGAGTAACTGATCCTGCCTTCGATTTGGCGGGCGATATTATCTGCCACCAGGTAGGCATCCAGATCAGGTGCTTCGATCTCTTTGATGTCAACATCGATGGTCTTGCCGACCAGTTCCTCCAAATTACTGCGCACGATCTTTACATTGGCGCCTTTGCGCCCGATCAGCACACCGGGTTTTGAAGTGTGGATGATGACTTTTACCTTACCGGGGAATCGTTCAATCTCAATCTTGGAAATACCTGCTTTTTCCGCTTCCTGATGGATTAATTTCCGAATAGCAAGGTCTTCCTGGAGATGTTCCACGTACTGCTCACCCTCGGCAAACCAATGCGCGTCCCAGGTTTTGGTTATTTTCAGACGAAATCCTATTGGATGTACTTTACGACCCATAATTTCTCCTACTGCTCACGTCTGCCTTTTTGTTTCCGGTCCAGGCAGTTGTTTATAAATCTCCTGCTTATGCTTCTTCGCGTTCTCTTAAAATAATAGAAAGATGTGAGGACCTGCGCAGGCGGGGTTTAACCCGGCCGCGGGCACCAAACCGGCGCCATTTGCGGGTTGGTCCAACATCAGCAACAATTTTATGAATGTACAGGTCATACCGGTTCAATCCAAAATTGTTTTCAGCGTTAGCTATCGCCGAAGTGATTAAGTTAGAAATTGGCAAAGCGGCCTTATTTGGCGTAAAACTCAACACCTCAAGGGCTTCCACGACGTCTTTGCCCCGCACCAGATCAACGACCAGGCGAGCTTTCTGGGCAGAGATCGGAATATGACTTGCTTTGGCTTTGATATCCAGATGATCCATCTCTAAATCTCCCTCGCTGCAGAGGAAGCGGTACCCGTTTTACGGGAGGTCCGCTTGACTGCCAAATGTCCCCGGAAGGTCCTGGTGGGAGCGAACTCGCCCAGGCGGTGGCCGACCATATTCTCGGTAATGTAGATCGGCACATGCCGACGTCCATCATGAACCGCAATGGTATGCCCCACTAACTGGGGGAATATCACGCTGGCCCGGCTCCAGGTCCGGATTACATTCTTCTCTCCGCGCTCATTCATTGCATCAATTTTCTTTAATAACTTGGGGTCTATGAATGGACCCTTTTTTAGTGATCTAGACATACTATTTACTCCTCATGTACTGCCGCAATCCGGCAATACAGGATCATCTTAGCGGCGCTTCTTCTTTCCAACTCGCCGGTCGCGAACGATATATTTACCCGTTCGTTTATTGCGCCGGGTTTTGGCTCCCAGGGTTTTCTTTCCCCAAGGACTCTTAGGACTCGGCATACCAATCGGGGAGCGGCCTTCACCACCACCATGCGGATGGTCCCGGGGGGACATCGCAGAGCCGCGGACTGTTGGCCGGATACCCATATGGCGTTTTCGGCCAGCTTTACCTAACTTGATATTGCCGTGGTCAACATTTCCAACCTGACCAATCGTTGCCATACATTCCTGATGGATCAGGCGAATCTCACCTGACGGCAAACGAACCTGGCCAAATTTTCCTTCTTTGGCGATCAAGCGGGCAGATGTTCCTGCTGAACGCACTAACTGTCCGCCGCCACCAATCTTTAACTCAATGTTATGAATGCGGGTGCCAGTGGGAATATTGCTCAGGGGCAATGTATTTCCTGGGGCAACTTCCGCTTCAGGACCGGACAAAATCGTATCACCAACGCGCAGGCCCAGGGGAGCGATGATGTAGCGTTTCTCACCATCAGCATAGTTCAGCAGGGCCAGGCGGGCTGTCCGGTTCGGGTCATACTCGATCGCGGCAACTTTGGCCGGGATATTGATCTTTTCACGCCTGAAATCCACCACGCGTAATTTTCTTTTATGACCACCACCGCGATGACGAACCGTGATCCTGCCGTAGGAATTTCGTCCACCTTTTTTGCGGAGGGTTTTAACCAGAGAACGTTCTGGTTTATCTTTGGTAATTTCCTCAAAGGTATAGCCGGTCCGCCCACGCATACCCGGGGTTACCGGTTTATATTTTTTTACTGCCATTACCGTACTCCTTCAAAGACCGAAATCGAATCGCCAGCAGCCAGGGTGACAATGGCCTTTTTATAAGCGCTGCGTCGGATCAATACCCGGCGGCTCTGTGCGCGACGAGATCGTTTTGCCGGCATGACCATGGTGTTCACTCTTTCGACTTTTACATCAAAGATAGTCTCAACAGCTTCCTTGATCATGCTCTTGGTTGCATTTGTAGCCACTTCAAAAACGTACTGGTTCAGTTTCGCGAACTGGTGGCTGGATTTTTCAGTTAATATTGGACGTCGTAAAACATCGTAAATCGAAGTCATCGCCCTACTCCCGTAACAGGATCTTTGAGATACGGTCCAATCCTGCTTTGATCAGGATGACCTTCTCGTGTCCCAATAAATCTCGAATGTTCAAATAATCCGCCAGGATAAGAGTGGCTTTGGGCAGATTGCTAATTGCCCGGGCCAGCTGTTCATAGTTCTCATCCCGTTCAGGATATACAATCACACAGTGCTGACTGCCTGCGATTTTCTGAATGGCATCAGCCATTAACTTTGTCTTCGGCTCTTTTAGGGAAAATTCCTCCACAATGAAGAAGTCCCCGGTGCCAAATTTCTGTGTGATGGCAGATCTCAGTGCAGCCCGGCGCATTTTCTTGGGCATCTTTTTATCGTAGGAGCGGGGTTTGGGGGTAAAGATCTTCCCACCACCGACCCACTGCGCTGCGCGGATGGAGCCCTGTCTGGCCCTTCCGGTCCCTTTCTGCCGCCAAGGTTTGCGGCCGCCGCCAGAGACTTCACTTCTGCCTTTAGTGCTATGAGTACCGAGCCTCTGATGTGCCAACTGTCGAACAAAGGCCTGATGCATCATATCCACATTTACAGGGGCATCAAAAATCTCACCAGGTAATTCAATGGTGTCGATTTTTTTGCCCTTCATATCAATAACATTTGCTTCCATAATCATTTGCTCCAACCGGTTATTGCTTCCGGGCTTCCTTAATAATGACTAACCCGTTTTTAGGTCCTGGTACAGATCCACGGACGGCAATAATGTTATTCTCCGGATCGATCCGGGAAATCATTAGATTCTGGGAAGTGACTGTATCATTTCCCATCCGTCCAGGCATTCTTTTGCCTTTAAAAACGCGTCCCGGGGTGGATCCTGCGCCGATGGAACCGGGTGCCCTGTGCCGGTCAGACTGACCATGGGTCTTGGGACCACCGGAAAAACCATAACGCTTGACCACACCTGCAAAGCCGCGTCCTTTGGACTTCCCAACTACATCCACTCGTTCACCCTCTTCGAATACTTCCACAGTGAGGGTTTGTCCTTCTACTAATTCTTCGTCCGTCCGGAACTCACGCAAAATGCGCAAAGGCGGCAGATCATGTTTCTTGAGGTGGCCAAGTTCACCACCTGACAAGCGCTGGGTTTTGGTTTCTTCAAAACCAAGCTGAACTGCTTGATATCCATCCTGATCCACGGTGCGGACCTGTGTTACATAACAAGGCCCAGCTTCGATAACAGTAACGGGAACCGCTTTCCCGGCGTCATCAAATAACTGGGTCATTCCGACTTTCTTTCCAATTAGCCCTTTCATCTCATTTGTCTCCTAACGTTAATTTATTTTCTGGGACTGTCAACCAGGGCTTGGCTTCATCATCCCAAATAACGCAGTCAACGAATCCTTTGTGAACAACTGGTTTTTGTGTTCTCTACGGAAACGTTCTTACGTTATCCTATCGTGCTGCTGGTCTCGGCACTTTGCCTATCTCCAGCGTAACTCCGCCCAGTTAGCGGCGGAGCTTGTCGAACTTGCTTCTCTTTACTGCTGCCCCCTGCAATTGACACAGACTGCCTATTATACACTATTAAATCTTAATTTCAATATCAACACCTGCAGGTAAATTAAGACGCATTAACAAGTCAATTGTCTGTGAATCGGGTTCCAGAACGTCAATCAGCCGTTTATGGGTCCGGATCTCAAAATGTTCGTGAGAATCCTTGTGCACAAAAGTTGAGCGCCGCACCGCGAACTTTTCAATTCGGGTTGGAAGAGGAACCGGTCCCGCAACGCGGGCTCCGGTTCTCTCAGCAGTTTCAACGATACGTCGTGCCGATTGATCCAGCACTCTGTGGTCGTAAGCTTTTAATCGAATACGGATTTTTTGTTTTGCCATAATATTACTCTAAGATCTCGGTGACCACGCCGGACGCAACCGTCAGACCACCTTCTCGAATAGCGAACTTTCCGCCCTGCTCCAACGCGATGGGAACGATCAGTTCCACATTCATATTCACGTTGTCTCCAGGCATAACCATCTCAACACCTTCTGGCAGGGTGATTGTTCCTGTCACGTCGATGGTCTTGATATAGAACTGCGGCCGGTATCCGGAGAAGAACGGTTTGTGCCGTCCACCTTCTTCCGGTTTCAATACCACGACCTCAGCTTTGAACTTGGTGATCCCCTTGATGCTTTTCGGTTTTGCTATCACCATGCCGCGTTCAACATCTTCTCGATTCGTTCCACGCAAGAGCAGTCCTACATTGTCTCCTGCCTGTCCGTCGTCAAGGATCTTGTGGAACATTTCCACGCCGGTCACTACGGTGCTGATGACCTCATCCTGCAGACCAATGATCTCTACCGGGTCGCCTGTGTGGATCTTCCCGCGATCGATCCTGCCGGTCACCACGGTGCCCCGGCCTTTGATCGTGAACACGTCTTCAACTGCCATAAAGAATGGTTTGTCGACTTCGCGTTCTGGTTCCGGTATGTACTCATCTACCACTCGCAGCAGTTCCCGAACACTCTCGTACTCAGGAGCATCAATATCTTCGCTGGTGCTCTCCAGGGCTGCCAATGCGCTGCCCTTCACGATCGGGGTCTCGTCGCCGGGGAAGCCGTACTCTGTCAGCAGCTCCCGCAGTTCCAATTCCACCAACTCTAACAGCTCGGGGTCGCCCATCTGGTCTACCTTGTTCAGATATACTACCACGCTGGGCACTTCCACCTGGCGGGCCAACAGCAGGTGCTCGCGCGTCTGCGGCATAGGTCCGTCCGATGCTGCTACCACCAGGATGGCGCCGTCTACCTGCGCCGCGCCGGTGATCATGTTCTTGATGTAGTCACGGTGCCCTGGCATATCTACGTGGGCATAGTGGCGCTTCTCTGTCTCATATTCCACGTGGGAGATGCTGATCGTGATCCCGCGCTCTTTTTCTTCCGGCGCTTTATCGATCTGATCAAATGCCACGAAGTCTGCCATAACCCTGCATCGCCGCCACTTTGGTGATCGCCGCTGTTAAGGTTGTTTTCCCGTGGTCAATGTGGCCCATTGTGCCCACATTCACGTGCGGTTTCGTTCGTTCAAATTTCTCTTTCGCCATAATTCCTCTCCTGACCTAAATTATTCCTATCTTGATCTTGGCCAAATTTTTGGTAAGTTTATTTATTCTCCAACTACAATCTTATTTGATAATTCCTCTGAAACTTTTGAATAATGGTCAAATTCCATCGTAAATGCGCCCCGCCCTTTGGTTGCGGATCGCAGTTCTGTGGCGTATCCGAACATCTCAGCCAGCGGAACCATTGCCCGTATTCCCTGGGAACCTCCGGGATGAGAATCCATGCCTTGCACGTCTCCCCGGCGGGAATTAACCTGTCCAATTATATCACCCAGGTATTCTTCGGGAATGACAACTTCCACTTTCATGACCGGCTCTTGAAGAACCGGTTTTCCTTTCTGGATTCCCTGCCTGAAAGCCATTGATCCAGCCATTTTGAAGGCCAGGTCGCTCGAATCCACATCGTGGAATGAGCCGTCTACCAGGGTGACTTTTACATCTGTCACCGGATATCCAGCCAGAACGCCTGATTCCGCAGCGGACCTAACACCTTTTTCAACAGCAGGGATATATTCCCGGGGTATAGTTCCTCCCCGAATGGTTTCTTCGAATACGATCCCGCTGCCAACTTTGCCGGGTTCCAGATTCAATACAACATGCCCGTACTGACCGTGGCCGCCAGATTGTTTAACATGGCGATAGTCCACTTTTTCAACAGCTCGGGTAATGGATTCTTTATAAGCTACTCGGGGACGACCAACCCTGGCCTGGACTTTGAATTCTCGCATCATGCGGTCCACCAATACTTCCAGGTGCAGTTCGCCCATACCAGAGATCAATGTCTGCCCGGTATCACCATCCACGCGGACCTGGAATGTGGGGTCTTCCTCAGACAGTTTTTGAAGCGCAGTGGCTAATTTATCCTGATCAGCGGCAGTCTTTGGTTCAATCGCTACCATGATCACTGGATCCGGGAAGGAAATATTTTCCAGGATGATCGGGGAATCAGTCTCACAAAGCGTATCGCCTGTGAAGCTGCCTTTTAAACCCAACACAGCAGCAATATCCCCTGCCCCAGCTTTTGTAATGTCTTCCCGCCTATCAGCATACATGCGGATTAACCGCCCGATGCGTTCCTTTTTGCCTTTACTTGGATTAAATACTGTTGTGCCTTGTTCGATCACACCTGAGTAGATCCGGATATACGCCAGCCGGCCCACATAAGGATCGGTGACGATTTTAAATACCAGGCCGCTCAGTGGCTCTTCATCATCAGGTTTGCGGATGAGGACCTCTTCGGTTTTGGGATCGATACCTTCTACCGGCGGAATATCCAGCGGTGAGGGTAAATAATCTACAACTGCATCAAGCAGCGGTTGAACGCCGGTGCTGATCAACGAACTGCCGCATAATACAGGCGTCAATTCGTTTGAGATCACAGCAGCGCGGAGAGCTGTTTTCAGCTCATCTTCACTGATCTCGGCTTCTTCCAGGAATTTATCAATTAATTTTTCATCGGTTTCAGCAATTGCCTCAACCATCGCCGTGCGGGCCAGTTCAACCTTTTCTTTCAAATCTTCAGGGATATCAACTTCAACAGGTGGACTGCCATCATGATCTTCCCAGATAATCGCCTTTCTTGTTATCAGGTCGATCACGCCTTTAAACTGGTCTTCTTCGCCAATCGCAACCTGGATTGCAATTACATTGGCTCCCAGACGCTCATGGATCATTTCCAATGTGCGCTCGTAGGAAGCTCCAACGCGGTCCATTTTATTCACAAAACAAATCCGGGGTACTTTGTAGAGATCTGCCTGTCTCCAGACAGTTTCACTCTGGGGTTCTACTCCCTGTACCGCGTCAAAAACAACAACCCCTCCGTCAAGTACCCGAAGGGATCGCTGAACTTCTGCCGTAAAGTCAATATGGCCTGGAGTATCAATTACATTGATCAGGTGACGCTTCCAAACAGCAGATACAGCAGCAGAAACGATCGTAATTCCTCGTTCCCTCTCCTGGTCCATCCAGTCGGTCACAGTTGTCCCATCGTCGACAGAACCGATTTTATGCGTCTTCCCGGTGTAAAACAGGATCCGCTCGGTTGTGGTGGTCTTACCCGCATCGATGTGGGCAATAATACCGATATTTCTAAACTGCTCTAAAGCGTACTTTCTAGCCATATTTTTACTATAATTCTTTTATTAATGCCTATACCCGGAAATGAGAGAATGCCCGGTTGGCTTTTGCCATTCTGTGGGCTTCTTCCCGCTTGCGGATTGCAAGGCCTTCATTATTAACTGCGCTCAGCAGCTCATCAGCCAGGCACTGGTCAAATGGTTGACCCTTGCGTGCACGGGCTGCTTCAAGAAGCCAACGTGTGGCCAGGGTGAACTGGCGGTGAGTTGGAACTTCCATCGGGATCTGGTAAGTCGCACCACCGATCCGGCGGGGGCGAACTTCCATCCGAGGAGATGCATTTTGAATGGCCTGTTCAAATAACTCAAGCGGCTCTTTGCCGGTCTTTTCAGCCATGATATCAAAAGCACCATATACCAGGGACGCTGCTACGTTCTTTTTTCCTTTTTTCAGGACATGATTGATGAAGGTCTGTACTTTTACATTGTTGTAACGTACATCCGGCTCAATCTTTCTCCTGTCAGCACTTCTCCGTCTCATCTGTATTCTCCGTCAAGTTATAAAAATTCTTATATAAGGACTTTCAAAGTTTAGGGTGCTTTGGTTCCGTATTTGGATCGGCTCTGTTTGCGGTCATCTACACCGCTGGAGTCCAACACGCCTCGGACAATGTGGTAGCGAACACCAGGCAGATCTTTCACACGGCCGCCGCGGACCAGAACAACAGAGTGCTCCTGAAGACCGTGGCCCTCTCCGGGGATATAGGCGGTAACCTCGATGCCATTGGTCAGCCGGACACGGGCAATTTTCCTGAGTGCCGAGTTCGGTTTTTTAGGCGTCATGGTTCTAACAATTGTGCATACCCCACGTTTCTGGGGAGCGCCTTTATCCTGCCAGATTCTGCGTTGTTTCATAGAGTTAAATGTATAACGCAGCGCAGGGGCTTTCATCTTGGATTTCTTATCTGTTCGTCCTTTACGGACTAATTGATTAATTGTTGGCACATTTCCTCCGTACCTATTCCTGATCACTTTTCAAATAGCAAGGCCATCGATTTTGCTAGATGGCCTTGGATCGCTCAAAAACCCTTATTCAATCAATCGTTTCCGCCCCTTTCGATTTGGGGCAGCGACTTAGAATTTTAGCACGCCAAAGGTAAGGCGTCAAGCCAGTCCATCTCAATTAACTTGATTGTTTTGAGTGGAGAAAACCTGTCTTAGCGGTTTCCCAATCCCAACAATCCTGTACTCATGCGCGGTATCTGCGCCCTGCTGTCTTCCTTGCCAAAACTGATTATTTCGCCTTCCTCTGTGACCGCTTCAATAGCCAGCCCCAGACTCTGCATTTCTTTCACCAGCACCCGGAATGAAGCCGGAATACCGATCTCCTCGATTGGTTCGCCCTTGACAATGGCTTCGTAGGCCTGCACTCTGCCTACAACATCATCAGATTTGATTGTGAGCATTTCCTGCAGTGTATGGGCGGCACCATAAGCCTCCAGTGCCCAAACTTCCATCTCACCAAATCGCTGGCCACCAAATTGAGCTTTACCACCCAGCGGCTGCTGGGAAACCAGACTGTAAGGACCTGTTGATCGGGCGTGAACTTTATCCTCAACAAGGTGGTGAAGTTTTAGAATGTTCATCACACCAACTGTAACAGGGTTGTGATATGCTTTGCCGGTTTTACCATCATATACAGTTTGTTTGCCGTACAACGGCAGAGGTATACCAGTTTCAGCAACCAGTTTATCAGCCAATATTCGGAGTTTTTCGGTATCCATTTGGTCCAGTTTCTTGATTTCTTTTTCGGAAACTGTCTCGACCCACAATCTCAGGCAAGCATCCACTGTTCTTTCATCCTGGGCATCACGTTCATTATTGGGAATTTCCCGGTCTTCAAAGAACAGGATGTCATCTGGTTCATAACCATGATCCCGGAGCCATTCTCGTAACACCGAGCGGCGGGCATAGATCTCATCAGATACAAGCTTGTACACATCATAACCGCGTTCACCCAACCAATTCTCAAGATAGAGGCGCCGGGCTTCATTATTATCCTGAAGGTCGTTGGAGTCATAGTCAAATCCATCCAACCATTCCCAGGCTTTCTTTTCTGCATCCATCCAGGCCTGATCCATCATCCAGGTTCTGCCCAATTCAGCTTCTATTTCACTTTCCTGAGCGCCATCAAAAACCGGGGTCACAGCTATGAATCCCAGTTTCCTGGCTGCCCAACCGAGGTGGGCCTCCAGCACCTGTCCGATATTCATACGTCCAGGCACACCGGTCGGTGATAATAACATATCGATCGGGGTCCCGTCTTCCAGGTAAGGCATATCTTCAACCGGAACAACCGTGGAAACAACACCTTTGTTCCCGTGGCGTCCTGCGATTTTATCACCGGCGGTGATGCGGCGCTTTTGGGCAACAAATACGCGCACCATTTTCTCAACACCAGCAGAAAGGTCTGTGTTATCTTCACGGGTGAAGACGTTCACTTCAATCACTTTACCGCGCTCGCCGTGAGGCATGCGCAATGAAGTATCCTTTACATCGCGGGATTTTTCACCGAAGATTGCCCTTAACAAACGTTCCTCGGGGGATAGTTCCTTTTCACCCTTAGGTGAGATCTTTCCGACCAGGATATCATTGGGACCGACCTCAGCGCCGATCCGTATCACACCGGTCTCATCCAGATCTTTAAGGGCTTCCTCACCCACATTGGGGATATCACGGGTGATCTCTTCCGGTCCAAGCCGGGTGTCGCGGGATTCAACCTCATGTTCCTCAATATGAATGGAAGTATAAACATCATCCCGGGCCAAATGCTCGGAAATAACCACCGAGTCCTCGAAGTTGGCTCCTTCCCAGGACAGGAATGCAACAGTGACATTCTGACCCAGCGCCAGGTTTCCATCAACAGTTGAGGAAGAATCGGCGATCACGTCACCTTTTTTCACCAGCTGGCTCTTTCTAACTATAGGGCGCTGGTCAATGCAGGTGCTCTGATTGGATCGTTCGTATTTCCAGAGTTTATATTCTTTGGTCTCATTATCAGTAGTATGGATAACAATTTTGTCGCCAACTACAGAGATCACTTCTCCATCCTCTTCTGCCAGTAATACCTGGCCGGAGTCCAACGCAGCTGGTTTTTCCATTCCGGTAGAAACCCGGGGAATTTCAGGACATAACAGGGGAACACCCTGGGCCATCATGTTGGAGCCCATCAAGGCGCGGTTCGCATCGTCGTGGGAAAGGAATGGAATTAATGCAGCGCTGATTCCTACGATCTGGTTTGGCGCCACATCGATATATTCTATATCAGTTGGTATCACAAACAGGAAATCTGAGTGGTGTCGCGCGGAAACCCGCTCTTTGACAAACTCAAAATGGTCATTGATCTCCGCATTGGACTGAGCGATAACAAATCGATCTTCCGCGTCCGCTGCCAGGTATTCAACCTCTTCCGAGATATATGGAGTAACCAGGATATCTTTGATCTTGGCCTTTTTCATAGCCGCTGCCAGTTTTTCGGTTATCCGTTCTCCAGCCGGAGCAATGACTTTTTCCGTGCTGGGATGGATGACATCTTCCCGAAGTTGAGCGCCCACGATCTCCGGATCATCAGGAGATACCGCCTGCCTGACCTTTCGATATGGGGTCTCGATGAAACCATAGTCATTTACCTGGGCATACGATGCAAAACGGCCGATCAAACCAATGTTCGGACCTTCCGGAGTTTCAATGGGACAAATTCGTCCATAATGGGACTGATGCACGTCACGCACATCAAAACCAGCTCGTTGCCGGTGAAGACCACCGGGTCCAAGAGCAGATAAGGTTCGCTTATGTCGAAGTTCAGAAAGCGGGTTGGTCTGGTCCATAAATTGAGATAACTGACTGGAACCAAAGAACTCCCGCAGGGAAGCCACCACTGGGCGAATATTCACCAGGGTGACAGGTGACATTTTCTTTTTACCACGGATTGACATCCGTTCCCGAATGACACGCTCCATACGTCTGATGCCGACCCGAAGTTTATTCTGGATCAATTCATCCACGGTTTTAATACGGCGGTTGCCCAGGTGATCGATATCATCGGGGTCTTCCATATTATTGTTTATTTCGATCATCCGGCGGATCAGGTAGTAGATATCCCATTTAGTAATGGTCAGGTGGGATACTGGCACCTTGTCATCCAGATCGTATTTTTGATTGAGTTTGTAGCGCCCAACTCTCTCCAGGTTGTAACGCCTATCATTAAAGAGCTGGTCCTCCAGGAATTCCCGGGCATTCTCAACAGTAGCCGGGTCTCCAGGACGCATACGTTTAAAGAAATCTATCAGGGCCATCTCGGCGATAGTCATGCCATCAGGGATTTCCCAGTCTGGTTCCTGCGCAAAACAAGCCGGAATGAACATGCGATCCGGATTGGTATCGATATCCTCAAAGAGAGCGATCAATTCTTCATCTGTACCCTCTTTGATGGGAGAATCTGACAGGCCATCATCCACAGCTGCCAGAGCCCTCAAGAAAATAGTGACGGGTATGGTGCGCTGACGGTTGAAACGGATGGTCAGATAACCAGTCTTGCGGGTCTCGAATTCCATCCAGGCACCCCGATCAGGAATCAATTTTGAAACAGCCAACCGACGGCCAGTGGCGCGGTCGACTTCAGCTTCAAAATAAACACCAGGGGAGCGGATCAGCTGAGAGACAACCACTCTTTCAGTACCATTAATAATGAAGGTGCCTTTATCGGTCATCTCCGGGAATTCACCCATAAAGATTTCCTGCTTGATAGGTTCCGGCACTTTGGCGCCGGCCAGCAGGACGGAGACATACAAAGCGGATGCGTACGTCAGGTCTCGTTCCACACATTCCTGAACTGAATATTCAGGTTCCTCAAATCGAAAATCCAGACCCCACTGCTCTGCTTCAGGCGATTCACTTGGAAAATATAACTTCATTTTCCCGTTATAAGATTCGATAGGAGAGATCTCATGAAAGAGGTCTTTGATGCCATTTTCCTTTAATCGTTTAAAGGACTCCAGTTGAACTTGAATCAAGGGTGGTAATGGATAACGATAACTTATGCGAGCGTAACTTTTGGCTTTTTCTACATGAGCCATAGATTCTCCCTCTAATTTTTTTCTACTTGACCAAACTACCCTGTAGCGGTTACTATACGCGTTAATATGCCCCGGTTCATAACCAGGGCAAAGAAATATAGCGTTGGACTATTCAAGGATACCGATTAAATCAACAAGTATCCTTCCGAGTCGATTTTAACCCAGACACGATATTATATAAAATATAGGCGTATCGGTCAAGGCTTCCAGGGGGATATTCAAGGGATGTTCTGGGACCTTAGGTAGCAGGAAAAATGATGGAAAATATCCACAAGTCAGGTTTTATTGCTGTGATGGGGCGCCCCAATGTGGGCAAATCCACATTGCTGAATCGGATTCTGCAGCAAACTGTGGCTGCCGTTTCTCCCAAACCACAAACAACCCGTCTGCAGCAATTGGGAATATTGACCCTGCCAGATAAAGCCCAACTGATCTTTATCGATACTCCCGGATTGCATTTCCCAAAACACAAATTAGGCCAATTCATGAATAATGATGCCCGTCTGGCAATGGAGGACGCTGATCTGGCCCTGCTGATCCTTGATGCAAGTGTCCCCCCGAATGAGGAAGACCAGATTTTCGGCGAAGTCCTGGGGGAGCTGGATAAGAAACCGCCGGTCTTTCTAGTTCTCAACAAGATCGACACACTCACTTCCAAAGAGCTTGAGGACCGATCGGCCCAGTACCAGGCTCTGCTGCCTGGCGCCCCGATCATACCGATCTCCGCAGCGACCGGCGATAACCTTGATCAATTGGAAGAACGGATCGTTGAGATCCTGCCAGAAGGTCCCCTGCTCTACCCCGAAGATCAAGTCACTGACCTCTACGAACGCGAAATAGCAGCTGATCTGATCAGAGCCGCCGCCATGCAACTCCTGCAAAAAGAGCTGCCTCATGTAATTGCTGTTCGAATAGATGAATATAAGGAAAGGGATGAGGTTACCGCGTATATAGAGGCGACAATTTTTGTAGAACGGGATTCTCAAAAAGGTATCCTGATCGGAGAAGGTGGAAATATGATCAAGATGATTGGAGTCGCTGCCCGCAAGGAAATTGAATCCATGAGCGGCAAGAAAGTATTCCTGCGGCTGCGCGTCAAAGTTAAGAAAAATTGGCGCAATGACTTGAATGCCTTACGCCTATTCGGGTTTAAGAAATAACTATTTTAATCTGAGAGCACTTCAAATAACGCTGAATATTCTACCGTATTACCTGCCAGATCCCGGGCAATGATCTGTACTTCATACTGTCCTGAGACCATTAGCCAGGGGACGATGTAGGGGGCGACTTTCCGTGTGGAAAGCAGGTCCTCATTTAAAAGAAATTCAACTTGATCGATTTCTGAATTATTCTCAAATTCCACTTCAAATAATATCTCTGTGTCTTCCTGATAAGCTATTTCTCCACCGAATAAATCTGTGACAAACTCCATTTCCGGTGGAGTATTATCAACAGAGATTATCAAAGAGACTTTTTCGACTTGCTGCCTTTCCATGATCAATACCAACTGTAGAGCATAAATTCCATCTTCAAGGTCTGTCGTATCCCAAAACCCCAACCGAGAAGAATCTGCCGGTTCTATGATCTCGGGACCAATCTGGATCCAGGCGCTGGGATTCAATCCCATTCCATATTGCAGGCGGGCTGAAACAAAACCTTCTTCAGGGATGGATCCAATAATGCTGATCCTTCCATTTACAAAGGAAAGATTATCTGGGGTCGTAAAAGTTAATCCATCCACCCCGTCTCCCGGGATCTCCAGGTCATACAGGACAGGAACAGTATCAATCCCGGCAGTTTCTGCCCAGAGACGTGCTTCTTGCGGCACACTCAAAAAGACCTTTTCCTCAATTTGCTCGGATGGTGTAAATACAGAAGCAAGTAATCCGGTTTCCCGATTGATCTCAAAAGATTGGTATAAATTATCAGCTCCCTGTGGTTCATTGCCCTGGATAAAAACCTCCCGGACGATCCTGGGACAATTTTCAGTAGGCAGCAGTCCTGAGGGATAACAGACATCCAGAGTAATGATACTGGGCGGAAGGACCCAATTTTCTGCAGGCAAATCGCGCGAGATATATTGGGTAATCGCTCTCCACAGATTGGCAGTGATTTGTTGATAAACTATGCTTGGCTCATCCCCAGAAGGATTGCCAGCCCAGGCGGCAGTGACAAACTGGGGAGTATATCCTATCACCCAGGCAGAGCTGTCCTCAGGTACAAAACCAACTTTCACAGCTGCTGGCCGGCCGATTTGAAAAACATCCTTGAGCAGGGGATTCAAGCGAGCCTCTCCATCACTTAGCGTATGGCTCATCAGATAAGCGAGCTCTTCGCTGATGATTTGCTTTTCAATAAATAACTGATCTTGTGAAATTGTTGCACCTGATCTGGTCTCGATGCGCTGCACAGCAGAGGGTTGAATTTCCAGGCTGGAATTTCCAGCCATTTTCCCCCGTAAATATCCTTGATTGCCAAACACGCCCAATCCCTGGGCCAGGTCAATTAACTCCAGGTATGGACTCCCGGGAAAGACCGGGCAATTTGAACAATCTTCCCCACCAAGCTTAAATCCAAAAACCGATAAAGTGCTTTGATAGATATTTTGGGCTTGATCAGACCAAAGCAGGTTAGCAGGGGATAAATAATCATTTACCAAAGCTGCACGCATACTAACCGGACCGCGATACTCACAGTCGGAACTACAGCCGGGGTGTAATATCTCAGTTGAAAGTTCATCATTTGCAGGGATGTCCCAAACCAGTGAGGCCGGTTCAAACCCCTGGGCAAATTGGTTCAGATATAAATATGGAGTAATTAATGTACCGGGATTCCTGGGTTTAGAAAACCCTGGTTTTTGTCCTGAATCCGTAATTCCTGTCAGTGCTCGAAGTTCTCCTGTTGCTGGGTCAAGCAGAACCAGATTGATCTCCAGAGAATCCGATTTTTCCAAGACTGGACCAGTATAACGAGGAAGCAGGCGGGCAGCTTCGCAGTCATCACTGACAGATACTTCTATACCATACACTCTCATCAACATAATCTCCGCAGTACAATCCAGAGTATGCTGGAGATCCAGATCCAGGGTGGAGTATATCTTGTATCCTCCTTTTAATAGCCGGTCACGAGGAATAGAAATACTGGCTTCATCCAGGATATAGTCAACATAAACTGGTTGTGCCTGGCTGGATTCATTGTCAGGATCAGCATAAAAGAGCTGTCGCTGAGAGGTTTGTTCAGCTGTTTGGGAAGAAATCCATTCCGCCTCAGCCATTTTGTCCAGAAGTTCTTCCTGGTTTTCTTTGGCCGCATTGGGGGCATCAAACGGATTCAAAGAAGGATATTTACCCACTGCCGCCAGCAGAGCTGACTCGGCCAGATTCAGGTTGTTAAGTTCCTTACCAAAATAATATCGGGATGCTTGGGCTGCTCCATAGATCTGATGGCCATAATAGAGACTGTTTAAATACCATTCCAGTATTTTTTGTCTTCCATACCTGGAGACTAATTGATCTGATAATAAATTTACCCGGATCTCATAATAAGGATGGTCCAACTCACCCCATAACAAGAATTCCTCTACCAGGGATCGGGTGATAGGATCTGGATTATTGTCCAGAACACCGGCAATAAAACCTTCTGGCCTCTCAAGAAAGGAATTATCCACCGCTGCTAAAGTGGCCTGGATCATCTCCTCAGGCACATCACGGAAGAACAGCATATTTCCGTCAGTAATACTCACATAGCGGCGGATATCTATTGCCGGGTTTTCGAATCGCCATAATTCCTGGATACCCTGGAAGTCCATAATCCTGGTGGGTTCAAGCAGGGATCCTGTTTGGGGGTTTAACAACACTTCCATTATTTCCGGGGTAGGCAGATCTTCTGTGATCTCTGAATAACGGCTCACAGCATAGATCAATCCCCCGGACATGCCGATACTTAAAAACGCAGCAAATAATAAACCGATCATACCCAGGGGATTAGATCGGTTCTTTTTCCTTTGATTCGCTCTGAACCGCATAATATGCGATTTAATATCCATAGGGGATAAATCCTATTGGATCACTTGGGAAATATAGTCCATTAATTCCCGGGCAGATTCCAAATTCTTATCACTTGGCCCACCTAACATGGTTGCCAATTCTTTTATCCGGTCTTCCCCACTGATCTCCTGGACCTGGATTGAAGTCCGGCCGTCTGCCAATCCTTTTAATACCTGAAAGTGCTGCTGCCCGAAACCCGCCAATTGCGGCAGGTGGGTGATACAAATGACCTGATGTTCAGGTGTCAGCCGATATAGTTTTTCGCCAACAACTGCACCGATCCGGCCGCCAATCCCCTGATCAATCTCATCAAAAACCAGTGTAGAAATATGGTCAGCCTGGGCAAGCACATTCTTCAACGCCAACATTAACCGGGCAGTTTCTCCACCAGAGGCGGTTTTAGCCAGCGATTTTAATCCTTCACCTGGATTGGTCTCGATCAAAAATTCAATTTTCTCAAGTCCGTCTGGATAATATTCAAGCCGGTCTCCGCTTTCAACAGGTACTCCCGTGGATGATTCAACAGACATGAAAGACACCTCAAATCGGGATCCGGCCATTTTCAGATCATCAAGCTGTTTCTCTAAATCTTCTGCCAGCCGCTGGGCTCCGATCCGCCGGTTCCGGGTTAGTTTTTGGCCTACCATGCCTAACGTGACCAATAGGCGACCTTCAATTTTCTCTAATTCTCCGATCCGGGTACTCCTGCCAGTGATCTCCTCCAATTCCTTTTGAGCTTTATCCATATAATCCAAAATCTCTGGAATTGTCTCACCGTATTTCCTCTTTAATTCATGCAGCAATACCAGGCGGTCCTGGGTCTTTTCAAGTTCATCAGCGTCAAATTCCAGAGTGTCCAGATAGGACCGTAGATCTTTTCCTAACTCGAACAACCCATCACTGAGTTCAGCTGTTTTGTTATTTAATTGATCCAGAGAAGGGTCAGTTTTTGAGAGGGTCTCCACAGAACTGACGATTTGGCCAATTAACTCCATCACCGTAGGTTGGTGAGCAGGTGCGTCATCCAACAGGATGAGAATATGCTGACTAAGATCGGCAAGTTTTTCAGCATTCATCAGCCTGTTCCGGTGTTCAACCAGCGGTTCTTCCTCACCATTTTTCAGAGCTGCCTGTTCGATCTCGTTCACCTGAAAAGCCAGCAGTTCTTTTCGTTTATCCGCTTCCAGATCCGATTGCTTTAATTTATCCAGATCGTATTGGGTTTCTTTTAACGCTTTGTAAACCTTCTGATACTCAATTACTTCTTCAGTTGTACCAGCAAACCGGTCCAGCAATCCAAGATGCTGGTTCACCCGCATCAATGACAGGTGCTCGGATTGGCCATGAATATCCACTAGATATTGACCCAATTCAACCAGCACCGCAGCGTTTGTTTTATGGCCATTCACCCGGGCGATATTTCGTTTATCTTTCCTTAGCTCCCGGGTCATCGTCAAAAATTCCGTTCCATCAAGTAAATCTTCTTTTTCCAGCAGTTGGATTACCTGTTCTTTGACACTTTCCGGGATCCTGAAAACAGCCTCAACACTGGCAAACTCACTGCCCTTTCGCAGCGTTGACATATCCACCCGCTGACCGAGCAGCATATCAAGAGCCCCCATAATAATGGACTTTCCTGCGCCAGTCTCACCGGTTAAAATCACCAGACCCGGATCAAATTCCAGGTCCAGAGAATTTATTATGGCGAAATTTCTAATCCGGAGTTCTACAAGCATATCAATTTTTTAGCTGGTAATACACGTTGCCAGTCAGGATCAACGCGAATGCCAGATACCACATGATCGAATAGAATCCCCCACCAAATATTGTTCCGTAAAGGCGAACATCCCGGATAAGGATACCAAAAACCGGGATCAGGCTGCCCAGCAATGCTGAACCCCCCATGACATATTTTAATAGCGGTGATCTTCGATTTTTGATCGCTTTTTTTACTACCCAGACAATTGCATAACCTGCGCCCAGGGCTAGAAATATCATATAAAAACCGAGATTGACCGCAAATAAACTACCCAGGAATGACATGATGCCAGAAATCGAAGCAGCGATCACCTGGTCAAACCACGTGGTAGTGATAAAGATCTTCTGCTGAGAGCGAATACACTCCGGGCAACGATACCCCGTGGGTGTATGCGTGGCGCATTTGATGCATATAGGCTTGTTGCAGCGGTTGCATCGCAGCTGGGTTTCTATTTTTGGGTGAAAAGTACAGGTAAGGGTGGTTTCAATTTCAGACATTTTTTTTGATAGTTGGGTTTTGATCCATATATGGAATTAAGTTCCGGTAGAAATACCCCGGATCCTGGAAACGAACAAAACTAACTGCATGATCGCTGGCTTTGATCTCTATTCTGTCCTCGTTCATCAGATCTACTGGCGTCTGGCCATCGATACTCATCACCGCCTGATGGGATGTGTATACTATCACAGCAATACTAACATCCTCGGATAATACCAGGGACTGTTCAATTGAAAGGTGAGGTGCAACCGGTACAAGGATCACATTCCTCAATTCCGGAGACAGGATAGGACCTCCTGCAGCCATAGCATAAGCGGTTGAACCAGTAGCCGTCGAGGTGATCACCGCATCCGCTACAATTGTGTACAGATGGCGTGTATTGATCTCAATAACCAATTGTATGGGACGGATAGTCACTCCCCTGCTGATAACCGCATCGTTCAAGGCGCTCCAGCTGCCAATATTATTTCCACCTCTAAACAATGTAGTTTGCAGCATCATCCGTTTTTCCAGCCAGAAGTCTCCTGCCAAAACACGGTCAATAGCACCGTCCCATTCATCTTTCCGGATCTCAGTCAAAAATCCATATCTGCCCAGATTAATCCCTAGAATCGGAGTGCTATTAATCGCAGCAATGTGGCCAGCCCTGAGCATTGTTCCATCTCCACCCAGCGCGATCAGCAAATCCTGGCCGCCGCTTATGATGCCTTCCCTGAGCAGTGGATCATCCATCTTACCCAGGAGCACATTGATGCCCTTTTTTTCCAGGGAAGCACCAATTATTTCCGCAAGCGAAAAAGCATCCTCGTTTAGGGGATGAACAGCTAGAGCGATGTTTTCGAATTTCAATGTAGTGTTTGGCATATTTTTGATCTATCAGGATCAATTCTCTAGAAGTCTACTCTGTAGGAGGTTGAAATAAACTATCAGCCAGCGATGAAGACCCAGGGAGTTTAATTTCCCCAAAATTAGTTTCAAATTTTGCCAAATTATCTCCCAGGGCTTTATAGATCAGCTTTGCGCTCAAAGGACTTAATAACACCCTTGATTTAAAAGCTGGTCCTTGTAAACCTGGCAGCATCTGAGCAAAATCGAAAATAAACTCGGAAGGTGAATGTGTGATCCGGGCCATATTTGCATAAACAGCATCCAGATCTGGTGGAATGGTGATCCCCGGTAATTTCTTTTCAGAGTTGTCTTTTGTCATAACTGTGACCTCGCTCCTGAAAAAACGAACTGGCTAGAACGGGATATCATCCTCATCAACCTGTGCGGAGAATCCTCCGCCATCCTGGGATTGATTGGCTTGATCTTCTGACCTGGATGATAAAAAGACCACGCGCTGGGCAGTCATCTCATAACTTGATCCGGTTGAACCATCATTGCGGGTAAATACGCGCGGACCCCCTGTTTCTGGATCAGCATTTAGATAACCTTCGATCAGAACCTTGCTTCCTTTCCTTAAATACTGATTCACAGTTTCCGCCTGGGCTCTCCACACAGAAACTCGGAACCAGGTTGTCTCAGTTACCTTCTGGCCATTTGAGTCGTTATACACACGGTTCGTGGCAACATTAATATTAGTTACCGCCGATCCATTTGGCAGATAACGCATTTCGGGATCTCTTCCTAAATTTCCTACAATGGTTAATCTTTGGTACACAATTCCTCCTCTTAAGCAGTTAATTCTGCTCTCCCGGTAATTTGGAGATCAATCTCCTATTACCGAATATTATACACTGTCTCAATTTTCGGACCTGTCCTGATGATGGACCGATATATTATTAATAATGAACTGATTCCAGATCTTATCTACTACATTTTTATTGTTTGGACAGCACTTCCCTGACGATTAAATCAGAATAACTGACCGTTACTGCCGTTTCACCCACTGATCGGGCAAACACACCAAAAGACCCAACCGGCAGCTGCCGGTCTGTTACCGAAAATTGAGGTGCACCATTAATAAAAAAATAGATTTCGTCATCGTAAGCCAATACCGCTATCTTGGAAATGCTGGGTGCACCAACCGGTACAGAAGCGCTCCTGGTCCGGGGATAAAGGATACTGCTTGATTCACCTGAAATTCTATCGAGCCGAACCTGGCCATCGCAAGTGAGTGAAAAGCGGTAAAAACTATTCCAACCTGTGACCCGGAATAAAAATCCGTATTCATCCTGGGCTGAACATAAGATAGGACTTGCGGATATTTCAGCATAGAAATCCTGCAGATCAGGTTTCTCGAGGATTCCAATCAAATTGGATCCAGGTTCATTGATGATAATATTGATCTCACCATTGCCAATATTGATCTCGCCCCGATCTGATTGGGGAACTGTCCAACCATCACCCGTAACAAAATCATCCTTAAAGATAACCTCCCCCAACTCTGCCATGATTTCCGGGGTCGGGGTTACCTCGACAATTGGCGTTATCCCAGGTGTGCTTGTTGGCGGAAACCACTCAACTGTCGGTGAAGCTGTAGCCGTGATCATCTGACTTGCTGTAGGCAGAGGTGCTGGAGTTGTTATAGGCAAACAAGCAGCCAGCGGGATTAGTAGGAGGAAAAACCAAATATTTTTCATATATATCAGCGCTGGATCACCTGAGAGCGTTCAGGTCCAACAGAGATGATCTTAACCGGGATATTCAGAAGTTCCTCGATCCGGGAAACATAGTCCCTGGCTGCTTGAGGAAGATCTTCCCACTCTCGGATCTTGGTGATTTCAGCCTGCCAACCAGGTACTTCTTCATAAATCGCTTCAACACCATCCAGATTGGAAGGTCCCATCGGAAGAGTCAGTGTGGTCTTATCATCGATCCTGTAACCTGTACAGATTTTGACCGTTTCAAAACCGGACAGGATATCCAGCTTTGTTAAGGCCAGTTCAGAGATCCCATTAAGGCGAACGGCGTAGCGAAGCAGGACAATATCAAGCCAGCCCACCCGCCTTGGACGGCCGGTTGTGGTACCAAATTCATCCCAATCGTTCGCTCCTGTTCCCCGTAACCGGATTGCCAGATCTCCATCCAGCTCAGTTGGAAATGGGCCTTCACCGACACGGGTTTGGAACGCTTTTACAACGCCAACTACCCTGCCCGCAGATCCAATCCCCAGCCCCAGTCCAACCAATGCACCAGGAGCAGTTGGAGTAGAGCTGGTAACAAATGGATATGTACCATGGTCAAGATCCAGCAAAGTTCCCTGGGCGCCTTCTGCCAAAATGTTTTTTCCTTCCTTAAGAGCCTGGGCAGCGAATGCACCAACCTCGATTATATAAGGGCGGAGCTCTTCAGCATAAATCCGATACTGGTTGGCAATAGCTTTGCTGTCGAGATTTTCAACCCCGAATAATTTATTAAGCTGGTGGTTAACACTTTCTATATGCTGGCGAACTGCCTCTTCAAAGCCAACTGGATCCAACATCAATTCCATTCTCAACCCGGAGCGGGTAACCTTGGAATTATACGCTGGCCCTATCCCTCGTTTTGTGGTCCCTATCTGATTCGCACCCCGGGCGGCCTCCCGGGCGCCATCGAGGGCAATATGGCCGGGAGTGATGATATGGGCCGCGTGAGAGATCTTGATTCGATCTGGATTGATTTCTACACCTGCTTTCCGAATCTTATCCATTTCATTTATAAGGGTTTTAGGATTGATCACCATCCCATTTCCGAGCAGGCCGACAGAATGAGGGTGAACCACGCCCGAAGGCAGCAAATGGAGCTTAAATGTCTCCTCTCCCACGGTAACCGTATGCCCGGCATTATCTCCACCATAATATCGGGCCACGAAATCCGCCTTACCAGCCAGCAAATCAACTACTCTTCCTTTACCTTCATCTCCCCATTGGGCGCCAACAACGATAGTTAAAGCCATTTTTCTCTCCTGAAATAATGTGATTTCCTTCATGGAGAATTTAATATATATTCCCGTATCGAAAATCATCCTCAAACGCTAGAATCATTCTAGCATACTAGTATAATTGTTATCCATCCTATAAACAAAAAAGTTTTATTAATAATCAGGAGCACTTTATGCCGGGGAAGAAGGTTCTAATTACAGGAGCGTGTGGTGAGATCGGTCAGGCCTTGATCCAATCTCTCGCGGAAGGAGGAAATACCGAAATCATTTCCCTGGATTTAAAACCACTTCCGGATTATCTATCCGGTATGTCCAATCATATTCAGGGGGACCTGATGGACAAAGAATTAACCGCTTCTCTTGGAAAAGAAAACCAATTCAGTCACATCTATCACCTGGCAGCTGTCCTATCAACGACTGCGGAAAAGGATCCAGTTCTGGCTCATCAGATAAATACCTGCATAACTATTGACCTGCTTGAGATGGCAGCCAGCCAATCCCAGGCAGGAGATTATCCCGTCAAGTTCCTTTTTCCCAGTTCTATCGCAGTATATGGTTTGCCCGACCTGGAAACAAAACGTTCTGCTTCCCCCCTCAAAGAAAACCAATATAACGAACCAACTACCATGTATGGCTGTTCCAAGCTTTATTGCGAAAAAGTCGGTGTATATTACAGCAAGAATTACCACCAGCTTGCCAATCAGGATCCTATCCGTTTGGATTTCCGGGCGATCCGTTTCCCAGGAATCATCAGTGCTTTCACGATCCCAAGCGGGGGAACCAGTGACTTTGGTCCAGAGATGATACATGCAGCTGCTCAGGGTCTCGCTTACGATTCTTTTGTGCGTTCTGATGTCACCATCCCCTTTATGATGATGCCCGATGCGGTCCGTTCGTTACTGCTCCTGGCTGATGCACCTGTTGAGAATCTCAAGCAGCGGGTTTACAACATCACCAGCTTCAGCCTATCGGCTGGTGACTTTAAGGACATTGCCAGAAATGGTTTTCCTGATGCTGAGATCAACTTCAAGCCAGATCCAAAACGTCAGGCAATTGTGGACACCTGGCCGGAAGAGATTGACGACAGCCCAGCCAGGAATGACTGGGGTTGGAAACCTCTTTATTCTGACGGAGAAATCTGCCAGGAATACTTGCTGGAAAACATTACCAACCACTACAAATAGATTATTATAAAAATTAGCCTGGACTGATCAAACCGGATTCGGAAACTGAATCCGGTTTTTGATTGGAATAATCTATAGTATGATGATAGGGAATTGTCAAATGAACCAAAATTTATTTATAGGTTGAAAGATGGAAAAAAACAATATCCAAAGGCCAGGACCAATTGCCTTATTCGGGTCTGGCGAAACAGCCCCCGGCGGACAGAAGATCTTTGATTTTATGTTTCGATTATCACCAAAATCCCCTCTGGTGAGCATTATCGAAACACCTGCTGGTTTTGAGTTAAACGCCAGGCAAGTAGCCAGCAGTGTTGGAGATTTTATTCAACATCGGCTGCAAAATTATAAACCACGCATCCAATTGATCCCGGCCCGGAAAAAAGGCTCACAATTCAGCCCTGACGATCCAGTGATCGCTCATCCAATCTTGAGATCCGATATGATCTTTATGGGCCCCGGCAGCCCAAGTTATGCCGTACGCCAGTTGGAAGACACACTCACCTGGGAATATATCCTGGCCCGCCATAGATTGGGAGCCTCCCTGGCATTTTCTAGCGCAACCACTGTAGCGATCAGTTCAGCGGCACTGCCAGTGTATGAGATCTATAAAGTGGGAGAAGATCTGCATTGGAAACCTGGTCTGGATTTCTTCTCACACTACGGATTACCACTGGTTTTTATCCCCCACTGGAATAATATGGACGGTGGTGAAGGGCTTGATACCAGCCGCTGTTATATGGGGAAATCCCGGTTTGAGAAGTTGAAAGACCAGCTGCCAAAAGACCAGATAATAATTGGCATCGACGAAAACACTGGTTTGGTGATCGACTTCCAATCTGCCTGTTTCCATGTAGTGGGGCAGAGCAACGTAACAATTTTGAGGGATGGATCGGAGCAGATTATCCGTTCAGGCAGCGGAATAGATCTTCTCGAGCTGGGAGATTTTGATCTTTGTGATCCTCTGGCAGGTATATCTCAAACCAGCTGGGATCAGGCAATCTTGATCCAGTCGGAACTTGATACGGGGCTACAAATTCCGCCTCAGATCATTGTGTTGGCGGAAAAAAGGGAAGAAGCCCGCCATATCAAAAGACTGGGAGACGGCCGACCGATTAAGAAAAGAAGTAGAAAATCTAGGTTGGATCATTCGGGATAATGCTGATGGATTCAGTATTGAAAATAAATAGATCAGTAATGTATCAGACAAAGAGCTAAAACATTGCCAAAGAAGGAGATTCTACCAATGGAAACACGACCCACCCTGGGATTTATCGGATTAGGACTGATGGGGAAACCCATGGCCAAAAATCTACTTAAAGCAGGTTACTCTTTGGTGGTGCATAACCGCAGCAGGGAAGCTGTCCAGGAGCTCGTCAGCGAAGGCGCCCAGGAAGGGTTCTCCCCTAAAGATGTTGCCTCGCGAGTTGAGATCATATTTACAAACCTGCCCGATTCTCCTGATGTAGAGTTAGTCGCTCTGGGTGAGGATGGGATCCTGGATGGGGTTTCTGATGGATTGATCTATGTAGACCACTCCACTATCAAACCATCTCTGGCAAGAAGAATCGCCGTTGAATTTGAAGCCCGGGGAGCGTTTGCCCTGGACGCACCGGTCAGCGGAGGTGATATTGGGGCTCAAAAAGGTACCCTGGCGATTATGGTCGGAGGCCCCGAAAAAGCCCTGGATAAACTTCGTCCTATATTCGAAGTTGTTGGAAAGACCATTACCCATGTTGGAGATGCAGGATCCGGCCAGATCGCAAAAGCTGCCAACCAGGTGATGGTAGCAGCCCAAATGGTAGCCATGGGTGAACTTATGATCCTGGCCAAAAAATCGGGTGCGGATCCAGCCCGGGTCATCCAGGCGATACAGGGTGGGGCTGCTCAGTGCTGGACGCTGGATGTCAAACCAGAACGTTTATTCGCCGGAAATCGCGCACCTGGTTTTAAAGCCTATATGCAGGAAAAAGACCTCAAAATCGTGATGGATACTGCCCGGGAATATGGCGCTCCCCTCCCAGCTGCAGGCCTGCATACTCAATTATTCGGAGCGATGCTGGAAATGGGTATGAAAGATCTGGACAATTCTGCTGTGATCGGTGTGATCGAAAAGCTAGCCAATACAACACTCCTGGACTAATCAAAACCTAAAATCAGCTTTAATTCACCCGGCAGGAAGTTGACCCTTCTGCCGGGTTTCTTTTTCAGCAGGTATAATTTGGCTTTAACGGGTCCGAGGGCAAATATGAAAAAAATCATAAACTATTTACAGAACATCAAGTTGGATAAAATTACTATCCGGGATTTCGTATTGATTTTGATAGGGGCAGCCCTCCAGGCAGGCTCACTGCGGGTATTTTTAATTCCTTCCAGGCTTGCCAGCGGTGGAGTGAGTGGTCTGTCACAGATCATCAACAGTTTCACGGGATGGCCCATTGGTATTATGATCATTATTGGCAATATTCCTCTCCTGATCCTGGGATGGCGGTTTCTGGGAGGCCCTCGTTTTGCAGCCAGGACCGCATTTGCAATCCTGAGCTTTTCGCTCCTGGTAGATATTCCCATGCCTTTCCTTCCTCAGAGCGGCATTACTGGAGATATCGTTCTCAACTCTTTATATGGTGGTGTCCTCAGCGGGATCGGTTTTGGGCTGGTATACAGGGGTAGAGGAACCAGCGGTGGATCAGATATCCTGGCCCGGATCCTGAGTCATTGGCGAGGCATCCCAGTATCTCAAAGTTACTTGATGACCGATGCCCTGATCATCTTCCTGGCTGGTATCTCCTTTAGTTGGGAAAATGCCCTTTATGCTCTGGTGATGTTATATGTCAGTGGGATTGCCGCCGAATCAATCAGCCAGGGTTCAAATGTGCTGCGCACCGGTCTGATAATAACCGCCCATCCTGACCCGATCATAGAAGAGATATTTAAACGACTGCGCCGGGGAGTAACGATCATGGATGGCAAGGGAGGTTATTCAGGTGAAAACAAGAACATTTTGATATGTGTTGTCACCCGGGCGGAGATTCCCCATCTAAAAGCCCTTACCAAAGAAATGGACCCAAAAGCATTTTTGATCATTGGACAAGCTCATGAGGTCCGCGGTGAGGGGTTTTTGCCTTTTGGGGAAGATTAAATTCACAAAACTAACATGCAACTTCTTTATCAAGAACCCGTATATTGGAATAAGGCAGGACGCAAGGAGAACTTGAGTGTGTAAGACCGAAGAACAATTAATTGCTGATGCGAAAGCCGGCGATAAGGAATCATTTTCGTTACTCGTCGAAAAATACCAGAGACCGGTTTTTAGTGTCTGTTATCGGATGCTAGGTACCCCCACAGCCGCCGAAGACGCTGCGCAGGAAGCATTCATCCGAGCTTACCAGGCTCTTGACCGCTTTGATCCCGAGAGGTCATTTGCTACTTGGATCCTCTCAATTGCATCGAATTACAGCATTGATCAATTGAGAAAGAAAAAAGTGACTATCCTGTCTATGGATAATGAATCATATGCCTGGTTAGCACCACCTGATCCAGGACCAAGCCCTGAGAAGGCAGCTCTGGATAAGGAAAAAGGCGCTCTGGTGCAAGCCATTCTGGCAGAGTTAAATGAAACAGATAGAGCTGCGGTGATATTGCAATATTGGCATGAATATTCTTATGAGGAAATTGCAGAGACATTAGATCTAAGCAGCAGCGCCGTCAAAAGCCGCTTGTTCAGGGCTAGAAAGTTAATGGCTGAGAGATGGCAGGAAATGCAGTTGATCTCAGCACCGAAAGTAAACTCAGCTGCAAAAAGGATTGCTCATGAAACATCAACAATTTGAGAACTGGATCCTAATGGATATTCAGCTCAACCAGGAACAGCAGCGTGAACTGCATGGTCATTTGAAACAATGTTCTCAATGCCAGGCCTTGTACCAGGCAAGCCATCAGCTCACTCATCTATTCAAGACAGCACCAGTGCCAGTACCTGCGGCTGGATTCAGCGCCCGCTGGATGGAACAGATCGACAAAGCAGAAAAACGCAAAAATCGATTGATCCTTTATATCACCTTGGGCATAATTTCCCTGGCTACTTTAATCCTGCTGTCAACCGTCGGCCTGGAACTAAGATCAGTGGTGGGAGGTTTCCCGCAAATGATGCTTGAATTAGTCACCCTGATCGCCGATTGGATCGTTTTCTTTAATCAAATCAGTGATATCGTTACCCCCCTACTCCGGGTAGGCGCTAAATTATTATCACCCGTTTGGCTATACGTTGCAGTATTTGGCCTAAGCGGGATCACCGCAGCCTGGACAATTGCTTATTACCGTTCTAGAGAAATGCAGAAGGAGCTTAGCTCATGAAAAAAATTATTCGTATCCTAATCCTGGTGCTGTTGATCAGCACAGTACTCATCCCCTCAACTGTATCCGCTTCTGGATTCAGTGACGACAAAGTCGTTTTTGGAGGAAATTTCACCCTGGATTCCGGCGAAACCCTTAACGGCGACCTGGTGGTTTTCGGGGGGAATGTCATCCTGGAGACCTCGTCAACTGTCAATGGAGATACTGTCGTCATGGGTGGAAATGTCACCTCTAATGGCACCATAAATGGCAATCTGGTTGCATTGGGAGGACTCGTTGAACTCCTGGAAGAAGCCAGGGTGATCGGAGACCTGACCGTTTTGGGCAGCTCCTTTGAACAGGCGCCAGGAGCCTATATCAGTGGAAATATCATCACAGAAAATAATATTCCCTTTGATTTCACATTACCAGATAATATTGGCCTGTTTGAAGGTGATTTTCCCGCTTTTCAATTCAGGGAACTTCCTTTTGTTTCCGCTTCCTGGTTCTTCTTCCAGGTATTGATTTGGACAGGACTGGCGATTTTGATCGGACTCTTTATTCAGAATCAAGCTCCAGTAGTCAATAGAGCAGCATTTGGCCAACCGATTATGACTTTTGTAGTTGGTTTGGGTATAGCTTTTATCGCCCCCCTGGTTCTGATTGCTTTGATCCTGACCATTCTGCTCAGTCCGGTCAGTTTATTAGGGATCTTTGCCCTGTTAGCCGCCTGGATTGTCGGATTGGTTTCCCTGAGCATTGAGATCGGTAAAAAACTAGCTCAAGCTTTAGACCAAAACTGGCCAGTCCCCATTATGGCCGGAGTTGGGATGTTCATTCTTTCACTCTTGTTTAATGGTTTCCAGCACATTGTGCCCTGTGTCGGTTTCTTACCCAAGTTCATTCTGGGGCTGTGGGTTACAGGCGCCGTTGTGCTGACCCGTTTTGGCACCAGGGAATATCCTGAAGGCGGCAATCAGGTTGCACCTGCCGCAGTCTACGTTCCCGAAACTGAAGAAATTCCTGATGCATTCCTCGCAGATGTCAGCAGCGAAGATGAAGAGATTAACGCCACCCAATCTGCAGTTGAATTGGCGGATGCGGAAGGGATTGATCTCAAAACCATCAAAGGAACTGGGGCAGATGGAAGGATCATCCTGAATGATGTCAGGAAAGCTGTCAAGAATAAATAAGCCTATTATCGAAATAGAAAAGCCCGGGCTCTGCCCGGGCTTTTTGTTTTTATAGTTCCTGAAAATCGGGGATTGTTTCGTCACCCGTGTTATTTCTAAGTTTTTTCACAAAAACCTGGGATCAGGATTTTCTTCTTCTGATCAACCAGGCAGCGATCCCAAAACTGACTGCACCAAGGGCAAGAACTATTTCCATGATCCGGAAAGGATCGATACGGGAAGCCCTGGTTATTCCCTCATCCGGGAAATATGCCGGGGGCGTTGTCTGGGCGATAGCAGTCTCAGGGATGTCCATCCCCAGCGTTTGGGTGGGTGCTGCCAAAACTTCAGCGACATCCTCCTCCTGCCATTCATCTGCCTGATTGGCAGCTTGATCTGCAGCCTCATCACCAGAACTTTTGCTTTCAGCTTCCTGAGCCATCTCTAGAGATTCCCCTTCTTCGGCTGCTTCGACTGCAATATCGGGAGCAGCAGCTTCTTCATCAGGCATAGATTCCGTATCAGTTCCAACTGCTGCCCGATCCGATTCCATTTCTCCTTCGGCTACCATCACGGCTGGTTCTTCCAGGGCATCTGCTGCTGCTGATTTAGGAAGCGCTTCTAACATCACCTCTTTTGGAGCTGCTGGCGCCATAGCCCCCATCATGAACCCCCTGCCAAAATCCAGTACCAGAACACCAATCAACATAAACGACATCAGCGCAGCGGCCAACCGATATGCCCTAACCTGTCGGGGGCGGGCCCTGCTGCTCACCATTTCCGGTGTTAATTTAAAGTTTCTGGGCACTTTCAGGGTTGGGGTTGCCCCCAGCGTTATTTTCGTCTGGCGCAGGTCTTCCAGGGCAAGCTGAAGAGCGGGATCTTTTTTGATCCTGTCTTCCAACCTTTTCAAATCTTGGGGATTCATTTCCCCGTCAAGATAAGAGGATAACTGAACCCAGTCCCTGGTGGTGATCTTCATTTCTTTTAGACCTCACCTACATGACGTAATCCCTGGGGTAAAAGTTCCTTAAATCCCCGCAGGCAGTTTTTAAGACTGACCCGAGCCCGGGCCAGACGGCTTTTAACAGTGCCCAGAGGACGGTCTATGATCTCTGCCGCGGAAGCATAATCAATACCTTGAACATCAACCAGGACCACAACAGTCCGGAACTCATACTCCAAACGATCCAAACAATATTGGATTGCATCAGATAGTTCACGCCGTTCAAGAGATTGCTCGGGTTTTTCAGCAGGATCCTCCAACCAGCTTGCCGAATCCAATTCATCCCCGTCATCCCCCTCTGGAAACAAAGGTACTACCGGTTGTCGTTTCCGACGGCGGTATTCGTCATAACAGGCGTTACTGACAATCCGAAGCAGCCAGCTTTTGAATGACCCTCCCCGGTAAGTATGAAGTTTTTTATAGGCTGAAATAAAGGCTTCCTGGGTTGCGTCCGCGGCAGCGTCCGGTTCTCCGATAATCCGGTATGCCTGGTTGTAAACTAGAGATTGGAAGAACAAAATGATTTGATTAAAGGAATCCAAATCACCTGCCAATGACTTTTTGATTTGATCCTGAAGATCCATCATTCAAACCAATCCAGTACTCAATGGGGTGAAAATTAAGTAAATCAAACGAATATCAATGGGAGGATTAACCTACAAAGCTTTAAGCTGACCCAGAAGCTTCTGGTACGCATCTGTGTTGGGTGGATTCATGGTGATGATCTCTTCAATGACTTCAACCGCCGCGCTCTTTCGGCCGCTGTCTAGCAGCAGATCACCCAATTTATCCAATTCACCGATCGCTAAATCACGCTGTCCAAGGTGTTTATAAAGTTCAACCATTTGCCGGATAATAAAGTCCTCACCAGGGATTTCCTCTCTTAATGCTGTCAGGTATCCATGAATGGTTTCTGAATCAACTGAGATATCATACTCTTCTACGAAGCGGCTGATCTCACTTTCGGCAGCTGGTTTATGGTCCAAGCGATAATTCAAATCCACTAACGCGATACTTGCCTTCTTGTTCCGGGGTGAGAATTCACAGATATCTAAATAGGTATTAATTGCAGATTCCCAATCCAATCGCTGAATATCAATATCAGCCAAACGATGGAGCAGTTTGAGTCTTAGTCCGCCATCATCAGCTAAAGAACTTGCCAGGATCAAGGCTTTTGAATATGCTGATCGGGCGCTGTCCAATTCTGCCAACGGGAAGAAAACTTCAGCCAGGTTAATATATTCGTTGATAGCTTCTTCCTTCTTACCAAATTCCTCCAGAAGATCGATTTGCCGCTGGCGGACTTCAATATTCATCGGCTGCAGATCTATCACTTTTTTGAGCATCGTCAAAGCACGTTCTGTTTTTCCCTGAACAGCATAAACATCTGCTACTGCCAGATATTTTGTTACCGCGCCGGAAATTTTGTTCTGCTCCATCAATAAATCACCAATAGTGACATGCAGGGGGAGAAAACTGGGGGCGTTCCTGAGGGCAAAGAAAGCTTTTTCCATGGCAGCGCCATAGTACCCTTCTGCCGCCAGGTCTATAATATCTCTGTGGATATTCATGATCTGGGATCTGCGATCATCCAGCAAAGCATCCATTTGGGGCAGCAATATACCATCTTCCGATCTGCCCTTGGTTCTTAGATCAGTTAAGATATCCCGCCAGTCAGATCGAAGCAGTAATTCTTCGATATGTTTGCTCATTTCGATAAAAGCATCATCACCTTCCCGCTGTTCAAGATCGTCCATCATCACTTCGTAAAGATGGATAAGATCTTCCACGTTCTCTTTATCAACCAGGGAAGTATCTGCAATGCGCAGCGCTTCCAAGTATTCCTTACTGGCTTCAACCCACTGTTCTGAACTGCTGAATAGATTTGCCATCAGCAGCCGGGAAGCCAGGGCAAAATTCTCATGGGAAACAGATTTTGTCAAAGAACGCGTAGCACTTTCGACCCGGCCCAGATTGGTATATAGATAGCCTAATAGAAAATAAGCCGCCGGATTAGTATAACCATCCTCAATAGCAGATTTGATATGATTTGCAGCTTCTTTTTCATTTCCGGCTGAGTAATTTTCAATTGCCTGGGAAACGTGCAGTTTTAACAGACTATCATCTGTCAGGTCTGCGCCGCTTTCTACATTCCAACTTAATCCTTCATCCAGTTCAACATTTCTCTGCGTTTTGTTTGCTTTATTAAACAACTGTTCCTCAAACAGGGCTTCTGCGAGGATAATCAAGGCCTTGTCAACAGCTTCCACAATCGGATTTTCAAATTCTGTTGGTTTGACTGGTTCCGGGGCTGCAAGTTGAGCAACATCCAGCATTAAATCCTCTTCCGGATCTTTTATGATCGGTTCTGGCAGAGGTAATTGACGGCCCTGGTTCAGGATCTCGCGGGCTCGCAGGGCAATGATATTTTCCGGAGAGCACTTCAGCGCCCGGTCAATGGATTCTGATGCTTTCTCGATATTCCCTGATAACTGGAGCAATCCAGCAGTGTTAATAAATTCACTGACCGCTAATTTTTTCTTTCCCAGCCGTTCATAAACCATACCCAATCGCGCATGAGCTTTGATATTATGAATATCCAGCTCCACTACCCGTTTCCAATTCTCAATTGCTTTCTGAATATCCTCGTTCTTAAGGTGTGATTCTGCCGCATGTAAGGCTGCCTTCACCGCATCATTCGGCATGTCAAGCGCTTCGTAGATCAAAAACATTTTCTCGTATGGAGCCGGATCTTCAGCATTCATTTCAATTGCTTTGCTGTAGGGCTTAAGCGCTTCATGATATTCATGCATTTCGTAATAGGCCAGACCAAGATTCGTTAATGCCTTGAAATTTTCAGCATCAATTTCAAGAGCCTGTTTATAATACGTCGCCGCATCATTCCACTTCTGATCCCAGGCAGCGGAATTACCTTTTGATAATAGATTTTGCAGCTCTTGCATTTGATCAGTCATTAAAATCTCTCTTCATCAATCTTCAACAAATTTCACCAGTGATCCCCAATCCTTTCCATACTGCGCATCTGTTGTCAGGGGAATCTCTAAAGAGTATACATCTTCCATAGCAGATTTTACAAGCTTAATAGTTTTGTAAACCTCAGCTTCGGGCACCTCAAGCACCAATTCATCGTGCACCTGCAGTAAAATCCGGCTAGTTAGATTTGATTTCTCCAGTTTTTCTGAAACGGCTATCATTGCCAGTTTCATTATATCCGCTGCCGTGCCCTGGATCGGAGCGTTGATAGCTTCACGTTCTTCCCGGCGCCGTATATTATGGTCAGTGGTTGTTGCCAGCCGGGGAAAATACCTTCGTCTTCCCAGCAAAGTTTCCACATATCCGTTTTCCTTGGCCTGAACCTTGATATTGTCCAAATACGACTTAATTCCCGGAAATCGCTGGAAATAGGTTTCGACAAAATTTTCCGCCTCAGCCAGCGTCAGATCCGTTGTCTGGGTCAGGCCAAAAGCACTCATACCATAGATCAAACCAAAGTTGATCGCTTTGGCCTCCCGCCGCTGCTGCGAACTCACTTCCTCCAGGGGGATATCATAGATCGCCGCGGCAGTTGCTGTGTGAATATCTTTGCCTTCTTTAAAAGCATCCAGCATGGCTTGATCGTGGGACATATGAGCTGCCACTCGGAGCTCGATCTGGGAATAATCCACTGCCACGAGGGACATTCCTGGTGCCGCGACAAATGCCTGGCGTACTTTTTTACCTAATTCAGTCCGAACCGGGATATTTTGCAGATTTGGATTTGTTGATGCGATCCTGCCTGTTACTGAGCCAGTCTGATTGTATGAAGTATGGACTCTATTCGTTTCAGGATTGACCTGTAATGGCAAAGCATCTACATAGGTAGATTTTAATTTAGTATATTCTCGATACTCAAGCACCCAGGCGGGAACCTGGTGTTCTTTCTTCAAGAACTCAAGAACGTCTGCCGCAGTTGAATAATATCCACTGGCGGTTTTACTTGCCCGGCCGGGAGGAGTCAGTTTTAAAGTCTGGAACAAAGCTTCTGATAACTGTTTGGGAGAGTTGAGGTTAAAAGCATGGCCCACACCTTTAAAGATCTTTTCTTCCAATTTATCCAGGTCAGATTCAAGCTTGGCTGACATCTTGGCCAGGAAAGCAGTATCCAACCCAATCCCTTCCATTTCCATGGCAGCCAGGATCGAGATTAAAGGCATTTCAATTTTTTGATACAAACCAGTGCTCTCAGTTTTCTTCAAATCATGCATTAGAACCGGTTGAAGCAGCAGCACCATAACGGCATCTTCTACAGCATATCTGGCAGTGTCCTGGATACTGACTTCCGCCATTGTTATCTGAGATTTACCTTTCCCGATCAAGGTCTCAATTTCAGTCATAATTCGATCAAGACGCACCCAGGCCAATTTTTTTAATCCCAGATTCCTCGTGGAAGGATTGATCAACCATTCCGCGATCATACTGTCAAACCGGAGTGGAACAACTTTTAACCCTGCTCGCGCCAAAATAATGTAATCATACTTCAGGTTATGACCCATTTTAGGAATAGCAGGATCCGTCATGGGACCCCTTATTACATCAAGGACCTCATCCAGGGGCAGTTGTTCCCCGTCATTATGCCCCACAGGGATGTAATAACCACCCTCTTCAGAAACAGCCAGGGAAATTCCTACCAATCTGGCCTGCATTTGGTCTGTGGATGTTGTTTCAGTATCAAATGAAATCTGGGTTGCTTTTGAAAGAACTTCGCCCAGTGTTTTTAATTGGGTTTTTGTAGTAATGATCTCTACCTTGATGGACCCGGGCTGCTCTGTTTCTGTCAAAAATTCAGGTTTTTTTTCTCCTGCTTCCTCAAACATGCTCATTTGACCTTCAGAAACCGATTTTCCATAGATCTCTTCAACCACAGATAATCGATTCAATAATGAGCCGAATTCCAGGGTTCGGAAAAGATCCCGGACCTTCATAGGGTCAAATTTATCAGGCTTGGCCTGGTCTAGATCGATCTCTACTTTCAGGTCACTGACTATCGTGGCCAGTTTCTGGCTTAAATAGGCGGCCTCTTTTCCTTCCACTAATTTGGATTGGAAACGACCACCAACCTCATCAATATGTTCGTAGATATTGTCAAGGGTTTTGTATTCTTCAAGTAATTTAACAGCCGTTTTCTCTCCTACGCCGTACACACCGGGGATATTGTCCGAACGGTCTCCGATGATAGCTTTAAAATCTACCACCTGTTCCGGCCACACCCCCATCGACTCCTTCACGTTTTCCCTGAAATAGTCCTTGGCGTCGCTCAGAGATTTACCAGGAAGGCTAACTGTGATGCGCTCATTTACAAGCTGAAGCAAATCTCGATCACCAGTGATGATCTTGACCGCCAGACCTTTTTCAACCGCCCAATTGGCCAGGCTCCCCAATACATCATCTGCCTCATACCCTTCCAGCTCAGCTCGAGGAATATTAAAAGTGTCCACCAGCCCCCTGATAGTCTCGATCTGGACTCGAAGATCGTCTGGCATTTTTTCGCGAGTGGCTTTGTAATCAGGAAATAATTCATCCCGGAACGTTTTACCAGTATCAAAAACCACTGCCAGATAATCGGGCCTTTCCTGTTCCAGAAGACGCAGTAATACACTGGTGAAACCATAAACTCCAGCTGTCGGCTCGCCCTTACTGGTGAGCCACCTGGCCGAGTTGGTTCCTCCGCTGGTAAGTGCAAAATATGTGCGATATGCCAGGGCATGTCCATCAATTAAATAGAGTGTAGAAGTCATATGATATCCAGATCAGCCTTTCAGGAAAATAGCCTATGCAGGTCGGGATTATTATAACTTTTCCTGGGAAGAAATAACATTTTCATTATATCCCATCTGTTCTGCTTCTTGATCAGCGGTGGTTCTGCACTGGGAAGCTGAAAATAATTTCGTTATAATCCAGGAAGTCATAAGTCAACATCAATTCGGAAAAGGCAGGCAATCATGGCCAATATCATTGCAGCGCTGGACCAGGGAACCACGAGCACTCGCTGTATTCTTTTTAATCAGTCAGGAGAAATCGTCTCCAGCTGCCAGAAAGAACATCATCAAATTTACCCAAAGCCCGGGTGGGTAGAACATGATCCTCTTGAAATCTGGGAAAATTCACAATTTGTAATTGAAGGGGCACTAAACGAAGCCAATCTGAGTTCAGATGACCTGGCAGGAATGGGTATCACTAACCAGCGGGAAACTACTGTAGTATGGTCCAAGGAAACTGGCCAACCGATATATAATGCCATCGTCTGGCAGGATACGCGGACAGATCAGATCTGCAGCAAACTGGCAGGAGATGAAGGTCAAGACCGCTTTCGCTCTCAGGTAGGTTTACCACTATCAACATATTTCTCAGCTCCTAAAATAGTCTGGATCCTGGAGAATGTAGACGGCGCTCGGGAGTTGGCCCAAAAAGGAGATCTTCTATTTGGCACAATCGATTCCTGGCTGGTCTGGAACTTCACCGGAGCAGTGAATGGAGGACGCCACCTGACCGATGTGACCAATGCTTCCAGAACAATGCTCATGGATCTAAAAGCTCTAGAGTGGGCTAAAGACATCCTGGATATCTTCAATATTCCAGAATCAATGCTGCCAGAAATCTGCTCCTCAAGCGAGATCTATGGAAAATGCGCAGGACCATTTTCCGGGTTGGCGATTGCCGGAATTCTGGGTGACCAACAGGCAGCTCTTTTTGGACAAACCTGTTTTGATCCAGGTCACGCAAAAAACACTTATGGAACTGGTTGCTTTTTACTGTTAAACAGCGGTGAAGAACCAACCCTGAGTGATCACGGTCTTTTGACTACCCTGGGATACAAGATCGGAGATAAAAAACCGGTCTATGCCCTGGAAGGCTCCATTGCAATCACCGGTGCCCTGGTCCAGTGGCTGAGGGACAACCTCGAATTGATCCAGGAATCCGCTGATATAGAAGAACTTGCCAGCCAGGTTGAAGATAATGGCGGTATCTATTTTGTGCCTGCTTTCTCCGGATTATATGCGCCCTACTGGCAGTCCACTGCCCGGGGTGTGATTGCCGGATTAACAAGGTACATTACCAAAGCCCATCTCGCCAGGGCAGTGCTGGAAGCCACCGCATTCCAGACCCGGGAAATCCTGGAAGCAATGGAAAAGGATACCGGGATCCATTTGACATCCCTTAAGGTCGATGGAGGCATGGTCAAAAACGAACTTCTGATGCAATTTCAGGCTGACATGTTGAATGTTCCGGTTATCCGGCCGACCATCACCGAAACCACTGCCCTGGGAGCCGCATATGCTGCAGGCCTGGCAGTTGGTATCTGGAAAGATCAAGATGATTTAAGGGGGTATTGGAAACAAGATCAGGTCTGGAAACCCAGGATGGAAGAATCAGAACGAGCGAGGCAGTATCAAGGATGGAAAAAGGCAATCGAGCGGTCGTTTGACTGGGTGGATTAAAATTTGATGGGGATGTGGGATCCTTATCTTATCAATACCATGAGAACATCATGGATTGCTGCTTTGATATTGTGATCTGTTCAGGATCCCGCATTCTTCTCAATATTTATAGCATCCCAATCAGCTTTTTGAACTCTTCCCATTCCTCGGCAAAGAAGTGCACTGTCAGGTTGTTAAGCTCCAGGTGGTAGGTGGATTCGCCGTCAGGTTCGTCCGCCCGCCAGGCAAGGTAATTATCGGTTTCAGCAATAACTTCAGTTTCAAAATCCTGATCCTGTTTATCAATTCCCATCATATTCTCCTCAGAATAAATATTAAGGCGGGGGTAATACAAACCAGGGATTTACAAATCCTCCCTGGAAACGAACCTCAAAGTGTAAGTGAGCTCCAGTTGAGTTGCCAGTATTTCCGCCCAGTCCGATAGTCTGACCCTGGACAACACTCTGTCCACAGCCTGAAGTTACAGCAGAAAGGTGGGCGTATAGCGTTTGGTATCCCGTTCCGTGGTCAACTACTACAACATAACCGTAGCCACCGGCTGACCAACCCGCAAAAACAACCACGCCGGAATCCGATGCAAAAACCGGCTCACCAATAACCAGGCCGATATCGATTGCCAGGTGGCCTGACCAATAGTCATTCCCTGAAAGCGTATGTCCAACAGTGGGCCAGATGAATCCCCCTCCCCCATACAAACCCTCAAAGGGACCGCTGCAGGCGCCTTCACCATACACCCCAGATGATACGCCGGAAGCGCCCCGGGAAATCGTCGGGATGATCCACTGCTGCAGATTGCGCTGACCTCCAGGGATCATGACCTTTTCTCCCGCTTCCACAATAGGATCCAGCAGGTCAAGATCATTGCCGATCCAATTAATGATCTGCTCAGGTTCAGTTTTGAATTTGGCAGCTACGGAATCAAAATCGTCCCCGACTTCCCATTCGTAATAGATCCCATCAACAGGGGGAATGATCAATTCCATGCCCGGGGTTAAGGAATGGGGGTTATCCTGCAAGGTATCGTAATTCGACCACAAAATAGATTCTGGTTCCAACCCATACTGCTCTGCCAAACCGAACATAGAATCATTTGCAGCGACCAGGTGAGTGAAGACTTTAGTATTCTCTCTCTCCGGGATAATAGTAAAGAGTTTGGCAGCTCTTGTGATGGCTGGTTTTGCGTCATCCAGGATAAAATCCGGGATGCGGTAATCGGCCGCTGCCCTAAGTGGTTCTTCGGAGATAGGATCCAGTTGAGGTTTTGATAAGGTTATCTCTTGATCGGTGAAATATTCAATCCAGGATAAATATCCTGCACCGGCCAAAAAAATAATAGCCACAACCCATAAAAACCAAGAAAGAAGTAAATCCCTACGCATTTTTATATTGTACTACCACCAAAAGGGACTAATCGTTAAGCGTGGCCAGGAATTCCTCATTGTCGTTGGTCTCACTGATCCTTTTTAAGATCGTTTCTGTGGCAGAGGATTGATCCATACCAGCGCCATGAGGTGGATCTGAGACCATCTGGTCATACATCCTGCGCATCAGCCATACCCTCGGAGTCAGGTCGGGGCCGAGCAGAAGTTCTTCGCGCCTGGTTGATGAGCGTGAGATATCAATGGCCGGGAAAACCCGTCGTTCCTGTAAAGTGCGGGAAAGATGGAGTTCCATGTTGCCGGTTCCTTTGAATTCTTCGTAAACCACATCATCCATTCGAGAGCCCGTATCGATCAAGCAGGTACCAATGATGGTCAGGGAGCCGCCATCCTCAATATTACGCGCAGCTCCAAAGAATCGTTTGGGCGGGTATAACGCAGAAGGATCAATACCGCCGGACAATGTGCGTCCGGATGGTGTGACCACCAGGTTGTAGGCTCGGGCCAGGCGTGTGATCGAGTCCAGCATGACAACCACATCCATACCCGATTCCACTAATCTTTTAGCTCTTTCGAGAACCATCTCTGCTACCCGAACATGGGATGATACTGGCTCATCAAATGTGGACGAAATCACCTCAGCGTCCACCGAGCGATCCATGTCGGTGACTTCTTCCGGGCGTTCGCCAATTAAAGCGACAATCAAATGCACATTGGGAAATTTCGCGGATATGGCATTGGTCATCTCTTTTAAGATCGTCGTCTTACCGGCTTTCGGGGGGGAAACGATCAATCCACGTTGTCCGCGGCCAACCGGAGTGATAAGGTTGATCAAACGGGTCGAGGTGATATGAGGTGAAGTTTCCAGATCAAAACGTTCGTTGGGAAAGATTGGAATCAAGGAATGGAAGTCCGGGCGTCTTTTGGCCTCATTGGGCGGCAGTCCATTTACACTTTCTGCTTTTAATAATCCGTAATGCCGTTCAGAATTCCTGGGAGGGCGGACATGTCCGATCACCAGGTCACCACTTCGCAGGTCAAAACGCTTGATCTGGGATTGGGAGACATAAATATCATCCGGACCAGATATGTAATCCGAGGATCGCAGGAAGCCGATGCCCTCGCTCATGATTTCCAGAACACCACCCCGGACCTCACGACCATTTAATTCAGCGTCAGCTCTTTGGATTTCCAGCACCAGCGCTTCTCTTTTTAGCCAATTGGCGCGGTTGACATTTAGATCCTCGGCAATCTGACGTAATTCAGCCAAAGGTTTGGCGAATAGTTCACTAGTTTCCATGTTTTCACTCTCTAGGGATAATCTTAATATGAAGATAATACAATTAGATATTAGTTGGAGATATCTCCAACAATATGCACCAACTTATGATCGCAATAGCGGGACTGGGGAATAAATCTGGTTCAATTTGACCTTAATGAGGGGTTTGAACGACTGAATTATAGCACGAACAGGGGTTGGATGCAAGATTCAGCAGGATTATCAAGGTCAATTATCAAGAATTATCCAGGAAGCGGTAGTGGTATAATTTCTCCCGCGATTGTCATAATAATGTTAAAGAGTAGAACTTATGAAAATGCTTCTAGAGAAATTAGTCGGTATTGAAGACCGCTACGAGGAAATCAACCACCAGCTGCTGCAAGTTGGTGATGACTACCAGCTGGCAGGAGAACTTGGCAAGGAGAAAGCCGATCTGGAGCCCTTTATTACAGCCATCCAGGAATATAAAACATCCCTGGATCAGCAGGAAGAAGCCCGGGCGTTGATAGCCGCGGGAGATCCGGATATGGCAGAACTTGCAGAGCTGGAAATCTCCAGCCTGGATGACAAGATCGAGAAATTAGAAAATCAGCTGAAATTGATGCTGGTCCCTCGTGACCCCCGGGATAAACGCAACGTGATCCTCGAGATACGGGGCGGCGCTGGTGGTGATGAGGCAGGCTTGTTCGCAGGTGACCTTTTCCGCATGTACAGCCGCTATGCCGAACGCAAGGGCTGGAAAGTAGAAGTGATGTCACTCAGCGAAACCGGTGTAGGAGGCATTAAGGAAGTAACAGCTTTGATCAAAGGCAAAGGTGCATTTTCAAAACTTAAATACGAATCTGGTGTACACCGAGTTCAGCGTGTGCCTGAAACCGAATCTCAGGGGCGCATTCATACTTCTACAGCAACTGTGGCAGTTCTGGCTGAGGTTGATGATATCGACGAGATTAATATTCCCCCTAATGATCTGGAAATGGATGTTTATAAAGCTGGTGGCGCTGGTGGCCAGAGCGTGCAGAAGAACTCCACTGCTGTCCGTCTGACCCACAAACCAACAGGGATCGTGGTCCAATGTCAGGATGAAAGATCTCAGCTTCAGAACCGAACCAGGGCTCTGAGCATTCTCAAAGCCCGACTGTTTGAAATTGAGGCAAATAAACGCCATGAAGAACAAGCTGCGGACCGCAAGTCCCAGATCGGCTCAGGTGACCGCTCAGAAAAGATTCGGACCTACAATTTCCCCCAATCACGGATCACCGATCACAGGATCAACTTTTCTGCTCACCAACTGGCTGCAGTTTTAGATGGTGAAATCGATCCCTTTATTGAGGAACTGTCCACCGAGGATGAAGCCAATCGTCTCGCTGAAGCAGGGTTTGACGCCTAATAAAGATACCTCAGGATCCCTGCTGAAGCACATTCAAGCTCAGCTATCCACACACACTGAATCCCCTTATCTGGATTCACTTGTGATATTGGGACATATCAGTGGTAAATCAAAATCCGAGCTGATGGCTCACCCTTCCCCTGAATTAACAGCAAAACAAACGCAAGACCTAATCAAAAAAATGGAACAGCTGCAGGAGGGTATCCCCCTGCCCTATGTGTTGGGTGAATGGGAATTTTTCAATCTCCAGTTTTTTGTCACACCCGATGTATTGATCCCACGGCCAGAGACTGAGGGATTAGTTGAGCTAGCCCTGACCTGGCTCGAATCCCATCCAGATCAACACATTTGTCTGGAGATAGGCACTGGATCCGGCTGTATCGCAATATCACTTGCTAAAACCATCCCGGATTTGCAGATTATTGCTACTGATATATCCTCAGCTGCGCTGGGGGTTGCCCGGAAAAATGCCGTCCACCATGAAGTCCTGAAGCAAATCCAATTCCTGGAGCGCGACATGTTAACCGGATTTGGTCAACAGGTCGACTTGCTGGTTGCCAACCTTCCCTATATTCCCACTGGCAAGTTAAAAACGCTGGATGTCTATCAGTCCGAACCCGCCATAGCCCTGGACGGCGGACAGGATGGATTACACTACATTAAAGATGTCTTGAAAAAAGCAAGGCAGCACATAAATCCGGGTGGCGCGATCTTCCTGGAGCTGGATGAAGATTGTGGAATCGCAGCATTGGACCTGGCAAAAGAGGTCTGGCCCGGCATTACACTCCACCTGAGCCAGGACCTTTCTGGCCAGGACCGCTATTTGAGCATACAGCTTTAATGACTATAAAAACAGAACACCTTTCATTGGATCATCCTGATGCATTCAACCGGGCGGCTGCAATTATTCAGGCTGGTGGAGTGATCGCCTTCCCCACCGATACAGTCTACGGCATTGGCGTTTCTGCTTTTAATAAAGATGCTATTGAGAAAATCTACCAGGTGAAAGAACGCTCCCTACTCAAAGCCATCCCCATCCTGGCGGGTGATGTAAGTGATCTGGATCAAATAACCCCACCTTTTTCTGTGCCAGTCAGGAAAATTATCGACAACTTCTGGCCCGGGGCATTGACCCTGATACTCCAGTTATCCCCTGATCTACCCTCAAATCTCTCTCCTACTCCAACAATCGGCCTGCGGGTGCCGGACCACCACCTGATGCGTGAGTTGCTGAGAAAAACCGGCCCCCTGGCCGCCACCAGTGCCAATCTCTCCGGTGAACCCAGCGCTCTAACAGCCGCTGAGGTTCGCAGGCAGCTGGAGGGCCGCATAGATTTGGTACTGGATGGCGGCCCCGCCCCCGGCGGGCAGGCCTCCACGGTTCTGGATTGCAGCCGGAAGTGAGCTGAAAATTCTGAGAGAAGGACCATTTCACTGCATTTATCCGGGAAGTCATGATGATAGAAAATTAACATTCTGACCGGAGGTTTTATCCTCTATCCTGGTAGGAATAGTTCTTATCGCCAACCTGGGCCTGGGGGCGGTGTATTTCCCTTTTATTTACGAAATTCCAGGATTGGACAAAGCCGGGCATTTTATCCTGACGGGCTTTTTATCTTTTTTAGTAAATATGCTCCTGAAAGCAGCTCAAGAAGAGATATTTTCGATTAAGATCCTTAAAGGAAATCTGATCTTCTACTGGTTTTACCGTGAAGAACTATCCCAGATCCTCCTTTATACAGGGCTTTTTCTTTGCATCTGGCCTTCGATATTGGAGGAATCTTTCTAGGTGGATGGGTGGCAGTCAGAGTGGTAAGAAACCATCCCAATCAGAACTGATTTCGATTTAATCAGGAAAATAGTAGACATAGGCCAGGAAGAAACTTGTTTAACTACAATCCTATTGATGATGATCCCCGGTTTATTGAAATATTTAATAAGATCGATCAGGGAAGCACGGGAAGAGATTGGAGGAGATACCGCCAGCTTCTACGTGAAAAAAAATAACAGACTTCTGAAGGATAATACGGTATAGCCTGGAAACACTCGTGGGAGATGAATCCAATCATCGAGTTCAAATTGAACGGAATACTGATCCAGAAATTTGATACATTTTCCGTCATGCAGCCTATTACTTAGGCATTATAAGTACTGGAAGTCACATCTCCTCCAGATCCAGTCCAGTTAGTATGGAAGAACTCACCTCGCGGTTTATCCAGGCGTTCATAGGTGTGAGCGCCAAAATAATCCCTTTGAGCCTGAAGCAAATTTGCCGGCAGTCTTTCATTCCTGTACCCATCATAAAATGCCAGAGCACTGGACATGGCTGGCACAGGCACACCCAATTCGACCGCTTTTGATATAACCCGCCGCCAACCTGACTGGGCGTTCTCGACTTCTCTCCGGAAATAATCATCCAGCAATAGATTTTCTAAACCCGGGTCTTTATCATACGCTACTTTAATCTCTCCCAGGAAGGCGGAACGAATAATACATCCACCCCGCCACATCAAAGCAATGCCGCCATAATTCAGATCCCAGTCATATTCAGCAGCCGCAGCTTTCATCAACATATAACCCTGGGTATAGGAGATTATTTTTGAGGCATAAAGAGCATCATGGATATCCGCGATAAATGCCTTTTTGTCCCCCTTAAAAACAATATCTGGACCTGATAAAAATTCCGCTGCCAATACTCGTTCATTTTTTAATGCTGATAAAAATCGAGACTGAACAGCTTCATTGATCAATGTCAATGGAATTCCCATATCCAAAGCCGAGACTGCAGTCCATTTTCCTGTTCCTTTCTGACCGGCAGTATCCAGAATCTGATCCAGTGTATACTCTCCTGTTTCGTCACGATACCCAAGAATATCCCGGGTGATCTCTATCAGGTAAGAGTCGAGTTTACCTTCATTCCAGTGAGTGAATACTTGATGCATCTCTTCATTACTCAGCCCTGCTGCATTTTTCATTAGATCGTAGGCTTCGCAGATCAGCTGCATATCCCCGTATTCGATCCCATTATGGGTCATTTTGACATAATGGCCCGCGCCGTTCTCACCCACCCAATCGCAGCAAGGTACACCTCCATCCACCTTCGCTGAGATGGCCTGGAAAATCTTTTTTACATGAGGCCAGGCATCCGGTGATCCTCCGGGCATGATGGAAGGTCCAAACCGGGCTCCTTCCTCTCCCCCTGAAACACCTGCTCCTATATATAGTAATCCTTTGGATTCTACATAAGCAGTCCGGCGAATGGTATCGTTGTAGTTGGAATTCCCGCCATCAATGATAATATCCCCTTTATCCAGATGAGGGAGAAGGAGCTCGATAAAATCATCCACTGGAGTTCCGGCCTTAACGAGTAACATCACTTTCCGGGGATGATCTAATAACTCAACAAATTCCTCAATGGAATGGGCTCCTACAATCTCGGTTCCCTTAGCTTCACCATTGATAAAATCATCAACTTTCGAAGTAGTCCGGTTAAATACAGCGACCTTATAACCATGGTCATCCATATTTAAAACCAGGTTCTGGCCCATTACTCCCAGGCCGATCAGACCCAGATCACATTTTTTCATGGAAATCTCCAAATACTAATCAAATAAAATAACTACAGTAATTCATACAAATTAATAATCTCAATTTAACTGGTATATCTTGCCCCAAGATGACGGGATAGAGTAAGCTAGCGATAAGATCTGCAAATTTTTGATCCACCACCAGATAATACTATATAGATAAGGTTTATCAGGAAAGTATTACTAGCTGGATCCGGGATCCAACAAAAATGGAGCCGGAGAACATTGACCTGTATCTCAAAACAAAATAAATATCTGGATCCATTCTTGTCTACAAAAATCGTTCTTTAAGACCAGGAACGGTTTTTGTTTGATAACGATTTATTGAATTTTAATAATCCAACCGATATTGATGGATTAACTCATGATTAAAGATCAAGTATTATCTCTGGTAAATCTCGTTTTGGAACATAGTGTACATCATTCTCATCTCGCCAATATTTGATATCCCCTTCTTCATCCAGAGGAATCAGCACAACTTCTTCAGCAGGTTTTCCAATGGCAATCACCAGCAGGATCTCATATCTGTCCGGGATGGCCAGTGCTTTCTGTAATACATCCCTTTTAATCGAGCCGATCAGGCAGGCGCCCAGTCCCATTTCCACAGCACCCAGCGTGATGCTCTGGCTGGCAATGCCAGCATCGTACTGAAAACTCTTTGCCACCTCAGTATCTCCCAGCAGGATGATATAAGCTGTCGGGCGCTCCCCCTTTTCAGGCCCATCCCAATCTTTGAGATATCCAGCCCAGGAGAGTGTTGGAAAGATCAGGTTATTCTTCTCTTCAGCAGCAGATAAAATGAATTTCAGGGGCTGTAAATTGGCTCCGGACGCGGATTGTCTCACCATATCAACCAGCTTCCAAAGCGATTTTTCCTTTACCTGATGATTCTCCTTAAAACGCCGATAGCTTCTGTTCATACGGGTTAACCGGGTCATACCCTGCCAGCTGGTATAGATACCACCAGCCAGTGCGACCAGTGCGGTGGGGCCAACGGCCATCACGGCAACCAGGAAGAAGAATGCACCCAGGAAATCCACTATCACAAACAGGAATCTGATCCCACTCACCGCCGTACCCAGGGCGTAAAGCAGATTATGCATAACCACGCCAATGGGGAAGCCCGCCAGGGAAAGAAGCAGTAAAACCCAAAAATCCCGCGGCGAACGCCAATTCCAGACCCAGGCCCCAGCCAGACAGGAGAGTCCAGCGTATAAAAGGAATATACCGGGAGGATTATCTGAGACACCAATTAGAAATGCAGCAGCTCCAGCTAAGGAACCAGCTGCGATCAGGATCACCTGAGCGGTTTTAATTCGTTTTAGAAATCTATTTAAACCTGCCATCATACACCTCCGGTGCATAGTAGGACAATAGTAGCTACCAGTAATAAAGGAGATCAACTACAGATCAGAGATCGACCAGGTTGGCGCAGCATCCATTTCCAGCCCATCCCGCTGGCCAGCATGGTAGCGGAAACAGCCTACTCCGGCGATCATAGCTGCATTATCAGTACATAAAAACAGCGGGGGAATATGAACGCGGTATTTTTTCTGTCCCTTGAACTTATCCCTTAAAGCTTGATTGGCAGAAACACCTCCAGCGATCAGGATATCTTTTGTGCCAAATTCTTCTGCTGCATTTAAGGTTTTCTGGAACAAAACATCCACAACAGCTGCCTGGAAGCTGGCTGCCAGGTCCGGACGGGGCAGTTTGCTTTTCTGTTTTTCAAGCTGCTGCACTGTCCTTAGAACAGAGGTTTTTAAACCGCTGAAGGAAAAGTTATAACTATCATCCAGCCAGGATCTCGGAAAATCAAAAGCCTTGGGATCTCCTTCCAGGGCAGCTTCCTGGATCACAGGTCCACCCGGGTATCCCAAATCCAGCAGGCGGGCGATTTTGTCAAAAGCCTCACCAGCTGCATCATCCAGCGTGCCGCCCAATCGCTCATAAACAAGGTGATCCTTCATCAAGACCAATTCTGTATGCCCACCCGAAACGATCAATGCCAGGAGTGGGAACTGGGGGGCTTTTTTCAGTTTCTTGCCCTCTTCGCTCAACCAGGCAGAGTACAGATGCCCTTCCAGATGATTGATTCCCAAAAGCGGCAGCCCACTGCCGATCGCCAATCCTTTGGCCATGTTGATGCCTACCACAAGAGAACCAGGCAATCCGGGACCGCGTGTGACCGCAATGCCATCCAGGTCAGCCAATTTTAGGTGGGCTTCCTTAAGCGCCTGATCAACAATGGGATAAATGGATAGGATATGCTGCCTTGAAGCCACCTCTGGGAAGATGCCGCCAAATTGGGCATGCAGGTCAATCTGGGATGCCACTGCACTGGAAAGGATCACCCGGCCGTTTTCTACAACGGATGCTGCGGTTTCATCACAGGACGTCTCAATACCCAGAATACGTGCCAGTGGATTTTCCAGGTTCACCTGGGGAGTTTCCTCAAGTATTTGTTCATTCATAAGATCACCAGGTCTTCTTTAATATTGGAACATCTTAGCCGTTCCAGTGTTTCATAGTCAGCACCAGATCATAAGGATAGTCGGCCAGGATTTCCATTTTTCCATCCGGCCGGACCCACACTGAATCTTCCAGACGACAGCCCATACCTTTTTCCGGATAATACAAACCCGGTTCGATAGTCACTACTGATCCAGCTGATAAAGGATCTGCCGCGCTAGCCCGCTTGCTGAACCAAGGACGTTCATGTACGTCTAGTCCCAATCCATGACCGAGACTATGGACATATCCTGACTGCAGCTGGCTATCCTGACGGATAGTGGCATGCCCCTGAGCTTCAAATAACTCGCAGGTGCGGTCCTGATAGGTTGGAGCAGGTTCATCCAGGACCATCTCTTCCAGCAAGGTCAGATACACCTCATGGACATCCTGATGCAATTTTTTCTCCGCTTCCGGGGCGTAGCCCAGGCACCAGGTTCTGGTGAAATCAAAGAAATACCCTCCCCCAGCCTCCTGGGGGTAGATGTCAAAAATTATTGTTTTGCCAAGTTTGATTTCGTCCTCATGGGTTCCTGCACTGTGCGGGATCCCGGCATCTCTGCCCATCGCAAAAATACAGCCCAATGGATTCTCAACACCCCGTTCCGCCAGCCAGTAATTTATCTTGGTATGCATAACCCCAATTGTCAGCGGTTCCCCATTTTTCCGGAGTAAAACTTCATTTTCATCCACCTGGCAGGATTGCAGATAAGCCGCAGTTTTACCTACCACTTCGGTAGTGATCTTTCCAATATCACGGATACGTTTGATCTCAGGGACATCTTTTGTGGCCCGGGCTTCCAACAAGATCGAGTCATCACCTTCACCAACAAATTCGATCCCGGGAAGCAATCTTTCCATGTGTTTGATCTGGCCATAGAAGGCACCAACATTTACTTTGCCGTAGACCGCTACCCGGCCGCTGGTTAAACCCAATTCTTCGAACATCATTTTATAGACCTTGGCTCCGGCTAGGATCACATCACCCTTTGACTCTTCCAGGACCTTCAAGAATTCATATTTTGCAGTTACTATTGTTTCAAACCCAGTAGAAGCCGCTTCTTCCCGCTCCATGGCATTGCAGAAGATCACCGGCTCTTTGCCCCGGATCATAATCAAGTCGGCATGGCTGACATGAGCGATGCCGGTAAAATAAGTCATCGCTGCGTTATGAGAAGCATCACCCATGATCCAGAGTGCATCAATATTTTCCCGTTCCATGATATCGTTGAGATCACTTTTCATATCTGCTCCATGCTAACTGAAGTGCGTTGATAAATACCGGATCTGTATCGGGAAGCACTGTACGGGGATCCAATAACACACGATCAGCTTCAACCCGGCCGATCACGGAGGGCGATCCATTCCGGAGGATATCCAGTAGTTGATTGGGATGATCCACTTCTAACGCCAGCACAAATGTCGGCAAGGTCTCTCCAGGTAAAGAACCACCTCCAACCATAGACTCCGTCTCGAGGATCTCACCTTGTTTTAATGATTTTTTCCATTTTTCCGCCCTGGATTTAATCGTTTGCCGGTCAGTGGAGATCATTTGCCAGACAGGAACAGCGGAAAGCGCCTCCCCTTTAATATAGTGATCCAGAGTTGCTGAGAGGGCGCTTAGGGCCATTTTATCCGCACGGATAGCCCTGGCCAGGGGATGTACCTTTAATCGATCGATCAATTCCTTCCGCCCCAGAATAATGCCGGCCTGCGGCCCGCCCAGGAGCTTGTCTCCTGAAAAACAGACCAGATCTGCACCAGCGGCCAGGGATTCCTGGACCATTGGTTCGTGTTTTAATCCATAAGGGCTGGTATCCAGCAAGGCGCCGGAGCCAAGATCGTCAAAAAACCACAAACCTGCCTTATGTGCGCTCTCGATGATCTCAGCTATCGCAGGTTCGCTGGTAAAACCTACAATTGAATAATTAGATGAATGGGCTCGCATCACCGCTGTTGTTTCTTCGTTATAAGCCTGTTCATAGTCAAACAGGTGGACTTTGTTGGTCGTACCGACTTCTACCAGCTCAGTACCCGAATGACGCAGGACTTCCGGAATGCGGAATCCCCCACCAATTTCCACCAACTGGGAGCGGGAGATAATCACTTTTTTACCCTTGGTTAATACAGTCAAACTCAGTAACACGGCCGAAGCATTGTTATTAACAACCAGAGCAGATTCCGCACCTAACAGCTGCTGGAATTGAGATTCTGCATGGATCAACCTGGAACCCCTTCCCCCGGTTTCCAGGCTGAACTCGAGTGTAGAGTATCCACCGCTGACATTCCTGACCGCTTCCAAGGCTTTTGTGCTGAGTGGAGCTCTTCCTAAATTAGTGTGAATGATCACACCTGAAGCATTGATCACCGGCACCAAGGTCGGTTTTAAGCGTTCATTGAGCAAATCAGCGACCATTTCCAAGAGCCCGACCAGATCGGGCAGATCCGATCCACTTTTTAGGAAATCCTGCCTGACCTGATCCAGGCAAACCCGGATTGCATCCACAGCTGCTTGATGGCCATAATTCTCAACCAGGGTTATTCCAGGTTTGGAAGTGAGGATCTGATCAACGGAAGGGATTTGGCTTAGATCATTCATATTTTTGTGTCAGTATATTTGTGACTTTATGCTTCGGGATGCCATTCACTCCGACTTCTGAGCCTGATCAAAATTTCGACCAATATCAAACCGACGGCCAGGATCAAAGCCAGCCCAAAGGTTAATATCTGTCCCTTGTTCAACCACAACAAAGTTGCGGTATAGAGACCGATCATGATCCCTTCCCTGATTATGATCTCGAAAGTTGCTGGACCGAAAGGTTTGATGATCCTGTTCAGATATGCTACAACTGGAAAGGAAGATCCTGTGATCGATAAAACAATGGCGACATAGAACAACCAGCGATTAGTCAATTCCGGGACGGTTTGGGTAACCAGATAGATCAACAAAACCCAACCAGGAATTGCCAGGATCAATGAGATGGGCATGATAGCCTTTGTAGGTGGGGAACCTTTCTCTTCCATGTTTCAAATTCTAACATAGAGTGATACCATGATGTTTTCCACATGGGGTCCATACCCACTGAAAACCATTTTTATTTTCATCAGTTCGTGGACAATTTCAGACATATTGGCAGGTTTTTCAAGCAGGTAACCAGCGCTAAATAATTCTTAGGGTGCTAAGATTCAAGTAAACGTATTTCAATTGGTCCGGCAATCTTCTTATGTTCTGAGAATGTTTTAAGATTGGATTTTCAAGGATTGTCTCCACCCCCATCTGTAGGGGTAGCTAATTTGGTGATGCCCAAATCAAGCGAAAAAATACTACTTCAGTAGGGGTTGTCAAGAACCGTTAACTATAATCAATTCCTTAAGATTTCCAACCTTAATAAATCGTTTTTATTTAGAAGAGTAGGATTGCTACTACTCACTTTATCCGATAGAATTAGGCTTGAAGCGTTCCCCCAATCTGGGATTTTTACAATTGAAAAAAGGTGATCCTGATGCGAAATCAGGTCTTGGTTTTCCGAGAAGATGGAAATCTGGAGACTAAGTGTACTTTTTTCTTGAAGGGGTGAGGAGGACTTGGTTCATGGAAGGAAAGCAAGCTTGGCAAGCTGCCCTTGGTCAACTGCAACTAGAAATGCCTAAAGCAGCTTTTGATACCTGGATTCGCGATGCAGAGCTGATCTCGGATACCGATGGTGAATTTAAAATTGGTGTTCACAATGCTTATGCCCGTGACTGGTTAGATAGTCGCCTAAAGAGCACCATTACCAAGCTGCTTAACGGAACAATGAACCGCCAGGTAAATGTCAGCTTTGTTATCAATAACGGCCCCAAAAAATCACCTGCTAAAGAACAATCTGAATTTCTCGACAATGCCCAAATTGAAGCTCCCCAAGTTGAGAGCTCCCCTCCCCAGCGAGTGTCAATTAATTTTCGTTATAACTTCAGTAACTTTGTTGTTGGTTCCAGCAACCGCCTGGCCCATGCCGCATCCCTGGCTGTCGCTGAAAAACCCGCTCAGACTTACAACCCCCTGTTCCTGTATGGTGGAGTAGGGTTAGGGAAAACCCACCTTCTGCATGCCATTGGCAATATGTGCCAGGTCCAGGGACTGGAAGTGCTTTATGTCTCCTCAGAAGAATTCACCAATGACCTGATCACTGCCATTCGCAATCACAATACCCAGGCATTCAGGGAGAAATATCGCCGGATCGATATCCTATTGATAGATGATATTCAATTCATCGCCGGAAAAGAATCCACTCAGGAAGAATTCTTCCACACATTCAACACGCTGCACGGACAGAACAAACAGATCGTTATGACCTCAGACCGACCGCCAAAAGCCATGGTCACTCTTGAGGAGCGTCTACGCAACCGCTTTGAATGGGGCTTGGCCGCCGATATCCAGACCCCGGATTTTGAAACCCGAGTAGCAATTCTTCAATCCAAGGCTGACCGGATGGGTTTTGATATGCCTGATTCCATTCTGGAGAATATCGCTCATCGCTTCCAAACCAATATCAGGGAGTTGGAAGGGGCGATGACCCGCCTGCGTGCCTATGCAGATCTGCGCGGTATGGTGCTGGATGAAAGGCTGGTAGAGTATGCTCTGGCAGACCTAATGCCAGAAACCAGGGAGATCGAGCCTGAACAGATCCTAAATACCATTGCCCAGGAATATGGCATATCCATGGAAGAATTATTAAGCCACAGCCGCAGCCAGCGGGTTTCATTCCCCAGACAGGTGGCTATGTACATGCTGCGGGAAGAAAGCGAGTTATCCTTACCAAAGATCGGGGAACTTCTGGGAGGAAGGGATCACACCACCGTGATGTATGGGCACGATAAGATCACAGATCTGCTGGAACGGGATAAAAATCTGCGCCGGAAGATCGTCAATATCCAGGAAATCCTCTACTCTCCGGTTGGTGTAGCTGTATAGAGAAATCACTCAAAAAATAAAAACCTGCTGGAATTTCTCAGCAGGTTTTTTTTATGTCATTCTTTTGTTTCTTTTTTCCTGGATCTCAGCTTCTCTATCCAGGATTTTAACTGTCTGGACCAACGGTACCATGGGAATTCTACAGGTTTGGGTTCTTCCTCGGGTTCAGGCCAGGGATCCAGGTCGAACATCTTTCTGAAGCCATATTGTCCCACCACCTTAATTGTAGCAACTACCGGGGCAGCCAGGAAGATACCAACCAGGCCCAGTAAACTGGCCATAAATAAAGCAGCAACCAGTACTGCGGCGGGATGGATATCCAATGTGCGGCCCAGAAATCGCGGTGTGATGTAATTATCAAAAACAAAATTTATGATCAGCACAATCGCCAGGACCATGGCAGCGAAATGCCAGGGCAGCAGCCCAAAATAATTATATGGTTGGAAAAAAGTCACTAATACCATCACAGTAGAAGATATCCAAATACCAACATAGGGGATAAATACAGCCATTCCTAACAAAGCTGCCAGGGCAATAGAAAATCTAACACCAAGAGATGACAGGACGATCAAATAAACTACAAAAACCATCACAAAGATGATGATTTGTCCCCTGAAGAAAGAATCCCAGATCGTTTTTAGCTGGCGGGTCATACGTTTGATATCATAACCATACTGTGGGATCTGATCAAAAGTGATTTCCCCTACTCGCTGGGACTCGGATAGTATGAAATAGGCCACAAAGACCACAAAAAAGGTCCGTCCAATACCGGTGGCAGCGCCTGTAGCAATAGACCCGACAATTGATCCTGCCTGACCAAGGATGGGCTGTATGGTCTCTAAGAGCCTGTTGGCCAGGTCGTTTAGATTGATGACATCTTTAATCCCATACTGCTCCAGAAAGACGGTTAGATCGTCTGCCAGCAGGGGAAGATTTTCTATGAATTCCTGAATAACTCGTACCAGCCCTGTCGCCTGCTGCGCAATCACCAATCCGGCTCCCGTCAACAAACCGATCAACAAAATCACCAAAAGCAAAAACACAAGTGTAGTGTTCATCCGCCAGGACAAGCGCGTTTTTTCAGTTAACCAGGACACTATTGGCTCAAACAGGTAGGTGATGATAGAAGCCAGAACCAATAAAACAACTATAGATCGGTAATAAATAAAGATCCCAGCGAGAATAGCCACCAGGGTTAACCCGATGACCAGTCTTGTTGTTGTCCCCCAGGATGGTGAATGTTGGTTCTCTGTGGTCATATTCTGTTGTTCCCTTTCAAGGCCTAAAATCTAACGCTAAAAATCCAAAAATCAACCCTGATCAATCTCTACTCAATAATTCTCTGGATAAAACCTACCCATTACTAAAACACCTTAACCATCGATTAGGTTCGCGATGACCACAATCCTTTGATTATCAATCATATACGGATAACAGGAGATCAAAGTTGTAATCGCTTCATCGGTGGATTCGAGGAATTCCACCTGGTACGGCTCTACAATGTGCACTTCTCTGCACTGCATAGGTATAGCTTTTTCGCTCTGAGAATAATATCACCAGATCGCCTTCCTCCAATTTGTCCAGGTGTCGGAAGATCTCACCTTGAATATCATTATGAGCAGAAAGCACTACGTTTCCGGTCTCTCCGGGATTGGCGGAGTAAATAGCGTGGCCAACCCCTTTTTTCAGCTGCTCCGGGCCATCCCCTTCAACCACGGGGACATCCTGGTTGATGCTTGGGATCTGCAACCTGATAGCATGATTTGGCGAAGGAGTCGGGATCGGGATTTCCCAGTAAGATTGAACAACAGGCCTTAAGTGGTCTGGAATCTCTTCGATATTCGGTTGGCTACCTCCAGGCGAATCGGGTGGTGTATGGCCACCAGGGAGGATAACCGCTTTGATCAATGGTGTGGCCGTCAAGGTTGGTTGTTCCAATGCCAGGGCAACTTCCCTGTTTAACTGCTGAAGAATATCAAGACCGTTAAAAAGCACAAAAACCAGACCAAGCACTGCCAGGACCTCGATTGCCAACAGGAAACCATCCACAACTTTTTTATTTTTCTTTTTCTCTTCTTCGACAGGATCAGGAGGACCATCACCAAAAGGTGCCGTGGTCCGGATATCTTCCCAGGAAGTCTCTTCATCAGAGACCAGGCGGACAACTCGACCTGTTTCGCGGTAACGTTCAATGCGTTCACTTCTGCCTGAACGTTGTTTCTCGATCAGCAGCCTGCGCAGCTCATTGATGGATAAATCTCGGGGATCTTTCTTTTGTGCCACATGAAAATTATAATCGGGGATTTAATACCTGCCAAGTCGGGAGGTTTTCTTGCAGGATTCTAATATGAAATATAAATCGATCACGATCCTCAGTCGCGGGAGAAAAACAGTATAATATCCAAATTGCTCTCAGGCAGGAGATTATATGACGTGGTTATTTGGTGACAAGAAGTTCCTCAACACTGTACTCAAGCTGGCTACACCGATCATGCTCCAGAACTTGATATTTGCTTCCTTGAACATGGTTGATGGTGTGATGATTGGACAGCTGGGGGAAAGCGCCGTCGCAGCAGTTGGAGTTGCCAATCAGGTTTTTTTTCTGGTATCTCTTTTATTCTTTGGGATTGGCAGTGGAACAGCAATTTTCGCAGCCCAATTCTGGGGGAAAAAAGACATCAGACGAATACAAAGTGTCCTGGGATTTAAGTCTGTTGATGAGCATCAGCGGGGCTGTTATATTTTCTCTGGTGGCCATCCTGTTCCCGGTCCAGGTGATAAGTATTTACTCCAAAGATCCGGCTGTGATCTCCCAGGGCAGTATCTATTTACAAATCGTTGCCTTCAGCTATGTGATCACTGCCATTACAAACAGCTTCATTTTTGTGCTGCGCAGTACTGAAAATGTTAAACTTCCCTTGATCACAAGTTTGGTGGCTTTGAGTTTAAACACATTGATGAACTTACGGCCTCATCTTTGGCAATTTCGGCCTACCCTCATTCGGAGTTAAAGGTGCAGCAATCGCCACAGTTATTTCCAGGTTGATTGAGGTTATCCTGTTATTGACCATCATTTATCACAAGCGACTACCCGTAGCGGGTAACTTAGCCTCATTATTGAACTTCAAGATCCTGTCAGTCAAGAAATTCTTTAATACAACACTGCCTGTGATCGCCACAGAGATCATCTGGTCGTTTGGATTCACAACCTACAACATAGTCTATGCCAGGATCGGGACTGAATCGATCGCCGCCGTGAATATTGCTGGAACCCTGGACAGGATCATATTTGTAGTTTTTATCGGTTTAGGCAATGCCTGTGCGATCATGATCGGAAACCGGATCGGTGCCGAGGAATATGACAATGCCACATCCTATGCCAAAAAGTATCTTGTGCTGGGCACAATCGGAGCAGCCATCCTGGGGGCACTGATGTATTCCTTTGCCAGTCCCTTATTGTCCTTTTATAATATTTCAGAAATGACAACCGCCTATACAACAAATCTGATTGCCTTGATGGCAATATTCCTACCGGTCCGCTCCTTGAACTTTATTGTGTTGATCGGAATACTTCGCAGCGGGGGCGATACCAGGTATGCCTTCTTTATCGACGCCGGCTCGGTTTGGGCCATTGGTGTGCCTTTGGCGATTTATCAGCGCTTTTGTTTTTAACCTGCCAGTCCACTTTGTGTACCTGACGGTATTAACAGAAGAGGTCGTTAAATTGGTTCTAGGATTGAACAGGTTCTTCTCCCAGCGCTGGATCAACTACCTGGTTGCCCCCAACGAAATTTAATACATCGTTGACCAGGATATATTAGAATTAATAAAGCACTATACAATCCACTAAACGAGTTCCAGGAGGGATTATGCCGGACAGAGATATACTCAATTCTCTATCTAAAGATACATTGATTGAGATGTTAGAGGATTCGGCAAAAAACTGGCTGGCCCATGATGGTCTCTGGTTCCTGGCTGTCGAAAACCAATACGGCATGGAAAAGGCCATTGAGCTGGATAAGGAGGCCTGGATCACTTTCACGCAGATCGAAGCCAAAAGGATCATGCGCCGCCAAGGAATCGAACCTGGCGGAGGTATTCCTGCTTTAAGAAAAGCTCTCCAGTTTCGCCTTTATGCCCGGATCAACGAACAATCCTTAATCGCAGTCGATGAAAAAACACTTCGTTTTGAAATGAATGATTGCCGGGTACAAAGCGCCCGCAAGAGAAAAGGATTAGATGATTTTCCCTGTAAACCGGTTGGCATTGCAGAATATGCCTATTTTGCCCATACCATTGATCCTCGCATCAGGACAAATGTGATTAGTTGTCCTCCAGACCCCCATCCTGAGGATTTCTACTGCGCCTGGCAGTTCAATCTGGAAGAGGATCCAATTCCATTCGAAGAACTCGTATAAAGAAAAATCGGCAGTCTTGAAGACTGCCGATATTTACTCTCAGCTGTTTATTTTGCTCGCCAAAAACCTCGCTGGACAGCTACAACATCCTCCGTTGTAATAAACGCGTCACCATCCACTTCCCGGACCAATTTTTCAAATTCATATACTTGACTTCGTCGAATACTGCTGGTGATCACTGAGACCATACCATCTTTTCCCCGCCCGGGGATTTCTGTTACTGCGTAGTTATTCTCACGGAGGACTTTCAATATGGCGGCTCCCCATTTTGGACTGATCACACGTACTTCGGCAAATCCGATTGCCAGTTTATCCTCGAGCCACATTCCAACCACATTGCCTGTTGCAAAACCTGCTGCGTATACGAGCACATTGACAAAATTGTCAATGTCAGCCAAAACAAAGGCAAAGGTCATAACCCAGATTGCCGAGTTTAAAAACCCCAGGATCCAGACCCAGAATTTACTGCTGCGCAGAGTAAGGATCACACGCACAGTGTCAAGGCTGGTTGATATCACGCGGACGACAAAAATAAGGAGCGCAATTAAAATACTCTGTTGGGTGAGTTGAAAAGTGAACATCTGATACTTCCTCTCAGGCAGTAAACGCCTGAAGCTACCTCTACCTGGTTATTTTATTTTTTCCGGTCCATCAACTCAAAGTACAGATCATTGGCATAGGCTTTAACCATCCTACGCATACTGAATTCCGGCCCAAGCGTTCGGATGGATTCCTTCATCATCGCAATCCACTCAACTGGCAGATTTTCAGAGGAACGATCATAAAACAGAGGGATGATCTGATTTTCAAGCGTGTCATAGAGGCTTTCAGCATCCATATCATCCTGGAATTTGTGATCCTCGTGGCTGTCATCAGTGCCGATCGCCCAACCATTTTTGCCGTTGAACCCTTCTCGCCACCAACCATCCAGGATCGAAAAGTTCAGAGCACCATTTACAGCCGCCTTCTGCCCCGATGTACCGGAGGCTTCATTTGGCCGGCGTGGTGTATTCAACCAGACATCAACACCCTGAACCAGGTATCTGGCCAGGTTCATATCATAATCCTCAAGGAACACCAACCTGCCCCCGCATTCAGCTTTTTTCACTTTCCTGTAAACTTCCTGAATAAGCAATTTACCAGGTTTATCTGCCGGATGGGCTTTACCGGCAAAAATGATCTGAACCGGCATATTGGGTTTGTTAATGATCCTTAATAAACGATCAAAATCACTCAGAATTAGGTCAGCTCGTTTGTATGTTGCAAATCGCCGGGCGAAACCGATTGTTAACGCATACGGATTTAACAATACGCCGGAAGCAATCACCTGGATAGGGTGCACCCGATCCTGGATCCATTGATTCCGGGCTCTTTCCCGCATATAAAAGACAAGTTTTCTTTTCAGGTGTTGGCGAACTTCCCACAGTTCCTCATCAGGTATATTGGAAATAATTGTCCAAATATCAGGGTCATCGATATTATCCAGCCAATCCGAACCCAAGTATTTACCATACAGATGGCGCAATCGGCGGGCCAACCAGGTTCCAGTATGAATACCGTTGGTGATATGACTGATCGGTACCTCATCATTCTTCAGATCCGGCCACAAGAAGTTCCACATATCCCTGGCAACTTCACCATGCAGTTCAGATACTCCGTTGCGGAGATTTGAAATGCGCATGGCCAGGACAGGCATACTGAAAGTTTCGCCCCAGTTTACAGAATGGCGAGCAAGATCAAAGAACTCATCCCGGGAAAGGCCCAGCTGTTCTTGCAGGCCGCCAAAATATTTATCGATCAACCATTCAGGGAATTCATCACTGCCGGCGGGTACCGGTGTATGGGTCGTAAAAACTGTTTTTGCCTGAACAGCATCGATAGCCTCTTCCAGGCTTGACCCTTTTTCTACCAGCTCGCGCATACGCTCCAGGACCAGAAATGCTGAATGACCTTCATTCATATGCCAGACTGCTGGAGAATGACCCAATTTCCGGAGAGCTTTTACTCCGCCGATGCCCAGAATGATTTCCTGAGAGATCCTCAAATCAAGGTCGCTGCTGTACAATCGCGCTGTTAGTTCGCGATCATCGTTGGAGTTTCCATCAACATTGGAATCCAAAAGGTAGAGAGGAACCCGACCAACCTGGATCTTCCAAATTCTAATCAAAACCTTTCGACCGGCCAGCTCAATGGATATCGTAGCAGGTTTTTCATCTTCATCCACCAATGGCAGCACGGGGAGTTCATCAAAATTCAGTTTAACGTATTCGGCTTCCTGCCAGCCATCTTCACTGATGATCTGCGTGAAATATCCCTTGGTATATAAAAAACCCATCGCAATCAGGGGCAAACCCAGGTCACTGGCTTCTTTCAGGTGATCCCCGGAAAGGACTCCCAGACCGCCCGCGTAAATTGGCAGTGTTTCATGAAGTCCAAATTCAGTAGAAAAATAAGCTATGACTTCTTTATCAATATGACCATGATTTTCTTGATACCAGGTATCTTCGCGCTCCATATATTGGTCAAAAGCCATCAAGGAACGATCATAGAAATCCAGATAATAACTATCGTGAGTCACCGCATTCAGTTTTGCCCTCTCAACTTTGCGTAAGAACTGGATCGGATTGTGAGTGGTCTCTTCCCACAGATCGCTGTCAATACGTTTATAAAGCCGTTGGACATCAGGATTCCAGGTCCACCACAGGTTATAAGCAAGCTCTCCCAAACGTTCGATCCGGCGGGGGAGGCTGAAGTGATTCGGGGTTATTTCCTTAATCGTATCAGGAACCAAAATAATCCTCCTAGTAAATACAGCCAAGCGATTTCAATTAATAAAACCTTGCTCATTCTACCATTTGGGTTTGATTGCGTAAACTTATGGTTTATGTAAATGGGGAAAATAGAAATCCAGGCCTGATAGTAAAAGGCCTGGATTCAGTTCACACGAATAGGATTTTAACGATATCCAAGTTTCAGTTCTGGGTGCGCTCAATTCCCCAATTTTTGATTGTGGCAGGGGGAGGAGATACATCTCCCTCTGCTCTTCGGATCAGAACCATTGCTTCTTCCGGACAGGACGGGACACATAATCCACAGCCCACGCAGTTCCCTGGATCTACCTCGCAAACATCATAAACGACCAGAGCATCAAACTGACAGTAGTCTACACAATCTCCACAAGCAACACATAGTTCTTCATCAACCACAACCAAAAAATCTGATTTCGCAATGGCTGCCGAATTATTGAACTCTGCCACTGACCTTAATATTCCACAACTGCATGTACAGCAGTTGCAGATATAAGAATTCCGGTCCTGGTAGTTACCTGTAGTATGAACCAACCCGGCTTCCTCTGAATCACGCAGGATCTGGAGTGCTTCTTCTTTGCTGATCGACCGATCCACATCACTGTTTTCAAAATATCCTTCAACAGGTGCAAATACCAAACAATTTTCAAGCGGATGGTCACAGGGGTCACCAATCAGTTTTTTCTGTACCCGGCAGATACAATCCCTCACCCCCCACGCTTTGGCATTCTCAATCAAATAAGAGGCTTTTTCATAGGGGTATACTTCCATCTCAAAATCAATTGACTCCTGGACCGGGATCACCCGGTGCACTGATATGCCTTTGCCAGTAATGGTTCCTTTGGTTTCCTGAAAGTATTCCTCAAATAAAGCTGCTATGTCCTCATTCAGTCTGGGGAGCAATTCTTCGTAAAATCCAACAACAAAGGGCATTAAGCCAAAAATAAGAGTTGATTCCCCTTTTGAGAAGAGTATCATTTTTTTTCTGACCATATCCTTCAAAGTGCGGCGAGCTTCTTTTTCAGGAACATTGGCTCGAGCTGCAATCTCAGATGCTGGTTCTTTCGTGTAAAACATCTCAGCCGCCAGGATAGCTTCTTGCGGGGTAAAGATCTTTTCAAGCAATCGGATCTCAATCCCACTTTCAGTTGCAGGGTAGCAGTGGGGCATTGTATCCAATTTTCCAGCCAGTTTTTTATATGTATCTCTGCTCATTTAAAACCCTCCCGAATTGTGGGGATTCTGCGACCCACAACAAAAATTAATCTCTTGTCATATCCTCTGGAAAGAATCGTGCTGCTTCCATAATCAACTCATCTGCTACATCGGATTTGTCCAGCAGAGGCAGTTCTCTGGTTCGTCCCTCTTTCCAAATCAATGTAACCTGATTATTATCAGATCCAATTCCTCGATCTTTTTTACTAACATCATTGGCAGCGATTAGATCCAGGTTCTTATTTTCAAGCTTGGATGTAGCGTTCTGAAGTAAATTTTCCGTTTCTGCAGCAAATCCAATTACCACCCCGAGGTTTGTTTTCTTCTTTTCCCTGAGAATGGCTACTTCCTTGAGGATATCTATGGTCCTCTCCAATTCGATCACATCTAATCCCCCTTGCTCTTTTTTGATCTTGGATTCCGCTGATTTAACTGGTTTATAATCAGCCACCGCCGCAGCCATGATCAAAATATCTGCGTCTGTTGTTTCAGACATTACTGCTTCGCACATCTCTTGGGCAGTATTCACAGGAATCAATGTGGAGCCAATTGGAGCTTCCAAGGCTGAGGGAGCTGTGATCAGGATCACAGCTGCGCCCTGGTCCAAGGCCGCTTGGGCAATCGCAAATCCCTGTTTTCCTGAGGATCTATTGCTGATAACACGCACAGGGTCTATTGGTTCCTGGGTTCCCCCGGCAGTGACTACGACCTTTTTCCCTGCTAATAAACCTTCTCTACCTAACCATTGGCGCAGATATCCAAATAGCTGGTCCGGCTCCAGCATGCGGCCTTTTCCTGACAGGCCGGATGCAAGGTGGCCGGCGGCTGGACCCCAAACCTGAACTCCTCGTTTTGTCAATAAGGCCAAGTTGTCCTGCGTGGCTGGATGACTGTACATACCACCATCCATAGCAGGCGCGATAAGGGGCGTTGTCCGGGAGGCCAGAGCTGTTAAGGATAATAAATTATCAGCCAGGCCGTGAGCCATCTTGGCTATAGTATTGGCGGTAGCGGGAGCGATTAATAAAGCATCGTTCGTCTCTCCCAGATCAATATGCAAAACATGGTCATCTACCTTCCACAGATCCTCATCCAGATATGCCTTGCGTCCGGTTACTGAGGAAAAAGTTATCGGAGCAACCAATTGTGCAGCAGCATCGGTCAAAATGACATCAACCAGTGCGCCAGCCTTGGTTAATGCAGAAGCCAGGGTCACTGATTTATAGGCAGCAATTGAACCTGTCACTCCCAGTACTATTCTCTTATTCTCCAGTACTTTCATATGTCATCCTTCCATAAAATCTCAATCAAATAGGACTTAAGGATTATTGATTCATGTCCCAGATGATCCTCAGACCATCCAAAGTCAACCAGGGAGCGACGATATCGATCACCTTGGTTTCCCGGGCGATAATATCCGTTAAACCTCCTGTAGCAATTACTTTCATCTCCGGTCCTAATTCCTCCCGGAACCTGGCAACCATGCCTTCCACTAATCCCACATACCCAAATATCAATCCAGATTGCATGGCATGGGGAGTATTTCTGCCAATCACAGATGGCGGAGTAAGTAAATCAACCTTGGGCAGCTTGGCAGCGCGTTGGAATAGCGCGTCAGCGGCGATACCAATACCCGGCGCGATAGCACCCCCCAGGTAATCACCTTCTGCGGAAATGGCATCAAAAGTAGTCCCTGTACCAAAATCCACCACACAGGCCGGCCCGCCATAAAGCTGCTGTACCGCAGCGGCATCAACAATACGATCCGCTCCAACGGAACGGGGTGTTTCATACAAGATACGTACACCAGTTTTTACACCAGCATCAACAACCAGTGGATCCTGAGCAAGGTAATTATTGCAGGTCTGAAGAAATACCCCGGTTAATCGCGGCACAACAGAAGCCAGACAAACACCGGTAATATCATCAGGAGTCAGGTTTCCATGTTTTAATAAACCATCGATCTGCAGGCCATATTCGTCCGGCATACGCTGATGGTCCGTGGACACCCTCCAACTAGGACCTAACTGGTCTCCCTGATAGACTCCCAGAGCAATATTGGTATTTCCTATATCAATTGTCATTAACATCAGTGTTCCTTTATTGTATTTTTCTCATCCAACAGAACGATATTCGGGTTCCAATCTGCAATCCCATCATTATTAACCATATCATAAGCCATAGCAATGATTTTATCCCCGATCTGAGCGAGTCTTGCAGCTGCCCCGTTAACCTCAATCTTTCCTGACCCTGCCTCCCCTGCAATGACATATGTTTCAAATCTGGCGCCGTTATTCAGGTTAACGACCTGGACCAATTCATATTCCACTATATTGGCAGCAGCTAATAGATCACTATCAATTGTGATACTGCCATCATATTCCAGATTGGAATCGGTTACGGTTGCCCGATGAATCTTTGATTTTAATAGTCTTCTATTCATGATTCACTTCCTTAATACGACATTATCTATCAATCTAGTCCTGCCAATGAATACCGCCATCGAAACAAGGCAAGCTTCCACTTCATTTTCCAGCTCCAACAAGGTGATTGGATCCGCACAGGACACGTATTGGAGCCGGGCTAACTTTTCCAACTCCACCTCATCCCTGACAATTTTCTTTAATGAAGAAGCATCCCTTTCACCACTGTGAAATGCATCCCGGGCAAGAAATAAGCCCCTTGACAAGCAACGGGCAGCCAGTCTTTCATCATTTTTTAAATACGAATTCCGGCTCGACATCGCCAAACCATCCAGTTCACGAATGATTGGACAGACAATTATTTCTAATCCATAATTCAAATCCCGCACCATTTGCTGTATTACAGCTGCCTGTTGAGCGTCTTTCTGCCCAAAATAGGCCTTATCAGGATTCACTGCGTTAAAAAGCTTGCTCACCACTGTAGCAACTCCCCTGAAGTGGGTTGGGCGGAATGACCCTTCTAAAAGTGTAGCAAGCTGAGCCACATCTATCCAGGTTTGGTACCCTTCCGGATACATATCCTCCGCAGTCGGGATCCAGACCAGATCCACACCTGCCTCAGTCAGTAATTCAATATCTCGATCGATATCCCGGGGATAATTCTCCAGATCTTCATCCGGCGAAAATTGAGTTGGATTGGCAAATATGCTAACAACTACACTACTATTCTCCTCACGGGCTTGGCGCACCAAAGAAAGGTGGCCTTCGTGAAGATATCCCATAGTTGGTACAAATCCCAGGGGCCGTTTCAACCCGGCCAGCCCTTTCTTCAACTCAGCTGTTGTGATCACTTTTTTCATCAAGTAAAGTCCTTTTTAATTCTTCTCTCGCTTGGGTCAATAACATTAAGATGAGATTCACTGGTGTAGGCAGACCTACTGATCGTCCCTCCCGGACTACCTCGCCGCAGATAGCATTGATTTCTGTTGGTCCCCCCCGCCTCATATCCTGGACCATGGATGATAAATTATTCGAGGTCGCCTCTGCGACTGATTCCGCTGCCTCTGCAGGGTTCTCATATCCTAACCGGATACCCTTGGCCCGGGCAACCTCACTTGTTTCAATGGCCGCCAGCCGCATAAGTTCCTTCGTGGATCGACTCTTGAGCAAATGTCCATTTTTCACATTCAAGATAGCTGTTAACGGATTGATGGCAACGTTGATGATCAGTTTGCTCCAGACCAAACCTGACAGATCAGGGACACACTGGACTGAGAACCCCCCTGAACTTAAAGATTGGATCCACTGTTCCGATCCCCTGTGATCCTCCAATGATATTAGACCTTCTCCTCCCGGACTGACAATACCTGGACCAAGCAATGTTGCGCCGTAGGTTGTCACGCCTTGCAGTACCCGCTTCCTGCCAAGTTCTGCCGCTAATAATTCTGCGTTGCCCAGTCCATTTTGAAGAGTTAGAGCAAATCCATCAGGATCCAAAATCTGGGATAATTGTTTGGCTGCTCTTTCTGTCTGCCAGGATTTGACTAAGACCAATGCCTGTTTAACCGGGTTAATTCTTACAGGATCCAAAAACCCAACCGCGGGATATTCTTTTTGGCTTCCATTTATTACAACTCGAATTCCAGATTGATTTACCGCGTCAATCCCTTCTTTCCATGTGCCCAGAAGGGTCACTTTCTGACCTGAGGCGGCTAATCTTGACCCGAATAATAACGCCATCGCACCTGATCCTACAATTAGTATATCTGTCATAATTCAAGATTCTCCTGCCTGATCGAGGAATTTCTTCCATTCAAGATCTGACATAGAAAAAGAATATTCCTCTCCCGGAAATTCACCACCCTCAACATCATTTTTATATGACTGGAGAGCTTCATGGATCTCTTGATGGAGAACTTTATATTGTTTCACAAATTTCGGCGTAAACTTGTCAAACAATCCCAACAGATCATGAGTGACAAGAACCTGTCCATCACATCCCGGACCTGCGCCAATACCAATTGTTGGAATAACCAATTTACTGGAGATGAATTCGGCCAATCGGGATGGAACGGATTCAAGAACTATTCCAAAACACCCTGCATCTTCAAGCGCCAATGCGTCACTTAGAATTTTCTTGGCATCATCAGCAATTTTGCCCTGGACTGTAAAACCGCCAAGCTGATTTACACTTTGTGGTGTGAGGCCCAGGTGCCCCAGGACCGGGATCCCCGAGCCTACTATTGCCCGGATCGCATCCAGCCTTTCCCGCCCCCCTTCCAGTTTCACAGCATCCATGCCGGCTTCCTGGAGGAACCGTCCAGCGTTCTGGAGGGCTTCTGCTGGACTGATCTGGTATGACATGAACGGCATATCACCAATCAATAAAGGCCTGCTGGCGCCCCGGGAGACGGCCCGGCAGTGATGCAGCATATCTTCCATGGTGACGGGAAGGGTATCTTTATACCCAAGAATAACCATTCCCAGGGAGTCCCCTACCAGGATGGAATCAATGCCCGCCATGTCAACCGCCCGCGCAGTTAAATAATCGTAGGCTGTTAACATGGTCAGTTTTTCTCTCCGCTCTTTTTTCAAACGGAAAGTA
>CAWAOV010000002.1:0-86718 GCA_963783765.1 uncultured Chloroflexia bacterium | reverse complement strand
GAAACGTTTAAGAAACGCTCCCTTTTGTATACTGGCGGTGCAGGGCAAAGAAAGGGGATCACTAAAAGGAGGATGTCATGTTCAACCACTATTACGCAAAACAGGAACAGTATAAGGACTTCATTAAAGAAGCCGAAAAAGAACGGATCATTAAACAGATCCAGGAAGCCCAGAAAGAGAAGCAGTCTAACTCTTCTCAAGACGAAGATCTATTCCCGATCAGCTGGCTCGAAAAATTGATTTTGATTTTCAAGAATGCCCATCTGATCAGCCCAGAGCTGCCAAAGTAGACCAGGCAGCCACAATGGCTAAATCTACCGGTTCGAGACCTTTTCTAAGTTCCCCGCAAGACTAGACCGCTCTCCAAACTGGTAGGGCGGTTTAGTTCGCGGGATATTCAAAAGAAAATGATCGAGAAAAGAAATTAGCTAAGAGGGATCTAAAAGGAGGTGACAATGGAAGATAAAAAAAGGCAGGATAGCAGGACCCAATCGGAAATCAGTTTAAAAGGAGAATACAAATGAAGAAACTTTTATCAGCAATTTCAATCTTATTTATGGTCATGTTGGTGGAAACTTCCGGCGCATCATCCATTATCCAGGTGGATCCCATTTCAGGTGTTTCTTATTCCATTGAAGTGAATGGCGGTGCCTGGGGAGCTTTCTCTGTTGAGGATGATATCTCGTCCGGAGGCTCGTACTCCGTTGAAGATGATGCCTCGTCCTTAGGTTCGTTTTTAGCCGAGTCTGAACCTGGCGGCGCCGGGTCATTTATGATCGAACTCTTCGGAGGATCCGGGGGCAGTGTCTGCAAATTTTCACAGTGGCAATACTTGTTCCACTAAGCCCGGCAGGCTTCCTTCCAATCAAACCATAAACCCAATAGAATAAGGGCAGCAGAGATGCTGCCCTTATTATTTGCATTGATCCCCTTCATCCGGGAATGGTAGACCGCTGTCCTATTCGTTCAATGACCAAGGCGTTATAATGCAGAGAGTGTTTTCCTCCTCACTTTGTTTATATCCAGCGCTATTATTGCTTTTAACTAAAAAAGAATAAGACTTGGAAGACGTATCCAATGAATAAATTCGGATTATTATTTAGTTTCTTCAGCGACCCCAAAGCAGCTCAAACCGCCCTGGGCAGCCTGAATAAGATCGGTTTTCGGAGGCGGGTTTTGCTCCAGGTTTCAGGGGATGGAAAAATCACCCAGCGCAATCCCAGCCGGCGGATCAGGAATACATTAGTCCTGGTGAGCGGATCCATCTTCAGTGTGGCTGGCGTCACACTCTCAATGTTTGGTATTCTCCCAGTTCTCACATCGCTGACCACCTGGGATCATTTGTTGGTCTTTTTGGTTGGATTATTCCTGGGCGCGGGACTTGGATTTATCATCGCGTCCCAGCTCTTCCCGGTTGTCCCCAAACATATCATTGAGAGACAATTAAAATGGCTGAATAATGAAGAATCCCTGTTAATCATCCAGGCTCCACTCAGGTCCCTCTCCCGGGCGGTTCGGAAACTGAGAGAATCGCCTGAATCCGAGATTTCTATCTTTGGGCTTCATCCCCAACGGGATTTTCCTGATCCTCCCTTGCTTCGGGATCTGGCAACTTTGCCCCTTGAGCAATTTAGAACCCATGCCTTGCGGTTGGCACAGGAACACCAGGTAGATTTTCAAGGGGGATCAAACCGCACCCTTCTTGATCAGCTCGATAAATCACGCCAAACCATTCATGATATCTGCAGTGATTTAACCGAATCTGCCCGGCTTGAACAAAGCTTAAACCCGGTCGCTGAATGGATCCTTGATAATGAGTATTTGATCGAAAGCCATGGCCGGGATGTGGAACTCAACCTGCCAAAATCATTTTACCGGGAACTGCCTACCCTGACCCAGGATCCAGATCGTTTATATCCCCGGGTATACAGTCTGGCCAAAGAGATCGTATCACACAGCGATGCTCGCCTTGATCGTGATAATATCGTCGAATATCTGGCTGCCTATCAGGAGGGCGCCAGCCTGACGATCGGTGAATTATGGGCCTTACCCTTGATGCTGCGAATTGCTCTCATCCAGCGTGTGGAGGTCCAGGCCCGGCAGGTATGGTTGGAAGTGCTTGACCGGGAATATGCTGATTTTTGGGCCAATCGGCTTCTGGCAACATTGCGCCGCAACCCCGATCAGTTATTTGCCGTTTTAGCGGATCTGGCTGAGGAGCGGGGCAAACCCAGCCCATTTTTTGCCACCCAGTTAAGCGGTCATCTGTATGATGAAGACGCTGCCTTGATTCCCGTCCAGAGTTGGCTAGAGCGTTCATTAAAAAAGTCCTTAACAGAGATCCATACCGCAGAACAATCCAGGCAGGCTATCAATCAAGTTTCAATTGGCAATGCCATCACCAGTTTACGCCAATTGTCATTGCTGGACTGGCGTGAGATCTTTGAATTACAGAGCCAGGTTGAACAGATCTTGCGCCGGGATCCTGCCGGGATCTACCCGGGAATGGATTTTGAAACTCGGAATCAATATCGGGAAGCGGTGGAAGAACTGGCAAAAAGATCGGGTTTGGAAGAAAACCAGGTAGCCCGACGAGTTGTAGATGTGGCTGCGAAGGTCCGGGGAGAACAAGGCTGGAAATCCCGCCAGAGGCATATTGGAACTTTTTTGATAGGGGAAGGTCGGGAGGGGTTCTCAAAAACAGTTGGCAGCCGTGAAAGAATCCACTTCCGATTTAATCAGTGGGTATATAAACACCACACTTTTGTCTACCTATCAACTATATTTCTCTTGACAATTGGATTGATGGCTCTTCCATTTTTTCGGGTCATCAACAGGTCGAATTCATTGGTTGATATTCTGATCTTGCTTCTCCTGACTTTTCCTGCCAGTCAGCTGGTCACAGAATGGGTAAATTACCTGATCTCACGAGTATTGCCTGCCCGCCGGCTGCCAAAGCTGGACTTTTCCGAAGATGGCATTCCAGATGCCTACCGAACGCTGGTTGTTGTACCCATGATGCTGGTAGATGAAAGAACCATCCTGAATGAGATCGAGAAACTTGAGATCCGATATCTGGGCAATAAAGAACAGAACTTGGTCTTTGCTTTATTCTCAGATTTTATAGATGCTGATTCAATCTCGGTTGAAAGCGATGGCCCGTTTCTTAAGGCGGCTGAAGAGGGTATTAAAAAACTTAATCATCAATACGGAGAGAATCGTTTTTACCTGTTTCACCGCCAGCGAACCTGGAGCGAATCCGAAAATAAATTCATTGGCTGGGAACGCAAACGTGGAAAACTGGAGGAACTTAATGGCCTGATTTTAGGTCAGCGTGATGAAACACTGCCATCTATTGTTTATATTGGGGATATCGATCGTCTAACAGATATCCGCTATATCATCACCCTGGATAGTGATACCCAGCTTCCCCGGGATAGTGCCAGACGGATGATCGAAACCCTCGCCCACCCGCTCAACCAACCCCGTTTTGACAGCGAGGGCAAGGTTGCCAAAGGCACCTATACACTCATCCAACCTCGGGTAAGCTCGACCCTGCCCAGTGCGGTAGCTTCCCGATTCAGCAGGATATTCACTGATCCAGTCGGAACCGATCCCTACACAAAAGTTGTTTCCAATGCCTATCAGGATCTCTCTGGAGAAGGTTCCTATGTCGGCAAAGGGATTTATGACCCCAGGGCTTTTCACCGCATGTTGGCAGACCGTTTCCCGGACGAATCTCTATTAAGCCACGACCTGATTGAGGGTGCCTATGTCCGGACCGGATTGGCAACTGATATAGAGTTATTTGATGAGTTTCCTTCAAATTACATCACATACAGCCGCAGGCAGCATCGCTGGATACGAGGAGATTGGCAAATAGCTGAGTGGATCCTTTCTACAGTCCGAGATAAAAACCACCAGAAGATCAGGAATATCCTTGGACCTTTGAGCCGCTGGAAGATCTTCGACAATCTCCGCCGCAGTCTTGTTTCACCCGCCAGTATTGCCGCCCTGGTGTTGACCTGGTTCCTGGTTCCTGATCTGCAGCTTTTTTCTGGAGTATTTGTGGCTGCTGTGATCTTTTCTCAAGCGCTGGCAGGACCGTTGACCTGGGTCACCTCCCGCCAGGGATACAAAGCTTTTTCTCTTCGCCAGATCCGGCATGACGTGACCAGGGCTCTCGCTGAGGCGGTCCTGCTGTTCCACCAGGCTGGATTGGCATTGGACGCTATTGTCCGGGTCCTGTACCGCCGCTTGATCAGCAAGCGGGGTCTCCTGGAATGGTCGACTTCCCAAATGGAGTTGGGAGTCAGAAAGTCTCGCCAGCTATCCTTCCGCCTGACTTTTTGGTTGATATCCTTTCTGAGTTCAGGACTGGCTCTCGGCGTCTATTATTTCAGACCGGAAAATATTTTTTATGCTTTACCCTGGTTGATTCTGTGGATGATCACACCCCTTGTTGGGGGTTTATTAACCAGTCCGGTAAAGCTGTCTTCCCTTCATAAATCTCTCCCTGATCAAGACCTGGATTTTCTTCGGAAAATTGCTCGCCGGACCTGGCGTTATTTTGCAGATTTTGTGGGCCCGGAAACTGCCTGGCTTCCGCCTGATAACTACCAGGTATCCCATCAGGACCAGCTGGCCATGCGAACCAGTCCAACCAATATTGGTATGTATATGTTGAGTGCCTTGGCGGCCAGTGATTTTGGCTATCAGACCCTGGATCAAACCATCGAACGGCTTACCGAAACGATGGGAACACTTAATCAACTTGAACGGCATGAAGGCCACCTGCTGAATTGGTACAACCTTCAAGACCAGGCTCCCCTCCAACCCCGTTATGTATCTTCGGTTGACAGTGGAAATTTTATAGCTACTCTTTGGACGCTCCAGCAAGGTATCATTGAAAATCTAGATCAACCGATTCTCAACGCAGCATGCCTGTCCGGTCTCAAGGACACTGCGGAAATCCTTCTGGAAGAGTTGTCCAGTGTTAATTACCCATCCGAATCCCGTCATGTTGTGTCAGAAATCCTGAAGTTGATCCTTGCATGTCCATCTGAAGCGATCGACCTGATTTATTCCTTGCGAGAAATCGATCTTAAAGTTACAGCCTTTAATGAAAATCTGACTGAAGATGCTGGATTCCCGGAAGCTGTACTGTATTGGACCAGGCAGCTTGGGGATCAGATCAGCGCCTGGATGGATATTATTGATCGTTATCTAGGATGGTTGGTAATCCTCAACGAGTATACCGAGGGGCAGATCCTTGAAGCTGGTTTAGGATCCTTAATTCATTTAAGGACACAGTTTCAAACCTCTCCCTCACTTAATGCACTGGCATCTGGTGAGGCTTTGAGTCTGGAAAATCTCAATCTGGCTCTTGGTACTGAAAACGTTCCTGACCAGAAATATCAGGATTGGATCGAGAGGCTGATCGAATCATATTCAACTGCCAAGTGGTTGGCCGGAGAGATGGTTGGCAAGGGAATGGAATTGCTGGAATTGATGCGGAACTTTACCGAAGAAATCAATATGGCTTACCTTTATGATCCTGTTAGATCATTATTCTCGATTGGGTACAACCTGACCAACAACCAATTTGATGGTTCCTATTACGACTTGCTCGCCAGTGAATCCCGCCTTGGCAGTTATGTTGCCATCGCCCGGGGAGATGTTCCAAGCGATCACTGGTTGGCATTAAATCGTCCTTACAGTTCTCATGGTCAACATCGGGTACTCTTGAGTTGGACTGGAACCATGTTCGAATATTTGATGCCTTTGCTTTTGCAAAAAACCTATCCCAACTCCCTGATCGACCAGGCAACCAGGGAGTCAGTCTCCCTGCAAATTGCTTATGGTCGAAAACGAAGGGTTCCCTGGGGAATTTCCGAGTCAGCCTATGGAGATCTTGATCTTAATAAGACCTATCAATACAAAGCCTTTGGCGTTCCCTGGTTGGGGTTAAAACGTGACCTGGAAGATGACCTGGTGGTTGCCCCCTATGCCACGATGCTGGCAGTTGGCATCGATCCAAAAGCTGCAGTCCAGAACCTGAAACGACTAAAAAAACAAGGTCTGCTGAATGATTATGGTTTTTTTGAAGCGATCGATTTTAACCGCAGACCAAAATCAGATGCTCAACCCGGGGTAGTTGTCCGGGCCTATATGGCTCACCATCAGGGTATGGCATTTCTGGCCTTAACGAACTTTCTGCATGACAACTCAATGCAGCGCCGCTTCCATCAGGATCCCCGCGTGAAAACGGCAGAACCGCTGCTGTATGAAAGGGTGCCGGTTTCACCTCCCCTGCACCATATTTCAACCCGTGATGAACTTCCTTCCCGGATTGAGGCCATGGGTGTTGCGCCATCTGTTAGTAAATTTGACTCTCCGCATAACATAACACCCAAAGTCCAGCTGCTGTCAAATGGGCAGCTTTCTACGATGACCACCACGGCAGGCGGTGGTTATACTCGCTGGAAGGATATTGATGTGACCCGCTGGCGATCCGATACTACCAGGGATATCTATGGGTCTTTCCTTTACTTAAAAGATATGGATAGCGGTGATATCTGGTCAAATATGTATCACCCCCTTGATAAGGATCCCGATAAATATACGGTCCATTTTCCGCTGGATCGTTCAGAATATAGACGGCGTGACAACGGATTGGAAACCCGAACAGAATTGATCGTTGCTCCTGAGGATGATGTTGAGATTCGCAGGATCACAATCACCAATCGATCTATTCGCAGCAGGCGAATCCAGGCAACCAGTTATTACGAACTTGCACTCTCGTCCCATGGGGCTGATCGGCAGCATCCAGCCTTTAACAAGTTGTTCATTCAAACCGAGGCGGTCCCTGCCAATCAGACGCTGCTTGCCTATCGGCGGCCTCGCCAGGAGGATGATCCCTCCCTCTATGCCTTCCACAGTCTGGATCTGATAGGAGGTTTTACCCAACCGGGAATCCTTCAGTTTGAGACTGACCGGCGGGCATTTATCGGAAGGGGTCAATCCATGAGGACTCCTCTTGCAGTCGGGACCGAATTGGAGAATCATGAGGGTTTTGTGCTTGATCCGATTTTCAGTATCCGGCGGAGTATCATTTTATCCCCGGGTGAAAGCGCCCAACTTATCTCAGTCCTTGGCATTGCTAATGATCGTGAAAAAGCCTTAAGTTTGGTTGGTAAATATCATGATTCAGCTGTTGTTGATCGAGCCTTTGATATTGCCTGGGCATCAACCCAGCTCAATTTGCGTTCCCTTCGGATCAAGCCCGATGAAGCCCGCCGCTTCCAAAAGTTAGCCGGGTATTTGTTATATCCCTCAGACTATTTGCGCCCACCGACCGAGCGTATAGCAGCCAATCGGAAAGGACAATCAAGCCTGTGGCCTTTTGGTATATCTGGAGACCTGCCTGTCTTATTAATAACCATTTCTGATGTGGGGGATTTGGGACTTGTCCGGCAAATGCTCCAGGCCCAGGCTTATTGGCGCCAGCATGGATTGTATACAGATCTGGTTGTGCTTAATGAGGAATCAAGCACTTATGACCAGCCGCTGATGGAAAGGTTGGAACGGTTGATCCAATCTTCGTCCATCTATACGGGAGAGGATCAATCAGGAGCTGTATTCCTGCTGGCAGTTGACCAGCTCGCCACGGAAGATCTAACACTGATCCAATCAGTCGCGCGGATATCCCTGATTGCCGCCCGTGGACCTTTGGCGCAGCAGATCAGTGTGCCGTATGAGACCGTCGAGATCCCCGCTCCGCTGGAGACCAAACGGATCGACGAAGCACCCTCTCGAAAATTGCCCTTCTTGGAGTTGCCCTATTTTAATAGCCTGGGTGGGTTTAGTGCTGATGGCCGAGAATATGTGATTTACCTGGGACCGGATACCAATACCCCAGCCCCCTGGGTCAATGTCATCGCCAATCCGCAATTTGGTACCCTGGTCAGTGAAACTGGGGCAGGTTTCACCTGGTATGGGAACAGCCAGAGAAATCGATTAACCCAATGGTCGAATGATCCCGTGCTCGATCCCCACTCCGAAATGATCTATATTCGGGATGAACAAAGTGGAAAAGTCTGGAATCCAACTGCCGGTCCGATCCGCGAAAGGGATGCTTACAGGATCAGCCACGGGGCCGGATATTCCCGTTTTGAGCATAACAGCCATGCCATTGAACAGCTCCTGACTATTTTTGTGCCCACGGATGAAGAAGGTGGAGAGCCGGTTAAGATCAGTAAACTTAGTTTGCTGAATGATTCCCGGAAAACTCGTAAACTCAGCATTACCTATTATGTGGAGTGGACGCTCGGAGAACAAACCGAAGATACCCAGCAGCATATCGTCACGGAATGGGATCCCAAGCTGAGGACGATCTTTGCCCGCAACCGCTACCACCCCGATTATAGTGAGCGGGTCAGTTTTGCCTCGATCAGCCCCAAAGCTGGTTCTTATACCGGGGACCGGACCTTATTTTTAGGGCGCAATAAATCTACTCAAAACCCTGATGCCCTGGGCAGGATCGAGCTGGCAGGTCGGGTTGGTGCAGAGCTGGATCCATGCGGCGCTCTGCAGACCAAGATTACCCTTGCCCCTGGTGAGTCAGTGGACGTGATCTGTGTCCTTGGCCAAACAGGAACGGAGCAGGAAGCTGGTGACCTGATCCGGAAATATCGTGAGGTGCTGGCTGTGAATCAGGCGCTGGATGAAACTCACCAATTCTGGGATCGGATCCTGAACACAGTTCAGGTTGAAACGCCAGATCTTTCAGTGGACTTTATGCTGAACCGCTGGCTGCTTTATCAAAGTCTGAGCTGCCGGATTTGGGGGCGCTCCGCTTTTTATCAGTCCGGAGGAGCTATTGGTTTCCGGGATCAGCTGCAGGATGTGGCTGCATTCTTATTAACCAACCCGGAATTGGCCCGCGAGCATATTCTTTTATCGGCCAGCCGGCAGTATATAGAGGGTGATGTTCAGCATTGGTGGCATCCACCCGGAGGGGCTGGAATACGCTCCCGAATTTCGGATGATCTCTTATGGCTCCCTTATCTAACTGCCCAATATGTTCGGGTGACTGGTGATGAAGCCATTCTCCAGGAGCAGATTCCATTTTTGCTCGCCCCGGAACTTGAACCTGATCAACATGAAATATTCCTGGAACCACAGATTTCATCTGAGCTGGGCTCGCTTTTTGAGCACTGTCGGCGGGCAGTTGAACGCGGCCGCACAACAGGCCCGCGGGGACTTCCGCTGATTGGTACAGGGGATTGGAATGATGGCATGAATTGGGTTGGGCCCAAAGGACGGGGCGAGAGTGTTTGGCTGGGCTGGTTCTTGATAGAAGTCCTCGGTTCTATGGAGTATTTATCGAAATTACTGGGAAATACCGAGCTCGCCGAAAACTATCACGGGCACGCGCTTACCCTCGAAACCAATATTGAAAGTTCGGCCTGGGACGGGGAGTGGTACCAGCGGGCAACATTCGATGATGGCAGCCCGCTTGGATCAGCTGCCAATCTAGAAGCCCGGATTGATTCCTTGCCGCAATCCTGGCCCTGGATCAGTGGGGCAGGCGATCCTGATCGCAAAGAGCGGGCCCTGGAATCCGCCTGGCGCCAGCTGGTGCGGCTAGATGAAAAGCTAATTCTGCTTTTCACCCCACCGTTTGATGTCAGCACTCCCTCCCCGGGTTATATCCGGGGGTATCCTCCGGGCGTAAGAGAGAACGGTGGTCAATATACCCATGCTGCGTTGTGGTTGGCGATGGCCTATGCCCGGAAGGGTGATGGCAACAAGGTTGGGAAATTATTACAGATCCTCAATCCTATTGAACATGCCCGCGATGGGATTGGTGCCTGGAAATATGCTGTTGAACCTTATGTCGTCGCGGCTGATGTGTACCGGCTGCCTGGCAGAATCGGCCAGGGCGGTTGGAGCTGGTATACCGGATCTGCTGCCTGGATGTATCGAGTCTGGATCGAGGAAGTTTTAGGTTTTAAAAAGCGTGGGAACCGGTTATATATTGATCCTGTCATCCCCGACTGGTGGGATGGGTTTAAGATCGACTATCGCTATCAAGGCGCGATCTATGCCATAGAAATCCAGAATCCGGAACACGTTCAGAAGGGCATAACCAGCATAGATCTGGATGGCAGGACCCTGGAGGAGAAATATATCCCTCTGGAATCCGAGCCTGTTAAACATACAGTGCGGGTTCAGATGGGAAATAGTTCCAGATAAGTAGGAACAGACCCCCGGCATCTGCCCAAAGTTGTTTAATATAAAAAAGGAAACGGTTTCCTCCGAGGAAACCGTTTCCTAATTGTAGAGAACAAGAAATTTCCGTCCTTCAAATTCGTTCGGATCAGGCATATCCCCCAATCCTCTTAATAGCAGTTTAACGAAAAAGGGCGACCCAGCGGGTCGCCCCTCCCTTCCGAATTACGCTTATATTAGATCTAGGTTATCTATGTTAATTACTGAATGTCAAATCCAGCGGGAATCCCAGCGCATCATCCATGATCACATCTGGAAAAGTTTCATCCTCGTCCGAGCGGGCGCCCAGGCTGCGATAATCTTCCACAAATTGCGGCACAGCAAAAACCACATCATGCATGTAGCCGCGCTGTTTTTCTTCGGCCAAGAGGGCAGCTTCCTGGACTGAAACCAGGCCGTCCCCATCCCTGTCGGCCTTGGTTTCTCCCAGTGCTTCAGCAAAGTAGAAGGTGAAGACCCCGCCAATAATGGGCAGTCCCTCTTCTTTAATGCCTTTCCAGCCGTATTCATCCCCATCCACAGCCGCAATTGAAATATGGCCCTTGGGATCAGGGTTGACTGAATTGGTGAACTCAGCCGCTGAACAAGAATCCACTACCAGCACGCGCTGTTGACTGGCGATCTGGGACCATTCTTGCGGGAAAAAATCATTCCAGTGCACCAGGTAGCGCATATAATTGCCGTGTGCGGTGACGTAAAAGAAGACCAGGTCATTGGAGTCCGCAACCTCTTCCAGCCAATCCAGCTCGGTTATTAAACTTTCCCGGTCAAACTCTTTGATGTCATGGATGTTTTCAGCAGGCCAGCCCAGTTCTTCCAGAGCTGCTCTGATCCTTTTAATATCGATGTAATCGACCAGCAGGTTGCTCATGTCCACATCAGAATAGTCGTCCTTTTCAGCCAGCACAGCATAAACCTCCACCGGGCTGTCGTTGATGGGTTGGGCTTGGATTTGGTCCGGGGCTGCCTGGCTGCAGGCGGAAAAGAAGAAGGTAGAGAGTATGATCAGGAGGACAGGTATGGGGCTGATTTTTTTCATAATTATTCTCCAATGCGGGGATTGCCGTAGCTGTTATGAACTCTCGCAATGACAATAACACAAAGGATGCAGGATCCTGACCATAGTGTGTTATTAGTTATCAGTAGAAATGGTAACTAATACGTTGATTGAGGATCCCGCATCCTGTTTTATTGCTCGTACACCCACTTATTAAATTCGGCTCCCAGATCGCAATCGCAGGCATCTTCCAGCGCTGATCGAAGATCTTCGGTGTAGCCGTTTTTCCATAAGTGGTCCTGATAATAGTTTTGAATACCGGCCATAACGGTATCCTGGCCGAATTTCTTCTCCAATTCAAAGAAGAATAATGGTCCGCGGCCGTACACGATGGCACTGTATTCGGCACCATGATATTCTCCGGCCGGCATGCCGATCGGGATATCTGCGTTTTCTACCCGGCTCCAGCGCGATCTCCAGGAGTCCACATAACCGCCGCCATCTCCATAGCGGTCCTCGTAGTAGATATAGGTCATATACTGCACAAGGGCTTCATCTACCCAGGGCTGGTTCTGCTGGTCATTGCCGACTGTATTGTAGAACCACATATGGCCGGTTTCATGGGCCAAAGTCGATTCAAGCATCTGGGCTGTTGGCATGCCATACAGTTCCACACCATCCACAAATTCGTCAACGACGATGCTGGTGATGCCGGGATATTCAATGCCCAGAGCACGCATGGGAGAGCTTAAAACTTCAAATTCGGTGTACGGATATTCACCCACCTGGCGGCTGAGGATCTCGATTGCGTGGGAGGCATAATCCAGGGCATAGGCCTGATTGACGCTGTATTCGGGGCGGGTATAAACCCGCACCATGGTATCGCCAATCATTTCATTGATTTCCACAAATTCCCGGCTGCCTGCAATATAAAAATCCCGGGAGGGACCGTTGACAAAGACGGCTGTCTGGGTGCTTTCCTTAATCTGGTGGTCGACCCCTACACCGGAAGAAACCAAAACCAGGTCTGCAGGAGCCTCTACCTGGACGATATAAAAGGAAGCGTCTGTATAGGTCAGGTCGCCGTTATCCTGGGGAGTCTGGCTGTACCAACCGTTTTCATCATAAGCGGGGATCATGGGATAGAAGGTATCCAGCACCAGCACATCCTCAAAATAACCGTACAAACCGTAGTTGCCGCCCATTTCTGTGGGTATGCTGAGTTCAAAATCCATTTCCAGAACCAGGGAATCTCCGGGCTGAAGAGGATAGTTCAAATCCAACCGCAGTGAAGTGTCCTGGCTTTCCAGGGAGGGGATCATGGGGTTTCCATCCAGGGTCAGGTGGGAAACCTCAATATTTCCACCCTGGAAGTTGGGGTAAAGCCGGAAATAGATCTTATCCAGTTCTTGATCCTCATTATTAAAGTAGCGCAGGATCTGATGGCCTTTAATCGGGGAAATCAGGTCGGGAGCGATTTCGAGGGAAATATAATACGTACTGGCTGTAGAAAGGTCTTTCAGCGCACCCACTGCGCTATCAACCAGTCCGGCTTTGAAGATCTCACGATCTTCCCAATCGATCTGATCTGCTGAGGCAGGGAATGTATACCCTTCGTAAGTAACCGGGATTGGTGTAGCTTCCGGCGAGTCTTCGGTCTGGAAAAAGAACCAGCCGCCTGCACCCAGCCCAACCAAAACCAGAACAATAACAATGATCCAGATCAATCTCTTACTCATTCTTCCTCCTGAGGGAATTGAAAACAAATGGCGTGGGAAAGGTTTGCCTCCACACTACTACAATCTTACCTTTAGATAGGATGTTTTCCTATCCTCCGAGAGCAATCCTGAGGGATGGTTTTTCCCCGCTACCAGCGAACGGGTTCCTGGCAGCGATTAAAATTAAATCCCCCATCAAGGGGGATTTAATTAATTCAGAATTGCAGGGTGGGTTTATTTTTTGATGATAGGTACTTGCACCCCTGCCATATCACTGATCACATTCACAAGATCGCTATTATTGGGAACAATGATCTTTGTATTGTCTTTTAAGGCTACAGCGACGGTCTCCAGTTTTTTAAGCAGCTGGGCATTACCGATAAAATATTCTTCGGCAGCAACGTTAACTGTCTTGATAGCGTCTCCATCAGCATCCGCTTTTAATCGAATAGCAGCTGCGATACCTTCTGCTTTTTTGATCTCAGCCCGCCTTTCTCCATCAGCTTTGGTTTCAATGGCTGTTGCCAGGTCAAGAGCAGCGATCTTCTCATTTTCAGCTTTAACAACCTTGTTCATGGCTTCCTGAACATCATCCGGAGGTTCAATGCGCTGCAGTTCAACCCGGACAACATCAATTCCCCATTTAGTGACTTCTTTGGACAATATCTTTTCAACTTCTTCGTTGATCTGATCTCTGTTTTCGTTCGCCTCTGTGAGGGTCATCTTTCCGATCACAGCCCTGAGCGTTGTTTTTGCCAGAGATGGTACCGAGGTTTGATAGCTTTCCACGTTATAAATCGCTTTTTGGGCATCTTCTACTTTGTAATAGACCACACCATCAACTACTGCATTTAATTTGTCTTTGGTAATAATTGATTGTGGATCAATATCCACCCGGCGTTCCGTAATGTTGATGCGATACATTTTTGAGAGGAAAGGAACGATCCAGTTAAAACCAGCGCCGCCAGTTTTTGAATACCGGCCCAGGAATTCGATGATTCCCACTTCTACAGGCCGGAGGATCTTGATCCCCAGGAAGAAAATAATCAGCCCGAGTAATATTACCAAGAAATAGATTTCCATTTTTTTGCTCCTTCTAGTTTATTCCATTCTACTAGTTTTCCATCCCTGGTTTATTGGAAGTATATTAATCCCGGTTTTTGATGGTTTGTCTTTATTTTTCTGGCAGGGTCGATTTGGGGAGCGGCATCATGATCTAAAAGTCCTCCCTGAGGAGGACAATAAGTAGATATTCATCAAGACAGGGCATGGAGCGCCTGGATCTAGATCAGAATAGAGCTGCTTGATCTCTTCAGTCCGAGTGAGGATTTATTGATAATCGGTATATTTATTGGCTTTACCTTTGGACAGTTCTACCGGGTACTTCTTTTCATTTAATACCAGCTTGTCACTGGCAGCCTGTACGATATCGATCTCAAATTTATCTGCCAGCTCCAGCAGATAGATCAGCACATCCCCGATCTCCTGGCTCAAGTGTTCCTGTTCGGCAGGGCTGAGAGGTTCAGCTGCTTTTTTCCATTGAAAGATCTCCAGGATCTCGGCCACTTCGGCGCTGAGCGCCATGGCCAGATTCTTGGGCGCGTGATACTGTTCCCAGTCGCGGGCGTGGATGAATTCTCTGATGTTGGTTTTCAGTTCTTCCATGAATGCTCCGTTATGTATAAGGATATTGTATGATAAAACTGACGGAAGACGGGAGAGCGAGGAAATTGGTGCTTGCGGAACTGACGAAGTGAACTACAGCGAAGACCAAGGAAGCTGAGTGAATTATATCAGGGTATTACAACCTTGTTTATACGTTCTGCTTCCGGATATCATTCATCTTCGTGGGCGGCATCAGGTCTACGATAGTTTAGATTGCTTCGTTGCTCACTCGTTCGTCCTCGCAATGACAGCAAACCGTTCTCCGTCGGCCGAGTACCATCCATCTCCGGTCTTCGGTCGAGCCCGCAGGGCTCAATCCCGTCGGGAGCGCAGCGACCCAACCCCGTCTCTCTGGCGGTGTCCTGAGCCCTATCCCCCATATCTGGTATTTCTTGTTTTTCTAACCTTGTTTCAGCTCTTTTTTTCCCACTTATTTATGCTAGAATGAAACTTACCCTAACATGTAGAAAGTTGATCAAAAGCAGGTCCTTGCCCCCGGGGCAGGGTAAATCGACCTCTATGGATATCAACGAAAAAGCGCTCCTGTACAGGGCTCAAACGGGGGATAGAAGAGCCGCAGAGACCCTTTACGAGCGCCACTATCTGGATATTTATACCTATCTTTATTATCGGGTGAGTGACAAATCCACCGCCGAGCAGTTTTGCACGGAAGTATTTGTTTTAATGATCCAAAAGCTTCCTCAATTCAAGAATAAAAAAACCACATTTTTATCATGGTTGTATGATATCGCCCGCGATCTGGTGAATGAAAAACAGGTCGCCTACCAACCGGAACTATTCACCTCTGCCAACTCAGGGTCAGATCAGGATTTGATGGATAAAAGCGCCAACCGCTGTTTTGAGCTGGCCATCAGCCACCTGAATGATCAGGAAAAAAGCATCATCGTCCATCGTTTAGTGGAAGGACGGTCGGTAAAGGATCTGGTGAAGATCACCAATAAAAGCCAACGGGCTATTCAATCCCTGCAGCGCCAGGCTTTACAATCCCTCCAGGTTGCCCTGGAAAATGAAAAATGTTTATGATGCCGCGCAAATTTGACCGCATTTTAGAGGATTGTTTATCAAGGATGGATCGGGGCGAATCCTTGATAGAGATCCTGTCTGTTTATCCAGCGCTGGCTGAATCATTAAAACCCCTGCTTCTGGTTGCCATGTTAAGCAGGGCTCTGCCGCAGCCCGTCCCTGGGTATACTGCCCTGCGCCAGGGTAAAAATGAAATGCTGGCAGAAATAGCCACCATGCAGGCAGAGGGCCGTTTCCTGGAGCCCAAACCTATCCAACCTCCCCGCGAAAGGGTGCTGGACCGCTGGGCAAGATCCCTCAAACGGCTGCAGCCTGCCTATCGTTTTGCCACGTTGTCAGTGGTTCTGATCCTGGCGGGCGGTTTTTTCACTCTTTCAGCTTCTGCTTCCGGATTAGCGGAGGATGTTTTCAGCACACTCTTTTTTAGTTTTGAACAGATTGGAGACCTGCTGATGGTCAGGCCCATTCCTGGAAAATCCTTGCCAGATAACACCATATTCTCAAGTAATTATGGACTGCCGGATTCGCCGGATAATCAAGCAGGAAATTATAAAACATTGAATCTCGATGGAGGTAAGAATGACAAAAACAGTACTGATTTGTTTGAGAGCGTAGATATCACACAAATCCAAACCAGAAGGTATACATTTGTAGATAGTCCTGAGGAAGAATTCATTCTGGATGAGGCTGTTATTGAAGATGAAGTAATCCAGGACATAGACGAAAAAGACCTGGAAGAAGAAGAAAAGGAAGACGAAAAAGACCTGGAGAAAGAAGAGAAGGAAGACGAAAAGGACCTGGAGAAAGAAGAGAAGGAAGAAGAGAAGGAAGCGAAGGAAGACGAAAAAGAGGCGGAAAAAGAAGAGAAGGAAGACGAAAAGGAAGCCGATAAAGCAGCGAAGGAAGACGAAAAGGAAGCTGATAAAGCAGATAAGGATGCTGAGAAAGAAGACAAGGAAGACGAAAAGGACAAAGATAAATGAAGGTAAGATCATCCGCTCAATAGATATCAAAAAGCACTCCGGCTGGAGTGCTTTTTTCTTGGAAAACATGCGGGATCCAATTAACTTTCTCAGGAAACCGTTTCCTTCGTTCGACACTATTTCACAAAATCATAACCAATCCGTTCTGCGGTTGTGCTGGCCAGCAATACGCCGGGTGTGCCTAGCTCCCGAAGCCATAACTCCCAGCTGCCGCTGAGGCGGTTCAGGTATAAAAAGCGAGTTTCGTCCACCCAGCTGACATCCAGCAGCAGTGTGATGCCTAACAGATCCTGGGGAGGATATCCAATTCTTCCAACCTTGGGGTAATGCCCGGCTTCCGTAAAGATAAAATGCTCTCCATCGGTTGACCAGGCTTCAAACTGCCGGTCCCCGGAATTGTACAGGACATCTCCACTGCCATCGGCGTTGGCGATGTGCAGATCGACTATGGGAGGAGCCCCGGGTGTGACCATGGTTAGGTAGGCAATCTTATTTGTATCAGGTGAGAGGTGGACAGCCTCCTGGAAAAATGGCACTGCCGCCAGGGTTGTTAAAACGCTGGAGGGAGATCCATCTGCCGGCAAATGCCAGATTGTAGTTGGGTCAGGGGGAACGTTGAGAGGATCCTCCCCCGGGATCACTGCCCGAAGGAAGCTGCTGTCCTGGGACCAGAACACTGTGGGGTATAGAGCATATTCACTATAGGTGATGATAAAGGGGAAGGTCAGCAGATCCCGGCGGTTGGTGCCGTCCGCATCCACCACGCTGATCATGGTGCTGTTGACCAGGGCGATCTGGGATCCATCCGGAGAATAATAAAAATCTCCTGCGGTTCCCGGCGGCATTAACACACTGATTGCCGCAGTATCTGCATTGACCAGACGCAGTTCATCCGGCAGGATCAACCCCGGACCTTCAAAGGTCAAGCGGGTGTTAAAGGCCAGGGTATGCGTTCCAGGAACCCAGGCCACCCGGTAGGGAATGGCTGAAATAGCATCCGGTTGTGTGATCATGGTGGCAAAGTCTGCCAGGCTCACCAGGAGGCGGACGTTAGAACCATCAGAATTGACAGCGTAGAGCTCGTGATTTTCCCAATCGTACTGACGGATAAAGGCGATCACCGCTCCGTCGCTGGACAGGTAAACTGAAAGTACATCTCCCAGGGAGGTCAGCTGAACAGGGGCGGCACCTTCTTCCCAGTACCAGACATCGCCGTCTTTGGCTAAGGCAATTCGCAGAAATGGGGGCGGCGCTGGTGTGTCTGCCGGAACCCCGGGGTCTGCTGTTGGTGATGCTTCCCCGGCAGCTACCGTGGCTGCAACGGAGGTGGCGATCACATCCTCGGGGGGCAAGGTCGGCTCAGGTGAGGGTAAATATTCACAGGCCAGGGCTGACAGGAGAAGAAGCGCCAGGGCGAGATAGAGTTGTTTATTGAGGTTCATTAAAGCCTCCAGGATCGTAACAATAAGTTTCATTGATTTTACACTACTATTAAATAGCTATTGTATTAACCTATCAACGTGTTTATCCTTCCTGATGTTACATCTCAAGATTCACAGTTATTTTTTTGAAGATTAAACCTGAGCATAAAAAGCCGGATGGCGCAGTTCTCTGCCAGGAAAAAATAACCTTTCCGGGTTTGATACGGTTTCATTCGGTTTTGATGTTAAAATCCAACTAACCATTTATTGAGGAGGAATTTATGAGTATTGATTCACCATCCATCCCATCAACAGATGCCCAGCCGAAAAAGAAAAATTGTCTCCTGTGGGGCTGCCTTGGCCTGGTGATATTTTTTGTGATCACTTTTTGCTGTCTTGGTTCCCTGGTCTTCCTGACGTTTTTTACTGATTTTTCCCCCCTGGGAATCGATCTTCGAAGCAGGATCGAAGAATATATCCCTTTGGGGGATTACCTGGATGATCCTGCCCTGATACCTGAATTTGATGAATATCTGGATGACAGTGTTGATCCCACCCTGGAAGATGATCCCGAAGCTGACTTACCCGATTCTGGTTCAAATGATGACGCCTATTCTATCCCCTTGACTTTTTATTCTGGCAGTGATTTCCCGGCCAATTTCCAGTATCCATCCGGTTGGAATATAGAGGAAGAAGAATACTCAGTGACCTTCTATGATCCCAACAGCTACACCTACCTTTATGTGGGAGAGGATCTGGTTGATGAAGGCTCAACGGCCGAGATGATCGCTGATGATGTCATGGAATTGTTAATGGAAGAATCCCAGGAAGGAACTTTCCTGCTGATCTCTGCGGCTCCCTATCAGGTACCGACTGGAGAGGATGCTTATCTGCATCAAATGGAATGGACCGACTCGGATGGTTATTTCATCTGGGCTTACGACCTTGAAATCGTGGACGGTGAGTCCAATATCTTTTTCTTCCTTTCCGGAGAAGAACCCGGGGAGATTGAATTGTACGGGGATTTACTGAGAATTATTGTGGATAGCTACTCAAGACAATAAAAAACCAAATGAGTTTACAAAGGGAAACGGTTTCCTCCCAGGAAACCGTTTCTCTTTTTCATTTAAGCAAATAAAGTCCTAAAAAATTACTGAATTCTTCTCCAACTCCTCCATCGTTTCTCCACAATTTAAGGGGATACTGTCCCTGTAGAAGCTAAATAGTACCTAAGAGGAGGTAATGATGTTTTTCTACAGAAACCCCGGATGGGGTATTGGATTCAAGATCTTTATGGTGATCCTGCTGATTGCAGGCGGCACCTTTATGGCCCGCTCCGCGTTCCAGGCTGGATTCCTGCAGGGCGCGGCGGTAGAGGGCGGCGAGATCACAGCGCCCTATTTTTACCCCCATATGAAAGGTTACTTTCCAATGGGTGGATCCTTCCTGCCCTTGCTGGTGATCTTTTTCGGCGGGATGCTGCTGATCAAACTGATCACTTCGATCGTGGGATTGGTGATGTTCAAGCGCTGGAAAACCGAAGGTGGACCCGATTGGGATGAAATGAAAGCCTGGAAGCATAACAGATTCAAGCACCACCCCTACCACTTTGGCCCGCACCATTGCGGCCCCTGGGCAGCCTATCCCATCAAGGAAGAAGCTGAAGATGAGACCCCACCTGAGGGCGACGAGTAAATCAGTTGTACATTTGATACCAGATACGGGAGATATTCTCCCGTATCTGGTTTTGCCAGAGATCTCTAAAAATGGAATCTAAAGCTGTGTTATCCTACCAATAATAAAGATCTGGATCATACGATATGAATGAAATCATCCTGGTTGTAGATGACGAACCCAAAATCACCCAGCTGGCCAAAGATTACCTGGTTGATAACGGCTTTAAAGTACTGACCAGCGGGGACGGCGTCCAGGCGCTGGCCATTGCCCGCCAGGAAAAACCTGACCTGATCGTTCTGGACCTGATGTTACCGGGCATGGACGGTCTGGATGTCTGCCGGGCACTGAGGCGGGAATCGGATGTGCCGATCATCATGCTCACGGCCCGGGCTGAGGAAACCGATCAGCTGATCGGCCTGGAATTGGGCGCCGATGATTACATCACCAAGCCCTTCTCGCCCCGGGCTTTAGTAGCCAGGGTGCGGGCTTTACTGCGCCGGGCTAAAGGGGATCTGCTGGGTGAAGAGATCCTGCGGTCGGGTGATCTGGAACTGGATCTTAAGAGAATGGAAGTTAAACTTAGCGGCGAGATCGTTCGCCTGACCAGAAGTGAATATCTGGTGCTGGAAGCCCTGGTCAAACATGAAGGGCAGCCTTTAAGCCGGGAGCAGCTCCTGGAGCGCCTGCATGGGGTGGTTTTTGAGGGGGTGGACCGCAGCGTGGACTCCCATATTAAAAATCTTCGTAAAAAGATCGAACCTGATCCAGCCGATCCGATCTACATTCAGACAGTATATGGTTTTGGATATAAATTCCTGGGAGAAGTGTTATGAAAAAACACCGCCCCAGTCAGCACATCCTCCCCATCAGCGGTATAAGGATTGGAAAAAGGGTGCGTATGGACCTCCCTGGCAAAAGGGATTTGAGCATTTTGCCAAACCCCACCTGGAGCAGCGCCGCAAAATGGGCTTCCGTTTTTTGGGCGTCTTTGTATTCATGGGGCTTCCGATCCTGATCGTGGGTGTGGTGCTGGGCCTGGTGATCGGCGGCAACCAGGAATTATTAGGCTCCAAGGAACTCCGGCGGCTGACCTTCTGCGCCATCCCCTTTTTAGTGCCAATCGTCGGTATGATCATTGGCTCATTGGGTATGCGCCGCTGGGTGAATCCCCTGGCGGATGTGATGAGCGCGGCCGAGGCTTTATCCGAGGGCGATTTCAGTGTCCGGGTCAAAGAAGAAGGCGACCGCGAGTTCCTGAAATTGGCCCAATCCTTTAATCACATGGCGGATGAACTGGAGGGCGCTGAGATCCAGCGTCAAAACCTGACCGCTGATGTCGCCCATGAGCTGCGCACACCCCTGCACATTCTGCAGGGCAACCTGGAAGGCGCCCTGGACGGCGTTTATGAGGCCTCCCCGGACTATTTCCGATCCATGCTGGAAGAGACCCGCCTGCTGCAGCGCCTGGTGGAGGATCTGCAGACCCTGTCCATGGCCGAATCCGGCACACTGGATTATCACTTTCAGACCCTGTCGATCCGGGAGCTGCTGGAAGACGTAAAGACCAGCTTCAGCGGCAGGGCAGAGGAAAGCGGGATCACGCTGGTCCTGGAGAACCCTGAAACCGGGATGATCTGCAAGTAGAGGGTGATTGGCAGCGCCTGGACCAGGTATTTGGCAACCTGGTGAATAACGCCCTGCGCTACACAACGGAGGGGGGAGAGATCACCCTGAGTACAGCCCGGGATGAATCGTCCCTGCTGGTCACTATTCAGGATACCGGGCAAGGCATAAAACCCGGGGACCTGCCATTTATTTTTGACCGCTTCTGGAAAGGGGATAAAAGCCGCAGCCGGGCCAGCGGCGGCAGCGGTTTGGGATTGGCCATTGCCCGCCAGCTGGTGACAGCCCACGGCGGATCGATCTGGTTGAAAGCCGGGAAGGGGAGGGTACGAGCCTTCACGGTTACCCTGCCGGTCGCTGTCTAGTTTAAACCAGGATGCCTGATCCCTTCCAGGACCCCGCATCCATCTCTGATATAATAATAGGGAAACGGTTTCCTCCACAGGGAACCGTTTCATTTTTTTGAGTACCCAGCGGAACAAAACCGAGTTTTTCCCGTTAATCAGGATGAAATCCATGGATGAAAACAAAGAAAAGAAATTAATCCGGCGCGCTCAGCGCGGCGATAAAAAAGCGATCGCTGATCTATATGACAGCCATTACAGGGCCGTCTACAACTATATCTATTACAGGGTCAGTGATTCACAGACTGCTGAAGACATCAGCGCCGAGGTTTTTATACGCATGCTCAATAAATTACCCGCTTATGTTGATCGAGGCCGTCCCTTTTTGGCCTGGCTTTATGCCATCGCCAGGAATATGGTAATAGACCACTACCGCCTTGAGGAGAAAAAAGCAGAAGTACAGATCATGGATGAAGTATTGGAAGATCAGGGCCTGCGTCCTGATCAGCAAGTCCAGAACAATCAAACGGGCGGAGTGTTTCAGGAAAGCTTTAAGATTGCTGCCGGAAACACAGAGGCAATTATTGGTGTACCGCTTTATTAATGGATTTTCAACGCCAAAGATCATCCAGCTCCTGAAGAAAAGTGACCGGGCTGTGCGTTCCTTGCAGCATCGGGCCCTCAGGTCTCTGGAACAAAAACTGGTAGAGGAAAATTGTATATGAAGAAAAGAGAGTTTGAACTAATACTGGAAAAAAGCCTGACCCAGCTGGAAGCTGATGTTTCTTTACAGGAGATCCTGAAAGAAAACCCCCGCTATTCAGAAAAGTTAGAACCGCTGCTTCAGGCCGCGTTATCGGCCTGGTCCCTGCCGGAAACTGACTATCAGAAATCGATGAGGGAAGGTCGGAACCGCCTGCTGGTTGAGGTCGACCGGATGAAAACCTCTGGGGCTTTTACCAAAAACGGAACAAAATCCAAGAAGTCTCCCGTTATTCAGGACAGTGGTTCAAAAATATTGGTAGTTTATTGGTTGGAAAGGAGAATGCAGAAATGAAATTTTTACCGCGTTTAGCTATCTATGGAGTAATGACAGTCCTGATCGCAGGGTTCTTTACGGTCAACGCCTCGGCCTCCAGTTTGCCCGGTGACGGCCTGTACGGTTTAAAACGGGGCTGGGAACAGGCCCGCCTAGCCCTGTCCTTTAATGATGGTACCCGCCAGGAATTGGAATCTGAATTCGAAGATGAGAGATTGGATGAGGTTGAATCCCTTCTGGGTGAAGGCCGGGAAGAGGATGTGGAATTCCGGGGCCTGATCGAAGTTAAAAGCGAAGGAACCTGGGTTGTCAGCGGCATCAGTGTGGCCGTGGATGCCCAGACCGAGCTCAAAGGCGCCCTGGAAGTTGGCGACCTGGTTAAGGTTGAAGCCCTGACCCAGGCAGATGGCTCCCTTTTAGCCCTCGAGATCTACGGCGAAGGCGCTGATCTGGATGGTGATATGAACGATGATTCCGACGACGACATGGACGATGACTCCGATGACGACATGGACGATGATTCCAATGACGACCTGAACGATGACTCGGACGATGACATGGATAGATGACTCCGATGATGAGATGGATGACGATTCCGGCGACGACCTGAATGATGACTCTGATGATGATATGAATGATGACTCTGAGGATGATGGCAGCGACAGCTCAAGCGATGATGACAGCGATTCCAGTGGCAGCTCAAGTGGTGAAGAAGATCAGGAAGACGAGGGTAATAAAGAGGACAAAGAAGACGAGGAATCTGACGACTGATCCAGGCCCATAAAAGAATATCATGTAGCGGAAACGGTTTCCTTCAAGGAAACCGTTTCCTGTTTAAAGTTACCCAGCAAAAATCCCAAATCCCTGCCCTATTGACTTCAAAATTTGCCCGTTGTACACTGACGATACACCTGGATAAATAGGGGTTCATTACTCTTCCAGGTTGATAGTAAACAGAGAGTACCGTTGTAGATCCAAATCTGCCAAATCAGTAACTTCAGGGGGTTATTCTTGGCCAAAAAGATCCTTTTTCCATGTATTTTGTTTTTATTATTGGCGGCGGCAGCTGGTCCAGATCTCGTTTTTGCAGGGGTGGATCCTCTCGCTTCGCCCACTCCGCAGCCGACGGGTTGGATCACCGCGCCAGTGATATCCGGGATCAACCCGGATGTGGTTCTGTCGGAGGGAAATGTGGGGGAGACCCATCCCTCCGACAGTTTTTCCCCGGTTGATATTTCCTTGCCTGTTTTATTGGATTCTCCACCATTTGTGGCCCTGGAACCTCATACATCTGAGCAGGTGATCGTGGATAATACCCCTGCCAGGGACTTTAGTGATGTTAACTGCGGTCCTTCAGCCCTGGCCCATGCACTTTATATGCTTAATCCGGCTGAAAAAATACCTGAAACAACCCTGAACCAGCTGAGCAGCTTTTTAGCGGCTCGCGGCTTGATGTATGACTGGGGTACAGGTATAGAGGAGTTGACTTTTGCAGCCAGGGAAATCGGTTTTAAAGGAAGCTACTTCTTCCAGGATTGGAGTTTTGAGAAACTGGCTGAGGTATTACGACAAGCCAAACCTGTTGTTGTCTCCCTGGGAACCAATGGGTCTGAACAGCCAGGCCATTTTGTAACCCTGACAGGAATTTCCGCGGATGGTGATTGGATTAACATCTATGATCCTGCACATGGAGAAATCGGTCCTGTCCAGGAAGGAGTTCCTCTCCTTGTGGGGAATTCAGGGCAGCTCCGGTATGATTCCCCAGAAAAACAGTTCAACAGCTGCTATGGATCCCACCCTTCCCTGGATGGGATTATTCAGTGTTATATCCGCTTTAGCGCTAACCTTGAACCAAGCAGCAGATTTGAAGGAATCGCGTGTTTTTTCTGCATTGAGGAAACAGCTGGCCAATCCCCGCCGCAAAGGAATAGGTGGCGGGTCCATTGCCGCCCCTTGAACCAGAAGTGATCCAGGTTCCCCGCTATGAAGAGAAAACCGTTTACAGAGGGATAAAAACAGTAGAAGTAGAAGTCCCGGTGTACGAGACCAGAAAGGTCAAAGTGGGGATAAGGGGGATCAAGAAAAAGGTTCCCCGATATGAAACCCGGCGAGTGCAGGTAGGTGTTGAATCTGTTACAAAACAGGTCCCGATCTATACCACCAAGAAGGTAAAGGCCGGTACCAGGCTGGTGAAGAAAGAGATTCCGGTCACACGTTATAAAACGGTCAAAGAACTGGTCTGGAAAAAAACCACCCAGCGGGTGCCGGATTTATAGATATATCGGCGGAAAACGATTTGTGGTCGGTTATAAAAATCAAGTTCGCTGGAAACGAGTGCCGATTACCAAACAGGTACCCTATAAATCCACCAAAACCATTTCTGTTGAGGTCCCTATATATAAAGAAGTCAAGGTTATCTCAGGATATAAGGCTGTTACAGAAAATGTGCCCAGGTTCGAACAAAAACAGGTCCTGGCCGGGTACAAAACCATTACTGAGACCATCCCCGTATTTGAAGACCGGCAGGTCCAGGTTGGTACCAAGATCGTCACCCGGGAGATGCCGCAGTATGAGACTGTGAGGGTGGTTGCTGGGTACGATGAAATTCCCAAACATCAAACGGCCTCCCTTGATGTTGTGGATCAAAAAATCAAGAAGTTATGTGATGAGGATGAAAGACTCAAAGAATTATTGGTAGACAGGGAGTTTGAAGTAAGTGATGTTGTATATCTGAAAGGAGGTCCAGGAGCTGGATATGGTATCGAAAAGGTTGAAAATAGTTACTCCGGATATACAGGAGGAGGGGGAGGTGCCAGCACACCAGGAATGTTATTATTTAAGTTAATTAGTAGGGTCCTTGTGTTAGTTAGGGATACTACTAACATATTGCAGGGTCCTAGTTATAAACCTGATGCACAGGCTATCATTATGTATTCTGATGTTCCTGATGGTCAGAAAATTGACGATATTGTTGTAATTAATAAGGGGAATGAAACTCTTACAATTGAGGGTATTAATATTGGATCAAATATTGAAAACTCACATCAAATGAAGGAATATGAAGAAATTTATCCAAAATTCCAAACGGGAACGGATATTTTTGACAAAATTAGGATAGAATCCGGCAGTTTCCGTGCTATTCCTGTAGACCCTGATTATAAAATTATCCCAAATACTCTCAACACTATTTATATCAAGTTAGTTTCTAATAGTAAAAGATCAGGTTTTCTAATTCATGAATTTCATAAACAGGATTAGTCATGAACATAGGCCTTAATTAATAAATTTGATTAGAATCCCTATTATTTGGATGCCTGATATTGGAAAATGAGATGAATGAAAATGGAATCTTCAGAAACTCTAATAAATTAATGAAAATAGCAAAGCACGCAAATAAACTCTCCTGGTTTGTTATTACTTTGTTTATTCTTGGGTTTATTAGTGAAGTATTTTATATAGCAACGATTCCATATGAGTTGATTATTATCACTCAGAAAAGACCGATACTCTATATTGCTACTGTAGTGTTTGGAGAAGTTGAAATCTCTAATGATTGGGATCTCTGTTTGGTTGATTCTTAAGGATATCTTTGGCTTTAGAGGTTCTTGTTAAAATTGTAGAAAACATTGGAAAATATCAGGGAGTAAGTATTTCTCAAGACAAGAAGAATATGAATTTTCATTATCACCCAGAAAAATTAATCAATTATAGTAAATGGTTTTCGAAAGTAGCAATCGCATCAGTAATCTGTAGTATTGTTTCCAGTATTATTCCTTTTGACTTTCTAAACCAAATTGTTAGATCACTATTTATTGGAAGACCGGATTTATTGGATTTGGCATGGATTATTACAATCCCGTTAGCTCTATTAGTGATTGGGTTGCAAAGTGTTATTTATTATTTTTCCTTTACCTCAATTGGAATAATATTGTTAACTTTGATGGATATAGAAATATTGACAGGCAAGTTTGATAATAAGAATATTCTCATGATTAATTAATTTATATATGTTCGCTTTTAGATTAGTTTTGTAGAAGACTAATCAACGAGGGGGGCAGGTGTCAGGGCATCCGGAGGTTTTGATAACTCCGGATGTTCCCTTTTTAACAGCTTTCTAATCCAATTCAATTGACCACCCTCAGCCCGCTTGTTATAATCGACCCCAGAAAACCCAACACCTAAGGAGAAAATGATGGAAAAAGCAGCCAAACCCCATGATTCCGAAGAAAAGAAAGGTTTCAGCTTCGATCCCAAAAAATCAGGCATAATTGAATCCTATACCGTAAAAGCCGGGGACACCCTGTCCAAGATCGCTGAGAAGGTCTACGGCGATGCCGCAAAATTCAACGATATCTATGAAGCCAACAAAGACGTTCTTTCCAGTGCTGATGATATTAAAGTGGGCCAGACCCTGAAGATCCCGCCCAAGAAATAGAACTACCATCCCTTATTCGTAGTATCAAGGAGAAAAAATGAGCAGTAATGTAGATCTCGTGAAGATCTTTTCGGCTGTCGCGGAAACCCTGGTGGAAAACCAGGCTTCCCTCAATCAAGCCGATGAATACAACCAGGACCACGGCGACCATATGGTGGACATTTTCCAGTCGATCACCGGCGCCGTCAAAGAAGCACCCAATAATGACCTGGCCAGCGGTTTGGCCACGGCCAGCAAACTGCTGACTGAAAAACCGAGCGGCTCGGCAGCGGTGTACGCCAAAGGCCTGGCCCAGGCAGCGGAAACCTTCCAGGGCAAGGACCTGGATATCAATAGCATTTTGCCTCTCCTGCAGACCATGCTGGGCGGCGGGGAAGCGAAAGTTTCCCAGGGCGCTGGCGGCCTGCTGGATTCCGTGATGGGATCCCTGGGCGGCGATGACGGCCTGGATCTGGGTGATATCCTCAGCGCGGGCGCAGCCTTTATGCAGTCCAAAGGTGAGGGCGACAGCAACCTGGAAGCCGCGCTGGACGCAGTGATCTCTTCCAGCAAGATGGGCGAAACCCCTCACCGGGCCCAGTCCAGCAAACTGGTCGGCGATGTGCTTTTAAAGACCCTGATGAGCAGCTTGAGTCAATAACAACCCGATTGTTTATAAAAAAAACCCCGCTATTGCGGGGTTTTTTTGTTGTTTAACTTCCGAAGTCTTCAAGACTTCGGAAGTTTACTATTTCAAAGGACTCAATCCCTGGTGGACTTCGGAAGTTTTAGGGTCTAGTACTCAACCTTCCGGGGCAGTTTTTTAGCTTGCTTCACCCAACCACTGACCATCTTCTGGGATGGGGTCTGGCGGACCAATTTCTTCTTGGTATTGGTTTCCAGGATCGCGGTATACAGGTTTTCTGCGTTGCGCTGAGCCAGCTCAACAACAGTGTCTACGCCAGCTTCTTCCAGCAGGTCGGCATATTCCTCGCCCACACCTTTAATGCGGAACAGATCGACATGGTTGACCCATTCCAGGATCAGTTTTTTACCGATCCCGGAATCTTTGGCTAGCTGCTCGCGGCCTTTAGCGGTGCCGCCTTTTTTCAGCAGGTCACCGGTGCTTTTTACGCCAATTTTGCGAAGGTCCTTGGCATATTTTGGGCCAATGCCTTCTACGAGTTCTAATTTTGCCATTTTTGACTCCTTTTTCAAAACTTATAAACGGTGCAACTTAATTTTTGACATGAAAAACCCTTCCCTGGAACAGGAAGGGTTTATTTTGATAGTTAGAGTTTGGGAATGATCAATTCCATGCCGACTTTGATCAGGTCCGGGTTGTCGCCGATAAGGGCTTTATTGGCTTCGTAGATTTTCATGTATTTGCCAATATCACCATATTGTTTCTGGGCAATGCCGCTTAAGGTGTCACCAGCAACGACAGTATATTTCTTTACTTCCTTGGCCTCTTTCATCAGCTCTTTCTGCTTTTTGAGCATATCGGCTTTGGCTTTATCGATATCTGCCTTGGTGGAAGTTCCGGCTACATCTGCCTTTCTGGCAACGTCCTTCTTCACTTCTTCCTCTTTTTTTCCAAATAATCCAAATAACCCTTTCTTTTCAGACATGCTTTCTCCTTTTGGCTTGAACTTAGCCTAACATTACCATTGTAACATTACAGGCAAGGCCTTATTATAAGATTTCCATTAAATGTGGATGCAGAAATTAGTCCATCGAAGATGCTTTCGAAAGCTGATTTTGACCCGGATCAGATCCAAAACCTGCCAAATAACCACCGGTTAGGCATTGTTATTAAAAAAATAACCCTGCAGGTTTCAGCGCTGCAGGGCAGGTGGATCAAAAAAAACATTATTTAAGGGTGAATGTGATCAGCAATTCCAGGTTCTGGACCCCCTGGCAGTTGGTCTCAAATTCCACTTCTCCAAAACTATCTGTCACCAGATCTCCTGAGGCCTGAGCGGGATTCCCCGCGGAGGCATTCAGGGACAGGACTGTACCGTTCTCTCCAACCAGGTCAGCCTGGCAGCTGCCGGCTTCGACGGTTAAGGTGGCAGTCACCCCGACACGTTCCCGCATCCAGTCCTCATTCAGTTCAACGCTGGTGGAATCCGTGCCGTCTGCTTCATTGGTCTTGATCCGGACTTCTCCGGAATTGCCGCTGATCTTAGAGGTCGTGCTGTATCCTCCACTGCAGGCCAGCGCGGCCAGCGTTAAGGCCAGGATGGCGAGGATGAGATAAGTAGTTCTTTTCTTTTTGATCATTTTTTTCTCCTTTTCTTCTTCATAACCTGTGTCTGCCTGTGTGGTTCAAACCATGGTTCAGGGTGTTATTTTTTGAAGTAGCCCAGGATCCGGATAAACTCCTGGTGCTGGGCGATCAGATCGTTCTCCGGGTCTTGAAAAGACCCCATCTGGCTAAAATCAACCGTTAAGAAATCGTCCAACCCGGCGATATGGAGTGGTGATTTACCAGTGATAAGCGAGCTGATGGGTATCCTGCCTATCAGCTCCCGGACAGCCCCCTGGTCTTTTCCAAAGACGATGATCTGGTCATTGATTTCGGGCCGCTCGGGGAATTCGATCCGGCTCAAACCTTGATATTTCCCTGCCACATCAAGCACTTTATCCAGCAGCTTTTCCATCAACCCCCCGATCAGTGTGTCACTGTTAAATCCGGGTAAGGTAGTCAAAGAGAACTGCGGCAGTGACAGCTGGTCGGTGATCACACCAAATATCTCAGACCCCATTTCGTTGTCGTCTTCGGAAGAATCCTGGGCATCAAAAATGAAAAATTCCTGGTCCCAATCCCGTTTTGAATAGACCTGGTCAATATGAATACCCTGATTCTCCCTTCTTTTGTAAAGGGATTCAACTCGACTGATCAATTGAGAGGGGCGGGAAGTCACTTCATCATAGCCAAGGGTCAGTGCCTGGTGGGTTTTCTCGGCTATCTGCCTTTGGGAAGCTCTGATCGCCAGTAGAAGCAGGGCAGCGAATAGCAGGATTACCAGGAGAACCAGGGATATCGGTAAAATGCTCATAAAAGGAACCTCCTCAGGGATTATCAATTCCGGGGTAGGGACTGATTGGCATCCTGTTATCAAGCGACAGGATGTTACTATACGTCAATTTTACAGGAAAGTTGTATAAAATTTCAGGATTGACAGGATTGAAAGTTATTTCGATCAGGAAGGGATCAATAAGACAGGATCCGGTTTTGGGCTGCCCACATCCGGCGGTAAAAACCATCCAGTGCCAGGAGTTCTTTTTCAGATCCCCGCTCGATGATCTTTCCACCAGCCAGGACCAGGATCTGATCCACGTTTTCCAGCCCGACCAGGCGGTGAGTGATCAAAATGGCAGTCTTGTTTTCCAGGATATAAAACAAGGTTTCCAAAATGGCTTTTTCTGTCACGGGGTCCAGGTTGGCAGTGGGTTCATCCAGCAAAAATAGCGGCGCATCTTTTAAGACTGCCCGGGCGATGTTAATCCTTTGGGCTTCGCCGGCGCTGAAATCCCGGCCCTGTTCCCCGATGGAGGTGTTATATCCTTCCGGCAGGCTGTTAATCAGCTCATGGATCCGGGCTGTTTTACCGGCCTGGACAATCTGATCCCGGCTGGCACCGGGCTTTCCCAGGGCGATATTATTTTGGATCGTATCCTGGAATAAATATCCTGCCTGGGAGATGACGCTGAAATGCTGGCGGATCTCATCCTGGGTGAGGGACTCCAGGGCAATCTGACCAGTGCCGAGGGAAATTTCCCCTTGATAATCTCCCCAGAAACGGAGCAGCAAATTGCCCAGGGTGGTTTTACCGCTCCCGCTGGGGCCTACAATTGCGAAGGTTTTTCCTTCCTGGAGCTCAAAATTGATCTTATCCAGCACAATCGAGTTTGAGGCGGGATACCTGAAAGTCAGGTCCTTGAGCATGGATGGAACTATCAGCGGGAAAAAGGGAAGGGATTTCCGGATCAACAACAGCCGGCTCGGCATCCAGTACCTCAAGATAGTCGAGCCCCGGAAACCAGGGAACTGGAGAGCGTTTCCATTGCCTGGGGTAGGGGTTGAACTGCTTCAAAAGCGCTTAAGGTAATCAATGCCAGGGCAGCCAGTACTACGCCGGGGATTTCCCCGGATCGGACCAGCGGGATCGCCAGAACCAATACCAACCACAGGCCCAGATTGCTGAAGAAGATCAACAAACCTGCATTCAGTCCGCTGATGCGGGCTAAGCGCAGCTGATAGTTAAGGTAGCTCCGGTCCAGGTCCTGGATCTGGTTTCGCTTTTCTGCTGTTTGGCCAAAGATCAGCAGATCAGGCAGGCCGCCTATAAAGTCCAGTAAATTTTCGGAGAGCCTGCTTCTTTCCTGGATCAGGATCCGCCCGGGTTCCTGTGCCAGCCAGCGGACCAGGATGGGAATGATCAACCCGCTGACCAGGAACAGCCCTCCCAGAACCAGGCCCAGAATTGGCTGATATGAGTATAAAAATGCCCCCGTTCCCAGACCGATCAAACAGGCCACAAAAGGCGGCGCAATAGAGCGGATATAAAAATCTTCCAGGGTTTTGATATCCGAGATGATCCGGCTCAGCAGATCACCGGAACGAAATGCCATGATCCTGGCTGGCGCCAAAGGTACAAGGGACTCATAAAACCAGACCCGCAGCCGGCCCAGGATCTTAAATGTCAGGTTATGGGAAACCAGCCGTTCAAAATAACGGCTTACTCCCCGGGAGATGCCAAAGAAACGCACGCCGACAATGGCAACCTGAAGTACAGCCACATTGGGATGTAAGGCTGCCATGGCAATGATCCAGGCAGAAGCGCCCATCAAAGCAACACTGGACCCGATAGTGAGGGTTCCGAGCATAACAGAGGCAAGTACTTCCCGGATATGGGGTTTGAAGAAAGATAATAAACGCAGGAATACTGCGCTTTCTTTTTCTGGAAGAGCTGGTGGTTGATTTACGATCGGAGGACCGGAGACTGAGGACGGGGGAGCATATCCGCTGTCTAATCCATTGATCGCCAGCATTCCCAAGATTATGGATATTCTGGAAGCCAGTATAGGCCTGCACCAGTTCACGGTAAGATTCACCTTTGGCCAATAATTCTTTGTGAGTGCCAGATTCGATGATCTCTCCCGCTTGAAGCACCAGGATCCTGTCCGCCTGGAATACAGTGTTCAGGCGGTGGGCGATAGTGATCACGGTCCGCCCCGCCATCAGGGCCCGGGTGGCATCCGCCAGCTGGGATTCAGTGACCGGGTCAAGCTGCGAAGTGGGTTCGTCCAGGATCAAGAGCGGCGCATCCTTCAGGAAAGCCCGTGCCAGGGCGAGGCGCTGGGCCTGCCCGCCGGAAAGGCGGGCCCCACCTTCGCCGATTTGGGTCTGGTAGCCCTCCGGCAGACTCTCGATAAAATCGGCCAGGTGGGCAGCGGAAGCCGCTGCGGCCACAGCGCTGTCGCTCGCGTCCGGTCGGGCCAGGCGGATGTTGGCAGCGATCGTGCCCTGGAACAGCGACGGTTTCTGGGGCACCCAGGCGATCCTCTCCCGCCATACCTCCAGATCCAGGTTGTCCAATTTGATGTCATTGATGAAAATCTCACCTGCGCCGGGGGGAAAGAATCCCATCAGCAGGCTGGCCAGGGTGCTTTTTCCAGCTCCGCTGGCGCCCACCAGGGCAATCTGCTCACCACGCTTGATCTGGAATGAGACCCCATTAATGGCAATTCCCCGGCCTCCAGGGTAGCTGAAACTGACATCCTTGAAGGTTAATTCTTGCACTTCGTCAAAAGATGTCTTTTGTAGATCTTGATTATCAGTCTGTTTTGAGAGGGGTTCACTTTCCAGGATCTGGAAGATGCGCTCTGCGGCGCTCTGTCCTTCCATCCCGGCATGAAAACGCAGTCCTAAAAGCCGCAAGGGGATATAAAATTCAGGCGCAATGATCAATAAAAATAGAGCCTGTTCCAGCGAGACCTGAAAATATAATAGACGCAGTCCGATTTGCACTGCCACCACTGCGGTGCTGAGCGTGGCCAGCAGCTCCAGGACCAGGGCGGATAAAAAGGTCACCTGGAGAACTTTCATGGTTGTTTTTCGATACTGGTCACTGGTTTGGCGGATCTTCTCAGTTTGGGCTTTGGCCTGGTTAAAGAGTTTAAAGTTGTTAATCCGTTCAGGTTGTCTAAAAAACTCGCAGCAAGCCGGCTGAGTGTGTTGTATTGTTGGTCAGTGATAGCTTTAGCCCGGCTGCCGATCAGGGACATAAAATAAGGGATCAGCGGTGCAGTCAGCAGCATCACAAATCCTGAGAGCAGGTCCATGGGGAAGACAAAGATCAGAATAGTAAGCGGAACAAGGGCAGATAAGACCAGCTGGGGCAGATACTGGCTGAAATAGGCATCCAGCGCTTCAACCCCCTCAACCACTGTGTTGCTGACTTCCCCACTTTGTTCTCCCTGTAAATAGGCTGGGCCTAATTCTTCCAGTTTATTCAAAAGCAGTTTTCGGACCCGGCTCTTAACCTGAACGGCAATAGTTTTGCCGCTGAGGCTGCTGCCCCAGGCCAGCACTGCCCGCAGGGTGAATAGAACCAGAGTAAGCTGAAGCAGCCCCTTCACATCGACCAGGCTTTCTGAATCCAGGAAAACCCGGCTCACGATCTGACTGACAGCCCGGGCCTGGAAAATGGTCAGCAGGCCGGAAAAAACCCCCAGGCTGATAGTTAAGATCAACCAGGGGCGGCTTTTTTTTGCCAGGTTTAATAGTCTTGGATTTGGGAACATGGGCTTATCCTGAGCAGCTCTTCATTATGGTAACACAACCCTCTTTAGTAGGCGGGGGTTAACAAGCAAGCGACGCTTCGGACCGGAGACCGGGGACAGAAGACCATCCTTCTTGTCATTGCGAGCACCCTGAGCGGAAACCCAGTTGTAGTCGAAGGGGACGAAGCAATCTCACCTAAATCATTCCCTAATAAGGAATAACACCTCACTTGAAACGTGCTATACTTTTTTCATATCCATCCCCAATGCAGGAGTATAAAGAATGTCAGAAAACCCAGCTTACCTGATCTTGTTAGGTCCCCCCATGTCCGGTAAAGGCACCCAGGCAGCCCGATTGACTGAAAAGCTTGGCATCCCCCAGATATCTTCCGGCGACCTGTTCAGGGAAAATATTAAAAATCAGACCAAACTGGGCCTGGAAGCAAAAATGTATATTGACCGGGGGGATTTGGTTCCCGATCAGGTCACCATTGGCATGGTAGCCGATAGATTACAAAGGCCTGACTGCCAATCTGGCGCTTTGTTAGATGGATTTCCTCGGACCAAACCCCAGGCGGAAGCACTGGATGGGATTCTGGATGAATTGGGGGCAGCCCTTTCAACTGTGATCTCTGTGGCCGTACCGATCGACTCCCTTGTCGAGCGAGCCAGCGGCAGGCGGATCTGCCGCTCCTGCGGCCAGTCCTATCATCTGAAATTCAATCCGCCGCAAAAAGATGGCATCTGTGATGTAGACGGGGGAGAGCTCTATCAACGCGAGGACGATAAAGCCCAAACTGTCCGCCAGCGATTGTCTGTCTATCAAGACCAGACCAGTCCTTTGATCGAGTTTTACCGTGCTCGTGGGATTCTTGAAGAAGTTAACGGTGATCAACAGATTGATGATGTTGCCAGGGATATTGGGGCACTGATTGCCAGGTTATAGGCAGACTGGATATTAACTAAAAAAGAGGTTGGCGATTGCCAACCTCTTTTTAGTTTAGTAATGCAGGTCCGGACTGTCCGGACTCAGGCGTTTGCGGAAGATCCAGTAGGTCCATCCCTGGTAGGCCAGTACAATCGGCAAAAATATTGCCGCCACGATGGTTATTACCTTCAGTGTATAGGGACTGGAGGAGGCGTTGTAGATTGTCAGGCTGTAAGCCGGATCCAGGGTGGAGATCATCAGACGGGGGAAGAGGCCGGAAAAGACCATCACCGTAGCAAAGATGATCACCAGACCTCCGAATATGAAGGTCCATCCCTCTTTGCCCTGGCGCTGGAACCAGCCGTAGGCCAGCAGGGCCACTGCGGCCAGGATAGCCGGGATCAAACCGTCATATCCGGGATTATTTAGGATATCGGTAGCAAAGTAGGTCCAGACCAGGAATAACACAGCCAGGACTACAACAACGATCCAGATTTTGCTCGCTAAGGCCTTGACTCGATCTTTTAAGTCGCCTTCCAATTTAATGCCCAGAAAGCTGGCACCGTGAATGGTGAAAAGACCCAGGAAAACCACTCCGCCAAACATGGAGTAAGGATTCAATAGGGGAACCAATCCGCCGTAATAGTTCAAATCCCCTTCGATTGCCACACCGCGCATCAGGTTGGCTATGGCCACACCCCAGAGTAAGGCTGGTAAAAGGCTGCCGTAATAAATCGCCCAATCCCAGAGGGACCGCCATCTGGGATCCTCCCGTTTGCTCCGAAACTCAAAGGCTACTCCTCGGATGATCAAACCGAACAGCATAAATACCAGCGCCACATAAAAACCGCTGAAAAGTGTGGCGTACATATGCGGGAAGGCCGCGAACATGGCCCCGCCAGCTGTGATCATCCAGACTTCATTTCCATCCCAAACCGGACCGATGGTGTTGATGACAGCCCGGCGTTCATTATCTGTTTTTGCCACAAAAGGCAGCAGGATGCCGACGCCATAGTCAAATCCTTCCAGGAAGAAAAATCCGCTGAACAGCACAGTCAATAGAATGAACCAGAGTATATTGAGATCCATGATTATTCTCCTTTTCCTTCCGCGGCTGCGGGATCACTCTTGCCAAATTTAAGCATCAAAGAAATACCAACAATTCCCAGGGTTGTGTAAAGAACCAGGAAACTGATCAGGGAAAAGATGATATTTCCCGGAGTGATGGTAGGGGATACTGCATCTTCGATTTTCTGCAGCCCATGTACGATCCAGGGCCAGCGGCCTGTTTCAGCTATCAGCCAACCGGCAGTGCTGGCTATCGTGGGCAGGAGTCCTGCAGGGATGAGGATCTTAAGGAACCACTTTACATTATCGAGTTTATCTTTCTGGGACCACCAAACCGCCAGGCTGGCTAACAGGACCATTAATAGACCGATGCCGATCATGGTCCTGGATGACCAATAGCTGATCACCACAGGCGGGATATAGTTACCTGGACCGTATTTGGCCACCTCTTCTGCTTGCAGTTCCTTGAGCCCTTTGAATTCCGAAGTCAAGTCGTTGAATAACATCAGGGAAAGGAATTTAGGCACTTTGATTTCCCAGGTGTTCTCCATTTTTTCCTGGTTAACAATACCTATCACTGAAAAGGAAGCAGGTTGTTCTGTTTCCCAGTGGCCTTCCATGGCGGCTACTTTTAAAGGCTGCCTTTTTGCCAGATATTGTCCCTGGGCATGACCGATCACACCAACCAGGACTGCGCCGATCAGAGCGTAGGTGGCTGCCCGTTTGAATGATAGCTTGAAGAATTCTTTATTCTCGGTCTTGGCTTGTAGAAGGTGCCAGGCGCTGAAAGCCATGATCAAGAAGCCAGCGATAGTGATGCCAGCTGTGATCACATGGGGGAACTGATGCCAGACATTGCCGTTGCCAAGTAAAGCCCAGAAATCAGTCATTTCTGCGCGGCCGTTGCGGATGGCATATCCAACCGGGTTTTGCATAAAGGAGTTGGCGACCAGTATCCAAAGGGCGGACAAGTTGCCGCCGATCGCCACCAACCATGCTACAGCAGCATGAGCCTTTTTTGAAAGTTTATCCCATCCGAAGATCCAGACACCGATGAAGGTGGATTCCAGGAAAAAAGCCATTAACCCTTCAATGGCCAAGGGGGCACCAAATACATCCCCCATAAAACGGGCATATTCAGACCAGTTGAGTCCAAAATGGAATTCCTGAACAATTCCGGTGACAACGCCGATGGCGAAGTTGATCAGGAAGATCTTTCCCCAGAACTTGGTCATTTTTTTATAGATCTCTTCTCCACTGGTAACGTATTTTGTTTCCAGGATCGCCAGGAAAAGTGACAATCCCAACGTAACCGGGACGAAGAAGAAATGGAATATGGTAGTCATTGCAAACTGCCATCGAGATAAAATTACGGGATCCATGTACACCTCTCTTAAATTATTAAGATTCCTTTACCTGTGTTAGATTGAATTTTACTTTCCTTTATTTTACTTCGACAATGGGTTGATGGGGTAAAACTTTTTATTATGGATGATCAACGGATCAGGGTAAAAAGGACATAAATCGCGAACCTGGTTTTTTCCCGTAGAAGAAATCATCCAGGTATAAAGCTGCCCTTCGGAAGTTGCCTGATTTTTGAATTCCCCAGCGGACCAGATTATGGAGTAAATTATCAGGGTGGGAATATGGGCAGACAGCCAGGCAGCGGCCGCAGTCAGTGCCGACGATCGTCCAGTAGTGGTAGCAGGTTTCGGGATTGATCTTCCAGCGCAGAACACCATTGCTGATCTCACGCTCACCATGGGGGATGGATTGGCTGGGGCAGTTGCGGGCGCATTTTTTACAGATCCGGCAAAAATCAAGGACGCTTGGTTCTCCTTGATATTTGGCGGCAATCAGGGGCATCTCCGTGGTGACAACGCCAACCCGCACCCGGGGACCTTGGCGGGGGGTCATCAATAATCCCATCCGGCCGATCTCTCCCAAGCCCGCGTCCCTGGCAACCAGAGGGGCAATCACCCGGTAGTTGCCGTCAATATGGGCCCGGGCAGGATATCCCATATCCCGGATAGCGGCGGCTAATTGGATCGATACCCGGGCCGATTCCACATATTGGCGGGCAGATTCCATCACTACAGGTGCATATGGTCCAGCCCCGGTCATTTCAAAGTCCATTTCAACTGTGAAGGCGATTGCATAGGCATGATTGAGTGTGATCTTATCCCCGTACTTTCCGGTCCCGCGCCCAATATGAGAGTAGATATGAGCAGGTTTTAAGACGGTTATCCCGCAATCCAGGGCGCCATAATAATTGGCCAGTTTTTTCACCGTTTTGGTCAATTCTTCTGGTGTGGACTGGATAGGTTCTGCTGCGATAGGACCATTTACTGCTTCGCGCAGGGATGCTGTTAAATAAAAACTTCCTTCTGCTGAAGCCCTGTGAAAGCGGTCCATATATCTGGCATCAGGTGAAAGCAGTCCAGGTTGTTTTCTGGAGTCATCGTCGGGTTTTTTCTGATCGGGAAATTTCCCATAATACTCTTTATATCGGGCTGAACCGGGTTCCAACCTTGCCCTGGCGAAGATAATCTCGCGTTCATCTATCTGTTCCAGGGGCTGATTGGATTCCACCTGTTCTGACCTGGTTGGGAGGAAGAAGAGTATCACTAGAAAAACAAGGATGCTGATTGAGATCCCACTGATATAGTTTTTGATGTTTTCAGGAAAAACGAGGGCCATCAAAAATACCACGGTTAGGGGGATTGTGATAATTGAAACCCGGAGGGCAGCCTTTTTCTCCTTTTCTATTAAGGAGAGGACTGCAAATGAAGCGCCTGCGGCGAAGATCAATACAGCAAATATCAATAAGATTAAAGATGCGATTGTCATGTTATTTTACCCACCCATATTATAGCGGTGTTTATGAGGAGGTGGTCTTTTCTTGATGAAATGACTTGCTTAGAATGGTTGGCTGTAGGAAAAAACAGATTATCAGAGGGAAAATTCTGGGATTGTTCACCCTTAGAGATATTGTTTTATTGGTCTTTGCGAGATTTAATTTCGTTGACGATAATTTAAGTTCATGCTATATTTATTCAGTGGAATTGGGTTTTCCCGATTTCTATGGCAGAACGTACGTTTCTTGAGCAATTATATTGTTTAGAGCGAGGGGGAACGCCCTGCTGGTTGATACCATTTAGTTCGAAGGAGATTTTTTATGGCAGAGCGTGAGACCGGAACTGTAAAATGGTTTAACGCAGGAAAAGGCTATGGTTTCATTGAGCGCGACAACGGCGAAGGCGATGTCTTTGTCCACTACAGCGCAATAAATGGATCCGGATTCAAAACGCTTGACGAAGGTCAGCGGGTTGAATTTGATGTCGTTGAAAGTGATAAGGGACCTCAAGCACAGGATGTTCTACCCCTGGGCGAAAGCGTAACCTCTTTCAGCACAGAACCGGAAGACAGTGAAGATACTTTCACAGAGGATGAGGATTCCGACAGCGTATTCTAGTTACTCCACTTTTGACAGTCGAAAGGGCAGCGAGAGATCGCTGCTCTTTTTATTTCTCAGACCTTTTTTTATCCAGTACAATGGAGGCAGGAGAGGTCAGTATGGAATGGTTCAAAGATACGATCCTGGTAGAGACTCATGGCAAAGGTCTTTATCCGGTCACCCACCAGATCACACCTGTAATTCACTCCTGGGGAATCAGGGAGGGGATCTGTCACCTGTTCATCACCCATACCAGTGCGTCATTAGTAATTAATGAGAGTTATGATCCATCCGCCAGGCAGGATATGGAGGCGTTTATGGAACAAATAGCTCCGGAAGGAGAACCCTGGCATCACCACACGTTGGAAGGCAGGGATGATTCTCCATCACATATGAGGTCCATTCTCACTGCAACCAGCTTGAGCATTCCTGTTGATGATGGGGATCTATCACTGGGAACCTGGCAGGGGGTGTATGTTTTTGAACACAGAGCTCGTTCCCACCGTAGATCTGTTCTGATCCGCTGTTTGAAAGTATCCTGAGGGGGAGAAATGCCAGACCAAAAAACCAAAAAAATTGGATTATCTAATCGGCTTCTGCTGATCATTATTGTGTTTCTTCTTGCAGCCTGCAAACCAGACGAACCCAGCTGGCTGGACCCATTACCCAGTACTACACCTTCTGCTAATATCTCGCCTGATCAAATATTCAGTGTTTATTTTACGGCACCTTCCAATGACGATTTCCGGGGAGGGCCTGACCAGTTCCTGGTTGAAGCTCTGGATCAAGCCAGATCGGGGATCGATGCTGCTTTATATGACCTGAATCTCTGGTCTGTCCGGAATGCCTTGCTCCGGGCTCACGAGCGCGGGGTGTTGGTTCGTTTGGTGATGGAAGAAGATTCCCGGGACCGGCGGGAGGTTCAGGAATTGATCGAGGCGGGCATCCCGATTGTCTTTGACCAAACAGATAGTTTGATGCACAATAAATTTCTGGTAATCGATGGTGCTGAGGTTTGGACAGGATCCATGAATCTGACTGTCAATGGTGCCTACCGCCACCTTAATAACCTGATTCGGGTCCGCTCATCCCGGCTGGCTGAGAATTATTCCGTGGAATTTGATGAGATGTTCCTGGAAGGTTATTTTGGTGAAAACAGCCTTGAAAACACGCCCTACCCTGACCTGGTTATTGATGGAATCCGGATCGAGACTTATTTTTCTCCGGATGATTCTCCTGCCGCACGGATCATGGAGTTGATCCTCGAGGCGGAAGAATCAATTGATTTCCTGTATTATTCTTTTACTTCTGATGGTATAGCCGATGCGGTGCTTTATCAGGACACCCAGGGTATTCAGGTCCGGGGTGTGTTTGATGCCTACCAGGATAGAGCTGGTTTGGGGGGTGAATATCAGCGCCTTCTTGATTATGGACTGGATGTGTATTTGGATGTTCATCCTGAAAAACTGCATCATAAAGTTATTATTATCGATCACAGCATAGTTATCACTGGCTCATATAACCTGACTCGCAGCGCGGAGATCCGCAATGATGAAAATGTCCTGATCATTCATAATGAAGAGCTCGCCAGTATTTATTTGGGAGAGTTTGACTGGATATTCAAAGAAGCAAGCAGAGGGTACTAACTTTCAGGATTAACAACTCGACCTGTTTGAGTTGTCATGTATAATTAATAGACCTGAATCCACGAAATTGATTTTAAGGAAATGGGAATGACAGAGCAAAAATCAGCGTCAACACGGGAATGGAAGCGGTTGGTAGATGAATTCCAGAAGAAGAGTGACCGGGCTGTTGCCATCCTGGGAACAACCTACCTCAACACTCACCTGGCCCGCTTGCTGGAATGTTTTATTATTGACGATGAAAAGATCTCAAAAATGCTCCTGGGGGAGGAAAATCCGCTAGGAAGTTTTGAAGCCCGCATCAAAGCAGCCTATGGACTGGGATTGATCAGCAGGACTGAGTACCATGACCTGGTATTGATCTGGCATATCCGCAACCGATTCATCCGTGATATGGGGGAGGGCAGTTTTTCGGAATTGGATATTCAGAATTTGTGCAAACGGCTTAAGATCCCAGATGAGGTTATTCTGCAGGAAGAAAGCCCCTCACCAAGAGGCCTGTTTGTTTTTGGCACCGCGATCCTGGCTCAGCAGCTCATGTACCGAGCCAATGAGGCCAATGAAGAGAAACGAAGTCTGAGGGATAATTTCATCCTGGTAAATATCGAATAAGCTATTAATAGATATACTCGAGGGGGTTTTTCTATTTAAAACAGCCCAGCGATTCTAATCGATACAAATTAAAGACAAATCCCTCTTTGGAGGGATTTGTCTTTCTTGTATAATGGAAAACAGCAAGGGGGAAATACCATGCCAATCATTTGGGCTACGATTGTATTTACTATCGGCATACTACTGGCTGACAGCCTATCCTGGGATACTTTTAACCTGGAGTGTTTTTGGATTATGTTTCAGCCTGGTAGTGGGTTTTTTACTCTGGTTGTCTGGAAAAAGAAACCCGGAATCTATGCCTTCATCAATGAGAGGGCTGATTCTCGGGTTGGTATTGGCCTTTTTCATTGGAGCTGTTCGTTATCGGATATCCCTACCTGATTTTGATGACCCGGCTTATATCTCAAACTTCACCGGTCGTTCGGTTCCTGTGGGTATAACGGGTGTAGTGGTTGGATTTCCTGATCAAAGGGATCAGATTGTTAATCTCCGGATCAAGGCTGAGAGCATTCAGGGCAAAAAAGGAGAACCTCCCTTACCGCTGAATGGCATGTTATTGGCTAAGGCTGCGGTAGAAACCCAGGTTGAATTTGGGGATCGTATCCTTGTCACAGGTTTTCTAAAGGTACCTCCTGAAGATGAGGATTTCAATTATCTTGATTATCTAAAAAGGAAGAGGATCTACGTCTATATTTCTCAGGCAGACGTCCGGGTAGTGGAATCAGGACAGGGATCGGTAGTCCTGCAGGCTATTTACAGTATCAAGTCCAGAGCCCTGGACTTGATTTATCAGCTCTGGCCGGATCCTGAGGCATCCCTGCTGGCAGGAATACTGCTGGGAGTTGAAAGCGGAATTTCAGAACAGGTCCAGAAGGCTTTTCGCGAGACCGGGACCACCCATATTATTGCCATATCAGGTTTTAATATCACGATTGTAGCAGGGTTCTTTTCGCGATTTTTCAGCCGGATCATGAACCCACAAAAGGGTGCTGCTGCGGCTTTATTTGGCATCAGCCTTTATACCATCCTGGTGGGAGCGGATGCTGCGGTTGTCAGGGCTGCGGTAATGGGAGGTCTGGCTATCTTCGCCCAGCAAATTGGCCGACGGCAGCATGGATTGAACGCAGCTGCCCTGGCCAGCTTGGTGATGATGTTGGTCAATCCCCATCTGCCCTGGGATATTTCCTTCCAGCTTTCCCTTTCCGCCACATTGGGACTGGTTTTATACGCCGATCCCCTGTCTGACTGGTTCTTGCGTTTAACATCCCGCTATTTTCCTCTGGAACTCGCGCAAAAGATCACTCAACCCGTCAGCGAATTTGTCCTGTTCACCTTTGCAGCTCAGCTGACAACAATGCCGGTAATGATTTACCATTTCCATGCTTTTTCAATCAGCACTTTTCTGGCAAATCCGGCCATCCTGCCAGTCCAGCCTCCAATCATGGTACTGGGTGGATTGGCTTTGATCCTGGCCTTGATCTGGTTTCCACTCGGGAAGTTGGCGGCCCCGCTGGTTTATCCTTTTGTGTTATATACCATCCGGGCTGTAGAATGGTTCAGCAGGCTGCCAATCCGAACGATTGTTTTGGGAGATGTGGACATTATCTGGATCATCGTTTTTTATTCGACACTGATCCTGTTCACCTTTTTTTACCCTCTTGTATTTCAACTTCAACGTTTTATCACTCCATCTCTGGCGGCTGCAGGTTTGTCCCTTTCCATCCTGCTTGTCTGGCGGATGGTTTTTTCAGCACCGGATGGAAATTTGCATCTCTATCTGCTAGATGTCGGAACCGGCAGTGGTATTTATCTCGAAAGTCCATCTGGATATCGGATCCTGATCAACGGTGGACCCAGCACAAAGTTATTATCAGATCACCTGGGACGGAAACTGCCCCCATTTAATAGAAAACTCGATCTGCTGTTTGTTGCTTCCCCGCAAGCCCTTGATCTGGATGCTCTGACTGGAAATCTGCCCCGCTTTAAGCCAGAGCGGGTGATCTGGATCGGTAATCCCTCTCTGTGTTGGGAAGCGGAGAATCTTATGTCTGTCATCGATGAAAACCGGATATCAATGTCAATGGGCGAAACGGGTCAAAGTTTAATATTCCCCGATGATCTCAAGATTGAAATAGTATCCCAAAGCCCCAGAGGGGGGACATTGTTGATTGAATTGGAGAATTTCCGGGCCCTATTGCCATTTGGGATCACCAATGAGATCAGAAGTCAATTCCATGAAGGCAGGGATATTGGAAATCTCAGTGTTTTGTTGTTGGCTGATAATGGCTTCCAAACCAGCAACCCATCAGTATGGATCGACAACCTGCATCCTCAGTTAGCCTTATTAAGTGTTGGCATCAAGAACAGCCAGGGGCTGCCAAATCGAGGGTTATTGGATCGCCTGGAAGGATATTCTTTGCTCCGGACAGATCAGCATGGAACCATTCATCTGAGCACTAACGGAGAGAAGCTCTGGATCCGGGTAGAACGATTGGATTGATTGTGATACAAAAGAGGAATGAAATGGATCTTTCTTTCCCCCCATCTTGATGACATAGCTTTTTCTTGCGGCGGCTTGGTCTGGGATCTGGCCAAAGCCGGTCATAATATTGAGATCTGGACGATTTGTGCCGGGGATCCCCCGCAGGATGATTTATCGCCCTTCGCTCAGGAGCTGCACCAAAATTGGGGTCTTGGTCTGAACGCGGTTCAAATCCGGCGTGAAGAAGATCAAAAAGCCTGCCAGATCATTGGCGCGACTCCACACTATTTTTCCTACCAGGACTGCATTTACAGGAAAACCTCGCTGGGGGAATTCTTCTACACCTCTGAGAAGCATATCTTTGGTGGATTGGATCCGCGAGAGGCTGGTCTGATAGAAAGACTGTCTGATCAGTTCAGGAAAGAACTCCCTGAGGAAACCAGGGTTGTTGCTCCATTAGGTATTGGTAATCATGTGGACCACGAACTGACCCGTAAGGCTGTCAATCGACTTGAAATCCCAGTAACATTCTACGCCGACTATCCCTATGCCAGGGAAGACCAGGGCAAAGAGATTCTGGATTTTATGGAAGGATCAGCAGAATGGCAGTTCGAGGAGTTCCCAGTCTCAGAGGAAGGACTGGGAAAATGGGTTCAAGCTGCCCGGGCCTATGGATCTCAAATCAGCACCTTCTGGAATGATGAGGACCATCTTGGTATTCAGATCAATGAGTTTTCCAGATTTTTGGGAGGATTTAAACTATGGAGGGCAGTCGAGAATCACTGAAAAATCAGGTATAAATTTTACCTTGCAGGTAGTGATTACCTATGATAGAATTAGCGCACTTTTCAGAGGGTAGGGCTTTTTAGGGTGAAACACCCCAAATAAAAGCTCTTTTTCTATTAAATACGGCTATTCAACGAAGTGGGTGGAAAAATTATGGCAACATCATATTTAACCCAGGAAGGGTATGATAAACTAAAGACTGAGCTGGAATATCTGCAGTCAGAGCGCCGGCAGGAAGTGGCTGATCGATTGCGGGAAGCCCTGGATGGAAGTCCTTTAGGCGTGGATGCTGATGTTGAGGTTGAAGCAGCAAAAAATGCCCAGGCTTTTGTGGAAGGCCGGATTCAGTACCTGAAGAGCATTTTGACCCAGGCTGAGATTGTTGATGAACTTCCCAAAACCGATGTAATTCAAATTGGTACTAAGGTAACCATCGAAACAGCCGAGAAAGAAAAAGAGACTTATATTGTTGTCGGACGAGCTGAATCAGACCCTGTAGAAGGTAAAATTTCGTACGAATCTCCCCTGGGGAGCGCGTTAATGGGGCATGCCAAAGGGGATAAGGTTGATGTTCCGGCACCGGGTGGGGTTTTCACGGTGAAAATCCTGAAAATTGGCTGACCCAGTCAGTTAGAATTCTCCCCCGTGCCCGGATCATAGGCACGGGGTTTTTTTAATCACAAGGAAGATCTTATGGCTGATTACACAAACCTGGAAAAAGTACGCCTGGAAAAAGTCGCCAAACTTAAGGATTTAGGGGTTGATCCCTATCCCAGACGAGTGGAACGAACGCACTCCATTCAACAAGCGCTAGATCTTTTCCTGACGGGTGAGGAAAACACTGATCCTCAGGAAGTCCAGGTAATCCTGGCAGGAAGGATCCGATCAGTACGCCCAATGGGCAAAGTTATATTTGCTCATATAGAGGATGGAACCGCCAAGATCCAGTTCTTTTTCAGGGCTAATGATATTGGAGAAGAAAAGCTGGACTTCTTTAAGGATCACTTTGATCTGGGAGACTTTATTCAGGGCAGCGGGAAAGTATTTCGGACTCGGACCGGTGAGATTTCCTTGTGGATATCTGAATTCCAGATGCTGGCCAAAGCCATCACCCCACTGCCAGCAGCCAAGGACCAGGTTGTGGACGGGGAAGTAGTTTCCCACGCAACTCTCACCGACCCTGAAACCCGCTACCGCCAGCGTTATGCAGATCTGGCTGTAAACCCTGATGTTCGGGAGGTTTTTCGCCTGCGGACAAAAACCATTCGAGCCATGCAGGAATTTTTGGATTCGAAGGGTTTTCTGGAAGTTGAAACGCCTATATTGCAGCCTATCTATGGGGGTGCTGCAGCCCAACCATTCACTACTCACCACAATCAGCTGAAACAAGACCTGTTCTTGCGGATCTCTTTTGAGCTGTATCTAAAACGTCTTCTGGTGGGTGGATTTGATAAGGTCTATGAGATAGGGCGGGATTTCCGAAATGAAGGTGTTTCTTTTAAACATAATCCTGAATTCACTCAAATGGAGTTTTACTGGGCTTATGCGGACTATAAAAATGTGATGGATCTCACCGAAGAGATGTTGGCTTTTATTGGCCAGCAAGTGCTTGGATCAACATCTTTTGTTTATAGGGAGCATGAGATCCATCTGGATAAACCCTGGCAGCGGGTTGAGCTGCGTCAGGGGATCCTGGATAAAACAGGGATCGATATTAAGGACCATCAAACCGGCGCGGAACTTGCCAAAGCTATGAAATCTCTGGATATGGAGTTTAATCCCAAGGCATCCCGCGGCAAACTGATCGACGATTTGCTGGGCCATTACCTGGAACCAACCTTCATTCAGCCCACATTTGTCTATGATTACCCCCGGGAGATCTCTCCCTTGGCAAAAACCACCCCGGATGATCCTGATACGGTAGAGCGTTTTGAAGGCTTTATGGGTGGTATGGAACTCTGCAATGCCTTTACTGAGATCAATGATCCGATTGACCAGGAGGAACGTTTCCTGGAAATGGGTCGGTCCTATGGCAGCACGGAAGATGAACATCACCCCCTGGATGAAGATTACCTGCGAGCGATGCGCTACGGTATGCCGCCTAATGGTGGCTTTGGCATGGGTGTGGATAGACTGGTAATGCTGCTGGCAAATCAGAATACTATCAGGGAAGTCCTGCTTTTCCCGCATCTGCGAGATAGTTAGAACACATTTTTGGAAATCAAGGGACGAAGTCCAGATAAAGGATCTCGTCTCTTTTTTATTTAAGCGGCCACAAGATCGGAAGCAAAAGAACAGTGATCACCATTGAAACCAGAATCAATGGAATGCCCACCTTTGCATAATCCTTGAATCGGTAATTCCCGGCAGCCATCACCAGTGTGTTCACGGGTGATGCGACTGGCGTTGCATAAGCGGTGGAAGCGGCCAGCGCTACTGTCATCAAAAAGGCCTGGGGTTGATATCCTAACTCCAGAGCCAGTGATAGGGCTATCGGCGCTATCAGGACAGTAGTGGCGGTGTTGGAGATCACCTGAGTGAAGAGCGATGTGATAAGGAACAGTGAAGCCAGGATTGGAATACTTCCCAAACCTCCCAGGTTGGAAGCCACCCAATTTGATCCCATCTCGACCAATCCAACTTTCTGAAGGGCGGTTGTCATTGGCAGCATGCCAGCGATCAGAATGATGCTTTTCCAATCCACACTGTTATATGCTTGTTTCATATTCAGGCAGCCGCTGATGATCATCAGGAAGGCAGCGATCATGGCTGTTGTAGCAAGCGGCAGCCAACCTGCGATCAGGAAAACCAACATCCCTGCCATAATGAAGGCGGAGATTAACATTTTGGATCGGGCAGGGGTGCCTTTCATTGTTTCAGGTTGGCCAACCACCACAAAATCCCGCCGTTGATTGGATAACCCTCTGATATTCTTCCAGGATCCTTGCACAAATAATGTATCGCCAAATTGAAGCGCTGTATCCTTAAGGGATAAACTTTCATCAGCGCCGGGACGGTTGATACCCAGGACGGTCAGTTGATAGAGGCTGCCGAAGCGGGAGGTGACCAAAGTTTTTCCAATTAATTGAGATCGGGGAGGAAGCAGGATCTCCGCCACACCTACTTCTTCATTCACCAGGGCTTTTTGGTCTATAGCTTTGGCCGGCTGCACGCCAAGCCTTAAAGCTGCTGAAGCATGACTGATGTCATTATATTTACCCTGGCAGATTAGCAGATCGTCTGGCTGTAATGGATCCTGTGGTGAGAGTTTCTGGTTGGTGGAACTTTCTTCACTCAGGAACCGGAGGTTCCCAATCCGGGATCGACCTTCTATCTCGTCTGCGCGGTAGATCTCCAACGCGTTAACACCGTACCTGCTTCCCAGGTCGCTATTAAGGAGGGATCTTCCGATCAGGGGAGACCCCTGGCGGATTCGCAGCCTGTATAGGTCTTCTGGCAGCTTATAAACTTCCATCAACTCTTCCGGCGAATCAACCCGCTGCAGTTCTGTGCCGCTTTTTCTATCAGGCAGCAGCCAGCGTCCGGCCAGGATCATATAAAGGATCCCGCTGGAGAGCAAAATCAGACCAATTGGTGTGAAATCAAAAAAAGAAAATGCCTTGAATCCGTTTTCTGCCAGGAGATCGCTGACAACGATATTGGGAGGAGTTCCGATCAATGTCATTGCTCCACCCAACAGGGACCCAAAGGAAAGGGGAATCAGCAGTTTGGAGGGATTGAGGCCCTTTTTCCTGCTGATGCTGATGATAGCTGGGGCCATTACGGCTACCGTTCCGGTATCGCTAATGAATCCTGATAGGATGGCGACTGTTCCCATGATCAATACCAGCAGCCGCGATTCGCTTTCCCCTGCAAATTGGATGATCTTACCGCTGATGCTGTCTGCCAGGCCGGTCTCCATTACGGCGCCGCCCACAATGAATAATGAAGCGATCGTGATGACAATTGGGCTGGAAAAACCTGCCAGGGCTTGTTCGGGTGAGAGAATTTTGCTCACCATTAATAAGATCAATAGACCGAGAGCCACGAGGTCCACGGAAAGCCATTCTGTAATAAAAAAAAGTATGGCCCCAGCTAATAATGCTAAAGTGATCCAGATCTCAATATTTACCATTTTTTTGCACTCGATAATGATAGTCGTTTGCCTAGTGTACCAAATCTTTCCTGGAAAGGGTATTGAGATTAATAGTATCAAATATCCTATTCTCCAGTATCGGAAATATCTCTGGATAAATCTGGGGATAAAGTCTGATTTGTTGTGGATAACTGAAAAAAGCCGTGGATATTCTGGGGATCAGATGAGGATAAATATCATGCCGACGTGGAAAAGGATCGCCACCAACACACTGCCACCCCATAGTATATAAGCCAAAACCCGGTTTTCCTGATTCCGGAACAAAAATATACCCAAGATCAGATTTGCCAGGTATGCTGTGGTATTGATGATCGGGAATAGAACCAGTCTAACACTGTCCAGGCCTTGATGCGGTACGCCGTAGGCTGTAAAACCCAGGGACACCAGTTCTCTGGAGGGGATGATCAATAACGTCCAGATTAACAAGCTGATGTTTAACAAACCTCCACCGACCAAGGTCCAGAGGATGGGTTTGATCTTAAAGATATCAGTCAGTATTAATGCTGGCTGGACGGAGTCTTCCGGCATAGAACTGATGGCACCCAGTTCAGTGAGTTCATTATAGGTAGAGATAAAATCATTGACACGGCTTGGTGAGACCGCGTAATATCTTTCCCCCGCAGAGATGATCACCAACTTTTTTGATCTTGAGGCCAGGTATTCAACTTCTGGGCCGCGTTGAAAACGCCGGACCCCAGTAACAGCCCCCGGCCAGTGAAGAAACGGGAGTTGGGGCGCGGTTTCCAGATCTTCTACTTTGTAGACCCAATTCACCTGTTCCATTGGTAGACTTTCTGATCGCCAGCCCCAATCCAATCTGATCCCCCCTCTTTCCAGGGTGTAGGCGGAGCGGTGCAGGGCGTAGAGCCTGTAAATAAAAAAGGGGACAGTGGCCAAAAACAGTATGATCAGGGCTATGTAGGGTAATAATTCGGGTGCAACTTCGACATTTGAAACGCCCCATATCCCCCACACCCCGGCAGCTGAAAATATCACCATCAGCAGCAAGTGAATGATTGTACCTAATTCTTTGGGGGGGTAGAATGTTCTGCTTTCCTCCATAGTAATCTTTTATACCATACAGCTATATTGATGTAATACACCTGTGAAAAAAAGTATGTAATCCAATTCACAATGTTCGGTCTTTTATTTTGCGGCGGCTTGAGATATGATACGAATACGTTTCTCTCAATCGAGACAACAATTGAATAACCATCACTAACCCACCATTTTAAAGAGGAGGTTCTATCGGAATTTAAAATCCACCATTAAAAATACCTAATTTTCAAACGCCAAAGGAGAGAATTATGTATAAGAGATTTACCCCTATTTTTGCGCTATTGATTGTTCTTGTGCTTGTCCTATCCGCTTGTGGTGGGACACCTGCACCAGCCGGTGAAGTTCAGACGGTTGTCGAAACGGTAATTGTTGAGGTTGAAGTTCCTGCCGAAGGTGCTGAACCGGCTGCAGCTGCCCCAGCCGTTGAAGGAATTCTTGCCCGAGTTCTTGACCGTGGATACGTTGTTTGCGGCGGCAGAACTGACCTTGCTGGATTTGGTATGCTAACCGATGATGGGAAGAATATCGGTTTTGATATTGACTTCTGCCGTGCAGTTGCAGCTGCGGTATTTGGTGACCCCGAAGCCGTTGAAGTGGTTCCTCTGACTGCTGCCGACCGAGGACCTGCTTTGCAGACCGCTGAAGTGGATATCCTTTCCCGCAATGTCACCTGGACTTCAAGCCGGGATGCCCAATGGGGAAACTTTACAAACGTCATGTTCTATGACGGCCAGGGATTTATGATCCGCATTGATAGTGGGATCACATCCACAGATGAGTTTGATGGTGCGACAGTTTGTGTTACCAGTGGCACGACAACTGAGCAGAACCTGTCAGACTTCTTCCGCCAGAATGGAATGGAATATGAAGCCGTGATCTTCGAGGAGACCCCGGCAGTATACGGGGCTTATGAAGATGGCCGCTGCGATATCACCACCAGTGATAAATCTCAGCTGGCTTCTGTACGGAGTGGTTTTGCCGATCCGGACGCACACATCATCCTTGACATAACCATCTCTAAAGAACCTCTTACACCTGCCGTTCCCCACGGTGATGATGCCTGGTTCGATATTGTCAAATTGGTATCCTTTGCATTGATCAACGCTGAGGAACTGGGTGTTACCCAGGCCAATGTTGAAGACATGAAGAGCAGTGATAACATCAATGTCCTCCGCCTGTTGGGTCTTGAGGGTGACTGGGGTTATTCTGACCTTGGTCTTGCACCAGATGCTTTAGCCAACGCCATTGCAGCTGTTGGAAACTATGGTGAGATCTATGACCGCTATATGGGTCCGGAAGGTATTTCTTTCACCTTGCCGCGTGGTCCAAATAACCTTTGGAGTGAGAATGGTTTGATCTACGCCCCACCTATCAAATAACGAAACAAGAATCAATTAGATTAAGGATGCGGCTTAGGCCGCATCCTTTCTAGACCTGGGATACCAGTATGGCTTCTCAACAATCTCGTACAAATGATACTAGCGCCATCCCGTTTTACAGGGATGAAAGAGTGCTGCAGATTACTGCTCAAATAATATCTTCTCTGATAATCATAGGTATTTTGATCTGGGCTGTTATAAATTTCCTCAAAGCGGCTGATGCCAGGAATATGAATCTGAGTTTTTCTTTTCTAAAAGAAGCAGCCGGTTTTCCAATCAGCAATCCACCTATAGATTATGAGCCCAGCATGTCTTTCGGCAGGGCTTTTTTGACAGGACTTATGAATACTTTATTGATATCCGGTGTGGGCATCATCACCGCGACTATCGTTGGTACACTGGTTGCCCTGGCCAGGCTGTCTTCTAACTGGCTGTTAAGCCGGATCGCACTGGTGTTCATTGAATTCCACCGCAATATTCCTTTACTGGTCTTGTTATTCATCTGGTATTTTGTTGTTTTTGGATTTGTGCCACCTGTCAAGGAAAGTTTGGTCTGGCCGGGTCCTATCTTTATCAATAATAGAGGAATTTATCTTGCCTGGCCGCGGTTAACAGAAAGTGGTTCGACCTTTGTTATTTTATCTGTAATAGGTATTCTGGCAGCCATCATTGTTTTTATAATTCTTCGCGGAATCCGAAAAAATACAGGGAAGAACACATACTACCTTCCAGTGAGCTTTTTATTGGTGATTGTATTTGCTGTGGCTGGTTGGTTCCTGTCAGGTGGATCCCCCTTTAAGATCGATGTCCCTTCCCTGGAGGGTTTCAATTTCCAGGGAGGATTGAGACTAACCCCGGAGTTCGCCGGTATGTTCCTCAGCCTAAGCCTGTACACGGCTGCCTTTATCGCTGAAGTTGTCAGGGGCGGCATCCAGGCTGTCAGTAAAGGGCAGATCGAAGCTGCCAAGGCTATCGGACTGAACAAAACCCAGGTTCTCAGCCTGGTTGTAATGCCCCAGGCTCTGCGGATAATCATCCCCCCCATGATCAGCCAATTCCTTAACCTGACCAAAAACTCCAGCCTGGCGCTTGCTATAGGATTCCAGGAAGTATTCGCTGTGGGAAAGATCGCCATCAACCAGGCCGGAAGGGCAGTCCCGGTTTTTGCATTAATTATGGGGACATACTTGATCCTCAGTTTATTAACCTCATTTATTCTGAATTTATATAACCGTCGGATCCAATTTGTGGTGAGGTAATTATGGCTATCAAAGAACTCGAACAGGATATAATTCGGCCTCCCCAACCCCCGGGACTGTTAAAATGGATCCGTGATAACCTTTTCAACGGTATATTCAACTCAATTTTAACCATCATATTATTTCCTGCAATTCTCTACCTGATCTATTTGCTCCTGAATTGGGTTTTTACGGGAGCGAATTGGCGGGCAGTGTCAGAATTTCCCCTTCTTTACGCAGTTGGTCAGTATCCCCGTGATCAGATCTGGCGCGTTGGTGCTATCTTTTCCGGACTGGTATTTATGCTGGGAGTCAGCTGGGGCAGATGGGGAGGGTTGCTGAGGACGATTGCTTTGGGAGTTATCGGATTCCTGGTGTTGATCGCGGTCCTCCCGGTTCAGCATCCTGCTTTGACCGTCCAGATGCGTTTGTACCTGGGTGGGAATTTATTGATTGGATTGATTGGCTTCTTGATCGGTAAAAAAACAGCGGTCAAAGATTACCTGATCATCATCTTCTGGTTTTTAATCCCGATTGTCGGCATTGTTTTGCTGGCAGGGTTTGGAAATAGCACCCGACTTCCTGCCGTACAGACTACATTATGGGGAGGTCTGCTGGTAACTTTCCTGCTGGCTGCGGGTGGTATTGTCTTATCCTTCCCGTTGGGAGTGGCACTGGCTTTTGGGAGGCGCTCCTCCCTTCCTGTTGTGAGCGCTTTCTCAACAGTTTTTATCGAAGTTATCCGCGGCGTCCCCCTGGTAACGATTCTGTTCATGTTCTCAATTATCCTGGCGTTATTCCTGCCGGCAGAATCCCGCATCGACCGCCTGGTCCGGGCCTTGATGGCGGTGACTGTGTTCAGCGCAGCTTATTCTGCTGAGAATGTTCGGGGAGGACTGCAGTCGGTTCCCCTGGGACAAATTGAAGCCGCCAAAGCGCTGGGTATGGGGAATTTCAAAACCACTGTATTTATTGTTCTACCCCAGGCATTGAGGGCAGTGCTTCCGGCAATTGTTGGTCAGTTCATTTCCTTGTTTAAGGATACAACTTTGGTGGTGATCATCGGGATCAATGATTTCCTGGGAATCGGCCGCTCAATCATCAATTCCGATCCAGAATTTGTGCAGATGCGCACAGAAGTGTATATATTCATGGCCGTTGTCTACTGGATCTTCAGTTATTTAATGTCCCTTGCCAGCCGGCGGATCGAAACCGCCCTGGGAGTCGAGAGTAATCTGTAGGAGAGTTTATTATGGAAAAACAACCCATCATTAAATGTCGTGGTGTGCATAAATGGTTTGGAGATTTTCAAGCTTTAAAAGGCATCGATATGGATGTTTATGAAGGCGAAGTTATCGTCGTCTTTGGACCATCTGGCTCCGGCAAATCAACCTTTATTCGGACCATTAACCGCCTTGAGGAACATCAGCAGGGAGATATTTTTGTTGACGGCATCGAGCTTTCTCATGATGTTCGCAACATTGAGATGATTCGCACGGAAACCGGGATGGTTTTTCAGCAATTTAATTTATTCCCCCATCTATCTGTGATCCAGAACATCACCCTGGCGCCGATTTGGGTTCGCAACTGGCCGAAAAATAAAGCGGAAGAAAAAGCGATGGAATTACTCGAACTGGTAGGCATTCCTGAACAGGCTCAAAAATATCCCGGCAACCTGTCCGGGGGTCAACAGCAGCGGGTAGCTATCGCCAGAGCTTTGGCTATGGAACCCAAGATCATGCTTTTTGATGAGCCCACTTCTGCCCTGGATCCGGAAATGATCAAAGAAGTGCTGGATGCCATGATCGATCTGGCAAAATCAGGCATGACCATGATCGTTGTGACCCATGAAATGGGTTTTGCCCGGGAAGTTGCCGACAGGATGTATTTCTTTGATGAGGGTCAGATCGTTGAGACAGGTACACCGGATGAGATTTACAAGAATCCCCAGGAAGACCGGACTAAACTATTCCTGTCGCAGATCTTGCAGCATTGATCAAGCCGGCCAGCAAGACCAAAAATGTATAAAAAAAGTTCCAGCGCTAGATACTTGCCGCTGGAACTTTTTTCTATTAATCTGATAATCTATCCCCTGACTATTAACAAAATCCCAACTACAACCAAAAACCCATAAATGATCTTGTCGAATTTTCCCTGGGGAATAAGCTGGTTCACCTTGCCGCCAATCAGTACTGCCGCAATGATCACGGGGATGCTGTAAAGGTACAGCTGGATAACCTGATCGGTCCACATTCCCGCCAGGCCATGAGATATCAGGATAGCCAGGCCGGTGGGCAGAAAATATCCCTGGAGGGTAGCCCGAAACTTTTCTGGATCCCACCTTCTCAACATGCCGTAGATCACTACAGGTGGTCCGTTAGTGTTATAGGCGCCACCCAGGATGCCAGCAATGATCCCGGTCAAATAAGCCCAATTTTCATTCAACAGGTGGGGCAGGTTTGCCACAAATAGATTATATAAACCAAAACCAGTAATGGTTATTCCCAAAAGTGATTTAACAACCAGCTCGGGGGCAGCTTTTAGAAAATATATGCCTAGCGGTATACCGATCCAGGTGGTTATCACTAACCTCCAGGCAGCCTTGATATCTACCTTTTTCCAGGCCTTGATCAGAATGGTAATGGCGATAGTGGTCGCTCCCATTGCAGTCAGGGGAGTGGCTGCTTGCACCCCGATGATAATAGCCAAAATTGGCATGGCCACCAATGCATCGCCGAAACCCAGGGCAGATCTGATAAAAGTAGATAGGAAAAGTGTTCCCATTACCAGCAGGGTTGTTGTTGAAATATCCATAGGTAAGTATTGAATGATTAAATTGAAGATTGACGATGTTATCTTACCATAGGATCAGCATGTGGTTTTTCGGGGTTGGAATGGTCTAAATCTGGTATGATGATTTCGTATTTAGGTGAGGATTATGAGTGAAGCGGATGTGATAAAAAACACCATAGGCGGCCCTGTAACAGTAGAGTCGATTAAAAAAGATCTGGTTGAAATCGGTGTGAAACCGGGCATGGTTCTACTTGTGCATTCATCCCTCAGTAAATTGGGCTGGGTAAGTGGTGGGGCTGTTGCGGTGATCCTGGCCCTGGAAGAAGTGCTGGGCCTTGAAGGCACGCTGGTGATGCCAACCCATTCAGGTGATCTTTCGGATCCGGAAGAATGGTCCAACCCCCCGGTGCCCCAGGAATGGAAGGAAATCATCCGCCAGACTATGCCTGCCTACGACCCGGAGATCACACCTACCAGGGGTATGGGCAGGATTCCTGAATCATTTCGCAGCCAGCGGGATGTCCTTAGAAGCGATCATCCCCATATGTCATTTGCTGCCAGGGGAAAATTTGCCTCTCTGATAACGGCTAACCATTCCCTGGATTTTGGCCTGGGGGAAGGATCACCCCTGGCCAGGATATATGATCTGGAAGGCTGGATCCTGTTAATTAGGTGTTGGGCATAATAACAATACCAGCCTGCACCTGGCGGAACACCGCTCGGACTTTAATGGTAAAAAAGAGATCAAACAAGGAGGGCCAATCCTTAAGGAAGGCAAGCGTGAATGGATTGAGATTCATGATTGGCAGGATACCAGTGATGATTTTGGTGATCTGGGTCAAGCTTATCAAGAAGCTGGTGGATCATTCTATCAAGGCAAGATCGGCAGGGCTGATTCCCTGTTGATTCCTCAACGTGAATTGGTTGATTTCGGAGTGGGCTGGATGAAAGAAAACCGGAGCAGGTAAGAAGAAATAAATAAATAAAATGGAATAATGTTTCGGATATTTATTTATCTGGAAGGAAAGTTATTATGAATATATTAAAATATGAGATCCTTGATAATTCGGTCCAGTCCTGGTTGATAGCCCTGGGTTTAACGCTGGGGTCATTCCTGCTGCTGGTGATCCTGAAGAAGATCTTCAAACATCGGCTGGATAAGCTGGTGACACAGTCAAAAATCTCTCTGGATGATTTCCTGAGCCCTCTCATGTCCCAAACCCGCTGGTTTTCCCTCCTGGCTGTGGGACTCTTTGTGGGATCACTTTTTATCACCCTGCCTGAAGATGTCCAATTTTGGTTTATAAGGATCCTTCGCCTGGTTTTGGTGCTGCAGGTGGGATTGTGGGGCACTGGCATAATCTCGCTTTATATTCAACGTGGCGTAGCTTCCAAGATCGAGGAAGATCAAGCAGATGACGCAACAACGCTTGATGCATTGGGTTTAATCGCAAAGATCGCACTCTGGGTCATTCTGACTTTGATCATTCTGGATAACCTGAATGTGGAGATCAGCACTTTGGTCACCAGCCTGGGAATAGGCGGCATCGCTGTGGCTTTGGCAGTGCAGAATATCCTGGGAGACTTATTTTCTTCTTTATCGATCGCACTAGACAAACCCTTTGTGATCGGTGATTTTGTGGTGGTGGATGATTTTGAGGGTGATGTAGAGGATATTGGCCTTAAAAGCACCAGGATCAGAAGTCTTTCCGGCGAAGAGCTTAATTTTTTCCAACACTGATTTGCTCAACAGCAGGATCAGGAATTATAAGAGAATGGAAAAAAGGAGGATTTCATTTACGATCGGTGTGGTCTATGGGACCCCGGTTGAAAAATTGAAGATGATTCCCGGTATGATCGAAGATATCATCACCCCTCTTGAAAATGCCGAATTTGCTCGGACTCATTTTAAGAATCTGGGTGATTTTTCGCTCGATTTTAATGTCGTCTACAATGTCCTTTTGCCAGATTATTCCGATTACCTGGACATTCAGCAGGCCATCAACCTGGAAATCTACCAGCGATTTGAAAAAGAAAACATTGAGTTTGCTTATCCTACCCAGACTTTATTTATGGAAAGCGGGGGCAAGAAAGATTAGATCCGGGATACGAGATCACTGATCTTGGTGATCTTTTGGCACTCAACATCAGGGAATATATAACGCGGATCATATAAAATGGGATAGATGCCTGCGTTCTGGGCACCCAGGATGTCTGTATAGTAATTGTCTCCAATATAGGCGGAGATATCCGGGCTGCTTTCAGCCAGGTAGAGGGCGTGTTCAAATATCTCAGGATCTGGTTTTGCTGATTCGACATCCCCAGACGTAAAGTAAAAATCAAAATGGGAATCTAAACCGAGTTCCTTGACTTCAGTTTCAATTGAATTGGATCGATTACTGACCAGTCCCATCTTATATCCTAATTGACGTAACGTCTTTAAAGTGGGTCGAACATCGTCTCGGACCAGCACCTCAGGTTTATGGCGTTCGAGAAGTTCTTTCTGAATAACTGGAGCAAGATCTGTGGTTTGTAGTTCCGTTAAACCCGCAACCCATAATTTTCGCTTCAGATAATGGAGCCAAAATTCATCTGTTAATTCTCCGTACATCTTCTGGTCCTGTTTTAGTTCTTCCGATTTCGCCCAATATCGATATATAAACTGCTGGGTCTCACGGTGGGCAGTTGCCATCAAGGGCACCAGATGTTCATCCAGGATTGTAAACAGGACATCCAGAGAGGATGGATGTTGATGGATCAATGTGCCATCAAGATCAAAAAGCAGCGTTGTGATGTGGATTGGTATGGTCATAATGTGGTGTTTTTCCAAAATCTTATGATTTGCTCAGCAGATCTCCTGGGTCAGAAGATAATCTGCCAACCCAGGGATTTACACTATAATATATACGATTATACGATACTCAAGGTTTCACTTGTTTATGACATACTGATTGTATGGATTTTGAAAGGTATTGATCTCTTTTTATGAGAACTCCCAACCAGAAACAGCAGCGCCTGCAAATCATATTCTTGGCTTTGATCGGCATAACTATCCCCTGTTATGCCCTGGGGATTACCTTTGTTAACCTGAAGCGCAAGAATGAACCCACGCCAACTGCCAGGATTTCCGCCACGGCCACATTCACAGCAACTCCGATCATTACAAATACCCCTGAGCCAATCATCCCCACCCGTTTTCCAACCTTTACCCCGACGATCTCTCCTACTGTAACGCCTACCAGAACTGAGACCCCGACTCCAACGACGACTCCAACTGATACACTCACCCCAACCTCAACGGATACTTATACACCAACAACCACTTTCACCACTACCCTTACACAACCTGCGACAACAGAACCACCACCCTTGCCAACTGCTACAGAAGAATAAATAGGACCCAATAACAGTCTCCACTTGTGTAGTTTCCCTTAATATTGAATTGTTATATTTATATAATTACTATTTCCGCTGGAAAAAACTGTGGTTTAATGTGGTTTCTCTCACAGAGAAAGGTTAATCATGGAAAAACCTGAAAATTACAGCAGAAACAGAACATTATTGAGGTTGTTACCTGGCGTGCTCATTATTAGCTTGCTGGTATTTGGCATTACGTCATGTAATTTCCCGGACCTGGGGGATATTTTTCCTTCAACTTCCCCAACAGAAATTCCCGGAACTGCAGCCTCACCTACACCACGACCTTCAGCAACGCCAAATATCCCGGTGGTTCAATCCCGGACGTTAATTGTTTGGGTGCCGCCCCAATTCGATCCTTCTGTTGCGACATCTGCCGGAAATCTGTTCCTGTCGCGTCTGGACGATTTCAAGACCAGGCGGCCTCAAACTGAAATTCAGGTCCGAGTTAAACCTGCTTCAGGTGAGTTCGGCATCCTGGAATCCCTCCAGATGACTAACTCAGCAGCTCCCATTCTTATGCCGGACCTGATAGCATTACCTCGTTCGCTTGCAGAACAAGCCTTCCAGGCCGGTTTGATACTTCCGCTGGAGGGTTATACTGACTCCATCGTGGAGGATGATTGGTATGATTACGGCCTGGATCTGGCCTATATCAATGGCGAGATTGCAGGCTTTCCATTTGCGGGTGATTTGATGGTCATGGCGTATAAAAATGATACAGAAGAACAACTTCCTCAGGATTGGACTTCTGTGATCGAAGCCCAAAAAACCCTGGCTTTTCCTGCCTCAGACCCGCGGGGCCTGGTCACTCTGGCTTGGTATCAAAGTCTCTCCGGAGAAATGCCTGGTTCAAACGCTGAAACATATATTCAGGAGGAATCCCTTCTGGAAGTGCTTAAGTACTACAAGGCTGCTCAGACTGCCGGTGTGATGCCTTACTGGTTAACACAATTTGAGTCTGACCAGCAGGCCTGGCAGTCTTACCAGGATCGCCAATCGACCCTGGCTATTACCTGGAGTTCGATCCTTCTTAACTCGGAATCTGCCAATACTTCTCTGGCAGCCTCCCGACCAAGGAAGCAAAACCTTTCGCTTATGCAGACGGCTGGATCTGGTGTGTGATCCCGTCTGATTTGGAAACAGAACAGGAAGCGGTTGAACTGGCCGAATTTCTTACAGAAGCAAGTTTTATAAACACCTGGGGTGTTGCAGCGGGTTATTTGCCAGTCCGGCCTTCCGGGTTGGATAGCTGGTCAGAAACACCATACTTCGCCACCTTGCAGAAGCTGCTGCCCACGGCAGTGCTTCTACCTGATAATGATCTTCAGAATGAGTTCGGTCCTGATATAAGAGATGCGGTTGTCAGCGTATTAAAAGACCAGATTGAGCCAGAAGCTGCCCTGGCCGCGCTGCTGGAAGCAATTCAGGGCCCCTAACCAGGAACCCCTTCATCTTCCTTCCCAAAACAAAACCTGCGTGTTATAATCACCAACCGTGTTAAAGAACGAAAATTATTGTGTTAGATTACTGATTTACTTAGAAGGAAATTTAGGATGAGCGATCTGATCAAGGCGCTTGAAACGCCAAAAAACCCCAATGTTCCCGAACTTCAAACCGGGGATACTGTTACCGTTTTTGTCCGCATTAAAGAAGGCGATAATGAAAGAGTCCAGCAGTTCAAAGGCACCATTATCCGGACACATGGTATGGGAAATAGCGAAAGTTTCACAGTTAGAAGGATTGCCAGCAACAGCATCGGTGTTGAGAGAACCTTCCTGACCCGTTCCCCGATCGTGGAAAAAGTGACTGTTCAGAGCCAGGGCCACCACCGGCGTTCCCGGTTATACTTCCTGCGTGAACGCACAGGTAAGAAAGCTAAACTGCGCCAGAAATTTAATTAATAAAGACTATAGTTTGTTATATCCAAGGGCATAGATCTATCTGTGCCCTTTTTTGGTTTAAGCCAGAGAATAACCTCCCAAAAACCTGAGTATAATGAAAGCCATGAGAACCCGATCCCTTTTGTTCCTGATCCTGATCGCAGCCTTGCTCAGTTCTTGTGGAGCTGATGAGCTTCCTCCCCAGGAACCGACCTCTGATAACTTTTCTTTTGAGTTCTTCCGCGATGGGTACTATGAGGCAATATTGCCCACCTGGCAAGATGCAGTGGACAAGGATCCGGAAGCTTTGCATATGGTGGTAGAGGATGGGCAGCTTATTGGTATAAATCGCTACCAGACCTTGCCAGAGATCTTCGCAGGTCAGTTCCTGACTTATATTGAAGATGATCCCACTGCTTATCTTGTCCAGCAAGGCGAATTGGATGGGAGGCCATTTTTCGAATTCACCACTCGTGATGACAACCAGACGATGCGCCTTCAAACTGTATTGGATTATTGCCAGGGCCAAACCTACGCCCTGGTGGTTGGAGGCAGGGATACAGTTCAGAATTCCGATCTTTTTGAGCAGGTTTTGACTTCTACCAGCTGTAGAGATGATTTCCAGGTTCCAGCCCTAAAAACTGGAAAGATCGGGTTGATGGTTAATTATGCCGAGGATGACTTTTGGAACGGGTATTACCCTGCTTTGCGGATTGCAAAAGAGAATGGCGTTCAGGTTCTACACAGCTACATACAGTGGGGCGAGGTGGAAAAAAAAGCTGGTGAACGGATCTGGGAATGGCAGGATGCCTTGATGGGCTATAGATTTCATGAGGGTTTTGAAGTGTCCCTGGTTGTGAATGTGATCCATACTGCTCTGAGGGGTTCGATGCCGGAAGACCTGAGAGATAAAAATTTTGATGACCCGGAATTTATTCAGCGTTTTACTGACTTTATTCTTGATGTTTTGGAGCGTTATCCTGTTCAATATCTCAGTATTGGAAATGAGGTAAACGACTATTTTGTTTATCACCGTGATGAGATCGCTGCCTATAAAACCTTTTTCCTGACTGTCCAGGGCGCTATCAAGGAGCGTTATCCGCAAGTCATGGTGGGAATGACCTTTGCTTACCATGATGCGGAAACTACCAATTCCATCGATATCATTCAGGAGTTGGATCTGGGAGATTTCCTTCCGATCACTCTCTATCTTTACAGCCCGGGATTTCAATTTGACCGTGATCCGACCGAACTGGAAGCCTATCTGGATCGGATACTCGATCTGGCTGGAGAAAAGCCTGCAGCGCTTGTAGAATTAGGCTGGAATACTTCGGAAAGCCTTTCAGGCACTCAGCAAGACCAGGAAATTTTTGTCCGGGAAACATTCCGGTTGTTGGCCTTGCACAGGGACCAAATTGAATTCATTTCCTGGTTTGCCCTTCATGACAGCAAATTGGAGAATTCTGCTGAGTCAGCCTTGACCTTCCTGCCGGAAGACTCAACTGTGATCCATGACGAAGAATTTATGGCAACCTTCGTGGACTTTTTGAACTATCTGGGTTTACTGGAAAATGACGGCACACCTAAATTGGCTTGGGTTGCGTTCCAGGAAGAGTCCAGCCAATATTTGGAGAATATACCCTGAGATGGCAAGAATAAAAAAACAAGACCGAGCAATTGGGATTTTTGATTCCGGGGTGGGGGGGCTTTCCGTATTGAGGGAAGTACGGCGCCAACTTCCTTCCGAGGACCTGTTATATATAGCCGATCAAGCCCATGTACCATACGGAATACGTACCAGGGAAGAGGTGTTTGACTTTTCAGAAGGTATTGTTCGATTTTTTTTGAATGAAAAAGTCAAGTTGATTATCATCGCCTGTAATACTGCTTCTGCGGTGGCTCTGGATATTCTTAGGAAATCCTATCCTGCGATTCCCTTTGTGGGTATGGAGCCGGCGGTTAAACCGGCAGCAGAAGAGACAAGCACAGGGATAGTCGGTGTGTTGGCCACTCCTGCCACATTCCAGGGAGCGCTCTACGCATCCACTGTTGAAAGGTTTGCAAAAGGAGTCAAGATTCTGCCGGATACCTGTCCCGGGTTGGTAGAACTGATTGAGCAAGGAAAGATCGATCACCCCAGGACCAGGGAAATATTAAAAAAAGCACTCGATCCGATGTTGGAAAAAGGGGTGGATGAGGTTGTGATGGGTTGTACTCATTATCCTTTTGTGATTCCGTTGATCAAGGAAATTGTTGGAGAAAATGTTCAGGTGATCGATCCTGCCCCAGCTATTGCCAGGCAAGCGGGACGACTGCTGACCGAGTATGATCTGCTGACCAACGGTGGAGAAAACGGAAAAACTTCATTCCTCACCACAGGGGATCCGGCCGACCTGCAGGAGGTTATCAGGCTGTTGCTGGATTGGGAAGCCCGTGTTGAAGGTTTGGAATGGGTAGGGGGAGAACTGCAAGAAGCCTAATCGTTATTATTTCTTAAGCTGAATACCAGGGCGGCTGCTAAAGTCCCACCTGAAATTAACACTGCCAGAATGACAAGGGTGGGGTTTTTTGTGCTGGTCCGAAAGCGGGGTTCAGCGGCAGCTTTATTTGTAGGTGATGGAGTAGCGGGCGAAAATTGGATTGCAGTACCTCTTGAGCCTACCGGGGAAGGCGTATGGGTATAGCGCGGAGGCAGTGTAGCACTGGCCTGTCCAATAGGAGTGTTGGTTGGAGTATAAGAAGGCTGAATGATGATCTCATCTCCTAGATTCATGATCGCGTCCGGTTCCAGCTCATTCAATAAACGAATTTCTTCCAGTGAGACGTTGTACACAGCCGCAATAGTCCACAGTGATTGCCCCCCGGCGATGATATGTTTTACTGTCCCGTCAGGCATTGGCGTGGAGACTACTACTGGTACAGGGGTTGGCATCAATGAAGAAGATGGTGTGTAGGAAATAACAGGGTTTTCTGGCGTTGGGGCGGGATCACCAACCCAGTAACCTGTATCTACTGTGTAAAAGACAATATCCCCGGCATAAGCCACCCCTGCGCCGATATATTTTGCGCTGGGGTTGTACATGGTGTGGTGGTGGTCAGGATCATTCCAGGGGCCGTTGATAATTTCCATGATAGAGGCATTCTGCCCGTAGGCCACATTTTCCGAAATAAAGATCGTTGCTCCATTCCCGAATCCTGCTGCATAGGCACGATCAATAGGCCGGGATCCATCCGCGCTGACATGGGTCCAGGTGCCGATCGATGCCTGGTATTGGCTGTGCTGCTGTGAGATCAACATCAGGGCAGGGTGGGACTGCAATGCTGCTAAACCTTGCTGGGCTCGCAGTGAGTTAATGGTATTTATCACTGTTGTAGCAGAATCACCCTGAGCCTGGATGACCCGAGCCATAAACAGGGAGACCAGGAGTGTAAGTCCAATCAGGAAAAGCCGGAAGGGGATTTTTTTCATGAGGTGAAAAATCCAGCGCTGACGAATATTCTATCTCCATAATCAGCGCCGGATTTTATTATCAAACGGGTTACAGCTCTCTTTTAAGTTTTCGATGGACGCCACGGGCGTGGGGTCCATATCATAGGCCATGGCCAGATAAAAGGCAGTGTAATCGCCAAACTGGATGGTAGTCCACATCTGGGCCATCCTGCTCTCACCCTTGGCCTGGATCAGATCCGTGCTGATACCTTCGATCATAAAATTCTTTTTCGTGAGTTCGATCCGCCGCTGATTGCGGGGATGATTGGAATCTGCCTGCAAAAATAAAGCCATGGTCTTGAGAAGCAGCTCTTCAGGGTTGATCACACCAGCCAGCGTATTGTGGTCCGCTTCAGGAAGGTCCTCGTATTGACCCCAGGCTTTGGCGATTTCACTGATTTGCCCTTTCCACCGTCGTGCTACCGGTGCCAGCAGGTCCGCGCCAAAAACACTCACCCAGCGATCGATCAATTGACCGGCCATTCTTTTGGCGGGATTATTATAATCAGGGAGTTCCGGTGCCAGTTTATCACGCTGAATTTTCATCTCTTCCACTGCGCCGATAAGATCATCTGTTGGATCTTCGATAAATCCCAGTCGGGTGAAAACATTCAATAAAAGGCAGAAGGAATAACCGACCGCGGCCCTGGGCTGGCCTTTGTGCTGGAACATCCATAAATTGACATCGTTCTGTTTGGCCAGATCGGCGATTTTGCCGCCAGTGGAGATAGCCAGCAAACTGCAGCCTCGTTTCAGGGCAGTTTGCATGGCAGAATAAGTCTCTTCGGTATTTCCAGAGTGGGAGGAAACGATCACCAACGTTTCTGGTCCATCCGCCCAGGCGGGCAGGTCATAATCCCGGTGAACTTCCAGGGATACAGAGGACAGCGGCGCAGTATAGGCTTTCAGCAGATCGGCGCCAATAGCAGAACCGCCCATCCCGGCTACTAATACCTGTTTTACAGCGCTGAAATCAGCCAGCGGCAGGTGCTGGGCTTCTTCCCAGGCAGTGAGCAGCTGCTCCGGCAGCCCGTTCATTTCTGCCAGCATATTCTTTGTATCGAGTGTGGAAAAATCTTTGTGATTATTTAAATTCATAAATTCCTTCACGTTGATGAGGGATTGAGTCCCTTCAAAGGGACTTAATCCCTTGATTTTTATGTACTAATCTTGAAGCCCCTGCATTAAATCATAGATGTCACTGCGCGACCAGCCTGATTCTTTGGCCAGTCTTTTTGCTAGATGACTGGGACTGACATCTTCTCCAGCGCCTTCCTCCAGGATTACTTCCAGCAGGTGTTTTTCTGACCAATTACCCTCTTTTTCTTTCCCAGCGATGATCAACGTGATCTCTCCCCGGGGTTCCTTTTCTAAATAATGATTCCTAACCTGTTCGATTGTTCCCCTTTTGATTTCCTCGTGCAGCTTGGTCAGCTCCCGGGCTACTGCGATCTGTCTATTTCCCAAAGTGGATTGACAATCTTCCAGGGCGTCCAGCAGGCGGTGGGGGGTTTCAAGGAATACCAATGTCCAGGGAAAATCATTTACCATCTGTAAGATATCTTTACGGGCTTTTTTCTTCCTCGGCAGGTATCCCAGATAGAGGAAATTATCTGTCGGAAGACCGGCAGCTGAAAGTGCTGCTATGGGGGCGCTGGGACCCGGAACAGGCACAACATTATGACCTGCCGCCAAGGCTGCCTGAACCAGAGTAAACCCCGGATCGTTGATGGCAGGGGTCCCCGCATCCGATATCAGGGCCAGATCTCCGGTTGTGAGGTGATCCAGTAATACGGCTGTTTTTGATTTTTTATTATGGTCGTGGTATGAAGTGAGTGGTGTATCGATTTGATAATGTTTTAAGAGAGTGGCTGAGGTACGGGTATCCTCGGCCGCAATCAGGGGAACTTCCTTGAGGATCCGTACAGCCCGGAACGACATATCTTCCAGGTTGCCAATCGGCGTGGCGACCAGATATAGGTCACTCATTTTTTCGTTCCTCCAGGGAAAGGTTGGTCTTTAAACTGCGGGAAAGCTTGCGGCGGGGTAACATCACCTGCCTGCCGCAGCCCAGACATTCGATCTTAATATCCGCTCCCAGGCGGATGACCTTCCAGCGGTCCTCGCCACAGGGATGGGTCTTTCTCAGTTTTAGAATATCCTCTAATTCCAGATCAGGCAGCATGATGGCATTATATCATTTTGGATGTTTACGAATATTGTCATAACTGATCTTTATCCTTTTTCCTGTTGATTTGCCAATCGCTGAGCCTTATACTATTGATTAGCTGGATCCATCAAAGAAATAAGGAGTACTTCATGACAGACCAACGTGTGATCAATTTGGCCCAAACCCTGGTCAATTATTGTGTGACGGTGAAAGAAGACGATCTGGTAGGTATCATAGCGACACCTCTGGCAACCCCCCTGGTCCAGGAAGTTTTAAGGGAAGTCCTGCGCCAGGGCGGGAATCCGTACCTGCTGCCCTACAGTGTGCCTCTGCCAACCCTGGCTTATGAAGGCCTGGAACAGATCTTTTTTGAGGAGGCCAGCGAGAAACAGCTTAAGCATGAGGACCGTTTCTGGAAAACCCTGAATGAGGATTTTGATGTCCGGATCTTCATTTTGAGTGAATATGATACGCAGAGCATCAAGGATGTATCTCCAGAGCGTTTGACAATCCGGCGCCAGGCTTATAAACCGACCTTTGATACTTATTTTGAACGTATGTCATCCGGCGATCTGAGAAGGGTAAGCACATTATATCCAACCCAGGCCTATGCTGATGATGCCGGGATGAGTTTGAAAGAATTTGAAGATTATGTCTATGGCACTACTTTCAGCGACAGTGAGGATCCGGTGGGAGAATGGAAGCAAATGAAAGAAGACCAGCAGGTCCTGGTGGATTGGTTAAAAGGAAAAAAAGAGGTCCAGGTAAGAGGCCCACATATTGAGCTTGATTTATCGATCGCAGGCCGGACTTTTATCAATTCAGATGGAAAACAGAATATGCCCAGCGGGGAGATCTTCACGGGACCGGTTGAGGATTCTGTAAATGGGTGGGTGCGATTCACCCACCCCTGTATTCTTACAGGTAAGGAAGTAGATGGAGTAGAGCTTCACTTTGAAGCAGGCAAGGTGGTTAAAGCCTCCGCTGAGAAGAATCAGGATTTCCTGCTGTCGATGCTTGATATAGACCGGGGCGCCCGCTACCTGGGTGAATTTGCTATCGGGACCAATAAAAAGATCAACCGCTTTATTAAAAAGATCCTCTATGATGAGAAAATCGGTGGGACCATCCATATGGCGCTGGGCCAGGGATATCCCATTACAGGAAGCCTTAATAAAAGTGCCATCCACTGGGATATGATCTGCGACATGCGCGATGGAGGGCAGATATTTGTGGACGGAGATCTGTTTTACGACTCTGGAGAGTTTGTGATCTAGGTTTTATGGATCAGTTCGACCGCGGGGATGAGTCACCCCAAATGGTATAATCCCCTCAGGAGAAAAACTATGTTAAATATCAACCTCGCGACCTTTGTGTCGCGAGCGATTACCTTAATAATCGCATTTACAATCCATGAATTCGCCCATGCCTGGACGGCTAATAATTTTGGCGACAGCACGCCCAAGATCAATGGGCGGCTGACCTTAAATCCATTGGCTCACCTTGATCCGATCGGATCCTTAATGCTGCTTTTGGTTGGTTTTGGATGGGCAAAGCCTGTTCCTGTGAATCCCTATACACTGCGCCAGCGGGCCCCGTCTGCCCTGATGTGGGTATCTCTGGCAGGACCTTTGTCCAATTTCTTGTTGGCGCTGCTGGCTGCTATCCCTTTTCAGCTGGCCCTTGTAACCCGGTATGATGTTTTAACAGCTTTTTCAACCCAATCTGCTATCCTGCCCACACTGGCGCGATTCTTATTTGATTTTATGACCATCAATCTGGTACTGGCTTTATTCAATTTGATTCCCCTTCCTCCTCTGGATGGGGATAAGATCGCGGATTTCTTTATGCCGGACAGCTGGAGAAGGGTCACGGCCAAGATCCGCCCCTATGGACCAATGGTCCTGATCGTGATTTTTATGGTGGGCCCATATCTGGGAGTTGACTTGCTGGGCTGGATCATCAGAAAACCGCTCTATTTTTTGATGAATATACTGATCGGAGTATGAAAAACAAAATACGATACCGTATCTGGCAGTTTTGGCAATCTTTTAATCCTCCCCCTTCCCAAGAAAAATTGGACAGGATCAGGCTCTACCTAACTCCTGCAGAGACCATGCTGTTCATCAAGATGCCTGTCCCGGACCAAAACCATTCCATTAGAGTATTTGAATCTGTTCTTGCGGCAGGGGAAAGTGATGATGATCTGGTCAAAGCTGCTTTGCTGCATGATATTGGCAAGGGCCTTTATCCGCTTCGACGTTGGGAAAGGGTTTTTGCGGTAGTGGTGGGCGGTTTTTTTCCCAGACTGTCCCAGGCCTGGGGGAAGGGTGAGCCGAATGGATTTTATCGCCCCCTGGTTGTCATCCAGCAGCATCCGGACTGGGGAGCTGAGTTGGCCCGGGAGGCAGGCTGCAGCGAGACCGTTGTCTGGTTGATCAAAAACCATGAACAGATCCAACCACCAGCACCAGCAGCAGAAGAAAAAATAAAATTATTAAACATACTTCAAATCGCAGATAATCAGAGCTAGGAAAAGAAAATGAAAATTCAAATAGCAATCATTGGTTTAGGACAAATTGGGGCCTCGGCTGGATTAGTCTTGGGCAAATACAAGGACACAATCCAGCGGGTTGGTCACGACAAATCCCGAGAAGCTGTGAACCTGGCCAAAGAAAAAGGGGTAGTTGATAAGATCGCCTTGACATTATCTGGCGCTGTAAAGGGTGCAGATATTGTCCTGCTTGCCCTGCCTTTCCAGGAGATCCGTGAGGTGATGGAACATATCTCCCGGGATCTCAAGGATGATACCCTGGTGATAGATACCTCGCCAATTAAATTACCAGTCCTGAAATGGGCCAGGGAATATCTTCCCGAGACCTGCCATTATGTGGGTTTTACCCCAGTGATCAAGGCGGAATACCTGGATGAATGTGACTTTGGCCCCGAAGCTGCCCATGAAGATCTTTTCAGGGATAATTTAATGGGTGTTACCACTGGCCATTCAGCCAGCAACAAGGCGATCAATATGGCGAGCAATTTGGCGCAGCTCCTGGGCGCCCTGCCTTATTTCGGTGATGCAGCAGAAATTGATGGGCTGATGTCCCTGATCCATCTCATGCCCCAGGTTCTGGCTGCGGCCATGTTAAAAACCAGTCTGGATGCTCCTGGCTGGCGAGAGGCCCGCAAAATCGCTGGTAAATCCTATTTTCAGCTGACCAATCCCTTTGCACAGGATGAACTGCCCGATACGCTGGCAGCTACGATGATCGAAAACCAGGAAAATTCAATCAGATTGATCAACGATCTGATCCGGGCTCTGGTTGAGATTCGGGATGCGGTTGACCCGGCCGGTCAGGTTGAGCTGGAAGGATCCTTCACCAAACTGCAGCAGGGTCGGGATTTATGGCTGGCTGACCGCAGAGATGGCAGCTGGATAGATAGGCCAAAGATTGAAACGCGACCCCAGGGTGTTTTATCTCAACTGCTCGGATTTAGAGGGCCCAAAGAGCCAAGAGAGAATGAGTGAACGATAATACTTCAGGGTATTTCTGTTATATGGTGGAATGTTCGGACGGATCTTTGTATACTGGATGGACCACTGACCCTGATAGGCGGATCAAGGAACATAATGCGGGCAGGGGAGCGCTGTATACCCGTTGGCGCCGACCTGTGTCACTGAGATATCTGGAAGAAAAAAATGATCGGTCAGAAGCTCAGCGCAGAGAAAATGAGATTAAAAAACTCACTCGTCAAAAGAAACTGGCTCTTGTAGAAGCGTATAATAATGGAGAATGAATCGCTGAAGATCTATTAATAAAAGGAAAAATCATGGCAAATTCATTGGATTGGATCAAAACCGAACTGCAGGCATTACGGGAAGCAGGCCTCTACAATAATATCCGCACCCTCGAATCTCCCCAGGGCGCCTGGTTGGTGGTTGATGGGAAAAAGGTACTGAACTTTTGTGCCAATAACTATCTGGGTTTGGCAAATCATCCCCGCCTGGTCAAAGCCGCCAAGGATGCAGCTGATAAATATGGTGTGGGACCTGGCGCGGTACGAACGATCGCAGGTACATTGGATCTGCATCTTGAACTTGAAAAACGCCTGGCGGATTTTAAACGGGTTGAAAAAGCGATCACTTTCCAGTCAGGTTTCAGCGCCAATCTGGCTACTATTCCAGCCCTGGTTGGCAAAGAGGATGTGATCTTTTCCGATCGGTTGAATCACGCCAGCATCATTGATGGCTGCCGATTGGCAAAATCCAAGATCATTCCATATGATCACTGTTCTCCTGCAGCGCTCAAAGAAGCCCTGGACCAACACCGAAGCCAGTACCGGCGGGCCCTGGTAGTGACCGATGGTGTATTCAGCATGGATGGTGATGTGGCGCCATTGGATGAAATTTATAATGTTACCCGGGGATATGATGTGATCTTGATGGTTGATGATGCCCACGGTGAAGGTGTGCTTGGGGAAGGCGGCAGAGGCATAGTGGACCATTTTAAACTGCACGGAAAAGTGGATGTGGAAGTCGGCACACTGTCCAAAGCCTTTGGCGTTGTTGGGGGTGTGGTTGCTGGTGATCCGCTGGTTGTGGAATGGCTTTACCAGCGCGGCCGGCCATTCCTGTTCTCCTCCGCCATGACATTGCCAGATGTAGCGGCCTGTATAGAAGCCGTAAAAATCTTGGAGAGTTCAACCGAGCTGGTAGACAAATTATGGGAAAATGCGGCCTATTTCAAAGCTGAGATGAAAGCCCTGGGATTTGATACCGGGGTTAGCACCACGCCGATCACGCCGGTGATGCTGGGTGAAGCGCCTTTGGCCCAAGAATTCAGTAAAAAACTCTTTGAAAATGGCGTTTTTGCCATGTCGATTGGTTTCCCGACTGTGCCGCAGGGATTGGCCCGCATCCGGGTCATGATCTCCGCAGCCCATTCCAGGCAAGATTTAGATCAAGCTCTGGCGATCTTTAAGCAGGTTGGGGAAGAATTAAAAGTTATCTAAACACTTCCTGATAAGGAAATGACCAATCTATAACTAGCCAGCCCTTCAGGACTGGCTTTTTGTATTGCACTGACTTCAATAATCATTTATGATTAGATATGTCGGGGGATTTTTAGTGGTGTAACTTTTTCGGTTTCCAATTCGTTAGTTAAATAATCAAAAAATCTCAGTTCTGGAGGATGAAATGTCAAAACGGTTCATTTTCACTCTGGTATTGATGGCATTGGCTTTATTTGGGTTAAGCGCCTGCACGCCTTGTGACATGGTCTCGCCGGACCTGGTATCACCAGATTGGTGGGATATATTGGATCCCAACGCGGCAGTCCTGAATTGGGATTATTCCGATTCCTGTCCGATAGACAACTTTGAGATCATTCTCGCCAAGGATTCCAGTTTTACTGTGATCGAAGAAAGCGGGATGGTATCCGGCAGCACCACTAGCTGGACACCTCCTTCCCTGGATAACGCCGAGGAGTATTTCTGGCGGGTCAGGGCAGTGGATGAAGGTGTTAACGGTCCCTGGTCAACAGAACTGCGCTCGTTTTTTACGGGACCGATCTGCAGTGCGGGTGATCTGGTTTTCCCTCCCTCTTTGATCTATCCACCCGCGGGAGGGTTTTTTGATCGAAGTTCTGATTCCCTGGAATGGGTGTGGCAAATTAATTCCTGCATCCCGGAAAGCTACAGGATCGAAGTATCAATGGCAAGCGATTTTAGTGATACTACGTATAATGGGGCCACGGGAAATCCAAGCACCCGCTGGGGTTTTGGTTCTACACCACCTGCCGCCACAATATTCTATTGGAGAGTCTCTGCCTTTTCTGATGGAGTATGGGGATCACCATCTGCCATTTATACCTTTTCAACTGATCCAGCTTGTCCAGCGGCTGGTTTGCTGGATGCAGTAGCTGAGACGCCGATGGATGATGATATTCTAAATACCTTAACTCCAGAATTCACCTGGTCCTACCCGGACTCCAGCTGCACTCCTGAGGGATTCCATTTTCAATCTTCAGAGTCCAGTGATTTCAGCACTATTTTCATTGATGCGGATAATCCCACGAGCGCAAATCAATCCTTCGCGGCTGGATATCCTTATAATGATTGTCAGGAATATTACTGGAGAGTAGCGGTTGTATCGGGAGGAGTAGAAACTGCCTTCACAACCCCAAGACGTTTTGTCATTAACGAAACCGGAATTTGTGATTGTGATCCTGCAGCGCTGCCTGTGCCTGTGTTGATCTGGCCGGAACCGGTCTGGACCGGGAATTATGATATTGTCCCCCTGAATCCAGCCTTGGAGTGGATGAATCCTGGACCTTGCACTCCGGATGGATATCATGTAAAACTTTCTGACCTTCCGGATAATGCTGATCCTTCGTTAAATGGGGACATCAGTGATGGTTTAATTACTACCTATACTCCCCCTGTCCCACTCCTGCCAGCACACCAATATTGGTGGCATGTCTATTCCACGTATATGGGTTCTCTGAGCGGCAACAGTAATTTTGGATCTTTCTTCACAGAGCCGGAGTGCAGTTCAGCTGCTGAGTTGATGCCTCCGGATTTGATCTTGCCAAATAATGGATCCTCTATTGATACGTTGGAACCTATGCTCCATTATGAACAAAGCATCAGCGGCTGTGTTCCGGATACTTATCTGATCAATTTGCAGACGGATGAGAACTTTAGCGGCGTTAATCTGATTGGCCAGATTGGATTTCCATCAACAGGCACCGGACCTGGAATACCACTCGTGGACTGCACCTGGTATTATTGGAAGGTGGCAGGTGTCCAAGATGGAACCCCTGGGCCATACTCTGAAGTTTTCAGTTTCTTTACCGACGAGTCCGGCACCTGCTCGCCCCCCGGAGTGCCAGGTACTGCCAAAAGTAACAACTTCTGCCGGAAAGGTACCTTTGAGCTGTTTGAAGCTGACTGGACTCATGTAGTAGGAGATCGAGTACTGGCGATCGCCCGCAACCCCTTATCAACCTACTTGCTGTTGAATATTCTGGATCAAGAAACAGGACAGCCCTTTGAACATGAGATCCATTGCTGGTCCTACCTGGGTAACTTTGAAATGATAGGTCCCATAGATGGGCTGGAGGTTAAGCTGCCGCCGCCCACGCCTACACCGGATCCTGAGGAACCTTTGGTCTGCCACGCTAAGCTGGATGCGGAGGACTGCAAAGCCGCCGGTGGAGTTTATGCCACCATAACAAAAACCTGCCAGTGTACTCAATGATTGATCGCTCGACGAAAATAAAGGCCAGCCGCCAGGCTGGCTTTTATTATTGCTGAGTGGAATATAATCAATTATGATTTAGATAGTCAATTACCGGTGTAACTTTTTCGGTTTCCCTTTCGTTTATTAAGTAAATACTCTACTATCTGGAGGCTGAAATGTCTAAACGACTCATCTTTGCCCTGGTATTGATGGCTTTAGCTCTATTTGGATTAAGCGCCTGTACACCTTGTGACATGGTCTCACCGGGCCTGGTATCGCCCGACTGGCGGGAAATCTTGGATCCTAAGCGCGGCGACCCTAAATTGGAATTATACCGATACCTGTACTGTGGACAACTTTGAGATCATTCTCGCCAAGGACTCCAGTTTTACTGTGATCGAAGAAAGCGGGACGGTATCCGGAAGCACCACTACCTGGACACCGCCTGCCCTGGATGACGCTGAGGAATATTTCTGGCGAGTGCGGGCTGTTGATGAGGGAACCAACGGCCCCTGGTCAACAGAACTGCGCTCATTTTTCACCGGTCCGATCTGCGGTGCTGGTGACCTTGTAGCACCTAACCTTGTCTATCCAGATTTTGGCGGGATCTATGACAATGCATACGAATCCCTGGAGTGGAGCTGGCCGCTGAGCACCTGCATCCCGGAGAGCTACTTGGTAGAAGTGTCTCCTGGATCCCCTGCATTTACGGATACAACCTACAATGGCGCGACCGGCACTCCTGGCACGAGGTGGGGATTTGGATCAACTCCTCCGATTGCAACCCAATTCTGGTGGCGGATTACGGCTTTGTCAGATGGCGGTGCTGGACCTCCCTCAATGGTAAAGATGTTCTGGACTGCTCCTACCTGTACTGACGTATCACTGGTAGCCCCAGTCCAGGATACACCGGTTCACAACGGCGTTGAAACCGTTCTGGATCCGATCTTCACCTGGTCCTATCCTGATTCCAGCTGTACCCCGGAAGGCCATCGGATCCTGGTCTCTGATAAACCCGATATGAGTTCGATCATATTTGATGCGAATGTTCCTGATATTGCTTCCCGGGCGATGATTTCCTGGGTTACCCTTAATGACTGTACAGAGTACTACTGGCAGATATCAGCAATTACGGATGGATTCGAAGGTCCAGCTTCTCCTGTACATCGATTTATTATCGATACAGGTGGCGGCTGCGACTGTGCTTCTGGCGCTACAACCATACCTGTCCAGACGAATCCAGGCAATTATGAGATTTTGCCGGATACAAATGCCCTGCTGCGCTGGTACAACCCGGGAAGCTGTTTCCCGGATGGGGCTGCAGTGCAGATTGCCACAGCTCATGACTATTCAGATATGAATGAATTTACCTTCCCAGGTCAATTTGTTACTGGATATGATCCACCTGCGCTGAATCCGGCCACCCAATATCGCTGGAAAGCTGCTTATTATATGGACGAAGGTGGAAGTCCGGTCATCGGGGATTATTCCGGATCAAAAAGTTTCTTCACTGGTCCTGAATGTACATCCTTAGCTGAAGTTGTCGCACCTGTAAGAATCGCTCCAATTGATGGTTCGACTGTTAATACCCTAACCCCGGCTTTGCAATATACAACAGGAATTCCTGGTTGTATACCAGACGGGTATCTGCTTCACTTGCATGAAATGGCAGATTTCAGTGATCCCAACTTGCTGACCGAGTATTCATCCCCGGCCACAACTGTTTTGACAGATCCGTTAAACGACTGTACAACCTACTACTGGTCTGTGACAGCCGTTGCAGGATGGAGGGTATGGACCGGAATCTGATCACGGATCGTTCTTATGTGGATGTGGATGGTACCTGCGGTGGGGGTGGTGTGCCTGGCACTGCCAAAAGCAATAACTTTCTGCCGGGAAAGCACGTTCGCGCAGTTCAGCGGGATTTGCAACCCATCTGGCTGGAGATCGAGTGCTGGCTATCGGTCGTAATCCCGTTATCTACCTATCTTGCTCTTCAACATCCTTGACCAGGAAACCGGTAAACCCTATAATATGAGATCCTGTGCTGGTCCTTCAAAGATCATTTTACTGGATAGACCCATTGAAGAGCTGACGGTCGTGATTCCGCCACCTGAAGAAACCCCTGAACCATTTGTCTGTGCGGAAGACACAGGTCCATATTGCCTGCAGGGAGGTCGGGGGCAAACATGATGAGAAAGGATCTGCCACTGCCCTAGTAAGATACACTGAACAATAAGTCCAAGCCGGCCGAAAGGCCGGCTTAGTCATTCATGAATGCAAAGATTAAAATCCCCATAACCTGAGTTGTTTCAGTCAGTTGAATCCGAGAAAATGCAATTAATATGACAAGATGTATAACCTGAAAAGTAGGCATGATGAAATTTAGGTCCGCAATAACATAATACTGGCTTCGCTTTGACTCGTGGTTATCACCCTGAGCAGCTGCGCTACACCAGGATCTTCCGTGGAAGAGCAGCTTCCAGCCGGCTGGGTCAGAATCAGCCTGGATGTGGAGGGCCTGACTCGCTGGTACAGGAGTCTATACCTCCAGATCCGACTTCCGGAAAATCCAGCCTGTTGTTGTATCTTACATGGTGGAACGTTAAGCATGCGCTCGATCTTTTCTCCTCTGTCTGACAGCACCTCAACCTGGCTGCGAATTGCCGAGCAGGAAGGAATAGTACTGGTTGTGCCGAACGGTGTTAACGCCGAAACCGGAGACACTTATGGTAATGATCAGAACTGGAATGATCTCCGTTCCGATACTGCTGCAGGACAACATGTTGTGGATGACGTGGGGTTTTTGCTGGCACTGCTTGAACGGGTTGTGTCAGAACTTGAACTTGACCAACCACGGGTCTTTGTTACCGGAGCATCCAATGGGGGGATGATGACCTTCCGGATGTTGCTGGAAGCGCCAGAACCATTTCACTGCAGGTGCGGCCTATATCGCTAATTTACCAGACCTTGATCCTCAGCTGCCGGATCTGGAGATTCCAACGCCGCTTATGATTGCCAATGGCACCCTCGATCCGCTCGTGCCTTGGGATGGTGGCGTTGTGGGAAAGGACAGGGGATATGTATTATCCACCCGGGAGACAGTGGAGTGGTGGACCTATAACAATCACGCTGATCCAAGCCGGGTTCAAATTGATGTACTGCCTGATATCAACCCGGAGGATGGATGTCTGATCTGGCGGGAATATTTTCCTCCGCAGGCGGGCGGCGCCCCTGTATTGTTCTATCGTTTTGAAGGGGGAGGACACACGCTGCCCACCCTGGCTGAACCGGGATGGTTTGAGAAGATCGCTTCCAGATTGCTCGGGCCTGTCTGTCATGATGTTGATGGGGTTCTTCTGGCCTGGGATTTCTTTCAAGAAACCTCTGAGCTGCCCTGAAACCTCACTAACTTTTACATGGTTTTTACACTCCTTTGACCGCCTTAACATATCTAAATTATATGATCAAGGCAGTAAACCCATTATTTTAGGTCAAGGAGCAGACCATGAATAAAAGAGCGATCAACCTTATTTGTGTTTTTATCCTCTTAGTTTTAACCCAGCTGGCTTGTTCATTTAACGATGTGCTGGATAACCTGGGACAGGGAGCAGCCCAGGCTGCATCCCCGGAAGTGCTTTCTCAGGTTAACCAGGATTCCCAGATTGGGAACGATCAGGTGGAAACTTCATATCAGGAGTCCTCCCATCCTGCAGCCAACCAGACAGAATGCACCAAGTCCTTCAGCGCCAGCACAACTATCAGCGACGGCCAGGAATTCCAGGCCGGGGATGTAATCCAGGCCGAGATCACCCTGCTCAATACCGGAAGCTGCACCTGGGATACCGGCTACAGCTTGATCGATATGGGTGGGGATTTGTCACCCTCCAGCAGCAGCCTGGTCCTCTCCACTGAAGTGCCCGCAGGAGATTCCATCCTGCTGCAGGTATCCTACACAGCGCCTTCCCAGTCGGGACCCTACCTTTCGATCTGGAAGATGCAGGACGCCGATGGTGGCGTATTTGGCCAGAACAATCCTCCCGATGCCCCTCTGCGGATCAAGATTCGGGTCATCCCTTCAGGAAATCCCCAACCGACACCCAGCCCGACTCCTAACCCCCAGGCTGCGGAGATCAGTTCACCATGCTGGAAGGTGAGTGTTTTGACTTCAACAACTGCAGGTGCGGCCTATATCGCTAATTTGCCTGACCTTGATCCTCAGCTGCCGGATCTGAAGATTCCAACGCCGCTTATGATTGCCAATGGCACCCTCGATCCGCTCGTGCCTTGGGACGGTGGCGTTGTGGGAAAGGACAGGGGATATGTATTATCCACCCGGGAGACAGTGGAGTGGTGGACCAATAACAATCACGCTGATCCAAGCCAGGTTCAAATTGCTGTACTGCCTGATATCAACCCGGAGGATGGATGTCTTATCTGGCGGGAGTATTTTCCTCCCCAGGCAGGTGGCGCACCTGTATTGTTCTATCGTTTTGAAGGGGGAGGACACACGCTGCCCACCCTGGCTGAGCCGGGATGGTTTGAAAAGGTCGCTTCCAGATTGCTTGGTCCTGTCTGTCATGATGTTGATGGGGTCCTTCTGGCCTGGGATTTCTTTCAAGAAAGCTCGGAGCTGCCCTGAAACCCAACTAACTTTTACATGGTTTTTACACTCCTTTGACCCCCTTAACATACCTAAATTATATGATCAGGGCAGAAACCCATTATTTTAGGTCAAGGAGCAGACCATGAATAAAAGAGCGATCACCCTCATTAGTGTTTTTATCCTGTTAGTTTCAACCCAGCTGGCATGTTCATTAAACAATGTGCTGGAAAACCTTGGACAGGGAGCAGCTCAGGCTGCATCCCCGGAAGTCCTTTCTCAGGTTAACCAGGATTCCCAGATTGGGAACGATCAGGTGGAAACTTCATATCAGGAGTCCTCCCATCCTGCAGCCAGCCAGACTGAATGCACCAAGTCCTTCAGTGCCAGCACAACTATCAGCGAAGGCCAGGAATTCCAGGCCGGTGATGTAATCCAGGCCCAGATCACCCTGCTCAATACCGGAAGCTGCACCTGGGATATCGGCTACAGCTTGATTGAAATGGGTGGGGATTTGTCACCCTCCAGCAGCAGCCTGGTCCTCTCCACTGAAGTGGCCGAAGGAGATTCCGTCCTGCTGCAGGTATCCTACACAGCGCCTTCCCAGTCGGGACCCTACCTTTCGATCTGGAAGATGCAGGACGCCGATGGTGGAGTATTTGGCCAGAACGATCCGCCTGATGCTCCTCTGCGAATCAAGATTCGGGTCATTCCTTCTGGAAACCCACAGCCGACACCCAGCCCGACTCCAAACTCCCAGACTGCCGGGAATCAGTTCACCATGCTGGATGACGAGTGTTTTGACTTCAACAGCGGCGCTGTGGTGGACTGCAGCGACAGCTCAGCTGATTTTAAATACGCTCCCGACCATCCCGTTTTTGGAGAACTTACCAGATACAATGACAACACATTCGGAGAAAATCACACCAATGAGCCGGATGTGAACACCTGTCAGAATGATTCCTACGCTCCGATGCCGCATTTCATTGAGGCCAACGAATATCTCTGCTTCAAGATTGAAACCCTGGCAAGCACAACGTACGGCTGGATGAGGGTTACCCACTACAACGAAGACGGGCTTACCTTTGATTTCGACCTGATTGGTTCAAGTGCCTCACTGGTGACGACTGTACCCAACACGAACCTGTTTGTCGAATCCCAGGGGCAGCAGATCACCCTGTTGGAAGGTGAGTGTTACGATGTGTGGAATGGTCAGAAGAATTCCAGCTGCAGCGGGACCTTTGCCGGTTTCCTCTTTGAAGAGGTTACCAAAAAGAGTTTGCAGGTCAGCCAGATCACGCCTAATGAGATGTACTTCAGCGCGGCCATGAGCTCAGAACCCACCAAAAGCGACTGCACCAGCGCCAGCTACAGCACTACACCGATCTGGCCCATCCAGGCAACCAGCTACTACTGCTACCAGTTTGTACCTGGAACAACAGCCTATTATGGCTGGCTGCGTCCAACCTCCTTCAACCTGAGCGGGATCACCTTCGATTACCTGACCTGGCAGATCATTCAGTAAGATAGTGGAGATTTAGAATAACAAGCCCTCAGTGAAAGCTGGGGGCTTGATTTTTTTATACACGACGGGAGTCGGGGGACAGAGGACGGAAAATGGAAGAAAATCCTTCAGTTTTGTCATCCTGACCCTAACTGGAGTGATAAAGTAGGATCCAAATTGAGATTAAGTTTCCAGGTCCAACCCTGATCTGTCATTGCGAGGAGGGAGTTCACTCCTGACGCGGCAATCTCATGATTATCGTCCACTTATCGAGTAAACAGTGCAGGAGGATCATCGAAGCATTTTTTTCTTTGTTACAATTTCCTTAGGGACCCATATAGCCGATTATGAGATCGATCCTGTTTTTATCAAGCTGGATAATTATGAAAATAAAACACTCCTTGCTCTTGATTATTTTGGTAGCGACGATATCTGTCAGCTGCTCCGGGGTTTCCCCCGAACCAGAGCCAACCCCTCTTCCAACCGAAACTCCTGGGGTAAATTCGAATTGCCTGTTTGTGGACAGCACGCAGCGCCTGGGGGAAGGACGAAGCTGGGATGTTTCCCTGGGAGATCTGGATGGCGATGGTGATCTGGATGCATTTGTTGCTAATAGTGCCAAGGGTGAGATTGGCAGCCAGGCCTGGTTGAATGATGGATCCGGGCTGTTTTATTCTCATGGCCCAGAACTTCCATTCGGAACTGGCTTGGAGCTCGGAGATCTGGATGGCGATAGTGATCTGGATGTTTTTATTGTGGGGTGGGAAGAACCAGGCAGGGTTTTGTTGAATGATGGCCAGGGTGTTTTTATCGATAGCGGTCAGGTCCTTGGTGAACCCGGGGGTTTTGATGTGGGCCTTGGTGATTTGGATTCTGATGGAGATCTGGATGTAGTAATTGCTGATGAAAAAGAAAATTCTGTCTGGCTTAATGATGGCTTGGGAAATTTTGTAGATTCGGGTCAACGATTAGGATCTGCTTATTCAGCCGCTGCCGGAATCGCGGACCTGGATGGTGATGGAGATTTGGATCTGGTTACAGCAGGCTGGGATGAACCTGGCCGAATTTGGTTGAATGATGGCCGGGCGGGATTTATCGACAGCGGTCAGACTTTGTCTCCCGGTTCAATTCATATGCATGGATTGGTCCTGGGTGATTTTACTTCTGATGGCAATGTTGATATCTTATTGGCAGGATCACCAAACCAGACCTGGGTAAATAATGGTGCTGGTGTATTTAGTGAATTAGAACAAAACCTCCCGCATGGCCCAGGGGACACAGCTGCGCTTGGTGATATTGATGGTGACGGCGACGTAGATGTTTATCTGGCAGTTGGGACTTCAGGCCAAGCTGAAGATATGATCTGGATCAATGATGGGACGGGCATATTCTCAGATTGTGAGAGGGATCTCAGCACCGGGTTCAGTTCAGGTGTTGGGCTTGGAGACCTGGACGGGGACGGTGATCTGGACCTGTTTATTGCTCATGGTCAGCTCGGGTTAAGTTATGGGGGTGGGCTGCCAAATGAGATCTGGTTTAATCAGATTCCTTGAGGAGAAAATTGTGGAATACAAAGACTCAATGATTGACATGATCGGAAAGACTCCTTTATTGCGGATGGAAAGATTTTCTCCGGATGCCAGGATCTTTGCAAAATGTGAGTTCATGAATCCTATCAGCCTTAAGGATCGCCCTATCCTGCAGATCATCCTGGAGGCGGAAAAACAAGGAAAGATCAAACCCGGACATACCCTCATAGAAATGACCAGTGGAAATACCGGCATGGCTGTGGCCTGGATATCAGCTATCAAGGGCTATAAAACAATCCTGGTCATGTCTGAGATCCAGAGTATGGAACGGCGCCAGATCCTGAAAGCATTTGGCGCTGAGCTGATCCTTACTCCAGCCGCAAAAGGCACAGCGGGAGCGAAAGAACGACTGCAGGAGATCCTAAAAGACCACCCCGAGTACTTTTATGTTGGCCAGCATGTGAATATGGCCAACCCCCAGGCCCATTATCTGGGCACTGGACCGGAATTGTGGAAAGATACAGAGGGCAAGATCGATATCCTGGTTGCCGGCCTTGGTACAGGAGGTACACTCTGCGGCAGCGGAAAATACCTGAAAGAACAAAATCCTGACATCAGGATCGTGGCTGTTGAACCCAAGGAATCCCCCTATATATCTCAGGGCATATTTAATCCCCATCGTATGATGGGTACTGCGCCCGGTTTTGTCCCGGAGACTCTTGATCGGGATCTGATTGATAATTTTTTCCTGGTCAGTGAAGCAGAAGCTTTTGAGTGCTGTCGCGAAATAGCTCAAAAAGAGGGGTTATTGGTGGGTATCACCTCCGGTGCTGCTGCTTATGCAGCCAGAATCATTGGTTCCCTGCCAGAAAATGAAGGGAAGATGACCATATGTGTCTTTGCGGATACGGGGCAGAGATATTTGAGTGTGGATGGATTGTTCATCTAAGCCAAATAATTTGATTAATATGGAACACTTTTCTCCTTCTTCTACCACCTTCCCTTGGCTTATAATTACTGTAATCTAGAAGGAAGCGCTGATGAAAATCTTGGCTTTAGAACACGAAATTCCAGGGGCAACTTCGGAGGATTTTCAGGGAGTTGCTGACGACGAAGCACGCCGGGTCTGGGAGCTGACCCAGGAGGAAAAGATCCGGGAGATCTCCTTTCGCAGGGATCAAGACCGTGCTGTGATCCTGCTGGAGTGTCTTGATCCCGAAGAAGCTGAAAAGATACTCGCTACGCTGCCGATGGTTAATAATGGATTGATCGAATTTGAACTAATTCCCTTAAAACCATATCCTGGGCTGGCTAGATTATTTGATAGTGTGGAGGAGACTGGAATTGACAGAGATCCGGATTGAAACTGCCTTGATCGAGCAGATCTCATGTTTGATCATTAGTGGGGATTTACTTGATCCCGCACCCCTGGTTTTTTTTGTGCATGGCTTTGCATCGGATAAACGCCAGGGCATTCCAATGGGAGTTGAACTGGCCAGAAAAGGTTTCATTTGTGTCAGCATCGATACCATCCTGAGGGGTGAGAGGGTTGGGCAGGATTTTGATCCTGCCGCAGGCCCGGATTTTGAGGCTGTATACCCGGAGGGAACCGGCCTGGATGGTTTTATAACCATGCTAAAAATGGTCCGCCAGACTGGCCTGGACATACAAGTGCTGATCGATTATTTCAAGACTGACATTCGGATTGACCAGGATAATATTGGCGTTGTGGGTTATTCAATGGGGGGATGGGCGGTGTTTTATACTTCCGCTTTTAATCCAAACCTCAAAGCCGCAGTTTCAATCGCAGGAATACCATGTGCTGAGAATCGCTGGGCTGATGTGCTTCTTGAGTGTTCGACCTACCCGGAATGGGTTCTGGAACTTATCAAAGTTGAAGGGGAGACTTCCCTTAGAACGGCTTTTATCCAGGAATTGGATCCTTATCCAACCCTTATAGAAAAATTCCCGACCCCCTTGTTAATGATCTGCGGCGCTGGGGATACTGTTGGGCCAAAAAAATACTGCCTGGACCTTTATCGTCTGATCCAGGAAAGACATCATCCCGATCCTGACCAATTGAAGTTGAGTGTATATGATGGCATAGGCCATCAGCTGGACCTGGCCATGGCGGAAGAGACAGCAGATTGGATTAATAAGATCTTCTTTGAGTAGAAAATATTCCATCAGACCCTACAGGACAGTCCAGCTATTTTTCAGGAGAATTTGAACATGCCCGAATCAAAAACACTTTCTAAAATAAATGTACTTGGATATATCGCTGTATCATTATTTGGCATTGTAATGGTGCTTCAGCTGCTGCTGGCAGCAGGTGTATTACCTGTTACCATGGCCTGGGGCGGCAGACAGACCGAGTTGACCTTGAGTCTGCGATTGTCCAGTTTGATATCTGTTATCCTGCTCTGTTATTTCGCCTACATGATCGCCCGCCGGTCAGGTATACTGGGAACAACTCCCTCATCGAAATTGATCAATTTCCTTTCCTGGGCGGTGTCTTTATATCTGGTTTTTAACACGGTGATGAATTTCTTATCTTCCAGTCAGGCTGAGAAGTGGATTTTTGGACCTATCACACTTGCCCTGGTGGTTATCACAGTAATCATAAATATAAATAAAAATCCTCTTCAGGAATAAGTAGATCTTTGTGAAGGATGCATTAAATATGACGGATAATTCTTTTATGCTGCGGGCAATCGATCTGGCTCATCAGGCTGAAAATGATGGCAATCTGCCCGTGGGTTCATTGATCACTTTAAAAGGAGAGATCGTATCTGAAGGGCCAAGCCGGGTCTATCAACCCCGCTACGATCTGACCCGCCATGCCGAAATGGAAGCCATCCGGGCTTTGCCGCCTGAGCTCTGGGAGCAGAGAGAGGATCTGGTCCTTTACACAACTCTCGCACCCTGTCTGATGTGCCTGGGTGGGATCTTATTAAATGGCATTCCGCGGGTTGTGTATGGAGCTGAGTATGATGGCGGTGTAAAAGCCCTGGCTGACCATCTGCCGCCATTCTTCAAAAATAGATTCCAGGCTATGGAATGGGTCGGTCCCTTGATGCCGGCGGAATGTGATCCCCTTCATGACCGTTTATTGGAGATCGAAAAAGAGAGATCCGAATAATTCAACACAGATCCATCGATCCTATCCTGGTTCACCTTAGTAAAGGAAGCTGCCATGGAAAAAGACCTTGAAATCTTGGTTCAAGAAATTGATCAGATCAGGGAGAAGATGGAAGTTGTTGTGCAAAAAATCAACCCATCCCTTGAAATCTGCCCGGGTTGGACCATTAAAGAAGCAATTGGCCATATCACCGCCTGGGAAATTGTCATTCATAAAGCCATCCAGGCTTTCCTGGCCGATGATCCCCCTTATTTTTTACATGAGCAGGATTTTGATATCTTTAATGAGGAGGTGGTGGAATATCGTTCCTCGTGGACTCTGGAGCAGGTCCTGAGTGAGTGGAAGGGCATCCGGGCAGATCTGAAAAAGACCATACTCACCATAAAAGAAGAAGACCTGTCTGTTGAAATGGTGCTGCCCTGGGGGTCCGAACGCACGCTGGCAGAGCTGATCGAGATCATCGGTGAACATGAAAGTGAACATCTGGATAATGCCCTAAAAGTGGCTGGTTTATAGTCCAGGCAGGACAATGGGTTAATCGATCTGATATTTCACCTTGTGGGTCTGAAATCTGGCAGCAATCGTGTTGAAGGTTGAGAGATAGTTATGGATGAAAACCTGAAAAGTCATACCGGGATTTTAAAAAAAGGTCTCATCAGCTGGGCAGTCAAGGGCGTATTATATAAAGCCTATGTAGGCGTTGTGTTAATGCTGTCCGCCGGCCGCTGGGACTGGATTGCTGGTTGGGTTTACGTGGGGATCTTTCTTGCCTTTGATGCAGCAACCGCCCTTGTGGTCATCCCCAGGAGTCCAGAATTACTGATCGAAAGGTCACGCCGCAACCAGGATGTCAAAACCTGGGATAAGGTCATCATGCCAGTTGCTGCTGGAATACTGCCGCTTTTCAGCTGGATCATTGCTGGACTGGATCAGCGATATGGCTGGGGACCTGACGGTCCGACTCAGTCTCCAGGCTGCAGGTTTGGTGATAACTGTGATCGGCCACGCGATTGTAGTCTGGGCTATGGGAGCCAATGCATTTTTCTCTGTTATTGTGCGCATCCAGGAAGAAAGGGGACACAGCGTGGCAACCGGTGGACCGTACCGCTGGGTCAGGCACCCGGGCTATGTGGGCGCGATCCTATTCTCCGGTGCCATTCCCTTTCTATTAGGATCCTGGTGGGCATTGATTCCAAGTATAGGTTCTGTGATCCTGTATGTCATCCGTACAAGCCTGGAAGATAAAACCCTGCAGGATGAATTACCTGGATATTTTGAATATGCCCAGTCTGTTAAATTCAAATTAATTCCGGGAGTTTGGTAAATATGAACGATCCTGAAAAAAATCAAAAACCGAAATTCCCCTGGAAAGGGTTGATCCAGCTGATCCTGATAGTGCCGATCATGTTAGCTGTTTTGCTGATTTCTGCCGGCAAGTGGAACTGGTGGGAGGCCTGGGCTTATTCAGGCTTGGGGTTGCTGGTTTTGCTTGGCAGCAGGATTGTATTGATCATGAAGTTCCCGGACCTGGCCCAGGAACGAGCATCGGCCTCTCAAAAGGAGGATACCAAGGAGTGGGATAAGTTCCTGATGCCATTTACAGCGCTGTACGGTCCCCTCATCTCCTGGATTGTCGCTGGCCTGGATGTGCGGTTTGGCTGGTCCCCGAATCTTCCAGATTGGATCCAGATCATCGCTTTAGTGGTGATACAGCTGGGAAGTCTGATCGGCACCTGGGCCATGATCAGCAACCGCTTCTTTTCATCCCAGGTCAGGATCCAGACTGATCGCGGACATTCTGTAGTCAGGGAAGGCCCATATAAATACGTACGCCATCCTGGTTATGCCGGAGGATTGCTCTCCTGGCTGGCTGGGCCAATTTTCTTCAGTTCTTACTGGGTCATCATCCCGACTATAGTAGTGATTATTGCCAATATCGTTCGCACCGCCAAAGAGGACCAGACCCTTCAGGACGAGCTGCCCGGGTATCAGGAGTATGCCCGGGAGGTGAAATACCGCCTGATTCCTGGGCTCTGGTAATGGCTGCAGGAAAGTATCTTTCAACCAATAGTTTGGAAATCTATTATTAAGAGAATGGTCAGGGTAGACCGCTGATCCTG
>CAWAOV010000001.1:0-168495 GCA_963783765.1 uncultured Chloroflexia bacterium | reverse complement strand
TTTACCTACCAGCCTTTAAGGCCACCGTTATTGAAGCTGGTGTTTATACCCTGATGTCAGCCTACAACAAGGTTAATGGGACTTATGCCAGTGAAAATCACAATCTTTCGATGGATACACTGAAAGGTGATTGGGGGTTTGATGGTTTAGTAATATCCGATTGGTACGGCACATACAGTAAAAATGCCCCTTATGGAGGTTGTGATCTGGAAATGCCAGGGCCTGCCCGCTGGATGGGAGAAAAACTTATTTCAGGAAATCAAGTTTTGAATGAGGAGTTATTAAACGATCAGGTTCGCCGTCTGCTTCGCACTATGTACAGAACCAAGGCTTTTAAATCCAGTAACGGTCTGGAACGTTCTGAGGACAAATCTGGAACATCGAGAGTTGATAAGAGATACCGGAACTGAGGCAATCGTTTTATTGAAGAATGAAGACGAGATCCTACCGATCAATCCTTCAAGGACAAATAAAATAGCTTTGATTGGACAGCTTGCAGATCAAGTCAGTTTTAGAAGAGCAGTGGGCCGGTACAGGTTGCCCCCCATTACCTGGTTTCCCCCCTGGAAGCTTTGAATGATCGATACCAGGGAGAGGTCCATTATGCGCAGGGTTATGACATTCGGAAACACTCTCCTCCACTCGATAAAACCTGGCTAGTAAGAGAGAAACCAGAAACAGAACTATTATCAGTACAATACTTCAATAACACATCCCTAAGCGGCGATCCAGTCCATCAGGCAAACTGCGAGGTTACTCATTTATCTTGGTTTGGAGAGACAGCTAAATACTGGGATCCAAATCAGTTCTCGTTACGCCTGGAAGGTAAATTTGTTCCACCAGCGACAAAGGAATACACATTCACATTAACTCTGGTGGGCCGTGGGAGGTTGTTGATCGACAATGAAGTTGTTCTCGATCTTTGGGACCGGTCTGCAGCTGAACAGCAGCTTGACACTAACATAAATATAAATGTAGGCCGGACATATTCAATAACAATAGAATATGTCTCAGAACTTGATCTGCGCTGGAGAATGGTCAGGCTGGGTGTTCTGCCGAGCCAAACCCCTAACTTCCTGCAGGAGGCCATCGATCTGGCCGCTGAATGCGACGCTGCTTTGATCATCGCTGGCCTTTCCCCTGATTGGGAATCAGAAGGTTTCGACCGGGACAGTTTACAGCTCCCTGGTGGGCAAAATGAATTGATCCAAAAAGTAGCTCAGGTGAATCCAAACACAATTGTGATCTTAAAATTCGGATCCCCCGGTTTTAATGCCCTGGATAGATATGGTGCCTGGCATTCTGCAAATGTGGTACCTGGGACAGGAAAGCGGGAACACCCTGGTCGATATCCTGCTAGGAAATAAAAATCCCTCTGGAAAATTACCCACCACCTTTCCAAGGAGAATTGAAGATACTCCGACTTATGCTAATTACCCAGGAAAAAATGGTGCTGTTCATTACAGGGAAGGCATTTTTGTCGGCTACCGCCATTATGATAAACAAAACATAGATCCTCTTTTTCCTTTTGGCCACGGATTATCCTATACAACATTTGAATATTCTGATCTTTATTTATCAAAAACTGAAATCTCCCCTGGAGAAAATATCACGCTCTCCTTCATCCTAAAGAATACAGGGTTAGAGGCTGGAAACGAAGTCGTCCAGATCTATATTAGGAAAGAAGGTTCCTCAGTTGATCATCCAGACAAAGAATTGAAATACTTCCAAAAGATCTGGATGGAAGCAGATGAAATATCTCAGATTGATATTGATTTAAAGCGCAACAATCCTGGCATATTATGATGAGGCAACATCCGCAGCTGGACAACGGAAGCTGGAAAATATTCTGTGCTGATTGGCAGTTCATCCCGGGATATCCGTCTTTCAGACACCTTCCATCTAATAGACAATAATGCATGATGAACAATCGATCTCAGAACCAACATCCCCATGTCACAATCCCTTCTATTTGATCTTTTTTCGTTCATTGCACCACGGTTGCACCAGGAGAAATTAATAAGAAATCCTTGGTCGTGTGTCAAAGACATCCTTTTTCCATAAATTCAAGCAAAAAGCCTATTAAAATTGACTATTATTACCCCTGAGGTATAATTAGTTTTACCACGCACCCGTAGCTCAATGGATAGAGCGACTGACTTCGAATCAGTAGGTTGGGGGTTCGAGTCCCTCCGGGTGCGCCTCAAAACTCCTCAAGCCATTGGGGAGTTTCCTCTTTTCCGCACCCTCCGGGATCCGGGTGTACCAAAAAAAATGGGTGGTATCTCAAATTGATATCACCCATTTTCGTTTCACGGATTTCTTTCCTAATTCTCTTGAATATAACGATGATTTCGGTTATAGATAAACCAACCAAACATAAATGCTCGCCAGGATCAGCGAAAGAACCGTAGTACTGGCCCCATATCTCAGGAAAAGGCCAAAGCTGATCGGATGGCCGCTTTTTTCTGCCATACTGGCCACTACGACATTGGCAGCCGCACCGACGAGGGTGAAATTACCACCCAAACAAGCCCCCAGTGCCAGCGACCACCAAAGCGGTTCTACCGTCATGACCTGGCCCAAACTCTTTACCAGAGGGATGATTGTTGCCGTATAGGGGATATTATCAACGATGCCTGAGGCAAATGCTGAAAACCACAACAGCAGCATAGATGTTAGCTTTAAGCTGCCGCCGGTTAATTTCAAAGCTGACTGGGCAATGCTTTCAATGATTCCCATTTCAACCACCGCTTCCACAGTGATAAACAACCCAAAGAAAAAGAATAATGTGGTCCACTCTATATCGCGAAGCAAGTGATGGGGGTCGCTGTTTGCCCCACAACATTAATAACGTAGCCCCTGTCAAAGCAATCGTAGCTGGTTCCAGGTGCAATGCGCCGTGTGCCAGAAAACCGGCGATAACAGCTGCCATTATAATTAAAGATTTCCGGAGCAACACAGGATCAGTGATCAGTGTGGATGTGTCCAATTGCTGGATATCCATGCTGACCTCGTTAGCGGTTTTCAAGTCATTTCTGAATAAGATCCGGGAGTATCCAATGAAGGCCAATAATATGATCAGAGAGATAGGTCCCATATTAGATACGAATGTCAAAAAATCAATTCCGGCTGCACTGCCGATCAATATATTCGGTGGATCACCAACCAGGGTAGCCATACCGCCGATATTCGAGGCCAAGATCTCAGCGATCAGGAAGGGAACGGGGTTGACCCTTAAACTTGACGCCACGAATAATGTTACCGGGGCAACAAGGACAACTATGGTCACGTTATCAAGCAGTGCCGAAGTAAAAGCGGTTACCAAAGAAAGGATCACCAACACACGAAAAGGATCACCTTTTCCCAGCCGGACAGCCTGAAGAGCGATCCATTGGAATAACCCGGTTTCTTTGAGCACGTTGGCGATGATCATCATTGCGGCGAGGAGAAAAATTACATTCCAGTCCACAGCATGAAAAGCCTGGGCTTGCGGCAAGATACCAAAGAGGATCATTGCCACACCACCAAGAAGCGCCGAGATCGTGCGATGAACTCGCTCGCTTACAATCAGGGCATAAGTTAACAGAAAAATACCACCAGCTATCCAAACAGGATTCATTTTATTTCCTCCGCGGATTCTGTTTTCTCTTTGTTCTCCATGCAGAGGGCTATCAATTCCAATAGGTTGATATATCCGGTCACACGATAGAGGTCATCAACAACCGGTAAGCCTGATAATTCATTGTCATGCATTCGTTGAAAGGCATCTTTGACTGTATCCCTGGGTTTTACCCAAACTGGTTCCATCATCGCGTCACCAGCGCATAAATATTCGGGACTTTGTCTGCGAATGCCATCATTTTCTCTATGTCCGTACTCTCGGCAATAAATTCTTCAGGGAGGATATGGAAAAAAAGATCATCGGCAAGATTTTTCAAGCTTAACAAACCTACCAATCTGCCATCTTCAGCCACCACGCTAGCCACGTGCACATTGGGATGGGCCAACATACATTGAGCAACTTCGTTCAAGGAATCCTCGGTGCCCACAATCGTCGGCTCTAAACGCATAATAGCATCAATCTCTTCTACAGGAGTATCCCGCAATATCTGCCAATCTGGCCTCATCGCAGGGGGCGATATTTCTTGAGCTGGTTTAGGTTTGGCTTTGTAGAGCCCTTTAGCCTGTGATATGGGCAGGACAATCAACACGCCGCTATTAGGCCGATCGAAACCACCAACGATCCGTTCTGCCTCAGCAATTGCTTGCGCGAGCAAATCATCATCTTCAATCACAGCGAATAAGGGTTCGTCCTTTGAACCTCTTTGGCTTCGAAAATATGATCGATCGCACTCAAACCAACTTTGCTAAGCCAGGTACTCGTGCGGTACCCGCCAACGCTTTTCATAATCGTTGTGCCTGAAACACCAATCTCTCTCCAGGCCTTGATTAAATCCGGCAGGAATTTTATATCATCCAATATAATTTGCAGTAAATTTGTCATACCTCATCTCCAAAATTATCAAGAATTAAAGGAATAGCAGGAATTCGTCCTCTATGAACTATTATTTTTAGGGAAATAGAACACCAGCCCCAGATAAACACTCCCCAGAACCAAAACCGCTATTCCCGATGGCGACTGCGAGCTGAAGTGGATCTTGTAAGGTATCTCGCGGCCAGAGTAATAAAGCGGGAAATAACAGTATAGCCGCTCTCAATCCAGCCAGCCAGAAGACACTTTGTTTCTGAAAAGCAGGGATTTTCCATCTACCTCCCACCCAGACGATCATAATTCCAATCAAAGCCCCTATGATCACTTCCAGAATTAATAAGGCCGAAACTGGTTGGTGCCCTTGCCAACCCAGAAGCAGGAAAAGAACCAAGACTAATTCCGAATCCTGGCCAGGAATTAAGCGGCGCCATTGGAGGAGTCTCATGGAAACCAAGTTTATAGTACTGGTTAAGCCAGACAAAAGTCATTACGCTTACCATAGCTGCCGTAACTGCAGATACTCCGCCAAAATAAGAAAGCCAATAAGCTATATACACCTGTCCAATTCCTATCCAGGAATGATATTTTTGAGGTGTTTTTTTAAGATAATAAAGACCAATAAACGCGGCGATCATACCAAAAAAAGCTCCACTGAATATGCCACCGATATAATGATTTGGAGTTTGAATGGCAATTTCTACCTCCGTGAGAAGAAATACCAAAGTAAGAGGTCCAACCTGGCTCATATAGCTGGCACCTTTTTCCGGTTCGCTGGCCCTCCAGATCATGCTGGCAGCAACCACACCAAACAGCAAGGAACTCGGCCAATTTAAAGCACCACCAAGCCAGAGAGCAAGACTAATGAGCAACCCGGCTATTACCCAGAGGGTTACACTTTTCCACCCCCTCCATTCCGCATTGACAATTCTGCGGACATTTTGCCACATCAGCAATGGTATCACCAGGCCCAATAATAAATTCCAGGGAATGAATATCGCTCGTGTAGGTGGCAGGAATACCAGCAGAATACCAACCAGGATTAATGCCGTAGCCAAGCGCTGCCTGGGGGGTTTGGTGTTCAGGATGCCGGTCAATAACAATATGAATAAAAATTGTATGTTCAAACTCGATCATAAAACTATCCTCCTCCATCAAATACTCCAGGGCGATATACCCCGGACAAAAGCTCCTGGATTTCCATGATTTTGTATGTATAGCGCTTTTTAGAATAATTCACTATACGCAAATATCCATCATATTATCTTAACTTGATAAAATAATGTTTTTTAGTGCTTGTATCCAGGAGAAATTCGGATTCAGTTTGATATATGTGCAGGTCGTTATAATACCTCATTACACTAAAGTTGTGAAGTGATTATGACTGAACCTGCTGAATTTTGGGGGGTTCGAGTCCCTCCGGGAGTACCAGATAAAAACACATCCTGCGTGAGGTGTTTTTACTTCCAGCACTTGTATAGACATCCCCTCTGCAGATGGTATACTCCCGCGGTTGGTTTAGATTTGACCATCTACAATTGAATATTAATTTTGTTTTGAAAATTCGAACATGGCGGCTCGTCAAAAATCGGGACGAGCTTTTTTCTTGCCGCAGGGGGTATTGGGAAAGCGGCTGGTTGAACCCGGAATCATTTTCCGCAAGGAAAACGCTCAATTCACATGGGTTGTGAGGCTTCAGAGTTATCAAAACGCTAGAGGAGATTTTGATGACTACTGAATTTTCGCAGTTAACCCTGCACCCTACCTTAATCCAATCAGCAGACGATCTTGGATTTAAAACCCTTACCGAAGTACAAACCCGCGTGATTCCCTTGATGCTGGAAGGCAAAGATGTGCTGGCTCAATCCCAGACTGGTTCTGGAAAAACAGCCGCATTTGCCTTTCCTATTTTAAATAACCTGATCAATAATGAGGATCGGCCATGATCAAAACCCTTGTACTGGCCCCTACCCGCGAGTTGGCTATCCAGGTCGCAGACGCGATCAAAGAATACGGCCGCCACCAAAAGGTCAGTGTGCTTCCCATTTATGGAGGCCAGCATTACGGCACCTCCCGCCGCCGGTTAAAAGAAGGCGTTGATGTGATCGTTGGTACACCTGGCCGCTTGCAGGACCTGATCCGGCAGAATATCCTGGACCTCAGCCACGTTGATACTGTTATTCTGGATGAAGCAGACGAAATGCTGAGCATGGGTTTTGTGGAAGATGTTGAAAATATCCTCCAGGAAACCCCCCCAACCCGCCAGACGACGCTATTTTCAGCGACTCTTCCTCAATCGATTCGCCGCTTGGCCGATAAATATATGCATGATCCAGAAACGATCATGGTAGAGCGCAAAGCATTAACAGTCGATACCGATTGACCAGCGTTATTATCTGGTTAAAGAAAAAGACAAATTAGCAGCCACTCATCCGCCTATTTGAAGCAGAAGAAATTGGCGCTACGCTGGTTTTCACCAAAACCAGGATCGGTTCCAGCAAACTCGCCAATGAGCTGATCCAGCGGGGTTTTCCTGCCGAAGCACTGAATGGCGATCTGGCCCAGGATGCCCGCCTCCGGGTACTGAACCGCTTTCAAGGATGGACAGATCAAAGTGCTGGTTGCCACTGATGTGGCTGCCCGGGGATTGGATATCGATGACATCAGCCACGTAGTCAATTATGACATTCCAACCGACCCGGAAGCCTATGTGCACAGGATCGGACGAACTGGCCGGGCCGGAAAAAATGGCGTGGCTATCTCTTTGCTTGCGCCTAAAGACCAACGTTTTCTCAGCCGGATTGAAAGTTATGCAAAAGTCAAAATTCAGCAGGCTCAGTTCCCAACAGAAAAGGATATCAAGGAACGCCGCGATCTAAAACTGCTTGAAAAAATGGAGGTCTGGCTGGAAAGGGATCGCTGCATCCGGGAGCAGGAACTTGTGGAATATATGATCGCTTCCGGACACGACCCGATCAAGGTCGCTGCTGCTGCCTTAAAAATGGCTCGCAAAGGAATGGCCGATCGACCGATTGAAAAGATAGCTCCAGTAGAATTTTTCAAATCTCACAGTAAAAATGGCTGGAATAACGAGCACGCGGTAATAAAAAATCCCATCGTAAAGGCCAAGCCAACCGCCAGGGTCAATTCCAGAAGAACCTCTTCAGGCCAAGAAAAAGGCATGGTGCGATTAAGCATGCCCAGAGGCAGAGCTCACGGTATCAATCCTGGAGAGATCGTGGGCGGTATCGCTTCCATGGCCGATATTCCCGGGATTTGGATTGGCAAGATCACGATCAACGAAAACAATACTTTCATCGATGTTCAGAAAGAATATGTGCCAGCAGTTTTAAAGAAATCCGGTTCATATCATTTTCGAGATAACCACAAAGTTGCCATAAAACAAGCAGTGAACTAGGAATCAGCTAAAGTTACTCAACCATGAAAACCTACCAGGCTTGCATACCCTGCATTATGAATTTAATGGAGTCCACGCTGGCGAAGGCTGATTTGGATGAACGCTCCAGCCAGGCGATATTGAATAATATTCAGAGCGATTGGCTTAATGTTAACATGTCCCTGCCGCCAGGCCGCAATGCCGGAGCCATCTACCAGAAACTCCTCCTGGAAACCAACCAGGAGGACCTTTTCAGGGTCCACAAGCGCACAAGCATCCAGGAAGCACTCAAGTTATATCCCCGCTTAAAAAACTTGTTTCTGAGGCAGATGACCCGCTGAACGCAGCCATCCGCGTCAGCGCCCTGGGAAATATCCTCGATATCGCCAATCCCAACAGTTATGATCTTGATCAGGAGATCGATCGCTTAATGGATTATAAGATCTGGGGAGATAGCCTGGAATTATTCCGGATAAAGTTATCAGAATCCCCATCTCTCCTGATCCTGGCTGATAATGCCGGAGAGTCAGTTTTTGATAAAGTTCTGATCGAGACCCTCACCGTGCCTGTTACTTATGCAGTAAAAAGCGGACCAGCATTTGATGATGCATTAATTGGAGATGCTCGACAGGCAGGAATTGACCAGGTCGCTAATTTGATCGAGTCAGGCACCCCGTATCCGGGCACCTATTTACCATCCTGCACTGCTGAATTTCAGGAGTTATATAAAAACACACCGCTGATCCTGGCCAAAGGGCAGGCAAATTATGAGACCCTCAGTGATAGTTCAAGGGATCTATTCTTCTTGTTAAAAGTAAAATGTGATGTTGTTAGCGAGGAGATAGCTTATCCACTCGGAAGCCTGACGTTGAAGTATCACCAGGGAAATAGTTAAGAATAAATTGATATTATATTAGCATTTCTGATATAAAAAACCTCCGGTCCCTTTTGGACTCGGAGGTCTTTTTTTAAGATATCTAAAAGGCTTCAATAAGATCGCTCATCTCTTCAGGCCATTTCCCTGCCTGATAAACCTGCCAAATTTCCTGGTGACCAGTAGTTTCTCCCGGCCCCAGCTCCACTACTGGACCCAAGAGTTTCCAGTTCGATCAAATCCGGATTGCAGTAGATCTGGGATGAAGCCCCTCTGTCAAGATATTTTTGCTTCAGCCTGATATATTGTCCTCTTAACGAATAATATGCCATCCAGGTTATAAGCCATCCATCCAAGTGGGTTAGATGCACCAACTTTCAACGCACCTTCTGTCATTTCAGCCTTGATCGAAATTGCCTTATCGCTCAGGTTCAAATGCGGCGAATTGATTTTTGTGTAAGGCCAAAAAACCAGATCCCTATTTGGCCATAACCCATTTTTATCATCTGGTTCGGTTTGGAGCGGGATCACCCCGAGGCCACCCGGGCGCATCATCGTGATCGCCCAGGGAGCAAGCTCGAAATTGCCTGGTCCATGATTTACTAGTTTATGATCTACTGTGATTTGGGTTTCGTTTTTCAGAAAATAACGACCCTGATTGATTTTTGAATTCCGGTTTTTTCATCAACTTCCTGGATCGCCTCCACTCCATCCTTCAGCAGCATTATTTCAACAGGCTTATCATCTGTGATATATGTCGTCTCAGGTATTTCAGGTGCATACCACAAACGATGTCCTCCCCTGAGCGAATAATCCTCCTGGCCCTCAACTGCGATCTTTGCATCCGGCAAAACAACAAATAAATTCTCACCTTCAGTGAGGGATAAACCAAGTATTCGCGGACCAACCTCTGTGGTTATCCAGATTGATAGAAGACCATTACTCAATCTGACGCAATTTTGATTTTCAAATATACTTCTTCTGAAAATATCATCAATTACCTTATCAAGTATTAAAGAGACCGGGGGGGTAAACCCCGGTCTCCTGATTCAGATCTTCCGACTTAATCCAGATCGATCTGTTTCTTCTTTTCAGCCGATTCGATTCCAGCTTCCAGGACCTTCATATCCAGGTATCCATCGTAAAAGTCAGGTTTCACACCTGCTCCAGAGTCAATACCTTTCAAGAAATCTACCACTGCGTGGTGGAACTCATGTTCATATCCAATATTGTGGGCTGGCGGCCACCAATTAGCAATATAGGGATGGCTGGCGTCTGTCGCTGATATGGTTCGGAAACCTTTTTCTCCCTTCCGCATCTTCAGACGAATAGTACTGCAGCTCATTCATTCTCTCTAAATTCCAGATCACAGCTCCTTTGGATCCATAGATCTCAAAGTAATTGTAATTTAACCGTCCTATAGCAAATGTTGTTGCGTCAAATGAACCCAGAGCGCCATTTTCAAATTCGACGATCATTGAAATTGCATCTTCGAGTTCAACTTTCCCCATTTCAGCGGCCTCTCCACTGCCGGCGCTGAAAGTAGCAGCGCCTGCTCCCGGCAGGGGTCTCTCTTTGATAAATGTTTTCATCATACCGGTGACAGATTTGATCTCTCCAACCAGGAACCGGGCCAGGTCAACACTATGGGAGTTGATGCCGCCATTTGATCCCATGCCTGCAATATCCTTTTTCATATGCCAGGTGAGCGGGAAATTGGGATCCATCGTCCAGGACTGCAGGTAACATCCCCGCCAATGGTAGATCTGCCCAAGTTTTCCGTCATCGATCATCTGTTTGGCAAGCATTACTGCCGGGACAGCGGCGGTAGTTGTGATTGACGTAATGGACTACGCCGGCTTTTTCTGCCGCATCGTACATCTCTTGGCTTCTTCGGAAGTCAGGGAGATCGGTTTTTCACAGAAGATATGTTTCCCTGCTTTTGCTGCTGCGATGGCGATCGGCGCATGCAGATTTGGCGGCACAGAGATATCAACGATATCAATATCATCCGCTTTCAACGACCTTCTTCCAATCTGTTTCAATTTCTTCCCAACCCCAATTATCGGCAAAGGCCTGAACGCTTCTTTATCTCTTCCGCAGGCAACTTTCAACACTGGCTTGATGGGAACATCAAAGAAATTAGTCACATTCTTCCAGGCATTGGAATGGGCTTTGCCCATAAACTTGTAACCAATGATGGCTACATTCATCTCTTTCATAGGTCATCCGTCCTTTTTATGAATACGCTGGTATGGATTCCTTTTATATACTCGCTACAAGGTCTCTGAAGATACTTGACGCTCTTCTCAACTGCAGCATCTTCATTGGTTCCAACATCAGGGTGAGGGAAATCCAATTCAACAGCCAACAAGCCCTTGATAATCCAGGTCTACCAGCATTTTTGCCAGTTCCGGCATATTGATATAGCCATCACCCACTGCCACAGATGAGAAGAAGAACCATTCATCAGCTGCTGCTCCTGGAGTGATCTTAATATCCTTGATATGCGTAGCAAATACATATTTGCCCAGTTTTTCCATCGCCTTTACCGGTTCATCCAGCAATCGCATGAAATTACCTGTATCAAAGGTAAGGCCAAAATAATCAGATCTCACGTCGTCAAATAACTGCAGGAATTCATCAGAATCATAGTCAAAATGATTCTCAACTGCCAGTTTTACATCCAGCTCTTCGGCAACTTTGACTGCTTCCTTGAACATTTCAGTGAGTTTCTTCAATTGGGGTTCATGATCCTCAAATCGGAATGCCAGGCTGCTGCCAACAGTCCGCATTACCGGTGCACCGATCTTTTTTGCGTATGAGATATGTTTGATCATGTCATCCAGCATCGGTTCGTTCTTTCCCCCTTCCAATCCGTCCGGATGCCCCCAGGCCCAAACCCGATCAAATCCATAATCATCCAATTTTGTTTTTAATTCGCTAAGGTAATCATCTTCAAAGCTCTGAATAAAACATGATTCCAGCGACACGCCATCAACACCCAATTCCTTAGCCCGGCTCAGGAAATCATCCGTGGTCATGTTCTTTTCTGGCGCCACTTGCTGCGGGTAAACCTCACCAAAAAAACGATGGTAACTATAATTATCAATACCTACTTTTAACGTCATGTTTTACTCCTTTCTCTAAACTGAAATATAGCAATTATAAATCATACTCACTATCTAATAAATACAGGTTGTTATTACTATTCTAACTGATACTTCTTTGCTGTTTCAATCATCGCATCAATATTCTCGTCCGGTGTGGTTGGAGGAAGAGCACAGCCCGGGCCCAGGATAAAACCACCTCCGGGGGACAGTTTTTTAACGCCTCAAGACATTTTTCTTCAACCAGCTGCGGTGTGCCATTTGCCATCACTTCACTGGGATCAACCGGCCCAAGCAGAGTCGCTTTACCAGCAGCTGCTTTTTTTACAGCGATCTGGTCAGACTTCTGATCTACCTCAATGATATCCGCACCAGATCGAACCATATCATCAATGATCGGCGTGGCGTTGCCGCAGATATGGTAAGCCACGATGATATCTCGTTCTCTTTAATCTGACTGATAAGTTCTTCAACATAAGGGTAAGCAAATTCTCGATAATAGGCAGGAGAGATAACATCCGGGCCGGATGGTGAATCACCGATGGAAGTGGCGTGAGCTCCCTGTTCGACCTGGGCCAGACAATATCGCTCTGAAACATCCAGACAGAATTCTAAGAGCTGATGAACCTTCTCAAGTTCCTCACCCATTGCCAGGTCCATAAGAACTCACTCATTCCGCGAATCTCGCAGGCAAGGCTGAACGGTCCCTGATCTCCTCGTCCGATCACAAAGGCCTTATCGCCAATTTCTTCGACCACCAGCCTGGTAGATTTTAGGATTTTCACTCAACAAAGGATCTTTATACGGATCCGGAATAACCAGCTTGTCGATCTCATCCAGGCTGGAAATTGCCGGTTGGCTGGCAACTGGCGCCGAATCTTCCTGATACTGCACCTTAACGCCGCATGCCTCAGCCAGCGCAGCAGTGCCATTTTCCACGAGCAGCACATCATGGCCGAACCTTTGCCAGGCTTTGATCTGGCCTTCCGCCATAGCTTCGCCATCCCGGTAAAAATCAGCAAAATCCGTTGCGCCTAGAAATTTTGGCGTCAGCATAAAATTATGCAGATCGACAGGAACCCGGTCAACAGGCTGGAATTTTAGTGTCCTCAGCGTTCGTTCAACTGAATTGTATTCTCTCAACCATTAATACTCCCTATAATAGATTCAACCTGCCAGCCAAAAACCTGGGCGATCTGGCGAATTTCTGCCAATCTATGTCCGGTCAGGATCAGATAATGGTGGGAAGTCAATGAACTGACTAATTTATGCCCGTCGCTAACCCTGATCACTGCACCGTTCAGGCAATCAGAATCCTGGTATTGAATATATTTCTCAATTTCGCCTTCAATAACAGAAATGGTTTCCAGGTCAGGATTGAGTTTCGCAAGTGTCATCGCGCCTTCCGGCATGCGGGCGTCAAGAGCAATGGCATTCTCATCCACAATGGCCAGCACCTTGGATTCCACTGACCAGTCTGTAGCAAATGACTGGGGCACAACACCAAAATAACCACAATGAGCAGCCAGAATATAATTATCCGGGTTTCCTTTCACCTCGGGGAAATAAGGGATCCGTTCATGTTTTAATGCTGCATCACCCATCAGGAAGGGATACATATTGGTCATCATGATCGGACAGTCCAGTGATTTATTCAGCAGATATTTACTCAACATCACCACTGTATCAGCTTCACAACCCCAGATCAGTTTTCGTTCTTCGTAAAGCATATTCCAGGCAAGACAAGGGGTAGTGTCTGAATATTCGCTCTCATTCAGACAATTGATGCCAACCGCCTTGATCTTATCGTCGTCGTCCAGGGCATCTTTCAATTTCAGGTAAACCTTCAACGCGCTGTTGCGCTGTTTGTCATTGATCGCGCCCAGAGGTAACTTTTCTTTCCATTCTTCCCAGACATCCAACACCGCTTCATCAGCGATCTCTTTTGCTTCAGCAGCCATCTTCTTGAAGCTTCTTTTTTCCAGGGAAAGGCCGTATTTCTCCATCATCCGCTGGGTGCATTCATCCTCCCACCAGAAGAAACGTTTGAAGATCTCTGGCTGGAAACCCTCTCCCGGATTGTCCTGGTAGACAAGGAATTTAGATGATTGCAGCTCTTTCTTAACAGCCAGAGCCCGGGCCAGATTTCTGGTCTGGGCCATATTATAGGGTGCGATAACATCCACGCCCTTCATACGCAGGTATTTGATAATTTCCCAGTCCCACATGGCCATCGTGCCAAATTCTGTAGTAATGATCAGAATGGGCACATCAATTGCCTTCAAAATCATCCAGCTGGCGGTAAGCTTCCCCTAAGATCTGGGGAAATAAAACAGCATCAGCTTTGGGAATAGGATCACCAAGAGCCACCTCTGGCAAAAATTCAACATCATTGATCAGAAGTTCTTTCAGAAGACTGAGCTGCTTATCAAAATCCTCATCCCTGCCTTCTCGGAAATAAAGGGGTACTACCTGCGCTAACATACCTGCCTCCTATAGATTTTTTTTATCCACGCACAGCACTTGCAGCTGCATCTAATTCCCTGAATAAGTCAGGTGTTAGATCGATATGCAAAACTTCGGCAATCACTTGAGACCAACCGTGAAGGAAATAGATCCAACCATCTTCGACTCGCAGATTCCTGTTATCTATTTGTTTTAATGCCTGGTGCATAAAATCAAGTTCACCCCGGTAATTGAACTCCCAGGCTATCGCCATTCTTCGGGAATACGCCATTATTTGTAATTGGAGAGCCAGGCGTATCTTTGCCCATGCCAGTCGCATTGATCACAACACTGTGATCAGGCAAAGAAGCCATCACCTGGTCATTAACTTCTGGATCGCTATTATGGATATATTCAACCTCAATGTCGGTATCATATTTTGAGACCATCTCACGCATGTGATCCAATTTTCCGGGAGATCTGTTTACTGCAATAAACTTATCCGGTCTGTCACCGGGATCTTCTTTATTAATTAAGATACAACAATGTAGCCACTGCTGATCCCCCAGCCCCCAGGCATAATACATGCCCCTTGGTATCTCCAAAATATCCCGGATCGATTATCGCTTCCAGGCTTAGTCCAGCAGTGATTGGATCCTTGGCATGGCCCCGAAGTTTGCCATCCATTTTGCTGATAGATGATAATTCCGCAGTTGTTTGGGCATAAGGATCAAAATAATCAAACATATCATTTGCTGCTGAATAGACATTCATCTTGTGGGATGTGACCAAGGCGCCCAAGGAAAGAGGATCATATTTGATCTGGGCGACTGATTCCCTGTATTTCTCAGGTTGATCGTGAAGCGGGTGATCGATACCTTCCAGAACCACTTCTGGTTTTCCCATTACATCCATCCATAACGGAAAGACTTTGTTGATTGACGATTTCCCGGTTGTAACCCCAATAAAATAAAAAGTTGGTTTATTTTTTTTAATGATGTCGAATTCCATATTCTCCTCGTTTCTATTTACTTCGGGCGGCATTAATAGCAGCCACATAATCACGGGCAATTTTTGTGATCCCTTCAAAATCTCCTGCCAGGGCCAAGGATTTGGGACAAAGATTGCTGCCCGCACCTACAGCAAACGCACCTGCGGCAAACCATTCTTTGAGATTCTGGTCCGAAACACCTCCTGTGGGCATCATGGGGATCTCAGGAAATGGGCCTTTGAGCGATTTCATATAAGCTGGCCCCCCTAACGATCCTGGAAATATCTTCACCACATCACTGCCATAAGCTCGGGCCATCATCACCTCTGATGGAGTTAATGCGCCCATCATCGTTGGCAATCCTGTTGCCACCATCGCCTTGGCAAGTTTCTTTGAAGTATGTGGACTCACGAGGAATTTTGCGCCAGCCTTTTTTGCTGCCTCAGCCTGTTTGGGTTTAGTTAATGTTCCCATCCCCAAAACGATCTTATCCCCGAATTCCTTGTCCAGTGCGCTGACAACTTGCAGCGCATTTGGCGTTGTAAAGGTAATTTCGATCCCTGTCACACCACCTTCAACAAGGGCGGCAACCATTTTCAGAGTTAGCTCTTCAGATGGGCCTCTGATCACTGCCAAGAATTCCCAGGTCCTGGATCTTCTTTAAGTATATTTTTCTTTTCCTTCATTCTTTATCCTTGCTTTACTTGATATTTTGGTTTTTTGCCCTGCAGAACCCTAAGACATTCTTCCATGGACATGCTGCCCATCAAATTTGTGGCAGAATCAGCATGGGCACCCATATGAGGTGTTGTGATCACCTGCTCCAGGCTGAATAATGGATTATCTTTCGGCAGGAGGTTCTTCGGGATATACATCCAGAGCAGCTCCCCGCAATTTACCATCTTCAAGCGCTTTCAGCAAAGCAGCCCTCGTTGATCAGATCACCCCTGGCGGTGTTCACCAGCCATGCTCCGGATTTCATTTTCTTGATAAATTCTTCGTTAACGATCTCCCTGGTTTCAGGAGTGCCGGGTAAATGGAGAGAGATGATATCTGCTGCCGGTAAAATATCATCCAATAAGGCCATCTTTATCCCGTACTCAGCTGTGAATTTTTCATCGGGATACAGATCGTAAGCCAAGATCGTGCAGCCAAAACCAACCAGCCGTTTGGCAACTTCTTTGCCAATTGCTCCCAGTCCTAGACAGACCGACTGTTTTACCTGCCAGCGAAAATCCTTTATAACGGGGCCATTCACCACTTTTTGTCTTTTGAACCGCTGGAAGAATTGGCCTGAGCATATTTAGTATCAATCCTATGGTTAACTCAGCAACAGCGACCGCATTTGCCCCTGGCGTATTGGTAACAATAATTCCCAGTTTTTCAGCAGCAGCCAGATCGACGTTGTTATACCCCACGCCATAGCGTGCACACAACTTTCAAATCCGGGGCCGATGCAGAGCGCGCCAGCATCGATTTCATCCAAGCCCGGCAATATACCCGTCAACGTCTATCAACAGCTCCTGAAGCTGTTCTGAACTGAGGGGTTTTCCAGTGGTGTTATAAACCACTTCTCCCACCAGTTCCTCAAGATCAGTCTTTAACGTCAGGTCCTGTGATCCATATGATGTTGGTGTTACCAGGACCTTACAATCCTTTAGATGCTTTCATTTACTCTCCGGGGGTGCCCAGCGGGGGTTATCAACAATTTCTGCTTTTCCATCCACATCCAGGATAAGTTTTCGAAAACCCTGAGTCTCAATTGTTCCATAATCATGTCCAGCATTGCCTGGATAAGCAAAAAACATCACCAGATCTTCATCAGCGTGGATATTCACAGACCGGTGCGCCCAGCGAGGGGGAACGTAGAGAACACTTCCGGGCACTAATTTTTCTACCGCCCAATCTCCTTCAGGTGTTTCCATGACCATTAAACCCTGGCCATTAAGCGTGTAATAGATTTCTGCAGTATCCAGGACAGTATGATAAGTGTCCCTTGGTCATATAAAATTCATTGCCAACTTTTCCAGGATGAACGATCGAAATACCATGCAGAATTTCACCTGCAATTTCAGGACGTTTGATCTCATAAACCTCATAAAGTAAAACGTCATTCTCTGCCAATAAATTATCAAAAGCCTCCTGGTCTATATATTGACCTGCCATTTTACTCAGATTCCGTTCGATATGGTTGTCATATTCGCCAGGAATATAGTCCGGGGCTTTAATATCAAACGAAAATGGTCCAGTCTTCATAATGCTGTCTCCTTGTTAGATTGCCAATCGTTCGGCGATATTTCCGCCAACTAAATTCTCAACGATCTGTGTATCTTGAATTTCTTCATCCAGCCTTTTTTTGATCAGGTCTATAAATCCGGTCAGGCCGGGTCCGCTGCCCATATACTGCCCACAAGGTGCTGTCAGCCAGATCAGTGGCCAGGGCGATAGATTTTGAAAATCCCGAATTCACCATATCCAAGATCAATGGCCAAAGGTATTTTTCCGGTTCATATTTTGGCCGAAAGAATGTGTCATACTCAAGCAAATAACCTGCCCTGGCAAGTTCTTTGTGCAATACGGGATCTGGTCTTTTATCAATATGGCAAATTACCAGGCGTCCAGGTTGTAGTCCCATTTGCTCAAAATAATCCACAAATTTCTCAATATCTGCCCCTTTTCCGTGTGCATTTCTATCAACAAACCACTTTTTGTGCTGGCGATAAAAGCTGCTTCCATCAAATGTTGGGGGGATTTTTCCAGCGTTTCCCGAACAGCAATTTTTATAAATCCGGGAAATACCGGTTTTGTGCACCTTGTTTCTTCCAACCCTTCCATCGATCTCTGACAGAAAATATTCTGCAGCTTGTTCTGTGTCCATCTGCCAGATCTTAGTCTGTTCTGGATAATACTCAACTCAGATGAAATCCAGTACAGGCAACAATCTGAACCCCGGATGCCTTTGAGATCTGGAACAGCTTTATTCCATCCCTGCCAGCACCGCCCGGCTGACAATCTATCTGTGCACCGCCTCCCGATTGCCTATACGAAACCAACTCCTGAATTATCTGCTCCTGCTGATCCAATACGGGAGCGTTCGCTGCCATAACATCCTGCCTGGATATCCAGAGATGATTATGGGCATCAGTGATGCCCAGTTTTTTATAAGGGACCCGCCCCTGAACAGTGATTACTTGTTTTTCCATCTCAAGGAACCAGGGACACCCTCATATTTGTACCGTCTCCTGCTGCAGCAAAGGCTTCTTTCACCTCGCTCAAGGGATACCGGCTGGTTACCAGTGGTGACAGATCCATCACCCCCGCATTTACAAGATCTGCCGCTTGCATACAGTCATATGTCGAACAGGCAGTGGTTCCTGTGACGATCAGTTCTTTATAATGCACAAGATTGGAATCAAAACGGATAATAGGATCATCTTTTGGCAATCCGCCAAATAAGTTGATCCTGCCGCCCACTGAGGCAATCTGCAAAGCAGATTCCTGGGCAGGTTTTGATGGCGCCGCAACAATGACCACATCAGCACCCCTGCCGCCTGATGCTTCTTTTACTATTTTTTCCAGATCTTCATTAATTGGATCAATGACCTGATCGGCACCCAGCTCTAAGGCGCTTTTACGGCGATTGTTCAGCGGGTTCACTCACCATCACTCTCGAAGCGCCTCGCGCTTTGGCAAGCAATACATGCAGCATGCCAATTGGCCCTGCACCCATAACAACAACCACGTCACCGCTTCTGACATTCACAGCGTTCTGACCTCTAAGCACACAAGCCAGCGGTTCGATCAAAGCCGCAACAGCTGGATCTTCCTCCTGGGAGACAGGCATAACATTCCCTTGCCTGACCGCCTCCTGCAGGAACCAGCATGTATTCTGCAAAAGCGCCATTGATATTGATCCCCACGGCCTGAAAGTTGGGATCCAGGTTGTTATTCCCCGATATAGTTTCCCTGCTATCCCCTTCTCCCATATTGGGAGCGATAAAAACCCTTTCACCAACCTGATATTTCTTAATGTCATCTCCAACAGCGACGATCTCACCCACAACTTCGTGACCCGGAATGCGGACTGTACCCTCAGGATACATCCGGTGACCACCGTGCAAAATCCGCATATCAGTTCCACAAATATTTGCGTTTAATACTTTTATGATCAGATCTCCCGGCCCCATTTCTGGATAAGGGACATCCTCAAAACGGATATCATTTGCTCCGTGATAGACTGCGGCTTTCATGGTTTTACTCATCAAATCTCCTACATAACCTCGTTCAGCAACACTGGCCTTTCTTCGAGGAGTGATTTAGTTCCAGCCAGTACGCCAGCTACCGCCCACCGCCCGTCATCACCGCTGACTTTGGGAGTAGAGTCCTGCTGAATGGATTTTATAAAATGTTCAATTTCATGGATATATGCCATCTGGAATCGATCAGGCCAACGTTTGAATATCGGAGTAACCAATCCCGTATCTCTGTCTATACCTATGGTTAAAGCGTTATTCTTCAATTCGCCGATGATCATGATGCCTTTTTTACCAATGATCTCCATTCGGGCATCGTAACCATAATCACAAGGACAAACACCGGAGATGCTGCCAAGGCCTCCCGATTCAAATTTTATACTGGCGATCATATTGTCATAATAATGTTCAGTATCGACGCCGCGTTCTTCCCCTTTAAAATTCGCCACTTCCAGATATATCCTCTCAGGATTCGAACCCATCAGCCAGCGAGTGGCATCCAGATCGTGGCTGTTGACTTCGGCAAGGTTTCCATTCGAGGTTTTTAAGTCCACTGCCCAGGGGGGAGGAAGGCCAGGTCCGTGAGTCAGGGATTTCACCAGCATCGGTTCCCCAATTTCACCTGCCTGGATTCTGTCATAGGCCAAACTGAAATCAGGATCAAAATGACGCATAAAACCCAACTGCAAATGAGCCCCATTCTTCTTGCAAGCATCTATGATCTGATCACATTCATCAAGATCCATTGCCATAGGTTTTTCCAGGAAGACATGTTTTCCATTTTCTGCAGCCAGCACTGCTAATGTTTTATGAGTAAAAGTCGGGGTAGTGATCACTACAGCATCAAAGTCTGACTTATCCAGAGCTTCTTCCAGTGAAGTAAACCGTTCTTCAATACCAAACTCCTGGCCCGTCTCATCCAACATAGTTTGTTGGGTATCAACCAGACAGACTACATCTCCGTCCGGAATATATCTTCGTAAGGTGCCTGAATGCAGTTTTCCAACCCGCCCGGCACCGATCATACAAACTTTAATCCTGGTAGACATTAAATAAACTCCTTAAATTTACATATAACTTCGAAATGTTCTTGCAAGCGTTTCCTGAAGATCGATATATCTTTTTACATGGTCTTCGTATTGGTGAAATTTTTCAAAATCGGGTTCTGTGGGTTTCCCTGCTGCGACAGCATGATCGTACGCCACCTCAGCCAGATCGTCATATATCCCTGCGGCTTTACCAGCAACCATAGCAGATCCCCAGGTCCCAAACTCGGTTCTTGCCAGGCGTAAATATGGCACACCAAGCACATCCGCTTTGATCTGATTCCAGAAAGAGCTCTGAGCTCCTCCTCCGATCACCCTGGCTTCAGTTAAGTTCAATTCCGGAATTAATTCCTTTAATATATTCAGATAATAGGCATATTCATAGGCCACTGACTCCAGGATCGCACGATAAAAATGTTCCTGCCCATGAGAAAATGAAAACCCAACCCAGGCACCGCGCATTTCCGGTGTTGCCGGGCAGATTCGCCCAGATAAATGAGGTGAAAAATATAAATCCGCTGAACCCAAGGGGGCTTTTTTTGCCAGGCTGTCCAGCTCCAAATATAGATCAACCTGATCCTGGACTTCTCCCTTTACGGCATTAAAAAACTTATCCCTGAACCAGGTTAATGCCTGACCCCCTCCAGCAATGTACGCTAGAGGATGCCATAATCCCGGGATAACGGAACGCATGGTCAACAAGGCCCGGTTATTTATATCCGGTGCATATTGATCCGTGCAGCCCGCCAGAACCGATGCAGTCCCCGCGGTATCAAAAACCATACCGGGTTTAACTATGCCAGCACCTAACGCACCTGCTGCCGTATCCCCGCAGCCAGCAGCGATTATTGTTCCTTCCGCCAGCCCAAAATCTTTGGCTGAAGTAGCTGTTACTTCACCAACCACATGCCAGGGTTCAACAATCTTGGGCAGTTTTTCCATATCCACGCCAACAGCACTGCAGATCTCTTTGGACCAACTTCCTTCAAGCGCATTGCTGAGTCCGGAAAAATGGATATAGGTATAATCGATAAATGCCTGATCGGCTTTTAAACCTGCCATCCTGCCTGCGACATATCCCCCAGGCATAACAAATTTCGCTGTCCGGTCATATTCCGCTGGACGTTCCTTTTTCCACCACAGGATTTTTGGACCGTGATCGCAGGTTGGAGGGCAGCCAGTAAGTTTAGTGATCAGCTCTCCATAGTTCTCTTCCAGGAACTTGATCTGGGGTTCACAGCGCATATCCAACCAGGAATCAAATTTGGAAACCGACTTATGATCCTCATCAATCGCCCCAACCCCAGCCATCTGGCTGTCAAAAGAAATGGCAGCCACATCCCTGGGATCCACTCCGCTTTCCAGAATACAGCTTTTTACTGTTTGGGCTGCAGAAGTATAAAAATCTTCGTTTTCCTGCTCAACGACAGCAGGTTCTGGATAATGGATTGGAACATTCACAGTGCAATCAGCTATTAATTTGCCATCAATAGAATACAAGGCAGATTTTGTAGCGCTGGTACCAAGGTCAACGCCAATTAAGTACTTTTTTGCCATTGTGGAGAATCTCCCTGTATATCTATTGCCTTATAATCCTGTAATTACACGTTCCGGGGTAAAATTTTTTTGTTACAGGTATGGCAGGATTTCCCTGCCATACCTGGTTCTATAACCTATCTGATCACCCTGCAGCCATTCGTTTATTCGCGTCGTCCACCAGCCCACGAACAAAGGCCAGACTTTGTTCGATCATGGGACCACCTGCCCCCTCACATTCGATGCTTACAACACCGTCATATTTCATATCAACGAAGATATCAAAACATTTTTTGATATTGTCAACGTTCACGCCATCACCAATTGCTGTATTGCTGACAGCAATGCCGGTGAGTTCCCCGCGCAGGGAAGCTGCCAGCGATTCCGAAACATCTTTAATATGGACATGGCTGACCTTATCTTTGAATTTTGTCAAGAATGCCACCGGGTCCTGTCCAGCAATGAAAGTATTGCCGGTATCGAAATTCATCCTCAGGTAGGGAGAATCTACGAAGTTAAGCATTTTTTCCATAAATTCAGGTTTTGTTGTGTAATAACCATGAGGCTCAATATTGATGATGATTTCGTAAAGCTCTGCGATCTCAACCACTTCTGTATAGATCCTTTTCATCATTTCCAGGGCCTGGTCATCTGTCAGGCCTTCCGGTTTGAACATATGGTCTGTAGTATCAATATGGGAACATCCCACCAGCTTTGCCCAGCGGATGGAATTCAAAATATATATCAGGCCAAGTGAAGCGCCTTCTGGCAGGGAAACTGGGAAAGCGGCGTCTAATTGAGAGAATTTGACCCCGTATTTTTCCATTTTTTTCCGGAGTGCCATTGGGTCTTCAGTAAGAGAAACGTGGGGCTGGTAGCCAAGACCATGTAACCAGCTCACACCATCGATCGTACCGCATTCAATATAGTGGACGTCGTTTTCCTGGGCCCACTGCAAACATTTTTCAAAACTCCAGTACGAGCTGTTAAACGCATCAGTATGAAATCCAATTTCAATCATTATTCGGTCTCCTTGAATGCGCTATCAGCTGCATTCCATTATCTTTCTTTACTATGGGTAGGTTCGTTCAGTTGAACGAACCTACCCAGTTGATTAAGGGCATTTAATGAATGATCAATGAAAGTTGCCCGCAATCAATAAAACAATAATCCAAACTGAGTAGAGCCCGTCCCTGGTACGGACGGGCTCATAACAGGCATGAATTAGTCGATCACATCCACGTACTTGGTTGTGTCAAGTTCCATCCAGGCATCAGGCCAGTTGGTCATGTCTTCTGCGCCACTCATAGCGTAGTACAGAGGCGGCATGTCGGGCAGGTAGAACTCATCCAGGTTATCCTGGGTGACATTCGGCTGTGGGACTACCCAGCGGGCGTCCACAGGTTCACCCTGCAGGACCTTGACGGCTGCCAGAACGGCAGTTCGCCACTGGTAGGTCGGGAAGGTGGGAGCAATCGCAGTCAGATCGTTCTCTTTCCAGAACTTCAGGTAGTCCATCTGATCTTCGCCGACCATGATCGGGAAGGGCAGTCCGGCATCTTCGAAGGCTTCGAGAACACCCACTGCGGTGCCGCCAGCATCCATCCAGACAGCATCGATATTACCAAAACGATCGATGTAGTCTGCGACAATGCCTTTGGTATCAGGATTACTGTATGCACCAAATTCCACACCGATCACGTTGATCTGCGGATTTACTGCGAATACCTCGAGAGCTGCACCCCAGCGCTGTTCCAGAACATCCACACCGGGGAGAATGCGCAACGCTAAAACGTCACCGCCATCGGGAAGGTTATCCACGATGAAGGATGCGCCATCATAACCAAACTTGTAACCACCAACGGTCTTTAAGAAGCTAACCGGGCAATCAGTCAGCACACCGCGGTCAAATACAACCACCGGCAGCACTTCACAAGCTGTCTCGACAATGGGGGTCAAAGCGTTGGTCGAGTTGGGGGAAACGATCAAAACATCGCATTCACCGCCTGCGAGCAGGTCTTCAATGTCAGCGATCTGTTTCTCATCGGAACCTTCAGCATCCACGTGGATGAAGTTCTTGACCAGACCTTCAGTCCGCAGCTGCTCAACCTGCTCACGCATGGTCACGTAGCCGGTCACACGCCAGGTGTTGTTGACACCAGCGTTGGAGAAGCAGACATCATAGGGAGGATCCATTTTGTACTGAGTCGTGTCAACTTTGTTGTCAAGCAGGGACTGCAGGTACAAAGGAGCTTCCGGGTTGAGGACATCAGCATCGGTCCAGGCGATTGATTCTTCGTATTCTGCATCGGACCAGAATTCCTGAACAACAGCTGCCGCTTCCATCTGCAAACCTGGGCTCTCAGCTACAACGACTTCTTCTTCAGCCATTTCTTCTTCTTCGGCCACTTCTTCTTCCATAACTTCTTCGGCCACTTCTTCTTCCATAACTTCTTCGGCCGGGGCGGCTCCGCCACAGGCGGACAGCGCAAAGGCTGCTACCAGGATGAGGCTGAGCACAATAAACAGTTTATTCTTAAACATTTTTTTTCTTCTCCTTGATAGGATTTTCACGGTAGTGCTTTAACTTATAATCGGTTTTATCTCGGGCAATATCACCTCCTTTATTCGTTATTAGTGCAGTTTTTGCATTGTTACCAGATTAATCACGTTTCCGAGTACGGAACCCCGCATACGCAACTGCTGCGATAATTATCAGGCCCTGGACTGCATCGCGATAAGGTTTCGGCAATCCCAGCAAATTCAATAAACTGACCATGGCTTCCAGAGTCAGTGCACCAAAAGCCACATCATACACTGATCCTTTTCCGCCCAGCAATAACACACCACCGATCACAGCCGCTGATACTGACGACATCTCCATACCTTCTCCAGCGGTATAAGAAGAACCGCCATAACCGCCAAGCAGGATACCTCCAATAATTGCGCAGACTGCAGAAATCATAAAAGCAATCATCCTGATCTGTCTGACTTTGATCCCTGATAACTTGGCCGCTTGGGCATTATCACCGATGGCAAGGATTTGTTTTCCAAGGTTGGTTTTATGGAATAAGATAATCAAGATGGCTGCAACCACAAGCAGGACTACCCCTGACATAGGGAAACGGCCGATCAACGGAACATTTTCAATATAACCTCTCCCGATGAAACGGTAGGCTTCTGATAAATATCCCTTGGGTGCTCCGCCTGTCCAGTATAAACCGCCACCTTTCACCAGCAGCAGCATTCCAAGGGTAGCAATTAACGAGGGTACTTTCAGATAGGCAACCACAAAACCATTGACCAGGCCAATCACGATTCCAAACCCGATCATGATCGCAATTGCTATATAGGTATACTCTTCATTGTTGTAGATAATTAATGAGCTACCAATGATGGTCAAAGTGACCACTGACCCCTGTGACAGATCGAAACCACCTGATGCCAGGACAAATAATTGACCCATTGCCAGGATGATCAAAGGTGCCGCCCGCCTAATGAAGGCCATGATGCCATTTACTGTAGCGAAGTTTGGATTCAATCGGCTTACACCAAAAGCAACCACAATAAAGATAGGGTAAACTGGTGGGATTTTCCTGATCCACTCCCAGATATTTTTAATAAATTTAGTACCTTTTTCGGCTGCAGGATTGTTTACAGATGTAGTCATAATTTTCTCTCTTTATGCCGCCTCGCGTTTTGAGCGAACGGAGTAACTGGCTACTGCAAGAATAATAATTGCACCTCTTATTACCATCTTCAAGTACGTATCCACACCTAACTGATTGAAGACAGTATCGATCACGCCAAAGATCAATACACCTGCAATCGTTCCAAATACACCTCCCCTTCCGCCTGAAAGGGCCGTTCCACCAATTACGGTAGTTGCAACTGATTCCAAATCATAAATACCATCAGGTCCAACCCAGGGTGAACCTGAGCCAAGCCTGCTAACGATAAACAGGCCAGCAATTACGGCAGTCAGGCTGGAAATGATATGGGCGATAATCAGTACCCGTGATGTCCTCAAACCTGACAACCTGCCGACAAGTAGGTCCCCGCCTACGCCGTAAAGATGCGAACCGAATTTTGTCCAGGATAATATAAACCAACCAATCAACACGACCACTGCCAGCAAGATGATCGAAAATGGGACTGGACCTATACTGTCATAACCCAGGGATTGAAAACTCTTTGGCACAGATCCTAAAGAACCTGACGAAAAAGTTCCATTTAGAATTCCCTTGATGATCAATCCGGTACCCAGCGTGGCAATAAATGCGTTCACGTTTAGTCTAGAGATGACCAACCCATTGATCAATCCCACAACAATTCCAATTAGCAAAACGATTGCAATAGCCATAGGAACACGGGCTGGATCTCCCTGCATGATCAGTGATGTCATTACAGCTGTCAGGCTGATCATATAGGCCACTGACAGATCGATCGAGGCGCCGATCATTACAAACGTCTGTCCCACAGCAACGATTCCCAAAGCGACTGAGCGGACCACAATATTTCGCAGGATGGTTGGATTAGAAAGAATATTTCCATTCGCAAATACCTGGTCAAGGAGTAATCCACCAGCAAGAACGATCACCAGGAAATAATATACCTGGGGTATTTTCCGGAAAAAACTTTCCTTTTTGGTTTCATTCACAGCTATTGTTTCAATTGTCATTTTTCACCTCGAACACCAGCTACGGAGTTGGTGCTGCCGTTTCCATTATTCTGCCCAGTTGCCACTAGCATAATATCAGCCTCGCTCGGCTCTGCTGGCAATTCTCCTCCAATTTTCCCCTCATGCATGACCAGAATTCGGTCACTCATGCCAATGATTTCCGGTAGTTCCGAGGACACCATCAACACTGCGATCCCTTGTTTTGTTAGACCACGGATAATGTCATGGATTCTGGCCTTTGCTTCAACGTCGATACCCCGGGTTGGTTCGTCAAAAATAAACACTTCAGCACCTGATGCCAGCCATTTGGATAAAACAACCTTTTGCTGATTGCCACCACTCAGATCCTGGACTTCCTTATCATAAGAATCTACCCGGACATCAACCTGGTCACCCAATTCAGATACCATACTGCTAGAGCGGCGAATACCATCCTTATAGATGAATTTAAGAATATTTTGAAGTGATCTGATGGCAAGCAGCATATTATCCCGGATCGGCTGCATCAAGGCTAAGCCTTCAGATTTTCGGTCCTCGGTTACAAATCCCATTCTGCGTTTGATCGCTTGATTTGGGGTGTTAATCTCAACTTCTTTCCCATATAATTCAATTTTTCCTGTTTTAAATGGGACAACACCAAATAATGCTTGGGCCAATTCGGTGCGGCCTGATCCCTGCAGGCCGGCAATACCAAGCACTTCTCCTTTCCTTAACTCCAAATTGATTTCCTTCAAGAGGTCGTTCGATCCATTTTCAATTTTCAAGACCACATCTCCGAACTCTTCTTCCAAACCTAGCGGTGGGAAGTAGTGATCGAGAGTTCTACCAACCATCATGTAGACAATGTCTTCAGTATTTACCTGATCGATGGGTTTTGTATTAATGAGAGCCCCATCTTTTAATACAGTGATTTTTTCAGCTATACTAAAAACCTCAAAGAGTCGGTGAGAGATAAAGATGATTGCCAGTCCTTTGGCTTTCAGCTTTGTGATCAGATCGAAAAGCAAACTCACTTCTGTATTTGTTAAGGAAGCTGTGGGTTCATCCATAATCAGCACTTTAGCATTGAGAGAAATCGCTTTGGCTATTTCCACCAGCTGCTGCTCCGCCACCGAGAGTGAGCTCACCATGGACGTAGGAGAAATCATATTCTCGACGCCAAGTTCTTTTAAAACGTCTTCTGTTTGTTGGTTCAGCTGGCGAAGATTGACCACACCATATTTGGATGGTTCCCTTCCCAAATAGATATTTTGGGCCACTGTTCTCTCAGGCAGCAGGTTAAATTCCTGATAGATAATACTGATGCCCATATCTTGAGCTTTGACTGGATGACTGAAAGAGACTTTTTCTCCTTGAAAAAAAATCTCGCCGTCATCAGGTACATACGCTCCAGCCATGATCTTCATCAATGTTGACTTCCCTGCTCCATTTTCTCCCACAACTGCGTGCACTTCTCCCGGGAAAAATTTCACACTGACATCATCCAGGGCCTGCACACCCGGGAAAGCCTTTTTAATATTGACTACTTCCATCATGGGAACTTTATTGTTTTTCTTATCCTCAGCCATAATCAAAAATCTCCACTTACCCTGATTTCTAGTTTATTCCAGGAAAGGATTTTATGAATTTTAATCCTTCCCGAGCGATCGAATCCTGGTCAGGAGCGATCTCACGCCAGATACAAACGGCCCTGGCAATCGATTTCACTTCCGGGGTAAATGATTCGATCACAACGTTGCCATCATAGCCCACTTCAACAAGGGCTTCAAATACTTCTTTCCATTTCACCTGACCTGTTCCCGGCACACCTCTGTCATTTTCACAAGCGTGGAAGTGGAAGATCCGGTCTCCCGCCTTACGGATCGCCGCAGCCGAATCTTTTTCTTCCAAATGCATATGGAATGTGTCCAGGTGGAATCCCAGGTTTGGAGCGCCTACATCGTTAATCAGTTTTAAACCCTGCTCCACAATATTAACCAGGTCCGTTTCAAATCGGTTCAGAGGCTCAAAAGCCAGTTTCACACCCCGCTCATCTGCATAAGCCGCCATTTCCCTCAATCCCTCAACCGCGAACTGCCATTCCTGCTCTCTATCAGCCGGATCTTCCAGGCGGTCTTTACCAACTGCCGAGTACATTGGGCCGTTAACAACATCTGAGCCCAATTTTTGAGCTGCATCGATCATCCAGATCAAATAATCCTTAGCCGCCTGCCGTTCAACTGGATCCAGGCTGCTGATGTTACGTCCAGGCCCATAAGCTCCACAGGTCACAACCCCAAGATCATGTTCTTCCAGAGCTGTTTTAATAAATCCGTATCAACCAGTGCAGGATCTTCCACAGCCACCTCGATCAGATCAAATCCCATGTCTTTCAACTTGGGTATCAGATCAAGGTCTCTGTCTGTAGAAAAAGGTGATCGAAAGATAAAAGTATTTGCACCAAATCTCATAGTACCGCTCCACGAACCACTTTACCCGACTAATAAAATATTTATCTGGGCAGCAGCCGCTTCCCGCCTCAGAAAGGCTGGTTTGGTTAAAAACCACCTATTCTGATCTGCTGCCCAGAGTATAGTTCCCGATAAATTAATAAACGCTGGCTGCTATTCGTTTTAGGTTAGCAACACTTTTTGCAATTGCATCAAATTCCTGACCAGCATAGTCCGGGTGCAGGGAATCGGTTTCTACAGCCAGGAAACCCTCATAACCAGCATCATAGAGATATTGAGCGATCTTCTGGTTATTAACCAATCCATCACCTACTGGCGTTGAGGAGAAGAAATACCACTCTCTGGCATCCACGCCGGCCACGGGTTTTAGATCTTTAATATGGGTAGCGAACACTCTGCTGGCCAATTTTTTTGTTCCTTCGACGGGATCGTCCAGCAACCGCAGGAAGTTACCAGTATCCAGGTTCAAACCCAGATAAGGTGAATCGACCCTCTCCAAAAGCTCTACACACTCATCAGCTGTGTAATCAATATGATTTTCAACTGCCAGTTTGACGCCATTATCTTCAGCGACCTTGACTGCCTCCTTGAACCAATCCACCAGAATATCGATCTGGGGACCGTGGGGTTCAAAGCGGAACATCAAGCTGCTGGCAACCACTCTCATCACGTCTGCGCCAATCAGTTTAGCATTGGGAATCTGAGCAACCATGCTGTCAAATTCCTCGCGGTTCTTCCCGGCTTCCAATCCATCCGGATGTCCCCAGGCATAAACCCGGTCAAATCCATAATCATCCAGCTGACTATTTAATTCTTTAAACCAGCCTTTATCAAAGGAAGGAAAAAAGCAGGACTCCAGAGATACACCATCCACATCAAGGTATTTGGCATAAGCAAGGAAGTCTTCCATGGTCATGGTTTTATCAGGGGCTGTCTGATGAGGATACACTTCGCCAAAATAGCGGTGGAAACAATAGCTATCGATACCTACTTTCATTTTGCTCATAAGCTTCTCTCCTCAAAAATTTAATTTAGTAATTTGTTCCCTTCCAAGAATAGTTCTATTCAAACCCGGACCCATTTACATCAAGGATCTTTTTTGCCAGATCGCCAGGTTCAGTGACCCTTACTAATTCCGTCTCGAACCGGGAACGATCTCCCCGGTGCAAAGCGTGAAAATATTCCATTGGTGTGCCGTCTTCTAAATAACTAACACTATTTAATAAAAGCAAAGGAGAACCAACATCCACCTGAAGTAATTCTGCTTCCATTTGATTAGCTATCACAGCTTCCAAAAATCGCCTTCCACTTGAGATGAACAAACCATGCTCACTCTCCAAATAAGCATAGAGAGATTGGTTAGTCAGATCTACTTCTAATAAATCCGGACAGATATCATATGGTAAATAAGTTGTAACCAAAACAATTGGTTCGTGATTCACATAACGAAGCCTATCAATATGAGTAACAGGAGCGCCAGTTTCCAATTTCAAATACGCGGCCACTTTCGGATTTGCCCTGACCTTATCCTGTTTCAGGACATCGGAGCGCGGTTGATGGCCCTTCGCCACCATATCCTGATAAAATCCAGTCAGCTCCTGGAAAAGTCCTTCGTGGATCTTGGGTTTAGCAACAAATGTTCCCCGTCCTTTTTCACGAAATATCAAACCTTTATATTCCAATTCCTGCAGCGCCTGACGGATCACGGTCCGGCTGACATCAAAAGTCTTGCATAATTCAGCTTCCCCGGGCAGCTGATGGCCTGGTTGAAGGTGATTATTTTCGATATATCCAGTTAACGATTCAAGGACCTGGATATAAAAAGGAATGAAAGAACTGCGATCTATTGGAAGATTAGGTATTTGGGATGACATATAATGTTGTTATCCTGTAATTACAACTAAGACAATCATATTGTCATCGTTTTTTATTGTCAAGATGTTAAGGTGCAGAATGTGACTTTTGTCAGTAAGAGAAAACCTGGCAATTTGCTCACTTCTGAGGGATCACCACTAATAGCTACAATCCACGCGCTTGCCGGTCTCAGAGGATTCGACCATCGCGTCAGCCACCACGCAGGCGTTATAACCATCCTCAAAGGTAGCCCCTGCTGTGCCAACCTCTTTATCATTCACGATGCAATCCAGTAAATGGTAGATCTCATGAACGAAGGTATGTTCCCAACCGATCATATGGCCAGGCGGCCACCAATTGCTGATCCAGGGGTCAGAACCTTCTGTCACCAGCACATTCTGGAATCCCCTGCTCTCAGCTGGTTCTCCTTCAGCCCATTGGATTTCAAGCTCATTCAAACGTTCCAGGTTCCAGGTGATCGAGCCTTTTTCTCCATTTACTTCAAACACGTGATAATTCTTTCTGCCACTGGCCAACCTTGTCCCTTCTACTGTGCCCAAAGCGCCATTTTCGAATTCGATCACCGAAGCAAAAGCATCATCGACATCCACAGCGCGAGACCCGCTCCCATTCATCAGTTTTCTTTCAGGAATGAAATTTTTTAATGTGGACTGAACACTTTTGATCCTGGATCCCAGCAAGAAGTGTCCGATGTCGATTATGTGTGAAAAATCTCCCAGAGCCCCTGTACCGGATATCTCTTTGTTAAACCTCCATAAATACGGCGTATTAAAATGGGGCAAAATCCAATCCTGCAAATACATAGCCCGGAAATGATAGATCTTTCCCAGAGCCCCGCTTTGTATCAAATCGCGAGCCTTTCTCACAGCAGGGACAAACCTGTAGTTAAAGGCAACCATATGTTTGACTTTATTCTTTATGACTGCGTCTAACATGCGTTTGGATTCTTCAGTGGTGCGGGCCAAAGGCTTTTCACATAAAACATGTTTGCCCTGTTCAGCAGCCATAACACAGGGTTCTTCGTGCACATTATTTGGTCCGACGTTATCAAATAACTGGATCCGATCATCCAGCAGCATTTCTTCCCAATTGGTGTAGTAACCTTGATAACCAAAACGGGAAGCCATTTCGGAGACTGCTTCTTCATTCCTGCCACAAACTGCTACCAGTTCAGGGATTGCTGGCTGTGGATACATCATATAATCCAGTTTCCTGAATGCGTTGCTGTGAGCTTTTCCCATAAAGGCATAACCCAGCAGTCCCACGCCGATTTTTTTTATTCCGCTGCGATCTACTTGTTCAAATCCCATCAATACCTCCTGTTCTTCCATCCAAGAACCTAAAGCGTTCCAAAACTTCATCCAGGTTATCAAATACCGAATCCGGTCCTGATCCGAGGAGCATTTCCCGGCTATCTGTACCAGAAGTCAGCGCAAAAGAAGTTGCTCCAACAGATCGGGCGCTTAGTACGTCCCTGGTTGTATCACCGATAACGATTGTGTAATAACCGGGAAATTGGAATCCGCTGACTTCTTCAACTCTGCTCTTTCCAAGTGGAACCAGCTCCGATCGGTCAGCGGATTCATGTCCATAAGCGCCCCCCAAAAAGGCAGCAGGATCCAAGCCTGCAGCTTGCAGTTTTAAATTGGCTATAACCTCATGATTGCCTGTAACCAGTCCCAGGGCATAGTCTTCATTTCCTCTCAGGTAATCGATCAGCCTATTTGCGCCAGGAAGTTGATCGATCTGAAAATCACCCTTGCTTAGATTTTTCTTAAAATTATCAAGAAAGACCCGGTAGAGATGATCTCTTTTTGCTAGGAATTCACTTTCTTCTAAACCTGCATCTGCCAGGGTATCTGAAAAGATCGCCTCCTGGGTTCTCCCGCCTGGATAGAATTCGTCCAATTTTCCCGAAGTGCCAAACACAGATTCCAGGGCATGCCTTGTGGAACTCCGTCCAATTCCGCCTGCCGTCAGCAAGGTTCCGTCGAGGTCAAATAAAATCAGTCTCATGATCGATCAGGCCCAGAACATCTCGCCTGCGTCTTCAAAGATCAAGGCTTCTTTTAAAATACCTACCGCTTTCCCAAGACCTTCATCTGGTGACATCATGGCATCCTCATGCTCTATGGAAATCACATAATCATACCCAACCATCCTTAATGCGCTCATCATATCCTTCCAATCTTTCAGGTCATGGCCGTATCCTATCGACCGGAATGTCCAGGATCGTTTCGGGATATCACCATAATGTTTATAGTCATTACAACCATTTACCTGGGTGTTAAATTTATCCACATAAACATCCTTTCCATGAACATGGAAGATCGCATCACCCAGTTCTCGAATAGCGGCAACTGGATCCACCCCATTCCACCACAGGTGGGAAGGATCGAAATTGCAGCCCAATCGGGGACCGACTGCTTCCCGCAGGCGCAGTAAGCTATAAACGTTGTAAACAAGAATACCCGGGTGCATTTCAAAACCCAGGGTGAGATTATTTTCTTCCAGAAGGGGATGGATCGTTTTCCAATAGGGAATTGCGACTTCATTCCATTGATAATCCAGGATTTCCAGGAAGTGGGGAGGCCAGGCGCAAGTGACCCAGTTAGGCATTGTATCCTTAGCAGCCCCACCGGGAAGGCCGGAAAAACCATTGATTGTTGGCACACCCAACAACGCTGCCAGCTTAATGGCTTTTTTGATCACCAGATCCGCCTCAGCTGCGATCTTTTTATCTGGATGGATGGGATTATTATGGATGCTCAATGCGCTAAGTGTCAAACCTCGATCAGTTATCTTGCCCAACCATTCATCCCGTTTGGTTTGGCTGTCAATCAGTTCATCTACCGGGCAATGGGGCTGACCAGGATATCCTCCAGCTCCAATCTCTACCGCGGTGATCCCAAAGCTGACCGCCTTGTCCAAAGCTTCTTCAAAAGGTAGGTTTCCCCACAATGCGGTAAATACTCCTATTTGCATTATTAGCTCCTTTACTTAATCAACCAATTTCCAATTTATCCAAAAATCGAATCCTGCTCCCTCCGCAACCTGACTACAGTGCTTTTTTCATCCAATGTAACATCTGACCAGGTAATAATCTCACCTGCTTTCAGCGGCCGGATGACCTTTGCACCCGGACTCAAGCCGACAGGAAGAGCATTTAATCTGCGGGCTTCATCTGCCATTTCCATGACGCCATAATTTGTATAACCACCAAAACGCTCCAGGATTTCCCCTGCGTTCAGGTCTTTCTTGGCGACTGTCATTACATCAGCAACAGGTATATCCAGCGGTTCCAGCCAGATATTTTTTTCCAGGTATGCCCTGGCGATCGAGATCGAAGCTTCCAGGAACCAGAGGTGATAATGCCGAAAGAAAGTTATGTATTTTCCCGACCCTACCTTGAGATAGTTCAGGTCATCCTGAATTCGCTGGTCATTTACCCGGACAGTGATGAATACCCCTCCTGACATTGATGGGCCCTGAACAAAATCAATATTTCCCGGAAATTGGCTGATTCCGCCATCTTCCTCCAGGGCAAAGATATCTGAAACATTTTCAAAGCTTGCTTCGGGTCCTATCATCCCTCTCTTCATTGGTCTGCAGCCGGTAGCATTTGCGGCGCAGGTCATCTCGAACATCGTTTTGGTGCCATCCACATAAGAAGCTACTTGAACAGGATCCTTATCAGCTTTCCTGGCTGATTCGGCAACCAGATCTGGCGTAGCAGCTGTATTTAATGGATTATTTTTCCCCTTCCCAATTGTGATCACTTCATAACCCAGGCTTTTTACATAATCGTAAAGTTCCATCAAACAACCAGGCTCATCGCCTGAAGATACCGAATACAGTACGCCAGCTTCAGCTGCTTTCTTTTTCAGGATATGACCCACAGTGACATCGGCTTCAATGTTAACAAGGACAATATCCTTGCCGTGTTCGATACAGGCATCGGCGACATCTGCGCCTATAGCCGGCGACCAGGTAGAATCAGTGACTATGTCAAGGGAATCGATCTCAGCTAACAGGCGGTGATCGGTCATCACAACTCGTTTTCCGCTCCTGATCAGGTCCTCAATCTCATTTTTACTGTCAGAGATTTCCACAAGGTCACGCGGTATTCCTGCAGCAAGATAGGCATCCACACCTTCCTGGATATCCTGATTGGCAACTGCTGAAATCTCCATCCCGGGAACATGCTTAAAGGCAGCCACCAAGCCACTGCCCATCCATTCAATTGCGCTTGCTCCCACGCGGATAGGGTTTTTCTCCGACTGCCTGCGGGTCAATTCCCTGTATAACATTTCAGGCTCCCTTTTTGGCTTTTACTACTTCCTCACCCGCAGCCGCAATATCATCAGCTGTCAAATGATATTTCTTCAATAGATCCCAGGGGTCTCCGGATTCTACATAAGTGTCTTCCAATCCCACAAAACGCATCGGCACAGGATGTTCCTGCGATACGATCCTGGCTACATTACTTCCCATACCTCCCTGGAGCAAATGTTCTTCCGCACATACAATCGCACCAGTTTCCTTCGCTGCTGCAGCAATTGACGCGATATCCAGCGGCCGGATGGTATGCAGATCCAGAACCCTGGCCTCTATTCCCTTTTTTGCCAATAGCGCCGCTGCGTCCAGACCGGCAGATACCATCATGCCGCAGCCAATGATCGTCAAGTCAGCGCCATCACGGACTATGTTAGCCTTTCCTACTTCAAAGGGCGTATTTTCCATGGGGTAAATATAAGGCATCGGCACCCGGCTTGAACGAATAAATACTGGACCTTTGATATCAGGAGCAGCTTTAACCGCCGCATGCATCATCGCTGGATCTGAGGGAACAATAATCGTAAAAGTAGGTAAACCGCCCATCAAAGCCAGATCTTCTATCCCCATTTGGGTTGGTCCATCTTTTCCAAGAGTGATTCCTCCATGACTGCCGATCACTGTTGCATTGATCTCAGACATGGCGACAGCCAGTCTGATCTGATCATAGGCATTGCATAATAAAAAGGAGGAAAAACTGACAATGAATGGGTAAAACCCGGCCCCTGCCAAGCCTGCTCCAATACCAACCAGGTTGCTTTCTGCAATTCCGATATTAAAAAATCGTTCTGGGAATTCCTGGCGCACATACTCTGCCTTGGTCGAATTTCCCAGGTCGCCGTCCAGGACGACAACTTTAGGATTTGTTCTTGCCAATTCCAAAAGCGCATCTCCGAATATATTTCGGAGCGGCTTATCGCATAATTCCAGTCCTGCAATTTTACCGAGCTGCATTGAGTTCCTCCCGAGCTAATTCTGCCTGATCCGCATTTAAGGCTCTGCCGTGGAATGTAAAATCGGCTTCCACAAATGAGACGCCTTTTCCTTTTATTGTGTGGGCAATGATTATTTGAGGTTTGCCGGTTGCTTCCAGTTGTTTTACTAACTGGAACTTAGCCAGAATCTCTTTAAGATCATGACCATTCACTTCGTGCACAGTCCAACCAAATGATTGCCATTTTTCAACCAGCGGTTCCAGGCCAATTTCTCTGCTGATAGGACCGGTCTCCTGGAATTTGTTGTAATCCAGAATTGCTACCAGGTTGCCTGTTTTGAAATGAGCGGCAGCCATGGCTGCTTCCCAGATCTGCCCAGCTTCACATTCTCCATCCCCAAGCAGAACATAGACCTGGTATTTTTTTCCAGCCAATCTTCCGCCAAGCACATGACCGATACCAAGGGATAAACCCTGCCCCAGGGATCCAGTTGTCGCTTCTACGCCCGGCATCATGCCCTGGATGGGGTGACCCTGCACAGGACTTCCAACCTCGCGCAGGCGCTTCAATTCATCCTTGCTAAAATAGCCGGCGTGGGCTAATGCCCCATATAATAAGGGAGCTGCGTGCCCTTTACTCATGATGAACCTATCTCTTTCCTCCCACCATGGTTCTTCTGGTTTGTATCTCAGTACACCACCAAAATAGAGGGCTGTGACTAGTTCAACAGAGGACCACGAGCTGGATGGATGACCCGAACCAGCCCTTGTGGTCATTTCCAGAATTTCCAGGCGCAGTTCGCGGGCTTTTTCTTTCAACTCTTCATAAGACAATTTATTCATATTATTTCCTTATTTTCCTTCTAAGAATTTTTCGACTTCCTTTTTGGTAGGCATAGCAGGTATGGCTCCCCTCTTGAGGGAGGTCAATGCGCCAACAGCGTTGGCATATTGCAGGGCTGGTGTCATTCTTGCCAATGATAAGTTCTCTCGCCAATCGTTTTGTTCAACCAGCTTTGATAATAAACCAGCAACAAAGGCATCTCCACAACCTACAGCGTCAATTGTGTCCACTTTAAACGGCGGGACATAAACGCCGCCTTCCTCGATTTGATAATAACTTCCTCCTGCACCCAGGGTGATGACCACGATCTCCGGCCCTGATTTCATCAATTCCAGGGCTGCATTTTCTACCTGAACAAGATCAAGTTGGTTGATTTCTTCCAGGCCGGTTAAAAGGGCAGCTTCCACTTCATTCAACTTAACCAGATCTACTTCCTTGATCATTAACCTGGCTTGAACCAGGGCTTCTTCCGGGTTCTTCCATAAGGAAGGCCGATAATTTACATCATAAGAAACCAGTGCCCCGGCCGCTCTGGCAATCCGGGCAGCGCTAAATGTCGCTGACCGGACTGGTTCATCTGTCAAACTGACTGAGCAAAAATGCAGCATCCGGGTAGATTGCAGCATCTTTAGGTCCAAATCATCTTCGGTGAGAAGCTGGTCTGCGCCAGGATTACGGTAAAACACAAATTCTGCAGAGTTCTCATCCGGCATGGCAATAATAGCCATTGTGGTTCTCGCCTCTGGATCGAATCTTATCCCCCTTGTATTGACATTTTCATCATCAAGGACTTGTTTTAAATATGTCCCAAAATGGTCCTGTCCAAGTTTTCCAATAAAGGCGCTTTTTAATCCCAGCCGACTGGCAGCAACTGCCACATTGGCCGGCGCACCACCAGGCTTAGGAATAAAAGACTCTACTTCGCCGATCCGGAAACCAATCTTGCCCGGAAACATGTCAATTAACAATTCACCCAGAGTTACAACATCAAATTCCTTCATCCCTCTCCTTAATCCTGTAATACAGAATGGAAAGTATAACGATCTCCCCTTAAATTGATCCTTAAATATTCAATGGGAATTCCATCTTCTGTGTAGGAGATCCTATCGATATGCAGCAGCGGTGCAGCTTCATCTATCTTGAGCAGGTCTGCCAGATATTTTGTTGCGGGCAAGGCTCGAATCTTCTGTTTGGCATTGGTAATGTGAAGGTTATATTCTTCAGCCAACATCTTTCTAAGTGATCGATTGGCGTAATCCTGATCAAGAACTCCGGGGCAATAGCTGTGCACCAGCAGTGAATGTTCTACGCTGAGAGGTTCCCCGTCTGCTAATCTCAAACGAACCAGACTGGCAAGTTCCTGGTTCTTTTCAATTTCCAGATATTCAACAACATCCTCTGCTGCCTCGATGACCTCACTTGATAACACCCGGGTGCCTGGTTTCAGTCCTCGTTGGTGCATGTCATCCCAGAAACTTACTATCCGGTTGATATTCTGCTCAAATACCGGTCGGGAGACAAAAGTTCCCTGACCTCTCCGCCTATAAACCCAACCTTCATTCACAAGCAAATCAAAAGCCTGGCGGACTGTGGCCCTGCTCAGCCCGTAACTATTGACCAGTTCAATTTCTGTAGGCAGCATATCTTCCGCCTGCCAAATACCATCCTGGATCTGGTCATGGAGAATTTCATAAAGTTGATAATAAAGAGGCACTTTGCTGGACCTGCTCAGATTTTTCATATCCGGACCTTGTTGATATTCAGGATCAAATACCCTTGATATGTCCTAATGTTCGGACATTATAATAACTAACCCAGAAATAATCAACCCCAACCCGCAGAAATTTCGTTCTTTACAGGTTCAGCTTTTTTATTCAGTGAGTTTGTTATCAATCCATAGTTAAAAAATAATAAGCCAGGATGAAAACTGGCCTATTATTTTTGTGTTTGTTTTTTATTTCTTTACACTAAGGGTATGCCACAAGCCAGCCTAAAGCCGCCTGCGTTATAACGGTGATCCGGATAATATCGACTGCGCATATCGGTATGGGCATAAGAACCCCAATGGTACCAGGACCCACCTCTTAGCACACGGCGATCCATCCTGGACAACGCCAGATCTTCAGGGTTCTCATAACAATTCAAACACCATTCCCAAACATTACCGCTCATATCCAGCGCGCCAATCGGCGAGACACCAGCGGGGTACATTCCAACCGCCATGGATTTATTCAACTGATTATGTTTTGTATGGGCCAGGCAGTCATTCCATTCCAAACCCCAGGGGAATTTCCTATTGGGCAGTCCGCCTGTAGCAGCCATTTGCCATTCCCATTCTGTTGGAAGCCTGATTTCCCAACCCTTATCTTGCAGGAAAGCAATGACCGGCAGATCTCGATGGTCATCATTCCTCCGTAATTGGCTATCCAACCAGCGGCAATATGCAACCGCATCAAACCAACTCACATTATCCCGGGGGTAATTCTCACCACTGAACCTTTGTTCCCCCGCTACAGTCAATTGTTCTGATTTAACTCCCAGTCCTTCCCACCACTCCGGATTCTTAAAACCATCTGGATCGTCAAGAAAAACCCTGAACTGCAAGGATGTGATCGGGTATTTTGAAATTAAAAACTCATCTACATCAAACTTACCTGCCCGTTCAATTTCCAGGCTCCCTCCAGGAACAGGTAGAAACTTGATATCAGGGAGATTATTCAGTCAAAATCCCGATTCCTTCCCGTCCATCACCAACCTTGTTGAGCTGATCACCAATCCAATCCCGGTAATTATGCGGCAGATTAATTCGCTCCAACTCCGCCAATAATACGTCAAGGTTTTCATCCTGAAACTGTTGTTTATACTCATCAAAAGGCAGGACATCAGCGCATTCAACATCAATTGACGACTCAACGGCCAATTTTTCCCTTTCTTTTTCTTCTTCCAGAATATCCAGCAGCATAAATGCAGCGGGAGCGATCAATGCTGAACAGGGATTCTTTTCATCCGAACCAAACTCCGCATCACGCAATTCCTGACAGGTTGTTGTTCCAAATTCCTGGACGAATCGATCTCTGTGTTCGGAGATTAATCGTTTGCACTTCACCATCATCGCTTCATCGTTCGTGGTTCTGCCATATAACAAACCAATGATGATGGCTGCGCCGCTCACGCCACCACAGAGTTCTTCATGAGTGCCGCCTACCCCTCCGCTGAAACCCGTGGAGATCATTTTGATGGAATCATCCACATCTCCCCAGAGGTATTCCCCAACTGCAGCGACAAAGGATTCAGCACATCCATAACTGACATCCATCATCTCGTTTACCTTATTCCAGACTTTTTGCTGCTCTGCTGTCATGTTCATTAATTCAGGCATTGTAGTCCTTCATGATCCAGATCTGATTAATTTTTGATGATTATCAATGGGGAATTATACAATAAGAAAAATCATCTTCTTTGAAATTAGCACAAACATGCAGAAAATCACCTTTCATGTCACATGCCCATAAAAGCCTGATGACTGTTTCTCAGAGCCTTGCCTTAAATGATCGTTTTTTTAGATGTGGACTTTCAGGAAAAATCAGATCTGGATTTGAGCAATCAGAGAACCCTTAGATAATCTTTCTATTCATTTACGCTTATCTTGCTCAATCATCCCTGATGACCACAAAGATGTTGATAAGCTGAAGTGAGATAATTTTTCTACCCGGTCCACAGCTTAATCACCGCTGGCTATACGATAGGCAAGCAGAGCTCGCTCCCGCGAAATTTTATGATCAACGATCGGAGATGGATATTCAGGAACCTTAATTCTTTTCTCCCAGGGAGCGTGTATATCATCATTCTTCAGATGGTCTAATTCAGGGACCCATTTCCGAATATAGTTACTGGTTGGATCGAATTTTCTGCTTTGGCGGACAGGGTTAAAGATCCTGAAAAAAGGTGCGGCATCTGTACCTGTTCCAGCCACCCATTGCCAGCTTCCATTATTGACTGCCAGATCACCATCAAGGAGTTTTTCTTGAAACCATTTTTCACCCCAGCGCCAATCAACAAGCAAATCCTTAACAAGAAAAGATGCTGTGATCATTCTTGCTCTATTATGCATCCAGCCGGTCTGTTTTAACTGCCGCATACCGGCATCCACTACAGGATACCCGGTCAGGCCATCCTTCCAGGCCTGGAAATCCGCCTCATTATTCCTCCAGGGAAGTTGATCATATAAAGAACGGAAATTCTGAGTTCTTGATTCGGGAAAATGGAACATGATATGAATATAAAATTCACGCCATAATAATTCACTCAACCAGGTTTGAACCCCTTCATAGTTTTTCCTGCTGTTCACATCATTCAGCATCTTCATGCTGTAGTGCAGTGCTGTCCTCAATCCCAAAACGCCGAACCGGATATAAGGCGATAAATTTGAGGAGCCATCCAAGTCCATCCGATCCCGATTAAGATGGTAAAAATCTATTTTGGTGCGAATGAATTTTTCCAAGCGCTGGCGGGCCGCTTTCTCACTGGCCGGAAATTGAGGTTCATCTTTTCCGCTAGGGATCAGATCCGAAAGAATACCTTCAATGGTCGGGATCTGATCAGGAGCAGGCAGCAAGTCGATCGAGGGATTGATACCCAGCCAATTTCTCTTATATGGCGTGAAAACCCGATAAGGTTTGTCATTTGCTTTACGGGCTTCCAGAGGATGAAGACCGAGCTGGCCCTGGATCAATTTCAGCGGCAGGCAGCTTCCAATTAAAACACTTCGCACACGGGCATAGGGCGTAAAATCCTCTTCTGCATAGATAAAAGATGCCCCGGTCTCCTCCATTAAGTTTTTGAGCACCTCAACCGGTTTCCCTGTCCTGATAACCAAATTACTTCCCCTTGCTTGTAATTCCTGGTCAAGGGATTGCAGGTTCTGGTACAGGAAATTCAGCCTGCGGTCAGGTGCGTTATTTATCAGCAGTGGATCGAGTATATACACAGGCAGAACAGGCGGATTCTCCAGCGCTTTTTGGAAGGTCAGATTATCACCGAGGCGCAGATCACGCCGGATCCACCAGATAGAGCTCATACTTTTACCGACTCCTGATTTAGGGTTTGAAGCGTTTTAAGCACATCATCGTTGGTTGGGATATCAGACATGGAATGACCATAATGCACAAATCGGACCATACCTGCTTTATCGATGATAACCATGGCTGGCATCCGTCCAAATTTAAACAAATTCACTTTCTGCCCATAAAGCTTCAACACAGAATGGGTTGGATCAGGCAGTCCGATAAAGGGCAGATCATTCTCCTCCCAATAGGATCGGAAAGCCCCTGTGCCCTCAGGACCAAGTACTACTATTTCAGCGTCCAATTCCTGGAACTTATCAAAATCATCGCGCAACTGCGCCATATGCCGGCGGCAGAACGGTCAAACAAAGCCGCGATTAAAGACCAGCATTACATTCTTTTTCAATTTAAAATCGGATAGATTGACCGCTTTTCCATCCCAGTCTTCAAGAGAAAAGTCCGGTGCATTGACATTCAAGTCAACTCTGGGCATGGTGCCTCCCTGTAAATAATCATATTTTTTAGTTCCCTCTATTCCTATCAGGGACACACTTTCACATTTAATATATCTGATCCTGGACCAACGTCCTTCATCCTGGATGAAAAGTTCCAGGAGAATAGATTAATAGGATCCAATCGAATTGCGACCTCATCAGAACTATTTTTTAGGAGTGTTTCAGCCAGCACATTATCCTTCCCCCCCAAATACCTATCCAAAAGCAATTCCAGTATTTCTAGACCGCGTTGCTGATCAATACTGGCCCGGGCCTGCCCCCGAATTCCGCAATAAGGCGGCTGATCTCCGGCTATTTCAAAAGCACATTCCTCGTTATTCAGTATGTATGCCACTACCCGGGCTTGTTTACGAGTTGCGAGGTATAAAGACCCATCCAGATAGATAAACCACAGCGAAAGTATCATTGGCCATCCGGACTCGGTCTTAACAGCCAAACGAATAGGAATCCTAACATTTTCCAGAAAGTCCTTATAGTCCTTTAGATCAGGCACTCTTCCTCCTCATTTCCTGGTTTTTTTCAGTTTCATCCTTGATTCCCCGGATCAGGCCTGAGAAAACCAATGCATGAATGGGATACAACAAATACCAGTACAATAATCCCGGTAAACCTTTCGGTGCAAAATATGCTGTCTGCCGCAAATTGACCTCACCAGCCTCCCCGCTCTCCAGATCATACTGAAGCCACGCTTCTCCCGGAGTGATCATTTCTGAGCGCAACCGAAGCTTTTTATCCGCCAGGATCTCCTCGACCCGCCAAAAATCCAGCGCATCCCCGACACGCAGTTCATTTGCATCCCTCCTGCCTCTGCGCAGGCCAACTCCACCCAAGGCACGGTCGATCAGGCCGCGAATTTGCCAGGCCCAATTGAAATACAGCCAGCCCTTCTCACCGCCTAACCTTGTTATAGTCCGGAATACCTCACCATTCCCCGCTTTTATGTTAATCTGGCGGTTTTCGATAATCAAACCCTCCAGGCTGGTTAATTGGACTGGATCTCGTTTTCCTAAACTCGAAGTGAGAGAATCCGTCCAGCGGGTTTCCACTTCAGATGCAGCCAATTTTTCGAGGGCAATTTGAACGGCTGTTTGATAGTCAACAGGATCAATTTGGGGAAAGATCTTATCGGCTGAAGTGTCAGTAACCAGCACTTCATTTCTCAGTCCTTCTACCAGCGCATGAGCGATCTCTGCTGAGACTGGAGTGACCCAATGCACCCAATATGCCGAAAGTTTTGGAGTAAGGAAGGGTACTGGAACAAGGATCCTTTTTAATCCTCGACCCTCAGCATACCCAAGCATCATCTTGCCATAGGTAATCACATCTTTGCCGCCAATTTCGATGATCTGATTAAGTGAACCGGGAGTTGTCAGGGCTGCCAGCAGGTAAGCCAATACGTCCTTGAGTGCGATGGGCTGGGTTTTTGTAAAGACCCATTTCGGACAAATCATCACCGGCACTCTTTCGGTAAGATAACGGATCATTTCAAACGAAATGCTTCCAGAGCCAACAATGACTGCAGCCCGAAATTCAGTTACCGGAACACCTGATTGAGCCAATACTTTCCCTGTATCCTGGCGGGACTTTAGATGTTCCGATAAGTCAGCTTGATAATCGCCCAGGCCGCCCAGATAGATGATTTGTTTTACATCTGCTATTTTTGCAGCATTGCTGAAGTTCTTGGCAGCCAGCAAATCTCTCTGGTGAAAATCAGCGCCACTTGCCATGCTGTGGATAAGATAATATGCCGCAGTAATATCTTTCAGGGCTGAAGTCAGGGTTTCAACCTGCAGAACATCCCCCTTAACGACCTCAACAGAGCTCAGCCAACTTCTGCCTGCCAGCCGTTCTGGATCCCGGACCAATACCCTGACCTGATAGCCTTCTTCCAGCAATGCCGGAACCAATCTTCCCCCGATGTAACCGGTAGCGCCCGTAACGAGGACCTTCATCCCTGTTCTATTGATCATTATTTTTTCAGCTCCATTGCCTGGGCTTTCAAATCGGATCGTTTTTTCCGATATTCGATGATTGGCAGGTCGCCCTGGATCAATTTTTCATCAGATTTAAAAGAACTTGGTTGAGGTTTGTGGGTGATAACCACCCTGCGATCCTGGTGTGCGATAATTAAGTTCATCGGCATGCCAAACCAGGTTATCAGCTTGCCCAGGATTGGAAAACGAACAAATTTCTGGTAAAAGCGCAGGTATAAGATCGAGTTATTTTCATCAACAGGTGTAAAAGCGATCACAACCCGGACATCATCACTGATGAAGTTTTGCCAGAGATTGGGCATTATAAATTCCAAATGAACACTCCGGGCTTCCTTCAAACTGAGGTCCGTGGGTTTTTTGGGTGGAGAACCGTCATCCAGTCGATTGAATACATAAACCAGTAATTTCTGGTCCCCTTCCCAGTTCACCAGCGGACCATCAATAACGGTTTTATTTCCCCGGCCAATTGTATTATGGTGAATAAAAGGAAGATGCACAACATCTAACTGATTTTCAATAGCCCGGGAGTAATGGCTTTTCCATGGATCCTGGACAGTGCTGTATACAAAAGACTCATCCAGATTATCGAAGAACACAGGGGGCTGTAACTCTTCCGGAGGCTGATGTCCCCACCAGATCCAGATAAAACCATGGTCCTCATGGGTTGGATACGACGACAAAAGCAGCGAGGACGGTATTCTTCCACCTCTGCCATTGGCAGGGACATAGACACAACGGCCGCTGTTATCGTATTCAAACCCGTGAAAGGGGCACTGTAAATGATCTTCGTGCACCTGTCCAAGGCTTAATGAGATTCCCCGATGAGGACAGCGGTCAACAGCGCAGTTGACCTTTCCGGCCGTATCCCGCCAAAAGACCAGTTTTTCTCCCAGGCGTGTCACGCCAATCGGTTTATTTCGAACCTGGTTTGATTCCAGAACAACATACCACTGATTGCGTATCATCTATAAACCTACCTGTTTAATTTAGAAATCCATCACTGAACTATATCTTACCAAATCCGGGGACAAGATTTTGCTAGAAGGATATATCTCCCCTCTTGATCCAGACAATCAGGGTAGGTAAGGGTCTGTTCATTTTGTCAATAAGAGACGAAAATATTTGCTGTTTGGTTAAAACCCTTTTTTTTGCCCCATCCAGGGTTCAGGTTTCTCAGCTTTAAATTCTTCCACACTTGGCCCTGCCAATACTCCCAAACGCCACATCCCGTACAGATAACTGAGCACTAAAAGCAAGATCGTATACGGCCAACCCATCAATGTCCTTATCAGTCCCAGAGATGAAACTGAACCTGCAAAATAGAACCAGGATTCCAAGCCTAACCTCAACCCAAATCCCACCGCCCAGAACAGGGTGACTTCTGAATATGCCGGCCTGATCCTATCGTGCCAATACCAGGCAAGAGGCCAACTGCGGGTGAGATGGCTGGAAAACGCTGCCAGCGGTTTTTTAAGTAAGATGCTACCCAAACAAAGCAGAACAGTAAAGGCGCCGGAAATCAATCCGGGCAGGAAAAATCCCACGCCAGAATCGCTCAGCAGTGCAAATCCTGCGGCAAGCAAAACTGCCAGCAAGCCGCTCAGGGCATAGAATAAATTATCCTTTTTAATAATTCGAACTACAAAGAAGAGGACTGCTGTTCCAATCGAAGCCAGCAAGGCTGGTATCAGTCCAACCCAAGGATTGAACCCTAAAAATACCAGCAGGGGCAAAATTACATCAAGCAATTTTACACCCCTGCCGGCGAAGACGGTTTTTAATTCATCTTGAAGCTCTTTAATTCTATTCATTTACCCGGGTTCCCATCCAGAATTTTTGCCAATCCCCATCGCTCTGAAGAAGAGCGATCAGAGCATATAAACTGGCTGTAAAAAATCCCAGGACCATCATCAATACCACCCAGACAACGGACTTTACGTTAAATCCTTCCCGGAAGATTATCCAGGCTGAGAACAGGAAAAACCCAGTATAAAGATCCACCAGGGAAACGATTCCCCAGGGATTCTGAATGATCTTTCCCCCATCCACAGAGAAATTCCCGGCGGTAAAACCATAAACCAGGACCGCAGTCATTGCCAGCACACCCAGCAGGGTCAAAACTTTAGCAATTTTCATCTTCATTTTCCTTTATAAAACCAGCAAGATTCCAAACACCAATTCAACGATAAAACTGATGATATTAGAAGAGACTGCGGAACGATCTACAATGATTGATATCCCACGGACCAAAGCCATAGCCAGATATGTGACGCCCAGGATCGTATAGGCTTCCGGGCTGCGGTAATACAGGACAACGGCACCAAGACCAACAAAAAGCGCTCCCAAAATGGTTCTAATTTCGGTAATGCCCCTTCCGCCATTTGGCTCCAATCCCGTAAAACCTGGCACTTTTAGCGGCCAGAAAAGAGATACAACGCCGGTGATAATCGTGGCTACTGCCCCAATGATTTTTAAGATTTGCAGGACCATTATTTATCTCCTTTGGGAGGCAGCGGAATCAGGACCGAAGTGTTCTGTTTATAGTTCTCATAATCCTCTTGTCCGCCCCACTTCTCATCGGCGCGCTTTTCAAGCAATGGCACGCCGCTGATCCTGGTTAATAAGATCGTGATGAAAATCGGGGAAATCAAGGCTATCCACTGCCAGCCTACCAACACAGGTAAAGATATGATCAGAATGCCTACCCATAAAACAATCTCTCCAAAATAATTGGGATGCCTGGACCAGGCCCATAAACCAGTTTGGATGAATTTCCCTTCATTTTTTGGATCCTGGCGAAATTGATTCTTTTGACTATCCGCAAATGCTTCAATTCCAAATCCAATCAGCCAGACCAACAAACCGAGCACGAGATAAAAATCCACTCCCACCCGTTTTGTCGATGTAACCACAACCAGGGCCGCTGCCAGGGAAAAAGTCACCCATAAACCCTGAATGGTCCAGGTTTGAAGGAATCGCGGAAAAGATTCTTTGATCTCTCTGAATCGCCGATCTTCTCCGGCTTTCTTGATGCGCTGGAACAAAAATGTTCCCAGTCGGAGAGCCCAGATTGCTACCAATCCCAATAACAGCCAGGTTCTGATATCTCTTTCCGGACTTAAGATTACAGCCAACAACATCACAGAAATATAGGTGATGCTGCCAGTCAAGTCGAAGTATTTTTCGGTCTTATTCAGATAGGCAGGAACAAAGACAATCCATTGGATCAAAAATGCTAATCCGACTCCCAGGGCATAGATTGGCATTCCGCCAACTTTATAACCACCCTGGCTACCAGCCCATGCAACTCCCAGTCCCAGCAATACGATAACCAGAATACCCAGGTATGTGCGAACGTTTTCTTTTTTCATTGATTTTCCTTTTTATACTGTGAAAGCCCATTATTCAGGCTTTTGTTATGACCGCAAACCCTACCGCCCCAGGACCAAGATGAGCCCCGATCACAGGCGTAATATCCATAGAGAATATCTCCCCATCAGGTAAATATTTCTCAATTTTTGCCTTAAATTCTTCTGCTTTTTTATGAGCATTGGAGTGTACCAGAGCAAATTTCTCAATTGGTAGATGCTGCTCTAACAGAGAAATTAGCCGTTTTTCGGCCCGGATGGAAGTCCTGACCCTATCGGATCCCGGTTTGCCGTCTTTCATCGTTAAGATGGGTTTCAGCTGGATTAAACTGCCAATACCGGTCATAAAGCGGTTCATCCGCCCGCTGCGCCTTAGGAACTCCAGCGTGTCCAAGCCTGCTGTTACAAAGGTGCGGGAGCGAAGGCTATCCAATGCGACCAGGATCTCATCCAGCGATTTGCCTTCAATTGCCATTTTGGCTGCCAGCTCGACCTGAAAACCCGTTCCAGTTGATAGCTGGCCAGAATCCCTGACCGTAACTGGGACTTTTTGATATTCCCTGGCAGCGGCCCTGGCTACATCAACGGTTGCGCTTAAACTTTCAGAAATGTGGATAGTCATGATCTCATCTGCCCCTTGATCGACTAAATCATCAAATGCTTTAAAGAAAGCGGCCGTGCCGGGTGTTCCGGTTGTGGGATGAACGGGATAATCAGCCAGATTGGTATAGAATTCCTGGCGAGAGATATCAATCCCGTCCAGGAAACCTTCGTCACCAATATTGATATAGAGAGGTATCACTGTGATACCCAATTCCTTGATCACGGTTTCTGGTAAATCGCAGGTTGAATCCGTCACAATTTTTATCGTCATTATTATCTCCTAATACACTTTCTTGTACTTATAAACGCCAGCAATTATTGCTATTACCAGGAGAACAACGACTGCCCAAGCGGTATTTACCACCAGGGCTGTTCCTGCTTGACTTACTGTAATACCAATAAAGGCCCAGATCAAAACTAATACATAAGGTGTATCATTTTCGCGCCAGGACATCATCCAACCCAGCAAACCGGCTATCACTAACATCCCCGTTGTCCAAATCTCAGGGGCAATTCCCCACCCATTCCAATCAAAGAAGAATAAAGTCTGGGAGGTGTTTGCGATCGTTGCCACACTGATCCAACCCAGGTATACACTGAAAGGCAGTTTCACTAACCATTTTTCCATCCCGGTTGATCCAGACAGGGCCCTGTTAATAACCAGCAGCGCGATTAGGATTGCAACCATCGCTACCAGGGTCAGTGAAAATACTTCGTAGTGCCACAGGAAAATCCAGATCGAGTTTGCTAAACTAGCAAGCCAATAGTAAGGGGCGATCTTTTTTAAGATTGGATTATCAGCCTGTTTTGGCAAAAATTGAAATACCGTATAGACCACCAAACTCAGGTAGATCAAACCCCAGATCGAAAATACATACCCTGCAGGAACAAAGTAAATCTGAAAACTATCAGAGATTTCTCCGGTATTTAATCCATTTAAGGGCAGAATATTTGCCAGGGCATTGATCGTTATGGTAATTATCGTTGCCAGAACTGTGATAATTTGGGAAGTTGTAATTTTTTTCATTTTATTTAATCTCCATCAACTAATATTTTCTGTCCCATATATTACATAACCAATAAGTTGTGCCTAATATACACTATTGTCTATCTTTTGTCTAGTTATTTCCCTGTTTTCCTTGACATCTCGTGAAATATGGTTTAGACTACTGCCAATACCAAGAAAGGGACATGATGACAATTTCAAGAAAACCGCGTTATAACCTCAATTTGATCCTGCAGGAAACGGGACTCAAAGCCGATACGATCCGTGCCTGGGAGCGGCGCTATAAACTCCCCTTACCTGCCCGATCAGAGGGTGGACACCGATTATATTCCGATTATGATCTATCCACTCTGAAATGGCTGGTGGCAAGGCAAAATGAAGGGATGCGCATCAGCCAGGCCGTAAACTACTGGATGGATCTGGTCAATTCAGGGAACGACCCCTTACAACAAGATAAACCCCCGGCGAGGCAAGTAGATTCGCTGGTTCAAATGGACGATGATATTGATACACTCGAGGACCTTCAGGAAAAATGGATTGAATACTGCCTGGGTTATGACGAGCCTCACGCTGAACAGATCTTATCTTTGGCCTTCGCCCAATTTCCATTAGAAACTGTTTTAACAGCCGTGATCCTGCCTTCTATCGAAAAAGTTGGCCAGCTTTGGTATCAAGGAGAGGCAACTGTCCAGCAGGAGCATTTTATTTCTGAGATCAGCAATTAAAAAGGTCGAAACGCTGATCACTGCCGCACCCAATCCCGTTCATGCCCAAAAAATCCTGATTGCCTGTGCGCCGGGCGAACAGCATACAATAACCCTGTTGATATTAACCCTGCTCTTAAAACACAGGGGCTGGGATGTTGTTTATCTTGGTGCTAATGTGCCAAATGATCGCTTAAGTAAAGTCATCGAGGATATCAAACCAGCCCTTGCAGTTCTAACTGCATCCAGGCTTTCGACTACATCTGCGTTATTGAATACTTTGAATATATTGGCAGAGAAACAAATCCCGGCAGCATTTGGGGGATGGATTTTTGATCAAATCCCGGATCTTTCCAAAATTATGCCTGGTTATTACCTTGGAAATAATTTAACAGAAGCGATCTCCATGATTGAAGATCTGATCAAAAATAATGGGGGCGGGATCAATATCAAGCCTTACGCGCCTCAAAACAGCAATCTGGTGGAGAGACTGAAAGAAATCCGTCCTGAGCTGGACCGTACCCTGCTGCTCAATTTGCCAGATCGCCAAAAAAACTTCGACACGCTCGATATCTTTGAGGCCAATCAGCAACTGATCCAGGATATATCCGCAGCACTGACTCTGGGAGATATCAACTACCTGCGGTTTAGCCTGAATTGGATCTCAGGTTTGATCAGCGCAAGAAAACTTGAGTACGATCAATTAGTAGACTATTTAAATACCTTCAGAATGGCTATCGAGGACCATTTAGGCCCTGAAGGGGAAGTAATTACAAACTGGCTGAGGAACCCAGTGATAGACAATCACTAAGACAGCTATTATGAACATAATAATCACCGGTGGAACAGGCTTGATCGGGACTGCTCTAATTCAATCACTTAAGAATAAAGGGCATCAAATAACGGTTGTCAGCCGCAATCCACAAAAAACCTTACCTGGTGCCAAAGTTATTTCATGGAACCCTGAAGACTTAAGCAGAGAGATCGAAAATGCCAATGCTGTGATAAACCTGGCTGGCTCCAGTTTGGCTGGAAAAAATCCCTTATTGATGCGCTGGACAAAAAAACGCAAAGCTGAAATCATCTCCAGCAGGATCCAGGCCGGGTCCTTACTCAGCACTGCCCTGGAACACGCGGCCCACAAACCTGAAGTTCTCATCCAGGCATCAGCGATCGGCTTTTATGGAAATCAGGGAGAGGATCAAGTAAATGAAAATAGCCCTCCTGGAGATGATTTTTTGGCATCGGTATGTCAGTCCTGGGAAAAGTCGACCTCGTCTGTTGAAGAACTTGGCATCCGGCGAATTATCATGCGTATCGGTCTGGTTCTCAGCCCAGCAGGTGGATTACTGCCTTTGTTATCTCTTCCATTCCGATTCTACATCGGCGGCAAAATTGGAACCGGAAGACAGATCATGTCCTGGATCCATATCGCTGATCTGGTGAAGAGCATTGAATACTTCATTGAAAATCCCCAGACCCAGGGAATATATAACATAACCGCTCCCAGTCCGGTCACAAATCAAGAATTTACATCACAATTAAGCAGCACTTTAAATCGACCAGCCTGGCTTTCTATTCCATCTTTTCTGTTAAAATTGATTCTTGGTGAAGCAGCCACGCTGGCTCTGGACGGCCGTGAAGTAATGCCAAAAAGACTCTTGGCAGCAGGCTATCAATTTCAATACAACCAATTATCCACCGCAGTAGATGATTTGTTCAAATGAGGAAATAGTAATGACCCTAAAAGCTGAGGAACCAAAAGAAAATATCGCTCCCCGACAAGACACTAAAGTCCTTTGGATCGGAATCGCTGCCAGTCTGGTTTTTGTGGGTCTGATCTGGATCTTAGGCTCTAAATTGGACGCCATCCAGCTTGACCCGGATCAGGGAGCCTCGTGGTATTACTGGAAGCTGCCCAATCCCACATTCTGGACCAGGGCCACAGCCTGGGGTTTTTACCTGCTCCATCAATTCTCCTTCTGGGGCTTGATCTATTACGCCCAGACCAAAGTAAAAAAATACAGCACCAAACTGCACATGGTGAATTATGCTGCGCTTGCAGTTAATGCCTTTTTTATCCTGCTGCGTGTCCTGCAGACCCATCTCTGGTATGACGGTCTGGCCCAGGACGTGTCCATCTGGAGCTCGCAAGTTTCTGTAATCATTCTGCTGGTCTGGGTCTTGTTAATGGAAAATCAGCGCAGGGGAATGTTTTTTGGTAAACCCTTGCCCCTTTCCAAGGATCTTATTCGCTTCGCTCGCAAATATCATGGTTATTTCTTTGCCTGGGCAACTGTCTATACCTTCTGGTACCATCCGACCATCGCTACCAGCGGTCATCTGGTTGGATTCCTTTACATGTTCTTGTTGCTTCTGCAAGGCAGCCTATTTTTCACCCGCATCCACACCAACCGCTGGTGGATGATCTTCCAGGAAGTTGCAGTCCTGGTACACGGCACCCTGGTGGCAGTGATGCAGGGCAATAATATGTGGCCCATGTTCGCTTTTGGTTTTGGGGGTGTATTTGTGATCACACAGATGCATGGTCTCAAACTTAAAAAATGGCTGCGCTGGACGTTTTTAGCCATTTATATCGGCCTGGCACTATGGGTCTACAGCGGGAGAGGCATCGCCGGAATCCATCAGATCACCTGGATCCCGATTATTGATTACCTGATAGTATTTGTGCTGGCAGGAGTGCTCTGGTCCATAATGAAAATCATCAACAGATTTTCATTACAAAAAGAGTAAGTTCTTCACTGCCTCAAAGGAATTTATTTGAAAACCAGGAATTCATTCTTCTTATTTCTGATACTGCTGGTTCTGGTTAGCGCCTGCGGATCGAGTTCAACCCCCACCACGATCGTTTCTGCTGATTTATTCCTTGATCCAGCTGGCACACAACCAACTGAGAAATATGATGCCCGGGCCATATTTTATTGTATTGTCACCCTCGATCAACCAGCACCCGAAACAGTTCTGAAGGCAAGCTGGGTCGCCGTGGAGACCAATCGCAGTGCCCCAAACCTTGTGATCAAGATTGAGGAGGCGATTCCAACATCATCCACAGTGACCTTTAAATTGCAGAACGAAGGTAACTTTTGGCCAACGGGAAAATACAGTGTATACCTCTATATCAACGGAAAAGAGGCCGACGTGATCCCGTTTGAAGTCTTCCACGATTATTTTCCAGAATGATTTTTTGACCAACTGTCCTGCAATTACTGTCTCCAATATATAAAAACCGTTTCCAAATGGAAACGGTTTTTTTTACTTTCATTCCACTATTAATTAATATGTCATGGTCAACTGCTGCGAATTTTATTAAATTGGTTCACCATCTCAGCAACAGTTAAGGTACCCGGGGCAAAACCCAATGAGGGATCAGCCTGAGCCAATTGTGTAATTTGGGGAGGCGCGAGAAAAGTTTTTTCCAAAACATCCGCCTTAGTAAATACTTCCCTGGTTGGACCATCAGCCATTATGCGTGCCTGTGCCATAGCAATCACACGCCTGGCATATATGCCAACTATAGGCATATCGTGAGTAATGATGACGATCGTATGGCCATGCACTTCATTTAATTCTTTCAGGAAGTCCATAATTTCGAGGGATTGTTTTATGTCTTGCCCTGTTGTGGGTTCATCAACAATGATCACTTGGGGACGCAAAGCCAGGATAGAAGCGATAGCTACTCGCTGCCGAAGGCCTTTGGACAAAAAGAATGGATGTTCACCGTAAAGATGTTCTGGCAAGCCAACAACCTTTAGCGCTTCATTAACCCTTTCTTTTACCTCTTCTTCCGAGAGCTGAATATTCCTTGGGCCGTAGGCGACTTCATCCCAGCAATTACTGTTGAATAATTGATGATCTGGATTTTGGAAAACATACCCTACTCTTTTTACCATCTGCACAATGGAACTATCTTTGGAATTTAAATCATCTACAATAATGTCCCCGGCAGTAGGTTTATATAACCCGTTTAAGCATTTTGACAAGGTGGTTTTGCCAGATCCATTCTGCCCGATCAAGGCGATAAACTCTCCCTGCCGGATCTCGAGGTTGATATCTTTAAGTGCCTCAGTACCATCAGGATATTCAAAATCTACATCGACCACTTTGATATAAGTTTCATTTTCAGACATACTAATCCTTCACTTAATGATTTAATAGTGCCTTTAAGAACTCACTTCCCTGCTTAACAGACATCGGATAATCACCATCATATTTCCCATCCATTTTAAGCTGATGGAAAAAATGCATTGCACCTGGTGGATAAACGCCATTTTCCAGCAGGAGCTCTGATTTTTTGAAAAAAGCCTGTGGTTCATCTTTAAGTAATATTGAACCTTTCGCCATTAATATCATTTCATCAGCCAATGGCAAGAGGTTTTCAAGACTGTGTTCAATAACAATGATCGTACTATTCTCTTCTTCTTTAAGTTTTGCCAATACTTCAAAAATCCGCTTGCGGCTGATTGGATCAAGCATAGAAGTTGGTTCATCGAGGATCAATAATTTTGGTCTCATAGCTAAAACCGCGGCCAGAGCTACTCGCTGTTTTTGTCCTCCCGAAATTTCGTAAGGCGGTTTAAGCAGCAAATGAGACAATTCTGTTAACCCAGTAACCCAATCCAGGCGTTCTTTGATTTCAGGGACAGACAAACCGATATTTTCCATGCCAAAAACCAGTTCGTCTTCTACTGTCATAGCTGTGAATTGAGCCTCGGGATCAGAAAATACCACACCCACCAATTGCTGAAGTTCCCCCTTGCCATAATCTTCCACTTCCTTGTCAAAAACCTCAACCGTTCCTTTTTTTATTCCATTATATTGGCCAGGAATCAAACCATCTATCGAGTAGGCCAACGTAGTTTTGCCAGCTCCATTCGAACCGATAATACCAACAAAACTGCCTTCTTCAATCTCTAGATTGATATCCACGATCGCAGGAGTTTTGGTATTGGAATATTTCCAGGAATAATCTATTATCTTAATTACGTTTGCCACTTTCCTTCTCCAATTTAACTTACCAGGTCTCGAACCAATCCCATTAACCAGGATTGGTCTACTTGAAAATATCCAAATCCGTATCTAAATACTAACAAAGCAATAAAGGCCGCGGATATAAGGATGATGAAAATATAGTCAAAATATTTATAGGAGTAATGAGTAAGAATATAATCAGCCCTTTTGATCTTTGAGGCCTCTCCGGTGAATGCATAACCCCGGGCTACCAGCGCATTGGTAAATTCCTCAGATCTCCTTAGTGACAAGGCAAACAAAGGAACCATATACATCACATATTGGCGGATCTTATAGGGTAATGATTTTCCTGCCGGGTCAAAACCTCTGGCCTGTTCAGCTTGACGTACAATCTGAAAATCTTCCAGCACCATACCAGCGGAGCGGAGCGCCATAGCAAAGACATAGGTAACAACAAATGGAACTTTAATGCTTCGCATGGCTACGATAATATCCCTTTCTCGTGATGTTGATAAGAAAAATACCATCGTAAAGATCATCGGTAATACTCTGAAATAAACAACCAGTGCATCCCGGATCCTTTCCCAGTAAAAATTCACGCCCGCTACCCTGGCCAGTAATTCGAACTCCGGATGTGTCCCGCCCAATACCGTATAGGATAAGAAAATAATCGTTCCCATTGATATCGCAACAGGAACATATATTTTCAAGGTGCTCATATTCACACGGCTGATCCACATAAAAATAATTATTACTACCATTAACCCAATATTCCAATCAGGCATGGAGACGAACATCGGGAACAAACTTACTACCAGTAAAAAAAATAACTTTACAAATGGATGCAGTGCATAAATCGGTGATTCGTTGGGTACATAACCTAATAAGGTTTTATTCATAATGATTAAATCCAATACAAAGCTCCGGGGCGATTTCTATCGCCCCGGAGTTTATCATATATTTTATCTGGTGTTTAGGACCACCACTTCTTTACGAAAGCGGTTGTGCGGATAACAACAGAAGATAGGACTTTCAACAAGATGAAGTTGAAGACAACACCGGCAACAACATTGCCGCCGAACCAGCCCCAGATAAACAGGGGCACAGAATCGGTTGTTAACAAGTCAAAGCTTCTCAGAACGACCAGAACCGACCACAGTGCGCCCAGAATGCTTGAGACGACCATCGCCAGGAAAAGATAAATATAATCTTTTGCTGTTGTAAGTCTCGGGTCTAGTTTAAAGCGGCGGAAAACCCAGGCCGGCAGAAAAGCTTGCAGCGCATTTGCCGGCAGGTAAGCTATAGAAACATAAAATGGGGTTCCTGCGATTGCATTGGAAAAGAAGGGGAAGATCGCTCCCGCGATAACGCCCCAGGCGCCAAACCAGATCGCTCCAACTTGCTGGACCACAATACCTGTCCAGAAGAAATTCACACCAAATCCAAGCGGGAAACTGATGCTGCCAAATGCGCCAACAACAAATCCAATACCGATCAATAAAGCGGTTAGAACAATATGAATGACGCCAACTGATCGCCTTTCACCTTCTTCGACAGCCCAAATCTCTTCTGCAGTGATTTCAGTTTTTACATCGTCTGTCATTGTTAATTCCTCCAAACTAAAATATGAATAATGCGTAAGATACATATGGTGTAGTAATTCTTTATGACCACCTCCTGTGCCTTGAACGTGTCTTATTTTTTACATAACTGCATTTAATCTATGATTCCACACATTTTATATTACCCTAATTCTTTTATTATTTTAAAATGTTAAGATTCTTGTCTAGACAAGTATTACCTGATCTCTCGCCTTTTTTGAGAAACTGCTATAATCCTCCAATCATGATCAAACATACAGATTTCAATTCCCCAGTTTCTGAATTAATACAAAAACGCTATTCTTGTCGAACATACAAAGATCTACCTCTCTCACCTGCGGACCTTGCCGAGCTGGAAAACTTCTCGAACCGATGCCAGGAAGGCAGGTTTAGGCAGTTCAATTCGTTTTCAGATCGCAGCCGCCAATGAAGAAGATGCAAGCTCCCTCAAGGAACTTGGCACATATGGTTTTATAAAAAATCCGGCTGGCTTTGTGATTGGTTCGGTTTTAAACCAGCCATTCGCTCTCGAAGATTTTGGCTATCAAATGGAATTGATCATCCTCCGAGCAGTTGAATTGGGTATCGGAAGTTGTTGGCTGGGAGGTACTTTTACAAAAAGCCGCTTTTCGAGGTTGATGGACCTTAATAAAGGCGAAAATATCCCTTCTGTTATATCTATCGGTTATCCGGCAGATCAAAAAGCCTGGATGGACCGCATCAGCCGGATCTATGCCGGCGCTGACCGGCGCCTGCCCTGGAATGAGATTTTTTTTACCGATACCTTCACTCAACCTCTACCACATGCTCAAGCAGGACAATTCCAGAAACCCTTGGAACTTGTGCGGCTGGCCCCATCTGCTTCCAATAAACAGCCCTGGAGAATTCTTAAACGGGGAGATCTGTTTCACTTTTTCCTCAAACGAACCAAGAATTACCCCTCGCCATTATTTAAGTCTTTATTAGGCCTGGCTGATTTACAGCGCATAGATATGGGCATTGTTATGGCCCATTTTGAGATCTCAGCTCAGGAGATGGGCCTCATTGGTGATTGGATCATGGATAAGCCTGATCTCCCATTTGAAACATCAGAGTTGGATTTTATTGCAACCTGGCAAGGTGATACTTAATCCTTGTTCAAAGTGCCGTTATAATAAACCTGAAATCCGTCTCAGATAAGGACGCAACTTACATGAAAACATTTGACATTCTTTTATTGATCGCCCGCCCTGCTGCTGGTAAAAGCGAGATCATCTGCTCACCTGAAAAACACCCCTATCGAGGAACGAATTCAGCAATATCATATTGGCAAATTTGAAGAGCTGGATGATTTTCCAATGTTATGGACCTGGTTCGAAGAAGATGCCATATTGACCAATCTTGGCCACCCCAGGATCCACACTGACGATGAGGGTAATTTTCTATTCCCATACCTGTGGGATCTGCTTATCGAACGCATCAATCTTGAATATGAAAAAGCTATTCGCGATGAAGAGGGAGAAGATCACCGAAAGACATTCGTGATTGAATTTGCCCGCGGTTCATCCCATGGCGGTTTTAAACGTGCCTTTACCCATCTTAGTAAGATGGTCGCGGAGCGATTGGCCATTCTTTATGTTGATGTTAGCTGGGAGGAATCACTGCGGAAGAATCGGGCCCGATTCAACCCGGACCGACCGGACAGTATTTTAGAACACGGCTTATCAGATATAAAAATGGAATCTCTTTACAAGGAATCAGATTGGAATGAAGTAATTGCCAACCAACCAGAAACTATTCTGATCCAAGGGGTACCTGTTCCATATGTGATATTTGACAATGAAGATGATGTTACCAGCCAGGGCGGCGAGGTTCTCTCCTCACGATTACAACAAAGATTATCTGCTTTATATGATAAGTATCAGGCTTCGAAGCAATAACCGCAGAAGGTTATTAATCTGGGAAAATTTCTTTTTCCGGTCCCTTCGTTTCCAGTAATTTCTGATTAATTCGGAATGCAGCGGTGCTTCATGTCATAAACTTCCCAAATCATGTGATATTCATCATGATTTCATTCAATTGCGGGTTGTATATTTTCACATTCTGGTATAAATATACGGTATCTTCGCAGTGCCTAAAAATGGCCTTTCCGCCAACCTCTAAACCATGGTAAGTTGGACCATTTTCCAAATCATGACACTGCCCTGATGCAGGGAGGATTTTATGTTTGTAAAAGACCGCATGACGCCAAATCCCATCTTCGGTTCACCGGATATGGCTGTTACTGATGCGCGGGAACTAATGGCAAAAAACAAGATCCGCCATCTCCCGATTCTTGATCAGGATCAAAAGCTGGTCGGATTGATCACCCAGAGTTCACTTGAGTCAGCTCTACCTTACGACATCTCCGGTTTCAGTCAATTTGAGATCAAATACACCCTATCAAAACTTAAAGTCCATTCGATCATGATCAAAGACCTCTACCTGATCGACCCAGACACACCCATAGAAGAAGCGGCTATGTTAATGGCGGATAAAAAACTTGGCGCCCTGCCGGTTGTTAAAGATGGATCCCTGATTGGTATTATGTCAGGAGAGGATCTATTCATAGCCATGACCGATCTTCTTGGAACGCGCAAATCAGGTATCCGGGTTACCGTCGAGCAGCCCGATCAAAGCGGTGTGATCGCGCGGTTAACCTCCGCTATCGCAAATGCGGGAGGTTATCTTTCAGTGTGTGTTGGTTATTATCCAGCTGAGAATCCAGATATTTGGATCTCAGTATGCAAGGTAGAAAATTTAGATAAAGATAAGTTAGTTGATGCGATTTGCGAATTAAAAGACACAAATATAGTGGATATACGTGAGTATCAGGAGTATGCATGATTAGTGAACATCACCAACCTGCCGCATCAGTTTTAGTGGTTGGCGGAGGCATTGGCGGCATGAGAGCCGCTGTTGATCTCGCCGAAGCAGGATTAAAAGTCTATTTAACAGAACGGGACCCCGGTCTTGGCGGTCGAGTTGCCCAGCTGGGCTATATGTTCCCCACCCATGACTGTGTGTTGTGCCGGGGCACTTCGGATCATGGCTACGGCTGCACCAGACCTGCCATATCACCTGCGTTTATGGATCACAACCGGCATCCAAATATCGAGGTGATGACCAGAACCCAGATCAAGTCTGCGGAAGGTCAGGCTGGAGATTTCCGGATCACTCTTTTACGAGAACCTCGTTATGTTGATCCAGCCCTGTGTACGAATTGTGGGCTATGCGCAATTGCCTGCCCTGAGCGTTTACCAAGCGAATTTCAGGAGAGTTTAGTCACCAGGAATGCCGTTCACAAAAGCGCTCCCCGATCCCTGCCTGATACTTATTACATAGATAAAGGTGATTACTGCGAAGGCTGCAGCCGCTGTGTTGACGTCTGCCCAACCAACGCCATTAATCTCGACGAAGAACCCTGGGAAGAGACCATCCAAGTTGGAGCGATCATTCTGGCCATGGGGTATACACTGACCGATCCCTTGGAACTGGGTGAATATGGTTATGGGCGCTACCCGAATGTTGTGCACAGTATGCAGTATGAACGATATGTAAGCCGCTCTGGCCCAACAGAAGGTTTGCTTCTTCGCCCCTCTGACAATACACCGCCAAAGCGAATTGCCTGGTTGCAGTGCATCGGCTCCAGGGACCAGAAACACCCTTACTGCTCTTCCATTTGCTGCATGTACGCCACTAAGGAAGCTGTTCTAGCCAAAGAAAGACTGGATGAAGTTCACTGCCAGATTTTTATTATGGATGAACGCGCTTTTAATAAGGAATACAACGCCTATTTCCATCGTTCTACCAATCAATACGGCGTGCAATACACCCGCTGCCGGATCTCGGACATCCAGGAAGATCCCACAACAAAGGATCTCATTGTCCGGTATCCAGACCCGGAAAATGGCGGCCAGATCAAGGAAGATCGTTTTGATATGATCGTTCTGTCTGTAGGAGTCCGGCCACCCAGCGGAGCCGCAATCGTTTCCAGTCAGCTCGGCTTTGACCTCAACGAATACGGATTCTGCCAGACAGATAAATTCAATCCCCTGGAATCCAGCCAGCCGGGCATTTATGTTTGCGGCGCTTTCTCCTCTCCAAAGGAAATCGCAGAAACCATTATTGACTCCGCAGGCGCAGCTGGTGATGTTATGCGTTTGTTCCAGAATAAACTGGGGAATTCCTATTCCACGCGAGAATATCCGTTCTTAACTGATCAAGGATTCCCACCTGAGATAGACATTCAGGGACAGGACCCCAGGATAGGCGTATTTAGCTGCCGCTGTTTTCCAACCATGGAAGGAATAATTGATATTGATAACCTGCTTGAAAGATCCGCTGATTTCCCCCACGTGGTCCACACCGAAGATATCGGATACGGTTGTTTTCCTGAAGGACTCCAGAAAATAAAAGACTCAATCAAAAAACACAACCTCAATCGGGTTGTTGTTGCGGGCTGCAGTCACAGAACTCACGAATCCTTATTCCAAAAAACGGTTCGAGAAGCCGGGCTGAATTCCTACTTAATGGAGATGGTGAATTTACGGGGTTTTGCAGCCTGGGTTCATCCACATCAGCCTGAAATGGCGTCCCGCAAAGGCCTTGAACTGGTTCGAGTAGGTGTCGGCCGGGCGGCGGAACTGGAGCCAATTTACAAATCTTCTATCCCCCCCCACCGGCGCGCCCTGGTTATTGGCGGCGGCGTTTCCGGCATGACCGCTGCTCTTTCGATCGCTGATTCGGGACATGATGTTGTGCTTATTGAGCGCGATAAATATCTGGGCGGAAACCTGCAGAAAGTCCATTATCTTGTTGAAGGTGAAGATCCCAATAAATTACTGCGGGATCTGGTTAACCGTATCATTGCCCATGAACACATCACAGTTATGACCAGAACCGAGATCATTCAACATGACGGCCATGTCGGTGCTTATCACGCAATCCTGAAACATCACGACGGCTCCCAAAGTGAGATTTCCCACGGCATTACCATTGTTGCCACCGGAGGCCAGGAATCGAGGGTTCAGCATTATCTTCTCGGTGAACATCCAGCCTCTATCACACAGCTGGAGCTGGAAGATAAACTGGCATTTCACATTGACGAGATTACAGAACTGAAACAAGTTGTGATGATCCAGTGTGTCAAACCCAAGGAAGAAACCTACGAATACTGCTCCAGGATATGCTGTATCAGCACTATTAAAAACGCAATCCGTCTAAAAACGATTAATCCAGATTGCCAGGTAACAGTGTTATATAAAGACATCATCACTTACGGTTTCCGGGAACAGTACTACACCCAAGCCAGAGACCGCGGAGTGATATTCGCCCGCTACGATGATCAACACCCACCATCCGTAGACCATGATAATGGTCAGATTATAGTAAAAATGCATGAACAAATGCTGGATCGCGAACTTATTCTGCACCCGGATTTGCTGGTCCTTAGCACATCCATCCAACCTTCCAGCGGAACCAATGAACTGGCTAAATTGTTGAATGTGCCCATTTCCAATGAAGGCTTTTTCCTCGAAGCCCATATCAAGATGCGCCCGATGGATTTCATGGAAGAGGGAATCTTCGTCTGCGGCATTGCCCACTATCCCAAGTTCATCGAGGAAAGCATCAGCCAGGCTCAGGCAGCAGCTGGCCGGGCAATAACCATTCTGAGTAAAAAACCATTCCACTTTGGAGGAACGATCGCAGTAGTGGATCCAGATAAATGTGTCGGCTGCTTAACATGTATGCGCACCTGTCCTTTTGAGATCCCGCGCGTTAAGGATGAGTTCACAGGGGTTGGAGAACTGGGAGGCGCTGCTTACATCGAACCCACTTTATGCCACGGCTGCGGCACCTGCACTGCTGAGTGCCCGGCAAATGCTATCCAACTTTTGAATTACACAGATAATCAGATCATGGTACCGGACTTCCCGGTCCTTGGAAGTTGGGTGGAATTATGAGTGACAAACGTTTTGAACCTGAAATTACAGCCTTTATGTGTATTTACTGCGGTTATATGGCTGCTGATACTGCCAGCGCCCTGCGGCTCGAATATCCAGCCAATGTGAAGCTGATCAAACTGCCCTGCACGGGTAAAACCGATTCCAGATATCTCCTGAAAGCATTTGAGGATGGGGCGGACGGAGTGTATGTGATCGCTTGTCCCAAAGGGAACTGCCACCATGTTCGCGGCAATGAACGGGGGGAATTAAAAGTGAAACCATACTAAAAATATTCTGGACGATATTGGGTTGGGTGGAGAAAGACTTAATATGTATTTCCTTTCAGGCGGCCAGGGAAAATCCTTTGCAGATGCAGCCCAGGAAATGACAGAACGCATCAGGGAACTGGGGCCAAATCCGCTGAAAAAATAGAGCCTGTTCGACTTCCTTGCAATAAAAAAACGCCAGCTGCTTCTTAAAGAACTGGCGTTTTTTATTCAAAAGCGGCCATTTATTCAGCCGGGAAGATAATGTGTTTATTTGTTTTAGGATGTGTAAATGTTTCAATTTCAGTTTGATATATCTTCCGGATAATTTCCGGCGTCAAAACCTCGTCGGGTGTTCCCAGGGCCTTCATCTGTCCATCTGCGAGCAGCAAAACCCGATCCGCGGTCCCGGAAACCTGGTTCAAATCGTGCATGGCCATTAACACAGATAAACCTTCTTCCTTAACCAATCGTTTTATCAATCTCAGCAAATTGACCTGGTATTTCAGATCAAGGTGATTGGTTGGCTCATCCAACAATAAGACTGGAGTATCCTGCGCCAGAGCCCTGGCCAGAAGCACACGCTGCTGCTCTCCACCGCTGATCTCAGCTAGCTTGCGGTCTGCCAATGTTTGCACTCCAGTTTTTTCCATAGCCCACGCTGTTTTTAACATCTCCTCTCTCCCGGGTTTTCCAAGGAATCCCAGGTATGCTGTGCGGCCAAGAAGGACGGCTTGTTCCACCGAGAAAGCTCCTCCCAGCTGTCTTGCCTGGGGCACAACTGCGAGAGCCCGCGCCCGCTGACCTGGAGTATATGTATTAATTTCTTTTTGATTAATTAGAACCTCTCCGGCTGAAGCATTCAATACACCGCTTAATACTTTTATCAAGGTGGATTTTCCGGCGCCATTTGGACCGATCAAACCAACGATCTCTCCCCGTTGAACGGTCAGATTAATATCCTGGAGGGCAATAACCTCCCCATATTTCGCGGAGAGTGACTTAATTTCAAGAACAGGAGTATGTCCTTTCTGATTCACCAGAACACCTCCTTCTTAGCTCTCCGTAAAATCCACAGAAAAAAAGGCGCGCCAATTATTGATGTAACTATACCAACAGGCAAATAACTTGGCGCCATAACAGTTCGCGCAAGAATATCAGCCAATAAAAGAGTGATTCCCCCGCCGAGGATTGAAAGCGGGATCAATTTTTTATAATCTCCTCCCCATACCAGGCGTATTATATGGGGAACAACAAGGCCTACAAAACCAATCACACCAGAAAAGGATACCGCAGCAGCGGTTGTTAATGAGGCAGAGACAATAATAAACAGCTTCACACGCTCAACATTTAAGCCAAGCTGCTGAGCCTGTTCTTCACCAAATTGAAGCACGTTTAAGGAATGTCCTCCCAAAACCAATAACAACAAACCTACTGAAAAATAAGGCAGTGCAATTACGAGCGGTTCCCAGCCAGTTACAGTTGAACCACCCAGCAAAAAACTCATCGCTTGGAGGATCATTTCATCAGAAATCAACATTAAAAAAGAAGTTAAAGCTGAGGTAAATGATCCTATTGCCACTCCAGCCAATATCAAGGTTGTTAATGGCACAATACGTCCTACTTTTGCCAATCTGTATACTGCACCTATAGTGCCCAAGCCGCCCAGAAAAGCACCCATCGGAATCAGAAATCTGCCCACCTGGGGGATAGACATGACAATGATAGCTCCTAGACCTGCTCCAGAAGCAATCCCTATCAGGTAAGGATCTGCGAGGGGATTTCTGAACAGCCCCTGAAACGAAGCTCCACTGCCTGCCAGTGCCATTCCTGTTAATGCAACCAGGATCGTATGTGGCAGCCGCAGGTCCAAGAGGATAGTTTCAAAGTATGCAGGCCAATTTCCTGAGAATTCAAACCAGGGCAGCTTGTCCCAGCAGAATTTTCAGGGCATCACTCGGGGGGATAGTCACTGCCCCCAGAGCAATGCTCAACAAAAAAGAGAATCCCAGTAAAATTGAAATCGCCAGGAAAGGACGTGTTTTTATCACTTAGTTATCAAAAACCTCTGGATGCAAAATTTCTGCAACCTGTTCAAAACCATCTACTAATCTCGGGCCGGGAACACTGAGGATAAAAGGATCAAAAGCATAGATCGCTCCCTCAACAACAGCCTGAATTTCCCCCCATCCAGCCCTTTCTGCTACTGCCTCAGCGGTTATGCCATACAGGGCATCAGCCAATAAAATAGTATCCGGATTCTGGGCCAGTAATTCTTCTGAACTTACCTGGACCCACTGTCCATCAAGGCTGTCACCGAGGTTCAATCCTTTTGCTCTGGAAATTACGAATGAGATGAAAGTGCCTGCTCCGGGTGTATAGGGGTTGGCAGGATCTGAGGCATCCAGTTCATAAAATACCAGGGGCAATTCTTCCACGGGAGCCAATTTTTCATCCAACGCTGACACACGTTCAGCCAATCCTTCAATCACATCACCGGCAGCATCTTCAGTTCCCGTAAGCACAGCAATATCCATAATATTCCCGAACAATCCTTCAAAATCAACCGGGTTTTTTTGCCAATACACAACCAAACCGAGGTCTCTGAGTTCATCAATGGCTGCTTCCGCGAAGATCTCTCCTGCCAGTATCAGGTCTGGTTCCATGCGCCAGAATATCTTCGACTGGAATCCCGTCCCACATACCACCGAGATCCACGGCCGACAAAGCCTCTTCTGGATACGTGGAGTTAGAATCCCTGCCAATCAATCGATCACCAGCGCCTACACTGAATAATATTTCTGTTAAAGATGGCGATATGGAGATTATTTTTTGAGCCGGTTCTGCCAATACGATTTCGGTCCCCAGGTCATCTGTTATCACAATAGCCGTCTGGACAACCACATCTGTGGGTTCCACCGTCGATTGAAGTTCAGTTGGTTCCATAACTGGTTCATTTGCAGGTTCTGCGACCGCAGTTGGCGCACAAGCTGATAAAGTAAACATACAAACCAAAAGCACATTAAGCAAAACTGTTGTTTTTTTCATTATTTCCTCTTATTCCATAATTGAATCATTAAACAAAAAATCCCTGTCTCGGACAGGGAAGGTACTTGAATATGAATGACATATTCCAAGTTCACACCTCCTTTCCGCGAGAATGTTATGAACGGTCAGTAAAGGCGGTCGACCTGGCTTATCGAGAATTCTAATTCCCGAATTACAGTTGCGGGTCAGCGTCTGAATTTCACAGACTTCGCCATTGAGCCATCCCCTCAGGGATTACTGGCACCTTTACCGGATTTAATTTTTAAGTTGCGATCATGTTTTGATACCAATCATTCTAAAGAGAAACCCCATATTTGTCAATCACCAACAATCTAAGTGTGTTTCGCTTATCTCCAGAGTAAGGAGTGTTACACTTGTAATTAATTAACTCGATTAATCAATTCACAATCGGTGTCTATTTATGATCTATTATGATGTCATCGTAATTGGCGGAGGCCCTGCAGGATTAATGGCAGCTGGTCAAGCATCCTCCAGTGGTGCTAATACACTGCTGCTTGAAAAGATGGATTCGCCAGCCCGTAAACTGCTCCTGACGGGGAAAAACCGCTGCAACCTGACCAATACAGCACCAATCGAAGAATCTCTTAAAGAATTCAACAGGGATGGAAAATTTCTAACCCAGTTATTCTATCGTTTTTATAACCAGGAACTGAGGGATTTTTTTGAAGGCTGTGGAGTCCCAACAGTTGAGCAGCGAGGAGGAAGGGTTTTCCCAGCCAGTGAAGATGCCCGAGATGTAGTTGCTGCATTGCTAAAATGGGTCAAAGAAACAGGACTGACCATCAAAACCGGAACATCGGTAAAAGAGATCACCATCAAGGATCAAAAGGTTAGCTCTGTTATTTCAGACAAAGGAACCTATAGTGCGGGTGCAATCATCCTGGCAACGGGCGGCAAGGCCTATCCAGGCACCGGATCTACCGGGGATGGCTATGCCTTTGCACGATTGGCAGGTCATAAGATCCATCCACTCCGGCCGTCCCTAGTCCCTCTTGTCACAGCAGGTAACACTGCTCGCTCCCTCCAGGGCCTGGGTTTAAAAAACATCACCACCACAATATTTATCAACAATAAAAAATCTGATCAGCTTTTTGGGGAGTTGATGTTCACTCATTTTGGTTTATCCGGCCCTGTGATATTAACCCTCAGTGGAAAAGTTGTTCAGGCGCTGGAAGAGGGCAAACGCACCGAGGTTGTGATCGATCTAAAACCCGCTTTAAGCCACCAGGCATTGGATGCCCGTTTACTGCGGGATATCCAGGAGATCGGTCGTAAACAGTTCAGTTCCATGTTAGAAGGTCTGCTGCCAAAAAAGTTGATCCCGGTATGCTGCGATCAAATTGGCATACCTCGGGATAAAAAGATCAGCCAACTATCCGGAGCTGAAAGGCAAAGACTTCTCCATTGGCTCAAAGATGATTTTCGTTTTGAAATCACAGGGCATAAAGGTTTCGACCAGGCGATCATTACAGCTGGCGGTGTGGATACCAAGGAGATCGATCCCATTACCATGGAATCCAAACTGGTGAAGGGTTTATATTTTGCTGGAGAGATCATCAACGTGCATGCCAATACCGGTGGATTTAACCTGCAAGCCGCCTTCTCCACAGGCTGGGCTGCAGGGAAAGCTGCTGGTAATTCAATATCTTAATTATTTTGTTTGTGCAAAAAGTCAACCTCCGAGGTCAAAAGAACTCCGGGGGTTTCTTTTTTTCAAAATCACTTCTGAAGGTATATCAGGTCCTGATGTGTTGGATGTTCCACCCGGATCTTGGTCACAGCCAGGGGGATTTTCCGACCTTCAGCGATCCTGATTGTGTTGGCGGGTAAGTCATGCCAATCAGCGCTAAAAACAGGATCCTCTTTGAGATTTTTGTTCCAGGAATACTGTCTCAAGAAAATGACTTTGATCCTCACTTGGCCTACAGGCGAATTAAGGTCGGTCGGGATGGCTGGCCTTATGTTATTATTTCGATATGCAAGTAAGAAGAAAAAGATCCGAGGTTATTCGTACTTTTCGGTACTTCACAGGGATCGCCATGGTCTATTTTGCTGCGCTTTCCCTGTTCACAGCCTGGCAAACAGGCGAGATGATCAATCTCTCCCAGATCCAGTCTTATGTCAACCTGGTTATCAACGGGCTCTTGTTTGGTTATCTATCCTGGTACTGGCTTGAAAACAAAATTCCCCGCTATTATCTCCCCCTGGCATTTGTGGCTGCAACGATCCTGCCCCTCTTTACGAATTTGATCTACTTGGCTGACCCCCAGGAAAGCGCCCAGATTACCATTACCAGGAGCTGGTTTTTATTCCCAACCTTGATCGTCCCTCTGGTTTTGATCGCCTGGCAGTACCGCTTCAGAATCGTCCTCGCTTTTATTTTCATAACCACAGTGATCGAGCTATCGACCCTGTTTCCAAGGTTAAAATATATTAACTACGAAACCCTTCCCATTCTCGGTTTACCTTTGATCCGCGCTTTCGCCTTTGGCATGGTAGGACAAATCGTCACCAGATTGATAGCCACCCAACGAGAAAACCAAAGAAAATTATTGGAAGCAAATATAAAACTCAGCGAACATGCAATCACCCAGGAACAGCTTACGGTAAGCCGGGAACGAAATCGCCTGGCCAGGGATTTGCATGACACGCTTGCCCATACGCTCAGTGGTCTGACTGTCAATCTTGAAGCCATTAAGATTCTCCTGGGAGAAGATCACCAGGAGATCACGACCCGCCTGGATCACGCATCTGGAAAGAACCCGAACAGGTTTAACCGATACCAGGAGAGCATTAAAAGATCTGCGCGTAAAACAGGTTGAAGATCTGGGATTAAAACTGGCCCTGGAAAATCTAGCGTTACAAGCTGCATCCCGGGGACAATTCGAGATCAAACTTGATTTGCCAGATATAGTGCCAGAATCCTCCATTCCCATCGAACAGGTTTATTATAGAATTGCCCAGGAAGCACTTGAGAATATTGTCAAACACGCTCAGGCCAATCTGGTAAAACTCAGCCTGATTTTGAAAAACAAGTTATACACACTCGAAATTGAAGATGACGGGATTGGGTTCAAAACTACAAGAAAATCGTTCCCTGGACACACTTGGAATTCGCGGGATGAAAGAAAGAGCGGCTGGATGCAATGGAATACTTACAGTCACCAGTGAACCGGGAAAAGGCACCCGCATTAGCATAACAACGGAGTTGAGCCATGTTCAAGATTATGATATGTGATGATCAGGAAATTGTATGTGAAGGTTTACAGACCATCATTAATGCAGATCCTGAATTGAATGTGGTTGGCATTGCCCATTCAGGCATCGAGGCGCTGGATTTGATCCCCAAAGTTAAACCTGATCTGGCATTGATGGATTTAAAGATGCCTGATATGAATGGCGTTATAGCTACCAGGAAAATTACTGATGCTTATCCGGATATCTATGTCCTGGTATTAACCACCTACGATGATGATGAATGGATCTTCGATGCCATTCGCAGCGGCGCCTCTGGTTATTTATTAAAGGACACACCACCGGCAGATCTGATTAAATCCATCAAGGGGACGCTGGCAGGAATGTCTTTTATCGATCCTCAGGTTGCCGGAAAGTTATTGTCAGAATATGCCGAGAACTTTGGAAATTCCCAACCACCCTCTCATTACACCTTTACTGAGAGAGAACGAGATATCCTGACCTTATTATCACAAGGGTTATCAAATACGGAGATTTCTGAGAAACTTTTCTTGGCCGAGGGAACAGTCAGGAATTACACCAGTGTCTTGTTGAAAAAACTGGGTGTAGCTGATCGAACGCAGGCAGCAATATTAGCAATTCGTTATGGATTGGTTTCAAAAGATACCGGCTTGGAATAAAAGATCTTACTCTCCAATCAATTCGCTATACAGCTGAATCATTCTTTCCGAGATGATTCCCCAATCATATTTTTTTGCGAACGCGAAGGCATCATGGCCCATGCGATAGCGCAGGGCTTTATCCTTTAAGAGAGCCGCTATACAATTGCTCAGGGCTGTCGGGTCATCTACAGGTACATGGTAGCCGGTGACACCGTCCTTCACAAGATCGATCAACCCACCAACAAGGGAAGCAATCACTGGCGTTCCACAAGCCATGGATTCCAGCGCTACCATACCGAAGGATTCATAATGGGATGGCATAATAACCATCTCGGCCGCTGAATAATAATATGGCAGAGTATCCTGACTTTGTTTACCGAGGAAAGTCACCAGATCATTCAAACCAAATTCATCTCGCAGCTTGTAAAGAAGTTTCATCTCATCTGAGTCATTCCCATCTTTACCCTGCAGCTCACCACCTATAACAGCCAGGCACAAATTATCCTCTGCCTCCCCGTTTTCGCTTAAATGGGCGATGGCTTTCATCAATGTCCTGAGCCCTTTTAACGGTTCTATCCTGCCAACAAAAAGAATCATGCGTTTATCTGCTGGAATGCCGATAAATTCTTTCGCTTCGTCTGGAGGGATAGGATAAAAATGTGATAGATCCACACCCGGGGGAATGACTCTGATTTTTTCAGGATCCGCCTGATACAGATTTATCTAATTGAGTTTTTTCCAGATCAGTTGAGGCGACAATTTTCTCTACTCTGGAAATAACCCGCAGCTCTCCATTGATCCGGTAATCCCCTTCTGCTTCTTCAGTATTCTGGGCAACCTGCTGTTTTAGTTTCCCGAGAGTATGAAACATCTGGATAATGGGGGCATCCCAAACTTTGGACAATTCTTCAGCGGCAATGCCTGACATCCAATAATGGGAATGGATCAGATCATAACAACATTCCTTTTTGCGCGAAAATTCAAGGATATTTTCAACAAAATCCGGAATATATGTCACCAGTTCTTCTTTAGGCAAAGGATGTTCAGGTCCAGCTGGAATATGGGCAACCCGGTTGCCAAATCCGAGGTCATGTAAAACGTGGGGAACATGTTCGTCCTGGGACCGAGTGAATACATCCAGATGGATTCCCTCCCTTCCCAGGAAACGAGCCAGGTCACGAACATAAACATTCATCCCGCCGGCGTCTTTACCACCCAGGGTTGCCAGAGGGCAAGTATGATATGAAAGCAAAGCTATGCGCAAAGATTCCTCCTGATCAGCGTCAAAACTGGATATTTTTTAAGGTCAGTCCCGGTGCCTATTCACTCCACTATGATAGCTGGTATAATTTTCCCCGTCAACCAAAAGATAGGTATGCCACCGTAGCTCAATGGTAGAGCAATCGCTTCGTAAGCGATAGGTTATGGGTTCAATTCCCATCGGTGGCTCTTTATATTTAAGGAAGTCAGCCCTCTGAAAGAATTATCTAATAAATCCACTCCCAATCAATTTATCTGAAAATCATCAGTTGACGACTGCAACTGATTTGGATATATTTATTTAGTATACGCTCAATCATCCGCGTTCAACTGCAAACTCACCTGGAGCTAAGGAGTAATTGATGTCAGAAGAACAGGCACCATTAGAGTATACATCTTCAGGAAAACTCAAATCAGCACATTACAATCGCGAGCTAGCCAGATTACAGCAAGAGTTAGTTAAGCTGCATTACTGGATCAAAGAAAAGGGTTTGAAGGTGGTAGTGATATTTGAAGGCCGCGATGCAGCTGGAAAAGGCGGCGTGATCAAAAGGATTACACAGCGCCTGAATCCTCGCATTGCCCGCGTCGTTGCGCTTGGTACACCTTCTGACAGGGAAAAAGAACAGTGGTATTTTCAACGATATGTGCCCCACCTTCCATCCGCAGGTGAAATGGTATTATTTGACCGCAGCTGGTACAACCGGGCTGGCGTTGAACGTGTTATGGGCTTCTGCACAGATGATGAATACCGGGATTTTATGCGAACCTGCCCAGAATTTGAACGTATGCTGGTCCGATCTGGCATAAAACTCATCAAATACTGGTTTTCTGTGAGTGACGAAGAACAGGAACGGCGCTTCCGGGTCCGCAACACAGACCCCACACGGCGCTGGAAGTTAAGTCCGATGGATCTGGAATCCCGCTCCCGCTGGGTAGAGTATTCACGGGCCAAGGATGCTATGTTCATGTATACAGATACTGAAAAAGCACCCTGGTATGTGGTTGATGCCAATATCAAACGGCACGCCCGATTGAATTGCATTCACCACCTGCTCAGTTTGATCCCTTACGAAAATATCACTCCGGAACCGATCGAACTACCTCCTCGCCAGGTTGATCCAGGATATAAACGGCCGCCTATTACCAGTCAAAAATGGGTACCCGCGGTGTATGGTAAAAATTCCTACGAAGAATATCTGCAGCCAGAGGATTAATTTCTGCTTCTGATAATCAATATCCGTCCCTATTGATCTCTGGATTGGCCTAGAATCTGCCACATCCATGAGATTATCTCTATCAATGCTAGGGATTTGGTGAGGTCAACCGCCATCAGAGCGGCAAGGCTGGTTATCCCTGCACCTATTTGCGGCTGGAGCAAAAGAGCTGATCACCTTACTCTAAGAGAACCGGGGATGTTTTCCTGCGCAGCTGAGATAACATCATTCCGGCCAACATCAGGGAACTGCCCAGCAGGATCCGGGGAGTTAACACCTCACTGATAATCAACCATCCCCAGAAAGCAGCAAAAACCGATTCAAGGCTTAAGATGATCGCCGCTGAAGCTGGTTTGGCATCTTGCTGGCCAATGACCTGTAAGGTATAAGCTAAACCGATCGACACCACTCCACCGTAAATGATTGGGACAGCAGCAGATAAAACTTGATCGACATTAAATTCTTCCAGGAAGAATCCAACAGAGAAACTGATTATTGAAGTAAATAATGATTGGACAAAAGATAATTGAAAGACATCCACTTTGGGTGAGAAACGGGCGATAAATTGCACATGCAATGCCCAAAAAAAAGCCCCTATCAGGACAAATCCATCCCCAGGCGCAAATTTCAAACCTCTGGTCGTGCTCAAGAAATACAAACCTAGAACGGCAAGTATCGCTCCCAACCAGGTAATTAACGGCGCCCGATCGCCCCATAATAAACCCAGCAATGGAACGATGATCACATACAATCCGGTAATGAACCCTGCCTTACCGGCCGTGGTATATATCAGGCCCAGCTGCTGGAATGTAGCTCCAAAAAACAGGATCAATCCTGCCGCGGCACCGAGAAACAAAGTTGTTTTTAGATCACCTTTTTGGTTGGTGACTTTTTTATTTCGAACGATGATAATGGGAACGAGCGTAATTGCGCCGATCATGAACCGGAACCCATTAAATAGATAAGGCCCCATTTGCTGCATACCCAGACGCTGGGCAACAAAACCACCACCCCAGATCACGGCAGTGATCAATAAGATCAAATTAGACTGAACAGTTTTTGTCTTCATACGTTTTACTCGTCCAAAGATAATTCTTTCCAGTATACACCAGACCGATGATATCAAATCAAAAAATCTCTTTTTGGATTTTGTCGTATACTTCTTTTTATTAAACCTGCCTTATACCAGGAGGATTATATGCCTGTTATTCAACAGATTCACAATCACCGATCCATCCGGAAGTATAAATCCGATCCCATACCAGAAGAACTGCTTCACGAGATCCTTGAAGCCGGAATCCGGACCTCCTCTTCCGGAAATATGCAAACTTATTCCATTATTGCCACCAGGGACCCAAAACTTCGGGCGGAACTCCTTGAACCGCACTTGAATCAGGAAATGGTTGTAAATGCGCCAGTATTCCTGACCTTCTGCGCAGATTTCAACCGCATGCGCCGCTGGGTGAAACTCAATCAGGCAGCAGATAATTTTGATAACTTCTTCAGTTTCATGATTGCAGCCATCGATGCAATTCTGGTATCACAAACCGTTGCTCTGGCGGCAGAATCCCGCGGACTAGGACTCTGTTTTCTTGGAAGTACACTGGCCAATGCTGATTTAATTGGCAAGGTTCTGAAACTGCCTGCGAATGTGGTGCCGGTTACAGGATTCTCACTGGGATATCCAGACGAACAACCAGATTTACGTGACCGGCTGCCTTTTTCCGGACTAATACACTGGGAAACATATCAAGATTATTCGGATAATGAGATCCGCGATATTTATAGTGACAGGGAAATTAAAGGCTGGCAGCGTTACATGAAATCAAAATGGCTCCGGGAGCAGATTGAAGAAAATCAAATTGAGAACCTGGCTCAGCTTTACACAGAAGTGAAATACACCAGGGATTCGCATCAAGGCTATTCAAGGAAATTATTGGCATATCTCGCAAATCAAAATTTCATGCTAAACGAAGACTAGATAAAGAATGAAGACGAACCAGGGATATCCCCAGAATGGTACAATGACACCATCAAAAGCGGGTGGGTATAAATTGATCAATTGAAGCCCGTTTCGCAGGAGGACAATATGAAATACCTTCAAGACAAGAATATTGCAGTCATTGGAAGCGGTAATATGGCCGGGGCCATGATCGGCGCCCTGTTGAGGAATAACGAACTCAGTCCTGAGCAGATCACAGCCAGCGACCCAAATCAGGAACAGCGAGAGGCAATCTCAGTAAAGTATGGGGTCAGTGTTACGGGTGAGAATCGCGAGGCCGTAAAAAATGCTGATGTTGTCATTTTGTCAGTCAAACCTCAAGTCCTTCCCGAGGTTGCGTCAGAATTAAAAGGAAAAATACCTGCCAACAGCCTGGTGTTTTCGATCGTTGCCGGAATGCCCATCACCACCATTCAAAAAAGCCTTTCCCATAAGGCTGTCATCAGGACCATGCCCAATACCCCTGCCCAGATCAGTGCTGGCATGACTGTTTGGACAGCTTCAGGTGAAGTATCCGAAGCTCAACGAGAACAGGCTAAGGTCATCCTTGCAGCCATGGGGAAAGAATTATATGTTGAACATGAAGATTCATTAAACATGGCGACCGCTGTCAGCGGGACTGGCCCTACTTACGTCTTTCTCCTTGCCGAAGCACTGGTGGATGCAGCTGTTCACCTGGGCTTTTCCCGCCGGGATGCCCGTTTAATTGTCCTCGAGACGATCAAAGGGTCAGTGGAATTTGCAATTCAATCTGACCTCCACTTGGCACAGCTCCGTAATATGGTGACCTCACCAGGAGGAACAAGTGCGGAAGCAATTTACCAGTTGGAAAAAGGCGGGATGAGAACGATCCTGTCCAAAGCTGTCTGGGCTGCCTACCAGAAGAGTCAATTGCTGGGTAAAAAAGCAGAAGACCCGCCTGATTCCCCCCTGCGGGTCGAAAACTAATCTCAAGCTGGATTGATTCAGTCTTTTCTGCGTTTTCTCCGGCTGGCCGCTCCACCTCCGCTGCCGCCAAAGATCATTGACGCGCCGGTCAGGAATCCGAAGGTATACCAACCCCCGTTGTTGTGAACCTCAAAGACGTAGACGTTTTTATTGAACAGGGAAATAATAAATGTAAAGGGGGCAATAAAGCCTTGCCAGAGTCCCGTCCAGAATCCAGCCACGTCACCATCTTCATCAGGTGTGTTGCGCAGCTGGTTAGGTCCGGCTGCACAAGCGCCCAGCACCAAAACCAGCGAGATAAGGATAAGTACTACAATAGTTTTCTTCATTTGATTTTTCTCCTCCTTGTGATCTGGTATATATACGGGAATTGAATAATTTTGTTGTAAAAAATGGTTAATTAATACGAATAACCCATACCAGAACCTATCCTCATTCAAGTATAATACCTGCACCATGACAAAACAAAATACTACCCTCGTTATTGGTATAGCCGGCGGTACAGGCTCAGGAAAAACCACTGTAGCGGATTACATTCTTGAGACAGTTGGTCCGGAGAAAATCGCTTTTTTACCTCATGACGCCTATTACCGTGAACTTCATGAACTATCTGTCGAGCAGCGAGCCCAGGTTAACTTCGACCATCCTGCTTCCCTGGAAACGGAACTGCTGATCGAACATATTACCCAGCTCAAGGAAGGCCATTCCATTGAACTTCCCAATTATGATTTTAAAACCCACACCCGCATCGCAGAAACCTCCACCATCGATCCCCAGCTGATCCTGATAGTAGAGGGAATATTGATCTTCGCAGAACCCGAACTGCGCAAACTCTTTGATCTTAAGATCTATGTGGATACAGATGCAGATGTTCGTTTTATCCGCCGCCTAAAAAGAGATATCGAAGAACGCGGACGAACGACCCAAAGTGTGATCAATCAATATATTGAAACAGTGCGCCCTATGCACCTGGAATTTGTAGAGCCATCAAAACGGTATGCCAGCGTGATCATCCCCGAAGGTGGTTATAATCACGTAGCTTTAGACCTGATCGTTGCCCGCATCGAATCCATGCTCCAGGAGTCATCTTCATGACTAATTTTTCAAAGATAGATACTTTCCTGGAATCCAACCTGCAGACCAGCCTTAACGAATTAAAAGAATATTGCAAACAGCCCAGTGTGGCTGCCCAAAATCTGGGTATGGAAGAAACAGCCCGGATGACAGCTGCCATGCTGAAGAAACGGGGGTTTTCCGCCGAATATATACAGCACGGATGGTTTTCCAGTAGTGATTGCAGAAAGAAAAGGCCGGACTGATAAAACTCTCCTGATTTATAACCATTATGACGTACAACCAGCTGAGCCTTTCGATCTCTGGACTTCTCCGCCTTTTGAACCGGAAGAGCGAGATGGAAAAGTATACGGGCGCGGTATCAGCGACGACAAAGGACACTTTACCAGCCGCCTTTTTGCCATTGACGCTATCCTGTCCGAGTTCGATGAACTGCCCTGCAACATTAAATTCATCCTGGAGGGAGAAGAAGAAATTGGCAGTGTCCATTTGCCTGATTTCGTGAAAGAACACCAGGATTTGCTTCAAGCAGACGCCTGTATCTGGGAATTTGGCGGTGTCGACCATCGTGACAAACCCATGCAGTATCTGGGATTACGCGGAATTTGTTATGTTGAACTTTCAATAACAACAGCCAAACAAGATGTGCATTCTGGACTGGGAGGCTCAATTTTCCCCAATGCTGCCTGGCGCTTGATCTGGGCATTAAACACATTAAAAGACCAGAACGAACATATCAAACTACCTGGTTTTTACGACCCTGTCATCCCACCTTCAGAGCAGGACATCAAAATGTTAGCCGCGCTTCCCCCTGAAAGTAGTGTTTTAAAAACTCGGTATGGAATCCAAGGTTTTCTCAAAGAATATCAGAACGAAACTGAATTTCAAGTCGCAGCCGTCTTTGAACCAACCTGTACGATTTGCGGTTTAACATCAGGTTACCAGGGCCCAGGATCCAAAACCGTATTACCAGCCAGGGCCTCGGCAAAGGTGGATTTCCGGCTCGTACCTGATCAAACCCCTTCCCAAGTCCTTGAACAATTACGGACCCATCTCGATCGGGAGGGTTTTCCTGATGTTGAGATAGAATTTTTAGGTGGCGGTCCGGCCGCCCGAACTGATCCAAACGATCCATTTGTCAAACTGGTCGTCGAGACTTCGACTGATGCTTTTGGCAGCCAGATGGAACTGGTCCCCATGGTTGGCGGATCAGGTCCAAACCATGCCTTTGTTACCATTTTGAAATTACCCGTTGTTACAACCGGGATTGGATATCCAGGGGGCAATGCTCATGCGCCTGACGAAAACATACGTATTGATCTCTATCTGAAAGGCGCAAAACATATGGCCAGGATCATCCACGCTTTTGGTGAATCCTAAAGAATTATTATTTTTTACCCAATAGTACGCCACGGGCAGGGAATTAATCAAAACCTGCTGCAGGATATGTATTTATGACAAATAGAACTTTGGTTGCTTTAGATATCGAAACCACTGGTTTGGAATCTAAATCTGACAAGATCATAGAAATTGGAGCAGTTAAATTCACTGACAAGGGGATTGAAGAAGAATTTGAAACTTTGATCAATCCCGGTATCAGGATCCCTCCTTTTATCTCACAATTGACCGGTATTACAGATGCGATGGTCCGGGGAGACAAGATCCCCTTTATTGAAGAAGCCATCGATCAATTGATCGATTTTGTAGGCGACGCTCCCGTTATCGGCCATAACGTAAAGTTTGATCTCTCGTTCCTGCGAGCAGCAGGTGCCTTGAAAAAAAATCTCTCCATAGATACCTATGAAATGGCTTCTGTGATCCTGCCCGCTGAAGGCCGTTATAACCTGAGAGCCCTGGGGCAGGTACTTGGTGTACCTATGAGAGCTACTCACCGCGCTCTGGATGATACCAAGGTCACTCAGGCGATCTATCAGATCATGTATGACATGATCCTGGATCTCGATCTTCCGACCCTGGGAGAAATCGTTCGCCTCAGCCCCGGAGCTGGATGGGGCGGAAACCTGCCATTTACCTGGGCATACGAAGCAGATGAAAAAGGAAAATCCATCTGCGGCTGGAGAACCTTACCTGAATCCGCTTTTATCACAACCGCCACCCAAAGAAGTAACGCCAATTGAACCCAAAGAGACCGTCAAGAGCCTTGATCTGAATGAGGTATCTGCCGTTCTTGAACCCGGGGGACCTTTCCACAAATCATTCCCCGATTATGAACATCGTTCCGAGCAGCTGGAAATGCTGCGGGCTTCAGCCAGGGCGATCTCAGATGGCAGGCATTACCTGATAGAAGCCGGCACCGGAATCGGTAAATCCCTGGCCTACCTTATTCCCGCGGCCATGTGGGCCACACAAAATCAACAGCGTGTTGTTATCTCTACCAATACCATTAACCTCCAGGATCAGCTGATCAGTAAAGATATCCCCCTGCTGCTGGAAACCATGGATTTAAAATGCAGAGCGACAGTATTAAAAGGCCGCTCAAATTACCTTTGCCCTCATCACCTGGAAAGCTTGCGCAAGAGCAAACCTAAAAGCGCCGACGAAATGCGTGTATTGGGAAAAATCCTGGTGTGGATACAAACCAGCCTCTCCGGTGATCGGGGAGAGATCAATCTCAATGGACCAATAGAGAGGCGGATCTGGAATCGTATTTCAGCAGAACACGAAGACTGCTCCACCGAAGGTTGTCTTAAACGAACCGGGGGGCGTTGTCCTTTTTACCAGGCCAGACAGCGGGCTCATTCTTCCCATATCATCATTGTTAACCATGCCTTGCTGCTGGCAGATGTTGCCACAGGAAATAGGATCCTGCCAGAATATGACACACTGATCATAGACGAGGCCCACCACCTCGAAAGCGCCACAACAAATGCATTAAGTTTTTATACCTCCCAATCAGTGTTGAGGAGATCCTTATCGGTTCTAGGAGATGAAAAGAAAGGTATTCTGAGCTGGATCATAAAATTGGGAGAAGATAAGTTATCACCCAGTGATTTTGCCTCCCTGAACCAGCTGGTGCAATCTATCATTTCCCGATCATTTAAAACCCAGAGCCGCATGGATGATCTATTCCGGATCTTGCAGCTGCTTCTGGAAAGATCCCGGGGAGGAAGGCCGGCCGGCAGATACACGCAGCAAACAAGGATTGGAACATCAGGAGATGTTCCTGAGAATTTTCGGGGCATTCTGCGCGGCCAAAGCGACTGGGATGATGTAGAAAAGTCCTGGGACGAGGCCCGTCAATCGCTGTATGGTCTCCTGGAAGACATCCAAAAAATCTGGGAATCGATCAACGAGCTCCTGGGAAAAAACCGGTCTGAGCAGCCTCAATATGAAGCCATCCTGAATGACCTGCGGGAAGCCTCCCGAGAATTGTATGAAATGTATGAAAATATTGACCACCTGGTCTTTGAACCTGATCCGAATATGATCTACTGGATCGAATCGCCCCCTCAAAAACCGGCGGTCGCCATCCAGGCCGCCCCCTTACATATCGGGGAGCTGATGGAACGTTACATCTGGTTCGAAAAACGAGCCGTGATCCTTACTTCTGCAACATTAACCACAGCGGGCAGTTTTGACTACATCCGCAACAGATTGGGGGCGGACGATTCAGAAGAATTGGCTCTCGGATCTCCCTTTGACTATCAGAATGCAGCCCTTTTATATTTAGTGGAGGATATTCCTGAACCCAGCGATTATAAAGGCCACCAGCTCGCCTTAAACAAAGGGTTGATCTCCCTCTGTAAAGCTACTGGTGGACGGACATTGGTTTTATTTACCTCTTACAGCCAGCTGCAGGAAACTGGCAGATCCATCACTGGCCCCCTGGCTCAGGAAGGCATTATTGTCTATGAACAGGGAAGCGGTCCGTCCCCCCACACCCTGCTTAAAAGCTTCCGCCAGGCGGAACAGGCCGTATTATTGGGCACCAGGGCTTTCTGGGAGGGTGTTGATATCCCCGGTCAGGACCTCTCGGTTCTGGTCATCGCCAAACTTCCATTCCAGGTTCCATCCGATCCAATCGTTGCCGCCCGGGCAGACACTTACCAGGACAGCTTTCAGGATTATATGCTTCCGGAAGCCATCCTCAGTTTCAGGCAAGGTTTTGGCAGGTTGATCAGAACCAAAAAGGATGTTGGCGTTGTTGCAATTTTCGATAAAAGATTGCTGACAAAAAGTTACGGGAACTTGTTTGTCAATTCCCTTCCCAACTGCACTATCCAGCAGGGCTTCCTTTCTGATCTGCCTGATGAAGCCAGCCGCTGGCTGAACATCTAGAGTTGATACTTGAACTTATCAATTTACTTTGTTATATTGAAATCAGAAAGTCCAGATCCTTGTTCATAATCCTTGATCGATTCACTATTACTCACAGACAATAACACCGCTGCTTACTTGACCTCTTAGGTTTGATAAACCCACCTTAACTTCAATCCTGTTACGAAGGAGGTGTTAGATGGCTTGGTACGCTGATACACTCTGGTGTGATGGATGTGGTGTGGAAATTCGCTGGGAGCCTATCGAAAAAAACCAGCTGGTATTTTGCTGCAGTAAATGCTTCCGGGGCGAAGAATGTGATTGCGAAGATCTCCAGGATGAATACCCTTCCAACCAGGACAAACAACAAAATAGCTACTCCCAGACCGGGGTATAAAAAAAGGTGGCTGATGATTTCAGCCACCCGTTTGATCAAAATTTCAACTAATCTATTCAGGACCCTCTGAATCAATAGATTCAGGTTCGGCTGCTTCCGGAGATTGCTCGGCCGGGGAGTCTTTGAGTGCCTCATCAGCCTCATCAACGGCAGGGATGTTGACCTTCTATTGGATCAACATCTTCTTGTTCCTTTTCACCGTCTGGATCAACCTTAAGTAAATCTTCATCAACATCTAATAAAACACCTTCGGATGCATCCTCCAGGTTCATGATCCATTCCATCTGTTCTGAGATCGGTACCCGTCTCATGCTCAGAGAGACTCGCTCTCTAGCCTTGTCTATCCCCATAATCTTGACCAGCACCGGATCGCCTTTTTTAACAACAGCTTTGGGATCCTCCGTATTTGCGTATCCGATTTCACTGATATGTACCAACCCCTGTAAACCCTCTGTTAATTCCACAAATGCGCCGAAGTCCAGAACAGAGATGACAAGACCTTCTACCAGATCTCCAACCTTGAACTTTTCAACCCGTTTAAGCCAGGGATTTGGCAAGAGTACTTTTCGGCTTAAGCTTATTCGTTCTTTATCTTTATCAATTCCGATAACTTTAACTTCGATCTCATCTCCAAGTTTAAATATTTTCGATGGATGGGGAATCCTTTCCCAATCAATTTCTGATTTATGAACTAATCCATCAACTCCATCCAAATCAACAAAAACCCCAAAATCGACAATGTTAACAATGCGGGATTTTATGACAGAACCAATTTCGATTTCATTGAGCCTTTTTTCGCGTTGACCTTCCTTGACTACCCGGGCTGAGAAAACCAGCCGCCGTTCGTTCTGATCAACCTCGATCACCTTAACAGCAAGGGTTTTTCCCATCATTTCAGATTTGATCTCACCTGCCCTTTGCGTGTTCGTTCCCCTCCTGATGGCAGGAATGTGGGAGTTGGGAATGAAACCTCTCAGATTTTCATAGGCAACCAGTAAACCACCCCGGTTCTGGTCAATAACTTCAAGTTCGATCAGTTCATCAGCTTTAGCTAATTCCTCTGCCTTGACCCAGGTTTCATGTGCCAAGCCCTGCTGGAGCGATACCAGCAGATCTTCATCCCCCATAGGTGTGCGGATTACACTGACAAAAATCTCATCTCCAACGGATAAGCTTTCGCGGATTTCAGAATCAACTTGGTCAAGATCCTGTCCCGGAATGATTGCATCCCTTTTAAAACCAACATCCAACAGGATCGAGCTTTCCTGGATGTCCAGGATCGTTCCCTTGAGCATCTTGCCTTTCTGGGGTTTATCAACGTCGTAATGATCAACAAAATCCTGGAACCACTCGGGCTGTCCTGAATCTTTTTCTTCTTCTGGATTCTGATTGTCCTGCTCTGGATCTGGGGCTTTGATCTCGTTTTCCATGGATCTCTGCGTTTAACTCCTGAAAAGGGATTGTTGTGAATCAATGTCTATCAATAATAAAATTGCTGCCCGACCATTCCTGAGGCAGCATCAAGGTCCAGCAAATTAATTAAAATATCCTTAAATCCGTACTTGCTTTCAGATTATGACAAACTTTAGATTATTTGTCAATTAATACCCCTCATTCAAGGATTAAATACATACCCAACACCCCATCTATTTCTGATGATTTGGGGGTTTTTAGGGTCCTGTTCGATCTTTTCCCTTAATCTCTTTACATGAACGAATAAACCCTGCCGGGTACCTTTCTCTGGTCCTTCCCAGACGCTTTCCAGCATCTGTTCATAAGGCATAATCTGCTTGCCCTGTCGGGACATAAAAACGAGCAGGTTGTATTCTATTGGAGTCAGATCAACTAACTTGCTCCTTACCCAAACTTGCCTGGATGAGTAATCTATCCTCATCGTGTTTGATTGGAACAGATCAGGGGTTAATGGATATCTGGCATTTTCGCTTCGCCGGATACATACCTGCACCCGCGCCATTAATTCCTGAATGGAGAACGGTTTTCGTAAATAATCATCCACCCCAAGTTGATAGGCATATATCAGGTCATCCGGGTTAGCCCTTTCACTCAACATAATCACAGGAATCGCCGACCAGCGCCGGATTCCCTGAGTAACCAGCAATCCATCTAATCCGGGCAGATTGCGCGCCAGAATTATCAGATCGGGATTGATCGTCTGGGCCATATCAAGTGCTGAACTTCCATCCTGAGCAAGGTCCACCCGGTAGCCAGCAGTTTGTAATGCGTCTCGGACCCGGATTTGGTATTCAGGTTGTGCTTCTGCCACAAGAATCCGTCCCCCGCTAACAGCCTCAAATCTATCCTTGTTGTCAGATTTCAATATCAGCTGGGATTCGGCATGCGATCGGCAGTTTGATCTCAATTTTCGAGATCGCATCAGAACCTGGTCCGGACCTCAGGATTGTCAGGCCCCCCCCTTGAGCGGTAATGATCTTGTCAGCAAGAAACATCCGGATATTCTGTCCTGTCAATTCGATCTCCTCCTGATCAGGTGTTAATCCAGGCAATGGCAGAGTTCTGGAGCATTCCAAGATGATACTAAGGTCATCTTCCCCTGCGGCAACAGAAATGTCCAACGATTGTCCTTCAGGGTTATTATCAGTTATTTCGTTCACAAGGTGCTCGAGAGCCAGGATCGAAAGAGCTGGATCAATCGATGATATGAGCGGCTTCTCGCCAAAATCCTGTCCCTCAGTAAATCGGATCTCAATTTGATCTTGATTGGAGATAAATTCGCCTAAAAACTCGTGGATATTCACCGAGTCAGTGAAGATTGGTAAAACATCAAACGTGCTTATCAAATTCAACACCAGATCCAGGGATTGATTGACCAGAAGCTGTTGATCCCTGGCATCAGTTAAGAAATCATCCACAATTTCAGGATTCCAGACCTGGAGATTACTTCTTAAAGCATCCAGATTGCCCCCGGCAGAAGCACTGGTTTTCCTGGCCAGAACACACATTTCCTCCAGCATTTTTAACTGGCGTTTGTAAGTAGTACTCCCGTCCGGTACTTGCGTGGCTATTCCCGCATAAGAATGATCGCTGGATGCTTCCAGTGAGATCTTGAATAACTTGACTTGAAGATAAGAATTTTTTCCATTCGTTAATCGGAATTCAAGGCTTGGCTCAGTGATTATCCGATTTCTTGCATCTAAGATCAAATCATGGAGCCTGTTTTTCATCTTCCGCCAAAGACTCCAATCGGGCCCAGAAATATTCTTCCAAGACTGGACTGATCGCCATTTGGGTCAAATTCAAATGATCCCTCATCCGTTGATTAATATGGACCACACCAGCCAGGGATTCACAGTAAAATACACCAACCGGAATATCCTCGCTTAAATTTATCCATTCAGCGAGTTTTCCCGAGAGTTGATTCTGCTCTGCGGCTGCTCCTGGAAGATTTTGGGGCTGATTTTCTTCGATTTCCATAAAAACATTCTAGCATGCCAGTATTTTGTCGTCAATGTTAGTGTTTTGTAAGTTTTTCTTATCTATTTCTATTGCATTGTAAGTTTTTCAAGGTATACTTGGGTGGAGATAGGCAACCGCGGAATATTCCGCGACAATTTATCAACAGATAAATTACCACAAATTTAGGCCACGAACCATAAAAGGGTGAGGCCAAAAGGCTTTACCCTTTATGTATGAGTGCCGAAAAGAAAGGATGTGAGAAGTCTTGGCTGTAAAAGTTGAACTCCGACCTAACGAATCGCAGAAGCAAATGATGAAGCGTTTCCGGAAAAAAGTATCTCGAAGTGGTGTACTGAGTACAGTCCGCCGCAAGAGGTGGTTTGTATCCAAGAGCGAACTGAGTCGTATCCAACGCAAGAAAGCGATTCGCCGGCGCAAGCGCCGAATGGCAAACAAGAGAAGGCAGAAAAAACAAGGTATCAGAACGATATAAGCCGAGATCAAACGATCCGGACTTTGGTTCTGGGTCAGCAGCAGCTTTCAATCCTGTCCCAAAATATCGTCAAGCAAAACAAGAGGTTAAATGGCTAAAAAAGAAGAAAAAGTGAGAATGGAAGGAACAATAGTAAAAGCACTTCCTGGAACTCAATTTTTAGTTGAATTGGAAAATGGACACGAGATTCTGGCCTATCTCGCTGGAAAAATGCGCAAGTACTACATCCGTGTTCTGCTTGGCGATCGGGTTACAGTTGAAATGTCTACTTATGACCTTTCCCGAGGCCGGATCGTTTACCGTCATAAAAAAGGGCAGCCCCCACCCTCAAAAGAGGAATTAGATAAAATAACATAAACCAATCTAAAAATTGGTATATGTACTGCCAGCGGCTCAGCTTATAAATTCAGTTCCGCTTTCAGCCTAATTGTGTTTCACTTAATTTGAATCACGTGCATATTTTATTAATCAAAATTGATCGTTTCAAAAACCTCTATGGGTAAAACAACTCCTACCTCAACTGATATTGAAAAGAAAACTTTATTAAATCCCCTTCATGAGCTGATAGAACTTGGTCACTCCCAGGGATTCATCACTTTCTCAAATATTCTCAGCTACTTCCCAGACGCCAAAAAGGACGTTACCAGCCTTGAAAAAGCCTTTGCTTCTCTTTTAGAAGAAGACATCCCTTATCTCGAAGAAGACGATGAGGATGAACTGGAAGCTATTTTCGCTGATGAGGGAGACAACGGAAAGCTGGAAGAAGATGATGATCTGGACGAGGATCTTGAAAATCGTCTGCTCAGCATAGACACCAATGACCTGATTGAGCTCTATTTCAAAGAAGCAGCCAGCATCCCCCTGCTCTCTAAAGATGAAGAAAAGGACCTGTCAAAACGCATTGAACGCGGGAGACTGGCTCGGAAAGAAATGGCTCGCGGTAATGTACCTGACGATCGTCGAGCTGAACTGCACCAGATGATCGAGGATGAATGGAACGCCCTGGACCATCTGATCACAGCTAATTCCCGCCTGGTCATCAGCGTAGCAAAAAAATACATGGGCCGCGGTGTACCTTTCCTGGACTTGATCCAGGAGGGTAATATCGGTCTGATGCGTGCGGCTAAGAAATTTGACTATTTACGGGGATATAAATTTTCCACATATGCCACCTGGTGGATTCGACAGGCTGTCACCCGGGCAATTGCCGATCAAGGCAGAACAATTCGAGTACCAGTCCATATGGGTGACAAAATCTCAAAAATGTTCCGGATGCAGAACGATCTTAAACAATCTCTGGAACGAGATCCCTCCATCGAAGAATTAGCTGATGCTCTTGATGAAGCTCCGGAGAAAGTCCAGTATATGATGAAGGTCGCCCGACGTCCACTCTCATTAGAAATGCCAACCACCAAAGAAGGTGATGCAGTATTGGGAGATTTCGTAGAAGACCTGGAAACACCATTACCGGACGAGACCGCTACCATACACCTCCTCAAAGAGCATCTGGAAGAGGTTATGGAAGCCCTTCCTTCCAGAGAGGTGCGGATCCTCCGTTTGCGGTATGGTGTGCCAGATGGAAAAAGCCACACCCTTCAGGAAGTAGGTGAAAAAGTTGGCGTTTCCCGAGAACGGGTCAGGCAAATTGAAGCCCAGGCTCTGCGCAGATTAAGGCAGCCTCGGATTCAAAGAATTTTACGCGATTACCTGGAAAAAACTAAAAATTCCTGAACAGCTGTGATAAAATAGCTGGCTGGGCTACTCTCCAGCGAACATGAAGTAAATTGGAGAATAACATGTCTGGACAACAGAAACCATTTAAGTCGGGAGACTGGGTTTCCCATCTCCACCACGGTGTAGGTCAAGTGGAGGGAAAAGAAAAAAAATCACTGGGTGACGAAACCAGGGAGTATTATAAAGTTCAGACACGCAACGGGGTTTACTGGATCCCAACCGATGACCTGGACCCTGAACGTATTCGCCCCGTGGTGAGTGAAAAGAACCTTCAGAAGGCCATAGCCATCCTGGAATCGCCCGCTGAACAAATGGAAAGTAAACATACTGACCGAAAGAACCGTATCAATCAAGTTATTGAAGATGGAACTTTAGCAGGCTTTTGTGCTTTATTAAGAGATTTACACGGAAAAAGGGCTGGAGACAAACTTAACACTACCGAAGAGCGAGCCCATTCTACGATCAAGAAAAAAATCGCCTCGGAATGGTCAGCAACCCATGAAATTTCAGTACAGGAAGCAAATAAAGAACTTAATAAAATTTTACGAAAGATCAAACCACCAGAAACAAAGACCACAAAGAAAAAATAAAGGCGAACTCTATCGTCAGGAGAATGAAGATTATGGGTAAAAAAAACATGAAAACACATCAGTCCACAGCAAAACGTTTCCGTAAAACCGGCAGCGGCAAGATCCTCCGGACCAAGGGTCATCACGGACACTTTCGACGCCGAAAGTCAAGCCGCTCGCTCAATGATATGAAGAAGATGCACGAAGTTGAAGCATCAGGTTTGAAGAAACGAATTAAACGGCTCGCGCCCAACCTGGATCGCTAATATATGCTGTCAACAATTTAGCCGTTTCACATGGTGGAACGGCTTTTTTTGTAGGATAATCTTCTACAATAGGGTAAGAATCCAAATTTGCGAGGAGATCATGGAAACAACAGAAAATTCCCCTCAAAACCAATCTGCTACACCCAAGCCAGCTTCCAAAACATTTCCAGGGATATTGCTGCGATTGATCCTTGTTTTTACCACTGGCTGCCTTGTAGGAGCAGTGATTTATTTTGCAGCATCTGGTTGGATTCCTTACTTGGATCAAAGAGTATTCCAACCAATAGACACAAATCAGACAAAGGTCCAGGAGCTCCAGGCTACACAAGCCGCACTTGAGGGCCAAATAAGCTCCCTGCAGGCTACGCTGGATGCCAGCCTATCTGATGTCGGATCGGGTGTCCAGGCAACGCTGGACCAATTATCTGAAGATCTAGTCTCCATGCAATATCAAGTTGAGTCAAATACTTATTATGCTGGCACATACTCCCCCGCTTTAATTGCTACCGTATCTGTTAGACAACAAACCAATGAGAGATTTATCAGCGCCATCGCGACAGTCCAGATGAGAGATGCCGGCAACCGCCAGGAAATAGAACTTCTTCGCTCCCTGGACTCTTTAACCTGGGCTCAGCAGTACCTATTACATGACAATTATGGACTGGCGAAAAACGAGCTGGAGGTTGCCCGGGATAATCTCACAGCAATGATAACTAGAGTACCTCCCAAACAGCGCGTAGTTGTACTCGAGATGCTCAAACTTGTAGAAGAATGTATATCGGACTTGCCTTCTCGTCCCGCAATCGCTGCCGATAAATTACGGTTGGCCTGGCAAATGGGAATCAGCGAATTTCCGGATCAAAGCATGTTCGATCAGGGAGTGACAATCACACCAACCCCTTACCTCACCCCAACTCCAACACCAAATTAATATAGTATGGTCCAAAAAATATTCATATCTTAGGATCATACTATTTATTTCTGCAATATAATTTATAAACACAAAAATACATTTTCCAGCCTATGGGCGAGGAGCATTTTTCATGTCGGGGATCTTATGCGCAATCCGGGGTGGACCTTCGAGCCATCCAACTATTAAGACATCAATCCGTTTGGCGCAAGAAACAGGTGAAACCATTTATTTCCTATACGTGGTAAACCTGGATTTTCTGACCCACTCCAGCAGCAGTAAAACCAATCACATCTCCCAGGAACTGCACGACATGGGTGAATTCATCCTGTTAAGCGCCCAGGAAAAAGCAACTGAAGCAGGCGCCCAGGCTGAAAGTGTGATCCGCGAAGGCCGGGTGGTTGAGGAGATCATAGCTTATTGCGCCGAACAAAGTCCAACCTATGTGATCCTGGGACGGCCGGAAGAGGAAGGTGATGATAACCTGCTTTCGATTGAACGCCTGCAGATATTTGCAGAGCGCATCAAGCAATCCTGCCAAGCGCAAGTTATATTCTCTGATGAAACAGACCAGATCCAGAAAGATGACTGAAGTATTCACAACCTGAACCATTTTTTAAAACACTAGGGTGCATTTGTGGCTAAAACCAAATTAACAGGGACCCTCCTCTTCATATTAGCCTTGACCATTTTCCTGTTTTCAATGGAAAAAGTCTCTGCATCAAATGTGAATAATGAGATTTCCCATGTTTTTGGAAAGATTCAGGACCTTCAACTGCAGCCCGTTAAAGATGTCCAGGTGCAGCTGATCTCTGGCGATAAATCAGATTTTGTAATTCTCAGCTCTACAACAACCCAGGCAGATGGCAGTTATGCTGTCCAGGTTCCAGATCCGTTTCCCGAGCAGCTAAAACTTTACTTTTTACGGCCCCATTTTCAGGATAAACTCACTAGCATCAAACCAGCAGACATTAAACAGCTCCAGCTGGGAAATTCAGTCTCATTCCCCTTGGTGACTTTGGAGAGAGAGATCACTCCGGCATTCTGGATATCCGCCTTGATCTTCGTCGTTGTTCTTATCCTGATAGCTACCGGATTCCTGCACAATACCCTGGCCGCTTTCGCCGGAGCCAGCCTATTATTAGCAATAAGTTATCTTGGCAAACCCTTCCTGTCGGAACTGTATATTTTTAATTTCCCGCAAGCAATTTCCTATATTGATTGGAATGTGATCTTCTTGATCATGGGCATGATGATGGTGATAGCCGTTGTTGAAAATACCGGGATATTCCATTGGCTCTCATACCACGCTTACCGGGTTTCCGGGGGCAAAATGATCATTCTGCTTCCGGTCCTGATGTTAATTACAGGCATATCCTCTGCCTTTTTAGATAACGTGACCACAATGTTATTGATGACGCCGATCACGGTCCAGATCGCCCTGGCGTTGAACATATCTCCCATAGTTTTATTGATCCCTGAAGTTTTTGCTTCCAATGTCATCGGTGTCAGCACCTTAATCGGAACACCAACCAATATCCTGATTGGCTCATTTGGTAATATAACATTCAATGATTTCCTGACCAATCTCACACCGGGCGTTTTCCTGGCCTTTATTGGCTTGATCATCTACAGCTGGCTTACTTATCGAAAGGAGCTGACAGCAGAAAAAACGAGCTCCCCTCTCCTGCTTGAGAAATTAGAAGAAAGAGGGAAAATCACTAATCCTAAAAATCTTAAAAAAGCCGGCTGGATTGGAGCAGGTATGATGATGCTCTTCATTTTCGGCGAAAAGGTCCACCTGCTGCCGTCAGTTACTGCCCTGATTGGCGCATCTGCTCTCTTAATCTGGATCAGACCGGATATAGATGAAATGATAGGTGCAGTAGATTGGACTACACTGGTTTTCTTTATGTCCCTTTTTATCGTTGTTGGCGCCATTCAGGAAGTCGGACTGATCAGTATTATCGCAACTATGATCGGCAATTTGATAGGCGAGAATCTCGTCCTGGCAATGATTGTTGTCACCTGGTTCAGTGCGATATTATCTATGGTAATTGCCAATATCCCATTTACTGCTGCCATGCTGCCGGTGATTGCCTACCTGACATTGATTATTCCCGGTGCCGAGTCGAAGGTATTATTCTATTGCCTCTCCATTGGGGCAGCCATGGGAGGTAATGGTTCGCTTATCGGAGCATCTGCCAATATGATCACCGCAGGGATTGCTGAAAGGGCAGGATACAGGATCACCTATAAATATTTCCTGAAAAAAGGAATCCCTGCCCTGATCATCACCGTCAGTATTTCACTATTGTGGATATTCATTAAGTTTAACTAATTTAGAAAAATTATATGCTTGACAGGTTAAAACCCCCTCAAAAACTCGATCTCGCAGAATGGGTGATGGTATTCCTAAGCTGGATGATCTATTTTGGCGGTTTGATCTTCTTTTCAGAGCAGGATAATTATTGGGTTTTTATGGCACTGGGAGCCCTTCCGGTGCTGGTTTCTGCCTGGTCACTGGGCATGGGCATGGGCGCAATCTCTGCGTTCTTAAGCATTGCCATCCACCTCCTTACGCAAGTTCTACTTCCTGGAAGCCAGGAAAATATGAATTTGCTGCTCTTCAATCATTTGATCGGTTTTGCTTTACTTGCCATCACTGGCATGTTTATTGGCCATCTCAGGGACATCCAACTAAAATCAAAGATTGAACTCATTTCCCTCTCTGAAAATAATAAGAAGTTGATCCGGCTTTCCCGCGCACTGGAAGCAACCAATCAGTTAACAACTGATTTGATCACTTCTCAGAATTGGATGGAAAAGATCCCAGACTTGCTTCGCAACATCGGTTTGGCTGCAGGGTTAGACCACCTGATCCTTTTCCAATTGACGGGCAGTGGCACAGTAAACTACTCCGGCAGCCTGTATCATTACTGGTCTGAGATCCAGTCCCGCTATCCAGACAGGGATAAAACATTCATCCCTGAAGAACTAATAACCTGGATAGAAACTGCCGAGATTGATCAGCCCATGATCGGGGTTCTCAGCGAGCTGACTGAAGAAACCCGGAAATATTTTTTCCTCCAGGATCAAGGCAGTTATGTGATCTTCCCAATTTTCACGAGTGTTTCCCTGTGGGGGTTTATCGGTTTTGAATCTTATTTGACCAACAAGAAATGGGAAACACCGGAGATCAACACTTTCCGTAGCATTGCTCAAACCCTGGGATCCATTATCTATAAGAAGCTCATCGAAGATAATCTTGATCTGCGCGCCAAAGAACTGGATTCCCTCCACAAAGCAAGCACAAATATATCCTCCAGTGATCAGCTGGAAACAGCATTACAAACAGTGTTATCACAAGTCTATGAGCTGACCCCTGCCAACAATACCAGCATCTACCTTGTCCAAAATAATGAGTTGATACTATTTCTTTCACTGGGGAAAAACAGACAGCAAACTTTACCTTTTTCTCACCCGGGTGAAGCTGAATTGTCACAGTTAGTAACCACAACCAATCAAGATCTATTTATCCCCAATATCACTCAGTTTAACGAAATCTCACATGAAAATAATGGTCGTGAGATTGCGGTGATCTCGCTTTCTTTAAAAGCCGGGTCTGAGATAATTGGTGTGATTAATATCTGGTACGATTCCCTGCGGATTTTTACACAAGAAGAAAAAACCATCTTGCGCCTCCTGGCAGATCAGGCCACAACGGCAATCATCAATATGCAATTTGTCCGGGCTGAAAGGGAACAGCGCATCCTGGCTGACTCTCTCCGCAAGGCCAATTTGCAGCTTTCTGATAATCTCGAATTAACAGATGTGCTGGAAAGTATTTTAAAACAAGTTTTATTATTGGTTTCAGCCCGGGACGCACAGATCTTTCTCTATGATGGTGTGAACCTGGATTTCGGAGCAGTGATCTACGCCAAAGACGTTCAACATGATCCTGTCCACCCACCCAAACGGGACTCCATTTTTTATCAAACTGCTCAAAGCGGGACCAGGATTCAAATACCAGACATCCAGGCCGAAAAAAACCTTCAGGATACCTGGAAGAGCGGTTCGCTTGTCAGTTTACCTCTCATCTTTCACAGAAAAGTGATCGGCATTATGAATGTCAGCTTCTTTGAGCCAGGTGATCTGGATGAAGGATTGTTACAGGTTCTGGACCTGCTTTCCAATCAGGCTTCAATCGCGATCAATAACGCCCGGACTTTCGAAGCTGAACGTGAGCAGAGAAGATTAGCCCAGGCCCTTCAACATACCGGGCGGGCGATCCAATCATCCTTGGACCTGGAAGTGGTCCTGGATCAGATCCTGACTCAAATTGCAACCGTGATCCCCTATCATGCCGCGAACTTGATCCTGGTTGAGAATGGCGAAATGCGTGTTGTCCGCCAGCAGGGATTTAAAGAAAATGGTAATGAAACTATCGACCAATCAAATAATGGTTTTGATATATCCAGGTTCGCAACACTGGTCAAAATGATAGATTCTAAAAAGCCGTTGATCATACCAGATATAAATGATAGCCCGGATTGGATCAAAACCGAATCAACCAGGCAGGTTATGTCCTGGGCAGGCGCACCCATTCTCGAAGGAGACCAGGTAATCGGATTCCTTTCGCTTAACAATCACACCCCAAATTACTACAACCGTGATCATGCTGATATTCTCTCAGCCTTTGCTAGCCAGGCTTCAATCGCCCTGACACACGCTCGGCTCCATAAAAAAATCCATGAAATGGCGATCACCGACCCCCTAACGGGAATCTTGAACCGCCGCGGTTTGGAGCGCTGGGGACAGTACGAGATCGATCGCGCCAAACGATTTAACAGTCCACTATCAGCGATATTCTTTGATCTGGATGAATTTAAGGCTATTAATGATACCTATGGACATGATGCAGGTGATGACGTCCTCAAACAAGTAGTCAGCTGCTGCCAGAGCGTGATCCGGACCATTGATATCTTCTCACGTGTAGGCGGTGAGGAATTTCTGATTATTCTTCCCGAGACTTCCCTGCCAATTGCTATCCAGGTAGCTGAAAGGATCAGGCAATCTACTGAAGAGTGTAAATTCAACAGTAATCGCCATCAGATCAAGATGACTATCAGCCTTGGCGCAGTTGAACTTAATGAAGAGATCGACACCCTGGCAGAGTTAATGACCACGGCGGACCAGTACATGTATCAATCAAAAAAATCCGGCCGCAACCAGGTTTCCCATCCCTAAGTGATTTCTACTTTCTATAATTAATAATCCCCTTGTCTTGAATTTGTTTGACAAAATAATATAAAATTTGTATACTATAACTGACTGACTGGTCAGTTTAGTTTTAAAGAGCTGAATATGTCCCCCAAACCTGATGTTTCAGATGAACGCAAGACTCAGATTCTCGATGCAGCCATGGAAACTTTTGCTGAAAAAGGCTTCCATAAAACGCGCATGTCTGATATCGCAGAAACATCAGGCTTAAGCAAAGGGTCGTTATATTGGTATTTTGACAGCAAAGAATCCATAATCCTGAACCTGCTTGACAGGTTCTTTGAGCCTGAATTAAAGGAATTCAAAGCCATTCTTACAGATGAGCGCCCTGCTCTTGATCGGGTATATCACTATGCTGATCGGGCTGGCCAGGACATCATTAAGATGCTGAATTGGATGCCGATATTTTACGACTTCATTGCCCTTGCCTTCCGCCAGGAAATTATCAGAAAGGCCATCAGCAGATATTACAGATTGAACGTGAACCTGCTTGAGAGCTTGATCCAACAAGGGATCGATGCCGGCGAGTTTCAAACAGAAAGCGCTCTGGATGGGGCTATCGCCATCTCCGCTGTTATAGAGGGTACTATTGTGCTCTGGTTTTATGACCCTGATAATATCAACATCCAGAACCATATCAAATCCAATATCCGGTTACTTCTGGAAGGAATAAAAGCGCCAACTACGGATCGAATATGAAATTTCCCGCACCTCCGAGAGGTCTTAAAGCCATTCCCTGGCGAATGCCGATCTGGATCTACAGACTGGGTTTAGGCGGTATGATGGGAAAAAGAGCTCTGCTGCTCACCCACCAGGGAAAAATATCTGGAAAACAACGCCAGACAGTTCTCGAGATCATCCAGAGTAATCCTGAAATTGGTGAATATCATGTCGTTTCTGGATTTGGAACCCGTTCTCACTGGTATCAGAATATCAAGGAAAATCCCGGGGTCATAATTCAAGTTGGTTATAAAAAAATGGCTGCCACTGCTGAACAGCTTGATCCTGAAGAAGCCAGTCAGTTAATGCTTGACTATACGGAAAGATACCCAGGCAATCTAAAAGCATTAAGCCGTTTAATTGGATACGAAATAGAACACACAACTGAGGGAATTTTGGCGTTTGGCAGGGAAATTCCCGTCATCCGTTTTACCACCAATCCAGGATAATAGACTCAAATCTACGTATTGAGTAAAAGGAGAAAAGATGTCAGTTTTTATCCAAGCCGTAATTGTGATCATTGCCATGATCGCCGTTGGTTTTTTAATGGGTTATATAGCTGGGTTAATCTGGAAAGATAACAAACCTTTTGGTGTGAAGGGTGACTATATAGCGGCCATCGTCTCTACTGTGGTCATGGGTTTGATCGACTGGTTTGTTATCCCTGCTATGGGTTTTGGATCCACGCTGCAGCTGCTTGGAGTGATTTTCGAACCGCCTGCGATGGCTCTGATCACGCTGTGGGTCATCCGCAAGGCCAAGGAATAGACAAAGAACATAAATGTCTGATAAAGAATTCATCCAAATCACTGATCTAACCCGGAAATTCAAAGAGAATATCGCTTTGGATTCCATTAATCTCACCATTCATGAAGGTGAGCTTTTTGGATTGGTGGGCCCGGATGGAGCCGGAAAGACCACCTTATTACGAACGCTGACCGGGTTATTGGGTATTACCAGCGGGCAAGTTATTGTAGATGGCTGCGACCTTCAAAAAAATCCGGAGGCCATTAAATCAAATATCGGTTATATGGCTCAGGAATTCAGCCTTTATGGGAAACTGTCCGTCCTTGAGAATCTACAGTTCTTTGGTGAAATGTACGATGTCCCCCCTGCCCTTCAAAAAGAGCGGATTCCCGGTTTACTGGAATTTGCCAAACTGACAGATTTCACTGACCGCCGGGCAGCCAAATTATCAGGGGGCATGAAGAAGAAACTTGCTCTGGCCTGCACCCTGCTCCACCAACCTCCTTTATTACTGCTTGATGAACCAACAACCGGGGTTGACCCTGTCTCCAGGAGGGAATTTTGGAATATATTAAACGATCTCCACCTGCAGGGAACAACTATTATGGTCAGCACACCCTATATGGATGAGGCAGATCGCTGTTCCCGAGTAGGACTGATCTACCAGGGAAAGATCGTTGAATGTGACTCTCCAGAGATTATCAGGCAGAAAATCGGAGGGGAAGTCATTAAAGTTATCTCTTCCGATTGGCAAAAAGCCCGGGAAGTAATTCTTCCCCTCAAAGGCATTCTTGAAGTCCAGAGTTACGGCGAAGCATTACATGTCTTGGTAGATTCAGCGAACAAAAGATTGAACATCATAAATAAAGCCCTACAAAAAAACAAACTCGAACTCCATGAAATCCGGGTTATCAAACCTCGCATGGAAGAAGCCTTTATTTCGTTGATCAGAAAAATAGACAAAACCAATTAACCATGTCAATCCGTCATCTGTGGGCAATTATCCGAAAAGAATTACAGCATATCCTCCGGGACAGGGGTACATTCATGTTGGTATTGGTCACCCCGACTCTGGTACTTCTTTTAATGACCTACTCTCTGGCAGTTGATATCAAACATGTTCCAATCGCTTTGCTGGATTATGATCAAAGCGCAACCTCCAGGGAATTCATCCAACAGATCACCGCTGGGGAGGATCTGGACTTATACACAAGTGCCGGGTCGATCGAAGAGATCGAACAACTCCTAACCAGGGGAAAGATCAAAGCGGCTGTGATCATCCATCCTGAATTCAGCGAGGATCTGGTAGCCATGCGCGGATTATCCCTGCAAATCATCATTGATGGAACTGAGCCAGAAACAGGTGGTTTTGCTGTTGACCATATAGGCTGGAGAGCCGAATCTTTTGCAAATGAGATCCTGGCTGACCAGATCATGGCCAGCGGAATTCCCGTGGAATCACTCCAGCCAATCGACCTAAGAATCCGGGCCTGGTACAACCCCAGTCTTGAGCCCAGGATCGATATTGTGCCCGGTTTATTATCCATTGTGCTTGGTTTCCCCGCCTTTTCGGTTGCGCTGACCCTGGCAAGAGAACACGAACATCGCACCATGGAACAGCTGCTAGCTACTCCAATCACCAGACTTGAGCTGCTGCTCGGAAAGATGATCCCATATATTTTGGCCGGCCTTGTAAATGTCATCATTATTCCTGTAATCGCTGTGATTTGGTTCGACGTGCCATTTAATGGCAATTTTCTGGAATTCTTATTACTATCCGCAATATTCCTTTTTGCTGAACTGAGCATGGGCATGATCATCGGTGTATTTATGAAATCCCAATCAGCTGCCCTGGCGTTATCTTTTCTGGTGGTATTATTTCCCGGTTTCTTCTTAACTGGAATCTTTTTCCCCATCGCCGCCTTACCAGAAATGGCGCGGATGGAATCCCTCTTCCTCCCTGGCACTCACTACGCCATTATCACCCGGGGTGTTTTCCTGCCGGGAATCAGTTTGGATATCCTATGGCCCTATGCGATCATGTTGGTCTTCCTGGGTCTGACATTTACAGGAATTGCAGCTTTATTCTTCAAGAAGAAATTGGCTTGAGGTTTACGAAAAATGATTAGAAGAATCCTGGCTCTGGTAAAAAAAGAATTCCTGCACCTGAAAAGTGACTGGTGGTTGCCAGCATTTATGTTATTTGGCGGAGCATTGGAACTTTTATTAATTGGATGGGCAACCTCCAGGCCGATCACCAATTTACCAATGATGATCTGGGATATGGACAGAACATCTGCCAGCAGGGATCTGATCATCTCCCTGGAGAACACAGATGTCTTCTCAATGACTGAACCAGCAGAATCCATAGATATGATCAGGGACCAAATGGACCGGGGAGAGATCAATGCAGCCGTTATCATCCCCCGTGGTTTTTCGCAGGAGCTGGAATCTATTGATGGAAAACCTATCCTTCAGGTGATATTAAACGGCGCAGAAAGCATTCCAGCCAGAGAAGCTCTTCGAGCAGTGGAAGGTGTCGTCAGGAGCCTGGATGAAGAAATCACTATCGATCGTCTTGGCATTGATCCCGAGGTATTTAAAGGGTTTGATTTCAGTCTGAGAGTCTGGTTCAACGAATCATTAAACGAGGCTTATTACACAACCCCGGCCGAACTGGCATTAATGATTGAATTTACAATCCTGATTTTTGCCGCTCTGACTTTCTCCAGAGAGAGGGAATTTGGCACTTTGGAGCAGCTCCTGGTGATGCCATTTTCTTCTTTGGAAATCATTATCGGCAAATCAATTCCCGTAATACTGGTTGGCCTTTTTGATTTCACGCTGATGTTAGGTGTTGTTCACTTCGCGTTCCATGTCCCAGTTCGCGGGTCTGTAGTTCTATTATTTGTACTGGCATTTGTATATATCCTGGTTGAGTTAGGCAAAGGTATGGCTATCTCAGTATTTTCAAAAAGCCAGCACCAGGCATTTTTACTTGTTTTTATGGTTGGCATGATCGATTTTCTGTTTACGGGATACGCTGCCCCTGTGGAGTCAATGCCGAAGATCATCCAGTATTTAGCCTACTTTATTCCAGCCCATCATTGGCTGAGCATTATGCGTGGGATCGCATTAAAAGGATCCACGATCATTGATATACTGCCGAATCTTCTCTTCCTGATTGCCCTGGGACTGGTAATCGGCTTCTTCTCACTGCGCTACATCAGAAAGGTTTTGGATTAATTATGAAGGATAACGGCGTCACTATCCAGACAAAGGATCTGGTAAAGAAATTCGGGGATTTCACAGCGGTCAACCAGGTTTCCTTCGCTGTAAAGAAGGGTGAGATCTTCGGATTCCTGGGACCCAACGGTTCTGGTAAAACCACAACTATCCGTATGATGCTCGGATTACTTCATCCTACCCATGGTTCAATTGAAGTTTTAGGCATCCCGGTTCCAGACCAAATCACAGATATCCTGCCCCGGATCGGTTATATGTCTCAACAATTTTCCCTCTACAGCGATCTGACGGTTTACCAAAATTTAGAATTTTACGGGCAAGCCTATGGTCTCACTTCAGACAATATGGGCAGAGTCATTCGGGAAGCGGTGGACCTTTCAGGCTTAAACGGATTCGAAGATACACCAACCAAGGATCTTTCCGGGGGATGGCGTCAGCGCCTGGCATTAAGCGCTGCTATCTTACATCGTCCAGAAGTTATCTTCCTTGATGAACCAACTGCTGGAGTCGATCCAATTTCCCGCAGGGCATTTTGGGACCTGCTCTATAAATTAGTCTCAGAAGGCATCACGGTATTTATAACCACCCACTATATGGATGAGGCTGAACACTGTCACCGCCTGGCCTTTATCCAGCATGGAGAAATCATAGCCCAGGGAACCCCAACCACAATTAAAACCGAAGCAATGACTGGTGATGTCCTCGAAATCGACACGTCGCAACCGGAGGACCTCATCACATTAATTTACGAGGAAAGGGAAAATGGAAGTGCCATACCATTAAATGCAGAATTATTTGGATCGTTGATTCACGTCATTACAACTCAATCAAAACATCATACAAAATACCTGCAATCACTCGCGAAAGGTGCAGGTATTCAAATTAATAGCATTACAGAAATTGAACCATCTCTTGAAGATGTATTCATCTCGTGTATGCGAGACAGCAGCATTGGAGGTAATCATGAAGAATAAAAATTTGGTCCTCGTTCTGCTTTTATCCTTTTTTGCCGCAGTTTTGGCAAGTTGCGATACGATCACATCCGATATCGGCAGAGGAAAAGAATCCGACATGATCCGAGCATCTGGCGTTATCGAAGCTGATCAGATTTCGATTGCATCTGAAATAAGCGGAAGGATATCCGAGATTCTTGTAGAAGAGAGCTCTCAAGTCACTGCAGGAGAATTGGTATTTGTAGTAGAGGATGATTTACTCCTGACGCAAAAAACCCAGGCTGAGGCAGTACACGAATCAGCTATTGCCCAATTAAATGGCTCAATCGCTGCTGAAGATGCTGCCCGGGCTTATCTGCATTTAGCAGAAGTTGAACTGAAAGCAGCAGAGATCCACTATCAGCAGATCTTAGCTCAGGTCGAGTTTGCCGGCGTGGAAGATCGTGTGTCCGATTGGAACGAAAGCACAACCGCTCAAATCGACATCCCGGCCTGGTATTTCCAGAAGTCAGAACAGATCGCAGCGGCAGAAAAGGAACTAGATCTCAGCCAGGAATTCTATCTGGGTGAGCTGGAAAATTTCCAGGATCTAATAACTGACATCGGCAATGATGATTTCCAGAAGGCCGAACAGCGGCTGGCCGAGGCCCAGGCTGCCTTTGAGGTTGCTGAAGCTTTGGATGATCGTCAGGTGGGTTATGAAGGCAGAGAAGAGATCGAGGACTTTATAAATACAATTTATGAAAAAGCAGAGACTGAATTAAAGGCTGCCCAGAAAGCCTACGATCAGATCCTGGCGGATCCGGAATACGATGATATCCTGGAGGCCCGAGCACGGGTCTCTGTCGCCAAGGAACGGTATGACCTGGCAAGAGATTATCTCTATCAACAATTTACCGGTGAATATTCACTGGATGTTCAGGCCGCAGAAACAGGTGTTACCCAGGCTGAAGCTGGAGTCCTACTCGCCCAGGTCCAGATCACCCAGGCTGAAAATAACCGGCACAGCGCCGAGACGGTGGTAACTCAAGCGGAAGCAGCTCTCAAACTGGTAGATCTCCAAATAGAGAAACTGCAGGTTTACTCCCCCATAACAGGAGTAATCCTCACCAAAACTATTGATCCGGGAGAGATCCTCGCTGCCGGTTACACTGCCCTAACTGTTGGAGACCTCTCTCATTTGACTGTCACTGTATATTTACCTGAGGACAAGTACGGTCAGATCAAGCTGGGTGATATCGCAGATTTGACCATTGATTCGTTCCCGGATGAAGTTTTTGAAGCAGTTGTCATGAGAATTGCCGATGAAGCAGAATACACACCTCGAAATGTCCAAACCCAGGAAGAAAGGCAGAATACAGTTTACGCAATAGAATTAGCTGTGAAAAACGTAGAAGGGAAATTAAAACCTGGCATGCCGGCTGATGTTGTATTCCAGCCCTGATAAGAATAACGATAAACAAAAAGGACCAAATCCCTTGTTGGGACTTGGTCCTTTTTTATTGAAATTTATCGTCTCTACTATTAATCTTCCAAAGCTTTATCCAGCCGATTCAGATCGATATTGTCTTTAACGTACCTAATGAATTTATCCAATTTTTCTTTTTGGCCAAGCCGTGTCTTACCAAAGATCCTGTCCAGGGATTCAACAGTTTCCATCGTATTACTCGGGACCAAGAGAATAGGCACACACATGTTTTCAGCCTGTTTGATGATCAGGTTGCTGGGATGCAGGTTTCCAGTCAGGATCAGGCAGGTTGTTGATGTTTCCAATGCTGCCAGCTGGATATCGGTCCTATCCCCGCCAGTGATTACCGCTTTATTGGGTTGTTTTCGGAACCTTCGCAATGCAGAATCCTCAGTCATCGCGCCTACCATCAGCGCTTCTACCAATGCTTCCTCATCGTAACAGGAAGTCAGAACTTCAGCATTTAAGATATCCACAATCTCACCAACAGACAGGGCTGCCAGCGTATTATCATCAGGAAGCACACCCAGAACAGGTACCCCTTTCTTTTCGAGGTACGGAACAACAAGGTTATTCACAAAGCTTAAAGCATGCTGTGGTACGCGATTGATCACGACGCCTGATAGAGAGTTTGGCAGCCTGAATTTCGCCGCCAGGACATCATCTAATAAACAAGCATCATCACAATACTTCACCACCACCACAATAGCGCTGCCTATTTCTTTTGCTACATCCGGGGTAGCCAAATTCATCACATAACCTTCCCGTAAACTTCCGCCCCCTTCCAGGAGCAGCAGGTCTTTTTTCTCTTCCAGGAATTTAGCAGCCTCCAGAACTTTTGGCATATAGTCTATTGACGTAGGACTGGTTAGATAATCCCGTAGCAATTCGGTGGTGACCACAACCGGAGCCAGCTCCCAGGGTTTGGCGTTCACACCGAGGATATCGATCACAAATGCTGCATCTTCATCGGCAACCTTGTCACCAATACGATAGGGACGGATGCTGAATGGTTTTAAGTAACCGACTTTTAATCCTTGTTCCTGATAGATCTTTCCCAGGGCCAAGCAGAGGGCGGTCTTGCCCGAATATTTCTCAACTGAAGTGATATATAATGACTTCATTTTTTCTCCTTATTTCTCACTCGCTAAAACCAGTCGCATATCAATGGCTAACGCGCCTTGATCTTTTGGATATACAATAAGTGGGTTAATGTCAAACTCTGCAATTTCAGGGAAATCCTGCACTAGCTGCCCCATCCTTAATAATACATCAACTATAGCGTCTTTATCGACTGCTGGTTTGCCGCGGACACCATCCAGGAGTGCTTTAGAGCGGATCTCCGACAACATCGCCTGAGCATCCAACTTGGTGAAGGGTGCCACTCTGAATGTGACGTCTTTGAGGGCTTCTACGTAAATTCCACCTAAACCGAATGTCACCAGGGGCCCGAATTGCGGATCTCTGTTCATACCAATCAGAACTTCTAAACCACCTGGAGGTGCCATTTCCTGCACCTGGCATCCCCAGATCTCCGCTTCTGGTAAAAATCTCTCAGTCCGGTAGATCATCAGATCAAACGCATCCCGCACATCGTCAGCGGACTCCAATCCCACTTTCACACCACCCACATCAGTTTTGTGGAGGATATCAGGAGAGGCGATCTTCATAACCACTGGATAACCCAGATCAGCGGCAAGTTTAACTGCTTCGTCCGCAGTTTTTGCCAGATAGGATTTCGGGATCTTTAAACCATAAGCCTTGAGAATATCCCATGCTTCTGCGTCGCCGATAGCAAAACGGCCATCTGCTTTTGCTCCCTCAATCACTTTCTGTGTTGCCGGCAGGTCAACATCAAATTTTTCATAAACCGGGTCGGTCCGTTCAGTGATCCCCCTGTATTGGGACATGGCCCGAAATGCCAGGGAGGCTCGCTCGGGGAATGAAAAATTAGGGACATTATATTCCCGCAGTACTTTAATGCCTTCCTCGATGGTTGCCTCACCCATGAAACACGCCAGGATAGGCTTGTCGATCTTATTGGATAATTCCCCAACCGCTTTGGCTGTCTCTGGGATCTCAGTCATTGCCTGGGGTGTTAATACAACCATGATGCCATCAACATTTGGATCTTTTGATACCTTATCCAATGCAAATTGATAGCGGTCTCCTTTGGCATCTCCCAAAACATCTACTGGGTTAGCGGCGCTGGCTGCGTCAGGCAGGAATTTTTCAAGTTCCTGGATAGTCTCAACTTCCAGACGGGCCAAACTCATCCCGCTGCGCTCTAGAGCATCAGTTGCAAGGATGCCGGGACCGCCGGCATTGGTGATTATTGCAATTCGGTCGTTTTTTAGAGGCGGCTGGTATCCAAGAGCAAGAGCCATATCAAACATACTTGCCATATCATTAGCACGCAGCACACCTGCTTGTTGAAAAGCTGCTTGATACGCTTGTTCTGATCCAGCCAGAGAGCCAGTGTGTGACGAAACAGCCCGTGAACCTGATTTTGTCACACCAGATTTAATGGCGACAACAGGTTTCTTTTTTGTCACCTCTCGAGCAACTTTGATAAACTCCTGGCCGTTAGGTAAACCTTCGCTGTACATCAGGATCACATTCGTATTCTTGTCGTCAGCCCAGGCCTCCAGCAAATCAATCTCACTGACATCAGCCTTGTTACCAAGACTGACAAATTTTGCCAATCCCAAACGTCCAGCCTGAGCCCAGTCCAGGATTGCGGTACCGAGAGCCCCGGATTGGGACATGAATGCCATCGGTCCCTTCGGTGGGGTTCCTGCCGAGAATGAAGCATTTATCGGTGTAAATGTATCAATAATACCCAGACAGTTTGGTCCAATTAAGCGGATATTATATTTCTTAGCAATTTCAACCAATTCTAATTCCCGCTCCAGCCCTTCCATACCTGCCTCACGGAATCCCGCGCTGATGATAACAACTGCGGGGATGTTCTTTTTTCCACAATCTTCGAGGATTGAAGGTACAAATTTATAAGGGATGACTACGACTGCCAGATCAATATCACCTGGGACATCCAGCACAGAGGGATAAGCTTTTTGTCCAAGTATTTCATCGGCCTTAGGATTGATAGGATATACTGTGCCAACATCAATATATCCACCTTCAACCAGGTTCTCCAGAACAGCATATCCGAGCTTTCCAGGCGAGGTTGAGGCTCCTATTACAGCAACTGATTTTGGGGTGAAAAATTCTTCGAGCATATACACTTCCTGACGTTAAATGATTAATAATCTCCTGCTCTTGGGCCTCATTATTAGATAAAAAACTGACTTTATAACACAATATTAACTTTCAGTTTTTACTTCCAAAAGACACCGCGGGACATTATACTCCAAATCATTTTATTGTGTGAAATTGTACTCAATCTATTCGTCCAATCCTGCGATGTTGAAGATTTACTTTTTTATAGTGTTAGCAGATTGATCTCATAACCACTGGACAGGGAAGTTTCGGAAGTATTAATTGCACGATATCAATCAATAAACATCCGGTCTGCGGTCATCAAAAACCGGCATCCAATCCCGAATCCTGGACACTTCATCAAGGTTGATTTCTGCAAGCAGGGTCTCTTCTTCTGCTCCTCCTAAAACCAGGAACTCTCCCATGGGATTGATGATGGCACTATTTCCGCCGAGCTTTGCTCCCTGGCTGGTCCCGACTTTATTTACAGCTGCTATAAAACATTGATTCTCGATCGCCCTGGCCTGCAGGAGAACCTTCCAGTGCTCGATCCTGCGGCTGGGCCATTCTGCAACAAGCAAGATCAGTTCCGCCCCCCGGAGAGCGCAGCTTCTGAAGATTTCGGGAAATCTAAGATCATAACATGTCGTCAACCCAATCCTTCCCCAAGGAGAATCAACCACTTTCACTTCTGTTCCGCCTTCGAAGTAAATGTCTTCCTGGAGCATTTGGAATAAATGGACTTTTCTGTACGATCCAAGCAAGTCACCATTTTCCCTAAATAGAACAAACGTATTAAAATAGCGTCCCTTATTGTCTTCAATCAATGATCCACCCACGGCGATCCTGTGTTTGACAGCCAATTCACCCATTTTTATAAACCAGCCTTCATTAATTGGGCTGGCATATCGTTGCCTGTGTTCCAGATCAAATCCGCTTAACCACAACTCAGGCAAAAGTACGATCTCCGCCCCCATTTCAGCGGCTTCCTTCACCGCATCACCAGCCTTGCGGAAATTACCTTCCGGGTCAGCGCGTTTTAGATCCAATTGAGCCAATGCGATGGATATGTTCATCTTATTTCTTCGGGCTTAATGGCCGCTCTGGGTCAGTAATCCATTCGCTCCATGATCCCGGATAAAGCCTGGGCATATCATATCCCGCTTCAACCATTGCCAAGATATTATGGGCCGCTGTAACACCTGAACCGCAATAAAAGATCACATTTTCGGGTGGAATTCCTTCCAAAATAAATCCAAAACGCTCCATTAATTCTTCGGTTTTCAAAAAGTATCCGTTTTCGTCAAGATTTCCTTCATAGGGAGCAGTTATAGCGCCGGGAATATGGCCTGCAATTGGATCAGTGGTTTCGTTTATACCCCAATACCGTTCAGAGGATCGAGAATCCACCAGCAAAAAATCTGGGTCCAGCCTGATCAATTCGACAAAATCCACATCCGCAATATAATTTGCTTGTTCCACTGGCGAAAATGTCCGGTGTTCTTTTGAAATTGCTTCAGTTTCAACAGGATTATTAGCGATCTCCCAGGCAGTCCAACCTCCATCCAATACGGCTACATTTTTATGGCCCAACCATCTTAACAACCACCACGCCCTGGCAGCCAGACCGCCGTTGAAATTATCATATACGATCACTTGAACAGCGTTATCTATTCCCCAGGAAGACAACTTATCTGAAAATCCGTTGATATCCGGCAGCGGATGCCGGCCTGTTTTCCCTGGGATGATCTCGCTGGAAAGGTCTTGATCGAGGTGGACATATACTGCCCCGGGGATATGACCCTTAAGATATTCCTGATAACCCAAATCAGTATCTTGAAAGTCAAATCTGCAATCCAGTATCACCCAATTTGGATTGGTGAGATCATTACTTAAGTCCGAAGCAGATATGATCGTTTGGTATGACATAGCACCTCTCTAAAAAAATATCCCTGAGAATAAATCTCAGCCATTTTCTGGAAGGTAAAGATCATTTGATCTAATATAATCAGCTACCTTTCCGGTAAGGAAATGTTCAAAAGGAGCGCCATCTACTACTCTCTTGCGGATTACGCTGGATGATATTTCAAGCAAAATTTCCGGAATGAATACTGTCTTATCGGACAAACCTGGCAGGATCCTCTCCATTTCCTTTAAATCAGTTGTTATATGCGGTCGGGGAACGATCGCCAGTTGATCTATTCTCGAAATAAACTGGTTTGGTTCGTGCCAATCAGGTAAATCCCTTAATGAGTCCTCTCCAATGATATAAACCAGTTCTGCTTCAGGGTGATTATTTTTTAGGATTTTTACTGTATCCACAGCGTAGTGCGGCGGGTCTCGTTTAACGTCCACATCTGAGATCAAAAACTTCCCATATTCTTCTGCGACCAGCTCAAGCATCTCCAGGCGCTGTTTCACAGGAGTGATGATTCGGTCCTTTTTATGAGGTGGTTCGGGTGTAATTATCCAAAAAAATGAATCAAGTTCCAGGTGATATTGAGTCTCAGCTGCCAGGATGATATGTCCCAGGTGCGGTGGGTCAAAAGTTCCCCCATAATATCCAACCCTTTCCCTTCTCATTCTTCCCACTCCAACTCGTGATCACCTAGAAACACCGAATCACCCGGCTGCACACCAGCTTCCCGCAAAGACCGACTTACCCCCATGGCTTCCAGGATATTATGGAATCTGCGAATCGATTGAAAATGGTCCCAGTACGTCATTGCAGCAGCTCGCTCCAGGGCTTTCCCTGATACACGCCAACCCTTTTCCGTTTTTAGAATTAAATAATCTTGCGGGTCATTTTCATACCTGTAAACCGGCATTTCAGCATCATCAACATTGGCACGATATTCATATACAGGAGTTTCTTCCAATAACTGCGCAGCCCTGTATAAAACAGGTTTTATGTTCTGGTTGGTTATGGCTGAAATAGCATAGATATCACGATATCCTTTTGATTTCAGCTGCTTCTTTAGATCTTCCCACTTTGCCTCAACTTCCGGCAGATCCATTTTATTCAGAACCACGATCTGAGATTTATCGCCCAGAGCCGGATCGAATAGAGCGAGTTCTGAATTAATCTGGGCCAGATCCAGGAATGGATCTTCCGCAAGACCATCCAAAACATGGATTAACACCCGGGTCCGTTGAATATGTTTCAAAAAATCATGTCCCAATCCCTCACCGCGATGCGCACCTTCAATTAAACCGGGAATATCCGCCAAAACTAAGTGAATCTCATCATCCAGATCTACAACTCCCAGATTTGGCTGCAAGGTTGTAAATGGATAAGGAGCAATTTTTGGCTTGGCATTGCTGACCACAGAGAGCAAGGTGGATTTCCCAGCATTTGGAACGCCTATCACACCAATATCCGCAATCAATTTCAATTCCAGCCTGATGGTTTTCTCTTCTGGGGGTTCCCCTTTTTCCGCCAAGCGGGGAGCTTTGTTCTTTGATGTTTTAAACCGGGTATTCCCCCTTCCACCGCGGCCCCCTCTGCATATAACCAGCTGTTGTCCATCCTCGACAAGATCCCCCATGAAGGTATCATTCTCTGCATTAAAAACCATTGTTCCTGGTGGGACTCGAATAATTAAATCATCTCCCGAAGCGCCAGTTTGGTTCTTCCCCTTTCCTCTGAAGCCATCTTGCGCTTTAAATTCCCTCTGGTGTCGAAACTCTGAGAGCGTGTTTTCATGGATATCAACTTGCAGGATAACATCACCACCATGTCCCCCATCACCACCATCAGGCCCCCCCATCGGTACATATTTTTCACGGCGAAACTGGATAACACCGTCTCCACCCTTTCCGCCAAAGACATCTATTACTACTTCATCAAAATACATTTAATTCCTTCATTTATTTTGGACTGTCAATCAGGGTATTCAGTCGATTCATAGCTGAATTAGATACCCCATCTTTCAGATTACCATCAAGGTCGAATAAGAACCCAATTTCCAAGCAATTATACCATTCTCATATTTCAAGATTTATTATGGTAAAATTGAAAAAAATTCACGAACCAATCATATCAACTCAAAGACAACGTAAGATCCCCTGGAAAAAACAATGGTCCATCAAATTCCTCGCATTATTATTGGACGTCTCCCTCTTTATCTCAGAGCATTGAACCGCTTAAAAAAGAAGGCTATAACTACGCCTCATCCCGCGAGTTGGGAAAGTTGCTCGATATATCAGCTGCTCAAATCCGGAAAGACCTCTCACATTTCGGAGAACTCGGAAAACGGGGCAAAGGTTACGAAATTGAATTCCTGACCAACAAATTGAACCAAATCTTAAATACTGATGTCGTCTGGGATATGATCGTCATCGGCGCAGGGGACCTAGGAAGCGGGTTGGCAAGGTACAGAGGATTCTTTAACCGGGGTTTTAAGGTAGCTGCAATCTTTGATATAGACCCTCAGAAAATTGGTCGGAAAATCGGAGATCTGGTTGTCAGAGACATCCGTGAAATGTGTGATTTTGTTGCTGAGAACTCTATCCAGATCGCAGTTCTAGCAATCCCCGCAGAATTTGCCCAGGATGTGATCGATGACCTGGTTGTTGTCGGTATTACTTCAATTCTGAACTATGCTCCGATCTATATCAAAACTCCAGATGGTGTACAAATTGAACATATCGACCCAGCTGTTCACCTTCAAAAACTCAGTTACTTCCTGCAATAAACTCGCTCAGTTTAAATAATAAATCCGTAACTTATTTCAGGTTACGGATTTTTCGTTTTTCATTCAAGATATAGTTAAGATATAAGGCTGCGCCGGATCTTTGGGAATATTCCCGGAGCAAAAGCCCTGGATGCTCCTTCAACAACACAGGTTGTAGGATTATCAACCAGGTATGTAGGCACACCTAATTCTTTAGTTAACAGTTTTTCCATCCCAGGGAGCAGCGCAGAACCACCACTGAGAGCGATACCCCGATCAATAATATCGGAAACTAATTCCGGGGGTGTTTTTTCGAGGACTTTTCGGGTTATTTCTATAATTTCCTTCAAGGGGTCCTGCAGAGCCTCAACGATTTCTCCAGTTGTTAAAGTGAGCGGCTGTGGAAGACCAGTGACTTGATCTTGACCCTGAACTTCTATACCAGATTTCTCTTCCATGGGAACAGCAGCGCCAATTTCCAACTTGATCCGTTCTGCAGTGGGTTGAGCAATGATCAGCCCGTACTTTCGTCTCACATAAGTGGAAATTGCATCATCCAGGTCGGCACCACCCTTCCTCAAGGTACCAGCAGAGACAATACCGTACATTGCCAGAACAGCGGCCTGAGTTGCCCCGCCACCCATATTGAGGATCATATTGCCTGTGGGAGTATTAATGGGCAAATCAATTCCAATAGCCGCAGCCAAGGGCTGAGGTATTAAAAACACCTCTCGTGCGCCCGCTTCCAGTACCGCTTCCTGCACAGCCCGGCTTTCCACGCTGGTGACACCATAAGGCACCGTGACCATGATGCGGGGGCGAACTAAACGGACCGGACCGGTTACCTTTTTAATCAGCCTATCCAGCAGCAGCATAGTGACTTCAAATTCAGCTATGACGCCATGTTTTAGGGGTTGGGTAATTTCAAGAGAATCAGGTACTCGGCCAAACATATCTTTGGCGGCCTGTCCAAATTCCACGATCTTCTGCTCATCTATGGCTATCGCAGCTACAGTTGGCCAGCGCTCAAGAAGCACTCCCTCCTCAGCGATCATCGTGTAATACGTGCCTAGATCGATCCCAAAATCTTGCGATAAAAAAGCCATAAATTTCCTGTTAAGCTGATCCCATACCAGGGGGTCGTGAACGGTGTCCGCGTTTTCGATGCTGTTGAGCAGCTTTCAAACGCAGATTGGACCGGCGCAGTGCTGACTGGATACGCATATAATTTTCAGCGTCGGTAGAGCTGTATTCATCCAGCAGTTTACTGGCCCGTTCCATGGCTTTTTCAGCCCTATCAACATCAATATCTTCCACGTTTTCTGCCGCATCTGCCATAATTGTCACAATATCTGGCTGAACCTCAATAAAACCGCCGGTGACAGTAAATACCTGTTCAACCTCCGCCGTTTTGACACGGATGACCCCCATTTCTAACGAGGATAATAACGGGGCATGGCCAGGAAGGATACCCATTTCACCCAGCGATCCAGGGACGATAACTATGTCAGCGTCCCCTTCATAAACCAGGCGGTCCTGAGAAACTATTTCACACCGGATTGGCATAACAAGAGCTCCTGATCCTAATTTGCTCCAAGTCTTTCGGCTTTTTCAACCGCTTCATCGATCGTCCCGACCAACATAAACGCATCCTCTGGCAGATCATCGTGTTTCCCTTCCAGGATTTCCTTGAAACCGCGGATCGTTTCCTTGATGGGAACATATTTTCCTGGCAGGTTTGTAAACTGTTCAGCAACATACATCGGCTGTGAGAAGAAACGTTCAATCTTCCGGGCTCTTGAAACAGCTATCTTATCATCTTCTGATAACTCGTCCATACCCAGAATAGCGATAATATCCTGCAAGTCCTTATACTTCTGGAGGACTTCCTGAACCTGACGAGTAGTCTCATAGTGTTCGATTCCAACGATATTGGGATCCAAAATTCGGGAAGTTGACGTCAGGGGGTCCACCGCAGGGTAAATCCCTTTTTCAACGATAGATCGTTCCAGCGCGATTGTAGCGTCAAGATGAGTGAAAGTTGCCACAGGAGCCGGATCTGAATAATCATCTGCCGGCACGTAAATAGCCTGCATGGAGGTAATCGATCCAGTCTTGGTGCTGGTGATGCGTTCCTGAAGGTTGCCCATTTCCGTGGCGAGAGTGGGCTGATAACCAACTGCCGATGGCATCCGGCCCAGAAGCGCTGATACCTCAGCGCCTGCAAGGCTGAAGCGGAAGATATTGTCGATGAACATCAACACATCACGACCTTCATCCCGGAACTTCTCTGCCACAGCTAATCCTGTCAGCGCAACGCGCAAACGGGGTCCCGGAGGTTCATTCATCTGACCAAAAACCATCACGGTATCTTTCATTACTCCGGACTCCAGCATTTCCCTGTAAAGCTGGGTGCCTTCTCTGGTCCGCTCCCCCACACCGGCAAAGACTGAATTTCCTTCATGCTCTGTGGCTACTGAACGGATCAGTTCCATAATAATGACTGTTTTACCTACACCCGCACCACCAAACACCCCGGTCTTGCCGCCTTTTGTGAAGGGGGCCACCAGGTCAATTGACTTAATGCCGGTTTCAAATACTTCCACTTGGGTAGATTGTTCTTCAAAGGATGGGGCTAACCTGTGAATTGGATAATATTCATTGGATACAATCTCACCCTTACCATCAACAGGTTTGCCAAGGACATTCATTACCCGTCCCAGAACTTGTTCCCCAACGGGTACCCTGATAGGCGCACCAGTACCGTCTACCGTCATACCGCGTCGTAAACCGGGTGTTGGCCCCATCGCTACACAGCGGACTTCTCCATCACCCAGATGGTTTTCCACTTCCAGGACCAAGTCATCTGCACCCTCAACTTCTACGACGAGTGCATCATAAATATTCGGCATATGATCAACGGGGAATAATACATCGACAACACCGCCTTTGATTTCGATGATCTTTCCGCTGGTTTCTGTCATTAATTCCTCCACTCAAATTATCCTTTCAGGTTTTACTAAAAATAAACAACTAATCAGATAATGCTTCCGCACCACCTGCGATATCGAGCATTTCGTTTGTGATAGTCTGCTGTCGGGCTTTGTTATATTCCAACTGGAGAGCATCTGCAAGCTCTGTTGCGTTATCTGTAGCATTTTTCATAGCTACCATGCGGGCAGAATGTTCACTCGCCAGGGATTCGATCACGGCATGAAATACCTGAAGTACTGTGAACCGGGGAACAATTTCATCAAGGAGAGATTTTTGATCCGGTTCAAAGATGTACCCACCCGCCAATGTTTCTGTGATTTCAAAATCCTTCACCCGATCTTCAGAATCGGTTTCCAGGGGGAGGATCTTTTTCACAACAGGCTGATGGTTCATCCTGTTGACAAACTGGGTATAGATCAAATAGACCTCATCCACTTCATCATCCAAAAACTGGTCTACTGCTATATATCCCACTGGGGAGATATCCCGATAGGATGGCTGCGCCGGCAGATTACTGAATTCGGCCAGGATATTTTTACCCCTTCTGAGCAGTTGATCCCGACCTCGTTTCCCTACAGTGATATATTTCACCGGGGCATCTATGGTTTCGGCCCATTCATCGGCTTTTTTGATCAGATTGGAGTTATATGCTCCGGCCAGACCACGATCGCCACTGATCACGATGGCAATAATATTCTTTACTTCAGCGTGTGTTACCAGCATCGGATGCAGCGATGATCTGTCGGGTTGGCCTGCAATATGCTTCATGACCTGCCAGGCTTTTACAGAGTAAGGACGGGTATCCTCAAGCTGGTCGATCGCCTTGCGCACTTTGCTGGCACTGACAGCTTGCAGAGCCCGGGTCACCTGGGATATATTTTTGACGCTTTTGATACGTTGTTTTACTTCTCTTGCATTTGCCATGGATCATTATCCCGGAGATAATTGGCTTGTTGATCGATTATAAGGAGAACCCTTCCAGGGCACTCTTAAGCTGTTTCTCGATCTTTTCTGTGATCTGTTTCTCTTCGAGAATGGCTGACAGCAAATCCGGATGGCTGGAATCAACATAACGAACCAATTCCCTTTCCCATGCAGCCATATCATTTAACTGAACCCCATCCGCATATCCATTGGTTGCTGCATAGATCACCACGATCTGTTTGGCAATTGGCACAGGAGAGAATTGGGGTTGTTTAAGAACTTCGCGCAGACGCCGACCACGGTCCAGTCTTGCCTGGGTTACTTTATCCAGGTCAGAACCAAACTGGGCAAACGCTGCCAATTCCCGGAATGCGGCCATATCCAAACGAAGTTGGCCTGCAACCTGTTTCATCGCCTTCAGCTGGGCGTCTCCACCAACGCGGGAAACTGAGATGCCGGCGTTAATCGCAGGCCGGATACCAGAATAGAAGAGGTCATTTTCCAGGTAGATCTGTCCATCTGTGATCGAAATAACATTGGTTGGCACATAGGCCGATACATCTCCCAACAGGGTTTCAATGACCGGTAAGGCCGTTAATGAGCCCCCTGTGCCCTTCACTTTGAGTACTTTACCCTTTACGCCGGCTTCTATTTCTTGTTTCGCGTTATCTTTTGCCAGGGGACCACTGTATACTTTTCCATTCACAGCATCTTTCTGCTCTGCCAGGACATCTGCATAGTCCTCAGGAACGATCACATAGTTATCAGCCAGTCTGGCTGCCCTTTCCAGCAGGCGGGAGTGCAAATAAAACAAATCGCCGGGATAGGCTTCGCGTCCTGGTGGACGCCTGAGCAGCAAAGATAGCTCACGATAAGACCAGGCGTGTTTGGAGAGATCATCATATACGATCAAAGCATCTCTACCGGCGGCCATGAATTCTTCGCCCATCGCGCAGCCCGCATACGGGGCAATATATTGGAGGGCACTGGGTTCATCAGCTGAAGCGGAAACAATAATGGTATGTTCCATCGCCCCATGTTCTTCCAGAATGGCTACAGTCCGGGCAATCCCGGCTTTTTTCTGGCCGATGGCCACATAGATGCAAATGACATCTTTTCCTTTCTGGTTGATGATAGTATCAAGCGCAATCGCGGTCTTTCCCGTCTGGCGGTCGCCGATGATTAGCTCCCTCTGGCCCCTGCCGATCGGGATCATGGAGTCGATAGCTTTGATCCCAGTCTGGAGAGGCTGATCAACATCTTTTCTTTCGATAACACCTGGAGCAATGACTTCAATAGGTCGATACCCTGCGCTGCGAATGGGCCCCTTTCCATCAATGGGCTGGCCTAAGGCATTGACCACCCGACCAATCAAACCATCACCAACAGGAACAGATGTAATACGGTTAGTCGATCGTACTTCCATACCCTCGATAATCTCATCATATTCACCCATGATGATGACCCCGACACTATCCTTCTCGAGGTTAAAGGCGGTTCCCATAACACCATTTTTGAATTGGACCAACTCCTGAGCTTGAACATCTGCGAGACCATCTACTCGGGCAATGCCATCACCAGCTTCAAGAACAGTACCAACACTTTGCACCTCAGCCGTTGGCTGAAATTCATCAATAAATTTCTGAAATTCTGCTGTAATTTGATTAATGGATTCAGTCACGATACCTCCGCTGTAATTAATAAAGCTCATCAAAAAACGAGAGTTTATCCAGTCATTTTCTGATCGTTATTCTAGATTATTCCAATTTCAGATAAGATACTTTGTAATCCAAAAAATGATAACTGATAGTCTGCATATTGTCCAGCGAGATACCATTCAACTGAAAAACCGGAGGGCAATCGTGAGCCTGGTTTCCAGGTTGAGGGGAGCGTCATCAGGGATAGTCTGAAGAGCTGCTTGCGCTTCCAACACAGAGTATCCCAGGGTGATCAAGGCTTCCTGAACCTCCCCATTTATACCAGCTGTTTCTGGAGATATTACATGATCATCTGTAAAGGTTATCCGATCTTCAAGGGATAAAAGGATCTTCTGAGCGGTCTTTTTCCCGATTCCCGAAACCTGGGCAAATATCTCATCCTGTTTATTCAAAACCGCCCGTTTGATAACTTCTGGTGTGTGTGTGGAGAGCGTTTCCAGGGCCAGGCGGGGTCCAACACCATTAACCTTGATCAACTCCTGGAATAACGAGACTTCTTCCTGGTCTTGAAATCCAAATAATGTCAGCGAATCCTCCCGCACTACCAGGTGAGTAAATAATGAAACGGCCTCGCCCCGACGGTGGGACTGAACTAAAAATTCTGTCACAAAAACCAGAAAACCCATTCCCCCTACTTCAATAACCAGATTGTCTTTTCCTATCTGGATGACCTGTCCCTGAATGCTTGCTATCATAAATTTTCTCTCATAGAATAAACCCAATCCCTATCCCAATAACTACCATCACGGTCATAATTGGCCAGATAAACCGTCTTAGGGACTTTGACCCGATCGAAAAAACCAATGCACCCTTGGCCAACGTATTGGATATTGTTGCAAGGATTATTGCATATTTCCCTGTCTCCAGAGAAATGCTTCCTCCCGTCCGGGTCAGATCAGATATGGACAAAGTTATTGCATCTACATCAGCTAATCCGGCAATAATACTGGTCAGATAGATTGCTTTTTCTCCAATATAAAGTTCAGCTGCTTTGGTGCCCAATAATACCAGAGCATAGATCAAACCAAATTTAATAGCGGTACCGAGCTCAAATGGGTTGGAAAGCTCCAACTCTTCTTCATCAATAGCTGTCTGGGAAAAATATAAATACCCCGCGTAGATCAATCCTGTCAATCCCATGGCGACCAGAGCCGGCCAAACACTGGAAAGAAGCAAATTATTTACCACTGCAACCTCGACGATCACCCGAATGAACATGATTATCCAGGCAACGATTATCGCAACAGCAAAGGGTTTTTCCATTCCCATCTGGGATTTGCTTCGTTCTGAAAAACTCATCGTGGTAGCTGTGCTCGATGCAAGGCCGCCTAATAAACCGCTGATTCCCAAGCCTTTTTTAGGGCCAACTATCTTCACCAGGATATATCCCAGAAAATTGATCCCGGAGATAAATATGACCATTTCCCAAATCTGGGCAGGATTCAGAACATTAAATGGAGCAGATCCGAAGGTTTTATTCGGTAATACAGGCAATACAATGGCAGTAATTACCGCAAATTGAAGGGTGGCAAAAACATCTTCCTGGGTGATAACTCTGACAAATTGGCGTAATTCTCCTTTTACCGCCAACAAGACTGTTGTAACCACACCCATAGCTGCTGCCAATTCTATCGAATGGATATAACAGATTGCCCCGATAAGAATAGTGATCAATGCGGCCACTTCTGAAGTAAGACCAATTTCCTCTCTCTCGGTTGCTGTAACATAATAGGCAACAATCACCATCAGGTTCATCAGGCCAATAATGCTTATAAAAACCCAAACTGAACCCAGGGTATCACCTAAAAAAGCCGCAGTTGATCCAACCAGACTCATGAGAGAGAATGTACGGGCTCCGGCAAATAATCCAGTTCCCTCGCGGGAACCATGGGCGTATTCTCTCTGCATACCAATCAATACGCCAATTAATAACGAAGCGCCAAATCTGAGAAATATATCTTGATTTATCATCTGATTATTCCGTTATTCTGCGAGTTGAATGTATATGACAAATGGCAACTGCCAGAGCATCAGCAGCATCATCTGGCTGCGGGATTTCGTCTAATCCCAGCAATAATTTCACCATTTGCTGTACTTGATTCTTATCAGCATTCCCATACCCGACCACTGCCAGTTTAATTGCAGACGGTGTGTATTCTCCAATCGGTAAACCTGCTTCCGCTAAAGCGATCAGCGCTGCTCCCCGGCCTTGTCCTACAGATAAAGCTGTTTTTACATTCTTTTGAAAGAACAATTTCTCGACAGCACAGGAATCCGGGTTGGTTTCTTTAATGATCTCCAGCAAAGAGCGATATAAATGAAGCAGCCGTCTGGGTTCGCCCCAATCACTTTCAGTGGTGATCACACCATGGGTCAGCCAAAAAATATCACCATTTTCTGCTTCCTTGATCAGCCCATATCCAGTAATTGCTGTACCTGGATCGATCCCGATCACCACTCGAGCATCTGCCATTCAGTTAAGCCATTCCTTCCAGAGCTTCATCGCTAATTTTAAGATTCGAATAAACTTCCAGGATATCATCCAGCTCTTCAAGCGTGTCTATCACCTTCATGACCTGGATAGTATCCTCCAAATTCAGTTCAATTTCCTGATTAGGATCCATCCTCAACCCTGAGGATTCGGGGGTGATCGAGGCGGTTTTCAGCTGGTCGTGAATAGATTTAAAAACTTCAACCGGACCGATAATCTCAAAGTAATCCTCTTCTTCGATCACATCATCCGCCCCTCCCTCTGCTGCGACCTCAAATAAATCATCAAAACTGAGGTCCCCACAGGGGATATTAAAATATGATTTCCTGGTGAATTGCCAGGATACCGATCCTTCCTGACCCATGGTCCCGCCGCTTTTGGTCAGAACATGACGGATATCTGCCACAGTGCGGTTCCGGTTGTCGGTGATGCAGTTTAAAATAACAGCAACCCCGTGTGGCGCATATCCTTCATAATAAATCTTTTCCATGGCGGCGGCATCTTTATCTTCACCAGTACCGCGTTTGATCGCCCGGTCAATATTGGCGCTGGGCATATTTTCAGATTTGGCTCGATCTATCGCCAGCCTCAATCCGAAATTGGTTTCCGGATCACCGCCACCTTCTCTGGCAGTGATCTGGATCTCTCGGGCCAGTTTAGTATAAATAGCTCCGCGTTTGGCATCGGTAGCGGCTTTTTTATGTTTGATGGTCGACCATTTTGAATGTCCTGACATGAGAATCCTCCAAAACAAAAAAGGGGGTAAATAAGTACTCCGAAATTTCCCAAAAAACTGGAATTAGCCAGCTTTTTGACTTTTCGTATTATAACATCTGGTCTCAAGTTGGATGCCTGATTAACTCATTCTTTCTCTTAATAGTAACGTTTGTCCAAACGACTCAATCCTATGGTTTCTGCCAACTGAACAACGTCTTGAAATTCTGATTTGTGGATCTTCCGATCCATTTCCCGCACCAGCTGGGCCCGATAAGCGGGCCGATATTGATCCATTAGATTTAGGTATGTGTCTGCCGAGATTTGATTGAAAATAAAATCCAGAATCTGCTGCGAACCAGCCAATCCATTTGGCAGAACAAGATGCCGGATCAACAATCCCCTCTCTGCAATGCCATCTGAGGATAATTTCAAATCACCAACCTGCCGATGCATTTCCAGCACAGCTTTCTGGTTAACGGCAGGATAAAGATGGATACCTGAAAGGTCCAGTCCGATATTTTCGTCGCTATACTTCATATCCGGCATATAGATATCAACAATGTCTTCTAAATACTGCAATGTTGATAGCGCATCATAACCGCCGGTATTATAGACGATCGGCAGTGACAGGCCATCCACTGCGGCCAGGGAAATCGCCTCAACGATCTGGGGCACAACATGCGTTGGCGATACCAGGTTGATATTATGGCAGCCCATTTGCTGCAGCTCCAGCATGATATCTGCCAGATCTCTGTCGGGGACTTCCATGCCGGCCTGTTTTTGACTGATTTCTGCGTTTTGGCAGTAGAGGCAATTTAAATTACAACCGCTGAAAAAGATCGTCCCTGAACCACGGGTGCCTCTAATTGGATCCTCCTCGCCATGATGCGGGCCATAACTGCTTATCCAAACATGCCTGGCGATCCCGCATATACCAACTTCTCCATCCCACCGATTTACACCACAATTACGAGGACATATATCGCATTTAATTAAATGCTCTGACAGGGCAGCCGCCTTTTCCTCAAGCGCCCCAGCAGGAAGGTATTTTTTGTATGCTGGAATAAACACCTGGAGTCCTCCCTGTATCAACTTAATTATAACGGGGAATAAAATCGTTTCACAGAGCGTCAAGAACTGGAACGGCTTTGCTTGTAATTCCTGGTACTCTTCGATAGAATTTGTTTTGGAGGTGTGGATTGACATCCATCACACGGAAAGACTTTCTTAAATTATCCCTACTGGGGGTATTGGGCAGTGGGTTTTCTCCAGGTTCAGCTTTTCCTGGCAGTAAAAGAACTCGAGGCGTCATTGGCAGAATTGCTGCCGATGATAAGGTCATATCCATTTACCAAGAACCGGACTACGAAAGTGAGGTAGTTCGAAAGACCAGCTTTGATGAACTGATCCATCTCTATTATGAAATCGAGGTCAAAGACGGCGATCATCCTTTGGCATTCTGGTATCGCGTCTGGGGTGGGTATCTGCCAGGAGTGTATGTACAGCATACACGATATCGTTTAAATCATCCTGTTGATAAGATCTTCGAATGTGGCAATCTGGCTGAGATCACTGTTCCTTATACAGAAGCCTATACCTTCAGTGAATACCAGGGGTGGAAAAAGAAATACAGGCTTTATTATGAAACTACCCACTGGATCAGTGGTGTAAAAGCAGGACCAGACGGGACGCTTTGGTATGAACTAACCTCCCAGCTCTCAGATTCACTGGTTTACTACGTTCGGCGTGACCATTTACGCCTCATCCAGGATGTTGAATATCTACCGACCAGCATCCATGTTCCGCCAGAACAAAAACACATTAAGGTCTCATTAGAAGATCAAACCCTAATGGCTTTTGAATCTGAAAAACTTGTATTTAAGACACATATCTCCTCCGGGCTTGGCTATAAAGAAGTCAGCATGAAAAATCCCAATGCCACAGCCACACCACGGGGAACATTCTTTGTCACTTCAAAATATCCTTCCAAACACATGGGAGGCGTAATCGCTACCGGCGCGCCTGGAAGTTATACCTTGCCTGGTGTTCCCTGGACAACATTTTTTGTCTTTGAGACTGGCGTCGCCTTTCACGGCACATATTGGCACAATAATTTTGGCAATCAGATGAGCCATGGATGTATTAACATGAGAAACAGCGACGCAAAATGGATTTTCAGGTGGGTCAACCCTGCTTACGATCCGCCCTATAAAAATCACTGCGATTGGTTCAATACAGGCCACGGCACCCGCATCGTGATCGGATGATCAAATGCCTGAAAACCAATCTGTGTTAAAATGATCCCATGAGCGGCAAAACGATCACTAAGAACAAAAAAGCCTATTTTAACTTCCATATCCTCGATACTTATGAGGCTGGTCTTGTTCTGCAAGGTTCTGAGATAAAATCTATACGCAATCACCAGATTAGCATTGATCAAGCTTATATACAGGTAGATGGGGAGGAAGCCTGGTTGGTTGATTCTTATATTCATCCCTATGAACAAGCAAGCGCTTTTAACCACAATCCAAATCGACGCAGGAAACTTCTCTTACATAAAAAAGAGATCCTCGATATGTGGGATAAAGTCCGTATTAAAGGCCATACGATCGTTCCCCTAAAGGTCTATTTATTGAACGGGAAAGCTAAAATTGAAATTGCAGTAGCAAAGGGTAAAAAGCTTCACGATAAAAGAAAGGATATTGCGGAACGTGAAGCAGATCGCCAAACACAAAGGGACCTCAGACAAATCGGTTTATAAAATCCCACTTTCCCACTACCCTGGATAAAATAATGAGTTTTCCCTCAACTATCGCTGGACTTAATCAGCTTCCTGCCGATCAAAAAAGGGAGACCTACGCCAGAATCATCCCTCCCGCTCTCCTGGATTCCTATCAAATCAATCAAGACTTAAAAGATTCTCAGGGAATGGATCTGTTTTTAATGCACTGTCCCTCCGGTTCTTCCAGTGTCGAGCTTGCTCTCTATCACGAAGCAGAAGCCCAAGACCCAATTTTGTTCGGCCATATTATCGATACCATTCATGGTCAACTGCATATTTTGTTATACGGGATGAATGATGTTCTCACTCCCCGGTATGATGTTGATCGCCTTCCTGATGGTACAAAAACCAGTTTTGGCACAAACCAGCGCAACCTCGACGCAGAACAGAAATCCCTTGAAGCGGGATTGGCTCCCGGGCAGATCTACCGCGGCCCCCATCTTTTTAAGGAATCTCTTCAGCAATTTGAAAGTTTTGCAGCTTGCATGGGACAGGAACTATTCTTTGTAGAGCCGCTGTTTTATCACGTTGCTATCATCTTTGAGAAATATAATTTTCATTATCAAACTGGCAAAAAGTTCATGGCCAGGATCAACGATGGTTTTGCTGAAGGTGGTGAGTTGCTGCCTTTATTAGATAACAGCACTCCTTTCCGCTCACCCTCAGCCGCAAACCAGATCCGTTTACGCTCCTGGGCTGTTCACGATAACATCCTTGGAGAACCTTTTACAAACGTTACGATGTACAAATATGTTGAAAAAGACCAAACACCTTGTCAGGACCATCCCCTGCCCTGGTAACAAAACCAGCGGATTCAAAGGTTGAAATAAAATGATCCAGATTGATGGAAATTCCCTCACTATAAAAGAAATCCAGAAAACCGCCGTTGACCGGGAAAATGTAAGTATTTCTCCAGAGATCATTCATAAAATCCAGGAATCTCGCCAGTGGGTGGAACAGATCATCGCACAGGGAGATCCAGTTTACGGGATTAACACAGGATTTGGCATATTTTCTGATAAACAGATTTCCAGGTCTGAAACCCGATTGCTTAACCGCAACCTGATCCTGAGCCACGCAGTTGGAACTGGTGATCCGCTCCCTATTACAGTGGTCCGGGCTGCAATGCTGATCAGGGCCAATACGCTGGCCAAGGGACATTCCGGCGTTCGCCTGCTCCTGATCGAAACATTGCTTGATATGCTCAACAAGGGTGTTCATCCAATTATCCCTTCCCAGGGATCATTGGGATCATCAGGGGATCTTGCCCCACTATCTCATTTAGCGCTGGTCCTTTCCACTGACGAGCAGGATCTGGAGGAATTTTCCGGTTTTGCGGAGTACCAGGGATCCACTTTGACCGGGAAAGAAGCCATGGCAAAAGCAGGCATTTCGCGAATTATCCTGGAAGCCAAAGAAGGCATCGCGTTGAACAACGGCGCTACCTTCTCCGCGGCCATCGCTTCCCTGACATGTTATGAAGCAGCAAGATTACTCGAAGTATCGGATATCGCGCTGGCAATGAGTCTTGAAGCCCTGTTGGGCATATCAACAGCATTTGACTCGCGCATCCATGAATCCCGACAGCATCCAGGCCAAATCAAGACTGCTGAAATGATCCGCCAGCTTACCAGAGAAAGCACCCTGCTAGATTCCACCACCAGAGTTCAGGATGCGTATTCTTTACGCTGCAGTCCTCAAGTACATGGACCTGCAAAAGAAACTCTGGAATTCACTAAAGAGATAATCACCAGAGAAATCAACGCAGCGACAGATAATCCCCTGCTATTTGCTGAAGGCGAAGCAATTTCGGGTGGAAATTTTCATGGAGAACCAGTAGGGATGGTGATGGATTTTTTGGCTATCGCGATAACAGAAATAGCTGGCATCTCTGAACGTCGGGTTTACCGCCTCACCGATGGACATTTGAATGAAAACCTACCTGCCATGTTGGTTGATAGTCACCAGGAAGAAGGATTGAACTCAGGGATGATGATGCCCCAGTATACTGCTGCATCCCTGGTCCTGGAAAACCGGGCCCTGGCAACCCCGGATTCGATATATTCACTTCCAACCTCAGCAGCCCAGGAAGACCATAATGCCAATGCAATGACTGCCGCCAGACATTCTTACCAAATTATAAAAAATACCTGCCATGTGCTGGCTATAGAACTATATACTGCCGCCAGGGCTTTAGATTTACGCTTACGGGAAGAACCAGAGAAAAGCCTCGGCAAAGGCACAAAGGCTGCCTACGATACAATCCGGGAAGCTGTTCCTTACCAACCCGGAGATACGCTTTGGGGTCCGGAAATTGACCGGGTCAAAGAATTGATTACTAACAACCTGCTTGTTAAGCGTGTCCGAAAAGCTCTTAAATAGCAACCCAGACCACCCCTGAATTCTTCCCAGAGAGGATCCAATGGATACTTGCCCTTTTTGTAAAATTCTGTCAGGAGAACTAGACGGAACCATCATCTTTCAGGATGAGATTTGCACAGTAATCATGGATATCCAACCAATAAATCCCGGACACATGCTTGTCATTCCCAATCAGCATATCCCGGATCTGGCCAGCTTGCCTGCAGATACTGGTGAACATATCTTTGCAGTGGGTCAAAAACTAGCTGCCGCCTTAAGACAAAGCAGCGTGCAATGTGAAGGTGTGAACTTTTTCCTGGCGGATGGAAAAGCCGCCATGCAGGATGTATTCCATTTTCACCTGCACATTATCCCCCGGTTTGAAGGAGATGGGTTTGGTTTTCAATTCAGTCCCAGGTATGCTGAACTGCCAACCCGGGAAGAATTAGAACTCATCGGATTTCATATGAAAGAAGCTTTAGCAATTATCGAAAAATCAAAAAACTTGCTAGAAAAGGATTTATGAACTCAATAACATCAGATCAGCAGAAAAATAAGCTGCTTTCGATAACTATCCTGGTCTCAGTTTTTTATGTCGCTGCCCAAATGTTAGCGGATATTGCCAGTCTACGCATCGTGTTCATCGCAGGTTTTTCTATAGATGCTGGCACTTTTATCTACCCCCTGACCTTTACATTGCGGGATATGGTCCACAAAGTAGCTGGTATCAAGATCGCTCGGATGTTGATCCTGGCAGCCGCTGGTATCAACCTGCTGATGGCTTTATTCTTCAAAATTGTGGCTATCCTGCCGCCAGACATGACTGTCGGGCTGCAAAGCGAATTTGCCATGGTGTTATCCCCTGTCTGGCGGATAGTTGGCGCTTCAATCCTCGCAGAAGTTATCGGGGAATTAATTGATACTGAAGGTTACCGCTTTTGGGTGGAAAAAGTCACTCGAAAATACCAATGGGCCAGGGTTTTGGTTAGCAACGCAGTCAGCATCCCAGTTGACAGTTTGATATTCAGTTACCTGGCATTCTGGGGCACTATGCCCCCGGGGGTGGTACTGTCGATCTTTTTCAGCAATATGATAATCAAAGGTTTGACAACGCTGATCAGCATCCCGGGCATTTACCTTGTCCCGGAAAGAAATTAAACTGTAACCTTTTTTAACAAATATCCGTTTAAAATACAGACAAATGGATAAAACAAAACTGAAGCCACAACATCGAGGAAACCTATGAAAAAAATAAATAAATATCAACTAGCTCTCATCTTTCTGGTTATCATTCTCAGTGCCTGCAATATGCCTAACTCAGCTATCTCCGCGGCAGAAAAAACTGCACTAATCGAAACATCCGTAGCGCAAACAGTCGCCGCGGGTTTTGATGATCCAGTTGAATCTGAAGAGGCTGTGGTTTCGGTTACGCCTGATCCGGGTGCAGATGAAACAGATCCACCCCCAGCCTCAGACACCCCTAACGTGGATACACCAACCCCATCGAAAACACCCATACCTTGCAATCTTGGCAGATTCGTGACCGATGTGACCATTCCTGATGGAACAGTTTTTGAACCGGGTGAAAGCTTCACAAAAACCTGGCGGTTGAAGAATACCGGCTCATGCGCCTGGACTTCCGGGTATGATATTGTATTCTCCGGCGGAGATGGGATGAGCGCCCCGGGGTCTGTTCAAATTACAGCAGGTACAGTTAATCCAGGGCAGAACGTGGATGTTTCAGTCACTTTAACTGCCCCGGCAGCGGAAGGGACTTACAGGGGAAATTGGCAGCTTCGGGATCCATCAGACGTTATCTTTGACATAGAAAACAGCTCTAATGATGTTTTCTGGGTAGAGATCAAAGTTAAGGAACCGGCACCAACGACAGATACCGTCAATATTACCTTCACGAGCCGCGGTCAGGTAGAAGATGGACTTGATGTCCGCACTAACGCCAGTAATGCCGGAGACACAGACAATAATGTTGGCTTGCAAGGATTTGTAACCTATGACGTCAGCGGTATACCTGATAACGCAACCATATTAACTGCCAAATTCAAAATCGTGGACCATGATGTATTGGGTGATCCTTTTGGCAATCTTGGATGCCTTCGCGCATATGTGCACAACTATAACACTGTTGGATATGAGGACTTTACAGCAGCCGGTGCAATAGGATCATTTGTTAGATTTTGTTCCGAGGCAGAATTACCATCACTCACTATCCAAACAATGAATAGTGGTGGTATTGCCGGTCTCCAGAATGCCCTTGCCAGTAATTCCTTCCAAATTAGACTGCAGTTTAAGGAGAAACATACAAATGGCGATGGCATCGCCGATGTGTTCAGGGGTGAATTTAAGCTAGCTATCACGTACGAAACCCCCTAAATGATATCCATCTGTATAGTAAAGAACACCTCCTGGAAAACGCTTCCAGGAGGTGTTTTTTTGTCAATTATTATCCTTTAGCAGAAAACTTAAGAATATTCTTACGAGAACAAATCATTTTTAATTCTTAGATGGACTCGGCTCAGGAAATGCCTGCATAAACTGGTCTTCAGCTCTGGCTCCTAAGAGCCAGCTTAACCAGCGGATCAAACCCCGGGTTAGCCCCTGTCCACCCTGGCTGGCATGACAGCTTGAGGCAGCTGCCTTCTTGTCTTTTACATTTTTATAATTTATGCGAGCATGAATTGGAAAATCATCAACCGCCATCTGGGTCAGGTCGATATCTTTGTTTTTGCCATACTTGGTGGGATCTTGTCCCAATAATCTCAATAAACGTACATTAAACCGGATAAAATAACGCGGGATGGTGTGATAAAACAATCTGGCAGGTTGGTAAGGAGGATGGCTGCTAATGAACGAAGGATCTCCAGCCAGACTAAATGCCTTTGTTGCTGCATGGTGGATGAAAATATGATCTGGATGCCTGTATCCGCCGATAGGATCGAAAGTCAGCACAACCTCAGGTTTTAACTCGCGGATGAAATTTGCGATTTCATCCGCAACCTTCTCAAGAGGAGCATTGATCAAAGCCCGGGGATGATCATTATCAGGGGATCCCGTCATGCCCGAATCCCTGTAGTCCAATAAATGGACCGGCTTAATGCCCAGTTCATTTACCGCACAGTTGAGTTCCTTAACCCTCAGGTCAGCTATTGAGGAGTATCCGTCCAGGTATTCTGGATCTACTTCACCTGCTTCTCCCCTGGTGGCACAGATCAAATGAACCTCAACTCCCTTGGCTGCATATTTAGCCAATGTTCCCCCCATACCAAAGGATTCGTCATCGGGATGAGCCAAAACGGATAATAATGTTATACTCACAAATCTCTCTCCAGGAATAGTTAAAATCAGTGTGGATTATAACATTTCCCCGGATCTGAATATTCAATCAGAAGTCTTCTAATATAGTATTAATCAATATCTCATGATTGTCTTGGATGAATATCACTTTTTCTAAGAAAAATGTGTAGAACCTCTGAATAACAGTTGACACTTACACCAATCCTGCTACAATGCAGAAAGAAATTTACTACTTTCAATTTACGGGGATACTATGGAAAACACGGATAATATTGTTTTGACACCGGAAGCAGCTATAAAAATAAAAACCTTAATGAAGGAACAAGGTATGGACGGCCACTCCCTGCGAATTTTCATCGCCGGGGTTGGTTGAGGCGGTCCCCAATACGGCATGTCATTGGATGACAAGGTCAGCGACAGCGACCAGGTTTATTCCAATCATGGCGTAAAGGTCATCGTGGATGACCAGACCCTGGCTTATTTGCAGAAAGCAACCATCAAATATGTTGAAGAAAATGGACAAAGTGGTTTCCAAATAGAACAAAATGCACCCAGTACAGCGTATTCTGGATCAGGTTGCGCCGGCTGCGATCCCTCCACCGGATGCGGATAATTAAGGACAACCAATAAAATAAAAGACCAGGCATAGAACACTGCCTGGTCTTTTATTATTTACTAATCATTCCTGATCAGGATCGCCTCAAAAAAGATACGATCAATCCAAAAATACCCACCGATACCAATCCCAGAATAATAAATCCACTGGGCAGTCCCCCTGTACCGCTGGTTTCAGCAGCCGACTCATAGGTGGGGATAACCAGAGGAGGTGGAGGTGTATAGGTTGGTTTCCGCGTAGGTGGAATTTCAGAAATAAATTGTGATGCCAAGGTTGGATCGATGGTCGGTGTCGTTTCAGGAGTTGGCGTAGGCGGTTTCGGGACGATCGGAAGTTCACCTGTCACGCGAACATAGGGTGCATAGACCCAGGCGACTCCTTCCGGTACACCAGGATAGGCGATTTTGATCCAGGTCCCACCTTCTGTTCTTGCTAGGGCGGGAACCTCCTGCCGATTAATTAACACACCCACCTTCGGATAAAACACATCTGGTCCAGAACGGACGTTGATCTGATCTTCTGGATCAGAGTAAACAATCGCGATGGGCCCTTTTGGCGTACCTGTCACTGTCGCAATTGCTACCGTAGGCTGTTGGTAAGCGTCAGACGCTTGAACATTGTCCGTACTCTCAAAAAACAAAACCAAAGCCAGGACAATAAATACAACAGAAATAAAAAGTGGTATTTTCTTTATCATAGCTTAACTCATCAAATTGAAGGTCAGAGTTTTAATTTTTCCAAAGCAGAAATCGCATATGGATATAAACACTCTTCATCCCTGGTTTTTTTCCTCTCACTGACATCACCATAACGGTTTCTGGCTTTTTCCACCCGCTGAACAAGATTTTCCAGAGTAGGTTTTGTACTTAAGAAACCAACCTCGCCACAATAAAATATCGCCTGCTGCCGATGGTTTACTTCTTGTTTTCGGTCGTTCACTATACCACTCAAGCTATTCCCTGCATAGGAAATCATGTTCAGAATAGCGCTGATAGCCTTCACCGAAGTCAGATATTTTTCTGAAACCTCCAGCAATTTGACCAGTTGGTCTTTTCCGATCTGGTCAAGCGCATCCTGGGCATAGACCAGGGCTTGATCACTAAAAGACTGGCCTGAAGAATCAAAATCCACCAGGTTTCCAAGTAGTTGGACTACATGAAAGCGAATTTCCAGGTCAGGTTCGGAGATCCGGCTGACAAGCAATGAGGCAATTAAGGGAGATTTATAATACCCCTCAACCCCAATTAACCGATCTAATGAGCTTTCCCTGATATTTATATCTGGAGAGAACAGACCTTCTGCGATATCCCACAGGAGCTGATCCATCCATACTCCGGGCTCTTGCGGGTGATTATTCATTGTAAAAAATCTGCCAGTCAGTATAATGCATTTAAATTCCTGATCTGAGGATCAGGACCGAAAATCATCCATGCGTGCCTGGAGTGAATCCAGCAAGGAGCTGTATGCATCTGCAAATGACTTAACACCCTCTGCTTCCAATTCATCCGTAATCTGGTCCATATCAATGCCAACTCTCTCTAAATCCATAAAAACTTTTCTGGCCTGATCAAGATTCTGGTCAATAGTTCTTTCAACTGTGCCGTGATCCAAAAAAGCTATCAGCGTACCAGGCGGTATGGTATTTACCGTATCCGGACCAATTAACTCATCTACGTACATCGTATCCGGGAACTCAGGGTTTTTAGTACTGGTTGAAGCCCAGAGAGCTCTCTGCTTATTCGCGCCTGATTTTACCAGGCTGGTAAAACGGAGAGAGTCATCCCCAAATGTACTCTGATAAGCCGAATAAGCCAGCTTGCCGCTCGCCAACCCGGTTTTTCCAAGTAATTTCTGAATATCAACCTGCCCCTCTTGTGGAGCTTCTGCTAGCAGTTCCTCGATTTTTTTATCCACTTTAGAATCGATCCTGGAGATAAAAAATGATGCCACAGAAGCAATACTGGCAATGTTATTCCCTTCCTGGATTCTTTTTTCCAACCCTGACAAATAAGCATCCATGACTGCCCCGTACCGTTTAATGCTGAAAATCAAGGTTACATTAACATTGATCCCGGCAGCTATTACTTCTGTTATTGCCGGCAATCCTTCCAGGGTTGCTGGAATTTTCACCATTAAATTCGGACGATCAACCATCTTCCAAAGCTTTTTAGCCTCTGAAATAGTTTTGTCAGTATCATGTGCCAGGTAAGGGCTTACTTCCAGGCTGACATACCCATCCAAACCCTTTGTCTTCTTGTACAGAGGCAGGAATAAATCCGCAGCTTGTTGAATATCACGTACAGCCAGATTTTCATAAACCTCTTCCCGGGAATATTCTTGTTCTGTCAGGGATTCGATTTCCTGGTCATACTCGCCGGATTGGCTGATTGCCTTATTGAAGATGCTCGGATTTGATGTAATACCCCGAATCTCTCCTCGCTTGACCATACCCTCTAATGTCCCATCGTTGAGAAGTTTTCTCTCAATATTGTCATACCAGATAGATTGTCCGATCTTGTCAAGATCTTGCATATTAATAGTCATTAAATCAATTCCTCTTCTTCGATATCTTTTATCTTTGTTACTCTTCTTAGATGCCTCTCATTGCCTTTTTCATACCCGATGAATTCTGCTTTCAGAAATGCCCTGACAATAACCTTTCCCAGTTCAATACCTATGATTCGACCTCCCAGGCAGAGAACGTTCATATTGTCATGCTCAACTCCCTGCCCTGCGCTGTACGTATCATGGCAGATAGCAGCATAAATTCCTTTCATCTTGTTAGCGGAAATACAAGCACCTACGCCAGAACCACAGATTATGATCCCCCTATCTACTTCCTTATTCTGGATAGCTTTGCCTACCTTCTTTGCAAAGTCAGGGTAATCTACACTCTCTTCCGAATCTGTGCCAAAATCCACCAGGTCATATCCCAACTCTTTGATATAGTTAAGTAGTCCACTTTTTAGAACTACTCCTCCATGATCAGAGCTAATGGCTATACGCATTATTGCACACTCCTCAGCAGCTCACCCGTCAGTTTTATAACATTTTCTACTGTAAATCCGTATTCCTCAAAGATCTTTCCTGCAGGCGCGGACGCACCATAACGGTCAATTGCCAGGATCGTTCCTTTATCCCCCACCCATTCCCTCCAGCCCTGGGAGATCCCGGCCTCCACAGCGATCCTCTTTCGAATGGCTGGCGGCAAAACCAGATCTTGATAACTTTTGCTTTGCCCTCTGAACAGCTCCCAACTCGGGAAGGAGACCAGACGCAAATTAACACCCTCTGCAGCCAACCTTTCTCCTGCTTTTACGATCAGATCAACCTCAGATCCAGAAGCCATTAATAGAACCTCCGGCTCCTGGTCGCCCAGGTCTGCCAGAACATATGCGCCCTGTTTTAAACCATCTGCGCTGCTGTAGAGTTCTCGATCCAGGACCGGCAAAGATTGTCTGGTCAATGCCAGAGCAGTAGGACCCTCTCTATGCTGGATCGCGTATTCCCAGGCCTGGGCGGTTTCATTTGCATCAGAAGGACGAAGAACAACTAGCTGCGGTATTGCCCGCAGAGCCGCCAGATGTTCAACGGGCTGATGAGTCGGTCCGTCCTCGCCAACACCTACACTGTCATGGGTATAAACCCAGATGCTAGGGATATGAGATAAAGCCGATATTCTGACAGCAGGGCGCATATAATCTGAGAAAACAAGGAAGGTTCCTCCATAAGGGATCACTCCCCCATGCAGAGCCAACCCATTTACGATCGATCCCATTGCATTTTCACGAACTCCGAAATGGAAATTCCTTCCAGTATAATCTCCGGATTGGAAAGCTGGTGAATCGTCTATCCAGGTTTTATTAGAAGGCGCCAGATCTGCTGATCCACCGATAAGTTCAGGGATTTGACTGGCAAGGGCATTAATTACCTTTCCCGAAGCAGCTCTTGTGGCCATTCCCTTTGGATCCGCGGGATAACTTGGAACTTGCCAATCTTGCGGCAGTTTACCTTCCAGGATCCTTTTTAATAAGGCCCCTTCAGTCGGGTAAACTTCTTGATACCGTTCGAACAAAACGTTCCAATTTTCCTCTGCTTCTTCCCCTGAAGAAATTGCTAAGCGGAAATACTCCCTAACGTCCTCAGGAATATAAAACCGTGGTTCCACCGGCCAGTCCAAGTTTTTCTTGGCAGCATTTAATTCATCATCCCCTGGCGGCGAACCATGAGCTGAGGCAGTATCTTGTTTATTTGGCATACCAAAACCGATATGAGTACGGCAAACGATCAGTGAAGGACGAGGATCAATTTTGGCTTGCTGGATGGCTTTGTTTACCGCGTGTACATCATTCCCATCATCTACTTTTAGAACCTGCCAACCATAAGCCTCAAATCGTGCTCCCCGGTCTTCCGTAAATGCGATCTCTGTTGACCCATCAATTGAGATCCTATTGTCATCATAAAGATAGATCAGTTTTCCCAATTTTAAGTGACCAGCCAGGGAGGCGGCTTCTGATGCGACTCCTTCCATCAGATCTCCATCTGTAACCAGCGCATATGTAAAATGGTTTATGATCTGAAAATCCGGTTTGTTATACACAGCTGCCAGATGAGCCTCCGCGATTGCAAATCCGACTCCGTTGGCAAACCCCTGTCCCAATGGTCCGGTTGTGGTTTCAACGCCAGGTGTAATACCATATTCAGGATGACCTGGTGTACGGCTATTCCATTGTCGGAAATTTTTAAGTTCCTCCAAAGAGAGGTCATATCCTGTCAGATGGAGAAGCGCGTATAAAAGCATCGATCCGTGCCCACCGGATAAAATGAATCTGTCCCTGTTTGGCCAGGATGGATTTTTTGGATTATGCTTAAGATGTTTTGTCCAAAGTGTATAGGCGAGGGCGGCCGTTCCCATCGGTAATCCAGGGTGCCCGGAATTAGCTTTCTGAATAGCATCAGCTGCTAGAAATCTTATGGTGTTAATTGAATCATTGGTCAGTTTATTAGCGGTTGTCATTCCCGTTTCTCCATTTTGCTTAGATGTCTTTCTGCTACCAATTCTACCCTACCAACTCGATACTTTCCCTGCATAAATCCTTTCTTCCAAAAGAATAATATTCCTGATCGGTTATTCAAGAAAAACCATGCTCTGACAGGGTGTCATATTTTTATTACATTCTATATTGTTTCAACTAATATTTCTCTCATATATATCCAGGCAAGGATGTAATTTGTATCTATTGTGATTTAAATCACTATGGAAATCAAGTTCAATTCACTATACTATATCAGTTCTTTTTATAAGTATTTCTTTGTCAGTTTCTCACTTGGTTTCAACAAAATAATTCTCCATTTAATCTTGAGCTTTGAGGAGGCTGGCATGACTGATACTTTAATTTCTCGCCCCCCAACCCTGATTGATAAGGTTATCGCACAAACACCTGGAAAGGCAATAAATCTCAAAGCCTGCCTCCAGTGTGGAACATGTGCTGGTTCCTGTCCATCAGGTCCAGATATGGACCATAGCCCTCGGTCCCTATTTGCTATGATCGATGCTGGGCTGGAAGAAGAAGTCCTGAAAAGCAACACTCAATGGTATTGCGTTTCCTGTTATTACTGCATGGTTCGCTGCCCCCAGGATATTCCTATCACGGATATCATGTATACCTTAAAAAGAATGGCCATCAAGGCGGGCTATTTTAAAAAAATCGATCAGGACAAGGCTCCCGAATTCTCAGAAACATTTTGCGATCTCGTTGAAAACAACGGACGAAGTTTTGAGATGGGTGTGGTTATGAGACACCATCTCCGCTACCATCCGGTCAGTGCTGTCAAACTGGCTATGGGCATGGGGCTGAAAATGATCAGCAAAGGCCGAATGGATTTTACACCAACGAAAATCAAGAATCTTCCCCAATTAAAATCCATCCTCAAGAAGGCTAAAGAACTGGGAGGTGAAGCATGAAGTACGGATATTATCCCGGATGTTCTATGGAAAAGAATGCCCGGGCATACCACACCTCAACCATGGCAGTTACCAAACCTCTGGGAATTGAATTAATTGAGGTAGATGATTGGAACTGTTGTGGTGCGACGGAGTATATAGCAATCGAAAAAATTCCAGCATATGCATTAATATCCAGGAATCTTGCCCTTGCTGCAGATCAAAATACCAGCGAAAACCTGGTTGCTCCCTGCAGTGCCTGTTACCTGAATCTAAAAAAGGCTGATCATTATCTTCAGGAAAACAAGGAAATCAAAGAAAAAATTGATCTCTCTCTGGAAGCCGGAGGGCTCAGCTACGAACCAGGTTCGATCAATGTCCAGCACCTCTTAGAAACAATAGCCATTGACATCGGATATGATGCTATCAAGGAGCAGGTAAAGAAGCCCTTATACAATCTGCGGGTAGCACCATATTACGGCTGTTTGGTCCCCCGGCCGGCATCAATGGAAAGCTTTGATGATCCAGAACATCCTGTTTCAATGGACAGGATCTTAGAAGTCCTTGGAGCCACGGTAGTGGATTTCCCGCTCAAGGCCCAATGCTGTGGCGGTCATATGACCCAGATCAGCGAGAATACTGCTCTGGAGTTGATCCGCCGGCTATTGAAAAATGCCCTTGATAACGGAGCAGATCTCATCGCCACGTTGTGCCCGATGTGCCAGCTCAATCTCGATGCCTACCAGGATGCGGTCAATGCTCACTTCGGCACAAATTTCAAGATACCGATCGTTTACTTCACCCAGTTGATGGGCCTGGCTTTTGATATCCCTGCCAATGAATTAGGGTTTGGCAAAGAAATCATCTCAGCCAAACCGGCCCTTGAAAAAATCACCCCAGAAATGCCCCAACCCAAAAGAACCCGCGAGCGGGGTACAAAGAAAACTGGCTTACCCATGCCAATTATGATGGAGGAGGGATAATCCATGACTGATATGAAAAAATCCCCCACAGAACTGGAAAAAGTTGGTGTTTATATTTGTCACTGCGGTTCAAATATCGCCGGGACAATCGACGTCAATGAGGTTGCTGAGTGGGCGGAGGGCAATCCAAATGTAGTTGTTTCCCGCAACTACGAGTTTATGTGCTCCAGCACCGGTCAGGAGCTGATCGAAAACGACATCAAGGAGAAAGGACTTACCAGGATTGTTGTAGCCTCCTGTTCTCCCCACATGCACGAGAAGACCTTCCGGGAAGCCACAGAACGAGGTGGATTGAATCCCTTCCTCTTTGAAATGGCAAATATCCGGGAACATGGCTCCTGGGCTACGAATGACAAAATTGCAGCCACGACCAAGGCCAAAGCATTGGTGAATGGCGCTATCGAGCGTGTTGTCCATCACGTTCCTCTTGAGAAAATACCTGTTGAGATCAATCCCAATACGCTTATTGTAGGCGGTGGTATCGCCGGCATTACAGCTGCGCTTGAACTCGCAGAAGCTGGACACAAGGTGTTTCTAGTAGAACGGGAAGGAACGATCGGCGGGCATATGGCTCAGATCGATAAAACATTCCCCACCCTGGACTGCTCAGCCTGCATCCTCACCCCAAAAATGGTTGACGTTGGTCAAAATGACAACATAACCATGCTGACCTACAGCGAAGTTGAAAGTGTTGAAGGATATATTGGGAATTTCAATATCACTGTCCGGAAAAATGCCCGCTGTGTGATTGAAGACCTGTGCACTTCGTGCGGTATCTGTGAAGAAAAATGTCCTAAAAAAGTGGTCGACACAGATTACGGAGCAGGCATCAGCCAAAGAAAAGCCATCTATAGATCCTTCCCCCAGGCAGTTCCGGGGTATCCAGTACTGGATAAGGAGAACTGCACCTATTTTCAAACTGGGAAATGCAAGATCTGTGAACAGGTTTGCCCGACCAAGGCCATTGATTTTGACCAGGAAGATGAAATGATCAATTTCAATGTCGGTAATATCATCCTCGCGACCGGGTATGACCTCTTTGACGCCAGAAGGATTCCTCAGTATGGTTATGGGCGTCTGCCAAATGTGTTCTCCAGCATGGAGTTTGAACGCATGGTCAACGCTTCCGGACCGACTTCCGGTCATATCGTTTTGAGGGATGGAGAAACCGAACCAGAAAGCGTTGCCATTGTCCATTGTGTTGGCTCCCGTGATCAGAATTACAACGAATACTGCTCCAAAGTTTGCTGTATGTACTCACTGAAGTTTGCCCACCTGGTACATGAGCATCTGCCGGAAGCGGAGGTATTCAATTATTACATTGACATGAGAACTCCAGGCAAAGGATACGAGGAGTTTTATCACCGCTTGTTGAAGGAAGGCACCCACTTCATCCGCGGCCGTGTTGCTGAAATATCAGATGCCAACCATCATGCAAATGAAGAAGGCAAACTTGTTGTCCAGGCAGAAAATACCCTGCTCGGTAAACAACAACGCAATGCCGTTGATATGGTCATCCTGAGTGCTGGTATCCAATCCCGCCATGACGCGGAAGATGTATCTAAACTTTTCAAAATGGGTTGCGATTATGATGGCTTTTTCAATGAAAGACATCCAAAACTCGCTCCTGTCGCTACGATGACTGACGGTGTATTCATCGCCGGCGCCTGCCAGGGACCCAAAGATATCCCTGATACAGTCGCCCAGGCTGGAGCCGCTGCTTCACAAGTCTCTAAATTGATCAGCCAGGGAACAGTAATGATGGAACCTGTCAGGGCAAGTATTCGGGAGGACGAATGTTCCGGCTGCCGGATCTGCAATACGCTCTGTCCCTATGGCGCAATTGAATTTGATGCCGAGAAAGAAGTATCAAGAGTGGTAACAGCTCTCTGTCAGGGCTGCGGTACCTGTGTAGCGGCCTGTCCTTCCAGCGTGATCGATGGCGCTCACTTTACCAACACCCAGGTCTACGCCGAATTGAACGGGATTCTCTGGGACGTAAAGGAAGAAGTATCCGCAAAGCAGGAGGTAATATGAGTGAACAATTTGAACCTGTGATCGTAGGTTTTTTATGCAACTGGTGCTCTTACAGAGCAGCCGACCTGGCTGGAACAGCCCGGATCAAATATGCCCCGAATTTACGGCCTATCCGGGTGATGTGTTCAGGAAGAGTGGACCCTCAATTTGTTTTACAGGCCCTCCGCAGCGGAGCAGACGGTGTATTGATCGCAGGCTGCCACCCCGGTGAATGTCATTATGTCAATGGCAATATCAAGGCACTGCGGCGCTTTTCTCTTCTGAGAAAAACCCTCCAGCAGTGGGGGATCGAAGATGAAAGGGTCCAGCTGCTTTGGGCATCCGCCTCAGAAGGCACTGTACTCGCCGCGGCTGTAACCCGCATGACTGAAGAGATAAGGGCTCTCGGCCCCTTACGCTGGGGAGAGAAAGTACTGAGTGATGAAGTAGCCCACATGATTGGTGAGGAGGCATAACATGACAGATAATGGAAAACCAAAACTGGCCATGTACTGGGCTTCATCCTGCGGCGGCTGCGAGATCTCTGTGCTCAATATCCATGAGAATATTTTGACCGTGGACGAAGTCTTTGATATCGCCTTTTTTCCCTGTATTGCCGACTTCAAGTATAAAGACGTTCATAACTATCCCGATGGTTATATTGATCTCTGTCTATTCAACGGGGCCATCCGGAATGAAGAAAACGAGGAAATGGCTCACCTTTTGCGAAAGAAGTCCAAGGTTCTGGTTGCGTTTGGATCCTGCGCATACGAGGGATGTATCCCAGCCCTATCCAATCTGACCACCAAGGAAGCAACTTTCAACAAGGTGTATATCGACAATCCTTCCATAGAAAACCCTGAAGGGATCTTCCCCCGATTGGTGACCAAAGTCGACGAAGGTGATCTGACCCTGCCAAACTTCTACCACACTGTAAAATCGCTCGATCAGGTAGTGGATGTGGATTATTACATTCCAGGCTGCCCACCGGAACCCCACCAGATCTGGGCTGTTTTGCAGATCGTTGTTGCTGCTCTAACCGCAGGTGGTCCTTTACCACCAGCCGGCGCCATAATCGGCGCAGGCACAACTGCTCTCTGCGATGAATGCACCAGAGAGAAAAAAGAAAAAACTATCAGCAAAATTTACCGCCCCTATGAAATACAACCGGATCCGGATCAATGCCTGTTGGAACAAGGCCTGATCTGCATGGGTATTGCCACAAGATCTGGCTGCGGTGCATTATGCCCATCCGTGGGTATCGGCTGCCGGGGCTGTTATGGACCTCCCGATGGAGTTGAAGACCAGGGAGCAAAAATGTTATCCGCGATCGCGTCGGTTCTCGATGTGGGGGATGAATCCATGGATGAAGATGTCCTGGAAGAAATGATCCAGGAAGCGGTGGACACCATCGCCGATCCAGCGGGAACTTTTTATCGCTTCAGCATGGCGCACTCCATTCTTAAACGTGTCAAGAATGGAAAAGGAGCTGTTTAATGGAAAGGATAACCATTGATCCCATTACCCGATTGGAAGGTCACGGGAAAATAGAGATCTTCCTGAACGAGGATGGCAATGTCAAAAATGCCTATCTGCAAATTCCGGAACTGCGAGGGTTTGAACAGTTTTCCATCGGCCGTCCAGCTGAAGAAATGCCCCGCATTACAAACCGAATCTGCGGTGTTTGCCCTGAAGCCCATCACATGGCTGCCACAAAAGCTCTCGATGCTCTCTTTGATGTCGAACCAGCACCGGTTGTAAAAAAGCTGCGAGAGCTTTTCTATTCTTCCTTCTATGTCACAGATCATACAGTCCATTTTTATGCTCTGGGCGGCCCAGATTTTGTCATGGGGCCAGATTCAAATCCTGCTGAACGCAACATCCTGGGTGTTATTCACAAAGTTGGTGTGGATATAGGCATCCAGGTGATCGAATGTCGGAAGAGAAACCACGAAGTCATTAAAATGCTTGGCGGCCGAGGTGTCCATCCTGTTGCTGGACTACCCGGAGGCTGGTCCAAATCTATGACCAAAGAGGAACGCGTGATCATTCTTGATTACGCTCAGAAGAATATTGATTTTGCCCTCTTCAGCCTAAAACTCTTTGATGATATCGTTCTCGCTAATCAGGCATATGTGGACCTGATCGTCTCGGATGCATTCACTCACCGGACGTACTACATGGGTACCGTGGATGAAAATAACAAGATCAATTTTTACGATGGGTTGATACGGGTAACCGGTCCAGAAGGTAAGGAACTAGTCAAATATCCCTCGAAGGATTATGCCCAGCATATCGCAGAGAGGGTTGAGCCGTGGTCTTACTTGAAATTCCCCTACTTGAAAGATGTGGGGTGGAAAGGATTTGTGGATGGAGTGGACAGCGGTGTATATTGCGCCACACCACTTTCCCGGCTGAATGCTGCTGATGGAATGGCTACACCCAAAGCCCAGGAACATTTTGAACGATTCTATGAGACTCTTGGTTCCAAGAAAACCGATGGACGTTATGCACCGGTCCATCATCGCCTGGCAACCCATTGGGCTCGATTGGTTGAGCTGCTTTACGCTGCGGAACGCATGCAAGAGCTTGCCAACGATCCTGAAATCACAGATCCCAACGTAAGGCCGATCATTACCAGCACGCCCACAGAAGGTGTTGGTAGCGTTGAAGCACCCCGCGGCACATTGACTCACCACTATAAAACTGACGAGAATGGCATTTTGACGGATGTGAACCTGATTGTCGGGACAACCAACAACAATGCCCCGATCGCAATGTCCATCAAAAAGGCAGCTGAAGGACTGATCAAAGGTGGAGTAGTCAATGAAGGACTTCTCAACACAATCGAGATGGCTTTCAGGAATTACGACCCCTGTATGTCCTGTGCGACGCATTCGCTGCCCGGCCAAATGCCCCTAGAAGTACAAATCAAAGACGCAGAGGGTAATTTGATCGACACCCAATCTCAGTATATTGATTGATGGATTTGGTTGTTAGAAATCGGAGTAAAATTAAGTAACCAGTGACCAGGAAATCTTATCCGGAAGCTGGTTACTTACTATTTATGGATAAAAAAACACTTATTATCGGCTTAGGCAATCCGATCCTTACAGATGACGGAGTGGGCGTAAAAGTTGCTCAAGTATTGGAAACATTGATCGACCTGGATGCCCATCCTGAGCTGACAATCACAGAAGCCAGCGCCGGGGGCCTGCGTTTGATGGAAGCCTTACTGGGTTTCGATCGAGTCGTTCTGATCGATGCCTTTTACCTTAATCAAGAGACAACAACACCTGGAAAGATCCACCACCTTACCTTAGATGACCTGCGATCAGTATCCCCCACCCAGCACAGCACTTCCGCCCATGATACATCTCTGGTCACAGCCCTTGATGCTGCTGAAAAGATGGGATATCAGATTCCACAAGAATTCAGTATCTATGCGGTAGAGGTGGAAAATATTCTCGATTTCAGTGAAATCCCCACACCGGCTGTTGCCAAATCAATTCCGATTGTTGTGTCACAGATCATAGAAGAATTATCCCTGAAAATACGCCAATAAAATAAATCTTATTGTTTTCATTATGAAGAATGACACATGCATCTGTGTGTAGTTTATGTTATATTTTTTTTATCATCTACTGATGTAACCATTTTGATCCGGAATAACGTTTCTAAACAGAGATTCCTGCGATCAATAATCCAGACACTGCTCAACCGAGGGTACCTGTTGAATGGATAACATCAAACTCATTCCTGTATATATTTTAATAATTACGGTTTAAGTCTCACTGAACTCAGCGCAGACGAGGTTTTTATGAAATCTATTTACCGTACAATCCTGATTGTGGCTCTCAGCGCGATATTGTTATTGGCCACTGCTGCTGGTGTTCACGCCTACACGGCAGCAAACCAATCTTCCCCCGGAGGTACTGGTTTATCAATCCAAACACCTCCTGAGCCTGCGGAAGATACTTGCATCCAATGTCATGTCGATGAGGATTTCACGAATATATGGACTCCGCTGGTACGCTGGATCATTTTCGGAGGAGCTGGGGTTTTTCTGCTCTTTGGGGTTGCCCGCAGCGCCAGCGTTTGGAGATCCAGAGCTGAATGGGTCCCGATTCCCTCCAGAATCCTTTCCTGGATTGATGAGCGGTATGAATTATCTGAATTCCTGAAACCAATCCTTGCCAAACCCGTGCCGGATTGGCAGCGGCGCTGGTGGTACTGCCTGGGAGGATTGACTTTCTTCTTATTCCTGGTTCAGGGCGTGACCGGGATCATGCTGGCCTTTTATTACAAACCAACTCCATTGGAAGCTTACGCCAGCATTCAGTTCATTGAAAGTGAGGTCCTGCTTGGATCCGCTTTCAGGATGATCCATCACTGGTCTGCCAACGGCATGATCGTTATGGCGTTCGCCCACATGCTTCGGGTATTTATCATGGGCGCCTACAAACCCCCCAGGGAATTAAATTGGGTATCCGGTGTATCCCTGCTGGTAATGACGTTGGCCTTTGGTTTCACAGGGTATCTGCTTCCCTGGGATCAAAGAGCTTATTGGGCAACCACAGTCGGTACAGAAATTGGCGGAAGCATTCCAATTATCGGGGATTTAGCCCTCGTCTTTCTGCGAGGCGGCTGGAGTATCACCAGCCTTACGTTAAGCAGATTCTTTGCGGCTCATATCCTGATCCTGCCCCTGATAACGGTCACTGCCATGGGGTTGCATTTCATCATGATCCGCAAACAAGGGTTGATGAAACCTCTCTAATAAAAGCCGGTTATCGGGAAAATGAATATATGGGAGTAAGCTGATGGCTGATAACAATCAAGAGAAGAGTGTTCCATTTTATCCTGATCACGTTGCTCTGGAAGCAAAAGTCGCCCTGGGAGTGGTCATTCTGGTCGTAACGATTGGTGTGATTGGACTGTTCGTTCCCGTTGGGTTGGGCGATCCGGCAGATCCAATGGTTACACCTGCCCATATCAAACCGGAATGGTATTTCCTTGCCCTGTATCAGCTTCTGCGATTTATCCCCGAAACTATTGGCGCTACTTCGCCGGTTCTGGCTATCGTCCTGATCATGATCTGGCCATTCCTGGATCGAAAACCAGAAACAAGTACAAAAACAACCAAACTCCGCTTCTGGTTATCTTTATTTGCCGTTCTGATTATCATTGCCCTGACTATCTGGGGGGAGGTGAGTTAAATGAGCGAGATCTCACGCCGCGACTTTCTAAATTTGATTAAAAAGGGGTTGGCCGCCACAGGACTCACAGCATTAATGGCTCCTTTTCTGGCATATTTATATCCCCCCAGCCTTGAAGAGACGCCTGCTGAAGCTGTTCGGGTTGGCACAGTTGATGAAATTCCCGTCGGAGAAAGTCTGACAGTGCCCTTCGGCCGCTACCCGGCAATTGTGATCAACACAGACAAGGGCTTCCGGGCTTATTCAGCAGTATGCACTCATTTTGCCTGTATCTGTAAATGGGATATAGCCGAACAGGTGATCCACTGCCCCTGTCATGAAGGTTTTTTTGAACCCTACGAAGGTGGTGTGATCTCGGGACCACCTCCATCACCGCTTGAAAAAATCTCCTTAACGATCACGGATGGTGAAATATTCATCGGAGGATCCGTATGACCAAAACAGAACAGCGGATTTCTAAACCCTGGTCCCGTATTGGCGATGTGCTTTTATATGCGCTCGGTCAACTTCGTACTGTTAAAAAACCCTATCCGGGTATTATGCATTTACTGATCTTCTGGGGTGTTTTCATCCAGGTTATTGGAACCGCAATCAAGATCATGCAAATGGGATTATTTGTGCCCTTTACCTGGCCTCTTTTTTCCCAGGGAGTATATTTTGGCTACGAACTGGTCATGGATCTGGCAGGCGCTGCTATCTTGTTAGGCGTGATCATGGCCCTCTTCAGAAGGCTCGCCATCCGCCCAAGTTATTTAAAGAACTCGTGGGATGACATATATGCTTTGGTTTTACTAGCATTCATCCCTCTGGTTGGCTTCGTCACTGAGGGACTTCGTATATTCGCCTGGAATCCCGCCTGGGCAAATTGGTCACCAATAGGCAATTGGGTTGCAGCGCTCTTAAGAAATACTGCCCTGACCCACTCCCAGGCAACCGGGATCCATCCTTATCTTTTCATCTTCCACGTTGGGTTGGGTTTGTTGATCACTGCCAGTATTCCATTCACTAAAATGCGCCATATGATCTTCACGCCCATCCATATCTTTATGAAATCGGAACGACCAGCCGGTGAACTCGAGACAATCAAGGACATCATGGATGCAGAAATCCTGGGCGCCTCAACTATTAACGAATTTTCCTCCCTTGACCTGCTCTCATTTGATGCTTGTTTACAGTGCGGACGCTGTGAAGAGGTCTGCCCGGCAACAAATAGCGGATTGGTTTATTCTCCCAGGACGCTGCTGTTAATGCTCAGGGACAATATGGCTTCAGTTTTAATCACACCCGAGAAGGACAGCAAAAACGAATTTCCAACAGATTTATTGGAAGACGAGTTCCTTTGGTCCTGCACAACCTGCGGACACTGTCTGGACGTCTGCCCGGCGTTTATCCGTCCTCCCGAACAAGTCATTGATATCCGCAGATCGCAGGTCTTGATGACAGGAGAAGTGCCCCAAACGGTTGGAGAAACTCTCAGGAATTTCGAGCGTCAGGGCAATCCCTGGGGTATGCCAGGACAGAATCGGATGAGTTGGGCTGAAGGGTTAGACGTGAGAGTCCTCTCTCCTGGTGATAAGGTGGACATACTTTATTTTGTCGGATGTGCTGGCGCATTTGATGATCGCAACAAAAAAGTTACCCGGGCGTTTATTGAGATACTCAATAAACTTCAAGTCGATTATGGCGTTCTGGGTGATGCAGAGAGTTGCTGTGGTGAGACATCCCGCAGGATGGGCAATGAGTATCTTTTCCAGGTAGCTGCTGAGGAGAATATCGGCACCTTCTCTGAAATCCAGTTCCAAAAGATCATCACGCTCTGTCCCCATGGATTAAATACACTTAAAAATGAATATCCCGCTTTTGGCGGTAATTTTGAAGTCCAACATGCAGTGGAATTCCTGGCCGAGCTTCTGCCAGGTCTCCAATTCCAGCTATCAAACAGCCAAAACTTGGGAAGGCTGACCTTCCATGACTCATGTTACCTGGGCCGATATAACGGTATTTACGACCAACCACGTGATCTTCTCAAGAAAGCCAATCTCAGCCCTCTTGAAATGGAGGCTGCCAGAAAAGACAGCTTTTGCTGCGGAGGAGGCGGAGGTGCAATGTGGCTGGAAACCGCTGCAGACACTCGCATCAATCAACATCGTCTCCAGCAAGCCATGGATATCAAGGTAGATACAATCACAACTGCCTGCCCCTACTGCTTGATCATGTTTGATGATGCTTTACGCTCCAAAGGTTTAACAGACGAGATCGAGGTACTGGATATCATTGAGATTCTCAATCAATCACTGGTATAAAATGAATACGGCATCCATAAGGATGCCGTATTTTTATTTAACCAGATAGATCCTTTGTTAAGGTTTTACTTGTTTTTCTTTACCACCCTGTCTGCAATGCCCAGAAATATAATAACCAATAACACTGGTATTAACGCACCCAGGATACAAACCAGTCCAAATAATCCTGATTCTTTCCCGTAAAACAGGAATATCAGACCATCTCCCACCAGAAAGACCAAAATCAAAAATCCTAATACCAATCGGGTCCTGGTATTTTTTGTATATTCTCTTAAGTCTCTAGTCACTCTTGTAATCTCCTCCTGGTACTGGAACTGATCTCAGTATTTCACGGATCAGATCTCCTGTGCGCAGCTCCTGCAATCGCGCTGATGAACTTAAGATCACACGGTGGCCCAAGGTGGCTTCAGCCAATAATTTAACATCATCTGGGATAACATAACTCCGTCCGTACATTGCAGCCCAGGCCTGGCTGGCCCGCGCCAGAGCCAGACTTCCCCTGGGACTGGCACCCAGATAAACCGAATCCGCTGAGCGGGTCTCCTGGGCAATTTCAACAATATATTTTTTTATTGATTCCGCGATAAAAACCTCTTTAATCTGCTCCTGGACTTCCAGGATCTTTTTAGTGTTGGTGACAGCTTTGATTGAATCGATAGGGTGAGTGATTTGTTGATTTGCAATAACAGACATTTCTTCTGTGACACTTGGATAACCGATACTGACTTTAACCATAAAACGATCCAGCTGTGCTTCAGGTAATGGAAAAGTGCCTTCATACTCAATTGGGTTTTGGGTCGCCAATACCATAAATGGTTTTGGGATAGGATGAGTTACACCGCTGACTGTTACCTGGCGTTCCTGCATCGCTTCCAACAATGCTGATTGGGTTTTGGGAGTGGCCCTGTTGATCTCGTCCGCCAGAACGATCTGATTGAGGATTGGTCCCGGCAGGAATTTAAAATCACTCGAGGATTGGTCATATATTTCAACACCGGTGATATCACTCGGCAGCATATCCGGCGTACACTGGATCCTGTTGAAGGAGCAATCCAATGACCGCGCCAAACTCCTGGCCAGCATGGTCTTTCCAACACCGGGTACATCCTCGATCAGGACATGTCCTTCGCAGATCAAACCCAGCACGACCAATTGAACTGCCCGCCGTTTGCCGATGATCACTTTTTCTATGTTCTGGACCAAACTAGTTGTCAATTCTTTAACGTTTTCCATCAGCAGCTCCATCTCCTAATATATCATTCAAATCTTCAGTTTCTTTCTCGAGTTTAGTGATCCTATATCCGAGAGATTTCCAGACCTGGATCCATATCGCTCTACGCATCCGAATCCGAAGCTTTTTCCAGGAAGTCAGAATCTTTACTTTGTGTTTCTCATCCACTGGCAAATTTCCATAATTAGCCATTACCGCATGTCTTGTAAGAAATTCGATTTCATGGATACCGTCTTTGAACATCAGTGACCGGTGAGGGGCAATCGCCAGGTCATTAAAAACGCCCTTTAATTGATGATTGAATTCAAATAGGGTATCTGATTTCCGGTGTCCCAACTCCAACCAACGGCTGTGCCTGTATAGTCTTTGATATATAACCAGAACCAAACTAGTAGCATCCATGTGCTGCAACCTGGTCAGATCAGCCCGGTTCCAGAGCCACAACCCAAGGATTAAGATCAGGAGTGCACCCAGCCCGATCTCTGTCCAAGGAAATTCACTATCTTCCGTTATTTCTAGTGACTGGGGAAGCTCATCTAATTCCGGTGGCAGCGGAAGCATGAGCTGTTCATCATCAATCAAGGCCCTGGCAGCAGTAGGCTCAAACGGGACCCAGCCAAATTCTCCCAGATAAATTTCGACCCAGGTATGAGCATCCGCTTCTGTTACCAGGTACCTATCAGTCTCCTCTTCATATTGTCCCCCGACATACCCAACCACCACCCTGGCTGGCAGTCCAACCGACCGCGCTAGTACCACCATGGAGGTGGCATAATAATCACAATATCCCGTTTGTAAATCAAACAGAAAATAATCTGCCACATCTCTATCTGATGGAGGAGCAGGCAGATCCAATGTATACGGATAGGATCTCAGAAACGCTTCAATAGCTTTGGCCTGATCGTATCTCGTGGGTTGATTTACAACGATATCCTGAGCCAGGAGATGGACCCGGTCCGGTACTGTCTCTGGCAAGGATAAATACCTGCTGATAATCCATTCAGGGATTTCCTCTTCTGCCAAACGCAATTCCTGATCACTTGCTATTGATACCTGTGATCGCACCTGGTAAACGATGTGTTCTATGGTGGCAGCAAATAGATCGTCCACCAATAATGTCTGCTGATCTCCATTCTGATCTTCTTCGGTCGTCGCTCGCCAGGAGACTAATACATCCTGGTCTACTGTTACCGGTGGTCCGGCAGAATATAAAATACCGCGAATCGAGTTGCTGAGCCTGATTTCCTGGGTAATGATCTCGAACTTATCCGATTGGATAACAGCGATTTCCTGGCCCGGTCTATATTCCTCTTCAACTGTCGGGCTGGCTTGCCAACCCACTCCTGTGTAACGATCATACGAATAAGAGCGCCAATACCGGGCTGCGTTTGGCAGATCTGATTCCACAAATGCAGTGGTCGGGAATTGTACGATCATGACCACTCGTTTGGCTAATTCAGGACCAGACCCGATCAATTTTTGGCGCGGAAGTCCCGCAAACCGGTCTATTGCATATAAATCAGCGTTAAATGACCCAATGTCAAGAGATGGACCAGAACCACCTTCACCCCCTTCCTCTGAGCCATATAAATACCTTTCCATTGGATCAGAAATGGCCTTGATCCTGATTGATGGCATTAAACCAGCAAATACCATCGTATAAACTGAAAATCCAATCACAACCAATATCACTCGTTCCCTGGTGTGGGATGCTCCTCTTACCTTGCGTTCTTTCCATTCTCGCTGGTGGACTTCATGATTGACAAGGCCGATCAAGATCAACCCTGCTCCTAAAAGCAGGACTAAAAGAATCCTCTTTTCAAGCGTATAAGTCATCAAGATGGCTAACATTGCTCCTGCCGGGATCACGCCCCAAAGAGGTTGATTTTTTCTTCTTGTGATCCAGGAGAACCAGGCTGAAAAGAGAAATAACAAATAACCCCAGGATAAAAGAGTACTTACCTGGTTATAGACAGAAAAACCGGTTGAGAGATCATTTATCCAGAATCCAAGATTGGAGAGGATTTCCAAAGCCCGGGTCTGGATGACTTGGAGTTGAAGTCCTATTCCAGTTGCATCAGCGGTACTTCTTCCAAAAACCAATCTAACGATATATCCGGTGCTTATCTTAATTAAATCCCAGATCGAGGTATCGATCCCACCGATGTGAATTAGGGTTAAGGCAAAACCAGAAACCAGGCTAATTAACAGGACTAACCAAAATTTGTATGATGTCCGCCCAAGCAGCCAACCCACAAAAACTCCCAGGGCCAACATAGCCCGCAGCACTTCAACTGAAGTCCCCCGGACAACAAGTTCAACACCCATCAGATTAAAGAGCATGATCAGGTAGATCAAGGTGAGGTATACGATGGCGGATAAAGGAATCCGTTTCCGAAGCCAGGTCCAGAGGGTTTTCATATCAGCGGCCTCCAATGGACTTTCCTAGCTTCCTTATATTCCTCCCGGCGTTTTTGTGTTGCCGGTGATAGCTGTAGTTCTACCCCATCCAGATATTCCGGACCTATCACAAAATAATTCATTCCAAGGGAAATAAGTTTCTTCTGGATACTCTGGAGGTCCCCACTTCCCCCAAAAGCGGGAGCATCCAACAATAAAATATTTGGTGTTATTCCCTTTTTCCGCATTAGCAGTAAAGGATTCAGCCAAGTACCGGAAAGATCCGCTGTAATAACGATAACGCTTGATCTAAATCTAAGAGATTGCCTGGCTGCTTCCAATAATCGGTGGAGTGGATCTTCGCCAAGTTCAAGCAGAGCCAAGGCCCTTAAGATAGTCCACTTCTGGGTCTCATCCGCCCGGGGTAGATACCAGGATAATTCCTTCCCGTTAGAGCCAAAACCTACAGCGCGTCCGTTTTCCAGGGACCAATTCATCAGGGATGCCGCCAGGATGATGCCGTGTTCTTCAGAAGCATCCTCACCTTCCCCTGCATTAACTCCATTGAACATATCCATGAAGATCCACTGGTCACTGGTCGGTGTGCTGTCAAATGTCCTTACAAAGAGCTCATTCCGGCGGGCAGAAGTCGGCCAGTGTATATACCTCATACTGTCACCGGGGTTGTATTCCCGAACACCGGAGGCAGTTACTGTATGATCCCAAGTTTTTACGGTGTTAATACCTTCTCCAATCTTGCCGCCGGCTGCGATCTGGATATCAGGTAAATTTACGATTGGAGGCATGACCATCATATTGCTTGTTGCCGGATATTCAATTTTCACTTCAAATATACCGAGAGGGTCACCCGTATGAAGGCTGGTTGGGCCAATTGTATATAACCCCCTTCGTTCACAAAAACCTCGCTCAAACCAACGCCTGTGAGCATTTCCACCAATCCTGGTGATCCGACTTCCACCATATCCCGCAAGATCAGAATGGTCCTCCAGATAGATCCAAATGGCGGGTGCCCAGCTAGCGTTATCGAGGTTAAATCTTTCCTGAAGATGATCCCCAACTTGCGACCAACCAAACCTCATTTCACGTGTCATGGTTAGATTTTCTCTCAGGGAAACTGCCCAGGAATAGCTGACAAATAACATTGTCGCCAGACCAACGAGCATAATCATCCAACCCTTACGAGGGGATACCAACTGGATGAAAAAAAGAATCGGTATCAGGTATGGGAGGATCCTGTATCTCAGTCGAAGTTCAGTTATCTTCATATTATGAAAGGAAAATTTAGAATCCAAATCTGGATAATTAGTGTAATTCTACCTTAAACAACTAACAGGCTTGAGCGGGAAAAAAGCATTCCATTCTCTGGTATGGATAATTAATTTTTTATCAGATACCAGAGGATTGGATTAACCCAACCCTGTTGAATCAACTCTGTTTTTCCGGAAATTTTTATCGAGATAATAAAAGGTCAAAAAAAGGAAATCATCGGCTGAACCAGCGCCGCCGCCTCTTGATCAATTTCAATTCATCCTCAACAAGTTCGACAGCCAGATCACCTAGCTGAGCAACCTCAGGTATGTTCACACGATCAAGTGATCCAATATGTCCAACATCCGGCCGAATGAGAATGGCTGGATTCTCCATCTCAATCCGTTTTTCGCCTAACATATGAATAGTCATATCCATTGATCGCAGATAGACATCAAAGGCTTTGGCAACCCGAAGTTTAGAGATTGATCTTAACAGAGGATTTGCTGGTGTTGTATCCCAGGGTGAGGCTTTCTTCCAGCGCTCCGGTTCAGGAGTTAGGGAGACCGCAATCACCGGCAAAGACGGGGCAAGCGATCTAGATACCTCTACCGGGACTGGATTCAATACCATTCCATCCACCAGCAGATAATCATCCAATTCTCTGGGAGGGAATACCCCCGGGATAGCAATCGTGGCCATTACAGCATCTATCACTTTACCTTCCCGGATAATGATCTCATTCATATTAATAAGATCAACGGCTACCAGGGCACAGGGAATTTTCAGATCAGAAAAAGTCTTCCCTTCCAGAAATTGATCTATTATCTGTTCAATACCCTTGGTACCCAGCAAACCCGGCCCCCTGCCAAATCCATACAGGTTCTCCTGCCTCAGGTGGGCGATCCTGTCAATTATCTCATCGGGAGTAAAACCGGCAGCATAGATCGCGCCTGCCATACCCCCGGCGCTTGTGCCAGCTATTCCCCGGATCCGGAAACCTCTCTTTTCCAGGGCCCTGATTACACCCAGATGGGCGTATCCTTTTGACCCCCCGCCGCCCAGAGCCAGCGTCACATCAACCATCAATTTTTTTCCTGCCATACCAAACCTGGAGGATTTCCGCCATAATCCCTAGCGCGATCTCTGGCGGTGTTTTACCTCCGAGGTCAAGTCCCACCGGGGCATGTATCCGCCCTAGTTTAGATTGGTCCATGCCAGCAGCCTGGAGCCGATTGATCCTTTTTTGATGGGTTTTTCGACTGCCTAATGCCCCGACATAAAACGCACTCGAGTCGAGCGATATTTTCAGGGCTGGGTCATCAATCTTTGGATCATGGGTTAACATCACGATCGCCGAAGACTCTGTGATGTTGACCTTCTGGAATGCTTGCTCCGGCCATTCAGATAAAAGCAGCTTTATATCCGGAAAACGATCCTTTGTGCTGAACAATCTGCGCGGATCAATAACAATAACTTCAAACCCGACTGATTTGGCCAGGGATGCCAGCGGGATAGCAATATGAGCTCCACCAACGAGTATCAATTCAGGAGCCGGTTTGATCAGATGGCAAAAGACTACTTTTAATACAGGAGATTCTATTTGGTAGATACCAGTAACCTGGTTATTAAAAGCGATATCCCTTATTAACGAAATTAATTCTTTATTATCAGAGTCATCCTCGTCGCTGGATTCAATCAGCAGATCTTTCCCGAGGTAAGGATCCTCCCCTTCCACAACGAGGGCCATACACACTGTCCCAGATCTGGAAAGAGCAGTTTTCCAAATTTCAAGATCATCATGATCAAAATTACGAATATAAACATCAATCTCCCCACCGCAGGATAGGCCAACATCCCAAGCCTGGTCATCACCCACGCCAAAATGAAGTCTTTCAGGTATTCCGGTCTCCAGAACCTGCAGCGCAGTCTCAATGACTGCTGCTTCAACACATCCACCGCTTACTGAACCTGCTATTTCACTGGCATCAGAAACTGCCATTCCCGCACCAGCTGGGCGCGGTGAAGAGCCCCAGGTTTTTATCACTGTTGCCAGGGCGACTGATTGGCCATTATTTAACCAAATCTCGATTTGATCAAGTAGATCTCTCATTTTGGCACTCCTCCAGGAGTGAGCTTTATTCAGGATTGGAGACTGGATGGGTAACCTGGTACGTATATCCTTCCATCAAACCACCACTTTCCAGGAGGTGCTTCTGGACATACTGCCCACAATTTGACCCTATCCTGTTTTCTTCTTGTTCTCCGATGCTGATGATCACTTCGTAACCTGCCTCACGGATAGCTTCTAACTCATGATAGATGTCCATCTGGCTGGCGTTCATCCTTTGATTATCTGATTGATAGATGTTAATACTGCCGTTCCGTGGGCCAAATTTAGGAGCGCAGCCTGGTGATATTCCCTGTTATATGTCGCTGTGCCATCCACCAGAAAATATACCTCAAATCCTCGGATAAAAGCAGACCGAGAGGTCATCTCACAGCATAAATGGGTCATCACTCCCCCAATCACTACCTGTTTGACTCTCTTCCCTTTGAGCTTTGCTTCCAGCTCGGATTTAAAAAAAGCATCATACTGGGATTTCTGTAGAAGTTCATTGGGTTGAACATCCAGCTCTGGAGCAAGTCCCACAAGGGGATGATCCTCAAGGATCAACTCTGACCACCAGGAAGCCATCATCCCGGCATTTTCCAGCGTGTTCGTATGCTGAGTTGCGATCACTGGTCGGCCGGCATTTCGAAAATAATTTGCTGCTGCATTCAATCCGGGGATGATCACAGCTGCACTTGGAACACAGGCATGGGATTTCTCATCCAAAAAAAATCTTTGCATATCCAGGATCAAGAGGGCTGCTTCCTGGATCTTAAAGGGCTGGCGCAGTGTCTTTTTTGGTCTGCTGTAATTCGCCAGCCACTCTTCAGAAAGTGATTGAAGGGTATTCGGTTGGTAATAGGCTTCTTTCATAAAAAAATTGTAGCATGATTTAGAGAGGGAAAATTTCAGATAACACCGTTTTAATTCAATATCAATATTCTATTAATAAAAGAAACGGCACCAAATAACGATGCCGTTTCCCATTTATTTACTCCTGATGACAAACAAGCTGCTAGACTGAGGCTGCTTGCTGACGTTTCCGGAGTTTTGGGAAATTCTTGGAAATGGCCTTAACCTTCTCAGGCCAGGTTGTCAAAGAGCGGATGATGGTGACTACCATCACTGCCAGACTGACAATCCCGCCTGCCACCAATAATCCGGTTTGGACCTTCTTGGCCTTTGTCCTTTTTATCATTTCCTCATCCAGCTTGCTGCGCAGCCCGGTCACAAAATCCATGTCTGGCGTGACAGGTTTTAGAACTTGCTTCAGACGGCTTTCGATTTTTATTAAATCCCTTGTCATTTTCATACCTTTCTCCATTCTTAACTCACGCCTTCTTCTACTGGATAAGCAACGATCCCAACCGTCCCGGGGCCAAGATGTGTCGCTATAGCTACAGATAGTTCTTCAACAAACATATTCTTTATATTCAAAATGCTTTCAATTTTCTCCGAGAGTTCAAGTGCTGTAGCCAGGTCATTGGCATGGATAACAGCAGCATTGATTAATTTTTCTCCCATCCGTCCAGACATCTCCTGAATAATATATTCCAGGGAAGCTTTCCGGGTTCGAACCTTGTCGGCAACTGCCAGGGTGCCTTCTTTTAAGGTAATGATCGGCTTGATATTCAGGATCGATGCCAGAATTGATTCCAGCATCTGAACCCGGCCGCTTTTTTGGGCAAAACTCAGAGAATCCACAGTGAAGATCACCTGGGTATTCTCTCTGATCTGTTCCAGTCGTTCCAGGATCTGATCAACCGAATCTCCCCGGCGGTCCATTTCCCGTGCTTCGCGGCACATATAACCCTGGATACCAGTTCCTGATAAGGTATCAAATGGGATCACCTTAAAATCATCCTTCTCCAATTCCCGGATTGCCAGTACAGCAAATTCATATGTGCCAGATAATTTGCTTGTCAGGTGTATAGATAAAACCACATCTCCCGGTTGTGCAATCTGCCTGTAAAAATCAATATACTGCTGCGGTGATGGCTGGGAGGTTTTTGGCACCTTGCCTGTTTCCCTGACCCAGCTGTAAAATTGACCGATAGTCAAATCCACGTCCTCCAGGAAAACTTCGTTTCCCATATGGACATTGATCGGAATCACATCAATCTCATATTGGCTGATCCATTCTGCTGGCAGGTCACCAGCGCTATCCATCACAATTTTCAGCATAGGTACCTTTGATCTCAAAGTCCGTAATCATCCCTGAGTGATTCCAGGGTTCGATGATAAAGCGCCTTGATTGCTCCTTCTGTCCGGTCCATTATCTGACCGATCTCTGTATTGGTCATTCCTTCCACATGTTTCAGGATCAATAATTCCTTTCGATCATCCGGCAATCCTTGAATAATTGCCATCAATCTTTCATTTTCATTCTCCTGTTCGATCCGATCCTCCACCTCTCCATCCATCGTGGGAGGAGGATACTGATCTGCCAAAGAGATCTCATCCGACCGTTCTCTGTCCCTGTACCAATTTACAACTAAATTATGTGCTATTCGGTACAGCCAGGCTGAAAATGGATATCCGCGATCCTCATACCTTTCTATATGACGCAGCGCTCTCATAAAAACCCGGGAGCAGATGTCTTCTGCATCTTTAGTATTACTGGTCCTGAAGTATATATAGTTATAAATCTGATCAATATACTTCTTATAAAGCGCTCCAAAAGCATCTGCATCTCCATTACAAGCGAGGGAGATCAATTCGCTTTCAGGAATCTGTTCCTGATCAGTTCCAGTTATACTACTCATAACACCATCAACTCAAATAGGTTACTCATCTTTTGAAAGTATATCACAGCCAAAAGGTGCCGGATTTTTAGTTAAAAGGATGAATTTGCATCCATCAGGTATACTTATACAGAACCCGTTTATGCTGATTGCAGATCCTAATGAAAAATATTCAAATCTTTCAAACCCTGAATGAATTAATCCAAGCTGCAGCTGATCAGTTCATCTCAACTGCTTCTACAGCCATCAAGGATCAAGGCCATTTTTCAGTGGTTTTATCTGGAGGAAGCACCCCTTTACCATTATATAAATCTTTGGCGGATAATCCAGCGGATCAGCTAGCCTGGGATAAGATCCATTTCTTCTGGGGAGATGAACGCCCTGTACCACCGGATCACCCTGACAGCAACTTCAAACAGGCCAATCAATTCCTTCTTAAACTCAGACCAATCCCACCCGAGAATATACACCGCATCCAGGGCGAGCTGCCCCCTGCAGAAGCTGCCAGAAAATATCAGGAAGAGATATCTTCCTGGTTTCAGCATTCCCCTCCTCGTTTTGATCTGGTACTGCTTGGCATGGGAAACGATGGTCATACAGCATCGTTATTCCCAAAAACCGACCTGGTAAACAGTGATCGATCAAATCCTAGACAGCTGGTAGCTGCCAACTGGGTTCCTCAACTGGATACCTGGCGGATCACCTTCACTCACCATTTGATTAATGCTGCCAAAAATATCCTTTTTTTGGTGGCAGGCAAGGATAAAACTACCCCACTAAAACAGGTATTAGAAGGACAATTTAACCCAGAAATTTATCCGGCACAGCTGATCGATCCAAAACAAGGATTTCTTTCCTGGTATATCGATCGGGATGCTGCAGCGGCCCTTTCGAAACAGGACCCAGAATAACGATGTCAGAAGAGAAGACAACCCTGAATTATCCCCGAAGAAGGATCTTACGTTTTATATGCAAGGGTGTGTTTAGAACCTTGCTGAGGATATTATTCCGGATTGAGGTTGAAGGGATTGGAAATTTCCCCACAAATGGCCCACTTTTGATAGTAGGTAATCACACCGGGGCAATGGAAGTTGTCCTCCTTAACGCTTTTGCTCCCCGCCAAATCGAAATGCTTAGTGCCGCCGACATGCCAGTCGAAAAAATCACGGATATCATCAATTTTATATACGGATCTATACCGATTAAACGGGGATTTTATGATCGAGGAGCATTACAAAAAGCATTGGATGTTCTGCAACAAGCAGGGATGGTAGGATTATTCCCTGAAGGTGGTGTTTGGGACGTTGGAAAACAACCCGCCCAGCCTGGCATATCCTGGTTGAGTTATCGATCGGGAGCGCCAATCCTGCCAATTGGTTTTAATGATACTGCCGGAGCGATGGGGGCCGGTATAAAATTAAAACGCCCATATTTGAAAATGTATATTGGCAATATACTTCCCCCGGCATCCATTCCTCCTGGAAAAGCTAAGAAAGTTTTCTTCAAGGAACATGCTGCTCAAATCATGGATATCGTTTATAAGCTTGTACCCATTGAGGAAGCTCCCCATCATGACGAAATTTCCGAAGAGAGTTTTGATTTGGAAATCCTGATAAAAGACAATTTGGATAACCCGGTTGAGCTTCCAGCTGCACTTTCTCTAAATCACAAAGCCGATTTAGGAAAATTTTTCCTGATGCCTCACCTGTTGGATATCTTTCTCATAAATCTTGGACTTCCAGTTGGGGCTTTAAAGGAACTAAATACCGACCCTCCAATAAACCTGCTGATTGCAGGTGTTAGCTCGATCCTGGATTATCTTAAAACAGACAATCCGTTTCTTTTAACATACCGCTTTGGCGTCCCATCAGGACTGGGAATGCAAGAGGGATTAGAAGAATTGATTCATATTTTGGAGTGGAGCTCCAGCGGCGACTATCAGATCTCTCTCAGAGCTATTCGCCAATATTTCTCCCCAATCAAACAAAAAATTGTCATCCAGAGAAACCAGAAATCAGCCCGGCCCTGGATGTGAATAACCCGCAAAAAACGTTTGCCTCAAAATCAAAGCCTTTCATGCAAACTTGGGTGTTCATGCGCCTGTGATAAAATTAACCAGGTTTGATCAGAAATTATCTGGAGATTACCATCAGTGAAAAAAAACAAATCTGTCATTCAGGCCGCCGGGGGAATAGTATGGATAGAAGAAGATTCCGAGAAAAAAATCGCTGTTGTACACCGTCACAAACATAACGACTGGTCTCTCCCAAAAGGGAAAGTGGATCCGGGCGAAAGCTGGAAAAAAGCAGCTCTTCGCGAAGTGCTTGAAGAAACAGGATGTGTCAGTAAAGTTAAAAAGTTTGCTGGCAGCATCTCATACCTGTTGGACGGAAAACCCAAGGTTGTCCTTTTCTGGCACATGGAAGTCAAATCCATAGATCCCGAGAAAATGAACGGCGAAGTGGATGAGGTCCGCTGGCTTACAGTCGATGAAGCAACCGAGCTGCTGGATTATCCCGATGAAATAGAACTGATCCAGAGCGGACCCACCAAACGCATCAAAGGAACCTGAGTTATGTATGATATCCTCGTACTCGGCGCTGCCGGGTTTATCGGTGGTCATATCGCTAAAAAAGCCCATGCTGTCGGCTGGCGTGTTCATGGTTTCCGGAGAAATCCTGAGAGCAGAGGCCATTTACAGGACCTGGATATTAAATGGTTTAACGGCAGCCTGGAAGATTATCCCTCGCTTGTACAAGCCATGTCAGGTATGGATTATGTATTTCACGCTGCTGCCAGTTATCCCGAGGATGGAAATCCAGCACTTGTAAACAACCGTGTACAAACGGCTGCAGCGCAAATGAAAAACGTGATCCGGGCTACACGTGAAGCGCATGTTAAACGATTGATCTATACCAGCAGCCTAACAACCATCGGTTTACCTCCAGAAAACGAAAACCGCCTGGCTGATGAACGTGATTTTTATATCCAGGGAAGCATGCCGGACAACAGCTATCACGAAATGAAAGCGGCCATGGAGAACCTGGCCCTGGAAGCATCCGGTGTCGGTTATGATATTGTGATCCTTAACCCCACTTTGGTCCTCGGTCCCGGGGATGTGCACCTCAGTACCGGGCAGATCCTGGTGATGATCGCCCAGGGCAAGGGAAAATTCATTCCACCTGGTATGCTGAATGTTGTAGACGTTCGTGATGCAGCAGAGGCCCACATCAACGCAGCCAGGATCGGAAAAAGGGGCCAGCGTTATATTTTGGGAGGAAGCAATTACACCGTTGCAGAGGCCGCAGCCATCTTTGCTGATATCGCAAATGTAAAACCGCCCTTATTAACGCTACCAACTTGGTTAATGGATGCCTATATCAAAGCGGGAGATAAGCTGCCGTTTGTTCCTTTTGCCTCAGATCATGTCAGAGCTTATAAACACTGGCAGGGTTACAACATCGAAAAAGCTGAAAAAGAATTGGCATTAAAATCGAGGTTCCTTGAGGAAACCGTGCGGGACAGCCTGAGTTGGTTCAAGAATCACGGGATCCTTTAATCCTCAATAATCTAAAATCCTTTAACAATATATCCTTCTGCAGACAGAACACCGGAAAATGCCTGGCGGCAGTCAGCCAGGGCTTTTTCACGCCAGGCAGGTGACTTCGGGAAATACATCTCCACAAATTCAGCCTGGATCCGGGACTCAACTTCCGGTGATATCGTACCTTGCTGATCAGCCTGGTTGATATAGATCATCGTCCTTAAGCTTTTGGTTTCCATCAAGATCCCATCACCGTAGGTGCCAAATTCGCAGGCTGCTCCAAAATACTTTACTTCTGAATAGGCAGTCTGTTGATATTGATAGATCCAATCGATCATATCCCCCTGCATGCTGTAAAATTCATCTGGATCAGCTTTTACCACCAGGGGATAATTGAACTCATCCATCAACTGCCCAGAACTCCTGGTTTCAGAGGGAGCAGCCACCAGGCTCATTTGTTCACTTGGTCCATACCCGGTATGCATATCCAGATGCATGACCTCTTTGTAACTGGAAAAAATCTTGCCGATCAGATCCCGGACCCAGAGAGTCTCTTTTTGATATTCTCGCCCTGAGAAATACAAACCTGCTGAGTTGCTCTGCTGACCGAACATGACTGCTTCTCTCAAACTTTGGATCCCGTATCTGGCAAGATTGGAAATGACCTTAAGGATAAATGTTGGATCCTCCTGCCAAAACGGTCTGAGCGGGCGCTGTGGATTTAGGATCCGATCCAGCTTTAGATAATTCTGATTAAAAACTACATCAAAATCATTTGGATCTGTCATGAAATTCCGATTCAGATCCACATTATTCTGATTAAATCGCCTGTAATTCGCCATACCCCAGGGATTGAGTGTGTGCACCAGAATAAGTCCTGTTTTTTCGGGGTTGATTAACGGCAGGAATTCCTTGAGGAATAAATCCAGCATCGCAATGCCTACAAACCCCTCGACCCCATGAAGTCCAGTTGTGATCAGGATCAATTTATCTTTCCGGTCCTCTGGTTCTGCTGAGATCCAGTCTATAGAAAGATCATCCACTTCAGAAATAAAATGACGGTCAAGGGTCGCGGAAGACCATTTTTGCCTGATTTTCGCCAGCTGCTCATAAAAATATGCTCTGGACTCCTGGTAGGAAGTCGGGAAATGGATCGATGGTAGAGTACTCATTGGTTATCCTAAATAATTTTGAGATTAGAATGGCCCATATCCGATCGCCACACCCAATGCCAGGAATGCCAAAGTGATCAAAACGATCATTCCCCACAGCGGCAGGGTCCAGCGCAACCATTTTGGATACCCCACTACCGTAAGTCCCAGGACGATCAACAATACCGCATTGGTTGGGTAGATCATATTTGAAAATCCGTCACCGAAACAATAGGCTGTGACGGTGACCTGACGGGTGACCCCCACCAGGTCCGCCAGCGGTAGAAGAATGGGCATCATCAAAAAGGCTTTGGCGGAACCTGACGCCACAAAAAATTCGATCAACAGTGCCAGCAGGTAGATCAAAACAGCCGATATAAAGGGATTGGCGCCCTGGAAGAGACTGGAAGCCTTGAAAAGTATTGTGTCCATGATCCCACCAGAAACCACGATATGTTTGATGCTCACTGCCATCAGGATCAGCAGGATGCCGGGAGCAATACCGCCCATTCCTTCACCCAAAGCTTTCCAAACCTCTTTTTTATCAGCGCTGGCCATCAACCCGGCCCCGACTCCGCCAACCAGGAATAAGAGACCCACAAGCGGTAAAGCATAATCGGAAAGGAAAGAGATAAAAGGAGCGCCAAACAAAACTGCCATGATCAAAACCACAACACAGAAAAACCAGATCGTGGCTTTTTTCATAACCGGGGAAAGTTCTTTATCATCTGCTAGATCAAATGGTTTGTATTTTTCCTGGCTGGCTTTTTCTTCGTCATAGACCAGAGAGGCTTCTGGATTATGTTCAATCTTTTTTGCGTACCGCACTAAAAAAAAGGCCAGGGCAGCATAAATGGCGATGAAGATCGGGATCCGGAACCAGCTGCCGGAGAAAAGCGGCAGTCCGGCCAATTCCTGGGCAACACCTATAGTAAAGGGATTGGTGATAGCGGCTGAAAATCCCAGGTTCGTTGCCAGGATGCTCATGCCCAGTCCTACCAGGGCATCCCATCCCAGATAATAGGAAAGTGATAAAACCAGGGGGACCAGAGGGACAACCTCCTCAAAGATGCCAAAAAAGGCGCCCAGGACCATGAAAAACAGGGAGATCAATAACAGGAGGGTATATTTTTGACCACCAAAACGGGCCACGATCCGGCCCAGGCCGGCTTTGAGGATGCCGCTTTTATCAAGCACAGCAAAGGCACCGCCCACCATCAGGATAAAAAGGCAGATCACAATCACCAGCAGGCTGTCCTCTCCCCAGAGTACTTCCACAGGAGCGGTGAACCAGCGCCAGATCTGATAATCCGGCCTTTCAGTGAATTGGAAGCTGTCAGGGTTGATCAGCTCCCGGCCAGCATCACTCATCCGCTGGAATGTTCCAGCAGGTATGACCCTGGTTAACAAACCGGCGATCATCATGATCACAAACAGGATGATCACGGATTGGACAAAAGCTTTTTTGCTGATCTGGGCTCCTGATTTCTCTGCCATGATCCCTCCTGAAATACTTTTCATGAGCTGCGTTCTTACCTAATTTCTCGTATTATAAAGGAGGAAATCGAATCAGTTAAAAAATGAATTGCCAGAATTTACAACTTCAGAATGAAATTCCCGTATATCTATAAGTAAACAAAGATTTTATTTGGAGGATTGAACCATGTCTGAAAATAATACACCCGAAATTATCACACCAGTTAGAAGGCGCTCACGATCTTTCTTCTGGCCCATCATGTTGATCTCAATCGGTGTCCTGCTTCTGCTTTCCAACCTGGGCATCGTGGACTGGAGCACCTGGAACCTGATCTGGCGTTTCTGGCCGCTGATTCTGGTCGCTGTAGGCATTGACGTGCTCTTTGGACAGCGCTCAGCTTTTGGCGCAATAATCAGCGCTTTCCTGGTCTTGGTCCTGATTGCGGTTGTGGCCGGGGCAGTCTTTTTCGCTGACCAGCTGCCAGTCTTGAACCGCTATACCAAAGAATCTCCCTGGCAGACCTCCCACATAGAACACGAACTGGATGATTTTGAATCCGCGAATATTTTTATCGACTGGTCCAGCCAACCTGGCACTTTATACGCCCTGAACAATTCAAAAACCCTCATCGAAGGGGACATCGTCTACCAAGGTGAGCTGATCTTTGATGTGGATTCCCGGGGTGACCTGGCTGATGTTAACCTCGACACACGCCTGATCAATAACTGGGGCTTTTCTCCCTTCCAGGGCAGCCAGCGCGCAGAGTGGGAAATTGGCTTATCCCCCGAGATCCCTCTAGATCTTCACCTGGACTCCAGTTCAGGCAGCTGCAATTTTGATCTGTCTGAATTAATCATTGATGATCTGCTTTTAGACAGCGGATCGGGGTCTATCAAATTGGCACTTCCGCAAGACCAATCATTCCAATTTGAAATGGACAGCGGCTCCGGCAGCGTTCAGATCGATATCCCGGAAGATACTGGAATCCGTGTGAAGCTTGACTCTGGAAGCGGATCCTTCAATCCCGGGCGTGATTTTAATCTGGTCAGCGGCGAACGCAACGGTGACGGTATCTGGGAATCTGATAATTATGATTCCGCAAAATACACCATTGAAATGCTTTTTGACCAAGGTTCTGGATCGATCACCTTTAAATAAAATATCTCTAGTCCGGGAGGTGTCCAATCAAGAGTTGTACACCTCCCGGTTCACGTTAAATCAACAACTCCCCGTGTTATCATTCTCAATACAAAAACCTAGTTTAGGAGGATAGAACCAATGACTAACCCTGCCACCACAGAAAACGTTTGGGAAAGAATTAATATGGAACTCTTTGCAATCCTAGGTATGGTTACTGAAGATAAAGAAGCCCGGACCGTGGGCATTGTTTATATCGTCAAGGACAAAAAACTTTATATCGGTACAGGCCTTCAAACCTGGAAAGCTCGCCATATAAAAAACAATCCCTCCGTATCCATGACCATCCCTGTTGCCAAACGCATACCTGTGGCTCCCTGGGTGAAGATCCCCCAGGCTACGATCACATTTTCAGGAACCGCAAAAGTCATTCCCGGAGATCAGGCCCCAACAAATTTACTGACAGCAGTTTTCCGCCATAAAGCCGAAGATACTGAATTTATGAAAGACACCTGCTTGATCGAAGTCACACCTGAGGGTGAGTTCATTACCTACGGCATTGGCATCCCCATGATAAAAATGCGCCATCCTGAGTTGGCCCGCGGCAGAGCACCAGTCAGGTAAATGAGGTATCATCCAATAATGAGAAACATGAAAAGATATTCCATACTGCTGATAATTTTCCTGATAGTTCTGATCGGCAGCAGCTGTGGCCTTCTTCAGCCCCCGGCACCCTTGCCCCAGTTATCGGCTACTGATTTCCCGCCCAAGGCAACAGCTATGTCAGAAATGCCTCCTACCTGGACGCTCGTCCCCACCCTCACACCCTCAGCTACTATTCCACCCAGCCCAACTCCGAGACCCACCCAGGATCCGGAGAACTACCAAATTGGCCTGGCCATGACTCCGATAGCTGTCAATTACCCCCAGGAATCGGATGATCTTACCAGCTGGAATAAATTGGAAGGTCAAACCGCTTCAATGTTTATCCCACCGTCCTATGAAGTGCTTGATTTTGCCGGGGTTTTTATGGAACTTATGTTTGGTGTGATGGAAGCATTCGTAGAAGGGTTCACAGATATGGCAGTTGAGTTAGGCGAAGAAATGGGTGTCACCCCGGCAGCTGAAATGGAAACCCCCAATCTGGGTGAAATGCCAGAGATCGATTTCTTGATCGCTGTGGAAGAAACCACCCAATCCGCCATCATCCTGGCTTCTGTAGATATTACCCCTGAGACAACAACTGAAGACCTGCTAAATCAAGCTCTATCGGATACAGATGCGAATTTTGAACCCCTATCCCGCGAAGAATTCCTGGATGCCCCATATCCGATGGAAAGGGTCGTGCTCGATGTCGTGGACCAAGAACTTGGCCCTGGAAAACAGGTCATCTATGTCATCCTTGGTGAAAAGATGGGCTGGAATGTGGTTTTCACAACCCCCGCTGATCTGTATCCGGAGAATTTGCTGCTGTTTGAAAGCGCTATCAGGAGTTTTACTGCCCTGGATTAAGGACACAATAAAGATTAAAAATACAGCCATCTACCAAGTGGAAAGGCTGTATTTTCCTATACGAAAGAGTTCAGTGATACCAGTAATCCTGATTTCCTGGTCTACCCCATCCTGCCAGTAATATAAGATTCGGTTAAATCATGATCCGGATTGGTGAACAGCTTATCGGTCGGATTGAATTCTATCAATTCCCCCAACCAGAATAATCCCGTATTATCCGATACACGAGCTGCCTGCTGCATATTATGAGTAACAATCACAATGGTATAGCGTTCCCTCAGTTCCCTGATCAGTTCCTCGATCTTGCCGGTATCGATCGGATCAAGGGCGGAACAGGGCTCGTCCATTAAGATCACTTTAGCTTTCACTGCCAGCACCCGGGCGATACATAACCTCTGCTGTTGACCAAGTGACAATCCAAACGCATCGTCATCCAGGTGATCCTTGACGTCTTCCCATAGGGCTGCCCGTTTAAGGCTCTTCTCAACTATCTGATTGAGATCTTCTTTGCCCCGGGTCAGGTTAAGCACACGGGGACCATATGCAACATTATCATAGATGGATTTTGGGAAAGGATTAGGTTTTTGGAATACCATCCCAACCCTCTGGCGCAGATCGGCGAGATCCTGATCTTCTCCGTAAATGTCTTTCCCATCCAGCAGCACTTCGCCTTCGAGCCGGGTGCCGGATATGGTGTCGTTCATTCTGTTTAAACAGCGCAAGAAAGTTGATTTTCCGCAGCCGGAGGGCCCGATCAATGCAGTCACTCGCCGGAACAGGATATCCATATTTATCCCGCTGAGAGCGCGAGATGTACCGTAATAGAAATTCAGATCCTTGATTTCAAATGTAACGTGTTTATCAACCATAGGAAAAATTATATACTATTTACTTGTATATGCCTTCCATTCACCATATAATCTGTATGTGCAAAATAAAAAACAATTTTTATTCCTGGTAATCATCTTGATTCTCACCAGCTGCAGGAGCCAGGGATCCACAGCTGAAAATCCATCTGAACCGATCAGCGTCATTGACAACAAAGGATCAGATACGATCGTCAACCTGGCTCTTGCCTGGGCGGAGGAATACCAGATCATCAATCCATCTGTTCAGATCTCAGTTACCGGAGGAGGATCAGGCACAGGCATTGCCGCGCTGATAAACGGCACTGTCGACATAGCCAACGCTTCCAGGAAAATGAAGCAGGAAGAAAGGGAAACAGCCATCTCAAACGGATCAGAACCAGTTGAATTTGTAATTGCCAGGGATGCCATCGCCGTCATCGTCAACCTGGAAAATCCTGTTCAACATTTGACCCTCCAGCAAATTTCAGACATTTACAGCGGTGTTATCAATAATTGGAAAGAAGTCGGCGGTGAAGACCGTCCCATTGTACGTTTATCCAGAGAGACCAATTCCGGGACCCATGTCTATTTTCTGGAAGAAGTGATCCGGTTGGGTGAAAAAGATAATCAAACCCTCTTTGCGCAGAATACCCTGCTGCTGCCCTCCTCTGAAGGGATTGGCGCCGAGATCAGGCAAAATCCAAATGCCATTGGCTATGATGGCCTCGGTTACGTGACTGATGAAATGAAAGTGATCGGTGTAGCCAGCTCGGCTGAGCATGATTTCATTTTCCCATCTGCGGATTCTGTTAACAGTGGTTTATACCCCATTGCCCGCGACCTATACATGTACACAAACGGAGATCCTGAAGGGGCAATCAAAGAATACCTTGAGTGGATCCTATCTCCCGTTGCACAGGAAATTGTTACTGAACTTGGATTTGTACCAATCATACAATAATATGACCTCTAATAAACGTCCGCCAAATCGTGAGTTTCTAATCACCGCAATAATCAATGCTGCGGGGTATTCAGCTATTCTATTTGTGGGATTGATCTTCCTGTTCCTTCTGCTGGAGAGTATTCCAGCCCTGAAGGAAGTTGAGTTATCCAATCTGTTTTCATCCCGCTGGTATCCAATCGAAGATTATTATGGTGTTCTGCCTCTGATCGGCGGATCTTTGATCATCACAGTTGGCGCAACGTTAATTGCCCTGCCATTTGGGGTTGGAACAGCGATCTATCTATCAGAGATCGCTCCCAGATGGCTGCGTGAAACATTAAAACCTCTCGTGGAAATCCTGGGTGGTTTGCCATCCGTTGTTCTTGGATTCCTGGGCATGTTGATATTATCCCCCTATCTAAGGATCTGGTTGGATTTGCCAACTGGATTATCAGCCTTGGCCGGCGCAATCCTGTTAGGTGGTATCGCCATCCCAACAGTGGTATCAGTTGCAGAGGACGCCCTGGATGCAGTACCAAAATCCTACCGTGATGCTTCCCTGGCCATCGGCGCAACAGAATGGCAAACCATCTGGCGGGTCACCTTACCAGCAGCCCGTTCTGGAGTGCTTACGGCGGTCATGCTGGGCATCGGAAGGGCAATTGGCGAAACCATGACTGTCATGATGGTGACCGGTAATGCCCCTATCATGCCAAAAGGCCTTAAGGACCTGTTTTCACCTGTCAGAACAATGACAGCAACGATTGCGGCAGAGATGGGAGAAGTAGCCAATAACAGCACCCACTATCATGTTCTATTTTTGATCGGAATTATCCTGTTTCTGATCTCCCTGGTGGTTAATGTCACTGCCTCTGCACTTGTGTATCGCCAAAAGAGAAGTCAGGAACGGATTCTTTCATAACTATGAAACTTTCAGCCCGGCAGCAAAAACAACGATTGGGGTTCAGCCTACTAACGCTGATGACATTTCTCACTGTCATTCCTATAGTCGGGGTTATTATCTATATCGTCTATCTTGGGATCCCGGCCATCAATCTTGAATTTTTGACCGGATTTCCCCGGGAAGGTATGCGCGAAGGCGGTATTCTTCCAGCCATCATTGGTACTTTTTATCTGACACTGGGCACAGCGGTATTTGCAGTCCCTTTAGGCATCGGCTCTGCAATCTATCTCTCTGAATATGCCCCGGATAACAGGGCGACACAGTTGATCCGGATCGCAATAATTAGCCTGGCCGGTATTCCATCGGTTGTTTACGGTCTTTTTGGACTCGGTTTATTTGTGCTTTTCCTGGGATTTGGAACCAGCATTCTGGCAGGATCCCTGACATTGTCTATCATGACCCTGCCTGTGATCATCAGCACTGCCGAGGAGGCTTTAAGGGCTGTACCACAAGCCTTCAGGACAGTGAGTATGTCGGTTGGCGCTACTAAATGGCAAACCATCAGGAAAATCGTTTTGCCCCAGGCACTGCCAGGAATTCTCACCGGTGTCATCCTTGGTTTGGAAAGAGCAGCAGGAGAAACTGCTCCAATCCTGTTCACCGTAGCAGCGTTTTTCCTGCCCAGATTACCTAATTCTCCCTTCGACGCCACCATGGCCCTTCCCTACCACCTCTATGTGATCTCCACGCAAGTTCCAGGCATGCCAATCAAGATCCAGTACGGAACTGCATTGGTGCTGCTGGTATTTGTACTCAGTATGAACTTGATCGCCACCACAATTCGTTCCAGAGCCAGGGCTAAACGGCAATGGTAGTGTGAATATAATGAATAAGATCTCAATCCGAAATCTATCACTCCAATATGCTGACGGTGTTCAACCCCTCAAAGACATCAGTTTTGATATTCCACCAAATCAGATTTCAGTGGTTTTTGGTCCCGCTGGAGGCGGAAAATCCAGTTTATTAAGAACATTGAATCGCTTAAACGACCTTACAGACCTATCCCTGCAGGAAGGCAGTGTCCTGCTTGATGAAATGGAAATTCTTGATCCAGCCATCGACGTGATCCAGCTTCGCAGAAGGGTCGGAATGGTGTTTGCGCGACCAGTTGTTTTACCTCTAACAATCCAACATAACCTAACTTACGGGCTCGAAGTGGCAGGTGAAACGGATAAAACCCGTCTGCTTGAGGCCGTTGAAAGCAGTCTAAAAAAGGCAGCCTTATGGGATGAGGTCAAGGACCGTTTGGACGATCCCGCCATTGCCCTTTCCGGCGGACAGCAGCAACGGCTCTGCCTGGCGCGGGTTCTTGCCCTTGAACCTGAAGTAATTCTGCTTGATGAACCCACTTCAGGACTGGATCCGATTTCGACCGGCAAAGTGGAAGAATCCCTCCAGGATCTTAAACGCGATTACACGATCATTCTTGTTCCACACTCAGTCCAACAGGCAGCCCGAACGGCTGATCAGGCGATCTTTCTACTCCAGGGCGAGCTTATAGAAGTGAAACGTGGAGAAATCATGTTTACTAATCCACAGGATCAGCGGACCCAGGACTACATCCAGGGCAGGTTTGGATAGTGTATACTGGATATTAGTTCGAAATTTGATCGGTTATTTTAATTTAATAGAATTAGATTTTAGAGACCGGGCAATCATTTACATGCCGGGTGTCAAGAGAGAGTTTTTATGGCTAGAGACACAAGAGAGACATTAGATAGCAAAATCCGGGAATTGAATGATGCGATCGTAGAATTGGCCAGCATCGTAGAACAGGCTATCCTGGGCAGCGTAACCGCCCTCGAGGAACGGGATATCGCAAATGCCAAAACAATCTATGAAGCTGATAAGACCATCAATGAGATGAGGTTTGATATTGAACGCCAGGCCTTGATCATTGTTGCTACCCAGCAGCCAATGGCAACAGATTTACGGAGGCTCTCTTCTGTAATTGATATCGCAGGAGAATTGGAACGCATCGGGGATTATGCCAAAGGCATTGCCCGAATTGCCATGCGGCTGGGTGACCAGGCACCTTTACGACAGCTGGTCCATATACCGAAAATGGCTGAAATGACAGCCGATATGCTGCACCGCGCGATCGGGGCCTTTGTCAATCTCGATGAGGAAGCAGGTATGGCAATCCCCAGGGAAGACGATCAGATTGATGTGCTCTACAACCTGGAATATCAGGAATTGCTCGATCTGATGATCTCCGACAGGGAAAATATAGACCGGGCCACATTCCATCTTTGGGTTGCTCATAATCTGGAGAGAGCCGCTGACCGGGTGACCAATATCTGCGAACGAACAATTTTTACAACCTCCGGGAAATTGATCGAATTCGACCGTACGGATGACGAAACGGAAGCATTTTAAACCTACAGATTAGGAAGCGGGATCCTGTGAGGATCCCGCTTCCTTCGTTTAACAATTATGAAAATCTTTGACGGACACAACGACATTCTTAACAAAATCTCTAAAATGCCAGATCCGCTGAATACAAAAGCATTCCTGGTTTCCGATCCTGGTCATCTGGATTTCCCGCGGGCTTTACAGGCTGGAATGATCGGGGGGTTTTTTGCAGTATACACATCTAACCCAACCAATGTGCCTTCCACCCAAGATCGCATGGTTCTGAGCGATGAGGGTTATAAGGTCACACTTCCACCAGCACTGGATTTTGAGTACGCGTATCAATCTGCTGTTCAAATGATTGATCTGTTATATAAAATCCAGGAAGACGCCCTGGGGCAATTTCAGATCGCCACCACTCTTTCTGAGTTAGATAATTGTATTAAGAATAATATTATGGCTGCCGTTTTACACCTGGAAGGCGCTGAACCACTCCGACCGGACCTTGAAAATTTTCAGTTTTTCTATGATAAAGGTATGCGTTCCCTGGGAATCACCTGGTCCCGCCCCAATAAGTTTGGACACGGCGTTCCATTCTTTTATCCTTCTGGACCGGATATCGGTCCGGGTCTAACGGATGCGGGAAAAGGACTGGTCAAGAAATGCAATCACATGGGTGTGATGATCGACCTGGCCCACCTCAATGAAAAAGGATTCTGGGATGTCGCAAATCTATCTTCCGATCCTTTGGTATCCACTCACACCGCCGCTTATGCCCTCATACCCAAGTCAAGAAACCTGACCGATGAGCAGCTCCGAGCAGTTGGGGAATCTAATGGTGTAGTTGGTATCATCTTTTCGGTGAACGATATCGACGGCGGGAGAAGACCCAAAAATGACGCCCCTGTCTCCAAGATCATCGACCATATTCGATATATAACCGACCTGATCGGAGTGGATCACGTAGCGTTTGGATCGGATTTTGATGGTACCAAGATCCCTTCAAAACTGGGAGATGTCAGCGGTTTCCCCAAACTTGTTCTGCTGTTAGAAGAAGCAGGATTTAACAACCAGGAACGGGAAAAGATCTGCAGCCAGAATTGGATCCGGGTACTGAAGGATACCTGGAGATCCTGATAACCGGAACTAAAAACCCTCCTTGAGAGGGTTTTTTCCAAATATGATGCAGTTGGAGTGCTTTTTGAAGGAATAACCGCTCTCTGGGGCTCAAAACTGAGTTAAAACCCCATATCTGGGGGTGTTTT